>CAWIBC010000009.1:0-106518 GCA_963834255.1 uncultured Verrucomicrobiae bacterium | reverse complement strand
CGGACTGAACTGGTAGAAGCCGTGGCCGCAAAAATTGTTGGCCGGAGTGATGCCGAGGAAGTGGCCGCCGAGCGAGAGCATCTCCATGCTGTTTTTGATCGCCTGCGGGAAATTGAAAACGTGCTCAAGGCAGCCGCCGTCAACCACGGCGGTGAAACGGTTTTTCAGGGCGGATTCGATCGGCATATTCAGGTCAGCCACGACCGCGGCGCCTTCGTAATCCGAGTTGTCGATCGCGACAATCTCTTCCGCGCCGAGATAGGAAAACCACTTTTCCGCATAACCATCCGAGGCGGCCAGGAACTCGGCCGCAGACAAGCCCGACTGGCGCAGGTCGAGCAGCTTTTGCAGCTGATCGGCAGCAGGGAAAAAGTTTTGCCGCCCGAGCATCGCTGTCTTTTGAAAGGAGACGCCGGCGGCGTGCGCCGCGAACGTAAATTTCGTGCCGTCGCTATCGAGTCCCATGAGTCCTTTCGAAAACCAGGATGTTGGCCGCGAAATGGTCTGGCAGCGCGCGATATTTCCCGGTCTCGCGGTCGAGAGCAAAGCCGTGTTCTGCGAGCAAGTCGATCCAATACTCTGGCGGCTGTTCGTTCAGATGGCCGAGGCCGCCCTGTCCAGGCCGCGCCGCAGAAAGGAGAATGCGGTCGCCATGGCGGGTGAGGGTATCGAGCAACGCGGCGACGTGCTGGGGGTGGATGTGCTCGGCGACTTCGAAACACCAGACGAGGTCGAACTTTTGCCGAAGATCGATCGGCTCGTGCAAATCGTGCTGCCGGATGCGGTCGCCATGACGCGCCTTGGAGATCGCCAGGGCGGAGCCTTCGAGACCGCTTGCCGCGATGCCTTTGCTCAGAAAATAGTCGAGGCTGATCCCCGTGCCGCAGCCGACGTCGAGGACCGACCGCGGACGGTAAAGGTCGATCGTGAGATCGAGAATTTCCTTCGGAAAGATCGAGCACATCGACATCTCTTCCTCGAGGACGAAGATCGAGTTGTCGGTAATCTGACGCGACTTTCGTTTGCCGCGAAGGAGGCGCGTTTCCAGTTGCAGCCAGGTTTGGTAAACGAACCGGGCCATTCGATAAGGCAAAGAATCCCGCGCGAGAATATTCTTCAGCCAGACGCGGAGACGGGTGAGCAACATGAGATCTGGGTCCGGCGAATCAGACGGACGTTTCGTGCCGGGCGAGATAATCGCTCGCCTTCAGGAGATCCCGTTTCGCGCCGGCGGCGTGCAGGAACCAGTTGTGCTCGGAGATCTCGCGAATGGCCCGGCGTAGCGGCGGGTAATGCAGCCGCCAGAGTACTTCCTTGAGCAGTTTATTGGTCACGATCCAGCGCGGAGCGTAATCGAGCATGAGCGTACCGACCAACGCGTTGAAGCGTCGATCGAGATGATAGCCGAGTCCGGACTGGCTGATGCACCACGAGAGCGCGGGCATCTCGTACATGCCGGTCTCGGGGGAGTCGAGCGCCTGTCGCAGAATCGGCTGATGCGCGCGTTCGAGGCAGAGAAGTCCAGTTTGCACGATCTCGGGCGCCGCGGGCAGTTGGAAGAGAGCGTACCAGCTGTCGACGCTGCCGGTGAACGGCGTTTCCGGCACGTAGCCGATGCGGCCGGCCGGGACGTCGAGCGGAGGCGCGTTGCGCCGGATGATGATGTCGGCATCGAGCCAGATGATCTTCTCGAAAGTCTGCAGCTCGGACTGGTCGAGGAGAAATAGTTTTTGCCAGGCCAGGCTCTTCCCGGCGAGGGGCGAGAACGGTTTTCGGAAAACGAAGAGCTCGTAGCCGTGCGCCTGGCAGTAATCGCGCCACGAAGCAGCGGAGTAGCGATCGAAAAGCTGTTCGAAACGTTCGCCCACGACGAGAGTGCACAAGGCCGTTTTCATCACGAGAATGTCGTTAGGCGCGAGGCGACAATCGTCGACCCTGATAGAACCGACGGAGTGTAAGGAGGAATGCACGCGGCATGATCAGCACCGGGAAAGTGTGCAGCCAGAAGGTGGCGTAACGCCCGTAATGTTTGACGCAAAGCGCGAGGGCCTGCCCGAAAAAACTCAGGGGCGCGCCGGCACGTTTCGCGGTCACGATGTGATGGCGCGCATGAGTGCGCGACACTTCGGCCATCGCTTCGTGATAGAGCAGGCCGTCGCGGCCGAAAACGTCTCCTATGATGGTCTCGTAGCCGCAAACATCCATTTTTAAGCGCCCAAACTGGCCGAGCGCGCGAAAAGAATCGTTATCGGCGCGGAAGCCGACGCAGGGCTGGGCGAGGAATTGCCAGTGCGGAGCCTGCACCAGCATCCGCGCGATGACGTAGAGCTGCACATAACCGGTGAAGTAAGGTTCCAGGTTTTCGCGCTGCACGATTTCGTTCCAGATTTTTCGGTTAACGACCTGGCAGGAAAGAAAACCGAGCCGATCGAGCAGGCGGAGGCACGCCACCTCGGCATCGCGGAAAAGAACTGTCTCCTGTTGCCTGAGCGGACGCACCGGCAGGCGGCTGGCCAGCGCGCTGTCGTAGGAAATGCGATCCGTCGTTAGGCCGGTCAGCTCAGGTTCGACATTTAATGCCTGGAGGACGGCGGCGATTGCCCCCGGTTCCAGGCGATCGTCATCGCCGAAGAGCCAGCAGAATTTGCCCCGCGCCTTGGAGACCACGTGAAGCAGGTTGCGATCGTAACGGAGCGGCGGATCGACCCGGTGCGCGGAGATCTGGGGAAGAAGACTGTGGAACGACTCGATGACCGCGCCGGTGTCATCGGTGGAGCCATCATCGCAAAGCACGACCTCCACCTCGGGCGTGATCTGGGCCGCGATGCTTTCGAGCAGTTCACGCAGATACGCCGCCCGGTTGCGGGTCGGGATGCAGATAGACAAGAGCGGTGGAGCGGAACCCATGGGCGCAGTCAGCGGATCGAGGCGACGAACGGAAACGCTTACCCGGGCATGACGCCGGGGTCGAATCCGAACTTTTCAAAGTCCTGCCGATAGGCTTCGATCACCATCGCGCGCGTGTCGTCGTCGTAGAATGCTGCGACCGAGGATTGCGGCGAGGCGTTCTCTCGTGGCAGCGTGGCGGGTGCGTTTCTGAGCCGGAGTTCTTGCACGATCTTCGCATAGCCGCGTTCCGCGTCTTTCACTTTCGAAACATAATCCGGCAACAGCTTGCCGCTTTCGTCGGTCAGCCAGGCGACCTGTGGATTCATCATACTGAGGCCATCCTGGTTTTGCAGGCCGACGGGTTCATAGGCGCGCTCGGTCAGGTAGGTGCAGAAAATGCGGAAGGTCGTGCTGGGGGGGAGAATCTCAATCCGCTTGAGATATTGAAAGAGCGAGACGGCGCGGGCATAGGGGTTGCGCACGAAGGCAAATTTCCATGCCGATTCCCAAAACTCCTCGCTGATGCTGCCCGCTTCGCGCAAATGCCGAACGGAGATATGGCCAAAGGTGACGATGCCGCGGTTTTCGAAATAGCGCTCGATGAGCGAGTAATCCGGCAATTTCTGCGCGCCATAGGCATCGAGAACCTGGAAGACGGAGTAGCCGGCGGTTTTCGGCACCCACATGAAGATGGCGTTGCGGTTGCCGCGATTGCGAAACGCCTGGCGCCAGTCGCGCAGGGCGAGGCGCAGGTTGAGGTTTTCGCGCGCGTGCGCGGTCACCTCCCGCACCCGCCGGGCGAGGATGCGTGCGTTGAGTGCGATTCGGTGTTCCTTCAACCTGACAAGCTTTCTTCTCATCGGCGAGACGCCGGCCGCGCGTGGACCGCAATCTCGTCATCCACTAGATGACGTCTGCAAATGTACGTTCCGTCTTGCGGAAATACCAGATTCCAGTGGCGAGGAGAAGTCCAATCGTAACCAGCGACAGGACAAGGCTCTGCTGCGGAAACGGGCTGCGGCCATTTGAAATCGCCCAGCGGAAGCCGTCGATCACCCCGACCATCGGGTTCAAATCGTAAAGCAGCCGCCATTTCGCCGGCACAATCGCGCTGCTGAAACCGACCGGAGAAATGTAGAGCCCGAACTGGACGATGAACGGCACGACGTACCGGAAGTCGCGGTATTTTACGTTCAAGGCCGCCAGCCAGATGCCGGCGCCAGCGGAGGCAAGCAGGGCGAGGAGAGTGAAAACCGGCAGCATCAGGATCGGCCAGCCGGGCCAGACCTGATAGATCGCCATCAGGATGCCGAGCAGGACCATCGAGATCGCGAAATCAACGAAGGAGACAATGACCGCGCTCGCCGGAACGATGAGCCGCGGGAAATAGACCTTCGAGATGAGGTTGGCGTTGTTGATCAGGCTGCCGCTGCCTTCGCTGAGGGAGGTGGCGAAGAGTTGCCACGGGAGCATGGCGGCGAAAACCAGCACGGGGTAGGGGATGCCGCCGGAAGGCAGCTTCGCGATGCGGCTGAAGACGAAGGTAAAGACGATCATCGTGAGCAGGGGCCGCAGGACCGCCCAGAGAATGCCGATGACAGTTTGCTTGTAGCGCACGAGCACGTCGCGCCAGGCGAGGAAGTAAAACAACTCCCGGTAGCGGAAGAGGTCGCGCCAGTAGTTCCGCTCGGTGTGCCCGGCTTCGATGATCAGTTCGGTCGGCGCGGTGCTCATGATCGCGCGCCGATACTAGCGGGAAAACGCCACCTGACAAACGTCCTTCTCGGGAGCAGTTGCCTCCGGGGTGCGACTTTTGCCGTTGTGAAGCGGGGCGTTGGGCGGTAATTTTACTCATGAGCACAGCCGTCGCCGCCGAGAAAAAAGCCGAAACCAAACCGAGCCAACTCGATCAGCTCAAGAAATTCACCAAGGTGGTCGCCGATACCGGCGACTTCGAGTCGATCCGGGATTTCAAGCCGCAGGATGCGACGACCAACCCGAGCCTGATTTTTGCCGCGACGCAAAAGGAGCAGTACGCGCATCTCCTGGAGAAGGTCATCGCCGATCGTAAAAGCAGCGGATTAAGCGGCGCGGCGCAGATCGAGGACATCATCGACAACCTCCTCGTGGCTTTCGGCTGTGACATTCTCGAAATCGTGCCAGGGCGCGTCTCGACCGAGACGGATGCACGCCTTTCGTTTGATGCCGAGGGATCGATCAAAAAGGCGCGCCACCTAATCGAGCTTTACGAGAAGCGCGGGATCGATCGCAAGCGCGTTTTGATTAAAATTGCGTCGACCTGGGAAGGCATAAATGCCGCCGAAGAGCTGCAGAAGGAAGGGATCAACTGCAATCTCACGCTCCTCTTTTCATTGCCGCAGGCCGTGCGTTGCGCGGAGGCGAAGGTGCAGCTCATCTCGCCGTTCGTCGGCCGGATCTACGATTGGTTCAAGGCTGCGAACAAACGCGACTACACCGGCGCGGAAGACCCGGGCGTGCAATCGGTGCAGGAAATTTACACTTACTACAAGAAGTTCGATTACCCGACCGAGGTCATGGGCGCGAGCTTCCGCAACGTCGGGCAGATCATCGAGCTGGCCGGCTGCGATCTGCTGACCATCAGCCCGGAATTGCTCGAGCAACTGGCCAGCTCGCACGATCCAGTCGAGCGCAAACTCGATCCGGCGAAAGCGAAGGCGGCCGACATGAAGAGGATGGAGTTGGACGAGAAAACCTTCCGCTATTTGCTCAACGACGACGCCATGGCGAGCGAGAAAACGGCTGAAGGCATCCGCAAGTTTGCGGCCGATATCGTGAAGCTGGAGAAGTTCGTCGCGGGTAAACTCTAGGCAGCAGTCGGGCCCCGTGGTCGCGGCGCCATGTTCAACGTCGTCCTGGTCGAGCCGGAGATTCCGCCAAATACCGGCAACATCGGGCGGCTTTGCCTCGCCACGCGCTCGACTCTGCATCTCGTCGGGCCGCTCGGGTTCTCGATCGACGATCGCACCTTGCAGCGCGCCGGGCTGGATTACTGGCCGGAGGTTGACCTCCGCTCGTGGGATTCGTTAGGCGCGCTCCAGGCAGCGCAGCCGGCAGACGCGCGTTTCTTTTATCTCACGACAAAATCCGATCAGCTTTATCACGCAACCCAGTTCCGGCCCGGCGATTTTCTTGTCTTTGGCCGGGAAAGCAAAGGCCTCCCGGAAAGCCTGCTGGCGACGAATCGGGAGCGGTCGCTCACCATCCCGATGCACGGCACGCGCAGCCTCAATCTCGCGACCGCGGTCGCGATCGTGCTTTTCGAGGCGGTGCGGCAACAGGGCCCGGCGGCCGCCGACGGATCTTTCTTTTGAATAATCAGTGGGCCGAACCTGTCGAATAGAACCGAGGTAAGATATATGAAAAAATTAATACTAGTCACGGTCGCTCTCTCGCTCTCCGTCGCGCAGGTGATGCAGGCAGAGAACGAAAGAAAAAAGAACAAGCGCTCGGACTCCGCCGCGGAGGCGCGGTCCCAGCAGGGTGGCCAGGCTCGCCAGGCCGCACGTCCGTCGGTCCGGCAACCATCGCGGCAGCAGGCGCAGCGGCGAATCGCGCCGACCCAGCGCAACGTTTCCCAGGCGCCGCGCAACCTTTCCCAGAGACCGCGCACCATCGCCCCTAGCCAGCGCCAGGCGGTTCGAAGCGAAGCTCAACTGGAAGGCCGTAACCGGAGCCGCACCCAGCCGTCGAATCAGGCGGTGACGCAAAACCGGGGCAACCGCGGCAACACGCAGGTCACGACCACGACCAACCGGGGTAACCGGAACGTCAATCGCGGCGGCAACCGGAATTTCGACCGCAACAGTTTCCATGTCGCCCGACGCCACGTGAATCGCACGCCGCGCAGCCGGGACTGGTGGCACAGCCATTACAACACCACCTTCGTCCTCTTCGGGGGCGGTTATTATTACTGGTGGAACAACTACTGGTATCCGGCTTACGGCTACAGCCCGTACTACAACACCTACCTCTACAGCGAGCCGATCTACGGTTATGACAATCTCGCTCCCGGCCAGGTGATCGAGAACGTCCAGCTCGCCCTGCGCGACGCGGGCTATTATCCCGGCGCGATCGATGGTCTGATCGGACCGCAGACCCGGGCCGCGCTCGGCGCTTATCAACAGGATCACGGCCTGGTGGTGACGGAGGCGGTGGACGAGCCGACGCTGGTCACGCTCGGACTCGCCTAACGAGACGCCTTTTGCCCACAGCCGCCGCGCGGAGATTTCGATCCCGCGCGGCGTTTTGTTTTCCGGGCAACGGGAGGGCCGTCCCTTGCGAGCTCGCGGGAGCTGGCCAATGCTGCAGCCCGATGTCCACGCCACAGCTGATCGCGCGAGATTTGCGCCGCTCTTTCCAGATCGGTCCGCGCCGGATCGAGGTCCTGCGCGGCGTCTCGCTCGAAGTGGTGCACGGCGAGTCCATTTTTCTCTGCGGCGCCTCGGGGGCGGGGAAAACGACGCTCCTTTATACTCTGGCCGGGCTGGAGCGGCCGGAGTCCGGCGAAGTCGAGTTTGAGGGGCGGAAACTGTACCGCGGCAGCGAGTCGTCGCTCGCCAAGCTGCGCAATCAGAAGATGGGTTTTGTTTTCCAAGGTTACTTCCTTCTCCCGGAATTGACCGCGCTCGAAAACGTCATGCTCCCGGGGATGATCGGCCGGCATATCACGCGCGAAGCCTGCGCGGAGAGCCTGGAAGCGGTCGGGCTCGGCGATCGCCTCAATCACCTCCCGCCCGAGCTCTCCGGCGGCGAACAACAGCGGGTCGCGATCGCGCGCGCCCTAACGAACGATCCCGACATTGTTTTTGCGGACGAGCCAACCGGGAACCTCGATTCCAAGACCGGGGACACGATCATGGATCTGCTCCTGGGGTTGGCGCGCGAGCGCAAAAAGACGCTCGTCGTCGTCACGCACGACAACAATCTGGCGCAACGCGGCGATCGAACACTCCGGATCGTCGACGGCCTGTTGGCGTAGCGTCTAGCCGCTCCGGCGGGCTATTGCAGGCCCGTCCGGCAGAGCCACTCATCGTCGCCAAACGGAGCATCCTATTTGCAGCGCGGCCGTCAGTAGCAGCACCGCGCCCACCGGGACGAGGAAGATGGCCAGGCCAGGGTCGTCTTTGAAATGCCAGATGCCGCCAAGCAGGAAGCCGCCCGGTAACAGCACCACAGCGGCGCGTAATCCCAGCGACGTCGCCCGTCCGAGACGAATCAAATCGAGCCGAGCGCAGATTGCGGCCGTGATTAACAGCAGGTTCAATAACGTGCCGTGAGCGTGCGCGAGGCGAAACATGTCGCGCCGGATCGAATCATCCAGCAAAACCGGCGAACGAAAACCGATCAAGCCTTCGATCAGAAGGCCAAAGACGATCCAGGCGGCGAGCGAAATCCAGCCCTGGCGAATCAACCCGGTTGTTAGCTGCGGAAGCGAGTGCATTTCCGAATAGAGTGACTGAAATCGGCTGCTGGTTATTCGCCAACCTCGACGTCGACCTCGACGCGACCGGCACTCAACCGCTTTCGAGCCTCCCGTGCCGCCTCCAAGGTTTGCGGCGGCCAAAATGAATACCAGCTTTGTAAAGTTGCGTCGCGCGTCTGTGCCGGAGCGAGATAATCGGGTTTCGGCCTGGCTGGATAGCCTGCCGCAAGCGCGTTGGCCGCAAAATATCTCACGATCGGATACCGATCCTGCATTGCTTCCAACAGCAATGGCGCATTCGCGTCGGTCGCGGGCGTCATCCCCGCCGCAGTCAGCGCTCGCATCACTGCATCGCCCCCGAAAAGCGCGCGTTCTCCCTCGGGTTCATCAAAACGCTGGTCACCGGGTTTGGTTCCAACAAAGGCACTCGGCCAGAGGCGTTGCGACTCGGCGATTGCGCGATTCACGGACCAATCCAGGTGACATTGATTGCAGGCATTCGGTTTATTGAAGCGGATCGTTTCGTCCGGCCTTGGATTGGTAATATCATGGGTCCGGTGGGCTGACATTACCCCATAGACAATGGAAGGCATGTGGCAGTTGTAGCAGAGGCTTCCGGCGGATTTTTCGGAGTGTTTGGTATGCATGACCAATTGCGCCGGATTCGCGAATTGCTGATGGCATTGAGTGCAGGCCGCGTTGGTTTTCATTTTTTCCGTCAGTTGACCTCGCGGATCTCCGCCGTGCATTTCGTGGCATGAAATGCAGGTGATGCGCTGGCCCGGCGTGCCAGCGCGATAGCAGGCCGAGCGGGTCATCCCCTGATACTCGTAGGCGGTGAGACGAGGAGAACCGTCCGCCCAAAAGCGGGATGCAAAACTGAAGTCCTCTATCTTGTCCTCGCGCTGCACGGGTCGGTAGAATTCGAGAAGATTCTCCCCGGGATCATAGGGATCCCCCTCACTCATCATTGCCCGGATGCGCCCGCGTGGCTCCGGCAGACGCTGGCCATGGCAATGGCCGCACACCATCGCGGCGCGATCGGAATCCAGTTTAGCAGGGTTGGTCACGGCGACTGGCGGAGCGGCCGGATCGTCCACATGCCAGCGATATCGAGTCACCGGAGAAAGAGCGCGTTGGGCGTGCTCGCCGGCCGGTCCGTGACAGGCACCGCAGGCAATGCCCAATTCGGCGACCTCCGTATTCCGCGATTGGGTGGTCCAATCCAAATTCGGTTGGGCCTTGACGTTGTGACAAAAGACGCAGTTCAAGTTCCATTCGGCGACGTGTTGCTTGTAGTCGCTCCCATCGGGAAAAAAAAATGATCCATTGAGGTGCATCCAGCGGTTCTGCACGAGGTCATAGGCGATCGGCAAACGAACCCATTGATCGCCGCTCTTGGTGAGATATTGCTGGATTCGGCGAGAACCGACCGTGCGCACGACTTCGAGCTGTTGCTTTTCGCCATCGACGCCGGTGAAGTTCATCCAGTAACGTCCATTTTCCCGAACCATTTCGGTTCGAACGCCCTGATAGGTGATCGTGTTCTCGCGCTCAAAATCGCCGAGCACACTTTTCTGATCTGCCTCCTGCGTCATCGTGCGGTGAAACGTGGAATGCCAGGTCGAATAGTTTGTTTCGTGGCATTTCCGGCAATCGCCTGATTCAAGGTAACCAGCATCCGGGCGCCCGGCGCGGACCTCGGCATAATCAGGCGCCACCATCCGAATCGTGGCCGCGACGGCGGCAACAGCGAGCAGGGTAACGGCCCAGGCGGTGATGCTTGGTGCAAATCGAGACAGGATCATTGCAGATCAGTCTGCCACCGGGCGGCGGCCTGTTTAGACTTCCATCAGTTTAGACGGTTCCTGGCGGCGCCAGTCCAATGAATGATTGCCGGATTTTTCATGTCGAATTTCCTGGCCAGGGCCAACACGGCAGATTTGTAGTGAATGGGCTTGACACCAAGTGGACTGAACCAACAAAATTCGCGGAAAACAATTCTCGTCCACAGGGTTAAACAAAAAACAGGGAACCTCTATATGAAAAAGAAAACCAACTCGCAATCCGCATTTCTCAATCTTCGTGTCCTGCTTGGGGTCGTTATTTTCCTGTCTGGCGTCGGTCTGGCGCTGGCAGGTCTCGGCACTTTGTCAGACGCGCCGCAGCCATCGAAACAAACGGAATCGCGTTCGGAAGCTCCGGCCGGTATTCAATATTCCCCGGCAAATAAGGATGGCCGTTTCGTGTATCTGATCGAATTCGCCGAAAAGGGAATGCTGCAACGACAAGCGCTCGCTCGTGGTGAGCGTTTCAACCCCAAAACGCCGCAAGCGCTGGTGCACCGCGATCAGATTATCAGCGAACAGGCCAACCATCTGCGGGCGATGAGCTCGGCATTGGGCCGTGATTTGAATGCGACCCATCACTTTTTGGCGACGCATAGTGGCGTCGCCGCGCGCCTGACTCCCGAGGAAGCGCAGACTGTTCGCGGATTGCCGGGCATCAAGTCGGTTGAGCGCGAACGTTTGTATCATGCCACGACCTTTCGCGGTCCCGAGTTCATTGGCGCTGGTCAGATTTGGGATGGCACCGCCGTCCCGCCAGGCAGCTCCGGAACGAGGGGTGAGGGCATCGTCATTGCCATGCTCGACACCGGGGTTGAACCTACCCATCCCTCCTTTGCCAACGACGCAAGCTGTGGCCACGGCACGACCCAACCCAATAAGCTGCTGAGTTTTCTGGATTGTTCCAGCACAGACGGAGGTGGTCTCTGCAATGGCCCTAATCCTGTAGATACGGTCAACCACGGCACTCACACGGCCAGCACCTCGGGCGGCAATTCCGTGGAGACTGACGCCGTCCCACCGCCTGCCTTGTCGATTTCTGGTGTGGCTCCTTGCGCCAGTATGCGGACGTACAAGGTCTGCCCGACCACCAGTTGCCCCAGTGCCGACATCCAGGCTGGCATGGATAGTGTGCTGCTGCACGGCGACGTTTCGGTAATGAATTTCTCGATCTCGGGCGGCACCGACCCATGGGTCGATAACGACCGCCGCAAGCTGGATCTCGTCGATGCCGGTGTGTTGGTCGCCGCGTCAGCGGGTAACACCAGTACCGGTGTTCCCGATCCGGTTGGCCAAGTGAACCATCGCGGGCCTTGGGTGCTCACGGTAGCCGCATCCACCAAGGATCAGGTGCTCAATGATGGTCTGATCTCGGCCAGCGGTCCAGGCAGTCCTCCGCCCGATACCCAGGATATCGGCCTCAGCAAAGGAAGCGCTTCGCCTGATGGCGTGCCGCTAAACGATTTTCCGATTCGGCATTTTACCGGTCAGGATATCGGATTCGAAGGTTGTAATAGCCAGCCGCCGTTCCCGGCCGGCTTCTTCACTGGTTCGGTGGCCCTGATCCGCCGCGGTGGCTGCGCGTTCACCGAGAAAATCACAAACGCATTCAACGCTGGGGCCGCTATGGTATTAATTCGAAACAACCAAACCGGGACAGTATTAATGGACACCACCGGGCAGCCTGCCGTCCCCGCTTACAGCTGTGATCAAATACCGGGCGATGCGTTAGCGGCATTTGTGGATGCCAATCCGACCGATGCAACGGTTGATTTTACCCTCCACGGAACCTCCACTTCTCAAGGCGACGTCTTGGCGAACTTCAGCTTGCGCGGTCCCGACCCGGCGCCCTACCAAGACATCACCAAGCCCGATATTACGGGCCCGGGTGTACTCATCTATGCCGCGTTCCCATTTAACCTCGGAGCATACGGCACCATCAGCGGCACATCGATGTCCAGCCCGCACGCCGCCGGCTCAGCCGCCCTGGTGCGAGGAGTTCATTCAGACTGGACCGTTTCGGAAACGAAATCGGCCCTGATGATGACCGCGTTTACCGGCGGCACCAAGGAAGACGGTGTAACGGCATGGGATGCGGACGATGTCGGCAACGGACGGCTTGACCTGACCAAAGCCGCTCTCGCTGGTTTGGTGATGGATGAGACCACGCAACATTACCTCGACGCGAATCCTACTATCGGCGGGGATCCGAAGACCTTGAACATCCCGGCGCTGCGCGACATGGATTGCTCACCAAACTGCACCTGGACGCGCACCGTGCGAAACACCCGTAACGTGGCCACGAGCTGGATGGCTTCGGGCGCTGCGATCACGCCGGGATTCGTTATCGAGGTTTCACCGAGCAGCTTTGCCTTCGGCGGAGGTCTTGGCGAAACCCAGGAGCTCACAATTACGGCGACGCCGCAAACAGACCTGACGGGTGCGGTTGCGTTCGGAGAAGTGGTTCTGCATGAGAACGGCGGCGTAGCACCTGATCAACGCCTGTCCGTGGCAATCAAGGGCATCGGTGACGGCGGCGGCGAACTCACGCTCTCCGCGACGCTCCGCCGGGAAGGCGGCAGCCGTCGGGTGGCCCTCAGCTGGACCCCGGCGGATGGCGGCAGCATGGACATCCTGCGGGACGGTATAGTCATCCGGACGGTGGACGACGACGGCCGCGCTCAGGACAAGCTCGGCCTCGGCGGCAGGGAAGGCCACGTCTATCAAGTCTGCGAGACGGACACAGGCGACTGCTCGAACGAAGTGAGGGTCAAAGTCCCCGGCAGCGGCCAGTAAGAGCTGGCGATTCTTCGCCAGGAGGCCGTCCAATCCGGCCTCCTGGCAGCCTAACGTCGCGCGGACAATCGGGCGCTCCGGATTGTCGACGACTTGCGCGCATTGTAGCGCACTCTGCCGGCCTCGACAGCCGACGCGGCAACAATCCGAAAGGCCACCGTCTTTCCGTCCGTCGAAAGGAAGGCGACAGGGAGACTCCCGCCGGCTTCTCACTGTCCGGTTCGCGCCCCGGCTCATACTCGTTAGGCGCGGGTATCCCGCGTAAATGGCCTGAGCAAAAGATTGCAGATTTGCAAGGTCCTGACTGAGCAAATGTGATTGACTTGCGCGCTCGAAAAAAGATTCTCTAACGGAGAGCCGTCTCGAAAAAAAGCGACGGCAAAATCACCAACACAAGCGCCGTTTCATCGGAAAATTCCAGGAGGTCAGAATGCTTAATCGTCGAAAAGGATCGTTTATTGTTTCTACCGTCGCGCTGCTCGGGGTGGCATGCCTCGTGGGAGTCGGGCAGGCGCAAAAACCAACTTCAACCAAGCCCGCGGCGGGCCGCCACGCGCCTCTGGCGAGCAGTAAGGCGATCGTCGGCCGCGCCGTCGCATTTGCCGAGACCCGGGCAGTGCGTGAGATCATGGCTCAGGCGGACGGAGTCGACCGCGAACTGCAGGAGCGAGCCGAAGAGATTAACGAATTGAACACGGGTTTCATTCGCCGGCCGAGCCCGAATGCTCCGATCCAGAGAGACGGCGCTCTACAATCCGGCTTTGGAGCGGATGGCCGCTTCAAGTTGAACATCCCGAGTCCAAGCCTCGTTTTCGAGGGGCTGGGCGCGAGTGGTTCCGCACCGCCCGATACGACAGGCGCGGTCGGTCCGAACGACTATGTGCAAATTGTGAACGCCACAAGGGTGCAGATCTTTGACAAAGCAGGCGTGCCGCGCGGGCCGGCGTTTAGTCTCAACACGCTCTTCGCCCCGCTCGGGCCCCCCGCCTCGGTCACCAATAATGGCGATGGACTCGTTCTCTACGATCGGATGGCAGATCGCTGGATTCTCACGCAGTTTTCGTTTTTCAGCTCTACCACACCGCCCTACCACCAGCCGATCGCCGTTTCCAAAACGGGCGACCCGACCGGTGAATATTGGGCCTATGATTTCATCACGCCCGGGAATGAATTTCCCGATTACGGAAAGATCGGCGCCTGGCCCGACGGTTATTATTTCACGGATCGTCAGTTTACCAATGGCGTGAGCTACAACGGCTTTGGCTGCTTCGCCTTCGACCGCGCCAAAATGTTGGTCGGTGATCCCACGGCGACCTACATCTACTTCAACGCCGGTCCGACCTTGAGCGATTCCTCCTCGGGCATGATCCCGACGGACTATAATGGTCTGACGCCTCCTCCGGCGGGCGCTCCGAACGTCTTCTCGGTCTTCCTGGATGACGCCTTCGATAGCGTGGATGCGCTGCGTTTGTTCGACTTCCATGCGGACTTTGCCGTTCCGGCGAACTCCACTTTCACCGAGCGCCCCGAGAGCCCGCTCCCAGTGGCCGCGTTTGATTCGCGTAGCCCAGGGACGTTCACTGGCCAGCGTAACGAGATTGAAGAACCTCCGCCGGCCGTGACCACGGATTACCTCAATGCCATCGGCGATCGCCTAATGCTGCGCCTGCAGTATTACAACAGCGGCGGCACCGAAATATTGACGAGCGTGCATACCGTGAACGCAGGCATCATCCCGCCCCCGGGTGTAGGGCCCACGATCGCGGAGTATCGTGCCGCTACCCGTTGGTATGTGTTGGAAAAGACCAGCCCGGGCGGTAATTGGTCGGTGCAGGATCAGGGAACCTATTCGCCCGACGCGACGGAACGCTGGATGGGCAGCTCGGTGGTCGATAATGCGGGCAATCTGGCAGTCGGTTACTCGACTTCCAGTCTGAGCGTCTTCCCTTCCATCGCCTACGCGGGAAGGCTGGCGACTGATCCTCCGGGCGTCCTCGCCCAAGGCGAGGCAACGATGTTCGCCGGGACCGCCGTCCAACTCGGAACGAGCAATCGTTGGGGCGATTACAGTGCGATGTGCCTGGATCCGTCCGACGATGCGACCTTCTGGTATACGAACGAATATTACGACACCAACGCGACCTTCGCCTGGAAGACAAAAATCGGCGCCTTCAAGTTTTCCGGCACGACCGCGCCCCCGCAAGGAACTCTTAGTGGAACCATCACCGCTTGCGATACCGGCGCCCCGCTCAAAGACGCCCTCGTCGAGGTCACGGGTGGTCCTTCCACGGGCTTCTCCTCCACGAGCAAAGCCGACGGCACCTACTCGATGAACCTGTCGCCTGGAAGCTACTCGGCGACGGTCATCGATCCGGCCCACAATTGCGACCCGATCGGGCCCTTTCCGGTCACGATCACGGACGGCGGCACCACCACCCTTGATCAATGTCTCAGTGGCGTTGCCAGGATCGAGTTTGCCTCCAGCGAGGTCTCCGCCAGCGGCGGTAACGGCAATGGAATCATCGAACCGAACGAGTGCAATAACCTGGACGTGAGCATTCTCAATGATGGTTGCCTGCTCGGCAGTGGGATTACGGCTGTGCTTTCAACGACCACGCCGGGAGTGACCATCACGCAGGATAATTCACCTTATCCTGACACTGCCGAGGGCGCCACGTCGTCGAACACGAACCCGTTCGAGGTCAGCACCTCGCCGTCGTTCGTCTGCGGTACCACGATCGACTTCACCCTCAACGTCTCATTCGCAGGCGGGTCGGCGGTCCTGAACTTCAGCATCGGAACCTGCGAGTCACCAACTATGACCGTGAATGGCTCCCTCGATGCGTCCGACCCCGTCCAGGAAGGTCGTTTAGGGCGCAATGCCGTGGCGAGCGTATGCGGAACAGCCAAGGTCTGCCCGGATATCTTCGGCACCGGCAATCGGCGATACGACGTTCTGTCTTTCCCAAATGGACCCGGCGCGGCTTGTGTGACCATCACGACCACGGCACCTAATGGATCGGCGACCCAGCCAATCATTCCGGTGGCCTACCTCAATACCTACATTCCGCCGACGGTTGGAAACACCGGCACCATCTGCACCAATTATCTGGGCGATCCGGGCGGCAGCCCGAACACCGTGAACAGCTTCTCGGTCGATGTGCCGCCCATGGCAACCCTCTTGGTCGTGGTGGAGGAAGCTAACGCCGCTCAGACTCCGGGCGCGCCTTACACGGTCGAGGTCTCTGGTCTGGTCGGCGATGGCGTCGGTCCTGGGCCTTGTGATACCGGCGGCGAACTCACGCTCTCCGCGACGCTGCGCCGGGAAAGCGGCAGCCGTCGGGTGGCCCTTAGCTGGACCCCGGCGGATGGCGGCAGCATAGAGATCCTGCGGGACGGCGTGGTCATCCGGACGGTGGATGACGACGGCCGCGCTCAGGACCACCTCGGGATCGGCGGCAGGGAAGGCCACGTCTATCAAGTCTGCGAGACGGACACAGGCGACTGCTCGAACGAAGTGAGGGTCAAAGTCCCCGGCAGCGGCCAGTAAGAGTTGTCTGATTCTTCGCCAGGAGGCCGTCCAATCCGGCCTCCTGGCAGCCTAACGTCGCGCGACGACCGGGCGCTCCGGATTGTCGACGACTTGCGCGCGTAGCATCGTTCAGGGCAAATCCGCTGGCCCCGCCCTATTGCAAGCCCGTCTGGCAGCGCCACTCCACCTTCTTCATCTGACCGGCAGAGATGTCGACCGTAAAAGGACCATAGAATCCGACCCGACTTTTCCAGTCTTTCCTCGCGACACTGTATTGCCCTGGAGGAAGAGAGATCCGGAACCGCCCCTGATCGTCGGTCGTGAACGTGGCAACCTTGGCCTCTCCCTTCTTCACCTCGAAGGCAGTATTTGCCAAGGGTTTGAAATCGGGCACGCCTTGGATCACAGGGCCAGCCGAGATGCCGTGCAGAATTATGGACCCTTCAAGACCACTATCCGTTTCAGGTGCCGGCGTTGGTTGAGGCTCGGCCCGGGCGACGCAACAAACCAGAGTGGCCAGGATGAAAACGAGTTCGAGCAGAGGTTTCTTATTCAAATGAGGCTGGACGTTTTGGTCAACATCCAACCTATGGCACGAAAAAGGGAGGTAATCGAGCGTGCCGCACGTTCCAAAGTCCGGAAGAGGGTAAGGTTAATCATTTCCCGCCCTCGCGTGCCTGCGTCACGGAGTCATGCGCTTTGAGGCCAAGCCTCTCCGCCAGCGAGGGCAATCTAACAAACTTGCAAGGTCGTTTCGTAGGAATGTGATTGACTCCGACTTAAGAAATCGCTTGTCTCGCCCGCAGCCACTCCAAAAAGGAGAGGCACTAGAATCACTAAAAATACTCAGGAGGTCAGAATGTTTAGTCGTCGAAAAGGATTACTTATTATTACCACGGTGGCGCTGCTTGCCGTCGCAGCAGTTGTGCGAGTCGGTGAGGCGCAAAAGTCACCCCCAGTCAAAACTTCTCCAAGCGGTCACGCGCAGCTTGCCAGCAGCGTCGCAACTGTCGGGCGCGCAGTCGCTTTCGCCGAAACGCGGCCGGTGCGGGAAATCATGGACCAGATCGACCAGGTCGATCGGGAACTGCTGAAAGCCGGCCGAGAAGTCAATGAGCTTAACTCGGGCTTTGTCCGGACGCCGAACCCAAACGCGCCGGTCCAAAAAGACGGGGCTTTGCAGACTTCGTTTGGCCCTAACGGCAAATTCAATCTGAACATCCCGAGCCCGAGTATTGTTTTCGAGGGCGTCGGGGTCACCAACTCCGCGCCGCCTGATACCACGGGTGCGGTCGGTCCGAACGACTACGTGCAGATCGTGAACGGCGGCGGCGTCCGCATCTTCGACAAAAACGGCGTGCCCCGCGGCCCGGCCTTTAAGTTGAGCACACTCTTCGCCCCGCTCGGTGGCATCCCCGCCAGCACCGATAATGGTGACGGCCTTGTTCTTTACGATCGCATGGCGGATCGCTGGCTCCTGACGCAGTTTGCCTTTGCCAGCTCGACCACGCCTCCTTATCACCAGCCGATCGCGGTTTCCAAGACGGGCGATCCGACCGGTGAATACTGGGCCTATGATTTCATCACGCCGGGGAACGATTTTCCCGATTACGGAAAGATCGGCGCCTGGCCCGACGGTTATTATTTCACGGATCGGCAGTTTACCAATGGCGCAATCTACAACGGCTTTGGCTGCTTCGCCTTCGACCGCGCCAAAATGCTGGTGGGCGATTCCACGGCTTCCTATATCTACTTCAACGCCGGTCCGACTTTGAGCGATTCCTCCTCGGGCATGATCCCGACGGACTATAATGGCCTGACGCCTCCTCCGGCGGGCGCTCCGAACGTCTTCTCGGTCTTCCTGGACGACGCCTTTGATAGCGTGGATGCGCTCCGTTTGTACGACTTCCATGCGGACTTTGCCGTTCCGGCGAACTCCACTTTCACCGAGCGCCCCGAGAGTCCTCTCCCAGTGGCCGCGTTTGATTCACGGAGTCCCGGCACTTTGAGTGGCGCGCGGAACGAAATCGAAGAGCCAGCACCTGCCGTGACCGCGGATTACCTCAATGCGATCGGCGATCGCCTGATGCTTCGCCTGCAGTATTTCAATCGGGGCGGCACCGAATTGCTCACCACCGTGCACACGGTCAACGCCGGCGTCATCCCGCCTCCGGGTCAGGCTCCGACGATCGCGCAGTATCGGGCCGCCACCCGCTACTACGTTCTGGAAAAAACGAGCCCGGGCGGGAACTGGTCGGTGCAAGACCAGGGAACTTATTCGCCTGACACGACGGAACGTTGGATGGGCAGTTCAGTCGTCGACAACGCCGGGAACCTGGCGGTCGGCTACTCGACCTCGAGCACGACCGTTTTCCCGTCGATCGCTTATGCCGGACGGCTGGCGACAGATCCTCCGGGCATGCTCTCGCAGGGTGAGGCGACAATGTTCGCCGGCACCGGCGTCCAGCTGGGAACGAGCAGTCGCTGGGGCGATTATACCGCCATGACCCTCGACCCGTCCGACGACGCGACCTTCTGGTACACAAACGAGTATTACAACACCAACGCGACCTTCGCCTGGAAGACCAAGATCGGCGCGTTCAAGTTCGCCGGCACCACCGCGCCCGCCCAAGGCACGCTCAGTGGAACCATCACCGCCTGCGATACCGGCGCGCCGCTGAAGGACGCTCTGATCGAGGTCACGGGTGGACCTTCGACCGGTTTCTCGGCCGGAACCAAGGCAGACGGCTCTTACTCGATGAATCTCTCGCCTGGTAACTATCAGGCCACGATCATTGACCCGGCTCACAATTGCGATCCGATCGGACCGTTTCCCGTTACGATCAGCAACGGTGGCACCACCACTCTGGACCAGTGCCTCACCGGTGTGACGGAGTTTGTCTTCACCTCCAGCGTGGTCTCGCCCGTAGGCGGTAACGGCAACGGGATTATCGAACCCGACGAGTGCAACAATCTCGACGTGACCATCCTGAACGATGGCTGCTTGCTTGGCTCCGCGGTCTCGGCGGTGCTCTCCACCACGACGCCAGGGGTCACGGTCTCGCAGCCGAATTCGGCTTATCCCGACACGGCCGAAAACGCCATGTCGGTGAATACGTCGCCATTCGAGGTCACCACCTCGCCTGCGTTCGTGTGCGGCACGACGATCAACTTCACGTTGAACGTCTCCTTCACCGGTGGGTCGTCGGTGCTGAGCTTCTCGGTCGCCACTTGCGCCCAACCTCCGGCAATGATCAGTGGCACCTTGGATGCCAGTGACCCTGTGCAAGAAGGTCGCCTGGCACGAAATGCCGTCGCCAGCGGTTGCGGAACGGCCAAAGCCTGCCCGGGCATCTTCGGCACCGGCAATCGGCGCTACGATGTCCACACTTTCCCGAACGGACCGGGAGCGGCTTGTGTCACGGTCTCGACGACTGCGACCAACACGACCGCCGGGGGCGCTATCCTTGCCGTGGCTTACCTGAATACCTACGTGCCCCCGACCGTGGGAAATACCGGTACCATCTGCCTCAACTACCTTGGGGACCCGGGTGGAAGCCCTGCCTTCAACACGACCAACTCCTTCTCGGTCGACGTGCCACCGCTCGCCACCCTGGTGGTCGTAGTTGAGGAAGCGAATGCTGCGCAAACTCCGGGCTCAACCTACAACCTTCAGGTCTCCGGCCTGGTCGGGAATGGTGTTGGCAATGGTCCTTGTGCCGCCCCGACAAACCTCGTCAGCGCGGCCTCGCGTGTGACTCATGGAAGCGCCGGGACGTTTGATATCGGTATGCCGCTTGCCGGACCGTCCGGCAGCGAAGATCGTATCGCCAGCAGCTACACCGCTGTCTTCACCTTCGACGCTCCGGTTCTTTCCGGAACGGTGAGCGTGATGAGCGGCACGGCCACGGTGGGTGCAATCACCTTCAGCGGCAACGAAATGAGAGCCGAACTCTCGGGTGTGGCGGATGAGCAAAACGTCGTCCTGCACACGGAGGACATCAACGGAGACGGGCTGCCGCATGGCGATGTGCCGTTTGGCTTCCTCGCCGCCGATGTTACTGGCAACCGGGTCGTCGATAAGCCGGACTTGAACAGCATCAAGGCCAATCAAGGCGCCGTGAATGCCGGCAACTTCCGCAATGACGTCAATGCCGACGGCACGATCGCCAAGGCGGACGGCATGCAGGTCAAGCCAAGGGGAGGCAATTCGCTCCCGTAACCGAAATAGAAATAACTTATCGCTCCCGGAGTCGTCCTAACCGACTCCGGGAAGCTTGTGAGACAGCTCGCAACAGAGGGCATTCAGCGGAAACGCTGGATGCCCTTTGCGCGTTTCTGGGGCGCGCCGTTTTTTCTTTCGCTTGAATTGCCTTCTGAATGACCGGAAGTTTTTCCATGCTTACCAAAGACGCTGCAGCCTCCGCCGTCGTGACGCCCCCGATGAAACCGGGCGCGGCCCAGCAAGCCGCCGCGGCCAGGAGTTCGGCCGCGAAATCGCTCCAGATTTATATCGACGGCGAATTCTTCGACCAGGCCGACGCCAAGGTCTCCGTCTTCGATCACGGTCTGCTTTATGGTGACGGAATTTTCGAAGGCATTCGCTTTTACAATGGCCGCGTCTTTCGCATGCAGGAGCACATGGATCGCCTTTGGGAATCAGCCCGCTCCATCTGCCTGGAGATTCCGATTTCGCGGAAAGAAATGGATGACGCCCTGCTCGAAACCATCCGTCAAAACGATCTGCGCGACGGTTACGTGCGCCTGATCGTGACGCGCGGTGTCGGCAATCTCGGCCTCAACCCCGCGCAATGTAAGCAGCCGAGCGTCATCATCATCGCTTCGACCATTGCCCTTTATCCGGAGGAAGTTTACAAGCGCGGCCTCACGGTCGTGACCGTCGCCACCCGGCGGATGGGACCGGCGACATTAAACCCCGCGATCAAGTCGCTCAATTATCTCAACAACGTCCTCGCCCGCATCGAGGCCAACCTCGCCAACGCCGATGAAGCGCTAATGCTGAACGACGCCGGCAACGTCGCCGAGTGCACTGCCGACAACGTCTTCATCGTCAAACGCGGCCAGATTATGACCCCGCCGATAACGGCGGGCGCTTTGCGCGGGATCACGCGCTCGGTTGTCTTCGACATCGCGCAGGACCTCGGGATTCCAATCTCCGAGCCAGAGCTGACCCGCCACGATATCTACATCGCAGATGAGGCCTTCCTCACCGGCACCGCCGCGGAAGTTATCCCGATGATCAAAGTGGACGGCCGCGTCATCGGAGACGGCAAGCCGGGTGAGATCACCAACCGCGCCATTGCGCGCTTCCGCGAGTTGACACGCGAAAGCGGGACCCCGATTTTTTCGGAGTGATTGGACGCGCGTCGGAAGGAATCGGAGCGGCATTGCACGCGAGCTGCCGGTTGAATTTTTTCACCGCTTTGTGGTCTAATTGATCAGCCATGCTCTGCGACGTTTGCAAATGCAATGATGCGACGGTTTTTCTGACGCAAATTCTCGAGGGAAAAATGCAAAAGGTGAACCTGTGCGACGCCTGCTCGAAGGAGAAGGGTGTGCAGGACCCGACCGGATTTGCGCTCGCCGATCTATTGTTAGGCATCGGCGCCGCCGAGGAGATCGAAAAAGGCGCGCCGACCCAGAAATGCCCGGTCTGCGGCTTCACCCAGGCAGATTTTAAGAAGACCGGCCGGCTCGGTTGCAGTGAATGCTATCAGACGTTTTCCGAAGGTCTCGGCACGCTCCTCAAGGCGATGCACAAAGGGACCGAGCATGTCGGCAAGTTGCCGGAACGCGCCGCGCGTCAGATGGAACTGACCGACAAAATGCGCGCCCTCAACGATCATCTGGAGAAGGCGGTCGCGGAAGAAAATTACGAAACGGCCGCGACCTTGCGCGACCAGATCAAGCAACTCGAACATCAGATGGCGAGCTAACGATGAAGTTCGCCCAAGTGATGTCGAGCGCCGGGGAATGGCTCCGCGGCGAAGGTCCGCACCACCAGGTCGTGGTCAGCAGCCGCGTCCGGCTCGCGCGCAATCTGCGCCATCGCTCTTTCCCCGGCTGGGCGAAGAAAGCGGAGCGCACCCTCATTCTCGAACAGATCAAACCGCGCGTCGAAGAACTGCCCGAGATGCAGGACTCGTTTTCCGAACTGCTGCAGGATCTTTCCGCCCTCGAGAAGCAGGTCCTGGTCGAGCGTCATCTCATCAGCCGCGAGCACGCCGCCAAGGGAATCGGCAGCGCCGTCACGATGAACCGCAAAGCAAACGCTCAGCATCATGATCAACGAAGAAGATCATTTGCGGATGCAGTCGATTCGCTCCGGGCTGCAATTGAAGAACGCCTTCAAGCTGGTCGATAAAGTCGACAGCACGCTCGAGGGCAAACTCGACATCGCCTACGATCAGCACCTCGGTTACCTCACCGCCTGCCCCACCAATGTCGGCACCGGGATGCGCGCCTCCGCCATGCTCCATCTGCCCGGCTTGGTCCTGAGCGACTTGATTAATCAGGTCATCCAGGCCGTGAACAAGATCGGGCTCGCTGTCCGCGGTCTCTACGGGGAGGGAACAGAGGCGATGGGCAACCTTTTCCAGATCTCAAACCAGACCACGCTGGGAGAGAAGGAGGACGAGATCATCGCCCGCCTCACAAAGGTGATCGAGACCATCATCGAAAAGGAACACGACGCCCGCCAGATGCTAATCCAGAAAAAGCCCGACACGCTCTGGGACCAGATCGGCCGGGCATACGGTGTGCTTACTTATGCTCATGCGATGACCTCGAAGGAGGCGCTCAACTTGTTATCCGTCATGAAACTCGGTGTAGACCTCGGCGCGTTCCCCGAGGAACGGCGTCTCCCGATCGATGAGCTCTTCATCGAAACGCAGCCAGCCCACCTGCAAAAGACCTCGCAACAAAAACTCAACGCAGAAGAACGCGACTTCCTCCGCGCCGAAATCATCCGCGGTCGTTTGAAACTCTTTCCCAAACCTGATATGGGTAAAGTGGCGCGGGAGCCCGAAGACGACGGCAAACCTTCCGAGTCCAACCATAATGAATAATTTTACTCCTCGGGCACAGCAGGTCCTCGCGCTGGCCCGGAAAGAAGCAGACCGCTTCAATCACAATTACGTCGGCACCGAGCATCTCCTGCTCGGGCTGATCAAACTCGGCCAGGGCGTCGCCGTGAACGTGCTCCAGAAAATGGGGCTCGATCTCGAGACCGTCCGGATGGAAGTCGAAAAACAAGTCGGCTCCGGTCCGGAGACGAAAATGGTCGGCAACATTCCCTACACTCCGCGGGTCAAAAAAGTGCTCGCGCTCGCTGGGAAAGAGGCCCGCGCCCTGAATCATTCTTACGTCGGCACCGAGCACATTTTGCTCGGCCTGCTGCGCGAAGGTGAAGGCGTGGCCGCCCGGGTGCTGAAGAGTCTCGAAGTCGATATCGAGCGCACCCGCAACGAAATCCTCAAGGAACTCGATCCCAATTTCACCCCGCCGGAAGGCGAGCCGGAGATGGGCGCAACGGGTGAACCGACCTCCAAGAAAGACGTCAAGACGCCGGCCCTCCGCGCCTTTGGCCGCGACCTGACCGATCTTGCGAAAAAGAGCGAGCTCGATCCGGTCATCGGCCGGCACAACGAAATCGAACGCGTCATCCAGGTCCTCTGCCGCCGGACGAAGAACAACCCGGTATTGTTAGGCGAAGCCGGCGTCGGCAAGACCGCCATCGTCGAGGGCCTGGCCCAGGAAATCGCCAGCGGCAACGTGCCGGAACTTTTGCGCGACAAGAAAGTCATCACCCTCGACCTCGCCCTCATGGTCGCGGGCACGAAATATCGCGGACAATTCGAAGAGCGGATCAAGGCGGTGATGGACGAAATTCGTCGCTCCAAGAACGTCATCCTTTTCATCGATGAGCTGCACACCATCGTCGGCGCCGGCTCGGCCGAAGGCGCGATGGATGCCTCAAACATCATCAAGCCCGCCCTCAGCCGCGGCGAGTTGCAGTGCGTCGGCGCGACCACGCTGAACGAGTATCGCAAGTACATCGAGAAAGACGCCGCCCTCGAACGGCGTTTCCAGACCGTCAAGGTCGAAGCGCCAACGGTTGACGAGGCGATTCTCATCCTCAAAGGCCTGCGTCCGAAATACGAGGCGCACCACAAGGCCAAGCTGACCGACGAAGCGCTCGAGCAGGCGGTAAAGCTGGCCGAGCGTTACATCACCGGCCGCTTTTTGCCGGACAAAGCGATCGACGTCATGGACGAAGCCGGCGCCCGCGCCCGGATCAACGCCATGACGCGGCCGCCCGACGTCAAGGAAATCGAAAAAGAGATCGAGGAAATCCGGGTGGAAAAGGAAGCCGCGATCAAGGCGCAGGATTTCGAAAAAGCCGCCGCGCTCCGCGACAAGGAGAAGCAGGCCAAGGAAAAATTGGAACGCATTCTCGGCGAATGGCGCGAGCAGCGGGAAGAAAAGGAAGTGCTCGTGACCGCCGAGGACATGATGCACATCATCTCGAAGGTGACCGGCGTTCCGCTCCAGAAAATGGAGCAAAAGGAAACCGCGAAACTGCTCGCGATGGAAGCTGATATCAAACAGCGCGTCATCGGCCAGGACGAAGCGGTCACCGCGATCAGCAAGGCGCTCCGCCGTTCCCGCGCCGACCTGAAAGATCCGAAACGCCCGATCGGTTCGTTTGTCTTCCTCGGCCCGACCGGGGTCGGCAAGACCTTCCTCGCCCGCACTCTGGCCGAGTTCATGTTCGGCGACTCCGATGCGCTCATCCAGATCGACATGTCGGAGTACATGGAAAAATTCACCGCCTCGCGCCTGATCGGTTCGCCTCCGGGCTACGTCGGTTACGAGGAAGGCGGCCAGCTTTCCGAAGCCGTCCGGCGCCGGCCTTATTCGGTCGTGCTCTTCGACGAAATCGAAAAAGCGCACCCGGATGTGATGCACCTCCTGCTCCAGATCCTGGAGGAAGGGAAAATCACCGATTCGTTAGGCCGGAAGATCGATTTCCGGAACACGATCATCATCATGACCTCGAATGTTGGCGCCGAATTGATCAAGCGCCAGACGACGATGGGCTTCAGCGCGTCGAACCGCGACGAAGCCAACTACGAGGTGATGCGGGACAAGATTCTCGAGGAAACGAAGCGCGTCTTTAAGCCGGAGTTTCTCAATCGGCTCGATGAGATCATCGTCTTCCACACCCTCGAGAAACCCGACCTGCTGCAGATCGTCGACCTCGAGGTGAACAAGGTGAAGCGTCGCCTCCAGCTCAAGGAAATCGAGATCGCGCTCGACCACGCGGCCCACGAATTCGTCATCGAAAAAGGTTACGACCCGACCTACGGCGCCCGCCCGATGCGGCGCGCGGTCGAGCGTTACCTCGAGGATCCGCTCGCGGAGGAGTTGCTCAAGGGCAACGTCAAGGCGGGTGACCTGGTCCAGGTGACAGTGGAAAACGCCAAGCTCGTTTTCAAAGTCGCCGAGCCGCACGACAACGCCGCCGCCAGCGCGTAACACAGTTGTCAGGTCGACCAAGCGTTTGCCTCGGGATTTCAGGCGAGACGCCTGTGTTACGCCCGCGGATGGGCGTCGGAGTAAGCCTTCTTCAGCCGTTCGGTCGTGACATGGGTGTAGATCTGCGTCGTCGAGAGGCTGGCATGGCCTAACAACGCCTGCACGCTGCGCAAATCCGCCCCGTTATCGAGCAGGTGGGTGGCGAAGCTGTGCCGCAGCTTGTGCGGGCTGAGCGCGATCGGGATGGAAGTGTGACGCAGGTAACGCTTCAGGATCAGCCAGATCGAACGTGGCGAAATCCGGCGACGCCCCTTGTTCAGAAAAAGCGGGCCACTGTGGACATTCGCCGCCGCGCGATAGCGCGAGACGGCTTCGAGCGCGGGGGCGCCGATCGGGCAGACCCGTTCCTTGCGTCCTTTGCCGAGGACCCGGACCGACTCCGTGTAAATGTCGAGGTCGGCCACATTGAGCGAGGCCAGCTCGGCCAGGCGCAGTCCGCTGCTGTAGAACACTTCCATGATCGCGGCGTCGCGCTGCGGCATCCAGACGGGCGCGCTCTTTGGCTTTTTCACCAGGAGGGGGGCGGCGAGAAGCTCCGCAATCTGCGTCTGGGTGAGGACAAGCGGCAGCTTCTTCTCCGCCTTCGGGAGCTGAATCTCGCGCACCGGATCTTTCGTTAGGCGATTCCGCCCGACGAGGAAGCGATAGAAGCTCCGGAGCGCGGAAAATTGCAGCCGGATGTAGGAGCGGGCCTGTTTCCGCTTCATCAACTCGAAAAGATAATCGCGAAAGTGCTGCGCGGTGCACTGCCGCCAGCCGGGCGCGCCGGTCTGCGCCTGGAAGTCGCGCAGAGCGTCGCGATAAATGCGCAGAGTGCGGGGCGAGGCGTTGCGCTCGACCTCGAGGTAGCCGAGAAATTCCTCCGCCAGTTTGTCCCGGGCCGGGCGCGCGGTCGTTAGGCCGGAGGCCTCTCGCCTATTCGGGTTTTTCGATTTTATAGCGAGTGTCACCGGTGCCGCTGTATTGGCTCTTGAAAATCGGCGGCGGATTCATCGAGACCAGTTCGTACCCCTTGAGAACAAACTCCGGGTAGATGCCGTTGCTGGCCGGCTCGTATACCTTGTCGCCACTGAAGTACCCGCTCAGTCGGTACTCAAAGCCGTTGTCGAAGCCGAAATTTATCTGCTCCCGGTCGGGCGCGAGTTTTTGTTTTTCATTCAGCATGACCAACTGCGCGCTGCTCCAGGGCTGGCCCGGGCGGCGCAAGTAACCCCAGAATTTGTAGTCCCGCTTGAAATAGCGCCGGCCGATATAGTAGTCGCCTGGCGGCTCCGCCTGGATGCGCTGGTGCATCGCGATCCGCGCCTGCTGGATCCCTTCCGGCATCGTCTGGCAGCCGGCGAGAAAAACGAGACTAACGAGGAGCGTTTTAAGCGGGTGAAATTTCATCTGGCGAATGGATGGCATCATCTATCGCAGCTTGGCTGCTCCCGCAATCAGTGGTCTGCTCCGAATCGCGGGCGCGCAATTCAGTTTTGCATCGCCTCCGCATGCTGGTTAGACTGGCCTTCACCATGATCGAACTCGAAGTCTACGCGGCCGGCGTGCGCGACTTGAACAAGATTCTGGAGCTCGATCATCAGCTCGAGGCGGTCGCGGGGCTGCGTTACAAGGTCGATAGCAATCACGACATCGTTTATCTGGAGCTGGACGAGCCGACCATCACGGTGCGCGAGATCCGCAGCATTTTTTCGAAGCTTGGGTTGGAGCCGCGTTTCGTGGGAGAGATTCCACCGGAGCTGCGGCCCCGCTCCAAGACGCAACTCCTCAGTGCCTGATCCGCCGCGAGGCGCGGGGCGCTCCGCGGCTCCGGATTGAACCCGCATGGTTGCCCGATTTTTCACCGGCATCGGCGCGATCGTTCTCTCGTTTTTTATTTATCTCGGCGAATTGGTCGTGCTCGTCGCCGAGGCCCTGCGTTCGGCGGTCACGCACCGCATGCGCTGGCGACTCTTCCTCCGCCAGATGGTCGACATCGGATTGCATTCGCAATCGGTCGTCGTCATCACCGGCGGTTTTACCGGCGCGGTCTTCGCGGCCCAGACTTATTTCCAGTTCAATAAACTCGGCGTCGCCTCCGGGGTCGGCGCGGTCGTCTCGGCGGCGCTATTCCGCGAGCTCGGTCCGGTCCTGACCGGACTGATGGTCACCGGCCGGGTCGGCGCGGCGATGTCGGCCGAGATCGGCACGATGAAGGTGACCGAGCAGATCGACGCCCTGCGCGCGCTCGCCGTGCATCCGGTCGACTACCTGGTCGTGCCGCGGATGCTGGCGATGATGATTTCGATGCCGCTGCTCGTGGCGGAGTGCATCTTTTTTGGCCTGGTCGCGGCCTACCTCGTCTCGGTCAATCTGCTCGACATCAGCGGTCCCTATTACATCGCCAACATGGTGCGCTGGACTCTGATGCGCGACATCATCATGGGCCTGACAAAGGGTTTCTGCTTCGCTATCCTGATCGTCTTCATCAGCTGCCACAAGGGCCTGCACAGCCGCGAAGGCGCGGTCGGCGTCGGTCGCGCGACGACCGAGGCGGTGGTCAATTCCTCCCTCGCGATTCTGATCTCGAATTTTTTCCTGACCATGTTCCTGAACGTTATTTTCCCAGCCGGATGGCAATGACCGAAGCGGCCGGCGCGCCCGCCGCCACGAGCGAGCAGCAGCGCGCGCCCATGATCGCGGTGCGCGGATTAAAAAAGCGCCTCGGGGCGCAGGATGTCCTGCGCGGGGTCGAGATCAGCGTCGGGAAAGGGGAGACACTCGTCATCATCGGCCGGAGCGGCGGCGGGAAGAGCGTCCTGTTGAAAAACCTCATCGGGCTGATGCAGCCTAACGAAGGCGAAATCTGGATCGACGGCCAGAACATTATCGGGTTGGGCGAGCGCCAGCTGGCCAGCATTCGGCGCAAGGTCGGCATTCTTTTCCAGGGCGGCGCGCTGTTCGATTCCATGACGGTGGAGGAAAACATCGCCTTCCCGTTGCGCGAGGCAGGGGAGCGCAACCAGCAGGTCATCGCCAAGAAAATCGCGGAAATGCTGGAGGTGATCGAACTCGAGGGGCAACAGAAGAAGATGCCGGTCAACCTCAGCGGCGGCATGAAAAAGCGGGTCGGTCTCGCCCGCGCCATCATCAACCAGCCGTCCTGCATTCTCTACGACGAACCGACGGCCGGGCTCGATCCGGTCGTCTCGGACAGCATCAACCGGCTCATCCGCCGACTCCAGGAACGCTACCGCGTCACCAGTGTGGTCGTGACGCACGACATGAAGAGCGCGTTTCACGTTGGCGATCACATCGCCTACCTGCACGAGGGGCGAATTTACTTTTATGGGACACCGGCGGAAATTCAGGCTTCGCCGGACCCGCTCATCCAGGACTTCTTAATCGGGCGCGCCAGCCGCGCGGACTAACGACATGAACGAACAGGATCGCGGTTTGGAACTGAAGGTGGGAATTTTTGTCGCCGTCGGGCTGGCCGTCCTGGCCGCGCTCGTGGTGCAGTTCGGCCGGCTCGGCGAAGGCTTCAAGAAGTACGACAATCTCACCGTCCACTTTTCCGATGCGAGCGGCTTGCTGAAGAATTCGGATGTCCTGATGGGCGGGGCCAAGGTCGGGCAGGTGGCGGGCGCCCCGCGCCTGGTCACGGTCGGGCGCGGGGTCGAGGTCCCGCTGAAGATTTTCGATTTCGTCAAAATCCCGGTCGGCAGCTCGATCACGGTCGGGAGCTCGGGATTGTTAGGCGATCGCTTCGTCGCGATCTTTCCCCCGACCGACAAACCGACGGCTTACATCGCCAAGGGCGCGCGGGTCGAAGGCGCGCGCGAGAAAGGCCTCGACGACATCACGAAAGAGGGCGGCGCCTTGATCAAGGACCTGCGCGGGACGATCGCGAAGATCGACATCGCGGTGAGCAAGCTGAATGGAGACGCACTTTCCCAGGCCAACATGGAGCACCTGAAAGAGACCTTCGACAACCTAAGTAAGACAACCGCGGCCCTTTCTGAGTCGTCGAAAAAGATCGATGGCGTCCTCGAAAAAGCGGACGGCACGATGGGCTCGGCGAAGGAGGCGGCGGACAAAATCGAGGCGGCCGCCGCCGATGCCCAGAAGACCGTGCAGGCGGCCAGCCGGCTCCTGAACGAGGCCACGAAAGGGGACGGGTTGGTCCCATTGTTGCTTACGAATGAAGCCGTGGCGAACGACCTGCGCGCTCTCATTAGTAACCTGCGGCGTCACGGCGTCCTCTTTTACCGGGACAGCGCCGCCAGGGTCGCGCCGCCGCCCGAAAACACGCCCGCGCCGCGGCGCAGATCAAATCGTTAGGCTGGCATGACTCCGCTCCTCACCATCAATCTTTTGCGGATTCTTTTCGTCACCTTTGCCGGGGTGGTCGGCGCGCTCGTTTCGGTCGAGGTCCAGGAGAACGCCATACCCGGGCTGCTCCTCGGCGCCCTCTTCGGGCTCATCCTTGTCCTGGCCGATCGGCTCCTCAAGGGGCTCTCCCTGCGCGCTTTTTCCTCGGCCACGCTGGGACTGCTGCTGGGTCTTTTTTTGGCCAACCTGCTCATCGCCTCGCAAGTCCTCCGTTACCAGTCGGAAGAAACGCAATGGATCGCCCGCCTGGTCGTCTATTGCACCTTTGGCTACCTCGGCACCATGCTCGCGATGCGCAGCAGCCGTGACGAATTTTCCCTCATCATCCCCTACGTCCGTTTTGCGCGGGAGACGACTCAGCACGAGCCGCTCGTGATCGACACCAACATCATCATCGACGGCCGCATCGCCGATCTTTGCGCGACTGGTTTCCTGAGCCGGGCGCTCATCGTGCCGCGCTTCGTCCTCGGCGAGTTGCAGCTCCTGGCCGATGCACACGATTCGATCAAGCGCGAGCGCGGCCGGCGTGGCCTCGACATTTTGAATCAGCTTCAGCAATCGCGCGAAATCGATCTCACCATCCACGACAGCGGGCTCGACGACAGCGAACTCCCGGTCGACACCCGGCTCGTCCGGGTCGCGCAGGTGCTCCAGGCGCGGCTTTTGACCAACGACCAGGCGCTCGGGAAAGTTGCGCGTTTACAGCAGGTGCCGGTGTTGAACCTGACCGACCTCGCTCATGCCTTGCGACCGGTGGTGGTGGCGGGCGACGAACTGGAGTTGAATCTGGTCAAGGAAGGCCGCGACCATCATCAGGCGGTCGGTTATTTGCCCGATGGGACGATGATCGTGGTCAACCAGGGCCGCCCGCACATCGGGCGGGTGGCGACGGTGGTGGTCTCGAGCGCACTGCAAACCGGCGGGGGCCGGCTCATCTTTGCGGAGTTAAAGGAAAACTCGCGCGTGCGCGCCGCCCTCCAGGTTCTATAACCCAACGGCGCTCCGCACCCGGTCCATCACCTGGTTCGCGATTGCGTTCGCCCCCTGCGCGCCTTTGGCCAGGACATCTTCGATGTAATCCGGGTGCGCCAAAATCTCCTCCCGCCGCTGGCGCATTGGGGCGAAAAACTCCCAGAGCTTTCCAAAGAGCTGTTTCTTGAAATCGCCGTAACCGGTTCCGCCCGCTTCGAAGGCGGCGCGCATCGTGGCCGCCTCCTCGGAGGTCGCGACTAACGAATAAAGCTGGAAGATCGACGAAGCCGCCGGGTCTTTCGCCGCTTCCACCGGCGTCGAGTCGGTCACGATGCTCATCACTCGTTTCCGCATCTCTTTTTCCTCCGCAAAAATGTCGATCGTGTTGCCGTAGCTCTTGCTCATCTTCTGGCCGTCGAGGCCGGGCACGGTCTGGGTCTGCTCATGAATCCGCGGCTCCGGCACGCGCAGGATTTCGCCGTAGGTTTCATTGATCTTGATCGCGAGATCGCGGGCGATCTCGACGTGCTGTTTCTGGTCGCGACCGACCGGCACCACGGCGCTGTCGAAGATGAGAATGTCCGCCGCCATCAGCACCGGATAGGAAAAGAGCCCGACCGAGGCGGGCAACCCGCGCGCCACCTTGTCCTTGTAGGAATGCGCGCGCTCCAGCAGTCCCATGGGCGCGACCGTGCTCAAAATCCAGGTCAGTTCCGTGACCTGCGGCACGTCGGATTGAAGAAAAAGCGCCGCCTTTTCCGGGTCGAGCCCGCAGGCGAGGAAATCGAGCGCCACCCGCCGGCTGTTTTCGCGCAGGGCAGCGGGATCGCGCAGACTCGTGAGAGCATGGTAATTGGCGATAAAGTAGAGCGCTTCCCCCTCCGCCTGAAGGGCGATGGCGGGCCGCATCATGCCAAAGTAATTGCCGATATGCAGAACGCCGCTCGGTTGAATGCCGGAAAGAATGCGCATGGAAAGTGGCCCGACTTTCCACGCTGGAAGGGGAAGGATCAACCGCAGAGAACAACCGCCCGGGCGACCGGGAAGGCCGCCCCGGGGCACACGGCCTGCTCAAAAGAGGGCGATGGCCACGCTCTCGCTCTACGTGATCCTGCTCGTGCTCCCGGCGGGAGTGTGCTTTCTCGTCTCGCGCCGGCACTTTTCCTTGAACGGGCATTTCCTGCGGCGGCGGCTGCAGCCCGGGGCGCCGATCGTCTATCGAATGGCCGCAAGCTCTAGCCGGCCGCCCGGCCGGGAAGCGAGCGATATCCGGCCGGCCAAGCGCGGCGACCTTTACCATCACCTGATCAAGAAATACTGGCGGGTCGAGCAGGTGCTCGAGGACGGCCGGATCGTGGCCGTGACCCCGCTCATGGAACACCACTGCCTGCGCCGCGATGATCCCAACCTGCGCAAGGCCAATCTCCTCGAGCGGCTCCGCCACGGGGCGCGTTTCCCGCGCCTGGCCTGAACGACTCCGGCTTGCCTAACGACCTCCCGTGCCCAGCTCGGAGGCGAGAAAAGCGAGGGCGCCGCTCTTGACCTGTGGCCAGTTGGCGAAGGAGTGGAGCTTGCCCGAGGTCGTTATCGCCGTGTAGTCGCGTACCCCGTTCGAAATGAGATGCGCCACCATGTCATCGAGTTGCGCGGCCGGCATCACGTCGCCCGCGGAATCGACCAGATACAGTGGAGCCACGGTCTTAGTCACGATCCAGGCCGGCGAAGCCGCGCGCAGAGAGACGGTGTCGCTCGTCGGGACGCCGACGTAATTTGTCACCGTGTCGATAAACAAGGCGAGGTTGGGATCGGCGCTGAAATCGGAGAAATCATACGCGCCCGAGATACCGACGGCGGCATCAAGCCGATCCTGGCCAGCCATGCCGGTGGCGGCGACCCAGACGGCGTGCGTCGCCCCCGCCGATCCGCCGACGGCCCCGACCTTGCCATTGGAGCGGCTGTCATCGCGCGCTGCCTGCACCGCGAGGTGGACATCGTTGTATTGATCGGGAAATCTGCCTAACGAACGCTGGCCGGGAATCTTGCCGGGCGGGGCAAGGCGATAATTGATCGCGTAAGCCACGTAACCGGCCGCGGCCAAATCCTGCGCGGCGGTCACGACACCCGCTTCACTGGCGTCGCCGCCGACGAACCGGCCCCCGTGAATGACGAGCACGGCCGGCCAGGGGCCTCGCCCCGCGGGCGTGTACACCGTCCATGTCAGCTGCGTATTATCGCTCGCGATGGCATACACTTCGGTCGGCGGGGGAGTCGGTCTTGGTTTGGCCTGTGCGGCCGCGTTGGCAGCGGTCACGGCGACCGCCAAGAACAGGGAGAACAAACGAAGATATTGTCTCATGAGATTTGCCTTTCCTTTGCCCGGCGTCGTCGAATTCGCCGCCATCCTTCCTGTTGCACCCGTTTTCGGGTGGTTTTGCTCCAGCGGTGTTCGACGCCCGCCGCTGTGATTTCTTAGCGCTGGGTTTGGTCCTGGCTGGAAGTGAGGTTGTAAACTTCCAGCAGTCCGATGCCGGTTGCGCCCTCCAGATCCGACATCAATGCGGTGTAGTTTCCGGGCGGGAGAGTAATAAGAAGAGCGGACTCCAAGGCATCGGTCGGGGCCAGCCCGGTCAGCCCGATCTCGCTCGCCTGGGTATCGGACCAGTCGTCATTCACGGAGATGGTCGTGCCCTGGGCATCGATGAGTTGCAGCTGCGGGTTCGGCAACGAATTGCTGACGTCGGGCGCGAGCGAAGGGCCGAGGCCGCGGAAGAGCAAAGTCTCTGACAGAGTGCCACCGATGATCGTGCCCGCGATCATGACGCCCTCCCCGGAGTCGATCGCGCCGCGGGTCGAGATGTTGAGCAATTGCGGGAAACGGCTGGCTTCCAAATCGTAAACCTCGACCAGCGCGATATTTTGCGTGCCGTCGGTGCCGGTGACGATCGCCGTGTAGGCCCCGGGAGCGAGGGCAGCGATGATGGCGGATTCCCTGGAGTCGGTCGGCGCGAGGTTGCTGTCGATGATTTCCTGGGCCTGGCCGCTGGTCATCCAATCGTCGTTCTCAGCCACGATCTGACCGGTCGAATCCACCAGCTGCAAGGTCGGATTAAGCAGCGCGGAGTCGACCCCGGCCGCGGCCAGGGAGGGTCCGATTGCCCGCACCACGATCTCTTTCGGAAAGCCGTGCGGCCCGAGAATAAAACCGCCGATCAGGACACTGTCACCGGTCGCAGCCCGGCCGCGGGTGGAAAGGTTGAGGAGCGAATTGGGCGTCGGAGTCGCGTCGGCAATCGGCGTGGGAGTCGGAGTAGGGCTCGCCGTCGGGGTGGGTGTCGCCGTTGGGGTGGGGGTTGCGGTCGGCGTGGGCGTCGGCGTCGGCGTGGGCGCGCCGAAATGCTCCGCCAGAAAGGCGATCGCGCCGACCTTGATCGTCGACCAGTAGGCAAACGAGTGCAGGTTTCCTCCGATCCGCTTCCACTGGTAATTGGTCAGGCCCGCGTCCGCGAGGTGGCTCACCATGTTGTCCAACTGGACGCTGGGCATCTGGTCGCCTCGGGTGTCGATGAGGTAGAGCGGGGCGACGCTGGAATCCAACACCCAGGCGGGTGAAGCCGCTTGCAGGGCGGCGGTGTCGGATTGCTCTACGCCGACGTAGTTGGTGACGGCATCGATGAACGCCGGGAGATTTGGATCGGGGCTGAAATCGGCGAAATCATAGGCGCCGGAAAGGGAGACACCCACGTCGAGGCGATCGTCTCCGGGCGTGCCGGTCGCGGCCACCCAGGCGGTATGCGTTCCACCCGCCGACCCGCCGACCGATCCCACCTGGCCGTTGCTGCGGGGATCATTTCGCGCCGCCCGCACCGCCAGGTGCACATCGTCGTATTGATCGGGGAATCGGCCAGACGATGTCTGACCCGGAAGGGAACCGGGAGGCGCGAGCCGGTAATCGATCGTGAAGGCGATGAAACCCGCGTCCGCCAAGTCTTGCGCGCATCCCGCCACGCCCGCATCCTCGGGATCCCCGCCCACAAAGCGGCCGCCGTGGATGACCAGGACAGCCGGCCACGGCCCCGTGCCAGCCGGTGTATAGACGATCCATTGCAGCGGTGTCCCGTCGCTCGCGAGAGCGAATGTTTCAGGGGCGGTTGGAGCATTATTGTCGGCTTGCCCGGCGAATGAAAACGGGGCTGCGATGAAAAAAGCGCAGAAGAAAAACAAAAATTTCACGTTCTCTTTTCCCTACTCTCGATGGGCCGCCGGTGCCACCGTCAAATCGGTAACTTTTTCGTGACATCATCGACACCTGCCACTGGCAAAGTGTTTCCCCTCGGCTTAAAGAGGCGGGTGAAAAAAACGCCGCAGCATTTCCATTTCCTTGGAATTTGCGGCACCGCCATGGGCGGGGTGGCGGCGGCTCTGCGCGAGCGCGGCTGCATCGTGACCGGCTCGGATGAAAAGGTTTACCCGCCGATGTCCGATTTCCTGCGCGCCCGGGGAATCGCGCTGAGCGAGCCGTATCGCGCGGAAAATTTACCTGACGACGCCGAGGTGGTCGTGATCGGGAACGCGATCAAGCGCGGCAACCCGGAAGTGGAGGCGGTCCTCAACCGCAAGCTTTATTACCTCTCGCTGCCGGAAGTGCTGAAGGAGTTTTTTTTGCGCGGAAAACACAACCTCGTCGTCACCGGCACGCACGGGAAAACGACCACGAGCGCGCTCCTCGCCTGGATGCTGACCGTCGGGGAACTGGAGCCGGGCTATGTCGTCGGCGGGTTGCCGCGCAACCTTGGGCAGGGCGCGCTCTTCAATGACTCGAAACATTTCGTGATCGAGGGCGACGAGTACGACAGCGCCTTTTTCGACAAGCGTTCCAAGTTCATCCACTACCTGCCGGAGCTGCTCATCCTCAACAATATCGAGTTCGATCACGCCGATATTTTTGACGATCTCGACGCGGTGAAACTGAGTTTCCGCCGGCTGGTCAACATCGTGCCGCAAAACGGAATGATCCTGCTCAACGGCGACGACGCGAACTGCCTCGAAGTCACCCGCGACTGCCTCGCGCCACTCGTGGGGGTGGGCTTTTCCGAGAATTGCGCGGAGCGAATCCGCGAGGTCAGCTACTCCGCGGGCGGTTCTCGCTTTTCGTTAGGGGAGGCGACCTTCGAGTCTCCGCTCATCGGCGAGTTTAACGTCCGCAATGCCGCCATGGCGGCGGTCGCGGCCCGTTTCTATGGCCTCACGCCCGAGGTCATCCAGACCGCCCTGACCAGCTTCGAAGGGATCGCGCGCCGCCAGGAGGTGCGGGGAAGTGTGGGCGGGGTGACCGTGATCGACGATTTCGGACATCACCCGACGGCGATCCGGGAAACGTTAGGCGCGTTGCGCCATCGTTATCCGGGGCACCGGCTCTGGGCCATTTTCGAGCCGCGCTCCAACACGACCCGACGGGCGGTTTTCCAGCAGCAATTGCCGGAGGCGCTGCAGTTGGCCGACGGCGTTTTCATCGCCCAGATCGCGGGCTTGGAGCAGATCCCGGAAGGCGAACGGCTGAATCCCGAAGCGGTCGTCGCGGCCATCGCCGAGGCGGGCCGGCTGGCGTTCTACGAGCGCGACGCGGAGGCGATTCTCGACCGGCTCGTGCCGCTGCTCCAGCCTAACGACGTCGTCGCCATCTTCAGCAATGGCGGCTTTGACGGGATCCACGAGAAGCTGCTCGGGCGTTTGCGGAATTACCAGCGGTGATTTTCCTGTTCCTCATGAGGTGTGATCCATCACAATGCGCCAACCTTCCGGCAGCTTGCGCAGGAGGAGGGTAAACTTCCCCTGCGGCTGATCTTCTTTGCGTTCCAGCCGCCAACTGCCCAGGACCATCGCGGAATCGTCGCAGAGCGGCGTGATCGTTAGGCGGGAGAAAGTCAGCCGGCCCATTTTTTCCCGGCTGTCGTATTTTTTGGCATAACGATCGCGCACCGTCTGCCAGCCGTGGGTCACCTCGTTGCCGGAAACAAACGTGGTCTCGGGCGAACGGGCGTAGCCGGCCATGAAGGCGTCGATCTCGCCCCGGTTCCAGGCCGCCGCCTGTTGCGCGAGCAGGTCGCGGATCGCCACCGACGGATCGGCGGCGGCGGGCGCGGAAGCGGGGAGGGAGATGCCTAACGAAACGACGAGAAGGAGAAAGCGAAACGGCCGCATGAGCCGATCATTCCGCGCCGGGCGCGGCCGGTCGAGCTTTCTCCCCTCGGCTAAATGGTTGACCTCCGCTTGCCAAACAATTACATACAGCCCGTGCTTCGCCGCTTCCTTTGCTGCCTCGTTCCGTTCCTTCTTTTCACCGAGGCGTTGCCCGGCCAGGTGCCCGCCGCAACCCCGTTCGTTCCGCCTCGACCCGGCGTGCAACCGGCCCGGCCCGGCACCGCCACGCGCACGGCCGACATGGTGACGATGCAATACCCCAACAGCGACGTGCTCGACGTCCTGCGCCTCTACGAAAACCTGACCGGCAAAAAGCTCGTCATGGACAACAACGTCCAGGGCAAAGTGAACATCTTCCTCGCCAAGCCGATCCCGCGCGAAGAAGCCATCACCATCATCGAGATGAACCTGGCCTTGAACGGCTTTTCCCTCGTCCCGGCCACAGGTGACATCGTCGAGGTCATTGGGGTGAACAAGAATCCGCGCGCCGCCGCCGTCCCGATCATCTCCGACCCGGCCGACCTCCCGACGGGCGCGATGGTGGTGAGTTATCTTTTCCGGCTGAACTACGCCGATACCCAGGAATTGCAGCAGGTCCTCTCCCAGTACCTCGCCGGCATTGGCGGCCAGGCGCCGATTCTCGCTCTTCCGAAATCTTCCAGCCTCCTCATCACCCAGAGCGCGGACGTGCTGCGCAAGCTGGTGGCGATGGTCGAGCAGATCGACGTCGCTCCGGCCGAAGTGACGAGCCTCTTCATCAAACTCGAGCGGGCCGATGCGCAAAAGGTGGTCGACATGTTGAAGGAGATTTTCGACAAGGGCGACCAGGCCGGCCAACCGGTCGCGCGGCGGGTGCGCGGAGTGGTTCCGCCCGGTAATCCGCAGCAGCAGATCGCCGAGGATGACAGCGGAGCGGTTCTGTCGGAGGACTCGCTCATCGTCGGCAAAATCAAGCTCGAAGCCGATGTCCGGACCAACCGCATCCACGTCATCACCCGGCCGGTGAACCTCCCGTTTATCGAAAAGCTCATCGCCGAGTTTGACGCCAACGTGGAGTTTGGCGAGCCCGTCGTGCGGCCCTTGAAATACATCGCGGCGGCCGATGTGCTGCAGGTTTTGGTGAACGCCCTGACCGAGCCCGGCGACCAGGGACAACAAGGCCAGCAGGGGCTCAATCCCAATCAGCGCAACCAGCAGCGGAACCAGAATCTGCCTAACAATCAACCATTGACCGACAACACCGGCACCGGCGGTGAGAGCACGCTCCAGGTCAGTGAGCAGCTTTCGACCGAACCGACCGACACCACCCCGCAATCGGTCACGGTCGGCAACACCAAGCTGATCGCCGACGCCCGCGCCAACACCATCATCGTCCTCGGTACCCGCGAAGTGGTGAGCAAGGTGACGGCGATCCTCGACGAGATGGACGTGAAAGCGCCGCAGGTCGCCCTCAGCACGGTCATCGGCGAACTGCGCCTGAATAATGAAGAAGAGTTCGGGATTGATTACCTGCTCCAGTTCAAGAAAAACAACATCGCGCAAAGCCCCGATGTCGGGGTCGGTGGCGGCCTCAGGAATACCGGCGCGTCGATTATTGACCCGGCCAGCCTGATCACTTTCCCCGCCTTTAGCAGCGCCCTCGGTAATACCAGTGGGGCGACGGCCTATGTCGCGGCCGGCAACACCCTGGCCGCGATCGTTCGCGCGCTGGAATCGTCCGGGCGTTTCCGCACCATCTCGCGGCCAACCGTTTTCACGAGCAACAACAAGAAGGCGATCATCGCTTCCGGCACCGAAATTCCCGTCCCGGTCAGCACCCTGAGCGCCTCGACCGGCACCAGCCTGATCAGCACCGGGCTCTCGCAGCAGTCGAACATCGAGTTCAAGAAGGTCGCGCTCCAGCTTGAGGTCGTGCCGCTGATCAACTCCGAGAATGAAGTCTCGCTCGATATCCTGCAAAAGGTCGACAGCGTCGCCGGCACCACCCGGATCGATAACAACGACATTCCCAATATCTCGACTCGCTACATCAAGACCACCGTCGCCGCGCCTAACCGATCGACTGTCGTCCTCGGCGGCCTGATCATGGATCGCAACGACCGCGCCCGCAGCGGCTTCCCGATTCTGAGTCGCCTCCCGGTCGTCGGGGCGCTCTTCAGCACCACGAACAAAACCAAGGAACGCAACGAGCTCATCGTTCTCATGCGGCCGGAAGTGACGCTGACGAAGCTCGACATGTATCGCCTGCGTGAGAAGCAGGAGAGCAAGACGCATTTCGGTCCCGAGTTGGAAGAAGACGATTGTCCCGATTGCCCGCCGGTGCTCGATGGCAAGGCTTTGCCACCGCCGGACCTGCCGATGGTAAAATAAACTGCTTGTCGTTATGCGCCGCTTTTTGATCCTGCTCCTGGTTTCATCCTGCCTCCTGCCGATCTGCGCGCAGGCGGATCGATTTTCGTTCTACACCGACCCCCTGGCCCAGACCGATGAGTTCGGGCGTTTGCATCAAAGCCCGCACGTGAATCGCACCGACTTCGCGCCGCGCTATCCGTCGCGTTGGGCCTATTACTTAATCCCGAGCCAAACGCTGGCCGGCGATGTCGCTTACGTCGGCGCGCTCCAGACCGCTTTGTACCGCAATGGTTATTATTGCGGCCCGATCGACGGCATCTTCTCTGCCGAGGTCAGTGTCGCGATCGCGCGCATGCAGAAAAATTATTCGCAGACCGTCACCGGAACCCTGACTCTCGGGGTTCGCCGCGCGCTGCATTTGCCGTAGATTTGCAGCATGAGTCCGGCACTGAGTAAATCACTCGTCGACATCCTTCTCGCCAGCGGCGTCCCATCGCGGGACGAAGCGACCGCGCTCGCGGCCAATCTCAACGGCAACTCCTGGACGGCCGACGTCCTCAATTCCGGCAAAGTCGACGAACAGCTTTTCCTGAAAGCGATCGGCGATTTTTTCAGCGTCCCGGTCATCTCGATCGACGCCAAGAGCATCGAGCGCGCGACCTTGCTGGTGCTGCCGAGCCGTTTTGTTTTCCAGCACCACATCCTGCCGATCGAGATCAAGGACAACGCCGTCGTCCTCGCGACCTACGATTTGTTTAACTCGACCGGGCGCCAGCTCGCCTCGCAGCTGCTGGATAAACCGGCGGAGTGGGTCCTCGTCCCGCGCGCGCAAATCCTGCGCGCGATGAAAACGCTTTACGGCGTCGGGGCGGAAACGTTTGACGAAATCCTCAAGACGAATCGCTCCTTTGAAGCGCTCCAGGACATCGAGACGAGCACCGACCTGAACGCCGACGACCCGGAAGCGTCGGTGGTGAAGTTCGTCAACCAGATCATCCGCGAAGCGATCCACGAACGCGCGACCGACATCCACGTCGAACCGCTCGAGAACGATCTGCGCATTCGTTATCGCATCGACGGCATCCTGCACGAAGTCGCGGTTCCGCCGCAATTGCGCCTCCTGCAATCGGCCATCATCTCGCGCCTGAAAGTGATGGCGCACATGGACATCGCCGAGCGCCGTTTGCCGCAGGACGGCCGCATCAACCTGCAATCGGCCGAGCAAACCATCGACGTGCGCGTTTCCACCATCCCAACCGTCAACGGTGAATCGATCAGCCTGCGTCTGCTCGCGCGCGACCAGCAAAAAGCGTTCGGTTTCGAACGCCTCGACCTGAGCCCGGAGCAGACGCGGATCATGAAGGCGCTGCTTGCCCAGCCTAACGGAATCGTTCTCGTCACCGGCCCGACCGGCTCGGGCAAATCGACTTCGCTTTATTGTTTCCTCAGCAGCATCAACTCCGTCCAGCGCCGCATCATCACGATCGAGGAACCGGTCGAATATCGCCTGCCCGGCGTCTCGCAGATCGACGTGAAACCGGAGATCGACCTCACCTTTGCCAAGGGCCTGCGCCACATTCTGCGGCAGGACCCGAACGTCGTGATGGTCGGAGAAATCCGCGACGTCGAGACGGCCGACATCTCGATTCGCGCGGCCATGACGGGTCACCTCGTCTTCAGCACCCTGCATACGAACGACGCGGTCGGCGGCATCACCCGTTTGCTCGACATGGACGTCGAGCCCTTCCTCCTCGCCTCGGTCGTGAAAGCATTCCTGGCCCAACGACTCGTCCGCACGGTCTGCCCCGATTGCGCGGAGAAGGTCGAATATCCGAAAGAGTATCTCGAAGAAATAAACTTTCCGCTCGACCACGGACTCACTTTCCGGCGCGGCGCGGGCTGCGAAAATTGTCGCCAGACCGGCTACCAGGGCCGCCTCGCGATCTACGAAATCTGTGTCGTGACCGAGCCGCTGAAGCGTCTCATCATGCAAAAGCGCGACGGTGGCGAGCTCAAGCAAACCGCCATCGCCCAGGGGATGCTGACCCTGCGCCAGGACGGCTGGCGGCGCGTGATGGAAGGCAAAACGACGATCGAAGAAGTCGTGCGGGTGACGCAGACCGACGAAGTGATGGCGGAGACGACTGGCTTCGCCGAGCCGGCCGGCGCGGAGTAGCGAAAAGGCCTTCGCGGTTTCCCACGAAGGCCTTCGAGACTAACGATAGCTGCCCGTTTAGAGCGGGATGGCGATGTCGATCACCTGGTCCTCGGCGCGGAAGGCGCCAAGCAACTCGGCTTTGCCGGTCGGGAGGCTGATGCTGTAGAAGCTCGCCATTCCGACGCTATCAACGAGCGAGGCGAAGCCCTGGACTTCAACCGTCACACCGCCGCTGAGCGTGCTGAAGATGTCGAAGCCGACATCTGTGCCAGTGTCCACGGTCAACTTACCGGTGGCGGCGAGCGTGCCGGCATTGGCAGGCGATTGCAGGACGACCTGGTCGAGGATGGAGTCGATCACGTAAAGCGTGGTCGCAGTGTTGGTGTCGAGGTCGTTATTCGTGTAAGCCGCGCTGACAATGCCGAGTGCGTCTGTTCCGACGACGTAATTAAGCCGGCCATCGGCGATCGTGACGCCGGCGGGGTTGACGTCGTGACGCAGGTTTTGTCCGTCGTTGCTAATGATGCGCAGGCGATCGGCGGCCGGGTTGAAGTCTACCCCAAAGGAGGTGCCGGTCAGGGCAATGCTGAGCCGGTTGACGAAGGTCGCGACGCCGCTGGTCGTATCAATGGTGTAGATGCCGCCCTGGTTTCCCACACCGTAAAGGAGACCGTTCTGGACGCGGAAATCCATCCCGACGAGCGCCGTGTCATCGATCAATCCCTGGATCGGTCCGATCGTTCGCGCCCGTTGCGGCGCGCTTGATTTAAACCCAATCAGCCGCTGATCGGTCGTTAGGCCAAAGGCCTTTACGCGCGGGTTGACGTTGCGACTGATTGATTCGACAGCGGAGCCGCGAATGCTCGAGCTGGTGTTGTTCACCTGGGCCTGGGAAGTGGCAGGAAGGACCGCGGCTAACGACGCGATCATCAAGATTGTTTTGAGCATAACTTATTTTCTTTCTAATTTTACGGGTTTGGCCTGGTGGCTCCGATTTTGGACGGAATTAACCCCCAAGCTGTGACGATATCCGACAACCGAGGTCTTTCGGATGCACAGGAAACGCGGCGATCAGTCCGCGCAGTGACGGATTGCGGGGACCTTGGGAAAATCGAGGCCGCCGCTGACGGCTGAACGGTCAATTGGCCTGTCCGCTGTCATCGCCGAGGAACATACAAACCTTCGCTTGACCCAGACCGGGTTCTTCTGGCAAGGCTGGAATTTCTCTTCGTCTCTTTTCCCGGTATCTTGAGATTGCTAGCCTAACGAAAGCTACTGTCCTGTCGGGCCTCAGTTCAGTCCGGGCTGCGGATGTTGCTTCCCTCCACGTTGGCTTTAGCCGGGATACTTCTCGCGAGTGAACGCGGTTATCGATGACGGGACTCTGGCCGCGCGGCCGGAGTTACCATTTCGAAGACCGGGCTCGGGTTGACAGCTTTTTTACGGTGAGCTTTTGGCGACGCATTGCAGATTGACCTTTCCAAAGTGGTCTGTAATTTTTATTCGTTAGGCAGGAACCCCCCGCTTACTCCCATGCCATAGGTTTTACTGGAGGATTCGGCCATCCGAAGAATTTTCATCAGCTACCGTCGGACGGAAGCGGAGTATGCCGCGGGCGCACTCAGCCGTGAATTGCGCCGTCATTTCGGCGAAGAACTTATCTTCCGAGACAAGGAAGCGATCGAGGGAGGCGTCTCCTGGAAAGAGCACGTGCTGGAGGAAATTGACGAGGACTCTGCTCTCCTCGTGCTGATCGATAAAGATTGGGCCGATGCCCGGGACGCCCGTGGACAACGACGCCTGGAGGATGACGATGATCCCCTTCGGCTCGAAATCGCGGATGGCCTGAAGGACGGAGCGACCATTCTCCCAGTGCTGTTGGAGAACGCGCAGATGCCGGGCGCGGACGAACTACCGACCGAGCTGCGCCCGCTGGCGGATCTCAATGCGCTCAAGCTTCGCGACGGCGACTGGCACTATGATCTCGACCGCATTTGCAAGACCCTGGAGAAAGCTGGCTTTCAGCCAATCGCTTCGCACAAGCCGTCGCTCTCGGAGGATCACGATTCGTCCCGTCCGGTGGCAAAGAAGGGCATCTTTGGTGTCGTCACAGGCACCATCGGCGCCGTCCTGGTCGTGATCGCGCCCATGGGGCTGAGTGCAAAGGATCTTGACCGATCCGGTCGCGTCGGGTTGGCCATTATTGCGGTCATAGGGCTGGTCATGGGCATCATCTCCTGGCGCGAGAGCAGATTTCAACGGACCAAAAGGGGATGGATCCTGGGGACGAGTGTCGCGATTCTCGGCTTGATTGGATTTATCGCCGCGCTCGACGGGCTGATCGCGCCGGACCCGGATATGCCCAGACCCGTGCCTGGTCCAAGCGCCAGCCCGGCCCTAACCAAGGTGCCTGAATTTACTTCCGTTCCGCTGCTCAATGGCCGGGCTGTGATTCGCTACGACCCGGCGCTCTGGCACGTCGACCCGACCGTGACCACGCCGTCCGGTCAATTCCAATACCAGCATAAAAGCGGCGAGGTCTGGCTCAAAGTGGTCGCCGAACGCATTGAAATTCCGCTCGAACGCCTCGTCGAACTAAATCTCGCGCAAATCCGGCAACTGGATCCGAACGCGCAAGTCACGCGCGAAGGATATCGCGAGGTCAACGGAAGCGGAATGGCCTACCGAGAGGTCGAAGCGACTCCCAGCGGGGTTCCTCTTATCTATTACATTCACTACCACAGCGGCCCCTCCGGCTCGATCCAGTTTGTCGGCTGGACCGGTCGGTCCTTGTTGGGCGAACATCGCAGCACGATCGAACAGTTTCTCAACGGGTTTGCGGAACTTTCTTCCGGGACCGGCGCCAGCGGCCGGGCCTCAGCGCCACTGCTCAAGGGGGCGGCGGTCTTGCACTACAGTCCCGCGACATGGCAGGCGGAGAAGAGTGTCGCCACCGGCCCGGGCGAACTTGGATATGTCCACAAAAGCGGGGAGGTCTGGTGCAAAGTCATCGCGGAACGAATTCAAATGCCTCCGCCACGAATGGCCCAGCTCGGCCTCGACCATATAAGAAGACTTGATCCGGGAGCGCAGGTGACCCGCGAGGGTTCGCACGACATCAACGGGGTGAACATGCTCTTCCGTGAGGTTGAAGCGAACGTGAACGATCTCCCGTTATCTTACTATATTCACTACTATAGCGACGCTTCCGGCTCGATTCAGTTTTTGGCCTGGACCTATCGATCTCTTTTGCAGGAACACCGCGGCACCGTCGAAGAATTCCTACATGGATTTGAGGTCGCCGGTAATAAGAGCCGGTGATGGCTGGCGGTGTCTCAGCCGCGCCGGCAGAGCGATCTTTAGCTCTTCGTCGGCGGCCGTTCGTAAGGAATAATGTTATCCCACTCCTCCGCCGAGGAGCGCGCGACAAAAGCAACGACAGGCTCTGTCTCGCTCATGTTGAAGACTTCATGCGGCACGCCCGGCTGGATGTAAATGAAGTCGCCCGCCTCGTTCTCGATCGTTTTCGTTAGGCCGGCACCGAACTCGTGCCGCACTTTGCCTTCCAGGATGTAGAGGATGAGCTCGAAGCCGACGTGAATGTGCGCGTAGGCCACCCCGCCCGGCGGGATAGTCGCGATGTTGGCCGAGAGCTTGGTCGTGCCGACGTTCTTGGCCGACATCCCTTGTTTATAGTGAATGCCGTTCCAATCCCGGCGCGCGCCGCCGCCGCGGATGGTGAGGATGCCGCCGTGGTCCTCGACCGCGCCCGGATCAACCGTGTCTTTTTTGTTCTTCATCGCAGCACGAATTTCACGCCTCGACGTGGATCACGCCAGCACTTCCGCCCGGTCGCGCAGGGCACGTTCGGCCTCGCTCCGTTTCTCGCCTAACAATCCCTCGGTCGCCGCCCGCACCGCTTCCAGCAAATCGGTCGCCTCGTGCAGACGGGCGAAGGAGACATAGTTCGCGCCCGCCGCGATGAGTGGGTCGGCCTGGGAAAGCACTTCAGCGGTGGCGATGATCTGCGCGGTTGGATTCAGGCTGCGCAGCATTCTGACGAGCCGTTCGTTCGTCGTGCCTTTCAGGATCGAATCCGGGATGGTGCAGATGAGCACCTCGGCGTGCTCGATCTCGGCGTGGTGCAGGGTGTCGCGCTGGCTGATGTCGCCGTAGATCACCCGCACCTTGCGCTGGAGCAGGCCTTCCCGCGCCACCGGACTGAAATCGACCACCGCGGTGTCGCCGATCAGGTCCGGCGCGTGCCGCTGCATTTCCTCGAGGAGCGAACTGGCGGTGCGAAAGAAGCCGAGGAAGACAATCCGCGCCTTGCTCTGACTCGCGCCGCCTTCGGCGTGGGCGTCGTCGGAGACGTGATCGAGATCGCGCAGCCCGCGTTTTTTAAACCAGGGGATGAGGCCGCGGGCGAGGCTGTCGGATTTCGACATTCCGAAAGTGGAAACAGCCGCAAGGAGGGTAAAAGCGAGCGCGACCATCCCGGTGGTGGCGGGGTGGGCGAAGTGTTTGCTCTGCGCGCCGAGGGCGAGGATGACGAGCGAGAATTCGCTCACCTGCCCGAGGTTGATCGCGGGGATGATGCTGGTCCTCAGCCCCTGCCGCATGAGATAGAGCGGCGCGAACACCGTGACGTAGCGGCTGATCAGGACGAAGGCGGCGAAGACGAGCGCCCAACCGACCAGCATCGGCGAGGGGAAGGGGATCTGCATGCCGAGGCCGACGAAGAAAAGAGTGAGGAAAAAATCGCGCAGGCTCGTCACTTTCGCCGTCACATCGAGGGCGTAGGGGAAGGTGGAGAGCGCCACGCCGGCGATGAGCGCGCCCATTTCGCGCGAGAGATGGAGCCGTTCGCCGAGTTCGCCGACGAGGAAACACCAGGCCAGCGCGCCGACCTGGACCAGTTCGGGCGAGCGCGAGACGCGCCGGAAAATCGCCGGCAGAACATAACGACTAACGACCAGGGCCGCGGCCACGAGCAGGACGACGCGGACAAGCGAGAGGAGCAGGATGCTGGGCGCGAGATTCTCGAGGTTCGGCTGGACGGCGAGGAAAAGAATCGCCGCCAAATCCTGCAGCACGAGCACGCCGAGCGTGATGCGCCCGGTTAAAGTGTCGAGCTCCTGCTTTTCGTAGAGCACCTTGACGATGATGACCGTGCTGCTGAGCGCGCCCGCCGCGCCGAGATAAAGCGCGTCCCATTCGCCGCCGCCGAGGCCAAAACCGCAGAGCCGGAAAAAGAAAATGCCAATGATGGCCCCGGCGCTGATCTGGACGAGCGCGGTCAGGGTGATGGAGCGGCCCGCGCTGACGATTTTTTTCAGATCGATCTCAAGCCCGATCATGAAGAGGAGAAAAATGAGCCCGAGCTCGGCGATGGCGGAAATGCTGTCGGCGGAGGCGATCAGGCCCGAGCCGGCCGGCCCGAGGAAAAAGCCCGCGATGAGATAAGCGAGCAGGATCGGCTGCCGAAATTGCTGCGCGACCAGCCCGAGAAGCCAGGCGGCGGCAATACTAAACGTGATGTCGCGAATGAGTTCGTGCATAAAGGTAAGGAGGAGCGCGCGGACCGGACGGCCGCTAGCCGCCGCGCAGAGTGCGAATGGCTTCTGCGTAATCGGCGCTCTTGAAAATGGCGGTGCCGGCAACAAGGACGTTGGCCCCGGCCTCGATCGAAACGGGCGCGGTCTCGGCCGTGATCCCGCCGTCGACCTCGATCTCGTAATTCAAGCCTAACGAGTCGCGCAGTTCGCGCGCGCGCCGCACTTTGCCCATCATTTCGCCCTGGAACGACTGGCCGCCGAACCCGGGATGGACGGTCATCACGAGAAGCAGGTCGATATGGTGCAAGTGCGGCTCAACCGCGGCGAAGGGCATGGCGGGATTCAAGGTCAGCCCGGCGCGACAGCCATGCTCGCGAATGAGACGGAGCGTGGCCGAGACATCGTGTTTGGCCTCCGGTTCGACATGAACCGTGATCGAGTTGGCGCCCGCTTCGAGAAAACGCGGGACGTAATGATCGGCCCGCTCGATCATGAGATGAACGTCCAGCGGCAGACTCGTTAGGCCGCGGACCAGTTTCACGATTGCCGGGCCAAAGGAAATGTTGTCAACGAACTGGCCATCCATGATGTCGAGATGGAGCCAGTCGGCGCCAGCCGCGACGACGCGTTCCACGTCCTCAGCGAGGTGGCCGAAATCGGCCGCGAGGATGGAAGGAGCGATCAAAATGCGGTGCGCGGTCATGGAAAACCGAAGGTTGAACGTTCAAAGCGGAAGGTTCAATCCTGAAAGCGGCCCGGGTTTCCACCGGCCGCGGCCAGCTTTCCCTTGACGCGAGGGAGGGGCGTTCCAAGATACATGGTTTTTCGCCTGCCCGGATGTGCGGCATAGCTTTCGCTTCGGTGGGTCCGCCGGCGTAGACGCAAATCTAAGGCTTTTCACATGTTAAATAGACTTTTCGGATGGTTCTCCAGCGATATCGGGATTGATCTCGGGACCGCTAACACGCTCGTTTACGTCAAGGATCAGGGCATCGTCCTGCGCGAACCTTCAGTCGTGGCAGTCCAGGCCGGCACTTCCAAGGTGCTCGCGGTCGGTGACGAGGCGAAGCGCATGCTCGGTCGTACGCCGGCCAATATCGTGGCCGTTAGGCCGCTGAAGGATGGCGTTATCGCCGACTTCGAGGTGACCGAGGCGATGCTGCGCCATTTTATTACCAAGGTGCACAACAGCCGCGTCCGCGCCCGGCCCCGGGTCGTGATCGCGGTCCCTTCTGGAATTACCGAAGTGGAAAAACGCGCCGTCCGCGAGTCCGCCACTCACGCCGGTGCCCGCGAAGTTTATTTGATCGAGGAACCGATGGCGGCCGCGATCGGGGTCGGCCTGCCGGTGCAGGATCCGGCCGGCAACATGATCATCGACATCGGCGGCGGCACGACTGAGGTCGCGCTGATTTCGCTTTCTGGGATTGTCTTCAGCCGCAGCGTGCGGGTGGCGGGCGATGAGCTCGACGAAGCGATCGTCCAGTACATGAAGCGCGCCTACAACCTGATGATCGGGGAGCGCACGGCAGAGGAAATCAAAATCAAAATTGGCTCGGCCTACCCGAGCGAAAAAGAAACCAGCGTCGAAGTGAAAGGCCGCGATCTCGTGGCCGGCCTGCCCAAAACCCTCACCATCACCTCGCAGGAAGTGCGGGAAGCTTTGCTCGAACCGATCTCGACCATCGTCGATTCGGTCCGGATCACGCTCGAGCGTTGCCCGCCGGAATTATCGGCCGACCTGGTCGACCGCGGGCTGGTCCTGGCCGGGGGCGGCGCGCTTCTGCGCGGCTTCGATCGGCTTCTGAGCGAAGAGACCGGTTTGCCGGTGCATGTGGCGGAAGATCCGTTGAGCGCGGTGGCCGAGGGCACGGGCAAATGTCTGAACGAAATCAAGTTTCTCCGCCAGGTCGCGACCGCCGATCGGCAGTGGCGGCAGTGAGGGATGGCAGAGTTTCAAATTGCAGATTGCAGATTGGCCGCACGGTGAAATCTGAGATCGAAAATTTGAAAACGGAAACGGCATGAATCGCAGCAGCATTGTCGCGATCGTTCTTTTCGCCGCCGCGCTGCTTGGCCTTTTCAGTCTCGGGCCGCAGGCGACGCGGAAAATTCAGGCGACTTTTTTCCAGGCGATCTCGCCCTTTCTGAAAACGGGCTCGGGTCTGGAGCGGCAGATCACCTCAGTGCGCGCCGGCCTGAAATCGCTCGAGGTCCTGGAACGCGAAAACTCCGTCCTGAAGGTGGAAAATCGCTCGCTCAAGGCGACCAACGAAGCACTGCGCGATGTCGAACACGAAGTCAATCGTCTCCGGCACGCGCTCAATTATCGCGAGCGCTCGCTCTTTCGTCTCGTCCCGGCGGAGGTTGTCTCGCGCGATTCCTCGACCTGGTGGCGCACGGTCACGATCAACCGCGGCTCGGTCGACGGTCTCGCGCCCGAAATGCCGGTCCTGACCGACGAAGGCCTCGTCGGCCGCACCACCACGGTGAGCGAAAACATTTCCGTCGTCCTCCTCATCTCGGATGAAAACTGCCGCGTCGCCGCCAGTGTCGAGGGGACGCGCGAGCAGGGGATCGTCACGGGCGAGCGCGTCGCGGGCAGCCTCTCGCCCATGCTCGACCTCAATTATCTTTCGAAACAGGCCGAGCTGAAGGAAGGCCAGAAAGTTTACACCTCAGGCGTCGGCGGTGTTTTTCCGTCCGGACTTTTTGTCGGAACGATCAAGCGTTTCCAGGTGCGCGCGCTCGACAGCCAGGCCACGCTCACGCCCGCCGTCGACCTCGCGAAACTCGAGGACGTCTTCGTCGTGATCGGGAGGAAGTAGCGCGATGATCTTCTTTCTCATCCTGGCCGCGCTCGTCGTCGTCGCGCAGATCATCGAGATTTTCATTCCGCCGCTCGACTGGATGTTTAACGCCCACGTTTACATCGTGCCGGTGATCGTTTTTTACGGCGCGATGGCGCTGCCGTTCCCGCTCATGCTCTGTCTCGCCTTCATCGCGGGCTTTTTATGGGATGCAATGACCGTCCAGGTGCTCGACACGAGTGTTGAAATCTCCTTCGGATGGTCGATACTCCTCTACGCGGTGCTCGCCGCCATCATGCACGGTCTCAAGCCCTTGTTTAACCGGGGTCGCTGGGAAGTACATTGTGTTCTTAGCGGCGTCTGCACGTCGCTTATTCTCCTCTCCCAATATCTGATGATTTCTTTTCGCCGCGGCTCCATTTTCTTCGACCGCGAGGTCTGGTGGCAGATCGGCGGGCCGGGTCTGCTCGCGATGCTGATGGCGCCGCTCGTCTTCTGGTCGCTCCATTGGGTGGGTCGGCTGGTGAACAATCCTTATCTTGAGGAGTCAGAAAGGTTTGATGAATTCGCGTCGCGTTAGACCGATCTTCCGCATCCAGTTTCTCGGGCTTCTCATGCTCCTCGGGCTGGCCGCGATCGTCGCTCGTCTCTGGTGGGTGCAGGTGGCGCGGGGCAAGGAATGGACCGCAAGGGTCCAGGGCAGCTCGGAGGCGACGGTCCGCATTCCGTCGATCCGTGGAGAAATCCGCGACCGCAACGGCGTTGCCCTGGTGCAAAATCGCGCCAGCTACGAAGTCGATTTTTATTTGCCGGAAATGGTGAAGGGCTATCGCCAGCGCTACGGCCGCCCGCCCGAGACGCAATACCGCGCCACCATCAGCGGCATGCCGAAAGACATGAAGGAACCGGACATCGTCCGGATCGTGAACGACGGCATCGTGCCGCGACTGGAGGACCTGGACCTGGCGCGGGATTACAACGCCAACCAGCTCCAGCGCCATTACCGCAACAACACCGAAGTGCCGTATTCCTATATCAAGGACATCGATTTCGCGACGATGGCGAAATTTTCCGAGCACGATGTCGGCCTGCCCGGAGTCGATATCGCGATCAAGCCGGTCCGTTCCTACGTTTACGGGGCGCTCGCCGCCCACTTGTTAGGCTATGTCGGCGCGCCGGATGAAACCAATCGGGAAGAGGCGCGTAAATTCACCTTTTTCCAGGGCGACGTGGAAGGGAAATCGAACATCGAGAAAACGATGGACGAATATCTGCGCGGCCAGCCCGGCATCCGGGTCATGCGGCGCAATGCCAAGGGCGCGATCGACGGTGTAGTGCGCGAGGAACCGCCGAAGGTCGGCGGCAATGTCATTCTCACCCTCGATGCCCGGATCCAGATGATCGCGGAGGAGGCGCTCCGCGCCGTCGGGCGCGGCGCCGTCGTGGTGGTCGATCCCAACAGCGGCGACATCCTCGCGATGGCTTCGGTTCCCTCTTTTAATCCGAATGCTTTCATTCCCAGCATCAAGGCCAAAGACTGGGCGGAGCTGCGCCAGGAGAAGGCCCACCCGCTGATCAACCGCGCGGTCAGCGCTTTTCCCCCGGGTTCGACCTTCAAGCTGGTGACGGCGCTGGCCGGGCTGCGCAAAGGGCTCTCGGGTGCGCGTTACAATTGCGGTGGCGGGGTCGGCTACGGCGATCACTTTTTTCGCTGCCACATCGCGGAGAAAGGCCGCACCCACGGGGTGGTCGGGCTCGAGGAAGCGATCAAGGTTTCCTGCAATTCCTATTTTTACCAGATGGGCAACGCGGCCGGCATCAACGCCATCGTCGACACCGGCGAGACGCTCGGCCTGGGGAAGGCGACCGGCGTGGAAATCACCGGCGAGCAACCCGGCGTTCTGCCCGGCCCGGAATGGATGCGGATCCATTACCCTAACGAACGCTGGAGTTCCGCCTACACGGCTAACGTCTCCATTGGCCAGGGCTACGATCTGGTCAGCCCGCTCCAGCTCGCGATGGTCTACGCCGCGCTCGCCAACGGCGGCGTCGCTTATCAGCCCCGGCTGGTCAAGAACGTCGTCGACGCCGCCAATCGGCCCGTTTTGAACGAGAACGGCCAGCCGGTCATTCCGCAGGAGAAACAGGTGCGCGGCGATCTGCGGGTCGATTTCCGGCCGGAACAGATCGAACTCGCCCGCCAGGGACTCTGGAAAGTGGTGAACGAACCCGGCGGCACCGGCAGCAAGGCCCGCCTCCCAGGGATCCGGGTCGCGGGCAAGACCGGCTCGGCGCAGGCGATGACGGATGGGAAGAGCGATACCATTGCCTGGTTTGGCTGTTTTGCGCCCTACGAGAATCCCCGTTATGCCGTGGCCGTGATGGTCCAGGGCGGGAAAGGCGGTGGTGCTGTGGCCGCGCCCATCGCGCATCGCATCTTGGAACGAGCCTTTGCCCTGGAGAACGGAACCTTCGACGCCCAACTCGCCTGGCTTGAACCGGCGCGAAAAAAGGATCCCTTCCAGTTCCTCGACGCGGTGGCTTTCGCCGATGAAGGACCGGCGCTCCTGGTAGCCGCCGACGAAACCAATTCTCCCGATGCGCAAAGCAGTGCGGCCCAGCTTTCCGGGGCCGAGGCCGCGCCGGATGTCGAGCCCGAAGCCGACGCCCGCGGCCAGGTGAAGAACGCGCCCCGCGTCCGCCGCGCCCTGCGCGCCCAGCCGGTCAACAACCCACCGCCGAGGGAACGCCCTCGCAATTTCTTTGAGCGGATGTTCAATACCCGTCCGCGTCCCGCCGCACCCACGCCGCCTCCGAAATCGAGGCGCGAGCGGCCGGCTTTTTAGTCAATTAACCAATGGAAGCTCAGCCACGGATAACCGCGATGACTTCGAAAAATTTGCAGCACTATGATCGAACAAGTGAAAAGAATTCTTGGCCTGCGTCGCAAGACCGGCAACAAAATCGTTATCAGCGTCGAAAAACTCGAACGCCGGGTCGCCCTCCTCGAGGACGGGCAGCTCGAGGAATATAGCGTCGAGCGCGACGGTTCCCGCAACATCGCGGGCAGCGTTTACAAGGGCCGGGTGAAGAACATCGAGCCCGGTTTGAAAGCGATGTTTGTCGACATCGGCCTGGAAAAAAACGCTTTCCTCCATTTCTGGGACGCCATCCCGGCCGCGCTCGACAGCGGCATCGAGGAAATCGAACGCCCCGAGCGCGGGAACCGGAAGAACCCGAAAAAGCGCCTCACCGCGAAAGACATTCCGAGCATTTATCCCGTCGGTTCGGAAGTGATCGTGCAGGTGACGAAAGGCCCGATCGGCACGAAAGGCCCGCGCGTTTCGACCAACCTCAGTTTCGCCGGCCGCTATCTCGTGCTCATGCCCTTCAGCGAACGCAGCGGCATCTCGCGCAAGATCGAAGACCCGAAAGAGCGCGCGCGACTGCGCAAAATTCTGCGCGAACTCGACATCCCGGACGGCATCGGCGTCATCATCCGGACCGTGGGCGAGGGACAGCGCGCCCGCTATTTCGTCCGCGATCTTTCCTTCCTCCTCGAGCAATGGTCCAAGATCGAGCAGCAGATCGAGAGTCTGCCGGCGCCGGCCCGCGTTTTCGAGGAACCCGACCTGGTCGACCGCACGGTGCGCGATTTTCTGACCGACGAAATTGACGAAGTGGTCTGCGACGATCACGGCGCGGTCGAGCGGATGGCCGATATGGTCGGCGAAATTTCGCGCCGGGCCAAAAGCCGGATCAAGTTTTACGACAGCAACGCGCCGATCTTTGAGACCTTCGGGGTGCAGAAACAGATCGACGACGCCTTCCATCGCCAGGTCTGGCTGAAGTGCGGCGGCTACATTGTCATCGATGAAACCGAAGCGCTCGTCGCGGTCGACGTGAACACCGGCCGGAACAAGGGCGGACGCGACGTCGAAAAAACCATCCTCCAAACCAACCTCGAAGCGGCCGACGAAATCGCGCGCCAGTTGCGTTTGCGCAACATCGGCGGCCTCATCATCGGCGATTTCATCGACATGAAGAACCGCAAGGACCAGCAGATGGTTTACAACCGGATGCGCGAGCGCCTGAAGCGGGACAAGGCCAAGACGCACGTCCTGCCGCTCTCGTCGTTAGGCCTGATGGAGATGACGCGGCAGCGGGCGCAGGAAAGCCTGAGCGATTCGCTTTATCAAAACTGTCCCTACTGCGAAGGCCGCGGGGTGGTGAAGACGACCATGAGCACGAGCGTGGAAGTGCATCGTGCCCTCAACGCCGTCATGCGCAAATACCAGGACACGATTCACGACATTCGCGTCATTCTGAATCCGGACGTGCTGAAGCGTTTGAAAGAAGAGGATGAAGAATTGCTCGTCGAATTGGAACGGCGCTACGCCGGCCGGCTCATGTTCCGGGCCGATCCGACGTTTCACCACGAGAAATTTCTCGTCACCGACGCGAACACCGGCGCCGAGCTTTCGTAAGAGAACGAAAACGTTGAGTCGCGGACGTTTAGCGCGCCGCGCCTCGGCGAAAAGAGCGCGGGCGCGCGGTTTGGAAAAGGGATTAACGGTTAACCCGCAAAGTCCAGAGAATAAGCTTGCAGCGGGCGAGCCCATCCGCTAAGAATTCCGGCCAATTCCGGATAGACAATAATCACGGCTGCCTTTGAGGGGCCAACTCGTCCGCAGTCGCATGTTATTCTCTCATTTTCGTAAAAGTCTGGCCGTACTCTGCGCCTCTACCGCTCTTCTTTCGGCTTCCTTTACCGAGGCCAACGTCGTCACCGACCCGGTCGGCTTCGTCAATACGACGATCAACGGAACCAATGGCGCTTCAAGCAGCGCGCTGACCTTCGTCGGTCTTTCCACCACGCAGCCGGTCGCCTTCCAGAGCACGATCAGCACCTACAATGGCGGGACGAAGATGCTTATCCCCACCAGCGGGACATTTACGGTCGATCAATTCAACGGCGCCAGTGGAGCGCACTTCGTTGAGATTACGTCCGGGACCGCGGCCGGGCTTCTGAGTGACATCACCGCCACTTCCACCAGCTCGATCACGACGGCGGACGATTTGAGCGCGCAGTTGGCCGGCGGGGAATCGTTCCGGATTCGCAAACATTGGACCCTGCTCAGCGTGTTCGGACCGAACGCGAACACCAGCAACCAGGTCATCCTCGGCCCGGGGAGCGCGAGCACGGCCGATGAAGTGCTGGCCTATGATCCTTTGACCCAGCAATACACCACTTATTATTACAAGGTGGGCGGAGTTTTCGGCGGCGACGGCTGGCGCTCGACTTCCGGGCCGAATCCGCTCGCAACCGATGTTTCCAATACCGTCCTCCGCATTACCGACGGGCTGATTGTTCGCCGCAAGCTCTTCGCGGCGGTGTCTTTGACCCTGCCCGGCGCGGTTAAGCTCGGCGCCACCCAGCGCGCCGTCGTTCCCGGGCTGAACATTGCCGGCGACCTGTATGCTTCGGGCACAACGCTGGCGAACAGCGGGCTGTATGATCCCGCGCATCCCGCGACGTCGCTCCAGGGCGGCAGCGCCTCGACCGCGGACCAGGTGTTGATCTACGACGGAGCGCAATACATCACTTATTATTACAAGGTGGGCGGCGTTTTCGGTGGCGACGGTTGGCGCTCGACCTCCGGGCCAAACCCGCTCGGCACCGATGTCAGCGGGACGCCGCTCCCTGCTGGTCACGCCATCATCATCAAGCGGCTGGCCAACCTCGCCTTCGTTTGGACTTCGCCTCAGCCCTTTGTTGTCGGACCGTAAGTATGAAAACCATTAAGACCGCACTTCTTTCGACCCTCGCGCTGCTCCTCGTGGGCGTAGCGACGCCTTTTGCCGGGACCGTGAACTGGGGCGCCGCCACCGACAACGGCCTGGCGGATGCCAGCGGGGTCAAACTTTCGCCAGGCAGTCTGCTGCTGGTTGGCGCTTTCGATATTACCGACGCGGTTATTCAGGCCAATGCTTCGAATGTCGCTTTTCTCTCCTCTCATTTCACGACCTTCGGAATTTCTTCGATTGGCAATAATGTCGGCGGACTACCCGGTTTCTTTTTTCAAAGCACCGTACGGAAACTTCGACACCACCAGCCCATTCCCGGTCGCCGGCTTGAGCATCTACATCTGGGCCTTCAATGCCTCGACGATGGGCGCGGCCACCCAGCAGGGCATCTTCAGCCAGACGCTCGATGCTGACTGGGATTTCCCGCACGACAACGACATTCCGATTACGACCACGACCATCGACATCACCGACCTAACGAATGCCGCCGGCACCGCCCTGATCGCCGGAGCAGATATCGTCATCGGTGATTTCCAACAGGGCCCCGGCAACGTCCTCGATTTTAATCTCGCGGTGATCCCCGAGCCTTCTACTTATGCGCTCGTGCTCGCTGGTGGAGCTGCCTTGTTCTACCTCCGCCGGCGCCGCCTCCGCGCCGACTCCTGATTCCGGCTTACCGCCGCGGAGGACCGGGAGTTGAGCGCTCCGCGTTTTTCGAGGAAGCTCTCGTGATGCTTAAGCGCGCGTTTGCTCTTCTCGCTGCGATCTTCGTCGCCGCGACGGCACCCGCCGCTCAGGTCAGTTGGGGCGCGGCCGAGAGCAACGGCGTCGGTCTCGCCAACGGCACCGATCTTCCGATCAACGATCTCGTCCGAGTCGGGAGTTTTTCCATCACCGACGCCGAGATCATCGCGAACCGGACCAATTTCGCGTTTCTCGATTCGCAATTTACCGAGTTTGCCCGTTCCACGATTGGCAGCGTGATTGCCAACCCAGCCCACTGGTTCGCTAACAGCACCGCCTCGACCAACGCGCTCGGGATTCAGGGAAAAAGAATCTACTATTTCATTTACGACGTCCCGGCCGGCTCCACCCCGAGCCAGATCGGCATCTTCACCGCGCCGAGCAGTTCCGCCTGGGTGTTTCCGGCCGATGACCAGATTCCGAACACGACCACCACCGATATCTCGAACGTGCCCCATGACATCACCGGCCTCTTGGTTGGAGGGTATGGAGTTGGAACCTCGGATCTGACCGGGTCCCTCCTTTATAATCTGGCCTCGCTTTCCGGAAGTCCGACCCCGACCCCGACTCCGACCGCTACGCCGACGCCCAGCGTCACCCCGACTGTGACCCCGACCCCGTCGGTCACTCCCACGCCGAGCGTCACCCCAACTCCGAGCGTCCCCCCGACGCCGTCGGTGACGCCGACGCCGAGCGTCACGCCGACTCCCAGCGTCACGCCCACCCCCGACCCGTCGGCCACGCCAAGCCCGACTCCTTCGGGGGAGGCGCTGCTCAACATATCCACCCGCGCCCGGACTGAGACCGACCAGAACGTGTTGATCGGCGGTTTCATCCTCGGGGGCGGGAGCGCGAACAAGAACGTCGTCGTTAGGGCGATTGGACCGTCGCTTGGCAGCATAATTTCGGGCGTGCTCCTCGATCCCAGCCTGCAACTCTTCAATTCCTCCGGAGAAATGATCGCGAGCAACAACGATTGGATGACCGACCCAAACTCGGCCGCTCTGAGTGCCAGCGGGCTGGCCCCGACCGATGCGCTGGAAGCGGCTGTCCTCACTTCGCTCGCGCCCGGCGCCTACACCGTCGTCTTGCCCGGGATCGACGGGACCGAGAATATTGCTCTGGTCGAAGTCTACGACCTCGATTCGATTAACACCCCGCAGTTGCAAAATATCTCGACCCGCGGCTCGGCCGAAACGGAAGACGGGGTCATGATCGCGGGCGTGATCGTGGGCGGAGTGGAGACCAAGGAGCTCGTCATCCGGGGGCTCGGACCGTCGCTCGCCTCTGCGATTGAAAATCCGTTGCCCGACCCGACCCTGGCCCTCTTCAATAGTTTCGGGCAACCGATCGCCTCGAACGAAAACTGGCAGGACACGCAGGAGGCCGACATCGCCGCCACCGGCCTCGCCCCGACCGATGATCTGGAATCGGCTATTCTGATTTCCCTGCCTCCCGGGAGCTACACTGCGATCCTCTCCGATGCGGACGGCACGACCGGGATTGGGCTGGTGGAAGTTTACAACATTACGGATAACCCCTAGCCGTCTGCGGCCGCGCAATGCACCTCGCCCTGGCGCGGGGTTTCTCGCTCGAATAGGGGCCCCCGCTATTTACGGTTTCCCCGTTCTGATGAAGGTTGCGTCCGTGTCCAGGTTTCTCCTCGTTTTTGCCTTCATCTGCACCTCGGCCTATGCCGATTTTTCCGCCACGGTGGATGCGGGCCGGCTGAAAGCATTCGCCGGCGGCCCGATGCCGCATGTCGACAACGTCATCCCGTTTTCCAATGGCTCGCTCCTGCTCCTCATCGCCGCCAATGGCGACGGGCTTTTCTCGGCTGCGGTCACCCCGGGCAATTTCATTGCCGGGAATGATGTTCTGCTGGCTGCCGGTGGATTCAACAACGGCGGCGGTACCGATCAAACGATCACGTTTTTTTCCGTCCCGACCGGGGGCCTGGCTCTGCCCGCGGACGATCGGATCGCGTTGCGCTGGTTTCCCGATATCACCTACGCGCAGTATCTCGCCGGGACCAAGCCTTCCGCCGGGCAGCGTTTCGGCACCTACAACCCGCGCACTTCCATTCCGCCGAACACGACTGACGACCCCGATGGCGGAGATCCCTGGTTGCTGCCGGCCGGCGGCTCGATTCAGCTCAATTTCTTCACCGTCGATGCGGACGACGGCGGCACCCAGCACGAGATTGAAGGCTATGCCAATTCGCCCGTTAGTTCGCCGACGCCGTCTCCGACGCCGACCGTCACGCCCACGCCGACGGTGACTCCAACCCCGACCGCGACTCCGAGCGTTACGCCAACGCCATCGGTCACGCCGACCCCGAGCCCGCGCCACCCCGACGCCCGATCCCTCGGCTTCACCGACTCCGACTGTCTCGGGCGATGCGCTTCTCAACATCTCGACCCGCGCGCGCGCGGAAACGGGCGATCACGTCCTCATCGGCGGCTTTATTCTCGGCGACGGCGCGACCAAAACGATCGTCGTGCGCGCTCTTGGACCGTCGTTAGGCTCGCGCGGCGTCAACTCGCCCCTGCTCGATCCGAGCCTGCAGCTTTTCAATTCTTCCGGGCAATCGATCGCGACCAACGGCGACTGGATGACGAACGCCAACCAGCAGGCGATCGCCGACAGCGGCCTGGCTCCGACCGACGATCGGGAATCGGCCATCCTGATCGAGCTCGCGCCCGGTGCTTACACCGCGATCGTCACCGGCATCGACGGAACGACGAGCAACATCGCGCTGGTCGAGGTTTACGACCTCGACTCGGTCAACACGCCGCAGCTGCAAAACATTTCCACCCGCGGGACGGTCTCGACCTTCGAAAGCGTGATGATCGCGGGCGTAATCGTCGGCGGCACGTCCGGCCAGAGTGTGATCATCCGTGGCATTGGGCCTTCTTTGGCCAACTCGGTCCCGAACGCACTGTCCGACCCCCAGTTATCGCTTCGCGACAGTTTTGGCACCGTCGTGGCGATGAATAATGACTGGCAGGACACGCAGGCGAGCGAGATTGCCGATACCGGTCTCGCGCCGACGAACACTCTCGAGTCAGCCATCCTCGCGCCGCTCCTGCCCGGCGCGTACACCGCGATCTTGTCCGACGTGAATAGCACGACCGGCACCGGGTTGATCGAGGTTTACAATATCAGCCCCTAGCCGCCCGCGGCCACGCGCAGAATCTCGAGCCGGTCGCCTTCCTGCAACTTTTGCGTCCCCCATTCGCCGCGGCGCAACGCCACGCCGTTGCGCTCGACCAGCGTCGTCTCCGGCAGGAGTCCGTGGCGAGTAATCAAATCCTGCACCGTGCCCGCCGCGTCGCACTCGGCGGTTTCGCCATTCAAAAAAATCTTCATCGACCTGCCAGCGCCTGGTCCCAATCCTTCCAGACGGGCTCGAATCCGCCGCGGCGGAGCACGGTCGCGACTTCGGCCGGTGAACGGTCGTCGCTGATCTCGAATTGGCCGGTGGCGAGCGCGTCCACGCTTTCATCCGGCGGCAGAATGCGGCCGCGCACCGTCTGGTGCACCGCGCCGCGGCCCTGGCCGGTGTAACCGCCGGGCTCGGTGTGGCTGCCGGAACTCATCATCGTCACGCCTAACGACGCCAGGGCGTCGCGCAGCGGCGCCGGCTCGCGCGTGCTCAGGACGATGCCGACCTGCGGAAAACAAATCCGGAAAGCGCAGATCAGTTGCGCGAGCTCGCGCTCGCCTAACGAGAAGGGCGGCACGAATTCTCCCGCCGCCGGGCGGAGCCGCGGCAGGCTCACGGTCAGGTCCGATTGCCAGCAATGTTTGAGGAGGTATTCGACATGGGCCGCGAGTGCGAGCGCTTCCGGCCGCCAGGGCGCGAGCCCGAACAACGCGCCCACTCCGATCCGCCGGAAGCCGGCGGCGTAGGCGCGCTCGGGACAATCGAGCCGCCAGTTAAAATCGCGTTTCGGCCCCGAGGTATGCATCTCGGCGTAGACGGAGCGGTCGTAGGTTTCCTGGTAAACGACCAGCCCTTCCGCGCCGGCCGCGACCAGCGGTTCGTATTCCGCCGTCTCCATCGGCCCGAGCTCGAGCGAGATCGAGGAAAAATACGGTTGGAGCGCGCGCACGCAGTCGGCCAGGTAAGTGCCGCTGACAAATTTCGGATGTTCCCCCGCCACCAGCAGCACCTGGCGAAATCCCTGGGCCGCCAGATGCCGGCCTTCGGTCACCACCTCGTCGACCGTGAGAGTGACGCGGAGGATTGGATTATCGCGCGAGAATCCGCAATAGCGGCAGTTGTTAATGCATTCGTTGCTCAGGTAAAGCGGGGCAAACATTCGCATCGTGCGGCCGAAATTCTGCCGGGTCAGGACGCGCGCTTCCTGCGCCATCGCCTCGAGGCGGGCGTCGTCGACAGGCGCGATGAGCCCGGCAAAGCGCCGCACGAGCGGCGATTGGACCGGGAGCCGATCGAGAATGGTAGCGAAAGACATCGCGTTAATTTCGCGGTTCCGCCGGGAATCGCAATCGCCCCGCACGCATTGTAAGGTCACGATCGTGAGCAAACCGACCTTTGTCCCGTTACCGAAACGCGAAGCCCGCAGCGACGAGGAGATCGCGCAGCGCGCGCGCGATTTTTCCACGCAGATGTCGCAGCGCCGGACGGTCCGCGATTTTTCCGATCGCCCGGTGCCGCGGGAAGTGATCGAGCATTGCCTGCGCGCGGCCGGGTCCGCCCCGAGCGGCGCAAACCTCCAGCCGTGGCATTTCGTGGCGGTGAGCGAGCCGGCACTGAAGCGGGAAATCCGCGTAGCGGCGGAAGCGGAGGAAGAAGAATTCTACGCCCATCGCGCGCCTAACGAGTGGCTGGAAGCCCTGGCCACGATCGGGACCGACGCACGGAAACCATTCCTCGAGACGGCGCCGTGGTTGATCGCGATTTTTTCCCAGCCCTACCGGCTGCTGCCGGACGGGCGAAAATTGAAGCATTACTACGCAACTGAATCGGTCGGCATCGCGACCGGCCTCCTGATCGCGGCGGTCCACCAGGCGGGCCTGGTCTCGCTCACCCACACCCCAAGCCCGATGAGTTTCCTGAACGGGCTCTTGCACCGGCCGGCACACGAGAAGCCGTTTCTGCTCCTCGTCGTCGGGCACCCTGCGGGGGATGCGAAGGTGCCCGACATCCAGCGTAAAACGCTGCCCGAGACCAGCGATTTTATTTAGAAAGCAAAGCGGACGCCGGAACGGACCATCCCGAAATCGTTGCGGTCGCCATGGACGACGTTCCAGCTGAAATCGTTGATCACGCCAATGTTAGGCGTGAGGCGAATTTCGAAACCGGCTCCGAATTGGCCCATGCCCTCGACCTCGGCGTTGCGCCGAATGCTGCCGATGCTCCGGCCGCGATCAACCAGATCCTCGACGCGCGAGCCGTTAAAAATCACCCCGCCGCCGGCGTAACCGTAGGGGGCAAGGCGAGTGCCCGGCACCGGGTAGCGGAAGATTAAATTTCCTGAGGTCTGGCCAATGGCGTCGTCCGCCGCGAGACCGTAGCCCTCGAGGCCGACGCCGAAGTAGCGGTTGAACATGTAGTTCGCGCCGATGCCGCCGCCCCACGCGTGATCTGCGCCGAGGTAACGGTCGCTCTGGTAAGGCCGCGTCGTAAAGGCGTAGGCGCCAAAGAGGTCGAAGTTCCATTCGCGATCGCGAAACCATTCCTGCGAAGGCTGATACGTGCTCTGCTCGACTTGGGTTTGCGAGGTCTCCATCGGCCCGGCCTGGGTGAAGGCAGCGAGAGTCGTGAAGACAATTGTACTGAGGATAAGCTTTTTCATTCCATTTCTCCTTTGGTTAAGATTGCGGCGCCGGAGTTCCCTTGGAGCGCCTCACACATATTACGAATCGAGGCCCCGGTCCGGTTGCCCTCCTTCCCACATTCATTTCAAGACAGCGTCCCGCCATCTTCGGTTACAGCCGCTGTTGCCGGACAAATTTTTTCCGCTGGGCAGAAAGGGCTCGCTCCCTCATTCTTTCCGCCGCCTAACGTATGAGTGAGATCGCGATCAAATATCCACCCGGCTTCCGCGCCCGGCGCGGTCTGAACTGGTTCATCATCGGCTTGCTCTACGCCTCGTATTACATGTGCCGCTACAACTTCCGCTGGGCCACGCCCGGGATGGTGGAGGAGTTTGGTTTCACCAAATTCCAAATCACCGGAATGCTCAGCGCCTGGTCGCTCGCCTACGGCACGGGGCAGCTCGTCAACGGCCTCCTGACCGACCGGATCGGCGGCAAAACCGCGATGACGATTGGCGCTATCGGCACGATCACGATCAATCTCATCTTCGGTTTCGGTTCTTTCGCCGGCACCTTCTCGACCTTCTCCCTCATCTGGTTGCTCAACGGCTATCTCCAGTCCTTTGGCGCGCCCGGCATGATCAAGATGAACGCGGCCTGGTTTAACCGGACCGAGCGCGGCACCTTCGCCGGCATTTTCGGGTTCATGATTCAGCTCGGCCAGTTCGGGATCAATAATCTTGCGCCGATCATTCTCGCCGGTTTCAGCGTCGGGATGTGGGTGGTGGCAAAAGGCGACTGGCGCTGGCTCTTCCGCCTCCCGCCGCTCATCACCGCCGCCGTCGTCATTCTGCTCGTCCTCTTCGTCAAGCAGACGCCGGAGGAAGCCGGTTACCGCGGGGTGATCGAGCACGAAGGGCCGCCGGACGATGAAAAAGTCACGGTCAGCCTGCGCGAATCGTTCCTCACCATCTTCACCCATCCGCTGGTTTGGTTTTACGCCGTCGCCTACGCCTGCACCGGCGCGGTGCGCAACAGCTCCGATCAGCTCGCGATTCTCTACTTTGCTGAACAGCTCGGGCTCGATATGCAGGCGCGGCCGCCGGCGGTTTTCTGGACGATGAACCTGATGCCGTTGGTCGCGGTCAGCGCTTCGTTCGCCTCCGGCATCATTTCCGACAAGATCTTCAAAGGGCAGCGCTCGCCCGTGGCGATGGGTCTTTATTTTCTCGAGACGGTGGTGATCCTGGTGGCGGCCGCGGTCATTTTCTCCGGGGTGGTTGGGCCGACTCCGAGTGGCATTTTCATTGGCTGCATGTTCCTCGTTCTCATCGCGCTGACCGCCAACTCGACTCATTCCATTGTCGGCACGGCGGCGCCGATGGATATCGGCGGGCGCAAAATGGCGGGCTTCGCCTCCGGGGTGATCGACTCCTTTCAATATTATGGGACGGCCATCGCCCTGCCCCTCACTGGATGGCTGATCGACAAATACGGCTGGGGCGCGTGGTACCCGGTGATGGCGGGGTTCGGTATCATCGGTGGTTGCTCCATGCTGCTGGTGATGCGCAAACAGCGGCGACTGACGGCGGCGGCAAACGGCTAGTCGAACAGATTCAGCTGATCGTTAGGGCGGCGGAACGCGGCGATGGAAAGACGCGGCCGCTCGCCGATCCCGGCCCGTTTGCAGCCGGCGCTGAAGAGATCGCGGATTTGTTCCGCAAAAATGCCTTCGCCTTTTATGCGCGATCCAAAACGCGGATCGTTCAGCCGCTCGCCACCGCGGAGATGGCGGATGCGGCCGAGAACCTTCTCCTTCCGGTCGGGGAAATGTTCTTCCAGCCAGCGTTCGAACAACGGCGCCACCGCGTAGGGCAGCCTAACGACAGTGTAACCGGCGAACTGCGCCCCCGCTTCCGCCGCCGCGGCCAGGATCGCCGGCACTTCATGATCGGTCAGCCCGGGAATGATCGGCGCGGTCATCACCCCGACCGGGATGCCGGCCGCGCGCAGCTGCCGGATCGCCTCCAGCCGCGCCCGCGGGGTGGAGGTGCGCGGCTCAAGCACGCGTTGCAGTTTCGGATCGAGCGAGGTGATGGAAATGTTGACCGCCGCCGCTCCTGTGCGCGGCCAGTTCGCCCAGCCAGTCGATGTCGCGCGTGACGAGATGGTTTTTGGTAATGATCCCGACCGGATTCCGAAACCGCGCCAGCACCTCGAGACAGCGCCGCGTGATCTGCAACCTGCGTTCGACCGGCTGGTAGGGATCGGTCACGCCGCTCATGACGAGGGTCTGCGGTTTCCAGCGCGGCCTGGCCAGCTCCGCCGCGAGCAGCTCGGGCGCGTCTTCCTTGACCATGATCCGGCTCTCGAAATCGAGCCCGGCGGAAAAGCCAAGGAACTCGTGCGTCGGGCGCGCATAACAATAGATGCAACCGTGCTCGCAGCCGCGGTAGGGGTTGACGCTCGACTCGAACCCGACATCCGGACTGTCGTTATGCGCAATGATGGTGCGGGTGAAGTCGCGGTAGTAAATGGTGCGGCGTTTTGGCCGCTCCGGATCGTTTTCATCCTCGGGATCGGGCTCGAGATGGAGAGCCTCGAAGCGATTGGCCGGATTATGGGATGCGCCGCGTCCGTGGAGTGGTTTCCCGGCGTGCGCGGCGTCATTGGTCGAGCTCGGCATGAAACACGTTCGCGTGAACGTATCGCTTGTCCAGCAGAATGGTAGGGCGAGACTCTGTCAAGCCGCGGGGGAAAATCGTTTTTCTTGAAGCCGTGCGCCATCCCCGGTTCGACGGAGTCTCGCCCTACCGAACGACCTCTCTTTCGCCTAACGATCTTGCCGATGAGCGATTGTCGGATAAAACTAACGCTCGGTCGCAAGTCGATGGAGGGGTGGTCGAGCGGTTGATGGCTCCAGTCTTGAAAACTGGCAGGGCGCAAGCCCTCGTGGGTTCGAATCCCACCCCCTCCGCCAGCGAATTTTTGCATGCGGTTTCCTGCGCCAGGGGACGCCTCCACTTCCGCTCGCCGCGTGGGATGAGCGAGATAATCAAAGGCGTTCTTGAGTGATTCCGGTTGTTCCCCTAGGGTGCGAGGGTGAGATCGATTGGCAGGCAGAAGCAAATGCAGGGAAGCACCCGCGGCCGGATCCTCGAGCTGCTTCGCGGTCGGGAGCAAACGGTCAACGACTTGGCCGCGGCGCTGAGTTTGACCGATAATGCAGTCCGGGCGCACCTCCTCAACTTGGAGCGGGAAGGGCTGATTCATCAGGCCGGAATCCAACCCGGTTTTCGCAGACCGCACGTGACCTATGCGCTGACGGCCGCGGCGGAGCAGGTTTTTCCCCGGGCCTACGGATCGCTGCTCGATCTCTGCCTCACCGTTTTCGCGAAAAAGCTGAGCCCAACCGCGTTGCGAGCGGCCCTCCGGGAAGTGGGAAAAAAAGCCGCGGATAACCACCTGGTCGGGGTCGAGGGAAAGTCGCGCCCGCAAAGGCTCGAGGCAGCGCTCCGGATTCTGAAAGAGATGGGGGGTTCAGCGACCTTGCACAAGAGCGAAGGCAAACAACTCATTCGCGGCAACGGCTGCCCGCTGGCCGCCGTCACCGGGCGGCATCCCGAGGCGTGCCTGATCGCGGAATCTCTGCTCACGCAAATCATCGACGCCCCCGTGAGGGAGCGCTGCATTCACGGCGCCGTGCCGTCTTGCCGATTCCAAGTTGGGTGATCCCGTCGGCCCTCCGCGGCCCGGCTTGTTTCCGATCGGCTTAAAACAGGACGTTCAAATAAGTCAAATTTAGTGTTGACTATTAGGTCGTGACGAATCAAGCTCCCGCTCATGAGCACGACTACCTCACACCCCGCGGGGGCCCAGGGCCCGGAGCTCGATCGCGCGGCCGCTTCGCCGGCTTATCAAGCCTTCCGTATTCTGCACATCGGTTTTGTCGTGGCGCCGATCCTCGCCGGCCTGGATAAGTTTTTTCATCTCCTCGTTAACTGGGACCAGTATCTGCCGCCGGTGGTGGCCCGGCTCTCCCCGATTGAGGGGCATGATTTGATGCTGGTCGCCGGTGTGGTCGAGATCGTCGCCGGCCTCGGCGTCGCCTGGAAGCCGCGCATCTTCGCTTATGTCGTCGCGGGATGGCTGGCGCTGATCATTGTCAATCTGCTCCTCATTCCAGGTTACTTCGACGTTGCCCTGCGCGATTTCGGCCTCCTCCTCGCCGCCCTCGCGCTGGCCCGGCTGAGCCAGCAATTCGCCCGCGCCTGAGCCGCGAGCGGAATGCGAGCGCCGGTCACGGACCGATCGGGGGCGGTCGCCAGCGCGCGCAGAGCCAGGCGCAGAAAAGCCCGAGCACGAGCGCGCAGACCACATCGGAGAGATAATGCGCCCCCACGTACATGCGGGAGAAGGCGATGAGGAGCGGGATGGGCGAGAGGGCAAGGGCGAGGCGGCGGTTGGCAAAGAGAAGGACGCCGAAAAACCCGGTCGTCGCGGCGGTGTGCCCGCTCGGGAATGAATTGTATTTCGAGCTCAGGCGCGGTCCGGTCCAGCCCAGCTCCTGTTTGACTGCGGGCCGGGCGCGGCCGGTCGCAACCTTCAGCCCGCGCGCGGTGATGCCGGCGAGGGCGCAGGCGATCAGCATCGTTAGGCCGATTTGCGTCCAGCGCTTGCTCCCGCGCAGCCAGGCGATGGCAATGAGGAGGAGCCCCGCGATGACGTGCGTGGGCCAGTCGCCGTAGCGGCTGACGTTGCGCATGAACCGTTTTACGCTCCGATCGGAGTGCGCGGTCATCCAGGCGCGGACGGCATCGTCGAAATAAAACGCCGCTCCGATCGCGAGGAGGGCGAGGAGGAGGAGAAACAACCATTTCCTGGCCGGCGTGATTTTGCTCATCGAAAATTTGCCGGTTGTGTTTCGGCCTGCGCCATCTTTGAATCGCTCTCTTGCAACCTGCAACTCGCAATTTCGCGGCGCTCTTCCTTGGCGCGCTGCTTTTCCATCTGGCCGGGACCTGGATGCTGCCGCTGGTCGACCGCGACGAGCCGCGTTTTGCGGAGGCCTCGCGCGAGATGATGGAACGCCGCGATTACATCGTGCCCTATTTCAACGACCGCTACCGCTTCGACAAGCCGCCGCTGACCTACTGGGCCCAGGTCGCGAGCTATCGCCTCTTCGGGCAGAATCCGTTCGCGGCCCGCTTCCCCAGCGCGCTGGCCGCGGCCCTGACCGCGGTCGCGGTGCTCGCGTGGGGCCGCCGGCTCGATCTCGCGCGCGCCGGTTTTTGGGCGGCGATCATTTTCACCCTTTGCCTGCAGACGTTCGTCCATGCCAAGGCGGCGGTGGCCGACATGTGGCTGGTCCTTTTCATGACCACCGCGTCGTGGGCGGGTTACGAGCTGCTGCGCGACCGTTTCGGGGGCACGTGGCGCAGCGTGGTCCTGAAGCCGGGCGGGCTGCGCGGCTGGTGGTGGATATTTTATCTCTCGCTCGCGCTCGCTTTCCTGGCCAAGGGCCCGATCGGCCTGCTGCCGTTAGGCGCGGTCATGGTTTTCCAGGCGCTCCGGCCGGTGACGGATTTTGGCGGCCGGTTTCTTTTCGTTAGGGGAATTCTGCTCGTCCTCGTGCTCGTCGCGCTCTGGGGCGTGCCGGCGCTCCTCCAGACGCAGGGCGAATTTGTCAAAATCGGCCTCGGACGGCATGTCGTCGGGCGTTCTTTTGGCACGATGCAGGGACACGGCGGGTCGTCCATCCTGACCGCGCTCGCCTCGCTTCCGTTTTATCTCATCACGGTCTTCCTCACTTTTGCGCCCTGGTCTTGGAAGCTGCCCTGGCTGACCCGCCGGCTTTGGCAGAAGCGCGATGCGCTCGATCTTTACCTGGTCGCGGGTTGCGCGGTCATCGTCGTCATCTTCAGCATCGTGAAGACGAAACTGCCGCACTACATCCTGCCGGCGTTTCCGCTGCTCGCGCTGCTCCTGGCGCGGCATTGGCTCGCGGCCGGGGCGACGGAGCGGGTGCTGCGCCGGGCCTCGCTCGCGACCGCGGCGGTCATGCTGACGGTGGCATTGATCGTCTTCCCGCTCATCACGCCCTGGTTTCCATCCACGGTCCTTTTCAAGAAGGCGGAGCCGTATCTCCAGCCGGAGATGGATTTCGCTGCCTACGATTTCGACGCGCCGAGCCTGGTCTGGACTTTTCGCGGCCGGGTGCGGGGATTTCTCCACTACAATCGCGAAGGCAATCGCGACGTCGCCACTTTGCAGCCCGATCAGATTCCGCCCTTTCTCGCCAGCCCCGGACCGCATTTTGTCGTCCTCCCGACGGCGGTGGCGGATCGACTTTACCCGGCGCTCCCGCGCGGTTATCGGAAGTTCTCCACCCGCGGCTTCGACATTGCGAAGGGCCGCTGGGTCGAGCTGACCTTGATAATGAAAAACACATGATCACTTTCCTGCACGGCCGCCTAACGAGCGCGCTTCCGACCCAGGCGATCGTCGATGTCGGCGGCGTCGGCTACGAGGTTTTCATTCCGCTCTCGAGCTACGACAAACTGCCCGCGCCGGGAGAGGCGGTGCAGATCCTGACCCATCTGCACGTGCGGGAAGACGCGCACATCCTCTACGGCTTCATGACCGCGGCGGAGCGCGATTTGTTTCGTCTCCTCGTCAATCACGTTAGCGGGATCGGCCCGAAGCTCGCCCTCGCTGTCCTTAGCGGAATGAGCGTGAGCTATTTCAAAAACGCGGTCGTCAATTCCGATGTCGCGTCGCTCTCCAAGATCAGCGGGCTGGGCAAAAAAACGGCGGAACGGATCGTCCTCGAGTTAAAGGATAAACTGGGCGTAGCCGCGGCCTGGGAAGTGGCCAGCGGCGCGCAGGCCCCAACGCCGGAGCAGGAGCAGGCGAACGAAGCGGTCCTCGCCCTCATCGCGCTCGGCTACAAGCAGGTCGAGGCGCACAAGGCGGTGCGCGACATCCAGCAAAGCGGAAAGGAAGCGAAGACCGCGGAAGATCTCGTTAGGCTGACTTTGCAGCGGCTCGCTTCCGGGCGTTAGGGCGACTTTCGAGATTCGTCTTCGGCATTCGGGTTCGGGTTCTGTCCCGACGATTTGCCGGTACGATTCGGGATCGGTCGCGCCCTCGGTGACAAGGATCAGTGCCCGGGTCGTCTCGTCGATTTCCATTACCTCACGGTGCTGTGCGCTTTCCCGGCCGGTCAGGAGTTCGATCAATCCCGCCAGACCCGCACCGCCCGTTTCGCCGGCCACGATGCCGGCGGCGGCGAGCAGTCGCATCGCTTCCCGCGCGCGCTCGTCGGGGACAGCGATGAAGGCGTCGATCCCGCGTGAAACAATCGGCCAGGCGATGAGCGACGGGCGGCCGCAGTTGAGGCCGGCCATGATCGAGTCATGCGGGCCGGGCACGGTCACGACTTCGCCCGCTTCCATCGACGCGAGCATGCAGGCGGCGTGGAGCGGCTCGACGCTGAGGATTTTCGTGCGCTCGTTAGGCGAATTTCCGGCGTAGTGCCGGACGACCGCCGCGGCCAGCGCCCCGACCCCGAATTGAACCGCGACCAGGTTCGGTTGTTTGCCGCCTCGCTTCTGCAACTCGTCGTCGATCTCGCTCATGATGGTGGAATAGCCGTCCATGACCCAGTGCGGCACATCTTCGTAGCCGGGCCACGAAGTATCGGAAATAACAAGACAACGTTCGCCTGCGTCCTCGGCCGCGCGCGCGACCGCGTCGTCGTAGGTGCCGGCTACGATCTCGACCTGCGCTCCTTCGCTTGCGATTCCATCGATCCGCGCCTGGGCCGTGCCGGCGGGGACGTAGATTTTTGCCTCAAAGCCAAACAGGGCCGCGACATGCGCGACGGCGCGTCCGTGGTTGCCATCGGTGGCAGTGGCGAGGGTGAGGGGACGGATCGGCGCGAGGCGCTGCGCGAGTTCCGGCACGGTTTGCCAGGGTTCGAGCGTGCGGCCGAGGCGGGTTTCGACCGCTCGGTAGACCGCCCAGGACGCGCCGAGGATCTTGAACGCAGGAAGGCCGAGGCGGCTCGATTCGTTTTTGATCAGGAGCTGCCCGATCCCGAGGCGGCGCGCGAGCGCAGGCGTGTCGAGCAGCGGCGTCGGCGCATAGCCGGGCAGGCGCCGATGAAACTCGAGCGGCCCGCGCGGGTCGGAGCTGGCAGCGTGCGGCGGCCGAAGTGGCCGGATGCGGATTAAGAAAGAAGCGGACCTGGTCGGCGCGGCTCATCGTGAGGCGAAAACGCTCGCCTTTTCGTTAAGCGACACGGCTGGCGAAGTCGAGCGAGCCATCCCAGCGATTGACCAGCCCTTTCCAGAATTTCTCGCGGCGCCCGGCCACTCGCAGCTCGTATTTTTCCCGGGCGACGCGCAACGCGGCCAGAAGTTTGACCGGATCCTTTTCCGCTTCGCGCATCGCCTTGAGCGTCTCCGGGCCGACGCCGCCATCGACTTTCACGCCCAATGCGATCTGGAGAATCTTGGCCGCGCCGCCCGGGCCGCGATTAAAGGCGGAATCGCGCAGATACGACTCGATCGCAGGCACGGTGGTCCACTTCGCGACGACATCGGTGTAAGCGGCGATGACCTCGGTGGCATGATCTTCCGCCTCCTGGTGGCGCCCGGCTTCGATCAACTGGCGCAGCCGGGCCGCTTCGCGCGGGTGATAGCGATCATTGATCCCGGCAATCTCATAACGACCGCCGCCGTCGCCAGCGGGCAGGATGTAAACCTTGAGACGGCCCTGCGCATCGCGCCGGCCTTCGAATTGCACGATTGCGTGTGCCATTTTTTTTCGCAGCGCGGCGCGATGCGCTGCGTCGGCGGGCAGAGGCGAAACCGGTTGCGCGGGCGGCGGCGGCGGGGCGGCGGCGAGATCGGCTTCTGTTGCCCGGCGCAGCGAGGCGTTGGAAACCCAGCCGCGCAAGACGCCGGAGGCGGTCGCGGGCCGTTCGACCTCGACATACCACCAATCCTGCGGCGCGATCTTGACCACGGTCCCTTTGCCGAGCAGGCCACCACTTAATTTCGCCGCCGCAAGGTCGGGCGCCGCGAGCAGATTGATCTCGCCGGTGGTGACGTACTCGAGCGGAATCGCGCGCCGGATTTCGGGAGTTGCCGCGGGCTTCTTTTTCCGGCGCGGACGCTTCGCCGGCTTCGGGCGCGGCTTTTTTGCGGTGCGGACGGAGGGTTTCCGTTTCTTCGCCGGGTTGGCTGCGGGTTTGCGCTTTTTCATCGCTTTGGCTTTCGCTTTTGCTTTCGCCGGATCACCGGCAGGGCGCGTTTATAACCAAAGATGGTGTAGTCGAAAAACATGTTGCCCGTCATGTCATGCACATCGCGGCTCTCCCGGATGCCCTGCGGGTAATGCTCCGGCCGGATGAAGCTGACCGTGACTGCGCCGAGTTGCCGGTCGCCCTTTTTCATCAGACGACGGGCCCCGGCCTGGGCGGCAAATTTCGCCACCTCGATGCCGGCGGCGTAGGCCGGGTTGGCGATAGTGGAGCCGGCCTTGATCACGCCGAGCAGGCTGGTGGAAAAGGAACCGAAACCGGGTTCGCGCAGAATGTCGTTCACATCGCCCGCCGCCTCGCGCAGTTCCCGGGCCGAGCGCACGGCGACGAACGTCCAGGTGAAAGCCTCCGGGATTTCCTCCGCCTCGTAGAGGATGAGACCGGTGTCGCCGAAACTGACCGGGTGGTTGTCCTGGACGCGATCGACTTCGGTCAGGATGCGGGTGGTGAGAGTGTTATCGACCAGCGCCTGGAGGGCCGATTTCTTCGTCGCCGGGTCGTTGTTCTGCATCCATTCGTCGAGGTCCGGCGCCGTTTGGTCGGAGCGGGTGACGAAGCTGAGGAACTTCACCTGGGCGAAGTCGTGCCCGAAGACGCCGAGGACGGATTTGACCCCGCCATTATCGAGAAAGCGAACGCGATCGATCCGAAAATAGAACATTTGGGTTTCTCCTCTTGCCCTGGTTTCTAGCAGGCGCGGGGTCGAAGAAAAAGCCTCAATTTGCCCTTTTTGAGACGCTTCGAATCTTGCGCAACATCGCCGCCGCGAACAGCATTGCCGGAAATGCTCACGCTCAAGAATCTTTCCAAGCGCTACGGTTCCATCGTCGCGTTGCAGGATGTCTCGCTCGCCCTGGAGCCGGGCGAATTTTTCGGACTGCTCGGCCCCAACGGCGCGGGCAAGACGACCCTGATGTCGCTCGTCGCCGGCATTCGGCCGGCGGATAGCGGCGAGATTTTTCTGGAGGGCGAAAAATTTCAGCCCGAGCGGGTCGCGCAACGATTGCAGCTCGGCTTTGTCCCGCAGGCGCTGGCGCTCTACGACGATCTGAGCGGCGAGGAAAACCTGCGGTTGTTTGGCCGGCTTTACGGATTGCGCGGTGCCCTTCTGCGCGAGCGGGTCGAGGAAGGATTGCTCGCGGCGCAGTTGCAGGATCGGCGGCGCGACCAGGTGAAAAACTATTCCGGCGGGATGAAGCGGCGGCTGAACATTGTCGCCGCCATTTTACACCGCCCCCGGCTCCTCCTCTGCGATGAGCCGACGGTCGGAGTCGATCCGCAATCGCGCAACGCCATCTTCGAATTTGTGCAGAAGCTGAACGACGACGGGATGACGATTGTTTATTCGACTCACTACATGGAAGAGGCGACCCGGCTCTGCTCGCGCATCGGGATCATCGATCACGGACAGTTGCTCGCCCTCGGCACGCTCGATGAGCTCCTCGTGCAGTTGCCGTTTTCGGAGCAGATCCGCCTCGCGCGGCATGAGGCGGTGACCGCCCAGTTGGACGCGCTGCGCGAGTTTGGCGAGATCGTGGAGACGGAGGAGGCTTTCGTTCTCACGCCGCGCGACGGGCTGCGCCTGTCGGATTTGTTCGCGGCAATCGAACGGCAGGGCTTGTCCTATCGCCATTTCGCGGTCACGCGGCCGACGTTGGAGAATGTTTTTCTGCATCTCACCGGCAAGACTTTGCGAGATGCCTGATTTTCAAGGGAGATAAACAGATGCGCACAGTTTTGATTTTATTCGGCAACGAGCTGCGCCGCTTCCTCCACGACAAGACGGCGCTCTCGCTCACTTTTCTCGTCCCCATGGTGCTCATTTATATTTTCGGGCACGTCTTCGGGGTGACCAGCGGTGGGGGTGGGCCGACGGGAATTCCCATCGCCGTGGTGAGCGCGACCGACGCGCCGGTGGTGGCCGCGATCACGGCGGCTTTACAAAAGGAAAAAGCCTTCAAAGTCCTGACCACGGAAACGCAAGACGGGAAGGAGGTCCCGCTGACGGAAGCGCGCGTGCGGGAAAAGATGCAGGCCGGGTCGCTCCGGTTTGCGCTCGTCTTTCCGCCCGATACGCAGAGCGACGAGAGCTTCGGGCTGAAGCTGAAATTTCTGCACAACCCGCGGAACGAAATCGAAACCCAGACCGTGACCGGGCTGGTGCAGAAAACGATCTACACTTCCGCGCCGCAGGCCCTCCTGCTTTCGCTGCAAAAGAAGGGCGCCAATTTCATCGGGCAGGAAAACTTCGATCAATTCAACCGCGCGATCGCGAGCGCCATCGCGCAGGGTTTCGGCGGGGACGCGGAAGAAATTTACGCGGACCTGAGCAAGGGCGACTTCGGATTGGGCAATGTCGACGCGGCTGGCTCCTCGGGCGAGACCAGTTCACTTTTCGAGAGCCTGATCAAAATCGATTCCGAGCAGATCGGCGGCCGCCAGGTGAAAAGCAGCATGGCGACACGCAGCGTCGGCGGCTGGGCGATCATGTTTCTGCTCTTCTCCCTCTCGGGCGCGGCGACTTCGCTCTTCGACGAGAAGAAGGCTGGTCTCTTTCAACGTCTCCTCGCGGCGCCGGTGCGGCGAACGCACATTCTCTGGAGCAAATATCTCTTCGGAATGTTCATCGGGATGGTGCAACTGTGCGCGCTCTTCCTCGCCGGCAGCCTCCTCTTCGGGATCGATATCACGACCAATTTCGGCAACCTCCTCCTCATCTGTCTGGGCGCATCAATGGCCTGCGTTTCCTTCGGCATGCTGCTGGCCGCGGTCTCGCCCTCCGCCGCCGCGGCCAGCGGGCTGGGCACATTTCTCATCCTCACCATGAGCGCGATCGGCGGCGCCTGGTTCCCGACCAGTTTCATGCCGGAGTTCATCCAGAAACTGAGCAAGCTGACGATTGTCTATTGGTCGCTCGATGGCTTCATCAAGGTCCTGTGGGCGAATTGCACCACGCTCGAACTTCTCCCGACCCTGGCAATCCTGGCCGGGATCGCGCTGGTGGTGAATGTTTTCAGCATCTGGCGATTTAATCACGGCCAGATCTTTGAATAACGAGCGCCTTCGTCGTTAGGCGAGAGTCGTCTATTTTCCGCCGGTCACGGTGTAGCCTTCCGCCCGCAGATCTTGCGCGAGCTCCATTTCCATCTGCACGGCAGCGTCGAACGGCATCGGGTTGAGATGTGCGTAGAATTCCGGCAGGAGACGGAGGCCATATTTCTCGACCACCCAGGCGGCCTTGTAACCGTGCTTGTGGTTCTCGAAGCGATGCTCCACCGGCAGGCCCGTCATGCCGACGTAGAGACAGGGCTTGGCCGCGTCGCGTTTCGGATTGAGTCGGAGGACAGAGCGGTGCTTCAGAACCGCCTCGTCGAGCAGGATGACGTAAACGTTGTGATGAAATTTTTCCGCACGGGGCACGGCGGGAGAATAACACGGCAAAATATTTTTGTCTGTCGGACAGCGAATGTCTGACCCGGTGTTTTAGATTGGTGCCATGACAAAAAATATTCGTTTGAATTCGCGCATGACCGGCTCCCTCATCAATCGTCCCGCGGGCATGCGGGCCCCGCGTGGGCTGGCCATGTTGCGGGCGCTGCGTTTGCGCCTCGCGGCGGACAAATACCCGCGTTTTCAGCAGGAGGAGTTTCAGTTCACGAAATAGCCCGCGGCCGAAAAGGCGACGCCGGTGGTGCGCGATGCAGGGTTCGAACCTGCGACTTCTTGCGTGTGAAGCAAGCGCTCTACCACTGAGCTAATCGCGCGGAAAAACGGGCGACCGTAGATTTAGCCCGCTCCGGGCGCCGGGCAACTGGTTTGATCGTCCCCGACGCTCCCGCTCCATTCGTTAGGCTTTTTCGCCCGCGACCGCCAGGACGAGCGGCGCGGGCGGCTCCGGCGCCCCGGCCTTGCGCGGGCGACGGAACTGCGGTGCCCGCCGCGAGAGCGCTTCGCGAAAATAGATTGCGACACAGAACAGAAGCAGCCCGGAGGCGAGCGGCCGCATCCGCTCCAGGAAATCGATGGTCGAAAGAGTCGGGCCGAGCTTTTTATCCATCAGGAGCACCTGGGTGATCATGGCAGTGCTCATGAGGGAGAAAACGAAGTGGATTACGCTCAATCGCGCGCTGACCCCGAGCGCGACGGCGCTCAGGACTGCGCCCCAGAGGAGGTAGCGCTCATGCATTTGGGCGAGGAGGGCAAACATCAGCAGCCAGGGCGTAATGAGAGCAATAAGGAGCCGCGGATCCCGAGCGCGCGCGTGGCGGGCAGCGCCGAGGGCGCAGAGGGCGAGGGCGCCGAGGTAAACGAGGCGCAGAATCCATTGCAGGGTGAAAGCGAAATGGAGCGAGCCGAGGTGCGGCGACCAGAGCGGCGTCTTAAGCGAGAGGTTCCAGTAGGAAAGCAGGGAAGGGAGATTGTAACAGGAGCTGATGAAGAGGTACGGGTAACGCTCGCTCCCGTAGAAAAACCCGATCTGCAACCAGGCGAAGCTGCCGCCGCCAAAAGCGCCGATCGCAAAGGCCGCGACGCCCGCCAATCCAGCCGCCCAGGCCCAGGTGTGGCGCGAGCGCCGATGCCTCAACAATCCAGCAACGACGATCCCGACCGTCGCGACTCCAGCCCAGGCGAGGGGCGTTTGCAGGAGCCAGGGCGAAACCAGGAGTGCCGCCGTTGCAGTGAAGCCGGCGAGGAATCGGCCGGCGCGCGCCCAGCGTTTCTGCCAGAGCGGCCAAAAGAGGAAAAAGGGCGCGACGAAAAGGAGCTGGCCCTTGAGCATGCCACCGGCCGCGAGGAGGCAGCCGCACCAAAACCAACGTCTCGTTAGGGCAGAGAGCGCGGCAAAAAGATAGAACGGGAGAATCCAGCAATCCCACTGTGGCCAGGCGTGAGCGTCGAGGATGAGCGAGGGCTCGAGCCAGGCCACGCTGGCCGCGACCAAACCGCAAACCCAGCCGCGCTCGACCGCCGGCAGGCGATGCAGAAGACCCGAATCGGTCGCCCCCGAGGCCCGGCGGACTCCCAGCCTCACAAGCAGGAAAATGCCGAGCGCGGTGGCCAGTTCGGCGAAGAGATTAACCGTCAGCAGCGGCTCGACATATTCCGGCGTGCCATCCTCGGCTCCGGGGAATTTTGCCCGCACTTCCTTGGCCCAGATCGACATGACGAGGAGCCGGAGCGGCGGATAATCGAGATGATAATCACGTCCGTAGGATTCCTTCTGGACTCGGTCGTAGAGCCCAAAGTAGCCGCGCGCGAGCGTTACCCAGGAGTCGCCTTCTTCCCCCGGCGAAAGGCGTCGCCCTTCGGCCAGCGTCTGGCTGCCCCAGTAAAATCCGTTTACGATGTCGCGCTGAAAGCGCAGGTGCGTCGTCTGCTGCCAGGTGAAGTGACGGAGAGCGATCCCTCCGGCGAGGAGCGCGAGCAGAACCAGCGCGAGGAGAATTTGCCGGCGGCGGAGCGAGGCCCGCATGTTGGCGGAAGTCAGCGACCGCTCCATCAGGGCGGAACCATCAGCGCGCCGCCGCTTTGCGGCAAATCAAGTTTTTCGTTCCGGCGCCGTCGTCAGGCGGGAAGAAAAATTTCGTCAAACATGCAGAGCAAGCGGCGAATCTCGAACGGCTTGGTCAGGTAATTGCGGGCTCCGGCCGTGAGCATGCGCTCAATCTGGCTCGGGGTGGCGTCGGCGCTGATGACGATGACTGGAATCTGCGCAGTCTCGGGTTGCGCTTGCAGCTCTTCGAGGATCTTGCTCCCGTGCAGGTCGGGCAGGTCGAGGTCGAGGAGGACGAGCTGCGGGGAATGGGTCCGCGCCATTTCGAGGCCTTTTTGGCCGGTCTCGGCCCAGGCCAGCTCGGTCCCGGGGCGATCTTCCAGGATGCTCTGGACGAGGCGGAAATTGGGTTCGCTGTCTTCAATGTAAAGCACGCGCGGATGAGGGCCGGGGCGGCGTGCCGCCGGTTCGGAACCATTGGGCTTCATCTGGATGATGACCGAGTTCAGGGCCGGCGCGACCGGCGCGGGCGTGTCCGCTTGCTCGCTTTTGGCGCCCCTCTGTTGCGCTTCCTGCTTCGACTGGAGTTGGTCGCGCAATACCTTGATTTCGAGTTGGGCGAGGCGGAGTTCCTGGCGCAAGTGATCGTGATTCTCTGTCTTCATGCTCGTATTTCTTAAAGGGAGGCCATGCGTAAGCCCGACGGCTCTTCCGGAATGACGCCCCGAAGCTTTTTCGCCATCTCCAAGTCGCGCCGCATTTTGTTTTTGTGGGTGCAAAAGAGGAGGGCGCTCTCTTCTGTGATGAGGTCCTCTTCGAAGGCCCGCATGAGGGATTGGTCGAAGCTGTGCCAGCCGAGGGTGCTGCCGGCCTCGATGATTTCCTGGAAGCTGCGGTTTTCGCCTTCGCCGTAGAGGAGGGTCTCGCGGGTGCGCAGGCTGCTGCCCATGATCTCGGTCACGAGGAGACGGCCGCCGTCGATTTTGTTGACCAGCCGCTGACTAACGACATAGCGCAGGGTGTCGGCAAGGCGTTCGCGGATCTGTTTCTCTTCGTCGTTGGTGAAGAGGCCAAGGATTCGGTTGATGCTCTGGCCGGCGTTGATGGTGTGCAGCGTGCTCAGGACGAGGTGGCCGGTTTCGGACGCCGAGAGCGCGATCTCCATCGTCTCGCGGTCGCGAATTTCGCCGAGCAGGATCACTTTCGGCGCCTGCCGCAGGGCGGCGCGCAGGCCGGTGGCGAAATCGGAAAAATCCTTCCCTAATTCCCGCTGGCTGAAGACCGCCTTCTGGTGCGGGTGCAGGAATTCGATCGGATCCTCGAGGGTGACAACGTGAACTTCCTGCGACTGATTTATTTCGTTCAACATCGCGGCCAGGGTGGTCGTCTTGCCGCTGCCGGTGCTGCCGGTGAGGAAAATGATCCCGAATTTTTCCTGAACCATTTGCTGAAAAATGGGCGGCAACCCGAGCGTCTCGAGGGTGGGCACGGCGGACTGCAACTTGCGCATGACAATGCCGTGGTGGCCATTTTGACGATAGATATTGACCCGGAAACGCGCCAGCTCGCCTAACGAATAGCTGGTGTCGCAGGAGCCGGTCGTTTGCAGGTCGCTCTGAAGGCGTTCGCTCCCGGCCATGAGCAGCGCCGCGATCGCGTCGATGTGCGAGGGCTGGAGCGCGGCGCCGGCTTCTTCCATCGGCAATTCGTGCAGTTTGCCGTAGCGCTCGACCAAGGGCGGTTTGCCGTTGATAAAAAGACAGTCCGACACGCCCTCGCCGCTCTCGAGCATGGCGGTCAGTAGCGCTTGCAGATCTTCGTTCTTCATTTGCTTAAAAAATGGTCCGGCCCCGGCGGGTTTTCCGCCGGCGGGCGGGTTTCGGCCATTCTTTAGTGCAAGATTTGTTCCACCCACGGGCCGGAATCACGGCCGCTTGCGAATTGCGACCCGGCACTTATCTAAAGGCATGTCCGAACACAAAATGACGCTCACCTGGAAGCGCGCCACGCAAGACTTCGAGTACAAAACCTACAACCGCGATCACAGCTGGAGTTTCGACGGCGGCCACCAAATGGAGGCCTCAGCCGCCCCGGCTTACCTCGGCAACCCGAAACTGGTCGACCCCGAGGAGGCGTTCGTCTCCGCCCTCGCCAGCTGCCATATGCTTACCTTCCTCGCCGCGGCCTGTAAGAAGAAATTCCTGCTCGACGAGTACGTCGACGAGGCGGTCGGCCACATGGAGAAAAATGCCGATGGCAAACTCGCCATCACCCGGGTCGAGCTGCATCCGAAGCTGACCTTCTCCGGCGATAATCAGCCGAGCGAGAAGGATATCGAAGAGATGCACCACTTCGCGCACGAAAACTGTTTCATCGCCAACTCGGTCAAGACCGAGGTGACGGTGAAGTAGCGCATTCCCCTAAGGAACGATGACGCGGTAAAAGCGCGGGGTGGCGTTCATCGGCTTACGACCTGTTCGTTGCCGAAGGAACGAGCGTGCTGGACAGCGAAGGTCCAAATCATTTGCCAAACGAGGGGCTCGGTCCCAGTTGTATGCCGATGGCAACCGGAACGCAGGATCTTCAGCGCATGGAACGAATCGTCAGCCTCTGCAAGAGGCGCGGCTTTATTTTCCAGGGCAGCGAAATCTACGGCGGCCTCAATGGCGTCTGGGACTACGGCCCGCTCGGGGTCGAGCTGAAGCGCAACCTGAAAGATTACTGGTGGCGCGTGATGGTGCGCGAACGCGACGACGTCGTCGGGATGGACGGCGCCATTCTTACCCACCGCGCCGTGCTCAAGGCCAGCGGGCATGAAGACACGTTCAGCGACCCGATGGTCGATTGCCGCACCTGCAAGGCGCGTTTGCGAGCGGATCAGCTTCCGGAAAAAAACGGCGTCAAACAGTGCGCGAACTGCGGCGGCAAGGACCTGACCGAAGCGCGGCCCTTTAACCTCATGTTCTCGACCCAGATGGGCGCCTCGGCCGATCCCGACTCGATTGCCTACCTGCGGCCGGAGACGGCGCAATCGATTTTCGTCCAGTTCAAGAATGTCCTCGATACCGCTCGCAAAAAGCTGCCCTTCGGCATCGCGCAGATCGGGAAGGCGTTCCGGAACGAGATCAACCCGCGCAATTACATCTTTCGCTCGCGCGAGTTTGAGCAGATGGAGCTGGAATATTTCTGCCGGCCCGAGCAGGGGATGGAGTTGCTCGATTACTGGCTCGAGGAGCGGCTCAAGTTCTACGAAAACATCGGCCTGCCGCGGACGAAGCTGCACGTCCTCACCGTGCCCGATGCCGATCGCGCCTTTTATTCCAAGGGCACCTACGACATCGAGTATGAATTTCCGTTTGGAAAACAGGAACTCGAAGGCGTCGCCTACCGGACCGATTACGACCTGACTCAGCACCAGACGGCGAGCGGCAAGACGCTCGATTATTTCGACGAGGACACGAAGGCGCGTTTCATCCCGCACGTCGTGGAGCCGAGCGCCGGGGTCGATCGCACCGTCCTCGCGCTCATCTGCGAAGCCTACGACGAGGAGACGGTGACCGACGAGAAGGGCAAGAGCGAGACGCGGATCGTGCTCCGTTTCCATCCGCGGATCGCGCCGGTCAAGGCCGGCATTTTTCCGCTCTTGAAAAATCAGCCGCCGCTGGTTGAGAAGGCGCGCGAAGTGCAGGCCTTGCTCCGCCCGCTCATGAACGTTTTCTACGACGAGACGGGCGCGATCGGCCGGCGTTATCGCCGCCAGGACGAGGCGGGCACGCCCTTTGGCATCACGATCGATTTTGAGACGCTGGGCGAACGCGATCCCGCACTGCGGGACACGGTCACCCTGCGCCACCGCGACAGCATGGAGCAGGAGCGGGTGAAAATCAGCGAGCTGGCCGGGAGGCTCGCGAGCGCGATTGCTTAGTGAACCTGGAAGATTTCCGCGATTATTGCCTAACGAAAGCGGGCGCGACCGAGGGCACGCCTTTTGGCGAGGACACGATCGTCTTCAAGGTCGCCGGAAAGATTTTCGCCCTCGCTTCGCTCGACGAAGTGCCGCCGCGCGCCAATCTGAAGTGCGACCCGGACCGTGCGCTCGATTTGCGCGATCGCTACGAGGAAGTGCAGCCCGGTTATCACATGAACAAGAAGCACTGGAACACGGTCGCGCTCGCCGGCCGAATCCCGGACGCTGAACTGCGCGCCATGATCGATCACTCCTACGACCTGGTCGCGCCCCGGCCGAAAAAAGGGAAAACCCGATCCTAACGAGCGGGGTGGATGACCTGGCGCAGCTGCACCGTGCCGATGTCGAGTTGCAGCGCCTTTAAGGCGACATCGAGAAAGGCATCGGGCGGATCGGTTAGGGCGACCGCCAATCGCCCTTCCGCGTCGGGCTCGGCGCGCAGGCCTTCCTCCTCCAGCATCTGCGCCACCGCGGTCGCGCAATTCTGCGCCGAATCGACCAGCTGCACCGATTCGCCGAGGAAACGTCCGATCGCCTCGCGCAGAAGCGGGTAATGGGTGCAGCCGAGAACAAGAGTATCGATGCCGTCGTCGACCAGCGGGGTGAGATATTGCCTAACGACTCCGTCAGTGATCTCGCTTTCGAGCCAGCCTTCCTCGATCAGGGGGACGAAAAGCGGGCAGGGCCGGGCCGAGACGCGCACCGCCGGGTCGAGGGCGAGGAGCGCGCGCTCGTAGGCGCCGCTCTTGATCGTCGCCCGGGTACCGATGACCCCGATGTGGCCGTTGCGGGTCGCAGCCACTGCCGCCTGCGCGCCCGGCTGGATCACCCCGGTGATCGGGATCGGCGTGGTCGATTCGAGCCGCGGCAGGGCGAGGGCAGAAGCGGTGTTGCAGGCGACGACGACGGTCTTGCAGTTTTCCGCCAGCAACATCTCGGTGATCTCGAGGCTGTAGCGCTCGACCGTGGCCGCGCTTTTGCCGCCGTAGGGGACGCGAGCCGTGTCGCCCAGGTAAAAAATCCCCTCGTTAGGCAACAGCCCGCGCAGGGCGCGGACCACGGTCAGCCCGCCGATCCCGGAATCGAAGACGCCGATCGGTTTTTCCCGCCTGCTCGCGCTCGCTGGTACGGTCATTTTAATTGGAATTCTGGATCGCGGCCGAGGGCGGCGAAGGCATCGGACTGGCAGGAGGCGGCCGGCCTAACGAATCGGTGATGGCACGCGAGTGCGGCGGAAGATTGCTCGCGGCCGCGACCAAGGTGGGCCCCGAGGTCTGGAAATGCACCGCGCGATTATAATTGCTGACCGCGGCCGCCATCGCCTGACCGAGCTTTTGCCGGTAGGCCGCGGTCGCGATCTGCGCGCCCTCCACCCGGTCGTTCAGGAAACCGGCCTCCACCAGCACCGCCGGGATGGTGATGTCGCGCAGGACGTGAAAGCGCGCGTGCCGCACTCCGCGATCGAAGACCGAGACCTTCGATAAAATCGAGGCATGCACCGCCGCGGTCAGCGCGATGTTGGCCGCATCCTGCGCATTGCCCTGCAAAAATTCCGTCTCGGTCGAACTCGGATGATTCTTCGGTCGAGGCATTCGAGGGCACCCCGGCCGGGGCGAGGACATAGCTTTCCACTCCCGAACCGCCGCGGGCGGAGTTGAAGTGAATGCTGATGAAAACCGCGGTGGGAAATTGATTGGCAAACGCGACCCGCTCCTCGAGCGCGACCGTCTTGTCCGTCGAGCGCGTCATTTCCACCTTGAACCCGGCGCGGAGCAATTGTTCACGCGCAGTCAGCGCGACATCGAGCGCGAAGGTCTTCTCGTTTCCCCACGGGCCGGAAGTTCCGCTATCCTCGCCGCCATGGCCGGGATCGAGCACCACGGTGTCGATCTCCTTCGCGCCCCGGATTTTGTTCGGTCGCAGGACGGGCTCGACGATCTTGGCAACGTCGATCACCGAGATGAGATTCGCGTTCTCCCGCGCGAGGAGCGGGAAATTGCTGAAAAAGCGCACGCCGTTGATGAAAAATTCGCTCGTCCCGCCCTGCGCGCGAATGCCGCGCCGCTCGTCCCGCAGCGAAACGGTTCGGCTGACCTGCGAGAATTGCGGGAAGCGATAGAACTGCGCGACATTCGCAAAGCTCACGTAATCGCGCCCTTCGGCCTCGATCACTTCCCAGTCCTGAGCCAGCGCCGGCGGTGTCACGACACCCGCGAGCAAAAGAGCCAGGATGACTTTCAATAAATTCACGGGCGGCAAGTTGAAGGCGCGGCTCGGACTGCGCAAGTCAGCGATCGTTGCACCTAAAGCCGCACCCCTTCCGGCGCGGTGAACTCCGACTCCGGCGCGTCGCCGGTGTTGCGAGTCGCGGCGGGTTCGAAAAGAACGACTTCCGCTTCCTCGTCCGCCGCGGTCCGGTGCTCGACCCCGTGCGGTACGACAAGGCACTCGCCTGCGTTCAGTTCGACGATCCGGTCGCGGAATTCGATCCGCATCCGGCCGCGCCAGACGAGGAAGAGCTCGTCCTCCTGCGCATGCTGATGCCAGGGGAAAACGCCCTGGAACTTCACCACTTTCACTTCCTGGCCGTTCAGTTCGCCGACGATCTTCGGCCGCCAATGCTCGGTGAAGGCGGCGAACTTTTCCTCCAGATTGACCTTTTCCATCACCCCAAGTTTAGCACACGCCTCCCGGAGGTTTTCGTTTTGCAATCGCCACGCCCTCTTCGATGATTGCTCCCCAATGACGGAACTGTCCAAAGCATACGAACCGCAGGCGGTGGAGGCGAAATGGTACGCCCGCTGGCTGGCGGACGGCTGTTTTGCGGCCGATCCGGCTTCGCCCAAGCCGGCCTACTCCATCGTCATCCCGCCGCCGAATGTGACCGGCGTCCTCACCCTCGGCCACGTCCTGAACAACACCATCCAGGACATCCTCGCCCGGCGCGCCCGCATGCTCGGCCGGGAAGTGCTCTGGCTGCCGGGCACGGATCACGCCGGGATCGCGACCCAGACGGTGGTGGAACGCCAGTTGCGCAAGGAGGAAAAGAAAACCCGGCACGATCTCGGGCGCGAGGAATTCGTTAGGCGCATCTGGCAATGGAAGGAAAAGCACGGCGGCATCATCATCGAGCAACTGAAGCGCCTCGGCTGTTCCTGCGACTGGTCGCGCGAACGCTTCACCATGGACGACGATTATTCCCGCGCCGTGCAGCGCACCTTCGTCGATCTGCACCAGAAGGGCCTGATCTACCGCGGGAAGACGGATGGTGAACTGGGACCCGGTCGCGCTCACCGCGCTCTCAGACGAGGAAGTGATCCCGACCCCGCAGAAATCTTCTCTCTTTTACGTCCGCTACGAGCTGGTGGAGGAGCCGGGGAAATTCATCGAGGTCGCGACCACCCGGCCGGAAACGATCATGGCCGACGTCGCGCTCGCGGTGCATCCGCAGGACGAGCGCTATCGGGCGTCGTTAGGCAAAAAGGTCTGGCGCCCGCTCGATCGCGCGGAATTGCCGGTGGTCGGCGACGAGGGGATCGATCCGGCGTTCGGCACCGGCGTCCTGAAAGTGACCCCGGCGCACGACAAGGTGGATTTCGAGATCGGGCAGCGCCACGGCCTGCCAGTGATCGATGTTTTGCATCCGAATGGCACGATCAATTGCCCTAACGTTCCCGAGCTCGACGGACTCGATCGCTTCGTCGCGCGCAAAAAGGCGGCGGAGATGCTGGCCGAAAGCGGATTGCTGGCAAAGGAAGAGCCGCACGAGAGCACGGTCGGTTTCAGCGAGCGCGCGGGCGTTCCAATCGAGCCGCGCCTGAGCGAGCAATGGTTTTTGAAATATCCGCGGGTCGAGGAGTCGCGGGCCGCGGTCGGTCCGCAGGCGGCGATTCATTTCCGGCCGGAGCGCTGGGAAAACGTCTACCAGCACTGGCTCGAGAACATCCAGGACTGGTGCATCAGCCGCCAGCTTTGGTGGGGCCATCGCATCCCGGTTTGGTATGCCAACGACGACCCGGCGAAGCTGCATGTCGACGTCGAGCCGCCGGCGGATCCGGAGAATTGGACGCAGGACCCCGATGTGCTCGACACCTGGTTCTCGAGCTGGCTCTGGCCTTTCGAGACGATGGACGACGCCACCCGCGCGAAATTTTATCCGACGACCGATCTCGTGACCGCGCCCGACATCATCTTTTTCTGGGTCGCGCGCATGATCATGGCCGGGCTCGAGTACACCGGGCAGGCTGCCGTTCAGCAACGTCTTCTTCACCGGCCTGATCCGCGACGGACAGGGGCGAAAGATGAGCAAGTCGTTAGGCAATTCGCCCGATCCGCTCGACCTGATCGGGAAATATGGCGCCGACGGCGTGCGCTTCGGCCTGATGCGGATCGCGCCGAGCGGGCAGGATATTCGCTACGACGAGAAGCAAATCGAGGAAGGGCGCAACTTCGCGAACAAGCTTTGGAACGCGACCCGCTTTCGCCAAATGCACGGCGGCGAGACCGAGGGCGAAATCAATCCCGCGCTCCTCACGAGCGATGACAAATGGATCCTGCTCCGGCTCGACCACGCCATCCGCGCGGTCACGCAGGCGCTCGAGGAATACAATTTCAGCGAAGCGGCGCAGGCGCTTTACCGCTTTTTCTGGAGCGAATTCTGCGACTGGTATCTGGAAGCGAGCAAGGCCGCGCTTGGGTTTGCCGACGCGGAACCGCCCAGCCCGCGCAAGGCAAACACGCTCGCGGTGATCGATTTCATCCTCGGCCACACCCTGCGCCTCTTTCATCCGTTCATGCCCTTCATCACGGAGGAGCTCTGGCATGGGCTGGGATTCAACGTCGATCTGCCCGCAGAGCAGGGCGCGAAGACGATCCAGTTCGCGCACTGGCCGCAGCCGCTGGACGAGGAATTCAGGAAACACTACGGGCTCACGCCTAACGACGAGCAGATCGCGAACGCGAAATACGAGACCGTCATCGCCGGCCGTCGTTTGCGGCGCGATTTCAACATCGCCTCGAACAAGCGCGTCGCTTTTGTCCTCCGGCCGTCGAGTCCGTTGCCGGAGGAAGAAGCGGCCGTCCTGCGCATCCTGCTCAACGCGGATCGGCTCGATCTGCCGCAGAGTTACGCTCCGCCCAAGGGAACGCCGACCGCGCTCACGCCGCTGGGCGAACTTTACCTCCCGCTCGAGGGCTTGATCGATCTCGAGGCGGAACGGCTGCGGATCGGGAAAGAGATCGCGAAAACCGAGGCCGAGCTGGTCACGGTGCGGAAGAAACTGGCGAACGAAAATTTCGTCGCGAACGCCCCGGCCGCGGTCGTGGCCGAGCACCGGCAACGGGAAAAGGATTTCGCGGAGCAGCTGGAACAGCTCCAGCGGATGGTGGAGTCGTTAGGCTGAGGGCGCGGTTTGCCGATGGATTGCAGCCCGCGCTATAGTCGCTCGCCTGCAAATGATCCGGGTCCTTAAAATCCTTTTTTGGCTTGGCATCGCCCTCCTCGGGGCGACGGCGGTGGGGGTGGCGGCATTCGCCCGCGGCGAACCGATCAACGCCCTCTGGATCGTGACCGCGGGCTTGTGTACGGCCGCGATCAGTTATCGCTTTTACAGCAAGTGGCTCGCCGCAAAAGTGCTCGTCCTGAACGACGAACGCGCCACGCCCGCGCTCGTCGTCAACGACGGCAAGGACTTCGTCCCGACCAGTCGTTGGATGGCGTTCGGCCATCATTTCGCCGCCATCGCCGGGCCCGGGCCGCTGGTCGGGCCGGTGCTCGCGGCGCAGTTCGGTTATCTCCCGGGCATGCTCTGGATCCTGGTCGGGGCCACGTTAGGCGGCGGCGTCCACGACATGATCGTGCTCTTCGCGTCCGTGCGGCGGCGGGGCAAGACGTTAGGCCAGATGGTGAAAGAGGAAATCGGACCCGTCGTCGGCGCGCTCGCGCTCATCAGCGTCCTCGCCATCATGATCGTGCTGATCGCCGTCCTCGCGCTCGTCGTGGTGCAGGCGCTGGCGAAAAGCCCGTGGGGCGTTTTCACCATCGCGATGACGATCCCGCTCGCCGTCATCATGGGACTCGGCTTGCGCGGCGGGCGAGTCAGCGTCGGCTGGGTCACGGCTTTTGGCGTTCTCGGCCTCATCCTCTCCGTCTGGGGCGGACAATTTCTGGGGAATTATCCGGCGATCGAAAGCTGGTTCCGGCACGACCAGAAATGGCTCGCCTGGGCGCTGATTATTTACGGCTTCGCCGCCTCGACCCTGCCGGTCTGGCTGCTCCTGACTCCGCGCGATTACCTGAGCACATTTCTAAAACTCGGCACCGTCGCCGCGCTCGCCGTCGCGGTGATCGTGATCCATCCGACGCTGCAAATGCCGGCGATCACGCCCTTCGTCGACGGGAGCGGGCTGGTTTTTGCCGGGCCGGTTTTTCCTTTTGTCTGCATCACCATCGCCTGCGGGGCGGTCTCCGGATTTCATTCCCTGATCGCTTCCGGGACGACGCCGAAGATGCTGGAAAGCGAAACGCGAATTCGCGACATCGGCTACGGCGCGATGATCACTGAGATGGTGGTGGCGTTGATGGCGCTGGTCGCGGCCTGCGCCCTGCCGACCGGACAATACCTCGCGATCAACGCCAAAGGCACGCCCTCTGAAGTGGTGGCCAAGGTTTCGGCGGCCGGGTTTCCGGTGACCGAAGGCGAGATGAAGCAACTCGCGCACGACCTGGGCGAGGACACGATGTTTGGCCGGGCGGGCGGCGCGCCGACCTTCGCGGTCGGGATGGCGCACATCTTTGCCCGTGTCACCTCCAGCCCGACAGCGCTCGCGCTCTGGTACCATTTCGCGATCATGTTTGAGGCGCTCTTCATCCTCACCACGCTCGATGCCGGGACGCGCGTCGGGCGGTTTCTCCTCCAGGATTTATTGGGCAATGTCTGGCGACCGCTCGGCAATACCCAGTCGGTCGGCGCCAATCTTCTCGCGAGCGCGTTGCTCGTCAGCGCCTGGGGCTGGTTTCTCTACCAGGGCGTGCTCGATCCGTTAGGCGGGATCAACAGCCTCTGGCCGCTCTTCGGTTTGGCGAATCAGCTGCTCTCCGTCATCGCCCTCTGTCTCGGCACCACGATCCTGATCAAAATGGGCAAGGCGCGCTACCTCTGGACGACGCTGCTTCCGCTCGTCTTCATGGTGGTGGTAACGTTTTGGTCGGGTTTGCTGAAGATTTTTTCGCCCGATCCGCGGATCGGCTTCCTGAGCGGGGCGGACAAGCTGGAAGCGGGGATCGCGGCCGCGGCCACCAACGTCGATTTTGCGCGCCAGGCGCTCATCTGGCGGATCGACGCGCTCGTGGCCCTGACCTTTCTCGTCCTCGTGCTCGCGATCGTGACCGGTTGCGCCTGGCAATGGTGGAAGCTCCTGCGCGGGACGAAACCGGTCGTGCTGCATGAGAGCGAATTCGTTCCCCTGGCCCGGGTCCGGGTTGGAAATCGTTAGGCAAGATGCGCAAAAAGGAAATGCTCGCGGTCGTGAAAGCGCTGATGGCGCAGCCGACGGCTCCTTTTCACGAAGACGCGGTCCGGGACGAGATCGAAGCGCAGCTACGGGAAATGCCGCATGTAAAATTTGCCCGCGACGCCTTTGGAAATGTCGTGGCGCATTATCAGCGTGGCCGGAAAAAGGCCGCGGAGTGGGGCCTGGCGGCGCACATGGATCATCCCGGCTGGGTTCGGGGCGATGAGGGCGAGATGAAATTTCTCGGTTCGGTCGCGGCCCGTTTCCGGAGCGACCCGAAGAAGAAAGCGTTTGGCGATTTCGAGATGTGGGATCTGCCGCCGTGCGAGATTCGCGACGGGCAGATTCATTCCCGCGCCTGCGACGACCTTATCGGTTGCGCGGAAATCATCTGCGTCTTCCGCGAGCTGGAAGAGCGCGACGCGAATGTCGCATTGCGTCGGGCTTTTCACCCGGGCGGAGGAAGTCGGTTTCGTCGGCGCGATCAAGCTGGCGAAGGCAGAGATTCTGCCGCGCAGCCTGACGATTCTGTCGCTCGAGACGAGCACACCGCGCGGGACGGCGGAGATCGGCAAGGGACCGATCGTGCGGGTAGGGGACAAGGCCTCGATCTTTCGACGGACCGGCGACGGCGCGGCTGCTGGCGGCGGCGGCGGCGGAGAAAATTCCGGTGCAACGCTGCCTGCTCGACGGCGGGACCTGCGAAGCGACGGCCTATCAGCTTTACGGCTATACCTGCGCGGCGGCGAGCGTTGCGCTGGGGAATTATCACAACGTCACGCCGGACGGCACCATCGACGCCGAGTTTGTCGCGATCGACGATTTCGTCGGGATGGTGCGGCTCTGCGTTGGCCCTGGTCCTGGGCGGCGGGGCGGTGCGCGACCCGCAGAAAGCGTTGCGCCAGAAGCTCGAGGAAAACGCGCGCGGTTATCGCGTGTTCTATCGCCTTTGAGTGGCGACGTTACTTCCGGCGCAGCGGGACGATGATCTCGCCGTCCTGGTAGACGAGGACGACCTGGCCGTCTTCGATGGCGCGGAGCGTGACCTGGTAAATCTGGTTGCCGAATTGGAGGCCGAACTGCTGGCCTTCCTGCATGATCTTGCCGTTGAGGATGGCGAAATGCGTGCCGGCGCCCATCGTGACCGAGGTCAGGGAAAAGGAGGCGGGCGAGAGGTCGGGACCGGCGCTCGGCGAGGAGCTTTTCGGTCCCGGCTTTTTCCAGCCGATCGGCCAGAAGGGATCGCGCGCCTCGGCGGCATCAAAGGTCGATTTGTGCTTGAGCTCGATCTTCGAGAGCGCGGGCGCCGCCGGCGCCACGGGCGGGGCGTTCTCGGCCCGGGCGGCGCTGAGCAACAGCAGACTCGTTAGGCAAAGGGCCGGGAAAAGCTTTTTCATTTCTTAAAGAGCGCGGTTTGCGCCATGAGGCTGACTTGTTGGTACTGCGGTTCTTCCGGCACGGCGTGAATCACGACGTGGTTGATGGCGAGCAGCGGCTCGGTGTTTTCGAGCTGCGCAATCGCCTTGCCGAGGGCGCTGTATTCACTTTGCGGAAGCTCGATGGCCCAGTTGTTCTTGATCCAATCGGCCAGCTCCGGCTGCTTGAAATCGGTGCTCGATTCGAGTCGCGCGGTGACTTTGTCGATCCCTTGTTCGGCAAAGAAGGTGCGCATTTTCGGCGGAAACCAGGCGATGGGAGCGCCGTCGGCGGTCGTGGCCTTGAGCGCCTCGTAACGGCCGGTCGCTTCCTTGGCCTGCATTTCGAGATTGGCGGTTTTCTTCATCTCCGTCTTGGAGTTGGCCGTCTTGGCCTGCACTTCCGCGATGGTGGCGGACATCGAGCTCCGGCTCTTTTCGAGCGGTCCGAGGAAGAAGGTGAAGTAGCAATAAATCAGCCCGATAAACCCGAGCACGCTCAGGACGATCTTTTGGATCTGATCTTTGTTGAATTTTTTCGGCTTCATTTCGTGGTTGCGATCGCTTTGGTGGGATCTTCTGCCTTGGACGCGTCGGTGGCGGCGGGATCAAGCGTGACGTTGAGGACGAAGCGGGCGCTCGGGGTCGGGACCCCGCTCAGGTTCACCATCGTGTCGAGGTCCTCGAGGTTGCGGAAGGTGACCTTGACCCCGCCATAATTTTTCTCGAGCTGCTCGGTCAGGAGCTGGCGGAAATCTTCGGCGGCGGCCCGCGGTTCGCGGGCGGCGGCGAGGCCTTCGAGGGTGACCGCGATCGAGCCATCGCCTTCCACGACGCTGCCGTCGAGACCGGTGACCTGGAGATTGGGCGCGACGCAGTGCGCGACCTGGGCCAGGAAAGGCGCCCAGTAGAAGCGCTTTTCGATCAGGCTGTCGAGCACCTTGGTGCTGTCAATGATCTGGCGGAGTTCGTTCGCCCGCTTCTGCGCGGCGGTGACTTTGGGCTCGACCTTTTGCCATTCGCCCTGGGCGGCGTTGAGCTGGCTGCGGATCTGGATCGTCTGGTAGGCGTTCCAGCCGTAGTAGAGGAAGAGGAGGAGGCCGGACGCGCTCAGGGCCATGATGCCGAGTTTGAGCGGGTCGCGTTTGCGCTGCCGCTTTTCGCTGATTTCCTCGTGGAGAAGATTGAGTTGGAGAGCCATCTTTTAGGCGGACTTCAGGTAGGAGATGGCTGCGCCGCACGCGACATTGAGGGAAACAAACTCGCTCGCGAGGGCCTGGCGCTTGGCCGGGGGCAGGGCCACTTCGCAGGTTTCGAGCGGGTCCCAAATCTCGCAGGGCAGGCCCAGTTCATCGCTTAGGATTTGCAAAATCATTTCCGTCCGGGCCATCCCGCCGGAAACAAAGATGCGGTGAATGCTTTCCTCGCACTGGCCTTCGAAGAACCCGATCGAGTTCCGCACTTCCGTGGCGAGGGTGAGAAGTGAGCTGCGGCAGGCGTCCGCCATGCCGGCGTCGCCCTGTTGCATGAGCAGGCGGGCGGATTCGGCATTGACCGCGCCGTCGGCGGTCAGGGCTTCGCTGAATTGTTTGCCCCCGTACTCGACGCTCCGTACCAGCATGAGCTCGGTTTTGTTCCCGATCAGGACGGTGCTTTGCTCGTGGCCCATGTCGAGAAGAAGAAAGGCTTCGTTGGCGAAGACTTCCGGGTAGGCGAATTCGAAAGCGTTAAAGGAGCAGATGGGCGCGAGCTGGAGGATGTTGGCCGGCGTTTTCGTCTTGCTCATCGCCTCGGAGATTTGTTTCACCGCCGGGCGCAACATCCCGCCCACGAGATAGCGCGTCTTGCCCGACGAGCCTTCGATGGCGGCGCCATTCGGGGCCACGCCGGCGAGAGCGACCGCGGAGACCGGCGCGCAATCGAGGACAAAATCTTTGCATTCCTGGTTGAGGACGGCGAGGCCGTTGAGGCGGAGCGCGCTGCGAAGCAATTCCACCGGCGTGTTCGGCTGTTCGATAATGCGCAGGAGCGCACTGGAATCGGAGGCCGCGACGGCACAACTCCGGGCGCTGCCTCCCATCTCCTTGAGCAGGAGTTTGACCTGCTGCGCGAGTTCGTCGGCCGTGGTGATCGTGTCCGGGACAGGATGCGAGGCGTAATTTGTCAGGACATAGCGGTCATCGCCTTTGCGTTGTAGCAGGACGCTCTTGAAAACGTGCTTGCCGAGGTCGATGCCGACAACTGAATTGGAGGACTTGGCCATGGTCTTGCGCTTCATAAAGCGAAAACCGTGCCGAGGACGCCGGGCTTCTCGAAAATTTCCCGCCCATCTGCTCTTTAGGCGGCGACCGAAGGCCGATAACCGAAATAGCCGCGTGCTTTGATCATCTCCGAGACTTCCCGCGGCACCATTCTTTCCCAGCTCGGGTCGCCCGTGCAAATTTTCGCCAGCACTTCCGGCGGAAAGATTTGCAAATACTCGCGATGGAACTGGGTGATCTCCTGGATGAAGCCGTTCTCGATCAGGTATTGGTAGAGATGATGCAGGTTGGGGGCGACCTCGAGCTGGGTCGCGCTCAGCAGATCGCCGGTTGCTTCATCTTCCATCGGGTAGACGAAAAGCTTGAGCCCGCTTTTGAACATCCGACCGAGCGCTTCGAGGATGCCGCCCTCGAGGTTGAGATAATACTTTTCGTCGAAGATCTCGTGCAGGCTGGGTACGCCCATGACGAGCGCGACCATCCGGTTGGTGTAGCGCGAGAGGTAGCTCGCGAGGCGGTAATATTCGCCAAACTTCGAGATCAAAACCGTCCGGCCTAACGACCCGAGGATATCCACCCGGGCGAGAAAATCGGCGTGGTTGAGCTGGCCCTCCGCGAGCAGGTTTTCCAGCGTCATCTCCATCAGGACGACAAGGTCTTCCTCTTTCGCGCCCGGCTGCTTGAGGAAAATATCGCGCGCTCCCTCCAGCATGTCGTTCGTCGCGTAGGTCACGGGGCGGAAGCTGCCGCGTTCCACGATGATCGCCTTCTTGTGCAGGATTTCCGCCGCCTGCACCGTTTCGCCGTCGGCCGTGAACATGACCGCGTCGGTCAGCCCCTGGCTGACGAGCTGCAGGCTCATGAGGCGATTGTCGACCCCGGCAAAAGCCGGCCCGGAAAACTTGATCATGTCGACCTGGATTCTTTCCGGCGGCAGATTCTCGTGCAGCGAAGAGATCAGTTTTTCCGGCTGATGCTCGTAAAACGCTCCGTAGATCAGGTTCACCCCGATGATCCCGAGCGCTTCCTGCTGGTCGACGTTCGCCTCGTCCAGCATTCGCACGTGGATGATGATCTCGCTCGGCTCGCCCCGGGTTTCCGATTGATAACGCATCCCGAGCCAGCCGTGCGCTTCGTTGCGTTGCTTGAAACTGCGGGCCGCCACCGTATCCGCAAAAACAAAAAACGTCCGCTCATCGCCGATCTTTTGATCGAGCCGCTCGATCAAAAGCGAATACTCGTGGTCGAGCATCGTGTGCAGCCGGGTGCGGCTGACGTAGCGATCGGTGGCGCCGTAAATGGCGTCGCTGAACTGCATGTCGTAGGCCGACATCGTCTTCGCGATCGTCCCCGAAGCGCCGCCGACCTGGAAAAAACGGCGCGCCACTTCCTGGCCGGCGCCGATCTCGGCAAAGGTGCCGTAGCGCTTTCGGTCGAGATTGATCTGGAACGCCTTTTTGTTCGTTCCGAGATCCATTTCCGCATTCATCGGATCAAGATGAAAGGCTTTGCCGAATGATCAACCGGCAGCGCCCTTCTCTTAGCCTGAAAATCGCTCCGCCAATTCAGGGGCGTAACGGAGCAGGTCCTGGCGCAGCCGGAGGAGCGCGAGGTCTTTCGCCTTCGCCTCGAGCATGACGTCGAATTCGAGGCCGTCCAACTCGCGCATGAGGTCGATGAACTCAAACGGCTGACAGAAATCGGCGTGCCCGGTCCAGACCGGAGCCTGGCGGATCGTTTCATTTTTGCCGGTCTGGCGATTCTTTCGCAACAGGTCGCGCCATTCCGTGCGCGGCGATGAGAAATGCATCTTCGGTCGAACGCCCTTCAGGCCCGTGCCCAGAAAACGCTCCACCGTCGGGCGCAGCTCCAATTGCTCGGGATTATGACAACGAAAATGCTGGTGATCGAATACCAGCGGAACGCCCGTCTCTTCGTGAATCTGCAGCACTTCGGCCGCGCTGTAGCGAATGTCGTCATTCTCCAGGACCAGGCGGCGGCGGATCGCCGGTGAGAGCTTGCGATAAGTCGCCACCCAGTCGGCGCGGCCGCGCGCGAGGTCGCCATACGAGCCGCCCACGTGCACGACCACGACCGCTTCCGGGCCGAGCTCCATCCGGTCGAGCATTTCGGTTTGCGCGGTCAGGTCGGCGACACTTTTGCGCACGAGATTCGGATCGGGGCTGTTCAGGACGATGAACTGCGAAGGATGAAACGAGAGTCGGAGATCGAGCGCGCGCGCGCGTCGCCCCAGCGCTCGCAACTCGGCCGCACACTCCTCGATTTGCCGATGAAACTGCGGCATCTCGGGATGCGTGACGTAGGGCGCGAGATCGGACGAGATCCGGTACATCCGGATCTTTTGCGCCGCGAGATAATCAAAAATGCGCTCGAGATATTCGAGCGAGACGCGGAGATGCGGCGACTGCTGCCAGCGGCGGCTGTCGTTGCTTTTCAGGTCGTCCCCGCCCATGACCTTGACCGCGAAGCCGAGCCGAAGCGGCGGATGCTCGCTGCGCCCGCTAGCTCTTTTTTCGGAGCGCGCCAGGCTTGTGCGCAGCGAGCGCGCCGGTCTTTTTGCTTTGGACAAGGTATTCGGGATTCTTTTTCGAAGCGGCGACAGTATGGGACTTGATCTTGCGTTTCGAAGTCAGCTTCTGCTTCACCACGCCGGAAGTTTTTCCCTGCGAAGTCTGCCACTCGACCTTGTCGCCCGCCTTCAGCTCTTTGCTCATCGCAAACGATTCGTTCGCTGGTCGCTTTTGGATGCCGGCTAAAGCCGCACCCGCTCCGCGCTCTGCGCCGGGATCCAGCCGCGGAGGTCGTTCGGCAGGGCGGCGTAGGACCAGTCGCCACGGGTGCTCAGGATTTTGATTTCGCTCCCGGCCGGCAGGAGAAGAACAGTGCCCGCGCTTTCCGCCGTCGCCAGCCGGGCCTGGATATTCTTCTTCGTCACGATCGCCAGTCCCGCACCTGCGCTCCCGGTTTCGAGCTGGTAAACGGCGAAGGCGGCAGCGCCGGAGATCGCGCCGAATAACACCAGCGCGAAAATCCAAACCACCGCCCGGCGCCGGGCAAAATACAGCCCGCAGAAAATCGCGGCGGCGCCCCAGAAGGCCGCCGCTGCCATCCAGGTGTATTGATCGCGCGTGAGAAAACGGAGATGCGACTCGATCCAGCCCGGCGCCAGCTCCAGCGCGCGCGCCTGGTCGCGCACCAATTGCAGGTTGGCCCGGGCTTCGGCGTGATTCGGATCGAGCGCGAGAGCGCGCTCGTAGTTGAGGATGGCGCGGCCGGAATCGCCCTTCCGAAAATAAGCGTTTCCAAGATTGTAAAAGAGCGTCGGGTTCCACTGCCGGCTCTGGACTAACGACTCGTAACCCTTGATCGCCTCGGGGAACTGTCCGGCCGCGTAATCGGCGTTGGCCTTGGCGAAGGTCGTCTCGGCGTTGCCCGGCGTCGCCGGGGCCGCGAACGAGCCTGTCGTTAGGCCAAGCAAGGCAGCAAGGATGCAAAAAAGCGCGCGCATGTCAGTTCAGGCGGTTGATTAAATCCAACACTTCCCGCCGTGTTTCTTCCGGCACGGTGCTGTTGCCATTGGGCCGGCCGCTGTAGCGGACCTCGTCGCTGCGCCGGAAAAGCTCGCGTACCCGCTCGCGCTGTTCATCCGGCAGATCGAAGGCCGCGACCGCCGTCTCGGCGTCGACCGTGTTTGGCTCGATCCGGCGCGCAAGGGCGGTCTTGAGCTGCACCACCCGCAGCGCCTCGGCGTAATATTGGTCCGGGGGATCGCCCGCCCGGCGCAATTTTTTCTCCAGCTCTGCGCTCTCGTTTTCCCACGCCGCGAGGCGTTGTCCAGCGCGGTTTTCCAGCCGGCGGCGGCGCATTTCCCAGCCGAAAAATCCAATCAGACCAAGAAACGGGACTGCCTGGGCCGCCCAGAAGACCGGTTTTTGGAAGACCGGGTCGAAAGTGCGGCCCCAGCCGCTGTGATCGGTCATTTGGTAGAGAATGTCCGTGCCCTGCGGCGCGGCGGTGGGGCGTGCGCTCGGTTGCGGCGGCGGCGTCCCGGCGCTCGCGATCGCCGGGGTGGCGGTCGGCGCGGCCCCGCCCTCGACCACGACCGGGAGCTTGTCGCCCTTGAGGGTCACATATTCTTCCTTCAGCGGATTGAAGTAAGTGAAGACGAGCGGCGGCACGGCGCTTTTGCGCTCGTTAGGCGTGAGCACCATTTCAAAAGTCTTCGTGCCGTTGATCCCGATCTCGTCCTCCGCCTTGAAATTCGAACCCGGCGGATAGGTGTGCCAGCCGTGCGTGTCCTCCAGGGTCGGCGCGGTCACACGGTCGAAATTCCCGCGGCCGGAGATGATCGCGGTCACGGTGAGCGGGTCGCCGACCTGCGCGTTTTTCGGTTTCACATCGGTCGTGAGAGAGAAATTCCCGACCGCGCCGGCAAAGGTGGCGGGGGCGTTGGGCGGGAGCGGCTTAACCTCAATCGTGGTGGTCTCGCTGGAAAATTTCACTTCCTTCTGCTCGCCGATGCCGGCGAAGGGATCGCTAAAGAAAGGATCGCTGAATGGGTCGTCCATCCCGAAGAGATCGAAGGGCGAACGCGGCCGGTTTCCGCCCCGGCGCGGCACCTGGATGATCGCCTTCGCGTCCTTGGCCGAGATCTCGAGCTTGCCGCTGCGCACCGGGGTGATGGCGGTCTGGAGGGTGACGACTTCATAGGTGCGACCGCCGATCGATTCCAGTCTCTGGTCCGGGTTGGGCATGCGCTGCGAGGTAAAGCCCTGCCCGCTCAGGTTCGGCAGATCGATGAAGCGATGCGGGACGCGCGAGTTGATTCCGATGCGGATCTGGGCCGGGATGGTTTCGCCGACATAAACCGTCGTCTTGGGCACGACGAGCTCGGCAAAGGCGATCTTCTTTTCATCGATCCCCTTGTTCCCGCCGCGGCGCGAGGTGGTCGTGCCGTCATCGTTAGGCGCGACATTCAGGGTCAGCGCCGGAGTGCGGAGGGTGCCGCTGTTGGTCGAAATGGCCTGGGGCGGGATGGCGAAGGTCCCGGCTTTCAAGGGCATGATCGTATAGTTGTAAACGAAGCTGTAGGTGAAACGGAAGTTTCGGCCCTCGACCAGTTGCGACTGGCCGGTGTAGCGGATGTCGAGGCCGTCGACCGTGATCTCGTTAGGCGGAATCGCGTTCGCGTCGCCCGTGATCTTGATCTGCAACTGGACCGGCCGATCGACCTCCGTCTCCGAGCTGGTCAGGACCGCGGTGACCGTCGGCGCATCGGCAAGGGCCGGGATTGCGCCCGCCAGGACGAAAAAGAGCAAAAAATAAAATCTTCGGAACAACGACATTCTCTCAACTCTCAAATCTCAGCTCCCTGTCACGCCGGAGCATTGCGAAGGCGAATCAACTTCCCGCTCACCAATCGTTATAGACAGGACGCACGGGCTTCTGTTCATCAAGCTGGACTTTCTGTTCCTCGTCCTTCATCGCCTGCAAAAGCAGCGCCGCTTGCTTCGGGCTCATCTCGCCTTCCTTCTCCGCCTCGGCTTCCGCCATCTCTGCCGGTTGCTGCTCCTGCGGCTGTTCTTCGCCCGCGCCTTTGACGTCGCCGGTCAGCGGCTTGTCGGGAGTGCCGGCCGGAGTCGGCGACGGTTGCTCGCCGTTCTCGTCGCCGCTTTGTTCGCCTTCGCCCGGGGTGGGGGAAGGCGTGGCCTCTTCGCCGGGTGACGGCGTCGGTGACGCGTCGGGTTGATCGCCCTCCGACGGAGAGGGTGACGGAGTCGGAGTGGGAGATTCGCCCGGACCATTTTGTTGCTCGTCCTCGCCCGGGCTGGGCGTTGGCGAGGGCTGATCCTTGTCCGAATTTTGATTCTGATCTTTGCCGGAATCTTGCTCTTTCTGCTGATCCTGCTGCTGCTCTTTTTTATCCTGTTCCGGATCGTTCTGATCCGGCTGTTTCTTGTCGCGAAAGAGAGCCAATATTCCCTTCAGCTCCGGATCGTCAGGGAATTTAGCCAACCCTTCCTCGATCTCGGCTTTGGCGGAGTCTTCCTTCCCAAAAATGTATTTCTGCGCCCCCCGATTCGCATAATCGGAAGCAGTTTCCGCGAGCAGTGAGAGCGGCAGCAGAAACAGGCTAAGGATTATCGGTATTCTTGATGCCATTGATTTCCTCCAGGCGCCGAATGTAGTCGGCGTAGAATTGGACCGTCTGGTCAACCCGAAGTTGATCGGTCATGATCCTCAGGGCTTTTTGATATTGACGGGCAAGCACCGCTTTGTCGGCGTCGGCCTTCGCTTTCTTCGCCGCCTCGCTCGGCTCGATCGGGGGCGTCGGTGAAGGCGCTGCCTGTTGCTCGTTTTGCTGCTGTTGCTGGTCTTGCTGCGGTGGCTGTTGCTGGTTGTCCTTTTGCTGCTGCTTTTCCTGTTCCTGTTTTTGCTTCAGCTCCTCGATCTTCTTTTTGACGTACTCGTAGTTGTCCTTCGCCTTCTTGTTCTCCGGCGCGGCCTTGAGCGTCTCCTGGTAATGCTGGAGCGCGCCCTCCCAGTTGGTCAGCTTTTTCTCGTCGCTCTTCTCTGCTTCGCCACGCTGGTAAAGCGTATTGCCGAGGTTGTAGTGGCTCTCGTTTTGCAGGTTTCGATTTTTCGAGAGCAAGGCTTGGCTAAAGGACTGCAGCGCCTTGTTGTAGTCCTTCATTTTGTAGGCCGCCGCGCCGGCATCGAACTGGATCCGATCGCTCTGTCGGGTGCCGGGATTTTCCTGGAGCGTTTTCTGGAAATGCTCGTAGGCCTCCGGGAATTTCTGTTCCTGGTACAGTTCCAAACCAGCGGAGGCGGCGCGCGCCCAGCTTGCGGAGAGGAAAAGCAACGCCACGACCGCGACGGCTTTTTGCGTCGCCGCGGAGCCGTTTCCGCTTTTGGCGCGCTGGCGATCGTTAATCAAAAGCGCGAGGGCGAAAAGCAGGATGGCGCCGGCGAGCGGCCATTCGTAGCGCTCGATCGGCTTGCGCGAGAGCCGGGCGTTGATGTCGGCCACTTTCATTTTGCCGAGGCCGTCGGTGAAGAGCTGTTTCATTGTCTTCGGGCCGCCCTCGAGGTGGAGATAGAATCCCTCCGCCGCCTGCGCGACTTCACGCAGCCGCGTCTCGTCGAGTTTTGATTTCACGACCTCGCCCTTGGCGTCTTTGACAAACGCGGTCCCGCCGTTCTCGCTCGGGATGGGAATGAGCGAGCCGCCCGGTGTGCCGACACCGACGGTAAAGATGCGCACACCCGCGTCGGCCGCGGTTTTCGCCGTCTGCATCGCATCGCCGCTCAGTTCTTCGCCGTCGGTGAAAATGATGAGCGCGCGGTTGCCCGTCGCGGCTTTGCCAAAGGTGCGGGTGGCGAGCGCGATCGCCGCGGAGATGTTCGTCCCGCCTTCGGGGATGATCTTGGTGTCGAGCTCGTTGATCGAATCAATCGCGGCGCTGTAGTCAATCGTGAGCGGCGCCTGGAGGAAAGCGCGTCCCGCGAAAGCGATCAGGCCGATGCGATCGCCTTGCAATTCGTTGATCAAATCCTGCGTCGCCAGTTTCACGCGCTCGAGCCGGTTCGGCTGAACGTCGTTGGAGAGCATGCTGCGCGAGACATCGACCGCGAGAAGGAGATCGAGCCCTTTGCGTTTCACCTCGTCGTAGGCGTAACCCCAGCGCGGCTGGGCCAGGCTAACGACGATGAGCGCGAGGACGAGCAGGAGCAGGACGAAACGAAAAATGCGGCGGGCGCGGTTCACTGTCCCGGCCAGTTGCGGGAGGAGGCGGGCGGCGACGAAGAGCTGAAGCTTTTCCGCCCCGCGCTGCTCCGCCCGGGCAAAGAAAAAGGCCAGCACCGGAAGGAGAAGCAGCGCCCAAAGCCAGATTGGATTCCCGAAAGTCATTCGTTAGGGCAGCTTCTTCCAGATGGTTTGGGAAAGGAGCAGCTCGGCCAGGAGCAGGCCGGCGCCTGCCATGAGGACGGCCGGGAAAAGGTCGCGGTACTGCTGATATTTTTTGATCGAGACGGTCGATTTTTCCATCTTGTCGATGTCGCCGTAAATTTGTTCGAGCGAATCGGTATCGGTGGCGCGGAAGAACTGGCCGCCGGCGATTTTCGCGACTTCCTTGAGCCCGGCTTCGTTGAACTCGACCCGTTGATTGCGATACATCACGTTCCCCGCTACGTCCGTCACCGGGCGGCCGTTCGAGGGATCGAAGACCGGAACCGGGCGCGATGCCGTTGATCCCCGCGCCGATGGCAAAGAGGCGGATGCCGAGAGCCTTGATCGCTTCCGCCGCGGTGTTGGGCGGAATCTTGCCGGCGTTATTCTCGCCGTCGGTCAGGAGGACGATGGCGCGGCTTTTCGATTGCTTGTCGTTCAAGCGATTCGCGCCCGAGGCCATGGCGGAACCGATCGCGGTCCCATCCTCGACCAGGCCGATCCGGACCCGCTCGAGATTTTGCAGGAGCCAATCATGATCGAGGGTGAGCGGACTAACGACATAGGGCCGCCCGGCGAAGGCGATGATCCCGATCCGGTCGTTAGGGCGACTCTCGATAAATTTTCGCGTCACTTCGCGAATGGCATCGATCCGGGTCGCGGAATCGCCGCCGACGGTGAAATCCTTCGTCAGCATCGAGCCCGAGACGTCGAGCACGACCATGATGTCGATTCCGCTCGCCTCGATCTCGGTCAGGCTTTTGCCGAGCTGCGGCCGGGCGAGAGCGAAAATGAAAATGGCGAGCGCGAGGTAAAGCAGCCCGTGCATGATTCGGCCCGCGCGCGAGGTGCTACGTTTGCCGAGCGCGCGCAGAGTTGCGGTCGAGGAAAAAACCAGCGCCGCCGCCGCGCCTCGCTGGCCACGCAACCACATCAAAAGCGGCACCAGGAGCAGAAGCAGCAGGAGCCAGGGATGGGCGAAGGAAAATCGCCACGGCGAATCGGGCGAAAACCAATCAGACAGTTGCAAGCGCGCCTCCTTTCACAAAACGAGCGGCCTCGTCGAGGAGGAGACGGCTGTCCTCCCGGGTCGCGTCGTAGCGGGCGAACTTGATCAGGTCGCAGCGGTTCAGGAAATCGCTCAGGAGCGTCTGTTCGTCGGCGGAAAAGGGGGAAGTCGCGGCCAGGGCGTTGAGAAATTCGCCCGAAGTCTGGCGCGTGACCGGGAGCTGATATTGCTCGGTCACATAACGCCGCAGGATATCGGAGACGCGGATGCTAAATTGGTAAGGCGTGAGCTTGTCGATCTCCGTTTCGACCCTGGCGAGAAGATCAAGCGCGCGTTCCCGCGGCGTCTTGACCACGACCGGGCGATTCCGCCAGCGCCTGATCAGCCAAATCGTTAGGCCGAGGAGAAGGAGAAAGCCGGCGACGGCGCAGAAGACCATCCAGGGCTGGAGGATGAAATAATCCACCGGCCCGGTGATGTCGTGAAATTCCTGCGCGAGAAAGACAGCCATGGTGTTTGCCTAACGACGCGCCATGCGGCGTTCGCGCTGCTTGAAAAAGGCGCGCAGGGCCGGGAGGTAATCGTCGTTCGTCCGAAGTGAGATGGTGTCGATGTTGTTCCGGCGCAGCACATGTGTCGTCTCCGCCAGCTGCGCCCGGGCCGCCTCCGCGAAGCGGGTCCGGGTGCGCCGGTCGCCGGTGTTGACCTCGATCTGCTCGCCGGTCTCGGCGTCTTCCAAAGTGATGAGTCCGATGTCGGGGAGCGTTTCCTCGCGTTCGTCATCGATCCGGATGGCGACGAAATCGTGCCGCCGGCTCGTGATCGTGAGAGCGCGGGAAAAATCCTCCGCCTGGAAATCGGAGATGAAGAAAACGACCGAGCGCCGGGTGACGACGTGGTTCAGGTAATCGAGTGCGAGGGCGGGCAGGGTGCCGCGGCCCTTCGGCTCGAAGAAGAGAATCTCGCGAATGACGCGCAACGTGTGCGAGCGACCCTTCTTTGGCGGGATGAAAAGCTCAACCTGATCGGAGAAAAGGATGAGCCCGACCTTGTCGTTGTTCCGGATGGCGCTGAAGGCGAGGAGACAGGCCACTTCCGCCGCGAGCTCGCGCTTCGAGAGCGCGACGCTGCCGAAATTTCCCGAGGCGCTGACATCAACCACGAGCATGACCGTGAGCTCGCGCTCCTCGGTGAATTTTTTCACGAACGCGGTCCCGAGCCGCGCGGTCACGTTCCAGTCGATCGCGCGGATTTCGTCGCCCGGTTGGTACTCGCGGACATCCTCGAAATTCATCCCGCGCCCCTTGAAAACGCTGTGGTAATCGCCGGCAAAGGCGGACTGGACCAGACCCTTGGTCTTAATCTCGAGCGCCCGGATTTTCTTCAGGATTTCGGCCGGGGTCTGCCGTTGTTCGCGTTCGCGAACGGTCGGGGCCTTTATTTTCCGCCGGCCGATCACGGTACCGGCAGTCCTGCGAAGATTTTGTCGATCACGGTTTCGCTCGTCATGCTCTCGGCCTCGGCTTCATAGCTGACGATGATGCGATGGCGGAGCACATCCGGGCCGATGCTCTTGATGTCCTGCGGCGTGACGTAGCCGCGCCCATTGAGGAAGGCGTAGGCACGGGCCGCGAGCGCGAGGTAGATCGTCGCGCGCGGCGAGGCGCCGTAGCGGATCAAGCCATCGAGTTCCAGGCGATACGAAGCCGGCTCGCGCGTCGCCCAGACGACGTCGACGATGTAATCCTTCACCCGGTCGTCGATATAGATCTGGTTCACCAGTTCGCGCGCCCGGAGGATTTGCTCGGGCGCGACGACCGCATCGACATGCAAATCCGGCGTCGAAGTCGCCATGAGATCGAGGATGCGACGCTCCTCCGCCTTGGCCGGATAACCGACATTCAGCTTGAGCATGAAACGATCGAGCTGCGCTTCCGGAAGCTGATAGGTGCCTTCCTGCTCGAGCGGGTTTTCGGTCGCGAGCACGAGAAACGGATCGGGCAACGGATACGTCTTGTCGCCGATCGTGACCTGGCGTTCCTGCATCGCCTCGAGGAGCGCGCTCTGCACCTTGGCCGGGGCGCGATTGATTTCATCGGCCAGGATCAGGTTGGAAAAAATCGGCCCGAGCTTGGTCGTGAACTCACCGCTGCGCGGATTGTAGATGAGCGTTCCAATGAGATCGGCGGGCAGCAAATCGGGCGTGAACTGGAGGCGCTGGAAACCGGTCTGGATACAGGCGGCCATGGTTTTGACCGTGAGCGTTTTGGCGAGGCCCGGGACGCCTTCGAGGAGGATGTGGCCGTTGGCGAGAAGACCGAGCAAAAGGCGGTCGACCAGATATTTCTGGCCGACGACGACGTGGCCGACCTGTTCGCGCAGCGGGGCGATCCATTGTCCCAGCTCCTGCACTTGCTGGGTAATTTCCTGGGTTGATCTCATAGGCATGGTGAGACAAACCCGCACGAAATGCGTTCGAAGAAAAGGGCGGAGTGCAGGGAGAGCGAAAACACCAATTCCAACACTTTCCAGAACTTCGCCCGCCGCATTTTGTAGAAGGTGAGTGACGATGGATTGTTTCGCTTCGGCAATGTTTAGCACCAGGAGGGTAACTCCGGCCGGCCAGCGAACCTTTCCCGCGTCCAGCAATGGGCGGCGTTTTCCCCGGGAACAAGGCGCGGCTTTTTCTCCGGAACCGTCGCGACTGTCTCTCCCAGTCGCGGCGCGCGCCAGTCCTCGCACCCGCCTGCGCCCGGGTAAATTAGCCTTGAGACGAGAAGCGATTTCCGGCAGCCTCCGTTTTCATGACCCCGGACGCAGCGACCGATGGAGCGGGAAAGCGAGCCAGTTTCGCCACCACAAGCTGGAGCCTGATCCTTTCCTCGATCGACGGCGACGGCGAGGATGGCAAGGCGCGCGAAGCGCTGGCCCAGCTTTGCCGCATCTATTGGCGACCGATCTTCGCCTTCATTTCCCGGCGTGGCCTTTCGCTCGAGGATGCGCAGGACCTGACCCAGGAGTTTTTTGTCATGATCCTGGGCGGTGCCTTTCTCCAGCGGGCGAGTGCGGATCGCGGGCGTTTCCGTTCTCTCCTGCTCAAATCGCTCCAGAACTTTCTCATTAACACCCACATCAAGGCGCAGGCTCAGAAGCGTGGTGGCGAGTTGCAAATGGTTTCGTGGGACGAGTGGATGGCCGAAGCCCCGTCGCGACTAACCCTGCCCGCAGCCGCTTTGGTAACCTGGCCCGCCGAGAGAATTTTCGACGTGCGCTGGGCCGCCACCGTGGTTGAGCGAGCGCTGCGGCGCCTCCAGGAAGAATGTGAAGCGCGCGGTCGCCGCCGGCTTTTCGATGTTTTGAGCAGCTCGCTCATGGCGGAAAGAGAGGAAGTTTCCTACGAAAAGCTCGCGCGCGAGCTGGCCTGCGGCATCGCGGAAATAAGGCGGGCGCTGCATCGGCTCCGGCAGCGTTATCGCGAACTGCTCCGGGCCGAAGTGGCCGATACCGTCGAGAAGGAGGCCGACGTGGACGAGGAGTTGCGCTATCTGGTGGCCGCTCTTGCGGCGGGAACGGAGGAGCGGACATGAGACGATTCGCTCCGGGTGCCTTTGATTGATTGGCGGCTACCGGGTCCCCATGAACCACTACGGCCTCACCGACTCGCCCGCGACGCTGCAGGCCGCGACGGCGGAATGTCCGCACTGTCACCTCAGCTCCTGCGTCACCCACGGCCTCTGTCTCGGTTGCCTCCTGGAAGCCGGGACAGGTCCGGAGGAAACGCTCGAACCCGAGGAATTTGATGCTGCGCTCGCTGCCGTGCCGGTGGCGGATACGCATTGGCGACTGGGAAATTACGAAATCCTGGAGGAGATCGGCCGGGGCGGGATGGGAGTCATCTACCGGGCCCGGCAACGGCATTCCCGGCGGATCGTCGCGCTCAAGCGCGTCTTGAGTTACCACGCCGATTCTCGCGATACACTCGTTCGTTTTCGGCGCGAAGCGGAAGCCGCCGCGAGCCTCGATCATCCCCACATCCTCCCGATCTTCGAAGTGGGGGAAAGCGAAGACGGCGTGCCCTACTTCAGCATGAAATACGCGGCCGGCGGCAGCCTGCAGGAAGTGGGGCCGACCTTGCGCGATGATCCGCGCCAAGTCGTGCGCCTGCTGGCGAAGGTCACGCGGGCCGTGCAGCACGCCCACCGCCAAGGCATCCTCCATCGCGACCTGAAACCGGGTAACATCCTCCTCGATGGTCGTGGCGAACCGCTGGTGAGCGATTTCGGCCTCGCCAAATGGCTCGATGCTTCAAGCGATCTCACCCGCACCCTGACCGTCTTCGGCACCCCCGGCTACATCGCCCCGGAGCAAGCGGAAGGTCCAGCCGCCAATCTCAAACCAACCGCCGATGTCTACAGCCTTGGCGCGATCCTGTTCGACCTCCTGGCCGGTCGTCCGCCTTTCCTCGGCGAGCATGCCCTCGCCGTCATCCGCCAGGCGGCAGACAAACCCGCGCCAAAGCTACGTTCGTTAGTCCGTGGCGCCGACAAGGATCTCGAAACCATCTGCGCCCGCTGCCTCGAACGCGACCCGGCGGCGCGTTACCGCACCGCCGGCGATCTCGCCGAAGACCTCGAGCGCTGG
>CAWIBC010000008.1:0-233151 GCA_963834255.1 uncultured Verrucomicrobiae bacterium | reverse complement strand
TTGGGATGCCTTTTTCCCGCGAACGGGACGAGGGACGTGCCGCGCCGCCGGATATGAATCGCGAAACCCTCTGGTTTCCTGCGACTTACGACAACCTCGCCAGGGTGGCATCGCCGCTGCTAAGGTCTGCGGCGGGTCGGCGGTCGCAGACCGCCGCTACAACTATCTACTACCATGATTCACCAATCCACCTTGCGCCTTGCGCTGCTTGTTTCGCTCTTTGTTTCCACCGCTTTCTGCCGGATGTCGGCGGCCGACGCTTCGCCCTCGCCGGCCGCGAAACCGGCCGGGGTCGGCGCCCCCGGCTACAGCTATGAGCCGGGCGATGTGGGCAAGGCGCCGAAGCCGCTCCAGATTTTGATCCTGGGCGGGACCGGGTTTACGGGGCCGTTCCAGGTGAAATATGCGCTCGCCCGCGGGCACAAGGTGACGGTGTTCAATCGCGGCAAGACGCACCCGGGCGAGCTCCCGCCGGGAGTGGAGCAGCTCACCGGCGATCGCAACGGCCAGCTCGACGCGCTCAAGGGCCGGAAGTGGGACGTGGCGATCGATAACCCGACCATGCTGCCGAAATGGGTCCGCGACGCGGCCGAGGTCCTGAAGGGAAATGTCGAGCGGTATGTCTTCATCTCGACCATCTCGGTTTACGCCGACTCGCCCAAGGCGGGCGTCGACGAGACGGCGCCGGTGGCGAAATACGAGGGCAAAGACGCGATGAAGGAGACGCGCGACACGGTGGTGGCGTCGGAGTTTACCCTCTACGGCCCGCTCAAGGCGCTCTCGGAGGCGGAGGCGGAGAAATGGTTCCCGGGCAAGACGCTCGTCATCCGGCCGGGGCTGATCGTGGGGCCGCGGGACCAGTCGGACCGGTTCACGTATTGGCCGGTGCGGATCGATCGCGGGGGCGAGGTGCTGGCGCCGGGGAACCCGGACGATCCGGTGCAATTCATCGATGGGCGCGACCTGGCGGAATGGACCATCCGGATGGTCGAGCAGGGTGAGACGGGCATTTACAACGCCACCGGCCCGGCGACGAAGCTGGGCGTGGGCGGGATGCTGGAGGGGATAAAATCCGCGCTCGGCTCGGACGCGAAGTTCACCTGGGTGTCGGCGGACGTCCTGGAAAAGGAAAAGGTCGCGCCGTGGTCGGATATGCCGGTGTGGGTGCCGCCCTCGGGCGAGGAAGGCGGGCTCGGCGCGGTCAGCATAAAGAAAGCGCTGGCCAAGGGGCTGACCTTCCGGCCGCTGGCGGTGACGGCGCGCGACACCCTGGCGTGGTTCAAGGCGCAACCGAAAGAGCGGCAGGAAAAGCTCGGCGCCGGGATCACGCGCGGAACGCGAGGCGGAAGTGCTGAAGAAAGTGAAGAGTGACAAGTGACGAGTGACCGGCGGCTGTAGGCCGCTCGGGGCATCTCCGGGTAGCGCACTCGTCTCGAGTGCTGGCGACGACGTCCCGCCGTCGCGGACTTTTCCTTGTCGTGTCGCCCTGTGGAACGCTCGGAACCACCTCGCGCCATCGTGCGCCCAGGGAAAGTTCGTCGCGGCGAGACGCCGCGACCAGCACCCGGGACGGGTGCGCTACCCGGAAGGGAATCCGCCGCGACGGTTGCGGCCGATCGTCACTCGTCACTTCTCCTTCCCTTCCCGCGGTCGAAACTTCTGCTTTGACCCGGAGTCGCGCTGGATTAGTTGCACAGGATGGCAGGCCAGATTTTCTCCAGGCTGAGCAGGATCGAGCGCCGCGAATTGCCGACGGTCATTACCGCTTTCTTCCTCTTTTTCTGCGTCCTCGGCGGCTACTTCGCCGTGCGACCGGTGCGCGAAACGGTCGGGACGATCCTCGGTCGCGATCGCGTCGCCCAGCTCTGGCTGGCGACCTGGATCGTGTCGCTCGCGATCATCCCCATTTACGGCGCGGTCGTCGCCAAGGTGCGGCGGAGCGTTTTCCTGCCGCTCATTTACGGCTCCGTCGCCGTCGCGCTGGCGCTGGTGGGCGTGGCCCTGCGCGCCCAGCCCGACAGCGTGGCGCTCTCGCAGTTCTTCTACGTTTTCATCAGCGTGCTCAGCCTTTTTCTGGTCTCGGTGTTTTGGAGTTTTTTGGTGGAGCTGTTCGACTCGGGCCAGGCGAAGCGATTGTTTCCCGTGATCGCGGCCGGCGGCACCGCCGGGGCGTTGGTCGGGCCGCTCTTTACCGATGTCGCGGCGCGGACGATCGGGAACTCCGGCATCCTCTTCGTCGGGGCGTCGCTCTTCGTGGTGGCGGTGGTGTTGCAGGCAATCCTGATCCGGATTTGGAAGAGCACGCCGGAACCGCGGCGAGAGGGCGACACCGCCGACCCAAAATCGCGGGATCGCGCGCTGGGCGGAAATCCTTTTGCGGGCATCACCCTCGTCCTGCGCTCGCCTTACCTGCTCGCGATCTCCGCCTACGTCGCGCTGCTCGCGACCGCCAATACCTTTCTCTATTTCGAACAATTGCGCCTGGTCTCGACCACTTTCCCCGACCCGCAAATGCGGACGAGCGTCTTCGCGCGGATCGACTGGATCGTGCAAAGCCTCACCATCCTGGCGCAACTCTTCATCACCGGCCGGGTCGCGTCGCGGCTCGGGCTGGTGGTGCTGCTGACGATTATTCCGGTGGCGATTGTTTTTGGTTTCCTGGCGCTGGCGGTCTGGAATTCCTTTGCGGTGCTCGCGGTCGTCATCGTCCTGCGGCGCAGCGGCGAATACGCCTTTGTTCGGCCCGGCCGGGAGATGCTCTGGACGCCGATGGACAAGGAGACCAAGTACAAGGCGAAGAACTTCGTGGACGTGCCGGTGTATCGCGGGGCCGACGCGGCCGTCGCGCAACTGCAGCGCGCGATCGAAGGGGCGGGATTCGGCGCGCAAACGGTGGCATTATTTGGAGCCGCCGGCGCCGTCCTGTGGGCGGTGAACGGCTGGTGGCTCGGGCGCCGCCACGACGCAGCCTCCCGCGAAGAGGAAGCCCGCGGCTAACGGCCAGCCGGTTTTGGCAAACGCGTGATGAAGAGCGCGCTCCGGGTAGCGCACTCGTCTCGAGTGCTGGCGACGGCGTCCCGCCGTCGCGAACTTTTTCACCGGGTCGATTTGGATGCGGACACGGAACCGTCGGAACCAATCGATTGCGCTGAAAGTTCGTCGCGGCGAGACGCCGCGACCAGCACCCGGGACGGGTGCGCTACCCGGATGGGAATCAGCCGCGTTATTCGTCGCTTTCGCTCAACCGCCGGCCGGTTTTGGCGATGAAGACGTCTTCCAGCGTCGGCTTGGCCAGGGTGACGGCGTCGATCTCGCCCGGGAAAAGTCTCGAGCAGGCGCGTGATGAAGCCCGCGCCTTCGGGATGTTCGATCCGCACTTCGTCGTTCAGGACGCTGACTTCCACGCCTAACGATTCGACAATTCGCTCGGCCAGCGAGGTGGCGTCCTTCGCCCGCGCGCTGATGACGTCGCCGCCGATCCCGGCGCAGAGCGCCTCGGGAGTGTCGAGCGCAACGAGCCGGCCGTGATCGAGAATCGCGACCCGGTCGCAGCGGGCCGCTTCTTCCATCAGGTGAGTCGTCAGGCAAACGGTCACGTTTTGCTGGTCCCGCAGGCGGTAGAGCGTCTGCCAGAGATCGATCCGCGCGCCGGGATCGAGCCCGGTCGACGGTTCGTCGAGCAACAAAAGCTCCGGGCGATGGAGAAGGCTCTTCGCGATCTCGACCCGGCGCTGCAAGCCGCCGGAAAGGGTCTCGACCAGGTCGCGGGCGCGGTCGCGGAGATTGAACTCGATCAGGAGATGATCGATCCGCTCGCGCAGGGCGGCCCCGGAGAGACCGTAGAGATGGCCCTGGTGCGCAAGGTTTTCGCGGACGCGCAATTTCTTGTCCAAACTCGGGGCCTGGAAGACGACGCCGATGCGGCTGCGGAGGGCGGCGGTGTCGCGCAGGAGATCGAGCCCGAGGATGGAAGCGGAGCCGCTGCTTGGCCTAACGAGCGTGGAAAGAATGCGGAAAAGGGTGGTTTTGCCGCCGCCGTTCGGGCCGAGGAGGCCGAAGATCTCGCGCGGCGCGACCTGGAGCGAGAGGTGATCGAGCGCGATGCGATCGCCGTAACGGTGGGTGAGATCGGTTGTCGTCAGGGCCGGCGCGGGCATGAAGGGGAACGATAGCGGGAAGTGCGCGCTGCGCACGCGCGACGGATTTTCTCCGGGGAGCACAGGCCGCTGGCCTGTTGGTTTTGGCGGCCCGCCAAAACAGGCTTTTTTTGTCCGCGCAGGTGCGTCGCGCGCGGAATCGAAGCCGTTCGGACCCTGCCTCTCCGATCCTGATGCCGGCGAGCCGCCGGCATCGACAGGCCAGCGGCCTGTGCTCCCCGGAGATTGCGGCCGGCACGGCCGCCGCTACACCCTTGGCGGCCGGGACCGGTCCCGGCTACGACGGGCGCGGTTTGCCGCCGCGCTGGGTGCGGCCGCGGGTGCTGCCGGCCATCTCCGGGCCTTCGCGTTTTTGGGCGCCGCCCTTGGGATCTTTGCGCGCCGCCAGGTCGCTGACTTTGGCGGACGGTTTCCTGCCGGTCGTTTTGGTGGGTTTTTTCGCCATTGGAACTCCTTTGGTTGTTCCCACTAGAAAGCTCCCCGATCGCAGCCGGGTCAATCACAAACTCGGGGACCGGCACCGCGAAACGGGCCGCGCGCCGGCATCGCTTTACAGGGCGGGTCAGCGGTCGCAAGTTCGCCGATGCCGAAACTGGCCAGTTGGATCCGTCCCAAGGACGAAAAGCTTTTTCAACCTTACCTGGCCCTGCGTCCGGAGGTGGAAGTGTGGAATGCCGCCCAGCAGCACGGGTCGCTGGCGGAAATGAACGCGCTCCTGCTCACCGGCGGCAACGACATCGCGGCCGAGTTCCTGCGCCAGCCGGTGCCGGATCCTTCGATCCTGGAGGAGGCCGATCTGCCGCGGGACCGGTGGGAATTTGAAGCGGTGCAGCATGCGCTCGAGCGCGGGTTGCCGATCCTGGCCATCTGCAAAGGACTGCAGCTCCTGAATGTGGCCCTCGGCGGAACGCTCCGGCTCGACATTCCCGGCCACAATCTTCCCGGACAAAAAAACGAGGACGTCCAATCCCTGCGCAACGATGCCTCGGCCTCGCATCGTTTCGAGAAAGTGAACAGCTCGCATCACCAGGCGGTCGACCGGCTGGCCGATGGCTGCGTGGTGGAGTCGTGGGCGGCGAAGGATGATGTGATCGAGCAATTTCGCCTGACCGACCGGCCTTTCGGTCTGGCGGTGCAATATCATCCCGAGCGCGGCACGATTTACGGCCCGCTCTTTGCCGATTTTTTGGACAGGATTAACGGGATTTAGAGGATTCAGAATTGGCGCTTCGTTCCTTCTCCCCAATCCGGTAAATCCTGTTAATCCTGTCTGCCTTCCCGATGTCGACACCGCAAAACACCATCGCGATCGTTTACGATTACGACCAGACGCTGAGCCCGAGCTACATGCAGGACGAGGTCGTTTTCCCGACCTTCGGGATCGACGGCAAAAGTTTTTGGCGACGCTGCTCCGAGTTTGTGCGCGACCAGGGTTACGACAGCGAGCTGGCCTACATGAAGGTGCTGCTCGACACCCTCGGGATGGATCGCCCGACCAACGCCGAGCTCCGGTCGTTAGGCGCGAAACTCAATTTCTACAAGGGGCTGCCGGAAATGTTTGACGATTTCCGGGACGATCTCCTGAGCACGGAGCAGCGCGAACACGGGATCAATGTCGAGCATTACATCATCTCCTCCGGCATGCGGGTGCTGATCGAGGGGAGCCGGCTGGCGCCGTATGTGCGCGCGATTTTCGGCTGCGAATTTGCCGAGGACGAGCAGGGCCGGATCACTTTTCCGAAACGGGTCATCAGCCACACCCAGAAGACGCAGTTCCTTTTCCGGATCAACAAGGGCCTGCTCGATATGTCGCAGGATGTGAACGATCACATGGAAGCCGGGATTCGCCCGATCCCGTTTCCGAACATGATCTATCTCGGCGACGGGCCGACCGATGTGCCTTGTTTCACCGTCATGCGCAAAAACGACGGCCACGCCATCGCGGTTTATAACCCGGACGATCCGGAACGCATCGGCTTCAAGAAATGCTACCAGCTTTCGACCCATGCCGACCGGGTGCGGCATATCGCGCCGGCAGATTACCAGCGCGGGAGCCACCTCCGCATGCTGCTCGAGCAGATGGTGGATGAAATCGCCAGCCGCATGGTCGAGCAACGCCGGAGCGCGATCGAGACCGGGACGATCCGCGCCCCGCGGCACTAGATTCACTCGCCGCGATAAACGCAGCGCGCGGTCGGGGTCTCGTGGATCACGATTTCGCAGAGGCCCGGACATTGCGGCGCGAGCTTTTCCCAGAACCACGCCGCCATGATTTCGATCGTCGGATTTTCCAGCCCGGCGATCTCGTTCAAATAGGAATGGTCGAGCTGGGCGATGAGCGGTTTCATGGCCGCGCCGATCCGGGCGTGATCGTAAACCCAGCCGCTCTCCCGGTTCACCTCGCCTTCCACGGACACCTCCACCTTGAAGCTGTGCCCATGCATCTTGCGGCACTTGTGACCTTCCGGCGCGGACGGAAGGGTCTGGGCAGCTTCGAAGGTGAAATCTTTCGTCAGGCGGGCTCGCATCGCGGCGGAAAATCGCACCGGAGCGCCCGCCTGTCATCCACGCCGGGATTGACGCCGCGACCGCGGCCCGATAACAAGCGTTGGTCATGAAAACAATTGGCCTCCCGCTCCTCGGATTGCTTCTCACCTTCAGCGCCTACGCCGACGCCCAGGACGTCCCGACCCAGCTCAACGGCAAACTCGTCGCGCTGCGCGGCAAATCGGCACTGCCCTTCGCCGCGCCCGATTTGCCGAAGGCAAAATACATCGCGCTTTATTTTTCCGCCGGCTGGTGCGGGCCGTGCCGCCAGTTCACTCCCGACCTGGTGAAATTTTACAACGAGATGAGACCGAGCCATCCCGAGTTTGAAATCGTCTTCCTGAGCCAGGACGAGGGCGCGAGCGCGATGGAGAAATACATGAGCGACATGTCGATGCCCTGGCCGGCCCTGCGCTACAGCGCGGTGAAAGGAAGCCCGCTGGCCAAACATGCCGGCAACGGCATTCCAAATCTCGTCCTGCTGGACGCAAAAGGCGAAGTCCTCTCCCGCAGCTACGTCAGCGGCAACTATGTCGGACCGCGCAAGGTGATGCGCGATCTGGACAAGCTCCTCACCGGCGACGGCAGCAGCATTGCGGCCTCCGATCCGGCCGCGCCCGCGCCGGTCGCGGCCACGGCGGCGACGCCCGCCGGCAACTCGATCAAATCGCCCAGCGGCACGAACTGGGACGAGGCCTTCAAGAAAAAGCCCTAACGACGGACGTTCGTCCGAACTGGCCGCGATTCGCGTTTCTGGCGCGGTTGTTTAATTTCAGCTCCTCGCCATGGGTCCCGACACCGCTGAAACGCCTTTGACCCAGAGCGGCGGCGCACCAGGCGCGCCTTCCGCTAATCCCACGGTGCTCGCGGTCCTCTTCGCGATCAGCTTTTCCCACCTGCTGAACGACACCATCCAATCGCTCATCCCGGCGATTTATCCGCTGCTCAAAACCAACTTTCACCTCAGCTTCGTCCAGATCGGGTTCATCACTCTCGCCTTCCAGATGACGGCCTCGATCCTGCAACCATTTGTCGGGTTGTACACCGATCGCCGGCCCAAGCCGTACTCGCTCGCCTTCGGCATGGGGCTCACTCTCGGCGGCCTCGTCCTGCTCTCGCACGCCACCCACTATGCCATGATCATCGGCTCGGCCGCGCTCGTCGGGATGGGTTCATCGGTCTTCCATCCCGAGTCCTCCCGCGTCGCCCGCCTGGCCTCGGGCGGGCGTTACGGTTTCGCGCAATCGGTTTTTCAGGTCGGCGGCAACACCGGCAGTTCGTTAGGCCCGCTCGCCGCCGCCCTCATCGTGGTCCCGCGCGGCCAGGGCAGCGTCCTTTGGTTTGCCCTCGTCGCGCTCCTCGGCATCGCGATTCTGGCCTGGGTCGGGAGCTGGTACCGGGCGCACCTGGTCGAGGCGCGTTCGCGTCCAGCTCCCGCCAGCGCCTCCTTTCGCCGCCTGCCCCGCCGGGTCTGGATGGCCCTCGGTGTCCTCGGCGTGCTCATCTTCTCGAAGTATTTTTATCTCGCTTGCCTAACGAATTACTACACTTTCTATCTCATCGATCGCTTCCAGCTTTCGGTCCAGGGCGCGCAGTATCACCTGTTTCTTTTTCTCTTCGCCGTCGCCCTCGGCACCATCATCGGCGGGCCGATTGGGGATCGTTACGGGCGCAAGCTCGTCATCTGGTTTTCCATCCTCGGCGTCGCGCCCTTCACCCTCGCCCTGCCCTACGCCAATTTGCTCTGGACCGGCATTCTCGCCTTCGTCATCGGAGTGATTTTGGCCTCGGCCTTTTCCGCCATCCTGGTCTACGCGCAGGAATTGGTCCCGGGGAAAATCGGCCTCGTCTCGGGGCTTTTCTTCGGGTGGGCTTTCGGCATGGGCGGCATCGGTTCCGCCCTGCTGGGCGCGCTCGCCGATCGCACCAGCATCGAGCATGTCTTTTATCTCTGCTCGTTCCTCCCGCTCATCGGGCTGCTGACCGCGTTTCTCCCAGCGGTGCGGACGCGAGCCTGAGTCAGACGCCGCGCTGCGCCGGGGCCCAGATGAATTTGTGCATCTGGAGTTGGAACCGGACCGGCAGATTGTCGATCAGGACCCATTCGACAATTTCCCGCGGTTCGATCCGGCCGAAGATGGGGGAGAACAAAACCGCCCGACAGCGTTCCGCAAGGCGGTGCTGGCGCAGCTGCGCGCGCGACCATTCGTAGTCTTCGCGCGAGCCGATGACGAACTTCACTTCGTCGTTAGGCCCGAGGTGGGTGAGGTTGGAAACGAGATTGCGCGCGACTTCGCCGCTGCCCGGGGTTTTCAGATCCATGATCCGGTGCACGCGTGGGTCGACCGCCGAAATATCATGCGCGCCGCTCGTTTCGAGCAGAACGGTGCGGTCTTCGTCGGCCAGCATCGTCATCAGGGGGAGGACATTCTTTTGCAGAAGCGGTTCGCCGCCGGTGATCTCCACCAGGGGGCAGTCGTATTTCAAAACCTCCTCCACGATCTCGCCCAGCGTCTTCTTCTTCCCGTCGTAGAAGGCGTATTCCGTGTCGCAATACGTGCAACGCAGATCGCAGAAAGTCAGGCGCACGAAGACACAGGGCAGCCCGGCCCAGGTGCTCTCTCCCTGCACCGAGAAATAAATCTCGTTGATCGTTAGTTTCTTTTCGCGGTCGGACATGCGGCTGCCAAATCTACCTCTCCTGCCGCGCAGGTCTATAACCGCGGCGGCGTTGTAGCCGGGGGCGGTGACCCCGGTCATTCCGCCAGAGCCCCGGCCGGGGTCACCGCCCCCGGCTACAACGATCAGCGCCAGAGCCAGACCAGCCGGACGGCGAAGGCGAGCATGACCAGCGCGCTCACCGCCTGGGTGCCGATCTGCCACGACGGCCGGGCGAAAATTCGCGCTCCCAGTTTCAGGGCGGTACAAAGGACGATCGTCCAGGCAATCGCGCCCGAGACGACGGACACCGCGAGCAGGAGCGAGCTGAGGAAAGTGGAATGCCCCTGGGCCGCGCCCTGGCCGCCGACGACGGCAAACCAAAAGCCAATGTTCCAGGGACTCGTTAGGGCAAGAATCAACCCAAGAAAATAGCCGCGGGCGTTGCCCCGCCGAAGGGGAACGGGGGCGGCTGAATTGGCGTGTGCCTGCCACGCGCGCCAGGCGCCGCGCGCAAAACTGAAAGCGAGGAAAAGCAGGAGGAGAAAGCTGATGATCCCGAGCGCGAGATGCAGCCGCGGCGACGCGAGCAATGCGCCCGCGCCTGCCGCCACGCCCAGCGCCCAGATGAAATCGCCCGTGCAGGCGCCGAGCCCGAGTTGCCAGGCCGGCCAGAACCCGCCGCCCTGCGCGCGGGGCAGGAGCGACGCGCCGGATCATCTCTGCGTTGATCGGGCCGGGCGGCCAGGCGACCGACCACCCGAGAATCAGCCCATTGATAATTGTCGCGCCCGACAACCCGCTCATCGGCGACCTAAAAACCGCACAATGTTTTCGCCTCGGCGTAGCTCGAACGCACCCGGAGCAGGCTCGCGAGATAGCGATCGTTCCGCGGTGCCTGCGCGATCCGGGCGAGGTTGGCCGGCGCGTCGAGGCGCGAGAAAATTGCGTGCGCGATCTTCCGCCGCGGCACGCTCCGCTCGCCGTAACCAGCCGGGGTATTGCTCGACCAGTAACGGACATGTTCCACCCCGGCTTTTTCTTCCAGCCCGAGATAAATGACCGAGTGTCCGCGCTCTTCCCGGCCTACTTCGGTCGACCAGAAAATCTTCATGAAATCTCCCGGCTGCGCCTCGGCGAAATCATCGAAGTTGCGACCGAGCCCGAGCTCGTGGAAAAGGCGTGCCGTCCCCGGCCCGTTCGCATTCCACCGGCCCCAGATTCCCTCCCCGTCGCGCTGCCCGCGGATCAGGAGCGCGGAGAGCATCTCGTCGCTCAGTTCGAGCGCCCCGCGCTCGCGCAAGGCTTCGATCGTTTTCAGGAAGACGAGATAAGTAGCGCCGGAGCAATAACTGGGGATGGCCCCCTCCGGCAGGATGGAAAGTTTGCCCGAGTCGACCTGCGCGGCCGCCTGGAGGCGGAGGGTCGCCGTCCGGGTCACTGAGTACTTCCCGCCCGTCGGCATCTCTTTGATCTGCTCGAGGATGAGCTCGTTGAACGGCGCGGGCGCGCTCTGCGCCGGGGATTGGTGAGGCCAAAGGCCGAGAAGAAGGACCGCAACGAGAACAAAACGCACCCGCCATCAATAGGGGAAATTCGGAGTGGAGCAAGATGCGGCGGAGGGTTGGCTTTCGCGCCAGAGTATGTTAACCAGCCATCGCATGCTGCGTTTCACGAAAATGAATGGCGCGGGTAACGATTTCGTCCTGCTCGATAACCGGATGGGCGACCTCGAGCTGAACCGCGAACAGATCGCGCGCATCTGCGATCGCCATCGCGGAGTCGGGGCGGACGGAGTCCTGCTCCTGGAACGTCCCGCCAAACAGCGCCGATTTCCGGATGCGCTATTACAACGCCGACGGCGGCGAAGCGGAAATGTGCGGCAACGGCGCGCGCTGTTTCGCGCGCTACGCGGACCGGACGGCGGGCCCGCTTCAGCAACTGACTTTTGAAACGCCCGCCGGCGTCATCGGCGCGCAACTCGTGGGCGAACTGGTCACCCTCCAGATGAGCGAGCCTAACGATCTCCGGCTCGGCCTCGAGATCGGGGTCGGCGGCGAGAAAATCCATGCCGGCTACGTCGACAGCGGCGTCCCGCATGTCGTCGTGCCGGTGGCGAAGATTGACGATATCGATGTTCGGTCGTTAGGCTCGGCCCTCCGGCATCATCCTGAGTTCGCCCCGCGCGGCGCGAACGCCAATTTCAGCGAGCAGCGCGGACCGCATCACATTGCCATCCGCACCTACGAGCGCGGGGTGGAGGATGAGACCCTCGCTTGTGGCACCGGGGTGGTGGCGAGCGCGATCCTGTTCGCGGCCAACGAAAATGTTTCCGGGCCGATCGACGTCCTCGTCCGCGGCGGCGATACCTTGAGCGTCGATTTCAACCGCCAGGGCGATCGGTTCACCAAGGTGACCCTGACCGGTCCGGCGGATTTTGTTTTCGACGGCACGATCGAACTTTGATTGCCTAACGATTATGTTTAGCGGCACCTACACAGCGCTCGTCACCCCCTTTAAGAACGATGAAGTCGATCTCGAGGCGTTTGAACGCCTGATCGAGGCCCAGATTGCCGCCGGCATCACCGGGATCGTTCCCGTCGGGACGACGGGCGAATCGCCCACTTTGAGTTGCGGCGAGCGGCACCACGTCATCGAGCGGGCGGTGAAAACGGCGCGCGGGCGCTGCCTCGTCATTGCCGGCACCGGCTCCAATTCCACCCGCGACGCCATCGCCCACACCAAGGCGGCGGAAGAAATCGGGGCGGACGGCGCCCTGCTCGTTGCGCCTTATTATAATAAGCCGAGCCAGGAAGGTCTCTTCCGCCATTTCGAGGCGATCGCGCGCGAGACCTCGCTCAAGCTCGTGCTCTACAACATCCCGGGCCGATGCGGGGTCGATATCGCGGCCGACACAGTCGTTAGGCTGGCCGAGAAATGCCCCAACATCGTCTCGATCAAGGAAGCGAGCGGGAGCGTCGACCGGGTGAGCGAACTGGCGCTGCGCCTGCCCCGGACGTTTACCATCCTGAGCGGCGACGATTCACTCACCCTGCCTTTTCTCGCGGTCGGCGCGGTCGGGGTGGTCAGCGTCGTCTCGAATCTTTTCCCGGCTGAGGTTGCGCTGCTGGTGCGGCTCTTTCTCGACGGGAAGGCGGAGGAAGCGCGCCACCTGCACCAGAAATTTTTCCCCCTCTTCAAGGATGCTTTCATCGAACCCAATCCCGTCCCGGCGAAAACGGCGCTGGCCTGGCGCGGGGTGATGGCGTCCGATTGCCGGTTGCCGCTCGTCGCCATGAGCAAGGCGAACGAAGAACGCCTGCGCCAGACCCTGGCGCAGCTCGAGCCGTGAGCCCGGCGATTCGCGTCCTGCTCGTGGGCGCCGGCGGTCGCATGGGCCGGGCCGTCGTCGCCGCGGCCGGGAAAGATTCCCGCCTAACGATCACGAGGGGACTGGGGCGGGGTGACGCGCTCGAGCCCGGCCTGGAGGCCTGCGAGGTTGTGATCGATTTCAGCCTCGCGGAGGCGACGGAAGCGGTCTGCCGCGCCTGCGTTGTGCAAGGCCGGCCGCTCGTGCTGGGCACGACGGGGCACAGTGCGGCCCAAAAATCTTTGATCGCCGCGGCCGCGGAGAAGATCCCGCTCGTTCATGCCGCGAACTTCAGCGTCGGGGTGAACGCCCTCTTTGTCCTGGCCCGGCGCGCTTCGGAGTTGTTAGGCAAAGAGTTCGACGTCGAGGTGGTGGAACTGCATCACCGCACGAAAAAAGACGCGCCGAGCGGGACCGCGAAGCGGTTGCTGGAGATCCTGCAGGAGAAGCGCGCCCAGGAAATCCCCGCGCACTCCGTGCGCGCCGGCGACATCGTGGGGGAGCATACGGTTCTCTTCGCCGGGCCGGGTGAGCGTCTCGAACTGGCGCACCGGGCCGCGAGCCGCGAGACTTTCGCCGTCGGAGCCCTGCGCGCCGCGCGCTGGATCGTCGGCAAGCCCGCCGGCCTCTACAGCATGGAAGATGTCCTCGGGTTGTAGGGGTGGCCGTGTCGGCCGCAGAGCGCGATCCGACATCGGTAGGGCAAGACTCTGTCGAGCCGGGGAGTGCGTATGGCTGCGAATGGACCTCCGCCCCCGGCTCGACAGAGTCTCGCCCTACCGAATCGTCGAATCGTATTTCGAAAGATGAGAGCAGGCATTGCCCTCGGCGCGAATCTGGGCGATTGCGTGCTTAGCCTAACGACTGCGCGTGCTCGCATCCTGGCGCTGCCGGGGGTGACTCCACCGTTTCTCTCGTCCGCCCTTTACGAGACCGAACCGGTCGACTGCGAACCGGGCGCGGCGACGTTTTTCAATGCCGTGATCGAGATTGGCTACGACGGATCCTCCCGCCAACTCCTGCCGGAACTGCGAAAAATCGAAGACGCCCTCGGCCGCCCGCCGCAACATAAACGCAATCGCTCGCGCACGATCGATCTCGACCTGCTCTATCACGGCCCGCGCACGATCGATGAACCGGGCCTGCAGCTCCCGCATCCGCGTCTGCATCTCCGCGGATTTGTGCTCTATCCGCTGGCCGAAATCCGGCCCGATCTCGTCCTCCCGGGCCAGGCCAAAACCATCCGCCAATGGACCGAAGAATTGCCGCCGTCAGGTTCGGTGGTGCGTTCCGCCCGACAATGGTAGTGTCCGCGCATCATGGACGATTTTCGCGCCCGTAAACGTCGCGGGGAGCGCATCACGGCGCTGACCGCTTATGATTATCCGACGGCCCGTCTGCTCGACGAAAGCGGGATCGACATTATCCTCGTCGGCGACTCGTTAGGCATGGTCGTGCTCGGTTACGAGGACACGACCCAGGTCACGCTCGAGGAAATGCTCCACCACACCCGAGCCGTGGCGCGCGGGGTGAAGCGGGCCCTGCTCGTGGCCGATCTTTCCATCGGCACCTACGACACACCGGAGAAAGCGGTCGCGAACGCGCGGCGCCTCGTCGAAGCCGGCGCGCAGGCGGTGAAACTGGAGGGCGGCGTCAGCCACGTCCCGCAGATCGAGGCGATCGTGAGGGAAAATATCCCGTTGATGGCGCATATCGGCATGTTGCCCCAGAGCGTGCGGCTCGAGGGCGGCTACAAGGTAAAAGGTCGCGGCGCGGTCGAAGCGGAACGCCTGCTGCAGGATGCGCGCGCGGTCGAGGAAGCCGGTGCATTTTCCGTCGTGCTCGAGATCGTGGCAGCGGATACCGCCCGCCAGCTGACGGAAGCGATCACCATCCCGACGATCGGTATCGGTTCCGGCGAACATTGCGACGGTCAGATTCTGGTGACGCATGACCTGATCGGTTTGTATCCCTGGTTCACGCCGAAATTCGTCTCGCCGGAAGTGCACGTGGCGGAGGAAATCCGGCGCGCCGCGCGCATTTTCACCGACCGGACCCGCGGAAATATTCGCTAGCAGCACGCAGCTCGCGGGCCGAAAGTTTTGACAAACATTTCCCCGGGTCGTTTGTCTAACTCGCCATGAACGCCGTTACTGCCCGCACCTCCGAGCCGCTGCCCGTCTGGGCTGGCCGGAGCAAACAGCGCAACTGGCTTTTTGTCGGGCTGGTTCTTTCCCTCCTGCTGCACGGGCTGCTCTGCCTGGTTTTTTATCGGACTGGTTTCCAGGCTTCGGTCCCGCTCGGGGTCGGCAAACGCGAGCCTCCGAAGTTCAAGGTGACGAGCGTGGACACGGCCCCGAAACCGCTCGAGCAGGCCGCGGCCAGCACGGCGACGGAGGCGGCAAAGCCGAATCCGGACGAGACGGATGTGCAACTGCCGGACGACCAAAAGTCGTTCGACAAGCTTTTGCAGGACGTGCATTCGACCGCCGCGATGCCGGACGACACGCGCGACGTCCTGCCCGATAAACCGCAGGTCGAGCAGACGAATTTGAATTCAGTCATCAACGAGATCGAGCGGACCACGGCGCAGTCGCTGGAGAAGGCGCCGAACGCCACCCGCGAACAGTCGCTTCTCAACAACGTGCCGGAATCGGGCCGGCCGCAGCCGGCGATGACCGGGACGGAATTGGCCACCAGCACGACGATCAAGCGGCCGAATAATTTCAACGCCATCCCGGGCGACAGCGCGGGACCGCGGACCGACCGGGCGCCCGGTTTCAGCGATCTGGAGTCGCTCCTTTCGCAGAAAGGGCCGCTCGGGGCGGGGACCAAATTCAAGATGCCTAACAATCAGCTCTTCGCCTACGACAGCGCGGACCTGAGCGGAGGCGCGGTCGCGCAATTGCAAAAGGTCGCGACTCTGATCAAGCGAAACCCAAACGCGACCTTCACGCTCGAGGGTTACACCGATTCGTACGGCTCGGCGGAATACAATCTCGACCTCAGCCGGCGCCGGGCGGAGAGCGTGAAAGCGTATCTCGTCGGAGTGCTGGGGATTGATCCGGCGCAGATCGAAACGCGCGGCTACGGGAAGGCGAACCTGCTCACCTCACCGGACGCGTCGATCGAAGAGCAGGAGATCAATCGGCGCGTCGTGGTGGTGGTGCACTAGAGTTGTAGCGGCGCTCTGTGAGCGCCGAAGGGCGGGTGCTGCGGCGCGGTTTCGGCGGTCACAGACCGCCGCTACAATGGGCTACCAGTTCTTGATCCAGCCGCACTGATTGGACGTCGTGGAGCCGGCGGTGCTCCAGAGATCGAAGGTGGGATTATAGCCAGAGCCGGACCAGCTGGTCCTCCGGTTGAATAACCGTAACTATTCCCAAAGGGATCTTTGAGGTAATCGACCTTTAGGCTGGTACTTGATCGGAGGGGCGTAAGCTGATTTGGCTTGAATGCGAAGTAAGACGTCTTTTCCGCGCCTCGATCTTTGTCCATTGTCTTCATCGCCACTAAGTGCCTTGTAAAGATTCGAGACTTGCCGCCTGGCATATGCGCTCGGATTGAAGCCTCGATCGCGCATCAGTCGAAGTGTCCGTCGGATAAATCCCGTTATCCGCCTTGTAATTTTCCAGCGCGGCCGACATGGCGGCGATCTCGGCTTCGGCGCGGGAACGGGCGCCTTTGTTGTGCACGTAGCTGCTTGTCGCCAGGATCAGCCCCGCGAGGACGAGAATGATCGACATCACGACGAGCAACTCGACGACCGTGAACGCAGATGTAGCGGCGGGCGTGCCGCCCGCTCCCCCAAACGGCTTGCGGCCGGCACGGCCGCCGCTACAGCCTGCGGCAAATTTGCGGTGCGCTAAACGCATTCGTTAGGTCTGCGATTGCAGCCCGCCGATGATGCTGATCAAGGGCATGAACAACGCGATCACGATCGTGCCGACAATAACCGCGAGCATGACGATCATGATCGGCTCCAGCATCGAGGTCAGGCCGGCGACGGAGTTGTCGACTTCGTCGTCGTAGACTTCCGCGATCTTGAGCAGCATCTCGGGCAATTGACCGGTCTCCTCGCCGACGTCGACCATGCTGATGACCATGGGCGGAAAAGCTCCGCTCGCTTCCAGCGGCTGGACGATCGATTCGCCTTCCTTGACCGAGTCGTGCACCTGCGAGATGGCGTTGGCGATGACGGTGTTGCCGGCGGTTTCACGGGTGATGTTGAGCGCCTGCAAAATCGGGACACCGCTGGTGACGAGTGTGCCCAGCGTCCGCGCAAAACGCGAGATCGAGCTCTTCCGGGTGAGATCGCCGAAGAGCGGCGCGCGCAAGGCGAGTCGATCGATCACGGCGCGCCCGCCCGGGGTTTTGGCAACCGCCTTGTAGCCGAAGAACAGGGCGATGAGACCGCCGATAATGAGCAGCCAATGGTTCTGCATGAAACCGCTGATCCCGATGACGAACTGGGTGATGGCGGGGAGCGGTTTGTCGCCCAGCATGTCGTGGAAGATCGTTTCGAACTTCGGCACGATGAAGACCATGAGGAAGGCCATGATGACCATGGCGAGGGAAAGCACGATGACCGGATAGATCATCGCCGACTTCACTTTGTTTTTAACCTTCTGCGCCTTTTCCTGGAACTCCGCGAGACGGCTGAGGACGAGTTCAAGGACACCGCCGAGCTCGCCGGCTTTGACCATGTTGACGAAGAGCTTGTTAAAAATTCTCGGATGCTGCGCGAGGCTCTCGGAGAAGGTGCTGCCGCCCTGCACGGAATCGGCCAGCTGATTGATCGTATCCTTGAGCAGAACGTCGCGCTCCTGCTTGGCGAGGACGTTGAGCCCGCGGAGAAGCGGCAGGCCGGCGTCGATCAGGGTCGCGAGCTGCCGGGTGAAGACCATCAGGATCTTGGCCTTGACCGTCTTCTTCGCGAAAATAACGATACCTTTTTTCTTGCCCGCGCCGGAGGCGGCGACGGCGCTCTTGGCCGCCTTGCGCGCCTTCTTTTCCGCGACCCCGCCCTGGCCTTCCTCGAAGACATTGGTCGGGAAATATCCGGCCTGGCGCAGCTGGCCGATGGCGTCGTTGGTCGAGGAAGCTTCGACCAGGCCGGTGGACTCCTGGCCGCGTGAATCGAGCGCTGTGTAAGTGAATCGCGGCATGAGAAGAGAAGTGAGCTCGGAGAATAGAGAAGACTGAAAGTGCTGTCGAGTTTTTGTGCAGAGCGGCGCCTGGGTAGCGCACGCGTCTCGCGTGCTGGCGACGGTGTCCCACCGTCGCGGACTTTTCGACCGGTGTTCGTTAGGCGTGCTGTCTTCGCGTGCAATTACGCGCGCAAGGCATGGCGAAAGCTCATCGCGGTGGAACACCGCGACCAGCACGCGAGTCGCGTGCGCTACCCAGACGCTCGCCCTAGGTGTATTTCAACACTTCTTCGATCGTGGTGTCGCCGTCGAAAATGCTGCGGATGCCGTCCTGCCGCAGCGTGACCATGCCGAGCTCGACCGCTTTTTGTTTCAGGACGACCGAGGGAGCACGCTCGTTGATCAGGATGCGGATGGGATCGGTGATGCGCATCAGTTCGTAAATGCCCTTGCGGCCTTTGTAGCCAGTGCGGTTGCATTTGTCGCAACCGCGGCCGTAATAAAAATGGCGATCGCCGATTTCGTGCGGCGAAAGGTTGAGCTGGGCGAGGAGGGATTCGTTAGGCTGGTAATCGGTCTTGCAATCGGGACAGATGCTGCGGATGAGGCGCTGGCCGAGGACGGCATCGAGGGTGGAGGAGATGAGGAAGGGCTCGACGCCCATGTCGATGAGGCGGGCGATCGCGCCGGGGGCGTCGTTGGTATGCAGGGTGGTGAAGACGAGGTGGCCGGTGAGCGAAGCCTGGATCGCGATCTGCGCCGTCTCGAGATCGCGTGTTTCCCCGACCATGATGCGGTCGGGATCCTGGCGCAAAAATGCGCGCAAGACGCGGGCGAAGTTGAGGCCGATGGCGTCGTTCACCGGCACTTGCATGACGCCCTCGAGGTCGTACTCGACCGGCTCCTCCGCGGTCAGAAGTTTGGAATCGATGGTATTGATCTTGCGCAGACAGGAATAAAGCGTGGTGGTTTTGCCAGAACCGGTCGGCCCGGTGACGATGAAGATTCCGTTAGGCCGATTGATCACCTCGAGGATGTATTCCAGGATGTAATCCGGCATCCCGAGCGACTCGAGATCGAGATTCACGGTCGAGCGATCGAGCACGCGCAGGACGACGCTTTCGCCAAATTGCGTCGGCAAGGTCGAGACGCGGAGATCGACCGCGCGGCCCGCGATGTTTTTCTGGATGCGCCCGTCCTGCGGCAAACGGCGCTCGGCGATGTTCATGTTCGCCATCACCTTGACCCGCGAAATGACTGGGAGCGCGAGATGGCGCGGCGGCGGCGCCATTTCGTAAAGCGCGCCATCGACCCGGTAACGGACCTTGAACTCCGCCTCGAAGGGTTCGAAGTGGATGTCGCTCGCCCGGTCCTGGATGGCCTGGTAGAGAATGAGATCGACGAAGCGAATGATCGGGGTGGCGCTAGCCTCGGCTTCGATGTTGGACCCGATCGATTTGTCGCCGTCGAGGGTCATGAGCTCACCGGCTTCGCCGAGCTGCTTCAGGATGTCCTCCATGCTGGAGGTGTCTTCGCCGTAGTGTTTGCGAAGCCGTTCCTCGATTTCAAGGCTGGGCGCGAGGACGACCTCAATGTCGCGGCCCAGGGCGAAACGGAGATCCTCGATCGTCTGGGTATCGAGCGGGTCGACCAGCGCGACGCGGATCGCATTGTCCGCTTCGCCGATCGGCAAAGCACGATGGAGCCGGGCGAGGCCGGCTGGAACGAGGCGCAAAATTTGCGGCGAAAATTCGATCGCCTCGAGATCGACTACCTCGGTCCCGAGCGCGTCGGCGATCGCGAGATAGAACTGGTGTTCGTCGACGATGCCGTGGTCGACCATCGCCTGCTCGATCGCCTTGCCGTTCTGCGTCGTCTCGAGCAGGACGTCGTCCGCCTGCGCCCGGTCCATCAAGCCCTGGTCGATGAAGAAATCGGCGATGCGTTCGTTATTCATTCGTTAGGCACGCTTCTCAGTTGGCGTCTCCAATCGTGATCGAGATCACTTCCTCGGCCGAGGTCATGCCGGCGAGGACCTTGCGCACGCCGTCTTCGCGCAGGGTGCGCATGCCGAGTTCGCGGGCGCGCTGGCGCAGCGCCATCGTGGAAGTGCGGTTGTTCACCATGTGGCGCACCTCGTCGTCGATCTCGAACAGCTCGAAGATGCCCATCCGCCCTTTGTAACCGGTCTGGCGGCAAACGTCGCACCCGACGGGACGCATGACGTTGGCCTCGCCCAATTGCGATGCCTCGATATGCAGCCCGCGCAGCTCGGATTCGGAAAGATGGCCCGGCTCCTTGCACTTCGAGCATAAGCGCCTAACGAGCCGCTGGGCCATGATGGCACGGATGGAGGTCGCGACCAAAAACGGCTGGACCCCGATATCGATCAGGCGCGCGACGGCGGAAGGCGCGTCGTTCGTGTGCAGGGTGCTGAAGACGAGGTGACCGGTGAGGCTGGCGTTGGTCGCGATCGCGGCGGTCTCGAGATCGCGAATTTCACCGATCATGATGATGTTCGGGGCCTGGCGCAGAATGGAACGAAGTGCCGCCGGAAAAGTCATGCCGATCTCGGAATTCACCTGCACCTGGTTGATCCCGTTCATCTGGTACTCGACCGGCTCCTCCACGGTGATGATCTTGCGGTCGGGTTTGTTGATGTAATTGAGGCAGGCGTAGAGCGTGCTCGTCTTGCCCGAACCGGTCGGGCCGGTGACGAGAAGGATGCCGTCGGGCGCCTGCAAGAGGCGCTCGAACACTTCCTGGTCGTCGCTCAGGAAACCAAGCTCGGGCAGACCGAGAAGCAGGCTTGTCTTGTCGAGCAAACGCATGACCATGCTCTCGCCGTGGTTCGTCGGGACGGTCGAAACGCGAAGGTCGATCGACTTTTTTCCCATCTTCACCTGGATGCGGCCGTCCTGCGGCAGGCGCTTTTCCGCGATACTCATCGAGCCGGTCATAATCTTGAGCCGGCTGATGATGGCGGACTGCAATTTCTTCGGCGGCGACTGCATTTCCTGGAGGACGCCGTCAATTCGGAAACGAACCCGGAAACTTTTCTCGAGCGGCTCGAGGTGGACGTCGCTCGCGCCCAGCTTGTGCGCCTCGAGCAGAAGCATCGAGACCATGCGCACGATCGGCGCATCGCCCCCCTCGCCTTCCGGCAATTCCGCGCCCTCGGCGATATCGAGTTCCTCGATCGCGGCGTCGCCGATTTTCTCGCGCAGGACGTCGACCGCTTCCTCCGCGCTGCCGTAATACTTGATCAGCGCCTGGCGAATTTTTTCCGGCGTGGTGCAGACGAGCTCGATCTCGCGCTTCAACAAAAAGCTCAGGCTATCGATGCTGTCGAAATCGAGCGGGTCGCCGGTGGCGACGACGAGGCCGTGCTCATTGCGCGCGATCGGGATCATCTTGAAACGGCGCGCGTCGTGCGGCTTGATCTCGTCGATCACCTCCTGCGGCACGACCATGTCGGCGAGGTCGACCCAGTGCATCTGCGCCTGAGCGGCGACGGTGCGGGAAATATCGTCCGCCGTCACGAGCCCCTGCCTAACGAGTCGCTCGACGATGCTGCTGTTGCCGTTCAGCTCCGCCCGCGCTTCCTCGATTTGTTTGCGCGTGAGCAAACCAACGTCCCGGAGGAGATCAAGGACGTACTCTTCATTCGGCGGCGGCATGCGCGGAGGAACATCGTCGCCGGGGCGGGAAAAGAAAAGCCGGAAGTCTCCCGATTACGGCGGCGGCGCGGCCGCGACCAGGTCGGCGCCATAAAGCGTTCCGTCTTTCCGCTGCAATCGAAGATGAAGTGTTTCGCCGACCGCCTTTTGCAGGAACGGCTCAAGTTCCTTCGCTTTGCGGCCCGCCACGGTCCGGCCTTCGACCTCCATAATTTGATCGCCGACCGCCACTCCCTTTCCGGCCGCAGGCGAACCCGCCACTACTTTCGCGATCGTGGCAGATTTGACCGTTGGATTAAGAAAGAATCCAGCGCCGTCGACCTTGACCGACATTCCAAACCAGCCCCCGGCTCCCGCCCAAAGGGGCGAAGGAGCGAGAAAAAGAAGGCAGGCCAAAGCCGCCCGGCCCGCTTTGCCTAACGAGACCATCCGCATTGAAATTGGCCGCGACCCCGCTAGGTCGGCGCGCCGCCTGCCAGGAGCGGCTCGGTCGCTTCCTCGTCCGGCGTTTCCTGCGACTGCAGGTAGGTGCGGTAACGGTAAAATTTGGCCACGATGGTGAAGATCACGGCGGCGACAAACATGAGCCCGGCAAAGAAAAGGTAATACTGCAGATCGGTCATCTTGGCCGAGCCGTCCGGATTGAGGATGATGAAGTTGACCCCGGCGGTGAAGAAGTTGCCCATCGAGACGGTGAAGAGCCACGCCGCCATGATTGCGCTCTTCATCTTGTTCGGCGCCTGGGTATAGGAAAGCTCCAGGCCGGTGATCGAGACCATCGCTTCGCCCATCGTCAGGATGGCGTAAGCGAGGAACTGCCAGTTCACATTCGGCTTCTGCCCGGCGTCGAGCAGCGTTTGGATGTAGGCGATGACGAGGAAGCTGCCCGCGGTCAGGAAAAGGCCGATGCCGATTTTGCGCAGCGGCGTGAGGGTGAAAAACTTATCGATCGCCGGGTAGATGATGTAGTTCACCAGCGGGATGAAGAGGAGGATGAAGATCGGGTTCGCCGTCTGGACTTGGGCAGGCAGCAGGTTTACGCCCCAGCCCATGGCGAAGGGACTAAACTGCATCCAGGGCAGCCACGGAACGAAGAGATCCATCCCGCGCGCCTGCAACGTCCATGAACCACCGCTGCTCTGATCCCAGAGCGACCAGAAAACGGCCACGAAAACATAAACGATGATGAGCCGTCCAAGCGCGCCCAAGCCTTCCTTGCTGAAGAATTGCTTCACGAACTGCCAGCCGCCCGGCGGGATGTGGACAAATTTCTTGCGCCCAGCCCAGAAGAAAATCGTCGCGATCACCATCGCAATGCCGGGCACACCGAAGGCCCAGCGGGGACCCCAGTTCGGGTTATGCAGAAGGACCGGGCAAAGCAAAGTGGAGATGAAGGAACCGGCATTGATCGAAAAATAAAACCAGCCAAAGACTTTCGAGAGCAGGTGCTTGTTCGATTCGCCAAACTGATCGCCGACGTTGGCCGAGACACACGGCTTGATGCCGCCGGAGCCGATCGCGATTAAGCCCAAGCCGATAACGAGCCCGATCCGAGTGTCGTTCAGCGCCAGGGCGAAATGACCCGCGCAGTAAACGATCGAGAGAAAGAAAATGGTTTTGTATTTGCCGAGGAAAGCCTCGGCCAGGATCGCCCCGAGGATGGGCAGGAAATAAACCGCGCCGACAAAAAGCGCGAAATAACCGCGCGCCTCCGCTTCGCTCATGTGATCGGGCTTGCCCCCGCTCGTCATGATGTAGGAGGTCATGAAAATGATCAGGATCGAGCGCATCCCGTAGAAGGAGAAGCGCTCCGCCGCCTCGTTCCCGATGATGTAGGGGACGCCCGGCGGCATGGTGCTGATGTTGGGGGGCCTGGTCGCGTATTCGTGCTTGGCCATGGCGCTACTTGTCGTTAGGCGAGCGGTGCGCGCTCGTTAGGGCTGCTGCTTTGGGAAAAAATTGGCGGGCGTGGGCGATGAGAGCGGCGGCTTGGGGACGGCGCCGTGAATCGGCTCTTCGGCGGCGGCTTCGAGCGGATGCATGTGTTCCTTTTGCAGGTGAGGCAATTCCCCGACGTGATGTCGTTCGCAGGAGGTGCAGACGATGAGTCAAACCGGCCAAGGCCGCGAGCGGAGAAACCCGAAAACGAAACATGCGCCGAAAGAGTAAGGGGCGAGTGAAGCAGGGCGCAACAAAAAGATTGATCGGGCGCGAAGGCAACCTCTACAGTCCGCGGCATGGCGAACCCCGGACTGAATTGCCTCAGGGTCATTCTTCTCAGCACCGTGCTTTTTTCTGCCGCTTGCCAGACCTCTCCGCGCGTTGTTGAAACACCCAAGGCCACCGCAAAAGTCTTTCCCGCCGCGAAGCGCTACGCGAAAGCAGTCGAAGACCGGTTGGGCCCGATTTGGTATGAGCGCGTCCGACGGAATGAAAATGGCGCCGCCCTTGGAACCGTAGTCGCCACTTTCCGTATCGCCGCGAACGGCGGCCGTCCCCGCAACGTCCAAATCAATTCCAACACCGGCAATCAGGTTGACGAGTTGATCGTCCGGGAAGCACTTTGGCTCCTGCGTGCGCCACCCATCCCGCCAGAACTCCTGGCGGAGTTGCCGGATCGAGAATTCGTTTTGGAGGAGTCGTTCACGATTTTCGATAACGCGGCGCCGAATCCTTCCGTCAGTACTTCTCTGAGGCGTTAGGCAGAAACAGGAGCGCGATTGCGCCAAACGGCGAGAGTGCCAGTGTAGCGGATGCCGAACCGAATCCTGCGCGTCGCGCTCTGCTCTTTTCTTTGCCTAACGATCACACCGCTCGCTCAGGCCGTTTCGGCGAAACGCGGGATCACCGAAAAAGACCTCTTCGATTTCGTCTGGATCGGGAGCCCGCAGGTCTCGCCTGACGGCGCCCGCGTCGCTTATGTGCGGGTGACAACGAACGAAAAGAAGGACGGCTACGACACTTCGATCTGGATGGTGCCGACAGCGGCGGATGCCCCGCCGCGCCAACTGACGACCGGTCCGCGCGATTCCGGTCCGCGCTGGTCGCCCGATGGGCAATGGATGGTCTTTACCCGGTCCGCGGAGAAGGAGGGCAAAAAGGAGCCGCCGCAACTTTGCCTCCTCCCGATGGCGGGCGGCGACGCCTTTGTCTTTACCGATCTGCCGAAAGGCGCGGGCGATCCGAAATGGTCGCCGGATGGGAAGTCGATCGTTTTCACGAGCAGCGCGAACCCGGAGGATCTCGCGAAACAGGCGCGGCAGAAAAAGAAGGAAGAGGAAGCGAACAAGTTGCCTGTAGCCGGGGGCGCTGACCCCGGTCGCGCAGGCACATCGCCTAACGACAAGAAAAAAGCCGCGGCAGGGGCCGAGGAAGAGCGCGAAAGCGATGTCCACGTCATTACCCGGGCGGTTTATCGCGAGGATAACGAAGGTTACCTCGACCCGGAGCGGCCGGCTCATCTCTGGCTCGTGGCGGCGCCGCGGAGCGCGGATGAGAAAGTCGAGCCGCGCCAGCTCACGAACGGTCGCTTCGACGAGGGCAACGCGCTCTGGTCGAACGACGGCGCGCAGATCTATTTCACTTCCTGGCACATCGACGAGCCTTACTACGAGCTGCCGAAGACGGAGCTCTACGTTGTTCCGGCGAAAGGCGGCGCGGCAAAGTTGCTCACGACGATTCCGTTAGGCGTGCGCACGCTTGCGCTCAGCCCGGATGGCAAACGCGTCGCCTTCATCGCCTCGGTCAACGAGCCGGTGAATTCCTACACCCAATCCGATCTCTGGACGCTCGAGCTGACGGAGAACGCCAAGCCGGTGAACCTGACGACCAGTTTCGATTTCGACGCCGGCGACAGCGTCTTCGGCGACAACGCCGCCCCGCGCGGTTTCGGGCGCAACACCCCGGTCTGGTCGGCCGACGGGAAAAGCATCTTCGAGATTTATGCCAAGGAAGGGCGCACCCAGCTCGCTTCCTTTGACGCCACCCACGGCACCGCGACCGATCTTACCCAGGGCAACCACGCCGTGCTCCGGTTTTCGGCCGCGGCCGACGCGAAGAAGTTTGTCTATCTGGTCTCGACCGCGACCCGGATCAACGATCTCTTCTGCCTTGACCAACCGGGCGCGGAACCGCGCCAGCTGACGCATTCCAACGACGCGCTCTTCGGCCAGCTCAACCTGACCGAGCCGGAGGAAATCTGGTACGAAAGTTTTGACGGCAAACGCATCCAGGCCTGGGTGCAAAAGCCGCCGGGGTTTGATCCGACGAGGAAATATCCGCTCATCCTCAATATCCACGGCGGTCCGCACGCGGCCTACGGCTACATCTTCGAGCACGAGTTCCAGTGGATGGCGGCGAAGGGCTACTTCGTGCTTTACCCAAACCCGCGCGGGAGCACGAGCTATGGCCAGGAGTTTGGCAACGTCATCCAGTACAAATATCCGGGCGACGACTTCAAGGACCTGATGGCGGGTGTCGACGAGCTCGTTAGGCGAGGCGGGATCGACGATAAAAAAATGGGCGTGACCGGCGGCAGCGGCGGCGGGCTCCTGACCAACTGGGTGGTGGGGCACACCGATCGTTTCGCGGCCGGGGTGGCGCAGCGCGACATCGCGGATTGGGCGGCCTGGTGGTACACGGCCGATTTCACCCTCTTCCAGCCGGCCTGGTTCAAGACTCCGCCCTTCAAGGATGAGGAAGGCGATTACAAGGCGCGCTCGCCTTTGACCTACATCAACAACGTGAAGACGCCGCTCATGCTCATCCTCGGCGAAGAAGACACCCGCACCCCGCCCGAGGCCGGCGGCGAAATGATGTTTCGCGCGCTCAAGTTCCGCAAAATCCCGACCGTGATGGTGAAGTTCCCTAACGAGTCGCACGAACTCTCGCGCTCCGGCCAGCCCTGGCACCGGATCGAGCGGTTGCAGCACATCGTCGGCTGGTTCGACCACTGGCTCATGGGCGTGGCGAAACCGGAATACGAAGTCGCCCCGAAAGGCGAAGTCTCGGCCAAACCGAATCCGCCGGCGGAGAAAAAGCCCTAACGAGCAGCGCGCTGCGCCCTACTTCAGGTTGTAGACTTCGACGAGGGCGATGCCGGTAGTACCGTTGGTGCCCTGGACGATGGCGGTATAGGCACCCGGAGGGACGTTTGCCTGGATGGCGCTCTCGCGCGAGTCCGTCGGGGCCAGACCGGCGGCGGCGATGCTCTCCGCCTGGAGAGGATCGTCCTCCCAATCGTCATTTTCGGCGATCAGGGTTCCGTCCTGGTCATGTAATTCCAGGGTGGGATCGGCCAGAGTCCCGGCGACTCCCGCATCCGCCAGGCTGGGACCGATCGCGCGCACGATGAGAAAGGCAGGGAAGGCATCGGCGGGTCCGATGATGATCCCGCCGATCATGACGTTCCCGAGGGTTCCGTCGAAACCGCGGGTGCTGACATTGGCCAGTTCCGCGACGACGCCGGTATTGAGATCATAGACCTCGACCAGGCCGATCCCGGTGCCGCCGTTCTTGCCGCTGAGGATCGCGGTGTAGTTGCCCGGACCGACATCCGCGATCAAGGCTGCCTCCGCATCGACCGTCGGTGCCAGTCCACTCGCGGCGATCGCACTCTGCTGGCTGTCCCGCCAATTGTCGTTGCTCAGGATGGTGCCGTTAGGTCCGTGCAGCTCCAGCACGGGATCGGCCAGGGCGCCGAGAACGCCGCCAGCCGTGAGGGAGGGTCCGATCCCGCGCACCACGACCTGGGTCGAACCAGTGCCACTGACAATGAAACCGCCGATCCCCACTCTTTCGCCTGTCTCAACGTCGAGACGGGTCGAGATATTCTGCGCATGGGCCGTGGGTGGATTGGTGCCTTCGGTAACGGTCACGGTCGAATTGGCGGCCACCGGAGGCAAAACATTCACCAGCCCGCTCGGCCACCGCACCTCGACGGTCGCGCTGGCGGCGCTGCCGATGCCGAAATGCAATGGCTGACTTCCCTGGGACGCGTAGTGACCGCCGCCCCCGCCGTCCTGCTGTCGATAACTGACGCCCTCGGAGGTGGTGACGATGACCCGCGCACCAATGCCGTGCAGGTTCGATTGAATCCCCTTCAGGTCGATCTTCACGAAATGATTCGCGTTCCCGCCGTTCTTAAAAAGGCGGTGCAAGCCAGTGGCGCCGGGACCGTTGTCTTCTTCGCCACCCACACCGTCTTTCACGATGAGATCGAGAAAACCGTCGTTGTCATAATCTGCCCAAGCCGCTCCTTTGTGGAGGGAGACGTCATCCTGCAAAGCAAGGCCGGCCGCCGCGGCGACGTCGGTGAAGGTGCCGTCGCCATTGTTGTGAAAGAGCCGGTTCGCGTTGCCTGGTCCCAGACCAGCATCCCCGGAGTTGGTCACGAACACATCCAGATAGCCGTCATTATCGTAATCGCCCCAGACCGGGGCCCAACAGCTGGCGCTGATGGCGACGCCCGCGGAAATAGTTACATCCGAAAAGGTGTCATCGCCGTTGTTGCGATAAAGCGATGCGCCTGTGATTCCACTGGTCCCCTGTTCGGCCCGGGCGACAAACAAGTCGGGCAAACCATCGTTGTTGTAGTCGCCCCAGGCGATTCCCTTCGAGTTGAATTGCGGGACGAGGCCGGAGCCGACCGAGGTATTGACGAAAGTCCCGTCTCCCTCGTTGTGATAACGTTGCAGGGTGTTGCCATCGCCCGCGATGACAAGGTCCATGAACCCGTCGATGTCGTAATCAGCGAATGCGACGATGCCGCCAAAGCCGACGCCAAAAGTCTGGTTGGCCAGTCCGCCAGCTTCCGGTGCCGGCACCAAGGTGTCACCCTCGTTGTGGTAGAGCACGTTGATGCTGTCGAAATTCTTGACGAACAGATCAAGCAGACCGTCGTTGTCGTAATCGACGAAAAACCCGGTCCGTCCGCGGTTCAGGGAGGTTTCGATCCCCGCGGCGCCACTGACATATTCGAAGGTTCCATCGCCCTGGCCGCTGAAAAGCAGATCCCTTTTGTTCTCTTCCCCCTTGGCTCCCGCGGCGACGTAGACATCGAGATTTCCGTCGCCGTCGTAATCGCCGAAGGAGATGCCGTGCCAATCCCTGCTATCGAGCTCGGGACCGATCTGGATCCCCGAAGTGTCGCGAATGTCGGTGAAGGTGTGATCCGCACTATTGAGATAAACAAAAGGCCCGCCTGAAGACGCGAGACCGTGGGTCGGAACAATCAGATCGAGGAATCCGTCGTTATTCATATCGCCCCAGATCGGGTTGCCCCAACTCTTCTTCGCCTCCAGCACGAGGCCCACCGCTGCCGAGACGTCGGTAAACTGCTGGGCCCCGGTCCCGGCCGCAAACCCCGCACAAAGGCTCGCCGTGAGCAGGAACCGCCAGAGTGCCATCGGCCGGGCGCTACTCGAGCCGCGGAACGCAGAATCCCAAAGCGTAACGCGGCCTGCCATCTTCTGGGAGGCGCTGCTCGCCGGTCTTCCGGACGCTAGTCCGAGTTTGTCAATGTTGCTCACTCTGGAAATCGATTCGCACGCCTGGGTGGTGTAGGTACGGGACGCGGGATACCGCGGGATGCATGGGATTTGACCAGTTTAGGCCGCCGAAGTCAAAATTTTTCTGTTTCCCACGGATTTTATCAGCTGCCCGCCCGGCAACGTGGAGTGCAGGCGAGCGAAATTTTGCAGGGTCGGGTTTGGCCTCGAAGTCCTCGCTTCCCGATTTGTCCTTGCCTAGCGAGCTTAAGTCTGGTTTGGTGATCGCACAAATGCGAGCCCCTAAATTCAACTCGCAGCGGCGAAATTCTCGCATTGGTCTCTCCATCTGTCGCGGGCGAATTTTCCTTGGGCTATCGATTCTGCACCTGACCGCCGGCTTCTCCCCGGCCCAGACCCTGACCCATGGGCCGATCACCGGCGGCGTCACCGATTCGAGCGCAAACGTCTTCTTGCGTGCCAGCGAGCAGACGACTGTCGCCCTTCGTTATGGCACCGATCCCACCCTGACGACTTTTCAGGTTACCGATACCTTTCCGACCAGTGCGCTGAGCGACTTCACCCAGATCATCGCGCTCACCGGTCTGACTCCGGAGCAAACCTATTACCTCAATCCGGTCGTCAACGGTGTGCCAGAGCGTTCGATGCCGCCTTATGCGACCTTCCAGACCTTTCCCGCAAACGGCAGCGCGAGGGAGTTTAAGTTTATTGTCCTGGCGGATTTCGCCAATGTGAGCAATCTGACCATGACCACGGAGACATTTGCCAGTGCCTCCGCAGAATCCCCTGCCTTCGCTTTCATCGGGGGCGATTTTGACCACCGGAATCCTTTTGCGATCGACGCCAAGCGGCTGATGTTCAAAGAGCTCTACGACCGGTCGCAGGTCTTTATGAGTGACTTTGTTCCCCTCATCCTGGAAAAGATGCCCATCATCCACCAATGGGATGATCATGACGCCGGCGGCAACAACATCGATAAGACTTATCCCCGGTGGCCCCTAAGTCAGCAGGTCTTTGAGGAATATGTTCCGACCTATCCGCTTCCCTCGGTTGATCCCGGGATTTGGCAGAAGTTTAGTTATGCGCAGATGGAGGGCTTCATCCTGGACTGCCGGAGCCAGCGCGATCCGTCGCCCGACCCGGACGATGCGAACAAGAGTATGCTCGACGGGAACAATCTCGGGCTGCTCGGGCAGTTGGAGTGGCTCAAGAGCGGTCTCCTTACCTCCACCGCGCAGTGGAAGGTTATCTTCACTTCCGTGGTCACAAACACGAGCACGAAAATTCCCGAGGGCTGGGGCGGCTATCAGACGGAATGGAACGAGTTAAAGGATTTTATTACCACTAACAATATCCAGGGGGTGGTCTTCATCTCGGGTGATCTCCATCTGGCGGCAATCGACAATGGGGTCCAGGCTGGTTTCCCCGAGATGTGCGTCCCGCAGGCTAACTCGGAAAAACCTCCCGGCACTTTCTGCTCGACCGACGCGCAGGGAATCTGGAGTGAGGGTTACTACGAGGATTCGTGCAGTGGCTATGGCCGGGTCACGATCCTGCAGAACCCAGACCGCCTGGTCCTGGAAACCGTGGACCAATCAGGCACTACCCGGCTTTCCTATACCGTAGCGGCACCAGCCCCCACCCCAACGCCGTCGCCGACCCCAACACCAACATCAACACCGTCGCCGAGTCCATCTCCGAGCCCCAGTGCCTCCCCCAGCCCGAGCGCGTCGCCGAGTCCGTCGCCCAGTCCGACACCGATTGCGGTCCAGCCGCTTAACATCTCCACCCGCCTGCAGGTGTTGACGGGCGACCAGGTTCTTATCGGAGGGTTTATCGTCACCGGCAACGATGCCAAAGAAGTGCTGTTGCGCGGGGTTGGTCCTTCGCTGGCCAGTGCTGGAATCTCAGATCCCCTGCCAGACCCCGTCCTGGAACTTCGCGCTGCTGACGGATCGCTCATTTCCACTAACGATAACTGGCAGGAAGCTTCTAATTCCGGCGACATCCCAGCGAACCTTCAGCCGACGGAGGACCTCGAGTCCGCGATTCTCGCGATCCTTAACCCTGGTCTCTACACTGCGATTGTAAGTGGAAACGATGGCGGAACCGGGGTCGGCTTGGTCGAAGTTTATGACTTGGACGATACCGCCGACTCAGAGTTAGCGAATATTAGCACGCGCGGTTTTGTCGACGCTGGCGACAATGTCATGATTGGGGGGTTTATTCTCGGTGGTCAAGGTGACGACTCCACTGTCCTGGTTCGTGCGATTGGACCATCCCTCACGCAGCAGGGAATCGACGGCGCCCTGGCGGATCCAACACTGGAATTGCGCGACAGCAATGGCGCAGTCGTCGCGGAGAATGATGATTGGCAAGATGCTGCTAATTCTGGCGATATCCCAGCTAATCTCCAGCCCGCGGACGCCTCGGAGTCAGCCATTTTTACCGCCCTTCCTGAGGGAGCCTATACCGCGATTGTCGCGGGCAAGGATGACTCGAGCGGGATCGGCCTGGTGGAAATTTACCACGTCCTCTAGGCCTCCCCGAGAGCTGGAACACCTATTGTCTCTTGCCGGAACAGCCAATGTTTGATCTCATAAGCGGCACATGAATTCCGCCAGAGCAAACTCTCCGCGAAAGCTCCACTCTCGTCTGCCCCAGGCCATAGCTAGCGGGCGACTTTTCGTTTTGCCGCTCGGCTGGCTGCTCCTGCAGCTTGCGGTTAGTTCCACCCTCGGGCAGACACTGACTCATGGACCGGTCGTAGGCGGCGTGACAGACTCGGCCGCCAACGTCTTTCTCCGGGCAAGCCAGGTGACGACCGTGGCCGTTCGTTATGGGACCGATCCTAACCTGGCGACCTACCAGGTCTCCGACTCATTCACGACCAGTGCCACCAGTGACTTTACCAAAATTATTGGCCTGGCCGGCCTGACTCCGGAACAAACATACTACCTCAATCCAGTGGTTAACGGCGTGCCGCAGCGGACGGCGCCGCCTTATCCTTCCTTCCGGACCTTTCCCATTGTCGGCAGTGCCCGGACCTTCAAGTTTGTCGTCCTGGCGGATTTCGCAAACCTGAGATTCCTGACTAACACGACCACGACGTTTGCTAATGCCGCCGCCGAATCCGCGGAGTTTGCCTTCATCGGTGGCGATTTCGATCATCGGAATCCGGGGACGCCTACGACAAAGAGGCAAATGTTTAAGGAACTCTACGACCCGGCCCAGGTCTTGATGAGTAACTTTGTGCCTCTCATCCTGGAGAAGATGCCGATCATCCACCAGTGGGACGATCATGACGCCGGCTTGAATAATATCGACAAGACTTATGCTCAGTGGGGATTGAGTCAGCAGGTCTTCGAAGAGTATGTCCCGACCTATCCGCTCCCAGCGGTCAAGCCGGGGATCTGGCAGCGATTCAGTTATGCGCAAATGGAGGGTTTCGTTTTGGACTGCCGCAGCCAGCGCGATGTATCAGGCGATCCGGACGATGCCACCAAAAGCATGCTCGACGGGAACGATCTCGGGGCGATGGGCCAGCTGGAGTGGCTGAAGAGCGGGTTACTTAACTCGACCGCACAGTGGAAGGTTATTTTCACCTCGGTGATCGTGAACCCGACGACAAAATTTCCCGACGGCTGGGGCGGTTACCAGACGGAATGGAACGATCTAAAAAACTTTATCCTTAGTAATAACATCCAGGGAGTTGTCTTCATTTCGGGTGATCTCCACCTCGGGGCGATCGACGATGGAACGCGCTCCGGATTTCCCGAGATGTGCATTCCGCAACCGAACTCCCTCAAGTCGAACCCTCCCTGCTCGAGCGACGGGACAGGTATTTGGAGCGAGGGCTATTTCGAGAACCCTTGTAGCGGCTACGGCAGAGTTTCGGTTTTGCAAAACCCCGACCGTCTCGTTCTGGAATCGGTCGATGAATCGGGGACGACCCGTCTTTCCTACACCGTGGCGGCGCCAACACCGACACCGACGCCCACGCCGACGGCGACCCCCACGCCAACTCCCGCTCCTCCCGCCATTACTAATCAACCGAGGGACGTGATCGTGGCGGTGGGACAGAGGGCGAAATTTAAGGTAGTGGCCTCCGGTGAGCCACCGCTGCTCTATCAATGGGCCAAGAACGGAAGCAACATTGCCGGCGCCACCCGGGCTTCCTACAGCACTCCTCCGGCCGTCTTGGCCGATGACGGTTCACTCTTCACCGTGACCGTGAGTAATGTGTCGGGCAGCGTTACGAGCCGGAGCGCAAAGCTCACCGTCACCTCCGCGAACGCGCCCTGACCGCCTTCGACAAGGCGTGGGATCGTGCTTCTTCATGCTTCGTCGGATTGTTCTTGGAACGTCCGGGGCGGGACGATAAAGCTCAGTCATGCGTCGTATTCTTCTCATAGCCGGAGCCTTAGTCCTGGTCGTTGCCGCCATCGCGTTTCTGAAACGGGACGATATTGCCAGCCGGATCTTGCGCGGTAGCGATGTCTCGCTCATGGGCGAGGCGGCTCAGGCGAGCCCACAGGCGAAAATCGCCGTCGACTTTCTTAGCGCGCTGCGCGCGCGGGACACGGAAAAGATCTCCCGCCTCGCGACGGCCGATCAGTTGGCCCGCTTTAAGGAAGAAATCCAGGCCGCACCGGCGGCCGACTCTGAGCCGATGAGCGCGATGATGCTGAAAGATTTGCCGGAAGATCCCGTGACTTTGCAAGGGAAGATCAAGTCCGTCCAAACGCACGCCAACCGGGCCGTCGTCCTCTTCGAGACCCAAGCCAACTCCTGGTTCATCCAACTCGAGCAGGCCGGCGACACCTGGAAAGTGTCGGGCTTCTAGCGGGCGCTGGAAAGCAGGCCCTTGTCACGCCGCCTCACCTTTGCGAACCTGAGCGGATGCGAATCCCAAAGCAGAACTACGACGACATCGAGCGCATCATCGAATTCGACTTCGTCCGGGCCACCGAGGCCGCCGCCCTTAATGCCCTTTCCTGGCTCGGTCGGGGCGAAAAGGAAAAAGCCGACGAAGCCGCCTGCGACGCGATCCGCGGAATGTTCGACCTCATGAACATTTGCGGCGAGGTCGTCATCGGCGAGGGCATCAAGGACGGCGCGCCCGGCATTTTCAAAGGCGAGCAACTCGGAATGTGGCTGCCCGGCGCACCCCAGTTCGACATCGCACTCGACCCGATCGACGGCACGACCAATATCGCCAAGGGCGCACCCAACTCGATCGCCTGTATCGCCGCCGCCAGCCCGGAAAAAGGAGTCAAGGTCGCCCTGCGCGACATCCCTTCCTTTTACATGATGAAGCTGGCTTATGGCCCGGACGTCATCCGGAGCATGAAGAAAGCGGGCATCGAAACCTTGAAACTGGAAAGCCCGATCGAAGAGACGCTGATCACGGTCGCGAAAGCATTACAGAAACGCGTGCAGGACGTCATCGTCATGATCCTCGACCGCCCGCGGCACAATGAGATCGTGGCGGAAATTCGCCGCGCTGGCGCTTCGCTGCGCATGATCAGCGACGGCGACATCGCGGCCGCGATGGCGCCTTCTTATCCGGAGAGTGGGATCGATCTTTACGTGGGGATCGGCGGCTCGCCCGAAGCGGTCTTGGCGGCGGCCGGGATCAAATGTCTCGGCGGCGACATGCAATGCATGATGTGGCCGCGGGACAAAGAGGAACGCGCCCAGCTCATTGCCGACGGCCACGAAAAAGATCTCGATCGCGTTTTTTTCGCGGACGACCTCGCCAATGGAAAGAACATCATTTTTTGCGCCACCGGGATCAGCGACAGCGCGCTCCTGCGCGGGGTAAAATCGCATGGCCCGAACGCCGTCACTCATTCCGTTCTGATGCGGGCGAAGAGCAAAACCGTGCGCTTTATTCGCGCCTCCCACGATCTGCAATCCAAAACCATCCGCCTCCGCTCCGACAACCGGGAGCACCGGATATGAAGCAAAGGAAGAAGTAAGAAGGCGGAAGGATGAAGCACCGAAATTTCTGCCGGAGATTCTGTCTGCTGCCTTTTCTTTAATCTCGCGCTCGACAAGGTGGAGCCGGCCTGTTCAAATTCCGAAACAACAAATCTATGAAATCAGTACCCAAGACCGAGCTGTCGCCAGACAATGGCGCAATCATCGATACGAAATGGAAAGTCGGACCGCTCAGCTACCATGCCTGCGCCGCCGGACCGACCTATCAAAAGCCGGCGGAAGGAGATTTTCGCCTGCCCGAAGTGGTGATTTACGATCACATCGGCTTCAAGGGAGCTTACGCCCGGACCAATCTCAGCTTCCATTACCTCGGAGATTTTTGGAACGATCGCATCAGCTCGCTCATCGTCGTCAGCGGAATCTGGCGTTTCTATCGCGACGACTACTACAAAGGCGATCACTGGGATCTCGGCCCGGGTTTTTACGAGTGCTTTTTCACCGATGCCGGCCCGGACGACGTGGTCAGCTCTTTCCAGGCGATTTCGTTGACCTGACGCCGCGATTCCGAATATGACCGCGGCGGGCGGGGCCCTTTCGTTAGGCGCGCTTTTCCTCGGCGGGGCGCTGGCGTTGGCTCAGCCTGCACCTTCGTCGCATTTCGCCACGCTTGATGGCGTCCGGATTCATTACACGAATTACGGCGCGGGCGAGAAAGCGCTCCTCTTCGTCCACGGCTGGAGCTCGGACGAGACGGTGTGGAAAAAGCAGGCCTCCGAGCTGGCCGCGACGATGCGGGTCATCACGGTCGATCTGCCGGGACATGGCCAGAGCGATCAGCCCGAGATCGACTACACGATGGATTACTACGCCCGCGCGCTCGACGCCGTCCTGCGCGATGCGGGCGTAAAGAAAGCCGTCCTCGCCGGGCACAGCAACGGGACGCCGGTCGTTAGGCAATTTTACCGGCGCTATCCCCGGGAAGTGACCGGGTTGATCGTGGTCGACGGCAGCCTGCGACCGATGGGCACCGTCGAAGAGCTGCAGAAATTCATCGCGCCCCTGCGCGGGCCCGACTACGCCGAGAACGCCGGGAAATTCATCGACGGCATCACGGCGCCAATGAAAGACCCGGCGGAGCGAACCGCAGTCAAGACCATGATGTTGCGCACCCCGCAGCGCATCGCGCTCAGCGAATTCGAGGCCGCGAGCGACCCCGCCATTTGGGAGCCGGACAAGATCGAAGTCCCCACCTTGGTCGTGCTGGCGAAGTCGCCTTTCTGGACGGCGGATTATGAAAAGTTCGTCCGCAGCCTCGGGCCGAAGATGCAATACGAGACCTTCGATGGCGTCTCGCATTTCCTCATGCTCGACAAGCCGGCCGAATTCAACGCGGTCGTGGCGGCCTTTCTGAAAAAGAACCGGCTCTAGACCCGCTCCGGCGGCGAAACCCGGTCGCATCTTCCAATCCGGTGCTTTAGATTGCGCTCCGATGGTGGCCCTTAACCCTCAACTGTTGCAGGAAAAAATCCTCGCTGGCGAACGCATTTCGGCCACGGAAGCGCTCGAGATTTATCGCTGGCCGCTGGCCGAACTGGGCGCGCTGGCCGATGCCCGGCGCAATCTCGCGAAGGGAAAAAATTACGATGGGAATGGACGCGACATCGTGACCTACATCATCGATCGCAACATCAACTACACCAACGTCTGCAACGTCTATTGCAAGTTCTGCGCATTTTATCGGACGGAAAAAGACGAGGATCATTATGTCCTGACGCACGAGCAATTTGACCAGAAACTCGACGAGCTCACCGCCGCCGGTGGAGTGCAAATCCTGATGCAGGGCGGCCATCATCCCAAGCTCGGCTTCGATTGGTACCTCGATCTCCTGCATCACATCCGGGAAAAGTATCCGCACATCAACGTTCACGGATTCAGCCCGCCGGAATTTCAACATTTCGCCGAGACCTTTGCCATGCCGCTGCGCGAGGTGATCACCCGTTTCAAGGACGCCGGCCTCGGCTCCATCCCCGGCGGCGGCGGCGAGATCCTGGTCGATTCCGTGCGGCAAAAAATCGCGCCCCTCAAGTGCAAGAGCGACCAATGGCTCGAGGTGATGCAGATCGCCCACGAGCTCGGCCTGAAATCGAGCGCGACCATGATGTTCGGGCACGTCGAGACGATCGAGGACCGCATCCAGCATCTGCAGCGGCTGCGCGACCAGCAGGATGCCAGCGGCGGGTTCACCGCTTTCATTTGCTGGACCTTCCAGCCGCAGCACACCGTCCTGAAAGTCGCCCAGCCGACCGGCTCGGCGGAATATCTGCGCACCCAGGCGCTGGCCCGCATCTTTCTCGATAATATCCCCAACATCCAAAGCTCCTGGGTGACGCAGGGACCGGAGATCGGCCAGGTCGCACTCAAATATGGCGCCAACGATTTTGGCTCGGTCATGATGGAGGAAAACGTCGTGAGCAGCGCCGGAACGAGTTTTCGGCTCGATGCGGAAATGATCGAGCGCCTCATCCGCGAGGCCGGCTACGAGCCGCGCCGGCGCAATAACTGGTACGAGTTAATCTGAATTTCTGGTTTTTGACGGTTGAATGCTCTTCAATGAAGGGCGAACGGGCTCCCGGCACCCACTATCAGTATCAACAAAATTCCGCCATTCCTGCCTTGACGTTGCTCCTCGCAATACTCATCTAATACGCCAGTTCACCATCGACGGCTCTCTGGCGACCGCTCTTCCTGCTATGAAAAACCTCACTTCGTCTCTCCGCCTTGCCGCGGTTTTCTTCTCGTTAGTCTGGGCTCTCGGCCTGCCGGCCTCGGCCGGCGCCCAGGGCTTGGAAGGCGCCCCGATCACTTCGATCGACGTGCGCTACGTCGGTCCGGAGACGATTGCGAAAGACCGCATCCTGGCCAACATGCGAACCAAGGTGGGCGCGCCTTATTCCGAAACCACGGTCGAGGACGACATTCGGGCGCTCTACGAGACGGGCAAAATCCAGAACGTCCGCATCTTTGGCGAACCGGCCGGCAACGGGGTGCGGGTCCAGGTGATTCTGGCGACGCGGTCGCTCGTGACCGAGATCGAAATCGCCGGCGCCCAGAGCTATAAGGCGGGGACCCTGCGCGGAAGGATCAAGTTCAAGGTTCCCTCGCCGGCCAATGCCGAGAAACTCGAGGAAGGCCGCCAGAACATCGTCGATTTTTATCAGCGTAAAGGCTTCCCCGGGGTCGACGTCCAGTTGCAGTTGGTGACAGACGAAAACCGCGGCACCGCCCGGGCGATTTACACGATCAACGAAGGCGAGCGCGGCGCGATCGAAGATGTCCAATTCGAGGGCAACACGAAGTTCAGCGATCGCGTCCTGCGCAAGCAGATGAAAACCAAGGCAAAATCGCTCATCTCCTTCTTCGATAAATCCGGCCGGCTCGATCCGGCGCAGTTGCAACAGGATCTCGATAGCGTGCGCGAATTCTATCAAAACCGCGGCTACATCGATATCGCCATCCCGGAAGTGCGCCAGGAACGCTATCCCAAGGGAGTGCGATTGGTGGTGGTGGTAAACGAAGGCGACCAATACCGCGTCGGGAAGCTCGCCTTTGTCGGCCAGGAAACGGCCAAGGAGGCCGGCCTGCGCGCCTTGGTGAAGTTGAAGGAAGGGTCGATCTACACCCCGAAGGGATTAAAGGAGGACATGAAAGCCATCACCGACGGGTATGGCGCGGGCGGTTTTGTCGATGCCGACATCCGGCCGCAGGGCATCCCGGCCGGCCCCGGCATTGTCGATCTCACCTACGTCATCGTCGAAGGCGACCGCTCTTTCGTTGAGCGCGTGAACATCGCCGGCAACACCCGCACGAAAGACAAAGTGCTGCGCCGTGAAGTTTCCATTCTTCCCGGCGATGTCTTCAACACCGTCCGCGTCGAGGTCAGCAAGGCCCGACTCGAGAACCTCGGCTACTTTGAAAAAGTCGACACCTACCCGGAAGACACCGGCGTCCCCGGGCGCAAGGATCTCCTCGTGCAGGTGCAGGAAAAACGCACCGGCGCGCTCAACTTCGGCGCCGGCTTCAGCACCATCGAAAGCCTGCTCGGGTTCGTCGAGCTCACCCAGGGCAATTTCGACCTCCTCAACTACCCGACCTTCACCGGCGCCGGGCAGAAATTCCGCGCCCGCATCCAGGTCGGCACCAAGCAGCAGAATTACCTCATCTCGCTGACCGAGCCCTATTTCCTCGACCAGCGCCTGTCGGTTGGCGGCGACATCTTTTTCCGCGAGGCGGGCTTTCTCAGCTCCATCTACGACCAGCGCAACTACGGCCTTGCGCTCTCCGTCCGCAAACCGGTCAGTCCCTTTCTCTCCGTCAGCCTCGATTATCGAATCGAGGAGATCGACATTTTTAACGTCAACGTCCTGGCCTCTCCGATCATTCAGATGGAAGCCGGCGAACGCCTCAAGAGCGTGATCAGCACGACCGTGCTTTGGGACACCCGGGATAGCGTCTTCCTCACCCGTCGCGGGCATCGCGTCGTCTTCACTCCGCAGATCTCCGGCGGGTTCCTCGGCGGCAACACGCAGAACTACGGCTTCAACATCGAGGGCTCGCAGTACTTCCTTCTGCCCTTCGATATCATTCTCACCTTCAACGGGGAGGTCGGCGCGATCGACGTCTGGGGCAGTGGCGACCGCGTCCCGCTCTTCGACCGGCTCTTCCTCGGCGGCGCGAATGATTTGCGCGGGTTCAACTTCCGCGATGTCGGCCCACGCGACGAAAACGGCGAGCCCATCGGCGGCCTGACGCTCGCCCGCGCCACCGTCGAGGCCACCATGCCGATCATCCCGCGGGTCCGCGGCGCGGTCTTTTACGATACCGGTTTTGTCAATGCCGACGCCTACGATTTCGGCACCCAGAACCTCGTCTCCGACGTCGGGGTCGGCCTCCGGCTCGACCTCCCGGTCGGCCCGCTCAAGATCGATTACGGCATCCCGCTGCAAAAAGGTAACAACAACGGCGACGGCAAAATCCAGTTCAGCGTCGGCTATCAATTTTGAACGAAAGGTGGCACTTGCAGTCTAACGCCATCCCAACTACCAGTCTCACCTTACATCTATGAAAAAGCTTATCCTCGTGGCCGTACTTTCCGCTTTTGCACTCCCCTGCGGAGCCTTTGCCCAAGGCATGAAAGTCGGCACCATCGACATGAATCGCGCCTTCAAGGAATATAACAAAACCAAGGACGCCGAGACCAAAATTAACGACGCCAAGAACAGTGCGAAGAAGGAATACGACGACCGCGCCGATTCCTACAAGAAAGCACTGGACGAAATCAACAAGCTCAACCAGCAGCTCGAGGCCCCCGCTCTCAGCGCCGATGCCAAGACCCAGAAGGCGAAAGAGCGCGACGAAAAAATCGCCAGCATCAAGAACATGGAGCGCGAGATCAACGAATTCCGCCAGACCCGCGAGAAGCAGCTTCAGGAACAGGCCGTCCGCATGCGCGACGGGATCGTGAAGGAAATCACCGATGTGGTCATGACGAAGGTGAAAGCGTCGAACATGGACCTGGTTTTCGACACTTCAGGCGTGAGCCTGAATGGCGTGCCGATGGTGATGTTTGCCCGCCCCGACATGGACTTCACGACCGAAGTCGTCACCCAGCTGAACAAGAACGCCCCGGCCGCCGCGGCCGCGCCGAAAGCCGCCGCCAGCCCGGCGGCCAGCCCGAAAAAGCCCTAACGAAGACCGATTCAATCTAAAGAAAACGCACGCCGCCGGCGTGCGTTTTTTTTTGCTGCCATGTCGCCAATCCCGAAACCCCGTCCCCGCCCGTCGCCTCCGCACCTTGCAACCCGGCCAGCACCGGCGGAGCTTCGCCCGGTGGGCGTGGGACGGACGATCGGGATCTTGCTAGGCGCGGCGCTTCTTACGCTCACCGCCGCGGGAGCCGCGCCCGCTTGGGAAAAAACCGTCACCGATCTTCCCCGGGGAGACTTCCCCAACCCACGCCCTCTCGTCGCCACCTACAACTTTGGCTGGAACGACCTCGTGGCCGCCACGGCCGAGATCCGGTTCGATCAAAGCGGCGATAGCCTGCAGCTCCAGGGCGCCGGCGGGACCATCGGCATGGTGCGCGCCCTTTGGAAATTCGACACTCGCCACCGCGCCCTCGCCAACGCCACCACCCTGCGCCCGATTTCGATGCACCAGGTGGATGTCCTCCGCAGCAAGACCGTCACGACCGATATCAAGTTCGAGCGCGACTCGCTCGAGCGCGTCCGGACCGATACGAAAGCGAACAAGATTCCGAAGCCGAAAACTTTCACATTCACCGGCGGCATTTACGACATGCATTCCGCGCTTCTCTATCTGCGCAGCCAGGCGATGCGGGAGAGCGATGTCTACCGGGTGGTGGTTTACCCCGCGACCAGCCCTTACCTCGCCACGCTCACGGTGGCGGCGCGGGAGCAGATCACGATCGGGGCCGGGACCTATCCCGCGATCAAGCTCGACGTGCAGCTAAACAAGATCGGGAAAAAGCGCGAGCTTGCCCCGCACAAGAAATTCCGCCGCGCCAGCGTCTGGCTTTCCGACGATCCCGATCGACTCTTACTACGGATCGAGGCGGGCATCTTCGTCGGACAGGTTTTCACCGAGATGCAATCCGTCCGGTTTCCGGGCAAGGCGAACTGAGCCTCGCCCGTTTTGCTAAAGCTGCGGCACCGGTTCGCCGCGGTAAATGGGCGGGCGCACGGTCCGACGCGGCGGCATCCGCAGACTTGGGCGATGCTGCCCCGGCAGCAGACCAAGCGCCGCCAGCGTCGGCATGTTCAGCCGGCCGTCCGCCCGCAGGCGACTCCTTGTCTGGAAGCGGCGCAGAGCGGTCGCCGTCCCAGGCCCGAATTGGCCATCAATCCCGCTCCGGTAAAAACCGTAGCGGGCGAGAAGCGTCTGCGCGCCCACGATGACATGCCGCTGTAGATCGGGCGGCGCCATTTCGTAGGGCGTCCCGGCAAACACATTATCCGCCACCGGCGGCGGCCGGTTCGGGCCGGGCGCCCTGCCGGGGCCGTAGCCCGCGCCGGGCGCGCGCGGCGCGAAATCATTGGATGGCGGCGAAATCTCCGCCGATTGCCCCATTTCACCGTCGTTCGTTTCCTCTTCCGGCGGGGCAGCGGGTTGTGGTTGCGCGTTCGAGCGCGCCGCGCCCGCGCCCACCCCTAACGATCGCAAAGTCTCGGCGTCGATTTCCCCCGTGATCTGAAGCCCGTTGCGGATCTGGTAACGCCGGATGGCCGCGGTCGTGTCCGCGTTTTTCTCGCCCGTCACGTCGCCGTAATAAAAGCCCTGATCCTTCAGCGCCCGCTGCACGCCGGAGGTCGTCTGGTCGGCTCGTAATCCGCCGTTGCCGGCGACGAGAAAAATCACAAGAGCCACGCAAGTTCGCTTCATAGGTGCATCATACGACGAGTCGCATTTTCCAGTTATTCACCCGGGGCCGCGACCATCGCCAGCCTCGCCTTCCCGGCTCGGCTCGTTTCCAAGTAGCGCTCCACCCCGTCGCTGATGGCGAGCGCAATCTGCTGGCGGTATTCCATCGTGGCCAGCTTCGCCATGTCCGATTGGTTGGTGATGAATCCGCCTTCTACCAGCGCGGCCGGATGGCGAACATTGGAGATGACGTAAAACCGCTCCGATTTGATCCCGCGATCCACCGCGCGCGTCCGCTCCACCAGCGCCTTCTGGATGCAGGCTGCGAGATTTTCGCTTTTGCTCGTCAACAGCTCGTGGTCGACACGCTGCACAAAAGGCAGCCAGGACAAAAAGCGGGAACCGCTGCCCGCCTGCCGGAGCGCATAGTAGGTTTCCACGCCGGAGGCCGCGGCGCGTTGGCCGTGGTTAAAATGGATGCTGATAAAAAGAGAATCATCTTCCTCGTTTCCCACCGCGGCCCGTTCCGCGAGGGAAAGAGAGCGATCGCTGGCGCGCGTCAGCACGGTCGCATAGCCGGCCGCGCGCAGGAGCAGCTCAGCGCGTTGCGCGACATCGAGAGTCAGATCCTTTTCCAGCACCGTCCCGTACATCGCCCCGGAATCATGCCCGCCGTGCCCGGCATCCAAGACAACGACCGGCCGCGACTCGCCCCGCACCAGCGGCGGGCGGGCGGCGTTCTCCGGCTCCATCGACACCGGCAGACGGACGAACCAGACGAAGGAAATCGTCAGGCAGACCAATCCGGACCAGGCGAGGATGCGCCGCATGATTCTTTTTAACCAAGCATCGCCCCGCGGGCAAGCGGGCCGAATTCGTTAGGGGGAGGTCAGCTCCTTCAGCTCGTCGCCGCTAATGGCGCGGTAACGGATCGCTGCCGGGCCGCTTCGTTCCAGGACGCAGGCCTCGACCGTGGCGCTTTTTAATTCCGCTGCGCGATGCTCCCACAGCGCCTCGGCCGAGGGGATCGCGTCGCCCGTTTCCTCGTTTGCCGGCAGACTCCCCGCGCTCCAGGCGTCGAGCGCGAGTTTCACCGCGCGATTCAGGGTGCAGGCGGGATCGTGCTCGCGCCGGAGGAGGTCTTCCATCAAACCGGTCGCGCGCGTCGTGCCGGCAATCGCGCTGAAACGCGGCGGATTGGAATCCGCGGCCGTCCCGTTGGCCGCGATCGCCCCGTCATATTCCACCCGCAAAAATAGATCGTCCGCCGGTGTCGCCCCGACTTCGGCAAAGATCATCCGGGCGAGATAAGGCGCGCCGTAGACCTGTTCGAAAGCGGTTTTTAAAAGCGGGCTCAAGGAATAAAAGGCCAGCCGGCGCAGCGAAACATCCGCCGCCGAACGCGTGAACCCTTCCGTGCTCGCGAGTTCGATCGCCGCCATCCGCAACCGCTCGATGTCGCCCGGGTGCCCGATCGCCCCGAGCGCAATCCGGTCGTAAATCTCGAAAAGTTTCTGCCGCGCCCGGCCGACGGTGACGAACAAAATCCCGTCGCGATAACTCAGCGCCGCGATCGGGCTGCCCGGCGCCAGCTGCGTTTCGATGTACTCGCGCCGGTTCGCGATCGCCTCGACCCAACGATACGGTTCCTCGATCATGCGACGGTGTTCTTAAAGCGCAACGCGATCTGTTTTTCCGGCAGCGTTTTAATTCCGTCGCGCGAGATGATCTTGATCAGCGGGAAGATGCGCGCATTCCGATCTACCCCGCCGGTGGCGGTGTCGGCTTCCGCCGCGGTGTCGAGCGCGCGCAAGGCAACCGTGATCGCATCGTCTTCGCGCAATTTGTGGAGCGGCTTTTTGCCCCAGCGATTCTCGTAAAACAAAACGCCCCGCACCGCCGGCGAACCCGAGCCCGTCGCGGCATATTCCGCGACCTCAAATTGCGCGCCCATCGCGTCGTAGAAATAAAGGCGCGCCTGCCCGTCCCCCGCGAAATCGTAGGTCGCGAAAATCGGCACCACCACGCCGATCCCCTGCATGACGAAGCCGAAATTATCGCGCAGCAACTTCGAGAGCGCGCGCACTTTGCCGTCCACGCTCATTTCCTGGAGCTGGGTCCGGCGAAAATATTGCAGGGAATGCTCGAGCACGCGGGCCATTTCCCAGGCCGTCGCCGGCACTCCCGCGATCGCCATGATCGAGTGCCGGTCGATCTCCAGGACCTTGTCCGCACGATCGTAAACCACCGTGTTCCCCGCCGTCGCGCGCCGGTCGCCCGCCACCAGCACTCCGCCGGTGAACTTGAAGGCCAGGATCGTCGTCGCCTGCGTCGGGGTAAAGGCCGGCGTCGACGCGGACGAACCCGCAATCACCGCCGGGTCGTTCAATAACCCGCGTCGCCGCAGGAGCGCCGGAAAATCGGAAACGCCCTCCCCTAACGAGTCGCTCGTCACTGGCCGGTGCGCTGCCGGTAGCGCTTGGATTGGTTCGGATCCACCTTGCGCATCTTCTTCAGGAGATCGCGCGTGTCCGGCTTGGAAACGTCGGGAGATTTGGGGCCGCCGCCGTCGCCTGGCTTGGGCCCCCATGGCACGGGCGCCACCGGTTTTTCCGTCCGTTCTGGCATGAAAAAAACGCTATCTTGAATGCGCCGAAACGCAAACCGCGACGCGCTTGCCAGCGTCTGGCGAAAATGCCAAGGTTGCCCCATGACTCGCCGCCTTCGCACTTTTGCGTTCGTCCTTCTTGGGCTCTCGATCCTCCTTCGGGCAAACGCGCAGAGCCCCGCGCCCGCGACCAATTCCGAAGCAGCGGAGCTCCTCAACCTGACAAAAAAGATCGACGCGCAAAACCTCAAGATCGACCTCCTCTCCCAGCAAATCCTGCGTCTGCAGCAGGCGATCGAACATCCCAAGGCGATGGGCCTCGATCACACCATCCCGACGGCGACAGCCGTCAGCTCTCCCATTCCGGCGGACGGAAATACCCACGTCGTGGCCCGCGGCGAGACGCTCACTTCCATCGCCCGCATGCACAAAGTCACAATCGACGAGCTGCAAAAGCTGAATCACATCGAGAACGACCGGAAACTGCAGATCGGGCAGACACTCGTTATCCCTGCGACGGCAAACGCCGCCGGCTCTCCGTCGCCCGCGGCTTCCCCGTCTCCCAGCGCCTCCGTCCCTTAACGAATAATGGAATCGACGGCGAACCAGAACTGGTTCCTCTGTAAACACGAGGACGGCAGCATCTTTGGTCCGCTCCCCTTTTCCCAGGTGCGGCGCTGGGCCGCCACCGCCCAGGTCGCCCCGCACGACAAACTGTCGCACGACCAGCTCACCTGGCTGAAGGCCCCGATGTTTCCCGAGCTGGAAATGGACTGGCTGGTCGAGGTCACGAGCGATCGCTACTACGGGCCCACCACCCTCGGCGCGGTCCAGGAATTCCTTCGCCTGGGCGAGATCGGGGAAGAGACCTTCATCATAAACTCCTGCGATGGCTCGCGCCGCCAGATCCGCGAACTGGGCGATCGTCTCCAACTCCCCTCCCAGCCTAACGACGGCGCGGGCGGCGAGTTCGAGGAAGCTCCCGCCGCCACCACCATGGCGATCAACCTGCGCGATCGGATCAGCGACCTCGAGCAAAGCCTTTTCGAGGAGCGCCGCGCCCTGCAGGACTGCGAAGAACGCTGCCGCGAATTGGAAGCGCGCTGCGACGAGCTGCAGGCGCGTCAATTGTAGGGCGGGCGCTCCGCCTGCCCCATGATCGCCCCTCGGCAAGCGACGCGCTTGCCCTACAATGTCGAGGCCAGCTCCGGGGTCTCGCCCTCGGCGGTCTCGAGAAAACTTTGCTCGCAGAGCCGGGCATACTTTCCGCCTAACGACAGGAGTTCGGCGTGCGTCCCGCGCTCGATGATCCGGCCATGGTCCAGGACCAGGATCTGGTCGGCGCGGACGATGGTCGAGAGGCGATGGGCGATCACGATGCAGGTGCGGTGAAACATCAGATTTTCCAGGGCCTGCTGAATGAGCCGCTCCGTCGTCGTATCCACGCTGGCGGTCGCCTCGTCGAGAATCAGGATGGGCGGATCTTTCAGCAGGGCGCGCGCGATCGAGAGGCGCTGCTTTTCGCCGACGCTTAATTTCACCCCGCGCTCGCCCACCACGCTCTCCAGCCCCTGCGGCAAACGATCGATAAAGGCGCGCGCGTTGGCCGCTGCCGTCGCTTCCAGCAGCTCATTTTCCTTCGCCTCCGGTTTTCCGAGGAGCAAGTTTTCCCGGATCGTTCCGTTGAAGAGAAAACTTTCCTGCGTCACCATCCCGATCATCTCCCGCAGCGCGCGCACCCCGAATTCGCGAATCGGTTTTTGATCGATCGTGATCGACCCGGAGGAAAATTCATAAAACCGGGCGAGCAGGTTCACCAAGGTTGATTTCCCGGCGCCGGTCGCGCCCACGAGCGCGATCGTTTCACCCGGCCGGGCATGGAATGAAATCTCGCTCAGCGCCGGCGCGTGTTCGTCGCTGTAGTTGAAACTCACATTTTCGTAGCGCACATCGCCGCGGATCCGTTCGCTCGGGCTTTGCACATCCCAGCCCGGCTCGATCGGCTGGTCCATGATCTCGAAGACGCGCTCGCCTGCAGCCCGGCCCGCCTGCACCAGCTGGTTCAACTGGTGAAGCTTGTTGATCGGTTCGTACAAAAATCCTGTCAGCATCAGGAACGCGACCAGGTCGCCCACCTCCATCGTCCCGGCGAGGACCGCGCGCGCCCCGACCCAGACGACGAGGACGATGCCTAACGAACCGATGAGATACATCGAGGGGTGGTAGATTGCCCAGACCCGCATGACCACGAGCGTGGCGTGGCGCAGTCGGTCGCTGACCGAGTTGAAGCGCGCATGTTCCTCGCGTTCGCGGACGAAACTCTTGATTTGCCGAATACCCGCGAGGTTGTCGTGCAGGAGCGAATTCATCGCCGACGATGCTCGCCGCTGCAGCCGGTAACGGCGATGCGCGGTGAGGGTGTACCAAAGCGCGCCACCGGCGAGGAATGGAGCGGGCGCCAAACCGACGAGGGTGAGCGAGGTACTGACGTAAAACATCATTCCGAGCACGATCACGGCCTGCAGCAACGCCACCACCCCCTGCTCTACGCCGTCGATCAGCATGCGTTCGACCGAGTTCACGTCCTCCAGAATCCGCGTCATCAAATCGCCCGTCGCGCGATTATCAAACCAGCGCAGGGGCAGGAGCTGGATGTGCGAATAAAGGTCGCTCCGCAGATCGAAAATTACTTTTTGCTCGAACGTGTTGTTCAGGACGATGCGGAGGGAATTCAAGCCGTGTTGCAGGACGAAGGCGAGGGCCGCGATCAAAACCAAGGGCGTGAGACGCTCCGTCTGCCGTCCCACCAGCACTTCATCGATCACCCGTTTCGTGACCGCGGGAAACACGATCACCATCAACGTCCCGAGGATCGCGCAAGTCAGCGTGCCGCAGGCGAGGAGCGGATATCGTTTCAGGTAGGCGAAGACACGCCAGACAGTTCCCATTAGCAGAAACGTCCAACGTCCAACGCTCAACGTCCAACGTTCAAAGCAGAGAGCTTCCCGATTTCGACGTTGGACGTTGCGCGTTGGACGTTGGACGTTCCCCAATCCCGACCGCTGCATGACGATCGAACGAATCTTCACCTCGCCCGGCCACAACTTTTTCGGGCATCACGGCAAACCGCCGGACGATTTCCCGCTCGTCGAGACAAACGAAATCGAGTGCGTTGCCGGCCGCGGCATCCGTGGCGATCGCTTCTTCGAATATCGGGACGATTACAAAGGGCAGATCACATTTTTCTCGGCCGAAGTGTTCAACGAGCTCGCGCGTCACTTCGCCATCGCAGATAAATCGCCCGGCATCCTGCGCCGCAACGTCCTCGTCTCAGGCGTCGATCTGAAGGAATTGATCGGCGCGGACTTCGAGCTGCAAGGCGTGCGATTTCGCGGCACGTCGCACTGCGCGCCCTGCTACTGGATGGACTCCGCCTTCGCGCCCGGTGCGGAAAAATTTCTCGCTGGCCGAGGCGGATTACGGGCGCGGATTTTAACCGACGGTCGAATCGGCGTGGGCGCTGCGCGGTTGAAAATGCTGCATCCAGCCGGGCGACCCTAACGATGCGCTGCAGTGCCGTCCTTCTCGCGGGCGGAAAGTCCTCGCGCATGGGCCGCGACAAGGCGTTTCTCGAATTTGCAGGCGAGCCGCTCTGGCGCCGGCAGCTTTCGACGTTGAGAAAATTGTCGCCCGAGCAGTTGCTGATCTCCGGTCCGCTACGCGAAGAATGGAGCGAATGCGAAATCGTCTCCGATGAAATCCCCGATGCCGGCCCGCTCGCGGGCGTGACCGCGGCTCTGCAAAAGTGTGCGACCCCGCTCCTCGTCGTGCTGGCGGTTGATCTGCCGCACATGACCGCTGATTTTCTCCGTTCGCTCGGCCACGGCGCGGTGCCGCACGGCGCGAATGGCTTCGAACCGCTGGCGGCGGTTTACCCGGTCACTTGTCTTTCCCTTGCTCTCCAGGCGCTGAGGAGCGGAGATTTTTCCATGCAGAATTTTGTGCAACAGGCGATAGACCAGCGCCTCCTCTCCGGACGCGAGATTTCGGAAACTGAGTATCCGCTTTTCGCCAACCTCAACACACCCGCCGATCTATGAAAAACCGGGACACTGCGAAAGCAGTCGAAGTCGTTCGGTATCGTGACGGCATACTGCACTCCGCGGAGACGGATGAAGCCGCCGTCGAAGAGCCGCTCGAGATTCGAGTCGAAGGCCAGAGCGTTGCGGTTGTGATGCGCACCCCGGGACATGACCGCGAACTGGCCGCCGGTTTTGTCCTGACAGAGGGCATCGTGCGGGATGGCAAAGATATTTTCGAAATCACCTCCTGCCTAACGACCGGCGACTCGGCCGGCAATGGGGTCGACATCACTTTGGCCGATCCGGGCCAATTCGATCTCACGAAATTGAGCCGCCACGTTTTCAGCTCATCGAGCTGTGGCATTTGCGGGAAGGCGACGATCGAATCAGCGATGCAACAGTTTCCGCCGATCGAGACCGCGCCGCGCATCAATGCCAGCGTGCTCCTGCACTTGCCGGAGAAGCTCGCGGCCGCACAGAAAACATTTCAGCGTACCGGCGGCCTCCATGCCTGCGCGCTCTTTGATGTTAACGGCGAACTGGTCCTCCTGCGCGAAGACGTCGGCCGGCATAACGCGCTCGACAAGTTGATCGGCCACCAATTGCTCGCGCAGCGGCTCCCGTTGGGCGATTGCATTCTTCTGCTCAGCGGCCGTGTCTCCTTCGAGATGACGCAGAAGGCGCTGGCCGCGGGGATTGCCATCATCGTCGCCATCTCCGCCCCGACGAGTCTGGCGATCGAGTTTGCCCGCGCCAACAACCAGACCCTGATCGGCTTCCTGCGCGATGCAACGATGAACGTCTACGCGGGCGGGGAGCGCCTTTCGTAGCGTCGATTTTCAATCGACGGCTCCGATTACAAATCGGAGCTACGGTACGGAGCGCGCGGAGAGTGAATTATTCGCCGCGACCTTTGAAGGTCAGCTCGGCGACGCCGGATTTGTCCAACTCGCCAAAGCCTTCGAAAATCATCCGGTCGTACTGCGCCTTGGTCGCCCGCGCCAGCGGCAGCTTGAGGCCCGCCAATTCCGCCAGGTGCAACGCGATCCCGCTGTCCTTCGCGGCGTGCGCGGCGGAGAAAAAACAGGCGTGATCACGGTTCTGCATGTCTTCGCCGTCGGTCTGGAGAACGCGCGAAGCCGCCCCGGTTTCGCTGAACACTTCGCGCAACATCGTGAGATCGAGCCCGAGCGCATCGCCCAGCCCGAGCCCTTCGGCCAGCCCGGCGGTGTTGATGTTCATCACCATGTTGACCAGCGCTTTCACTTTCGCGGCCTGGCCTGACTTGCCGATGTAGCGAATCTTGGATCCGAGCGCCTGCAGGATCGGTTCGGCCCGATCGAAAGCCGATTTCTCGCCGCCGCACATCAGGTAAAGTGAACCTTCCCGCGCCTGGGTGATGCTTGAGGCCATGCAGGCCTCGAGCGTTTGCGCGCCGGCTTTTTGCGCCATGCCCTCGACCTCGAGGTGCACTTCGGGCGAGACGGTGGCGCAGTTGATGAATAATTTGTCCTTGCGCATTCACGAGCAGGTTGTCGTCCGGCGCCGAAAAAATCTCCCGCATCGCGGCGTCGTCCGAGACCACGGTGAGGACGACATCGGCGGCGGCGGTCACTTCCCCTAACGACTGGCTGGCGAAGCTGCCCAGCTCCTGCGCGAGGGTGGTGGCGCTGGGCCGATGCGCATCGTAAAGCGCCGTGACGTGAAAGCCTTTCTCCTGCAGGCGCCGCGCCATGTTTGCGCCCATCCGGCCGACTCCAACAAATGCGATGTTCATAAAATCAGATGCGCCCGGCGAAGAAGGCGTTGTGTTTTTTCTCTTCCCCCACCGTAGTCAGCGGACCGTGTCCGGGGCAGAGCACAGTTTCGTCCGGCAGAGTGAGAATCTTCTCGAGGTTGTTCCGGATGGCGTCTTCGTAGGAAACATTGCCGCCGCCCATCGAGCCGGCAAAAAGCGAGTCGCCCACGATCGCGACCGGGCGATCCAGGCCGCGGATAAAGAAGGTCGTCCCGCCCGCGGAATGACCGGAAGTGAGAAACGATTCGATCGTTAGGCCGCCAACTTTGAAATTCTCGCCCTCGGCGATCGGCTCTGCCCCGGGCGTTTCCTCACGATCGGAAAGATGAACCGGCGCGTCGCTCGCCTGCACCAGCCGGTCGAGGTCGGCCACATGATCCGGATGCGCGTGGGTGAGAAGAATCAACCGAATCGTAAGTCCGTCGCGCCGGCATTTCTCAAGCATGGCCGAAGCGTCCGCCCCGCTGTCGAAAACCACGGCGTCTTTGCTGGCCGGGTCCCAAACCAGATACGCGTTTACCTGCATGTCGTGATACGGGGTGTTGAACTGCGCCAGGCCCTCGAGCTCGATCTCGCCCGGCAGCCAGCCGCCCTCGGCGAAAAGAGCGAGCGCGTCGGCGTCGAGTTTCAGAACGGGTGCGATTCGTTTGGCCGTGGCGCGGTCGAAGGTGCCGTCGCGCAGTTGCCGGATTTTCTCCGGGTCGGCGCCGGACTTTTCTGCAAGCTGACTGTCGGAAAGACCGAGGCCCCGCTGCGCCTTGCCAATAATATCGGTGAAATTGTCTTCGAGTGGGATGGACATGCTGTCATTAAAAAGCAACGGACGCGGCTGTCGAGCGGTTTGGCAGCTCGCGCGGGCGGAGATCGCCAATGCGCTCCCTGGCCAGGGCCGCCATCCGGTGCGCGATCTCCTCCAGCGCCGGAGCCGTGCCCTTTTCCCTCTCGAGCGAAGTCATGGCGACATTCGCGATACCACAGGGGGTGATCGCGTCGAAGGGCGAGAGGTCGCCGCGTACGTTGAGCGCGAAACCGTGCATCGTGATCCAGTGCCGCACCCCGACGCCGATGGAGGCGATCTTGCGCTGCTCGACCCAAACGCCGGTCAGGCCAGCGCGCGTCGTGGCCTTGATTGCAGACGCCGCGAGCAGCTCGACCAAGAGGGATTCAATCCAGCGCAGATAGCGATGCAGATCCTGCCCGTGGCGGCGCAGGTCGAGGAGAAAATAGCCCACCAGTTGTCCCGGCCCGTGATACGTCGCCTGCCCGCCGCGGTTGATCGCGACCAGCGGATGCGGGAGATGCGCGGCACCGCGCAGGCTCGATTGATCCGGCGTGCGGCCAATGGTGTAAACCGGGTCGTGTTCGAGCAGCCAGAGTTCATCAGGCGCGTTCGGATCCGCGCGTTTCACCCTGACTAGTTCTTCTTGCCGAGCGAGAGCGTCCGCAAAACTGATTCGGCCTAACCAATTCGTCTCGAGTGCCGCCTTCATATCCGGGAGGACGCGGGCAAACCAACACGCACGCCTTCCTGCGCGCGCAGATGGGTCAGGCCGATGGCGAGCGCGTCGGCCGCATCTGGACCGGGAGTTTCCGTCAGGCTGAGGAGCGCTCGCACCATGAACGCGACCTGCGATTTGTCGGCGGAGCCGTTGCCGACCGTGGCCTGCTTGATCCGTTTAGGGGCGTATTCAAAAATCGAAAGACCGCGCCCGGCCGCGGCCAGGATGGCGGCGCCACGCGCGGCGCCGAGGGTGATCGCAGTCTTGTGACTCTGCACGTAAATGACCGCTTCGAGGGCGCAGCAATCGGGCTCGTGCTGATGAATCAACTCGGCCAGCCGGTCGTGAATCGCGACCAGGCAGGACGACATCGTGAGCGCAGCCGGGTTATGGATAACGCCAAAATGGAGCGCCCGAAATTTCCCGCCGTCGGAGTCGATGACGGCGACCCCGGACTTGCGCAAAGAAGCGTCGATCGCCAGGACACGCATTGTTAGGCGAAATGAAGTGCAGCGGCGCGAGGCATGACCAAGCTTAGGTTCCGCGCCCCGGCCATCAAGACGGAAGTCGACAAGCGACGGTTGCACCGTTTCATTGCGGCGTGGCCGAAAACGCGCGCCCGCTGTGCCAGGTTTGTCATCTCGCCAAGCCGCCCTCGGCCATGACCTCGGTGGAGCTGATCCGTCCCTCGCTGACGGAGTTCATTCGCAAAAGAGTTCCCGACTTCGATCTGCGCGGTTTCATCTGCTTCCAGGATCTCGGACAATTCCGCCAGGATTACGTAAAGGAAGTGCTGCAGGACGAGATCGGCGAGCTGACCACGCTCGACCAGGAAGTCGTGGCCAGCTTGCGCGAGCACGAGATCCTTTCCGAGAACATCGGCAACCAGTTCGAGAAGAAGCTGACCTTCGGCGAACGGCTCTCCGACCACATCGCGGCCTTCGGCGGCAGCTGGCGTTTCATCATCCTTTTTGGCGCCATCCTCGTGGTCTGGATCATCATCAACACCGCCGTGCTCGCGACCCGCGCCTTCGATCCCTACCCCTTTATTTTGATGAACCTGATCTTGTCCTGCCTGGCCGCATTGCAGGCGCCGGTGATCATGATGAGCCAGAACCGGAGCGAAGCGCGCGACCGGGCGCGGGCGGAGAACGATTACAAGGTGAACCTGAAGGCCGAGCTTGAAATCCGGCACCTGCACGAAAAAATCGACCATCTCCTGCGCAAGCAATACAACCGGCTCTTCGAGATTCAGCAGATCCAGATCGAACTCCTGGAAGAACTGGGCGCGAAACGGCGCCAGGCCCGGACCCCAGATCGTTAGGCACAAATGGGAAAAATCCGTATCGCCGAAGCCACCACCCCCGCCGACGTCGCCCGCTGTTTCGCGGTCATGCGACAACTGCGAACGCATTTAACGGACGAGGAAAAATTCGTCGAACAGGTCGAACGCCAGCGCGCCGACGGTTTCAAAGTCGCTTTCCTGGAAGACGAAGGCCGGGTGCGCGCAGTCGCCGGCTACCGCATGTCGGAATCGCTTTTCGCCGGGCGCTTTTGTTATGTCGACGACCTGGTGACGGATGAAGCGGCGCGCTCGTCAGGCTACGGCGGCGCGCTCTTTGACTGGCTGGTGGCAGAGTCGCGCGCGGTCGGCTGCAAGGAGTTCCAGCTCGATTCCGGGGTGCACCGGTTCGCCGCGCATCGTTTCTACCTGGCGAAGCGGATGAAGATCGCGGCGCATCATTTCACCCTCGAGCTCTAGCGGGTCGCAAAATCGGCCGCGGTCTAGGCCCGGCGCTTCCTGATTTTCAGGTTCAGCATTTCGACCATGACCGAGAACCCCATGGCGAAATAGGTGTAGCCCTTCGGAATATGGAACCCCAGTCCGTCGCCGATGAGGTTGACCCCGATGAGGAGAAGAAAACTCAGGGCCAGCATCTTCAGGGTGGGATGCCGCTCGACGAAATTGCTGATCGTTTCCGCGGCAAACATCATCACCGCCACCGCGAGGATGACGGCGGTGATCATGACCGCGATGTGATCGACCATTCCGACGGCGGTGATGACCGAATCGAGAGAAAAAACAATGTCGAGAAGGATGATCTGCATGAGAACGGAGGCGAACGAGGGGGCGACCCGCCGGGCCTTGTCCGAATCGTCGCCCTCGAGCTTCTCGTGGATTTCGTGGGTGCTTTTAGCGATGAGAAAGAGGCCGCCGATGATCAGAATGAGAGCTCGACCGGTCACTTCGAAACCAACCACCGAAACCAACGGCCGGGTCAGTCCCATGATCCAGGTGAGCGACAGGAGAAGGAGAATTCGCATCCCCATGGCGAGGGCGAGGCCGGTGCGCCGGGCGCGATTCTGCTGCGCCTTGGGCAGCTTGGCGGCGAGGATGGAGATGAAAATCACGTTGTCGATCCCGAGCACGATCTCCAGGGCCGTGAGGGTGAGGAGGCCGATCCAGGCCTGTGGGTCCATTAACCATTCCATAGTGAGATCTGATCCTTAAATTTCCTGCCAAATTCCGACGTTTTCGCCGCAATGTACCATTCCTTCCCCCGAACCCGGGGCCGTCAGGGCAGCGAGAAGTAATCCGCGCTCTGGTAGTTGCCGTCGACCGTCTTGACGATCTGCATCAGGACGTCGTTGACCAGCGTGCTGGCGCCGAAACGGAAAAGATCCGGCGTCAGCCAGTCGTCGCCTAACGTTTCCTTCACCATCACGAGATAAGCCAGGGCCTGCTTGGCGTTGCGGATGCCGCCGGCCGGTTTCATCCCGATGCGCACGCCGGTTTCGTAGAAGTAATCGCGGATCGCTTCCAGCATGACGAGGGTGACCGGGATGGTCGCGGCGGGCGCGACCTTGCCGGTGGAAGTCTTGATGAAATCGCCGCCGGCGCGCATTCCGATTTCGCTCGCGAGGCGGACGTTGTCGTAGGTTTGCAGCTCGCCGGTTTCGAGAATTACTTTCAAGTGGGCGGCGCCGCAGGCTTCCTTCACCGCCGCGATCTCGTCGAAGACGCGGTTGTAATCGCCGGCCAGAAAAACGCCGCGATCGATCACCATGTCGATCTCATCCGCGCCGTCGCCCGATGCGCGGCGCACCTCCTCGAGTTTCAGGTCGAGCGGCATGAGCCCGGTGGGAAAAGCGGTCGCGACCGAGGCCACTTTCACCCCGGAGGTGCCGAGGAAACGTTTCGCGACGCGAACGAGATTGGGATAAACGCAGACCGCGGCGCAGGACGGCACATCGTAGCGCGGATCGATCGGCTGCATCGCCTTGCGGCAGAGAAACGCGACTTTGCCGGGGGTGTCCTTCCCTTCCAGCGTGGTCAGGTCCATCATCGAAACGGCGAGCTTGAGGCCGGCCAGTTTGGCCGAGGTCTTGATGCTGCGCTTGGTAAAAGCGGCGGCGCGCTCCTCGATCATGACCTGATCGACGGTCGGGATTTCCCAGCGGTCGCGGAGCGCGTTGTGGCGATTGCGGGACTCAGGCAAGGTTCTCAAGCGGAGCGACGCTAACGACTTTCCGGCGATGTGTCGAGTGCGCCCCCGAGGACGCTGACCGCAATCTCCCGCCGATGTGGGGCGCGGCGATGTTCGAAAAGGAAGATCCCCTGCCAGGTGCCCAGTTGCATCTCGCCCTCCGCGATCGGGATCACCTCACTCGAGCGGGTGAGGACGGAGCGAATATGCGAGGTGCTGTCGTCGGCGCCTTCCGCGGTGTGCTCAAACCACGGGCGTGTCCTCGGGGACGAGTTTCTCGAAGAATTTCTCGAGATCGCGCCGCGCGCTCGGATCGGCGTTTTCCATGATGATGAGGCTGCAGCTGGTGTGCCTAACGAATACCGTGACTGTGCCGGCCTGCACCCCGCTGGCCTCGACCGCCGCCGCCACCTGCGCGGTGATTTCGTAGGTCCCTTTGCCTTTGGTGGCGACGGTGAAATTTGCCGAGTGAACGCGCATCGCCAACCGCTGCCTCCTACCAGGAGCGCCGCCGCTCCGCCTGGATTTGCTCGAGAAGGATCTGGTTCGCCCGCTCTTCCTCGTGAAACAATTGCGCGATGGCTCGCTGCGCTGGGAGATAAAAATTGAAGCGCTTTCGCAGTTGCCGGGTCGCCGGATCGTAGAAGAAGGAAATTTCTTCGTCGAGATTCGGCACGATGAGCTGGTCGCTCAAACGCTCGTCGTGCGCCATCCGGCTCAACCCGGCGCGAATCGCCGACTCCGCCTTGCGCAGGGCGACAATCGTTTTCACGTCGAGCACCTCGAGCCCGCCCGCCTGGAGAAGCGCAGTGACGTCGCCCGGGTGATAATCGGAAGAAAAACTGATCGGTTGCAGCGACGGCATCTCGCCCGCGGCGAGCGCGCGCTCGAAATCGGCGATCCGTTTTTCCTGCCGCGCGCTGCCCTTTTCGGCGTCCTTGATATTTTCCCGGGCTTGCTGCTCGAGCGAGGCCAGGATCTGGTCGCGCCGTTTCGCGTCCTGTTGATGCTGCTGGTAACCGGTCAGCCAAAAGGCCGCGTAGGCGCCGAGGAAAACGAGAAGCAGCTCCGCCAGCCAGCGGCCGATTTGATTTCGCCAGGACCGCTTTGGCTCGACGCTCGTCACCCGCGGAGTATGTCACGCCGCCCACGAATCGCGCAAGGATGCTCGCGGGTCGTTGTCCGCGGCGCAGTTTGCTCCTAGTTTCGTCGCGATGAACGAGCAAAGCGCCAACGCCGTGGTCATGATCCGGCCGAGCCGGTTCTTCCCCAACCCGGAGACGGCCCAGGACAACGCCTTCCAGCAGGAGGCCGGCGCCGAGTCTGCGGCGGCGGTCTCGCAGCGCGCTTTGGCGGAGTTCGATGAGGCGGTGCGGGTGTTGTCGGACGCGGGGGTGCGCGTCCATGTTTACGAGGATACCCCCGCCCCGGTGAAACCGGATGCGGTTTTCCCGAACAACTGGTTCACCACCCACCACGATGGACGGATCGCGCTTTATCCGATGTATACGCCCTCGCGCCGGGCCGAGCGGCGGCCGGATGTGATCGAGAGTTTGGGAAAGGATTACGAGGTCAGCGAGGTGATCGATTACTCCCCTTTTGAAAAACGCGGCCTCTTCCTCGAGGGGACCGGGAGCCTGGTGCTCGATCACGTGCATCGCCTCGCCTACGTCTCGCTTTCCCGCCGGGCCGATCGCGAGCCGCTGGAAAAATTCTGCGCCGATTTCGATTATGAACCGGTCACTTTCGAAAGCAGCAGCGCCGATGGGCGCGCAATTTACCACACCAACGTCATGATGTGCCTCGGGACGGACTTCGCGCTCGTCGGCTTGGACATGATCGCAGACGAATCCGAACGAGAAACCGTGCGGCGACGTCTGGTGGCAACCGGTAAAACGATCATTTCCCTGTCACCAGACCAGATAGAAAATTTCGCCGGCAACGCGCTCGAGCTGCATAACGAGGAGGGTAAATTGCTCGTCCTCTCCGCGCGCGCGGCTGCGCATCTTGGCGCCGAACAGCGAGGGACGATCGAGCGGTTCGCCCGCCTGCTTCCCCTTGATCTGCCGACGATCGAACTCGCCGGTGGCAGCGCGCGCTGCATGCTCGCGACCGTCCACCTGCCGCCTCGCTAAGCCTGGCAGGGCCGTGATTTTGGTGCCGCCGGCAATGGTGGCGCGGGAGGTGCTATTGCCATACCGAAATATGGCGGCCCTGAACTCCACCGGCGGGAAATCCAAGCAGAAGAAGAAATCTGCCCCGAAAAAGCCCCGGCGCCGCTCCAACGGAACGCCGAGGCAGAAAGCGCCTGCCCTGAAAAAGCCCGTCCCTCCTGCGAAAGAGCAACCGATCACGATGGGCCGGATGGAAAGAACCCGCCGCCTGCTGCTCGCCGCCCTGCGGGTCTGGGAACTGAAACGCCGGCCGCTGGATTAGGCGCTCGCTAACTGCGCAAAACCGGGACGCCCTTCTCTGCATAGGAGGGCGCGGAATAGCCAAGCCGCTCCAGCACCGGGGCGAAAATCTTGTCGAGCTGCCGGATCGTCTCCGATTGCAGTTTCTCGCGGTGATCGCCGGGCGTGACCTTGCGTTTGTGCGACCAGACATCTTCCTTCTCCGCCGCCACGCTGTTGGCGTGGCGTTCGGCCACGATGGCGCGCGTCTCCTCGGGATCCTTCAGGTCAAAGGCGCCGACGACTTTTTCCAGCCAGGAAGGAAAGCGGAGGACCATTTCTTCGTAGGAAACCGCGGTGGTGTTCGGACGGCTGAGCAGCTCGTCGAGGTAGCGCTGATACCGATCGCGCACCGTCCCGACGTGTTTTTTGTAACGGGAACCGATCCCGTAATCGCCCTGGTATTCGTAAAACGGTGCGCCCACCATATCGAGGACGAAGCGGTCGATCCCCGCTTCCGCGACCTCTTTGCGGTAGCCGGTGTGCGCCTCGATCTCGCCCGCGTGCATGTAGCAATAGGAAAAAAACATCGAGACGAGCACGTCCCGCGGATCGCGCAGGTGGAGGATGATGCTGGCCTCGTCCAGCGCCTTGCTCGGGACAAAAAATCGGATCGGCCCGAAACAGCCGCGCTTCTTCGCCAGAAAATCCTCGCCCGCGAACATCCGCTCGAAGGGCAGCTCGGATTTGTTCGGCGAATAAAACCGGATCTGGTTCAGCTCGCAGATTTCCTTCAGAACGCGATGCAGCACCATCGAGCCGGCCTTGTGCGTGGTGTAAGCGATGATGTTTCGGCTCGGGTCGCGCCATTTGTTGCGGAAAATCATCGGAAGAACGGCCTGCGGCCGAGGCCAAGTTTGTTTTTCCCGGACGCTTTGTCCATTGTTTCCAAATGCGATCGCCCTGGCTTGCGCTTGTTTGCGCGTTTTTTTGCATCCCCGGCGCCTTCGCTCTGCCTAACGATCCCGCGATCAGCGCGCTCTACGCCCGCGGCTTGGCGGGCGATCGCACCGCCGTCACCGAATGCATCGCGGCGCTCGAGAAAATCCTCGCCGCTCGCCCGAACGACCAGTTGGCCCGGGTCTATCTCGGCAGCACCTACACTCTGCTCAGCCGCGACTTGGCGATGGGTCCGGCCAAGCTCAGCGCCTTGCGCAAGGGGCTCGCGCTGATGGACGAGGCCGCCGCCGCCGCGCCCGACGACGCCAACGTCCAGCTCAACCGCGCCGTGACCAACGCCGCCATGCCGGCCTTTCTTGGCCGCCGCAAAGTGGCGCGCGCGCAGCTCGACCGGCTCGTCGATCAAGTGGAAAAAAATCCCGCCGCCTTGACGCCCGCCGACCGGCAACTCCTTTACCTGAATGCCGGTGCCGCCGCCGAGCGCTCGGGTGAAACGGCTCGGGCGCAAACTCTCTGGAAAAGAGGACTGGAGCTCAAGGCCGACCCGCGTTTGACGCGGGAAATCGCGGACGCAATCGCCGCCGGCGTTGAAGTAATCTGTGAAAAGCGATGCAACCTGTGCCCCATTCCGACATGCAGGAAGATTTGGAACGCGTTCTGTTTGAGGAGACCACCATCCTGCGCCGGATCGACGAACTCGCCGCCGCCATCACCGCCGAATACCAGGGCCGTGAGCTGACCGTCATCGCGGTCCTCAACGGCAGCCTCATTTTCGCCGCCGACCTCCTCCGCCGCATTCCCCTGCCGTTGAAACTCGATTGCCTGAGCGTGGCCAGCTACCACGGCGGCACCACCACTTCGGGGTCCGTCATCTTCAAGCAGATCATGCTGCCCGATGTGGCCGGGCGGCACATCCTCATCCTCGACGACATCCTCGACAGCGGCGTCACCCTCGCCGCCATTCGCGAGAAACTGGCTAACGAACGCCCGCTGAGCGTCAAAATCTGCGTCCTCCTGCGCAAATTGAAGCCGCGCCTGCGGCCGGTCGAAGCCGATCACGTCGGGTTCAATATCGGGGATGAGTTCGTCGTCGGTTACGGGCTCGATTACATGGAGCGCTACCGCAACCTGCCCTGCATCGGCGTGCTGCGAAAAGACAAGATCGCGCCTGCCCCCGGGGGATGATGAGGCATGTGATGAAAGTCCAGTTTTTCTCCCAACTGAAGGAGATCGTCGGAGCGAGCGAGCTGACCGTCGATCTGCCGGACGGGACAGCGGTTTCGGACCTACTCGCCCGCCTCTACCGCGATTTCCCGGCGCTGGCGCAATGGGACCGCAATCTTCTCATCGGAGCCGGGATCGATTTCGTCGGGCGCGAACACCGGATTTCGCCTAACGACGAGATCGCGATCATGCCGCCCGTCCAGGGCGGCTAGCATTTGTAGCGGCGGTCTATGACTGCCGCAGCCGCGCAGCCCCTTTTCTGCGCTCCGCTCAGAATGACAGTGTTGAGGATGGAGAGGTCCCATGCCCTCAAGGCGTCGGCGGGGCGAGGAGGCGCGCCTTTTCTTCGTCGCCTAACGAACTTCCCTCGATCCAGGCGCGGGCCGCGGCCGGGTCGCGCTCCAGCCACTGGCGCGTCGTTCGCTGCAGCGCTTTCGTTCGCTTTGCCTCATCCCCGATCGCGGCCGCCCAGGCCGTTGCGGTCGCCGGGTCCGTCTCCGCCGTGGTGGAACTGTAGGAGCTGAGCGCGTTGTCCCGGGCGCTGCCGCTGAGCCCTTCCATCCAACGCGCCGCCCCGGCCGGATCGCTCCGGGCCCACATCGAGGCGACCGTCCCGACCGCGCCCGGAACAGCCTCAGCCGGCAAAGTGACGGCCCAGGCCGCGGCCGCTTCCGGATCGGAAAAAGAAAATTGAGACGCCAGCATTGTGTAGCCCTGGTTGCGCAGATCCTTGTCCGGCAATTGGCTGACCCAGGCGGTGGCTTTGGCCCGATCCTGACTCGCCATCTGGCTGACCATGCTGCTGATAAGTTCCTTGCCTAACGGCGTCCCGAGCTGCGCGAGGGTAAAGGCCTCGGCGCCGGCCGGATCCTTTTTCCACCAGCCGAGGACGGCGCCGTTGACCGGGCTCAAGCCAAACGGGACCTGCCGCTGGGCCTGGGCCCAGGCCAGAGCCGCCGCCGGATCTCGCGCCGCCCAATTCAGCGCCACGCTAAAATAGGCCGAGGTGAACGTAGCCCCGCCGAGCTGCTTCTCGCTCAGCAATCGCGCCGCCGCGGCCGGGTCGACCTCGCTCCATTTCTCCACCGCCATCTCAAAGAGCATCGTCTTCGTTCCGGCCGGCAGGGCTTCGTTAGGCAGCCCGGCGATTGAGCTCGCGAGCGCGCCGGCCGCAGCCGGGTCGGCGGCGCCGAGAATGGCGCCGAGCGCGGACTGGCGCGTCTCGGCCGTGTGAAAAGCAGTCGCGCTGGCGAAGGCGGCGATCGGATCCAGTTGCCCCCAGGCTTTGAAAAAGATGCGGATCCGGGCGGTCGCTTCCGGGCTCGGCGGGAGGCCGTCGAGTTGTTGGGCGATCTGAGCGACTCTCTCCGCACCTTGTCGCGAAAGGAGCTGATAGATCTCCTGAAACGGGACGGTCGTGATGTCGCCGAGCAGTATCTTTTCCTCATCGCTCCGGGCTTTCCCGGCCGGGCGAACATCCTTTGCGCCAAGGGAGGGCCTCTCTCCGGCCGGGCGCGGCGAGACTTGATTGTCCGCGCTCTCATTCGCCGGACGATTGAGCGCATATCCGGCGAGGCCGCCGAGCAGGAGCCCGAGGATAAATATGCCTAACGATCGTGGCACGGGGAAACCATGCTTGTTTTAATCCCGAAAATTTTTGAAATAGGTCGCGACGCCGAAGTCCTTGCTTTTGATGAACGCGATCACTTCCTGCAATTCGTCGCGCTTCTTCCCGGTCACGCGAATCTGCCGGTCCTGCAGTTGGTTCTGTGTTTTGAATCCCTGCCCCTTGATCGCGAGGATGATTTCCTTGGCCTTGTCGCCTTCCAGTCCCTGCTGGATTTTCAATTCCTGGCGGGCGTGCCCGATCGAGGAAATGGCCGGCTCTTTCTGGTCGAGATTCCGCAGATCGATCCCGCGCTTGGAAAGTTTCCCGATCACGATCTCGCGCAGCCCGCGCAGGCGCGAAGCGTCTTCCGCGGTCAGGGTGATGGCGTCCTTTTCAAACTCGATCTCGGCCACGGTCCCCTTGAAATCGAAACGGGTCGCGAGTTCTTTCCGCGCCTGGTTGAGCGCGTTATCGATCTCCTGCTTGTCTATTTCCGAGACGATGTCGAAGGAAGGCATGGGTAAATGATGATTGCTGATTTTCGATTGCTGATCTAAACGGAGCCGCTCCCGTTTATCTTCCTTAATTCGCTGCCTGCGCCAATGAATTTTTCCCGCGCCGTTCTCTTGCTCGTGCTCGCTCTCCTGCTCGGAGCCGCCGGCTGCCGGCGAACGATCACACCGGAGGAGAAAAGCGCGCGGGCGGAGGTGCGCGCGGCGCTGGAGGAGCGCGCCTTCGCGCGGGCCGTTCCCCTCGCTCGCCGCGTCCTGCAATTTGCGCCTAACGACAATGGCGCCTGGGCCCGTCTCGCCCAGGCCCAGTTCGGCCTGCGCGACCTCAAAGGCCTGCGGCAAACACTGGCCGACTGGCGCGGCGCGGTGCGGAAGACCTCGGCCAAGTTTGACGAATACCGCGGCGACCTCGCCTTGGCCGAGAACCGGCCGGCGGAAGCCCTTGCCGCCTGGACCAAGGCGGTCCGGCCGAAGGATCGGCGGCGGCGCGTCTTCATTAAAATCGCGCGCCTCGAGCAAGCCAACGGCCGTTGGGCGGAAGCGGCCGCGGCCTGGACGCGCGGGATGAAAGGCCGGGAAAACGCCCCGGCCCTGCTCAGCCGCGCGCTTTGCTACCGCCATCTCCATAGCTGGGAGGCGGCGCTGGCCGACGTCCGGCGCGCCGCCCAGCTGGCGCCGGACGATCCACTCGTTAGGCAGGAGCTCGCCGTGCACGACCGGCTGGGCAAATTCCTCGCCGAGGTGGACGATCTCGACCGCGACCTGGCCGCTTATCCTAACGACAGCCTGCTGCTGGCAGACCGGGCCCTGCTCTTCCTCCGCGCGGGCGACGCCGCGCTCGCGCTCGCGGACGCGACCAGGGCGGCGCAGCTCGCGCCCGGCGCGGTTCGCCCGAAATTGCTCCGCGCCCTCGCCCTCCCCATGCTCGGCCGCGCGCCCGACCCGGACGCCTCTCCCGGCGCGCTCCGGCTCGAGGAACTCTCGCCCGATTTCCTGCAAACCATCCGGCGCCTCGATGCCGAGATTGCGGTGGAACCAAAAAATCCTGATCTGCTGACCAATCGTGCCTGGCAGACGAACGAAATCGGCCAGCCCAAGCTGGCCCTGGCCGACGCCGAAGCCGCGCTGGCGCTCGACCCAAAATCCGCCGGAGCCGCGGCCGAGGCGAGCTATGCCCTGGCGAAACTAAAGCGCGCGCCGGAAGCCTACGCGCGGATCAGGCAGGCGACCGAGCTGGATCCAAATTTCTCCACCGCCTGGCAGTACCGCGGCGAACTGGAGATGCAGCAGGACGATTGCGCGGCCGCGGTCGACTCGCTTTCGCGGGCGCTGGCGATCAATCAAACCGCTGCCGTCCTCGCCCGGCGCGAGGAGTGTTATCGCAAACTCGGGTTGCTGGCCGAGGCGGAAGCCGACCGCAAGGCGCTCGAGGAAACAAGCGCGCCACGGTAGGGCGAGACTCTGTCGAGCCGGGGGACGGGTCTTCTGCCGCGAAAGCTCACACCCCAGCTCGACAGAGTCTCGCCCTACCCGTTACCTAACGAACCACCGCAAAAATAAACTTCTGGAAATGAAGCGTTTATTCGGGGATTTGGATTGACCCCGACCGCGCTCGTTCGGCAGTCTGCGGAATGAAATCATTTCAATTTCCGAAAAAACCCGGCCGGCTCGCCCGGCTGGCGCTGATCACCCTTCTCTCGACCGCTTCCGCCAGGGCGGAGATCGGATTCTTCCCCACCGGGGTCATCGACATGCTGCCGACCTCGATGTCGGACGACGCTTCGATCGTGCTCGGGACGGGGCCGTTCCAGCTGCCAAATCTTTATTACACGGAGGCCGCCGGCGCCTCGGTCATCGGGGACGGCTGCTTCAACGGGCTGCCATCGATCTCCGGCGACGGGTCGACGGTTGTCGCCTGCCACATCGACGCGCAAGGCCACGAAAACGCCGCGAAATGGCTCGGCGGAACGAGCTGGCTCGATCTCGGCTCGGAACCTGGCGCGGTTCCATGCGGCACGTCGCTGAGCGGACCGTTCGGGGTAAATGCGGATGGCTCGCTCGCCGTCGGCCTGCTCTGGCGGGCGCAGGTTTGCAAGGCAAATGCGGGCTATTGGGATCTCATTAATGGCGGCCCGGCGATCGTGCTCCCGACGCTGTTCGACGGTCCGGCCACGCGGGCGAATGCCATCAATGCCGACGGCAGCGTCATCGTCGGCTGGCAGGATCAACCAACCGGCGAACGCACCGCCGCGAAATGGGTGAACGGCGTGCCCGAGCTCATCCTCACGCCCAGCGGCGGATTGAACGGCGAAGCCATGGCGGTCAGCGCCGATGGCAACATCATTGTCGGCGGAAATTACAACCTGGGAGCCAATGCCTGGATGTGGACGCCGGAAACGGGAGTCGTGCCGCTGGGACGCGGCGCAGACACCAGCGCCCCGGCCGTTCCGGCGGCTTATGTCGCTTTGGATGTGAGCGACCGAGGCGAGTTTGTGGTCGGATTCGCCGGTCAAGGCGGGAACTCCAAGGCCGTGATCTGGAAAAAGGGAATCAAACGCAGCATTTTCCTCGAGGAATACATGAAGCGGCGCGGGGTGGTCGTGCCCGACCGCTGGCACCTGAACGTCGCCAATGTCATCTCCGCCGATGGCCGCACCATCTACGGTTGGGGTTTTAACCCGGACCGTTTGATCGAAATGTACAAGGTGGTGCTGGACTAGCGCGGGACGCATCGGCTGAAGGCTCGCGTTGACCGCCGCCGCACGGCGCGCGCTTGACGATTGCCCGGCACGGTGTTGCATAGCGGAGGCCATCGGCACGTCGCCGGTCGCCTCCGTTTTTGCTTCATGACCAGCTCGCCAACACCTTCTCAGAAACCGCCCGCCATCCTCTCGCTCATCGGCCACACGCCGCTGGTCGAGATCACCCGGATGGATACCGGGCCCTGCCAGCTTTTCGTGAAGCTGGAGAACCAGAACCCGACCGGCTCGATCAAGGACCGGGTCGCCCTCGCCATGATCGAGGCGGCCGAGCGCGACGGGAAATTACAGCCCGGCGGCACCATCATCGAAGCGACAGCGGGTAACACCGGCCTTGGCCTCGCCCTCATCGCCGGCGCCAAGGGTTATCGCATCATCCTCGTCATCCCGGACAAGATGTCGCAGGAAAAAATCGCCCACGTCCGCGCCCTCGGGGCGGAAGTTCGCCTAACGAGAAGCGACGTGACTCGCGGGCACCCGGAATATTACCAGGACGTGGCCGCGAAACTGACGGAGGAAATCCCGGGCGCATTTTACGTCAACCAGTTTGGCAACCCGGCCAACCCGCACGCGCACGAGACCACCACCGGGCCGGAGATTTGGGAGCAGATGAATCACGACGTCGACGCCGTCGTCATCGGCGTCGGCTCCGGCGGCACCCTCACCGGCCTTGGGCGTTTCTTTCAGAAAGTGCATCCCAAGCTCGAGATGATCCTGGCCGATCCGACCGGCTCGATCCTCTACGAGTGGGTCAAGACCGGCAAACTGGAGAAGGCCGGGAGCTGGGCGGTGGAAGGCATCGGCGAGGATTTCATTCCCGATATCGCCGACATGTCGCTCGTTACCGACGCCTTTGAAATCGACGACGCTGAAAGTTTCGAAGTGGTCCGCGAACTCCTCGCCAAGGAGGGAATCCTGGGCGGTTCCTCCACCGGCACGCTCCTCGCCGGAGCCCTCCGCTATTGCCGCCAGCAGACGGAGAAAAAGCGCGTCGTCACCTTCATCTGCGACACCGGGAATAAATATCTCTCGAAGATGTTCAACGATTTCTGGATGGCGGAGCAGGGCTTCGTCTCGCGCCCGAGCCAGGGCGATCTCTGCGACCTCATCTCGCATCGCGCGGAAAAGGGCGAAGTCATCTCGGTCGGGCCTAACGACACCCTCCTGACCGCCTTCAAACGCATGCGTTCGGCCGATGTCTCCCAGCTCCCGGTCCTGAACGGGGACGACCGCGCCGTCGGCATCGTCGATGAATCCGACTTGCTCGTGAAAGTGCATCACGATCCCTCGAAATTTAACGACCTTGTCGGCTCGGCCATGACCGATCGCCTCGAGACGCTCTCGCCCGCGGCGAAAATCCCGGACTTGTTAGCCGTCTTCGACCGCGGCCGGGTCGCGATCGTGATGGATGGCGACAAATTCCTCGGCCTCATCACCCGCACCGACCTGCTTTCCTATCTCCGCCTCCAGTTGCCGAAATGAAGAAAAAACATCACCTCGCCACCCGCGTCATCCACGCCGGCCAGTCGCCCGACCCGTCGACCGGCGCGGTCATGACGCCGATTTACCAGACCTCCACCTACGTCCAGGAAAGTCCCGGCCGGCATAAAGGCTACGACTACGCGCGCTCGATCAACCCGACCCGCTGCGCCTACGAACGTTGCATGGCCGATCTCGAGAGCGGCACCCGCGGCTGGGCTTTCGCTTCCGGGCTGGCCGCGATGTCGACCGCGCTCGAGACGATCGACAGCGGCTCGCACGTCCTCGTAAGCGACGATCTTTACGGCGGCACCTATCGACTTTTTGAAAAAGTCCGGCGCCGTTCCTCGAATCTCGATTTCACCTTCATCGACATGAGCGACCCGGCGAAAGTCGAAGCCGCGATGAAGCCCAACACGCGGATGATCTGGGTGGAAACGCCGAGCAACCCGCTCCTGAAGTTGATCGATCTCGAAGCGGTCGCGAAGATCGCGCGCAAACACAAGGCGATCTCGGTTTCCGACAACACCTTTGCCAGCCCCTGGATTCAGCGGCCGATCGAGCTCGGCTTCGACATGGTGATCCATTCCGCGACGAAATATCTCAATGGCCATTCCGACATGGTCGGCGGCGTCGCCGTCGTCGGGGAAAACAAGGAACTGGGCGACCAGATGCAATTTCTCCAGAACTCGGTCGGCGCGATCGCGGGGCCGTTCGACAGTTTCCTCGCCATGCGCGGCCTGAAGACGCTGGCGCTGCGGATGGAGCGGCACTGCGAAAACGCGGCCGAGCTCGCCGCCTGGCTGGAGAAGGAGCCGAAGGCGCGCAAGGTCAGCTACCCTGGCCTAACGAGTCATCCGCAGCACGCCCTGGCCAAAAAGCAGATGGGCGACCGCTTCGGCGGCATGGTCACAGTGGTTCTCGAGACCGATCTCGCCGGAACGCGGCGATTCCTGGAGAACACCCATCTCTTTTCCCTGGCCGAAAGCCTGGGCGGGGTCGAGAGCCTGATCAATTACCCGCCGATCATGACCCATGGAGCGATTCCCGAGGAAAAACGAATCGAGCTCGGCATCACCGAGTCGCTCGTTAGGCTGTCGGTCGGGGTGGAAGACGTGGAAGATCTGCGCGACGACCTGAAAACCGCCTTCGCCCCCGCGCATCCTCCGAGCACAGCGCCCGCTGCCTTTGCCGGTGGAAATCGCTCGCGCGCTCGGCTTTCGTTAGACTGCGCTGCGATGGGCAGCAGCTTCGGGCAACTTTTTCGGATCACGACCTTCGGCGAGTCGCATGGCGGCGGCGTCGGTGTCGTGATCGATGGCTGTCCGCCGCGGATTTCGTTAGGCGAAGCTGAGATCCAGCGCGAACTCGACCGCCGTCGCCCGGGGCAGAGCGCCGATCGTCTCGCCCCGCGACGAAGCCGACCGCTGCGAGATCCTTTCCGGCGTTTTCGAGGGCCGGACGCTCGGCACGCCCATCGCCATTCTCGTTCGCAACCAGGACGCGCGTCCGGAGGCCTACCGGGAAATGAAGGACACCTTCCGGCCTTCGCACGCCGATTTCACCTACGAAGCGAAGTACGGCATCCGCAACTGGCAGGGCGGCGGCCGCGCCTCCGCCCGCGAAACCATCGGCCGCGTCGCCGCCGGCGCCGTCGCCCGCCAGGTGCTGGCGCATCTTCATCCCGAGCTCGAGTTCATCACCTACGTGACTCACGTCCATGATCTCAGCGCCGCCGTGGATCCGGCGAAGCGTCACGCGCGAACAGGTCGAAGCGAATGCGGTGCGTTGTCCGGATGCGGCGACGGCGGAGAAAATGATCCAGCGCGATCGAGCAGGCGCGGGCGGACGGCGATTCGTTAGGGGGAATCATCGAAGGTGTCGTGCGCGGCGTGCCGGCCGGGCTGGGCGATCCGGTCTTCGACAAACTCGAAGCCGACCTGGCCAAGGCGATGCTCAGTCTGCCGGCGACAAAAGGCTTTGAGATCGGCTCCGGGTTTTCCGCGGCCCGAATGCGCGGCTCCGAGCACAACGATCCGTTTGAAATGCGCGACGAAAAAGTCCGGACGACAACGCAATCGCTCCGGCGGGGTCCAGGGCGGAATCAGCAACGGCGAAAACATCATTTTCCGGGTCGGCTTCAAGCCGACCGCGACGATCTCGCGCGCCCAAAAAACCGTCACCGCCGCCGGGGAAGACACCACTCTCGCGGCGCGCGGCCGGCACGACCCGTGCGTGCTGCCGCGGGCGGTGCCGATGGTCGAGGCGATGGCCGCGCTCGTGCTCTGCGATCACGCCCTGCGGCAACGCAGCATTTCATGACCACCGGCTCCACGCTCTGGCAGACGATCTTTGTTTCCTTCGCGCTCATCCTGATCGCGTTTGAAATCGTCCGCGGCTGGCGACTTGGACTCGTTAGGCAACTGGTCCGCCTCCTGGCGCTCGCCGCCGCCTACGGCAGCGGAATCTTTGGCGGCCGTCTCCTGCTTCCGGTCCTGCGCCCGTTCCTGCGCATGCCCGATCTCATGATTTCGATCCTGGCGGGAGCGGTCCTTGCCCTCGTCGTTTACGCGGTCATCAGCACGCTGGGCGCGATCCTTTTCAAGCGCACCGGGCAGCAAAGCGCCGGGTTGGTGCGCCTGGTTTATGGGATTTGCGGTGGAGTGCTGGGAATATTTTTCGGTCTCTTCAGTGTCTGGCTGATTGTCGTCGCGATTCGCTCGACGGGCGCCATTGCCAGCGCCGAAATGCGCGCGCCCGTGAACAATTCGGCGCGCTCCCCGGGCCTGCCGCGTCCCCAAACGGCATCCGCCCCTAACAACCCGCCGGCGATGATCCAGTCGCTCGCCAAATTAAAAAACTCGATCGAAATGGGATCGCTCGGGGAAACAGTCAAGGCGGTCGATGTTGTCCCGGCTCAGACTTACCAGACCCTGGGAAAAGTGGGGACGCTGGCGTCCAATCCGCGCAGTGCGGAACGTTTCCTGAGCTTCCCCGGGGCGAAGGAACTGACCGAGAACCCGAGGATCATCGCCTTGCGGGACGATCCGGAAATCATCGAATTGATCCAGCAGCAGCGCTACCTCGAGCTCATGCAACATCCGAAGCTGATCGCGGCGATGAACGACCCGGCGCTCGCCCGGCAGGTGAAAAGCTTCAAGTTCCAAGAGGCGCTCGACTACGCGCTGGAGAAATGAGCGCGAAATATCTGACCAGCATCGGCCTCGAGGTGCATGTGCAGCTGAAGACGCGCTCGAAGATGTTTTGCGGGTGCGCGGTGGAGTTTGGCGCGGAACCGAATTCCCTCACCTGCCCAACCTGCCTCGGCCTGCCGGGCGCGCTCCCGGTGATGAACGAGGAAGCGCTGCGCCTAACGACTCTGACCGGGCTGATGCTTGGCTGCGAGATCGCGCCGGTCTGCCAGTTCGACCGGAAGAATTATTTCTACCCGGACATGCCGAAAAATTACCAGATCACGCAATACACCACACCGCTCTGCGCGCAGGGGCGCGTTCCGCTTCATACTTTGGCCTACCCGAAGGACGCGCAAAAAGAACTGACCGGTCCGGAAAAGGAAGTTCATCTCGTTCGGATTCACCTCGAGGAAGACGTGGCGAAGAGTTTCCATTTCGAGAGCAGCACTGGAATCGATTTCAATCGCGCCGGCACGCCGCTGATGGAGATCGTGACTCAGCCGGAGATCCATTCGCCGGAAGAAGCCTTCGCTTTTCTCACCGCGCTCAAACAGATCCTGACCTACGGCAAGGTGAGCGACGCGGACATGGAGAAAGGACAGTTGCGCTGCGACTGCAACATCTCGCTCCGTCCAAAATCGCAACCGGAACTCGGGGCCAAGATCGAGATCAAGAACATGAACTCGATCAGCGGCGTGCGTCGCGCGCTGGCCTACGAGGTGGAACGGCAAAGCGCAGCGCTCGACCGCGGTGAAACTCTCGTCCAGGAAACGCGGCGCTGGGACGACGATGCGGGTAAGACTTTCGTCATGCGGACGAAGGAGATGGCGCATGATTATCGCTATTTTCCCGATCCGGATCTGCTCCCGGTGCGCAGCGACGGATTGCTCGCGGAAGTACGCGACCGGCTGCCGGAGTTGCCCGGGGCGAAGCGCGCCCGCTTCATCGCGCAATACGAGGTCAGCCCCTACGACGCGGGCGTACTGGCGAACGATCTCGAGCTGGCCGGCTATTTCGAAAGCGCCGCCCGCGGCGCGCGCAAGGCCAAGAACGTGGCGAACTGGATCCTGAACGACCTGCTCAGCGCCCTAACGAACGCCGGATTGACGATCGGGCATTCTCCGCTCGCGCCGGAGGCGCTCGATGAACTGGTCAACCTGATCGACGAGGGAAAAATCAGCAGCCGCCAGGGGAAGGAAGTTTTCGCCGAAATGTTTGCCGGGGGCAAAACAGCCCGCGCCATCGTGGAGGAACAGGGCATCGCGCAATTGAGCGACACCGGCGCGATCGAAGCCCTCTGCGACGAGGTGATCGCGGCCAATCCCAAGCCGGTGGCCGACTTCCAGATGGGACACGCCCCGTCCCTCAACTTCCTCAAAGGGCAGGTGATGAAACTTTCACGCGGCCAGGCCAATCCCGCGCTGGTGGGGGAAATCCTCGAGCGCAAGCTGAAGGTGTAGGGGCGGGCGTGTGCCCGCTGGGGGACGGTCGCGGCCGACATGGCCGCCTCTACATCGCGCTTGCGCGGCGATGGCCGGTGAGCACACCATGGCGGCATGTTTAAAAAACGACGCCAGGTAGTGCCGGGTGAAGCGCCTGGCTTGCTCAAGCTTGCCCAGGATTCCCCGACGGAAGCGCCCGTTATCACCCTGATCGAGTATGGGCCGGACTGCCTCGAGGAACGCAAGGACGTCGACTGTGACGAGCTGCTAGTCCATCTGAACAACGAGCTCGTAACCTGGATCAACATCGATGGCCTGGGCGATCTCAGTGTCCTGCGCATTCTCGGCGAACATTTCAATCTTCACCCCCTCGCCCTGGAAGATGTCGTCGATACCAACCAGCGGCCCAAGGTGGAGCAGTATGACGACTATCTCTTCATCGTCTCCAAGATGATCTATCTCGATGGCGACAATGAGATAGGTGGAGAGCAGGTGAGCATGTTCCTGGGCAAACACTTTCTCATCACCCTGCAGGAGGAACCGGAACGCGACGTCTTCGAACCAGTGCGGGCGCGGATCCGGAGTGGCAAGGGACGGATTCGCAAGGCCGGGCCGGATTACCTCGCCTATGCCTTGCTCGACTCGATCATCGATCATTATTTTCCCGTGCTGGAATCGATCGGGAACGAGATCGACGTCATCGAAGATGAGTTAGTCGATAACCCGCTGGTGCGTCCGGTAGGCAGCCTGCATGAGCATAAGCGAACGCTAACCCAGATCCGACGAATGGTCTGGCCATTGCGCGACGTGACCAATCTTCTCCTGCATGAAGACCCGGGTCTGATTCGCCCGGAAACGAAGGTCTATCTGCGCGACTGTTACGACCATAGCGTGCAGTTAATGGACGTGGTCGAGACTTATCGGGACGTTCTTTCCGGCCTGACCGAGATACATATCTCGAGCATCGGCATGCGCACGAATGAGATCATGCGCACCCTGACTGTGATCTCGGCTATCTTCATTCCGCTTACCTTCATCGCCGGGGTTTACGGGATGAACTTCGAGCATATACCAGAATTGAAGGAACCTTATGGCTACTTCATCTGCGTCGGGGCGATGATCCTGATCGCGATCGGACAGCTGATTTATTTCAAGAAGCGGCGCTGGCTCTAGGAGCGGGACCGAATCTTGACCGGGCCGCGGAGCAACCTTATTCCCTGCCATGCCGAAGTATCTGGTCGTCAGCTCGAGCGGAAATCCTGCCAGCAGGAGCCGCAAGATGGGGCGGATCGCGTTTCGGCATCTCCAGGAAAAGAAAGTGGACTGCAGCTGGCTCGATCTCGCGGAAATGAACCTGCCGCTCTGCGATGCGGATGCCTGCTACGCCAATCCGGCGGCGAAAACTCTCACGACCGCGATCGCGGCCGCCGACGGCATCATCGTGGCAGCTCCGGTTTATAACTACGACGTCAGCGCCTCGGCCAAGAACATGATCGAGCTCACCGGGGGCGCCTGGGAAGACAAGGTGGTGGGCTTTCTCTGCGCGGCGGGCGGGATGAGCAGCTACATGTCGGTGATGGCTTATGCCAACAGTCTGATGCTCGACTTTCGCTGCGTGGTCATTCCTCGCTTCGTCTTCGCCACCGGCAGCGCCTTTGACGACGAAACCGTGACCGATGAGAAGATCACGAACCGCATCAAGCAGGTCGCGGAGGAATTAGTCCGCTTTACTTCGGCCCTGCGCGGCTAGCTCCGCGCGCCCAGCCAGACTTCGGCGCCTTCCCGCGCGGCGTCCACTTCCATCGGCTTGCCGCTTTCCAGGACGAGCGTGCGGGCGGCCTCGACCATGGCGTCGACGGCTTTATCGTCGCGTCTCGGGTCATGGTGAAAGAGGAAGAGCTTGTGCACATCGGCGTCGAGCGCGAGCGAAACCACGCTGCTGAGCGAGCCGTGACCCCAACCGGCTTTCTTCTCGTATTCCTCATCGGTGTATTGCGAATCGATGATCAGGACATCGACGCCGCGGAGGAATTCGACCAGCTTGGTCCGCGCCGCCGCCGCGTAAGCCTGCGCTTTTTCGCGCTCGGCTTTTCCCTTCCCGGCGAGGCTGCTTTTGAGCACGTCGTAGGGCTCGTTATCGGGGAGATAAGCGATCGACCCGTTGCGGGTGAAGAGCCGATAACCAACACAAATCCCGGGATGATTCACAAAGCGCGCTTCCACTCGCACCTTGCCGATCCTGAACTCCATGTCGCGCAGTTCCTCGATCTCGATCGCGCTCGGCATGTCGCGCAGACTGACCGGAAAAACCGAGGTCTCCATCTGGCTGGCGAGGATCGTGGCGAGACCGGCGCGCGCCCCTTCGTAGCCGAGAAGGCGAAGCGAATTTTTCTCGTTGTAGGCCGGGAGAAAGAAAGGCAGGCCCTGGATGTGGTCCCAGTGCGTGTGGGAAATCAGCAGCGTCAGCTTGATCGGCCGGCTGCCGAATTCCTGCTCGAGCGCGATCCCCAGCTCGCGCATTCCGGAGCCGGCATCGAGGATAATGATCTCCCCATCGGCCCGCACTTCGATGCAACTGGTGTTCCCGCCGTAGCCGACGGTCGATGATCCCGGGACGGGAATGGAACCGCGCACGCCCCAGAAGCGCAGCCGGGTGGAGGGCGGGGTGAATTCCGGCACAGGGCCGGTCGACGGACGGTCGGCTTCAGGCATCACCCGATCGATCACTTCGCGCAGCTTCTCCCAGGAGATCGGCTTGACGAGGTACTCATCCGCCCCGGATTCGAGCGCGCTCTTGCGATCGACCCCGTAATCGCGGCCCGAAACGATGATGATTTTGCTGCGCTGCAAATGCTGGCGAATGGCCCGGCAAACCTGGAAGCCGTTCACTTTCGGCATGAGCAGATCGCACAGGATCAGCTCCGGTCGTTTCTCCAGGGCGAGGCTGATTCCCACCTCGCCGTCGCCGGCTTCGAGGATATGCCAGTCGTCGCGCGCGAAAAGCTCCGCCGTGGTCCGACGGCTTTCGGCATCATCTTCAATGAGCAGGACGGTAGCCATTTGCTTAGCGAGGGCGATTGTTCACAGACGGCGGCGAGAGACAAGCGGGAATTGCTCGCGCCTTGCGGCCGAGACGGCCGTCTCGACATTTCGTTAGGGGCGCGGGGCGGATTTCCAGCGTAAATCCGGGCGGAGATTGACCTCCTCCGGCGGCACGTCGAACCCGACCGCGCGGAGCAAATAAGAAACGCCTTCCCGGCTTTCCATCGTCTCTTTCAGACTGCGGGCGAAAGACCTCGATGTATTCCTTGTAGGATTCGAGCGCGAGCCGGCCGTCGGAATAATGCGCCGCGAGCGATTCGTCGTGGTTATCGATCAACTCGATCAACGCCCGCCGCAGTTGCTGGCGCATCTGCGGATCGACCACAATCTTGAACGGACTCGCGCCCGGGTCGGCCACGGCCGGCACTTCCCGCTGCGGCGCGGGGACGAGCTGAAAGTCGGGCGCGTCCATCGCTGTTTTTTGGTCAGGCAACCTAAAAGAAAATCGGAATGATGAGAATGGCAACAATGTTGACCACCTTGATCATGGGATTGATCGCGGGACCGGCGGTGTCCTTGTAGGGATCGCCGACGGTGTCGCCGGTGACGGAGGCGGCGTGCGCAAACGAGCCTTTGCCGCCAAGATTTCCTTCTTCGATGTATTTCTTCGCGTTATCCCAGGCCCCGCCGCTCGAGGTCATGGCGATGGCGACGAACAAACCAGTCACGATGGTACCGACCAGCATGCCGCCGAGAACGACCGGGCCGAGCGGCTTGATCGCCGCGACCGCGAGCACGAAGGCGACCGGCAGAAGCGCGGGAATGATCATTTCGCGGAGCGCGGCCTTGGTCACGATATCGACGCAAACGCCATAGTCGGGCTTGTCTTCGCCGCGGAGAATGCCGGGCTTGGCGGTCAACTGCCGGCGCACTTCGCGGACGACGGCGCCCGCCGCCTTGCCCACCGCGTCCATGCTGAAAGCAGTGAAGACGAACGGGAGCAGGCCACCAATAAAGAGGCCGATGATCACCTTGGGATCGTTGAGCGAGAAATCGAAGTTATAAGCAAGACCGGAGGCGAGGTAATGCGCGCGCAATTCCTCGACGTAAGAACCGAAAAGCACCAGCGCGGCGAGGCCGGCGGAGGCGATAGCGTAGCCCTTGGTCACCGCTTTCATGGTGTTGCCGACGGCGTCGAGTTCGTCCGTGGTGTCGCGCACTTCCTTCGGCAATTCGCTCATGACGGCGATGCCGCCGGCGTTATCCGTGATCGGGCCGAAGGCGTCGAGCGAGATGATGATGCCGGCCATCGAGAGCATGCTCATGACGGCGATGGCAATGCCGTAAAGACCAGCGAAGTGGAAGCTGAAGAGAATGGAGAGACCAATGAACGCGACCGGGAGGGCGGTGGCGTGCTGGCCGATGGCGAGGCCGGCGATGATGTTGGTGGCGTGGCCGGTTTCGGAGGCCTTGGCGATCTTCCGCACCGGCCGATAGGCGGTGGAAGTGTAGTAGTTCGTGATCAGGACCACGATGCCGGTGAGCGCGAGGCCGACGAGCGCGGCGAAATAAAGCGAAGTCGAGGAACGCGCGACGCCGGAAACGGTGAGGCCGTTCGGGAACATCATGTGGGTGGCGGGCCAAAAAAGAATGGCCGAGACCAGGGCGCTGGCGCCGACCGCGCCCATCAGCGCCGAGCCGGGTTTCAGGCTCGTGAGGTTGACGAAAAGAATCCCGAGAATCGCGCCGAGAACGGAAATACCGCCGAGGACGAAGGGATAAATGACGGCCGCGGGCTCGTTCGCGATCGTGAGCGCGCCGATGAGGATGGCGCCGATCAGGCTGACCGCGTAAGTCTCGAAAACGTCCGCCGCCATGCCGGCGCAATCGCCGACGTTGTCGCCCACGTTATCGGCGATGGTGGCCGGGTTACGGGGATCGTCTTCCTCGAGGGTGTTTTCGATCTTGCCGACCAAATCCGCGCCGACGTCGGCCGCCTTGGTGTAAATGCCGCCGCCCAACCGCGCGAAGACACTGATGAGACTGGCGCCGAGTGCGAGGCCGATGAGGCTGCGAATGGCAAGTTCATGCCCGATCATCTTGCCCGCGATGGTGTAGAAAATTCCGACGGAAAGAAGAGCGAGCCCGACCACGAGCAAACCGGTGACAGCGCCGCCATTGAAGGCCACGCGCAGCGCTTTCGTGCGCGAAGTGCTGGCCGCCTGGGTGGTGCGCACATTCGCCAGGACGGCGATGCGCATGCCGATGTAGCCGGCGATGAGGGAACAAAACGCCCCAATCAAAAAGCCGACGGCGGTAGCGCCGGCCCCGTCCTTCATAAAGAGGAAGAGGAGAACAAAAATCACCGCCGCGATGGCGCTGATGGTGATGACCTGGCGATTCAGATAAGCCTTGGCGCCTTCCTGGATGGCAGCGGCGATTTCCTGCATGCGGGCATTGCCGGGCGAAGCCTTGCTCACGGCCAGGATGAGGAAGAACGCGAAGACCAGTCCCGCGACAGCGCAGAGCATCGAAATCGTGATGCCCGAAGAAAGAAACGATAAGGCGAATAGAGTCATAGATGGGTCCCGGAGGGAGGAAGGCAGGACATTAGAGGGATTTGCCCGGGTGGCAACCGCTTTGTCGACCTTCTCGGTAGGCGAGGACAGCGGCGGCGAACGGGCTATTAGAGCTCGAAAACGGAGCGCAACCGGCGCAGGAACGTGGCCCGATATTCCCGCGCGCGGGTCTGTTCAACGCTCTGCCCCAGTTCCTTGAGGAGGCCTTCGGTTTCCATCTTGCGGGTGGCGAGCAGTTCGCTCAGTTGCGTCACGCAATCGGGCGCTTCGCGCAGGACAGACGCCATCGCCGGCTTGGCAATTTCGATTACTTCGCAATCGTCTTCCGCCCGCACCGTCGCGCTGCGCTGCTCGCCGGTGAGGAGCGACATTTCGCCAAAGCAATCTCCCATCCGGAGCGAGCCGACCCGGATCATGTTGCCATTCTGGGAAACGGAAACGGCCGCGGCGCCGTGAAGGAGGACAAACATCGAGGCGCCCTCCGCGCCCTGCTCGATGATCTTTTCGCCCCGCCCGAAACGAACGGTGCGCGAGCCTTCGATCACTTGATCGATCTGCTCGCCGGTCAGGCAGCTGAAGAGCGGTTCGCTTTCCAGGATCGCCTTCGTCTGATTGTGCTCCTCCTGCGGCTTGGCCGCGCGTTTGCGGCTCACTTCCAGGGTCCGGATGGGGAACGGGATGGTGATCTTCTGGCGTTTGAACTTGTACCAAACATTGGTCCGGATCGCGTCACAGACGTTGTTGTATTCGCTGTGACTGAGCATCCAGAATTTGATCTCGTAGCTGATCGCGAAGTCGCCAAAATCTTTCAGGTAGACTTTCGGTTCCGGCGACTTCTGCACGCCCTCGGCCTGGAGCGTGGCCTGGAGGAGCGCGTCCTTCACCTTGTTCGGCGGGGTGTTGTAATCGACCCCGACCACGATCCGCATGGCGTGGAGCTGCTGCGGGTAGTGCAGGTTGACGATTTTTTGCCTAACGATTTCATTGTTCGGGATGTCGAGGTAGATGGCGTCGTTCGTGCGCAGGCGGGTGGAGCGCCAGTTGATCTCCATCACCTCGGCATAATCCTGGTCGACTCGGAGCCAGTCCCCGACCTTGTAGGGTTTACTGATCTGGAGCGACATCCCGGCAATGACGCCGCCGAGCAGATTTTGCGTCGCAAAAGCGAGGATGATGGCGGCCGCGCCAGAGGTGGCGAGGAGGCCGCGCAATTCGCGCTCCGCGTTGTAGCCAAAACTCAGGACGAGGAGAAGCGCGATCAGGAAAATGACGAGCGCGACGACTTCGCGGAGGAACTTTGGAATGACGGTCTGGCGTTTTTGCTCGAAATAAAGATCCCAGAGATAGCGATCGACGAGCGCGATCACGACCGCGGTGCTGAGGAGGGCGACGGCGGCGCCGACATGGTTGCGCCAGCGCAAATCGAGCCCGTAAACCCAGGCGGCGAGGTAAAAGCCGAGGGTGAGGGCGAAGAGCTGAAAGAAGATGCCGAAGGGCACGCCGGCGCGGCGTTTCAGGAGACGCCCAAGCGCGAGCGTGACGAGAAAAGTCGCGATAAAAACCGCGATCGTCGCGACCGATCGTTGGGCGTCAGCCAGGGCCAGCATTCGTTAGGTCGATCATAGCAGAACCAACCGCCGGCCGACAAGGCGCATCCCCGCGCCGCAAAAAATCGCCTAAAGGCGCGGCGGCCAGACGAGCAGACAGATCCAGCCGGCGAGGAAACAAAGCCCGCCCAGCGGCGTGATCGCGCCGAGCCATTTCACGTTCGTTAGGGCGAGGAGGTAGAGGCTGCCGCTGAAAACGAAAATCCCGACGACGAAGAGCCCGGCCGTGGCGCGAGGAAAGTTCGGCAGCGCGGCGAGCACGAGGAGAGCGAGGGCGTGAATAAAATGATAAAGTACTGCCGTCTTCCAGACCTCCGTCGTCTGGTTTGTCTCCAACGTTCCCTTGAGCGCGTGCGCGCCAAATGCCCCTAGTGCCACACCCAGGAAACAAAAGGCAGCCGCGAGGCGGAAGAGCATAAGATTCATCCGCGCAGCGTGCGCCAGCCGGAGGCTGGGCGCAACGCCGGGGAAAAGGCTTGACCGGGCCCGGGGCCGTCTCAAAATCGCGCTTGCGCCGGAAACGTGGGGCGCTTTTCTGCCTAACGAGGAACAGCTCTGCGGCCGGGCGTTAACCAAAGGAGATCCACGCCCATGAAAATTAGCTTCGTCACCCTGGCCATCGCGCTCAGCCTGGCCCAATCCGCGGCGGCCGATGACTTCATCGTAACCAACACGGCGGACCCCGGCGATGGCGTCTGCACTTCTGCCTGCACCCTGCGCGAGGCGATCACCGCCGCCAATGCCAATCCCGGCGAGGACACCATCATCTTCAACATCCCCGGGGCGGGCGTGCGGACGATCACGCCCACGAGCGCCTACCCTGCCCTCACCGATCCCGTCTCGATCGAGGGCTACACCCAGCCCGGCGCCTCTCAAAATACCCTCGCGACCGGGAACGATGCGGTGCTCCTGATCGAGCTGAACGGCACGAATGCGGGAGCGCTCAGCAGCGGGCTGACCGTGAATGTGAACGGCTGCGCCATCCGGGGCCTGGTGATCAATCGTTTCGGTGTGGATGGCATCCGGGTCTCGTCCGCGGAGAATGCGATCGACGGAAATTTCATCGGCACCGACTCTTCCGGCACCCTCGACCTCGGCAACGGGGCGAATGGCATCAGGATCTGGGTGGATGGCAATGTTATTGGCGGTCTCACACCGGCCGCGCGCAATCTCATTTCCGGAAACGACGAGAACGGGATCGGGGTCGAACTCTTTGGCACCACCCAACTCATCGTCGGAAATTACATTGGCACGGACCGCACTGGCACGGCGGCCCTGGGCAATAGTTTGGATGGAATCCGCCTCGGCCGGGGAGGGGTCACCGTCGGCGGCACCGAGCCGGGCGCGCGCAATGTCATTTCCGGCAACGGCGCGCACGGGATCAATATTTTTTCCCCGTTCAATGTCATTCAGGGCAACCTGATCGGAACCAACGCGGCCGGCACGAGCGAGTTGCCTAACGGGGACAGCGGGATCCTGATCGAAGGCGAGACCGACAATCTCGTCGGCGGCACGATCGCCGCGGCGCGAAACATTATCACCGGAAACAATATCGGCGTGCGCATGACCGAGGGAGCGACCGCCAACACGGTGCAGGGCAACTATCTCGGCACCGATATCAGCGGAATGATCGACCTCGGTGTCGACGACCTCGAGGGCGTGAGCATCGTCGAATCGCCCGCCAACCTCATCGGCGGGTCCGTCCCGGGTGCGGGCAATCTCATTTCGGGCAACTTCTCCAACATTCGAATCGAAGGCGCGGCCTCGATCGGCAATCTGATCCAGGGCAACCTCATCGGCACCGACGCCACCGGCAGCGCCGGGCTCGACTTTTTCGGGGCGGGCATCCTCCTCGTCAGCGGCTCGGGCACCACTATCGGCGGGCCGGCCGGTTCCGGAAACGTCATCGCCTTCAACGGCGGCGCGGGCGGGGTCGCAATCGTCTCGACCAGCACCGGGAACAACATTTTTGGCAACTCGATTTACGCCAATGAAGGCATCGGCATCAACCTGTCCGGCGGGATCGAAGACCCTGCCACCGGGGTGACCGCGAACGATTTCCCCGACGCCGATGTCGGCGCCAACAACCTGCAAAATTATCCCGTCATCGACCAGATCGCGGTCGACGGCCAGGACCGGTCGGTGGATGGCAGCCTAACGAGTAATCCGAATACCGATTACGTGCTTAATTTCTACAGCAGCGCCGAGGTGGATGCTTCCGGCTACGGCGAAGGGGAGACCTGGCTCGGTTCGCTCGACGTCCAGACCAATGCGCAAAGCACGGTTGATTTCACTTTCCCGCTGGAAGCGAGCGCGCTCGGCCGCTTCATCACCGCGACCGCGACCGACCCGGCGGGCAACACCTCCGAGTTCTCGCTCGCGAGCGAAGTGGTCCCGGCGCTCAGCCGCTTTCTCAACATCTCCACCCGGCTGCGCGTCCAGACGGGCGACAACGTCCTCATCGGCGGCTTCATCATCACCGGCAACGATCCCAAAGAGGTCATCGTGCGCGCGATCGGGCCGTCGTTAGGCGCTTTTGGCGTAGCCAACCCGCTGGCCAATCCATCGCTCGAGTTGAACTATCCCGACGGCACCACGGTGGTGACAAACAACAACTGGCGTGATGACCAGGAAGCGGAAATCATGGCCAGCGGTCTTGCCCCGACCGACGACCTCGAATCGGCCATCCTCGCCACCCTCGATCCCGGCGCCTACACCGCCATCGTCCGCGGGTTTAATGGCGGCACCGGCGTCGCCCTGGTCGAGACCTACGACCTCAGCTCGGACGTCGATTCCGCCCTCGCTAACATCAGCACCCGCGGCCTGGTCGAGACGGGCGACAACGTCATGATCGGCGGCATCATCGTCGGGCCCGACACCGCCCCGAGCGGCTCGATTCTTCTGCGCGCCATCGGGCCGTCGTTAGGCGCTTTTGGCGTCCCCAACCCGCTGGCCAATCCGACCCTGGAACTGCGCGACGGCAACGGCGCCCTCGTCCAGGGCAACGACAACTGGAAAGCGACCCAACAGGCGGCGATCGAGGCGACCGGCCTCGCCCCTAACGACGACCTCGAGTCCGCCATCCTCGGCACCCTCGCCGCGGGCAATTACACCGCCATCATGCAGGGCGTCGGCGCCACCACCGGCATCGGCCTGGTCGAGGCCTACCATCTCGAATAGGACGAGTCTCACCACCCACACCAGAACGAACCGAGCCTCACAAACCATGAAAACCACTCTTAGCATTTTTGTCTTCGGCTGCGCCTTTGCCGTCATAGCGGCGGCTGACACCTTGATTGGATATTGGTCACGACCTTTCGTCCCGAGACGTCAGCCGCGGGGAATCATGTCAAGATGCGCTTGACTGGCGCGATCACGCTGTTGGTTTTATTCGGCGCCGCAGTCGCTAGCTGGGGTGCGGAAAGAAATTCGGCCGCCGAGAAGTTGTTGATGAATACCCTCGCGGCAGATCATGGCTCTGGCGTGATGGCCGCCGTCGTCATCGATGGGAAATTGCTTTGGGACGGTGTTGCGGGTTCTGCGAATCTTGAGGAACGGATCGCTTTACGTCACGATCATCGTCTTCGCGTCGGCAGCATAGCGAAGCCGATCACGGCGGCCATGGCTCTTAAGCTCGTAGATCAGGGGCGACTCGAGCTCGACGTTCCCATTCAAACATACGTACCGGACTTTCCTCGCAAGCAAAAGCCGATCACGGTGCGGCAGCTTGCCACCCACACGTCTGGCATCAGACAGTACGATTTCTCAAAGTTCGAAGAAGCCAATAATGTGCGCTACCTCCCAAACCTCGAAGCTGGGATAAAAGCGTGGCGGGACGATCCCTTAGTGGCCGAGCCGGGAACGAAATATCACTACAGTAGTCTTGGCTATAACCTCTTAGGCCTTGTCATTGAGAAAGCGGCGTCGGCATCTTATCCCGATGCACTGCAAACGCTTATTGCCAAACCTCTCGGACTATCCGGCACCGGTGTGAACGATTCGCTAAAAATCATTCCAAACCGTGGCTGCTTCTACACGGTAACAGCCAAAAACCCCGTGTTTCCCTGGATGAAGGATGCCGAGCTCATTAACACCATATTCCGGGACGACTCCGACTGCTATCCATCCGGCGGAGTGATATCTTCCGCACGTGATCTGGCAAAGTTCATCCATGCGATCTTCGCCACAGACTTTCTCTCGCCAGAGTCACGTGCCCTGCTGACGAAGCCAGCACGCTTGAACGATGGATCGGCGGCGGTCTCGGGTGCCGGGGGAAATGGCACCCTGCAAACCTTTGGCTTTTACGAACTGCTAAATACCGAGGGGGAGGTGTTTGGCTATGGCCACAATGGCCTGACCAACGGTGGCTATGGCCTTGTTCGCTACTATCCGGGGCGAAGAATGGCGGTGGCCGCCGCCGCCAACTACAATCATATGGGCGATAAAAAATTCTTCAGTTTTCTGGGGGACGATCTGCCCGCCCTCTTTGGCGCGAAAGAGTAACCCTCCGGATCGATCTGCTCGAGGGGTCGGAAGACGCCGATGGAGTCACGGCCAATGACAACGGCGTACTCGTGATGACGAATAACAACTGGCGTTCGACGTAGGAACTGAGATCGAAGCCACTCTCGCGCGCGGAGCGATGACCTGGAATCCGCCATCCTCGCCACTCTCGCCGCCGGCAATTACACCGCCATCATGCAGGGCGTTGGCACCACCACCGGCATCGGCCTGGTCGAGGCTTATCATCTGGACTGGCGGGCTCGGCGGAGATGGGCATCCGCCGACGACTGACCCGGCCGCCGCAACAAATCGACCATCGTTAGGGCTCGCCAAGGCTTTCCCGGCAAAAAGTTGAATTGACAACCGCTCAGGGGAGGAATGTGCTGGCGCAAGGCCCGAACGGGGGGGAGAGCGCTTCTCCCGACCGCTTCCTTTCCTCGTTCAGACCTGCACTCTCACCATCCACACGTCGGGGGAACGGAAAGGCTGTATATGAGAACGACAAATCCAGGCGCAAGGAATTCGATTAACCGTCCAATCAAGTGGCGCGAGTTGGCGCTGGTCGCCCTTGCCCTCGTCTTGTCGCTGGCGCAGCCGTCAACGATTCGAGCGGTTTGTGACCAAGACTGCGACGCGAACCTCAACACGCTCTTGGGGAACGGTGCACTGGCCAGTAATACTACCGGGATTAGCAATACGGCGATTGGTTACCAGGCGCTGGCGTTCAACACCAGCGGTAGCCAAAACGCGGCCACCGGTTTTGTTGCGCTCAATATCAACACCGTCGGCAGTCGAAACACCGCCATGGGTGGTGCGACGCTCTTTAGAAACAGATCCGGCAACGACAACACGGCCACGGGTTGGCAGGCGCTCGCCACTAACACTACCGGCAGTGCCAACACCGCCTCCGGCGTTAACGCTCTCAACAGCAACATCAACGGCGCCCGTAATACCGCCACGGGTGCTTTCGCGCTCCAATCCAACAACACCGGCTCCGACAACACCGCCATCGGGTATGCTGCGCTGCTCAACAACACGACCGGTTTCAACAACACCGCTATTGGCTTCGATGCGCTCTTCGAGAACACCACCGGCGTCAGCAACACCGCCACTGGTTTCAATGCGCTCTTCAGCAACAGCGACGGGGTCAGCAATACGGCCACCGGTGTTTCCGCGCTCTTTAGCAACACCACCGGCGACTTCAACACGGCCCAAGGAGTCGGCGCGCTCTATAACAACACCACCGGCTTCAGCAACACGGCCACTGGCTTTGATGCGCTCTATAGCAACACCACCGGCTTTAACAACACGGCCACGGGTCTGCAGGCCCTTCTCAGCAACACCACCGGCGTGAACAATACCGCCAACGGTACGGGAGCGCTTTTTTTTAATACTACCGGCAACAGCAACACGGCCGCTGGCCTTGATGCGCTTGGGAGTAATACCAGCGGCCATAACAACACCGCCACCGGATTTGTGGCTCTGATCAGCAACACGACCGGCGGCAACAACACCGGGCACGGTTTTGGGGCACTCTTTAGCAATTCCGCTGGGCAGAACAACACCGCCAGCGGATTCAATTCACTCCTCAACAACACCACCGGGAGCGGCAACGTTGCGCTCGGCGCTGCCGCTGGCTCCAATCTCACGACCGGCAGTGACAACATCGCTATCGGCAACGCGGGTGTCGCTGCCGAGTCGGGTCGGATCCGCCTCGGCACGGGCGGAACCCACACCGCCACCTTTGTCGCCGGCATCTCTGGTGCAGCCGTGAACGGCACTCCGGTGGTTGTCAATGCATCTGGCCGGCTCGGGGTTGCTGCCTCCTCGGAGCGTTTCAAGGAGCAGATCCAGCCGATGGCCAAGGCGAGCGAGTCGATCCTGGCGCTGAAACCGGTCATTTTCCACTACAAGGACGAGCTCGATCCTCAAAACATCCCGCAATTCGGCCTCGTGGCCGAGGAGGTGGAGAAAATCAATCCCGCCCTGGTCGTGCACGATGACGACGGCAAACCTTTTACCGTCCGCTACGAGGCAGTAAACGCGATGTTGCTCAACGAATTCCTCAAAGAGCATCGCAGGGTCGAAGAAGCGGAAGCAACCATCGCCCACTTAAGGTCTGCGATGGCAAGACAAGAAGCGGCGATGGCGCAGCAGCAGAAGGGAATCGAGTCTTTGACTGCGCGGCTCGATGAGCAGGCCGCGCAGATTCGAAAGGTCAGCGACCAGCTCTAAGGAAACAAACTTGTGCCGCGACTGGCGCTGAGCAGTCAATAAGGCCGGGTCATCCTACGGGGCGTCGGGGCCAGCACCGGCATCGGCTTGTTCGAGGCCTGCTATCTCGATTAGCAGAAAAGGCTTGACCGCCGTGCTTTAAATCGAAAAGATCGGCCTCGCGCCGGAACCGTGAGGCGCCCCCCAATCCCAGTTGACCTTTTCTCTGACAAGGTGAACCGCGAGTGAGGCTTCGCTCGCAGAAGAGAAAGGTGCAGTCATGAAAGCAGGTACGGAAATCAGACATCCGGCCACGAAACTTCTTCTCCCGGCCATCGGCCTCGTCCTCGCGCTGGTGGCAAAAGGGTCGGTGGCGGCGACCGACGGAATCGAGCTAACGCAGTATAATTTCGGTTTGTCGGCTTACGTCTTCGGGCATACTTCCGGCGCGCCCTTCCATCTCCCGGAGCAATTGGTGACGAAGAGTGGTTTTAGCGCGCTCAATCTCAACGGCCAACCGTCAATCCCGATCGTTGGAATTAGAGGCGTCTTCGATGTTTCCGATCTGGTCTTGATCAATGGGGTGAGCGGGAAAAAGGAGATTCGGGGCAATCTCGCGGTCGGTTACGAGGTCGGAAGTTTTGGAGAACTCGAAGTCTTCTCCGACACCTCGCTGGGGGCGCTGGCGGAATATGGGCGGGATCCCGTGGGCGGCGTGCATCAATCTCCAGCCCAAGCGAGTGCCGATTGGCTCCAATCTCTCCGGGACGTCACTTCGCCCGGCCGGGACCTACCAGGATTTTCCGCCCTTTTTTTCAAAAAAAACGTCACCGCTGCGGGCTGTTTGGACTTGGGACGCCGGGGTTGACTTTGTCCCCGACGCGGTCGGAGTGGTGACGGAAGACTCGGCTTTCCGAATCGTTGAAGCGGGCGACCCCGTGCCGAATCGGCCGATCCCCGCGCCTAACGGGACCGGAACGACCTTTAACGACTTCGACTCCTTTTCGCTCCATCTCAATGCGAGTTACGCGGTCTATAAAGGGAGCGGCGACTTCTTCAACGGCGCTTACACCTACCGGTTTTCCGACGGCGAACGCTTTACGGTGGCGGAAAGCTTCACCCTCGGGACGAACTTTGGCCCGGTCTTCGGTTGCTTCTTCCACGGCGACCGGGAGGTGATCTTCGGCACCAACCTCGGCATCTATCGAGGAGACGCGGAAGGCGCAACCCCGGCGGAGGCGATCCTGGCGAATGGAACGGAATACGAGCCGGGCAAGACCTTTACCAGTGGCCAGCTGCATCACGTCTTCGGCGACTGGGCCGCGATCACGGGAGCCAGTGACTTTCTGAACACGATATTCCTCCTCAACCTGAATGACCTTTCCGTGACGGAGATCGCGCAAGAGGGCGAAGAAATGCCCGGTGGTGCGGCCGGCGAAACCTTCGGATTCGTGCAACGACCGGGCGTCTCGGAGGAGATGGTGGTCTTCGAGGGTTTCGACACCGGCTTCCAATTCGCCGGCATTTTCGCCCGCATGCTCGCCACCTGGGAGCTGCATCCGATCCTGCGGGTGGGTCAAATGTTCGACGGCCGCGAAGTGCGCACGGTTGGCTTTTTCCCCGGGGCGGTGGAAGGGCCAAACGTGGGTTTCGTTGCCTACTTCACCGATGATTCAAGCGGAGCTTACCTCGCGACGATGACCTACGATTTTGCCGTCCCTTTTGGCAACCTCTCGACCCGCCTGGCAGTCGGGACGGGTGACGCCGCCGGCATCGGCGGCTTTATCAACACGCTCCGACCGGACATCCAGGCCACGCCGCTCGGCCTCGGCGCCAAGCAGGTTGTCATCCGCGCCATTGGCCCCTCGTTAGGCGCATTTGGGGTGGACGGGCCGCTGGCCGATCCGGTGCTCGAGCTGCACCTGCCGGATGGCTCGGTCGTGACGAACGACAACTGGCGCGACACGCAGGAAGAGGAACTCATGGAGTCGGGCCTGGCCCCGAGCGACGATCTGGAATCGGCCATTCTGACCTCGATCGAGCCGGGCGCTTACACCGCGATTGTGCGCGGGAGCAACGGCGGGACCGGCGTTGGCCTGGTCGAGATTTACGACTTGGATGGGGCCGCAATCTCCGAACTGGGCAACATCAGCACCCGCGGCTCGGTCGAGACGGGTGACGGCGTCATGATCGGCGGCTTCATCGTTGGCGGGACGGAGAGCACCGCTTCGACCATGGTGGTGCGCGCGATCGGTCCCTCCCTCACGGCCTTCGGGGTCGCGGATGCCCTGCAGGATCCCGTTCTCGAATTGCGCGACGGCACAGGCGCGCTCATCGCCACGAACGAAAACTGGAAAGACACCCAGCAGACCGACCTCGAAGCCTCGGGTTTAGCGCCCACGGACGACCGCGAAGCGGCCATCCAGATCGCCCTTGGTCCCGGCGCCTACACTGCGATCGTGCGCGGCGCCGGCGACACCACCGGCGTCGCCCTGGTCGAGGCCTACAATCTTGAAGCGAGCGGACCGGTTGCCCCCGGAGCGGTCAGCCTAACGAATCGCCGGTAGACCGGCGTGATCACCTCGGAGGGACGTGCCGCGAAGCAGGTCCCTCCGAGAAGCCAAGGTAGCCACAGCCTGCCCACCTGCGTTTGGTTCCCAACTTCCGGCAAAAATAGTCTTGACCTAGCCGTGGGTTTGCCCAAAAAATCGCAGCGCGTTCAGGTTCGCCCTTCGCCTCGACCCCGAGCACTTGGCTTTCCTGCCGCAAAAGGTGCAGTCATGAATGCGCAGGTTGGCTTCAACCAATGGCTCGCGAGACTTCGCATGCCAACATTTGTCGCATTGGCGGAGGCTGCGACCGGGGCGACCTGTTCCACCGCCGGCTTGTTTTTGCTCACCGCATCGTTCTCGCCGTTTCGCGGCCAGACAAGGAGCGCCGTCACACTCGGTACCAGGAGAAGAAGCGTCTTTGCATCTCTCGAAGAAGGTTCGATCGGGCCGAGACTAACGAATTTACCAGTAGCAAAATCCGCGTATCCGCGAGGGGCGGCTGATACACCAGATTCGTAATCGAAGCGTCCCATGAAAAAAGAAAGAAAGGGACCACACTTATGAAAGAAATCGCCACCTTCTTAGCCGTCGCCGCCGCCGCGGCGTTGCTCACCTCGGGCTGCGGCGGGCAGCCGGAGACAAGACGAACGCAGCAGATGAAGACGGACTCGCAGTCGCCCTCGGCGCCGGCTGGGATTATTGCCATCACCTCGGGACCGACATTTAGCCCAGACAGCTCCTTCACGAACAATACGATCGTAGTCGATACGAGCCAGGGGTCACTGGCCCACGCCGCAGGTAGCGTGACCATTACTCCGGGCGATGGCAACCAAGTGACGGCCGAAATCAGTGGCACGTATTCAGCCAATGCAGGTGACATTTTCTCGCTCGCTTACAGCTTCGTGGTCGACCTGAATGCTCCCGCCCCGGTGACCTACACGGCCAACGGCACGGCCACGATCATGGGCCTGCCGGTCGAATTTCACGGCGATGGCACGCTTCTGCCCGGCCTCAACAGATATGACGGAGAGGAGCTCGCGCCGTTCGCCTTTTTCTTCCCCGATTCCGGCGAGTTCTCCGCGACCGTAGTGTTGGATTTCGGAACCTCCGGGTCCCTGGCCGCTGCGCCCGGCTCGCTCGATATCACGATCCAGCAGCTCGACGTGAAAATCGACCCGACCCCGGCCGTCGCGCAGGCGCCGTCGCAGTCCTTAAATATCAGTACCCGCCTTAACGTCGGCACTGATGACAACGTGCTCATCGGCGGCTTCATTATCACCGGGACCGATCCAAAGTTGATCGCCCTCCGTGGCATCGGCCCCTCCCTGGCCGTCTCTGGCGTAACCGGCGTCCTTGCTGACCCGGTTCTCGAACTGCATGATTCCAACGGCGCACTCGTGGCCACCAACGACAACTGGATGGACAACGACGCGGCCGACCAGATGGTCCTCACCGACAATAGCCTTGCGCCGAGCGACGATCTCGAGTCCGCCCTTGTTCAGACTCTTAATCCGGCCGCATATACCGCCACCGTGAAAGGAGTCGGTGCCACCACCGGCGTCGCCCTGGTCGAAGTCTACGACCTCAACGCCGCCACAACCAACTCGAAGCTGGCCAACATCAGCACCCGAGGCTTTGTCGAGACCGAGGAGAGCGTCATGATCGGCGGTTCCATTCTGGGCGGCGGTGGCGGCGGCTTCTCCACCGTGATTCTCCGCGGAATCGGACCTTCCCTGGCGACTGTGGGCGTGCCCGATGTGCTGGCCGATCCGTTCCTCGCGCTGCACAACAGCAACGGCGACCTGATCGATTCCAACGACAATTGGATGGATGATCCGAACATGCAGCAGGTCAGCGATGCCGGTCTTGCCCCTGTCGACCCAAATGAGTCGGCGCTCTTCAAGATCCTGCCCGCTGGTGCATACACCGTCATCATGAGCGGTGTCGGCGACACGACCGGCAACGGCCTGATTGAGAGTTACAATACCGACTAGCATCCCCTCTCTCAACCGCACGCCCGGTCGGGATCTTCCCGGCCGGGCGTTTTTCTTTGGGCGAAATGAACTCAGAAGTCGGGACGTTGGCGCTTATCCATTCCAGCGATTCACGGCCTGACAGTCTAACGCCTCAAGGCTACTCGCCGGGCTGGCGCGACTCCCGCACTTGATCCGCCACGGCGTGCGCGCGATCGAGCGAATGCTTCGCCCAGTTGTGCTCTGAGACCGCCGGGGGCGAAGGAACCGCCGCGGGTCGCGCTTCGGCCGCGGGCGGCGGCGACTGTTCACCATCGTTGCCCTGCCGCTGCCAAACGAAGAGCGCAGCGACGCTCAAGACCAGCACCAGAATCGTTTTCATACACCATTAGGAAAGCACTGTTCACGCCACCGAAGGTCACGGGCCGGGGCCTTCGCGGGCGTCCGTTGGCGGTTTGAGGATCGATTTAGTTTTAACGTGTTCCCCAAATGAATGAGGACAACCGGACTGAAAATACCACCAATTAAACTTATGAAAAAAATCGCTTATTCACTTCTTGCCGTCACCGCGGCGCTTCTCACACTGGCCAGTCCCGCAAGGGCTGGAGTTCTGGAACTGGAGGACGGCAGCCCGACCTTTACGCCGCCGGAGAATTTTATCGAGAACATGCTGGTCACCAACACCGTCGTAGTTGGTGGATTGATCAACATCACCGGCACGACCACGGTCGTCCCGGCGCAAGGCAATACCGCGACCATCGCGGTCGCTGGCACTTATTCCGCCGAGGCGGGGGAGAAGTTTTCCGTCGCCTACAGGTTTGCGGCCGATAACAACACCGGCGGTCCGATCACCTACACGCTCAACGGAACCGTGTCCGGAGTGCCGATCCCGCCGCTCACCGGCACGATCGAAACCGGGCTGAATGTCTACGAGGGCACCGCCGAACAACCGGCGCCTTTTCCTTTCCCGGTGGCGGGTGATTTCGCCGGTGACCTGACGCTGACCTTCAGTGCGACCTCACCGACGCCGGGGAACGTTCCCTCGGCGGCCGCTCCGGGGACGCTCGATCTGCTGGTGCAGCAGATCGATTTCAAACTCGACGTCCTCCCCGCCGACGTGCTGCCGCCGTCGCAATCGCAGAACATCTCCACCCGCGCCAACGTTGGCACGGACGATAACGTGCTCATCGGCGGTATCATCATCACCGGGAACGACACCAAACAGGTCGTTCTGCGTGCCATTGGACCGTCGCTCTCCGTTTCCGGCGTGAGCGGCGTCCTGGAGGATCCCACGCTCGATCTCTTCGATTCGACCGGAGCGTTGGTCGCGACGAACGACAACTGGATGGATAACAGCGCGGAAGATCAGACGATCCTGACCGACAACGACCTGGACCCGACAGAAGACGCGGAGTCCGCCCTGGTCGCGAATCTCGATCCCGGTGCCTACACCGCGGTGGTGCGGGGCGTGGGCGATACGACCGGCGTCGGCCTCGTCGAAGCTTACGATCTCGATAACGGCGCGACCGATTCCAAGTTCGGCAACATTAGTACTCGTGGCTTCGTCCAAACCGGGGATGACGTCATGATCGGCGGCTTCATTCTCGGCGGCGGTGGTGGCGGGTTTGCCCAGGTCATCGTGCGCGGTATCGGGCCGTCGCTGGCCGCGTCCGGTGTGGCCGACGTTCTCGCGGATCCCACCCTCTCGGTGGCGGATGAAAATGGGAATATCATCGGCACAAACGACAATTGGATGGACGACACCAATTCGGACACGGTCCTGGCTCAGGGCCTCGCGCCGACCGATCCGAACGAAGCGGCTCTCTATCAGGTTCTGCCGGTTGGCGCCTACACCGTGATCCTGAGCGGAGTGGGCGACACGAGCGGCGTTGGCCTGGTGGAGTCCTATAACACCGACGGCTCGCTGCCTACCACCCGGTAGGACGCCAGCCGAAGTTCGAAAAACGTCACGCCCGGTCGGGATTTCCCGGCCGGGCGTTTTGTTGGGTTAACTCTATACGATCAAATTATTCACCTCCAAAGGCTTGGAAATCGCGACCTCCGATAAGGGCATGATAGGTGCTTAATCTATGGACGAGTCATGTTTTCTCCAAATCCACCTACTTTCTCCGGGCGAAGCGAAGGTCTGCGCCTGCGCTCTCCGACGGCCGCGACAATTCTGATCGAGATTCTCGTCTCGGTGCTGATCCTCGGGGTCGCGCTGGGTGCCGCCCTGGCCTTCATGGCTACGACCAACAACCTGGCGGAAGTGAACCGAAACCTGAACGGCGCCGCCGTTCTCTGCCAGGAACGCGTCGCCCAGGTGGTGGCGGCACCATTTACGCCGCCGGCCACGATTCCTTCCTATTTCGGTTCCTGGCCGCCATCGGCCGCCTACACCGTGACCTCCACGGAAACCGTCCAGCTTTACACCGACACTAACGGCAACGAGCGCATCCCGGCGACGCGCACGACTCTGGTCTCGCTCTACAGCGCCACGACGAACCTCGTCCGCGTGACCGCGCGGGTGGCCTACACCTATCGCGGTCGCAGCTACCTTGCCGAGACCTACACCCTCCGGGCTCCGGATTAAAATGCGCGCCGCGCCGAAATCTAAACACGCGTTTACCATCGTGGAGACAATGATCGGCACGGTCATTTTCGTTCTGCTTGGCGGCATCGTTTACACCCTGCTCAACCTCGGAATGACGCTCTACGCGCAGAACGTTTCCCTCGGCCAGACGCACAGCAATGGGCTGGAGGCGACCGAAAAACTTTACCTGGAAATCGCCGCTGCGGAGGAAACTCCCGTGTTGACCGACGACACCGGCGCGACTTTGAGCGGCAACGGTCCCAGTGCCGGCGTCCGCTTCTACAATCTCGGGAGTCGGCTCACGTATCAGGTCATCCTCCCGGTCAACGCGGCGTCGTACTCCATGACCGTAACCAAGACCGGGACCCAGCCGCAGCCCCTGCCGGGTGACAAAATCACCATGGCCGATCTCGGATTCCAGGGCATCATCACATCGGTCACCAGCGTGGCCGGCACGCACACCTTGTGGTTTGCCTCCCCCATCGGCGACGGTTTTGTGCCGAGTAAGTTCCTCGGTACCGTCATCCCCAGCGGCGCGAAATTTTTTCTCCTCCAGCCCACAGCCTTTATCTCGGTCGGCAGCGTCCTGCGGCATTATCCTCGCGCCATGAGCGTGGCCGAGCACGGATCCTCGGCTTATAACAATCCGGCGAACTTTGTCGCGATCTCATCTCTGCTCCCGCTCGCCAGCCAGACGAATGCCTTTCCCTTCCAATATCTCGGCACAAGTCGGCGCTCGATCGACGTCAACCTGCGCCTTCGCTCGCCGGCATTTGGAGGGAGAGTCGGCAACTTCTACGCCTACCAGAATCTCAAAACCACTGTGGCCTACCGATCCTCCGTTATCCGATGAACTCAAACTCCTGCGGTCTTCGAATCACGCCGCGGAACGAGCGCGGTAACGCCATCTTGATCGCCCTCACGACGATCGCGCTCACGGTGGTGCTGATCGGCATGGCGGTGAGCTTTACCAGTCACAACGGCATCCAGACCCAGCGCGAGCAAGCCTTTAACAAGCTCATCAACGCCGGCGACGGCGCGCTCGAATACGCCTTCGCCCAGTGGAAGGTCTCCGTCCGCGCCAACGGCCTGCGGCCGCCTAACAATAACTCGATGGGAATCACCGCCCCGACCGCGGCGCTCCACACCGGCTTTCAAAGCAGCGGCGTCACCTTCTCCAACTTCAGCGTCGTGAACGCCAATCAATGGAGCGAAACCAAGGACGCCTCCAACAACACCATCACCAGCCCGGTCCAGATTTCGATGGCTTCCGTCGCCGGCCACCCTGGCTGGGCGGGCGTGGCCAGTTTTTGTCGCGCCACCGTCACCGCCACCATGCCCTCGCGCCGCGGAACGCTCCGGGTGAATCTCGCGCGCACTTTCCAGGTCACGGGTGTCCCGCTTTTCCAGGCGGCGATTTTTTTCGAACATGACATCGAGATGCATCCCGGCGCACTCATGATCATCAACGGCCTCGTCCATTCCAATGGCGATCTCTGGCTCGCGACCGGCAACCCGGACAAGTTGCAATTCATGACCAACGTCTCCTACGTCGGCAGTTACAACGAAGCCTACAAGCCTCTCGTTACCTATGGCGGCGGCTCGACCGGGGCGCCCAACCCCAACCCTCCGATCTGGGCCGACGGCCTTCCTTCCAGCTCGAGCACGACCTTCTCCAATCAAACCAGCCAGACCGAGCGATTCGAACCTTTCGGGACCGAGCCCGCCGCGCTTTTCAACACGACGGACGCCAGCCCTAACAATGACGGACCGCGCGAGGTGATCGAGCCGCCCGTGAGCGGCCACACCGATCCGCCGGAGATAGCCGCCACCCGCATCTTCAACCAGGCGACCGTGCGCGTGACGCTCGACCGAACCAAGACCGGAAGCGCCCAGATTGTTCTGAAAAATGGCTCCAACGGCAACATCGGAGGCGCCACCGGCACCGCCATTCGCAACGCCATCGCCATCAGCACCAGCCCGATCTACGACTGGCGCGAAGGGGGCAATGTCTTGCTCACCAACGTCGACATGAAAAAACTCGACGCCGCTTTCGCCACCATGGGTTCAGCCTTTAACGGCGTGGTCTATTTCCAGGACGTCACCCCGACGGGCAAGAATGCGATCCGCCTGCAAAACGGTGCCATCCTGACGGATGACCTCACCGTCGCCAGTAGCAACGGTATTTACATCCAGGGCGATTACAACACCGGCGGACTCTTGGGCCTCTTGCACGATCCCAACCTCGTGCCCTCGAATATTGGCGGAAATCCCCTCGGCACCGATAGTCCGGTCGCGCCCGGATACACCGCCCGGTCGACCGCGGTCATGGCCGACGCGGTGATGATTCTCTCCAACAACTGGAATGACGCGAACTCGACCGCCGCGCTCTCCGGCCGGGTCGCCAGCCACACCACCGTCAACACCGGCATCCTCAGCGGCATCGTGCCGACGAATTATCAAAACAGCGGCGTTTACAGCGGCGGCCCGCACAACTTTCCGCGCTTTCTCGAAAACTGGGGGAGCAAGGATCTGACCTACTTCGGTTCCATGGTCCAGACTTTTAACAGCCAGCAGTTCGACGGGATTTTCGAAACCTCCAACGTTTACAATGCGCCGGGGCGGAAATGGAGTTTCGATAACCTCTTTCTCACCTCGCCACCGCCCGGCACCCTGCAAAGCATCACCTACTCGCGCGGCCGCTGGGAACGCTTCTGATCCAACCCCTGCTCACGGCATGAAAAAGATTCTTTCCGCTCTCGCCAGTCTGGTCGTCACGCTGCTTTCCGCAGGCGGAGGAACGATCGACTTCACCCAGCGCACCTCCGATTCCATCGAGGACGGCATTCCAATGCGGCGGATGTATTTCTCCGATGGCGAACAGCGCTTTTACTATCGCCCGCTCCACAGCTGGAACCGGTTCAGTGATCCCCTCTCGGCCAAGTTCCGGCCCAAGGATTCGCTCGATGCCCTGATGAAAATCGAAAACTCCGAGCCCGGCAGCGCCAAAATCCCGCTCGATGAAGCGGGCCTGCGGGCGATGCGCAAGAAAGCGGTCAGCCTCGTCCCGGCCGATGCGAGCGAAGTTTGTGTCACCTGGGAAGTGGTCAACCCCACCATTCTGCAAGGCTGGACCAGCTACGAAGTCGGGCTCGATTACGTGCAAGCGGGCAAACATTTCTGCCGCAGTATCCTCTTCATCAATCTCGACGCCGAACGACAGATCCGCTTCCTCGTGACTGCCTGGCCGGCCAACTTCGCGCCGCTCTACGCCGCGACCTATAAAAGTCTCGCCACCTGGTATCAGCCGGTCCTCGCCGCCTCCCAGTAGAGCAGCCGTTAGGGCCGGGGCACAAACGGCCAGAAAATCGGAATCAAAATGCTCGCCGCAATCCAGAGAATGAGATTGAGCGGCACCCCGACCCGCGGGAAATCCGTGAAACGGTAACCGCCCGCGCCGAAAACATAAGTGTTGGTCTGGTAACCGATCGGGGTCGCGAAGCTGGCGCTGCAGCCGAACATCACCGCCACCGTAAACGGCCGCGCGTCCACGCCCATCGCCGCCGCGATTTCAAACGCGATCGGTGTCAGCAGGACGGCGACCGCATTGTTGCTGATGAGTTCGGTCAAAACCATCGCGACGAAATACATCACCGAAAGCGTGACCACGGGACCAAAGCGCCCGAAAGCGCCGGTCACGCCGGTCGCGAGAAGGTGAGCCGCGCCGGTCGATTCCATCGCCTGCCCGAGCGCCAGCATGCCGAAGATGATGAAAAGCAACTGCCACTCGATCGCCTCGTAAGCCTCCTCGGCGTCGAGACACTTCATCAGGATCACGAGGATCGCGCCGATCAGCGCCAGGACCGTGATCGAGAAAACATTGAAAGCCGCCAGCAGCATGACGGCCCCGATCGTGGCGATCGCCAGCGGCGCCTTGTGCCGGCGGAAGGCCCGCTGTTTCGGCTCGGTCAGGTTGAGGAAATCGCGTTCCTGCATCAGCCGATGAATTCCCTCCGCCGGTCCCTGCACCAGCAGCGTGTCGCCAAAGGCCAGCCGCACATCTTCAAATTTCTCGCGCAAATTTTCCCCCTGCCGATGCAGCGCCAGGATCAGCACGCCATAGCGCTGACGGAAATTCAGCTCCCGCAGCGTCTTCCCGACAAACGTCGCCCGGCTCCCGATGATTCCTTCCATCAGGATCACTTCCCGCGGCGCCGCGTTTTCATCCAGCTCCGCTTCCGAACGGAACACCACCCCGGGCATTTCCTTGATCGCTTTCACGCCCGCGACCGGCGACTCGAGGAGTAAGAGATCGCCGGCTTCGAAACGCAGCTTGTTCAGGGGCGTCTTGAGCCGTTGCCCGTCGCGCACGACGTCGATGATGCGCGCCTCGCGCAAACGTACCAGCGGCGTCTCCGGCAGCGTCTTGCCCACGAGCGGCGACTCCCGGCTGATCACGGCCTGGAGCAAAAACTGCCGCGCCATTCCGCTCCCGATGAGCGCCGCCAGCGTCTCGCGCCGCGGGAGAAGTTTACGGCCAATGAGCAGCAGGTAGGTAATGCCGATGAGGGCATAGACGATGCCGAGCGGTGTGATCTCGAAGATCGTGAAAGGCACCTGGCCATGCTGCCGCGTCACGCCGTCCACGAGCAGGTTGGTCGAGGTGCCGAGGAGCGTGCAGGTGCCGCCAAGGATGGAGAAAAAGGAAAGCGGAATCAGCAACCGCGAAGCTTTCAACTCCGTGCTGCGCGCGAGCGCGAGCACCACCGGCATGAAGACGACCACCACCGGCGTGTTGTTGATGAAGGCCGAGAGCGGCACCGTCAGGACGGCCAGCGCCGCCAGCGCGCGCAGCTCGCTCGTGCCCGCCAGCCGGAGAAAGACCCGGGCCAGGGCGTCGATCGCGCCCGTCCTTTCCAGCGCCGCGCTCAGGACAAACATGCAGCCGATCACGATCGGCGCGCTGTTGCTGAAAACCGCCAGCGTTTCCTCCGTCCCCAGGATCCCCGTGACCAGGAGCAGGCCCATGGCCGAAAGCGCGACCAGGTCGGGCGAGAGCCACTCCCGCAGGAAGGCGACGAAAACCAGCACCACCAGTGCAAAAACGAAAATGAGATGAAACGAATGCACGTCCATGGTCCGGCAGCGCTTTTCACGCCGGGCAAGTTGTCGCCGACCGCGCGCCCGATCACAATCGCGAAATCACGCTCGCGCCATTTCCTTTCGGTTGCCTGCGCCGCCGCGACGGGTCTAACGTTTCCCGGGAGAGCAAAGGAGCGACGAGTGCAGGTTGAACAAAATATTCGCGCCGCCCGCGCACAACGAGCGCGCTTCGCCGCCTTCGCCGTTCTGTTTCTCCTCCTTCCGGGTTGCCGGATGAATTACCAGGACCGCGCCCGCACGCCGCTCAAGCCGATGGTCTCGGTCGTGCACGAAAAATCGGACACCTACGACACTCCGCCCAAGGTACTGGAAGGAATGCGACCCGAATACCCGGCGCTCGAGGCCGACCGGAGGGAAAAAGGCTTTGTCAGCGTCATCTGCACCATCGCGGTGAACGGCAAGGCGGAGGACTTCGCGATCGAGACGATGACCAATCCCGCCTTCGCCCACGCTGCCGTGGTCGCGATCTCGAAGTGGCGCTGGGCCCCGGCGCTGAAGGACGGCCGGCCGGTGCCGCAGAAGGTCCGCGTGCCGATGCATTTCAACGCCCTCTAGCGAATAGCGCTGCCTGCATGAGTGGCGCCGGCGAATTTTTCTTGCCGGTTTTTTTGCCACGCCGCAGAACTGAGGCATGGCGCAGAAAAAGAAAACCACCGCAGTCAGCAAAACTGCCTCCAAAGGCAAAAAGCCCACCCGCGCGTCGACCGCGAAGACGTCGACCAAACGGGAAGCGGCCCGCGGCCTTCGGGTGCGCGCAACCACGACGGCGATCGACCAAATCATGCGCGCGACGCCGGATATGGAATGGAACGACTCCGCAGTCGGGGTCAGTAGCGGGAGCGGCGCCGACCTTGTCGCCAGTTCGGCCGCGGCCAGGAACAAGACGAAGCGGAAGAGCCACATCGGAGCCGACAAGGGCACGGCCAGCGGCGTGACCGCCGGGAGCGGAGTGGAGATGGTCGATTCGCCGGACTTCTTCCCGCACCTCACGGCCAATTGGCTGGGAGTGGACCAGAATTACAAAGATGTCGCCCAGCCCACGATGGGCCCGCCCGCGATCGAGTTGCGCGATCAATCCGGCAATATCTCGCTCCGCTTGCGCAAGGGTTTTAACGAGTTCGTCCGGCTGGGCGAATATGGCGGCACGGCCGGCCTCTGGGTCGGAGTCAGCGACCAGTTGCCCGGGCGCGTGGTCATCCGGGCCGGGAATAACGAAGGCCGGATTCTTCTCGACAGCGCCGATAGCTCGGTCTCGCTCCGGGCCGCGGATGGCAGCGTGCGCGGCCGCTTCTTTCCGACCGGGGAAGGCGGGGCTCTCCAGTTGTTTGATTTCAGCGGCAAGCCTTTCGCCTATCTCGGCAACTTCGATGGCTACGGCGGCCTCGCCCTCGGTGGCGCCGATCGTTTTCCGGGCCGGATCGCGCTTTACAAAGGCAATCTGGGCGAACAAATCGTGCTCGATGCCGAGACCGGCGACATCGTGCTCAAGAATGCCGATTGCGCCGAGGAATTCGACATGAGCGAGCCCACGGCTGCGGCGGGCACGGTGCTCGTTCTCGACGACGAGCCGGGCCGCCTGCGACCCAGCGCCGAGCCTTACGACACTCGCGTGGCGGGCGTAATCTCGGGTGCGGGCGAATTTCGGCCCGGCATCGTGCTCGATCGCAAAGGCCCGCGCGCCGGCCGCCGTCCGGTCGCGCTCATGGGCAAGGTTTTCTGCCAGGTGGAAGCCGATTCGTCGCCGGTGCGCCCGGGAACGCTCCTGACCACTTCTGCAAAACCGGGTCACGCCATGGCGGCGACCGATCGCGAGCGCGCGTTCGGCGCCGTGCTCGGCAAAGCGCTGGCCGGTCTCGAAAGCGGCTCCGGTCTCGTGCCGGTGCTGGTCGCGCTGCAATAAGTTATGTCACTCTCCCTGCGCGACACCGCCTTCGCCCTCGACGACCCCGCCGGGTCGTGGAGCCTGAAAAAATCGGCCAACATCCCAATTTGGCCCTCCGCCCTGCCGGACAACGGCACCATCTCGGTCCGCCAGCTCGCCACCCGTTTCAGCGGCGCGGGCGGCGCGCTGCGCGCCCTGAGCAAAGGTCGCAACATCTGGGCGCACATGAGTCGCGCCACCATCGTCAAGGAACTGCGGAACCGGCTTCGCGATCCCCTTATCATGCGCCAGAATCCGACCGGCCTTTGCGGCCCGTTCGCCATCATGGTCGAATTCGCCCGGCGCCGGCCGCGCCGCTACGTCCTCGCTGCGAAAGAGCTGCTGGAGCACGGCCGGCTCACCTGCCCCAACGGGCGGGTCATCTACGCCGAGGAAGAATTGCGTGAGGAACCCGTGATCGCCGGTGAAATTGGACAAGTCGATTGGCTCATCGCCGCGACCATGCGGGACGACGCCAATATCTGGGAAGATGTCGACGATGACGCCAACGGCCTCGAGTCGATGACCTTCTGGGACGAGCAACGGAGCTGGATCCGCGATGTGCTCGATCTCCCGACGGGAGGCTGGGAGACCTGTTTTTCCTGGGGCGAAATCGATTGCATGCGCAAGGCGCAAAACGCGGTCAACGCCGGCGGCGTCGCCTGTTTCCTGATCGACGTGAACCTCCTGAAAAATGGCGGGAGCGACCGCGAGGAAAATATGTGGTGGCGAAAGTCCACCCACAACGCGCGGCAGAAGCCGACCGGCTACGGCAGCAAAATCCACAGCAAAGATGACGACATCCCGCCGGATCATTGGGTGATTTACCTGGGCGGTTTCAATCTCGGGTCCGATCCGGACGACGACGATCCGATCGAAATCAAGCTTTGGTCGTGGGGCCGCGTCTACAAAGTGACCGGCACGGTGGACGCGTTTGCCGAATATCTTTACGCCGTCACCACCGGGCGGCCCTGAAGCGCTTTCGTTAGGCGAAACGCCCCGCGCCACTCCCGGCGCGGCGCTCGTGGAATTGACGCGCCCCCGAAAATGCGGTTCATCGTTATGCCATGAGCCGCATCCTGATCGCCGACGACCAGCCCGATGTGCTCGAGGCTCTGCGCATCCTGCTCAAGGGCGAAGGCTACCAGACGACGTCGTCACGTCGTTAGGCGCGGTCCTGAACTCGCTCGAGAAGCGCACCTACGCCCTCCTCATGATGGACCTGAATTACACCCGCGACACCACCTCGGGCCAGGAAGGCCTCGAGACCATCCCGCGCATCCAGGCCCTCGACGACACCCTGCCCGATCGTCGTCATGACCGCCTGGGCGACGGTCGACCTCGCAGTCAAGGCGATGAAGCTCGGCGCCCGCGATTTCGTCACCAAGCCCTGGGATAACGATCGCCTCCTCGCCATCGTCCGCACCCAGATCGCGCTCGGCAGCGCCTTGCGCAAAAGCCAGCAGCTCGAGGCCAAGAACGAACTGCTCCGCGGCAAAATGCCGAACATCATTTCCGATTCGCCGCGCATGCGCCCGGTCATCGAGCTCGTCACCCGGGTCGCTCCTTCCGATGCGAACGTTCTCATCACGGGCGAAAACGGCACCGGCAAAGGCCTCATCGCGCAGGCCCTGCACTCGCTCTCGGCGCGCGCCAGCAAGATCATGATCACGGTCAACATGGGCGGCTTGTCCGAGGGCGTTTTCGAAAGCGAACTCTTCGGCCACGTGAAGGGCGCCTTCACCGATGCCAAGACCGATCGCGCCGGCCGCTTCGAGCTGGCCGACGAGAGCACTCTCTTCCTCGATGAAATCGCCAACCTGCCCCTGACCCAGCAGGCCAAGCTCCTGCGCGTGATCGAGACCGGCGAGTTCGAGCGCGTCGGTTCCTCGCGCACGCTCCACGCCAACGTCCGCATCATTTCCGCGACCAACTCCAACCTGACCGACGAAGTCGCGGCCGGACGTTTCCGGCAGGATCTGCTCTTTCGCCTGAACACGATCGAGGTCCCGCTCCCGCCCCTGCGCGAACGCCGCGAAGACATCGCGCCGCTGGCCGCCCACTTTCTCCGCCAGCACGCGGAACGTTACCGGAAAAAACTTTCCGGGTTCGAACCCGCTGCCCACGAGGCGCTCATGCGCCATGAGTTTCCCGGCAACGTGCGCGAGCTCGATCACGTCATCGAGCGCGCCGTTCTCATGTCCCAGGGCGCGCAGATCAAAAAGAACGATCTTGGCCTAACGAGTGGAGGGGACGGTTCGCCCCGGCTCGAGGAAATGAGCCTGGAAGAAGTGGAAGCGTTCCTGATCAAAAAGGCTCTCGCCCGGCACGACGGCAACGCGCGCAAGGCGGCGGAATCGTTAGGCTTGAGCCGCAGCGCCTTTTACCGGCGCCTCCAGCACTATGGGCTCTGAGATGGCTGGCCTCTGATTTTCAGATTGGGAGGGAAACACGTGGCCGTTCCGGCAAATCAGCAATCCGCTCTCAGGAACCAAAAATTTCGGCGCCGCCTTTCGCACGAGACCCGTCTCACCTGGCTGACCCTCGGCGCCGCCGGGCCGGCCATCGCTATCGCGTTCGCGCTCCTCTGGTTTGGGGATTTCAGCGCCAAGACGATCTGGACTCTGACCCTTCTCATCGGCATTAGTGCGCTCGCATTCCTTGCCAGCGCGCGGGAACACACCGTCCGCCCGCTCCAGACCATGAGCAACCTGCTCGCGGCCCTCCGCGAAGGCGATTACTCCATTCGCGCCCGCGGCGCGCGAGCCGACGATGCCCTCGGCGAGGTCCTGCTCGAGATCAACCAGCTCGGCGAAACCTTGCGGGTGCAACGGCTCGGCGCCTTTGAAGCCACCGCCCTTCTTCGCACCATCATGGCCGAGATCGACGTCGCCGTTTTTACCTTCGATCCCGACCGTCGCCTCCGGCTGGTCAACCGCGCCGGCGAAAATTTGCTCCGCCAACCGATGGACAAACTCCTCGGCCGCCGGGCCAGCGACCTCGGCCTCGCCGTCTGTCTCGACGCCGACGAAGATGCGCCGCTCACGCTGACTTTTCCCGGCGCCACCGGCCGCTGGGGCGTGCGGAAAAGCAACTTCCGCGAGCGCGGCCTGCCGCACGAGCTCCTCGTCATGACCGACCTCAGCCGCACCCTGCGCGAAGAGGAGCGCACCGCCTGGCAGCGACTCGTTAGGGTGCTCGGCCACGAAATGAACAACTCCCTCGCCCCGATCAAGTCGATCGCGGGCAGCCTCGAAAGTTTGCTCCGGCGCGATCCGCCCCCGGCCGACTGGCGGGACGATGCCCGCAGCGGCTTGAACGTGATCGCGGCCCGGGCCGAATCGCTCAGCCGCTTCATGCAGGCCTACGCCCGCCTGGCCCGTCTCCCGCCGCCGCAGAAGGAGCCGGTCGATCTCGGTGAACTCGTTAGGCGCGTGGTCGGGCTCGAAACCCGGCTCGCCGTTCGACTGGCCGAGGGCGGGACGATCACCATCCCGGCCGATGCCGCGCAGATCGAGCAACTGCTCATCAACATCCTGCACAACGCGGTCGACGCTGCCCTCGAGACCGGCGGAAAAGTCACCACCGGCTGGCGCGAACGGGGCGATTGCGCGGAGGTCTTCGTCCGTGACGAAGGCCCCGGCATCATGAACCCGGCCAACCTCTTCGTTCCCTTCTTCACCACCAAGCCGGGCGGCTCGGGCATCGGGCTCACGCTTAGCCGGCAAATCGCCGAGGCCCACAACGGTTCGCTCACCCTGGCTAACCGGACCGACCGCACTGGGAGCGAAGCTCTCCTCCGCCTGCCTCGTTAGGGCCTAACGATTCTCCCCGCGGCAACACCTTCTCTGCCCCGTCCCGTAATCGGGACGCCCCAATCCCAACCGCGAGGCAAAAGCCAGCGCCGTCCGAAATTGTCGATCGTCGCACTTCCCTGTCCGACAACGACTTATAAAAAGAAAAACCCGATGGCACGGCCATTGCAATAGGGTGCGGCACTTCGGGAAAGATTCCTGAATCCAAACGTGAGACGGAACGCATCTCACCAGTAACAACCAGTAAGAAAATGAAAAACACACCTCAAATCCAAAACCTCAGTCAGCGAGACGAAGCGAATCCGCGCGCCACGCGCCAGGGTTCGGGCTTCCCGCAAATCGGCCACAGCTATCAAAGCTCACAGTTGGTCGGCAGCTGCGGAACCCCGGTGAAGTATCGCCGCCCGGCGTTCTTCGAGATCAGCAACGAGTATTTCGCCGAAGAGGCCGCCCGCGGCTATCTCGTCGACACCGCCGTTTTCGCCGCGCTCATCCTGACCGCGCTTTTCCCGATCGTGAATGGCCTCCAGGCCGTGGCGACTCTCATTCACACCCTGAGCGTGCTTTAAGCGCGCCGCTACGTCATCATTGTGCAAAGAAGCTTCGAAGTGATCGGCGGTGGCACCGAACCCGCGCGTGCTCCGGGCTTCACACCTGTCACTTCGTCCATGGATGTCCCGCGCCCCGATGTTGCCCGCAAGAAAAAGAAACGGCGGCTCATCATCGGGGGCGCCTCCGTCCTCGGTCTCATCCTGATCACGGTCGCGCTCTCACGCTTGAAACCAGCCGCGGTCAGCGTCGATCGGGCCGCGGTCTGGGTCGACACGGTGAAGCGCGGCCCGATGCTGCGCCAGGTGCGCGGCCTCGGCACCCTCGTGCCGGAAGACATTCGCTGGATCGCGACGAACAAGGAAGGCCGGGTCGAAAAGATCGTCGTTAGGCCGGGCGCTAAGGTCGAACCCGACACCGTCATCCTCGAGCTTTCCAGCCCCGATCTCGAACAGGCCGCGCTCGACGCGCAGTCGCAGGCGACGGCCGCGGAAGCCGAACTCACCACCCTGCGCGCCACTTTGCAGCGCGAGTTGCTCAACCAGGAATCCAATACCGCTCAGGTCCATTCCGAGTATCAACAGTCGAAAATGGAAGCCGAGACGAACGAGAGCCTGAAGAAAAACGGGCTCATCGCCGATCTCGCCTACAAGACTTCCATCATCAAACGTGACGAACTCCGAAACCGCGACGAGATCGAACTGAAGCGGCTCGAATTCGCCCGCGACTCGATCGAACCGCAGCTCGCGGCCAAGCAGGCGACCGTCAATCAGCTCCTCGCCGCCGCGAAATTGAAAGCGCGCGATGTCGAAGCGCTCCACGTCAAAGCCGGCATGACCGGTGTCCTGCAGCAATTGCCCGTCGAAGTGGGCCAGCGCGTCATCCCGGGGACCAATCTCGCCCGCGTCGCCGATCCGGCGAAATTGAAAGCGCAGATCAAGATCGCCGAAACCCAGGCGAAAGATATTCAGATTAACCAGCCGGCTTCGATCGACACCCGCAATGGAATCGTTGCCGGCCACGTCACCCGGGTCGATCCCGCGGTCGAACAGGGCACGGTCACGGTCGACGTCGCCCTCGATGGCGCGCTTCCCAAGGGCGCGCGCCCCGACCTGAGCGTCGATGGCACGATCGAGCTCGAACGGCTCGACAACGTCCTCTTCGTCGGCCGCCCGGCCTTCGCCCAGGACGGCGCGACCGTCGGCGTCTTTAAACTCAACGCCAGCGGCGAAGCCCTTCGCACCCCGGTCCATTTCGGCCGCAGCTCGGTCAATACCATCGAAATCCTGAGCGGCCTCAACGCCGGCGACCAGGTCATCCTTTCCGACACCAGTGCCTACGATTCGCACGACCGCATTCGCCTCAACTGATCTCCTTCACCTCAACCACCACACCACATGACTAACGGCAACCACACTCTCATCCACCTCGACGGCGTCACGAAAGTCTTCCTCACCGACGAAGTCGAGACCCACGCGCTCTCCGGCATTCATCTCGACATTCGCAGCGGCGAATACGTCTCCATCGCCGGCCCCTCCGGCTGCGGAAAATCGACGCTCCTCTCCATCCTCGGCCTGCTCGACACGCCGTCGGACGGCAGCTACTCGCTCAAGGGCGGCGAGGTCGCGAACCTCTCCTTTCCCGAGCGCGCCCGGATCCGGAATCGCGAGATCGGTTTCATCTTCCAAAGCTTCAACCTCATCGGTGACCTGACCGTTTACGAGAACGTCGAGCTGCCCCTGACTTACCGCGGGATGGGCGCGAGCGAGCGCAAGACGTTCGTGACCGAGGCGCTCGAGCGCGTCGGCATGGCGCATCGCGCCAAACATCTCCCGAGCCAGCTTTCCGGCGGCCAGCAACAACGCGTCGCGGTCGCCCGCGCCCTCGCCGGTAAGCCCGCCATCCTCCTGGCCGACGAACCGACCGGCAACCTCGACTCGCGCAATGGCGAAGCGGTGATGGATCTCTTGAAGGAACTCCACGCCGGCGGCGCCACCATCTGCATGGTTACGCACGACCAGCGCTTTGCCCAGCACGCCGATCGCACCATTCACCTGTTCGACGGCCGGGTCGTAGAGGACAAAATCGCAGCCTAACGGGGAGCCAAAACGATGCGCGCCGAGGATCGAAGCAGCGAATCGATCAAGGTCCTCATCATCCTCGTCCTGCTCTTCGCCAACATCGCGCTCGCCGTCCTGCGCCGGGCCGATCCACCGCGGCCGCCGCAACGTCCGCCCGCGCAAACTGCCCTAACGAACAACTGATCATGCTCCAGGAAATCCGTCTCGCCCTTCGCCTGCTGGTCAAGAACCCGCTCTTTACCCTCGTTGGCATTGTTACCCTCGCGCTCGGGATCGGTGCCACCACCGGGGTCTTTACCCTCGTCAACGCCCTCCTCATCCGTCCGCTCCCTTATCAGGATCCGGCCCGGCTCGTCCTCGTCTTCCAGCACTTCAAGGACCAGCACCTCGACGCCATCCCGGTCTCGCCGCCGGAATTTCTCGAATACAAAACTTCCGTCCGCAGCTTCGATAAACTCGCCGCCTTCAACAATACGACTTACAACCTCGTCGAAGGCGACGTCCCGGAACGCATCTCCGGCGCGGTCGTTTCGGCCGACCTCTTCCCATTGTTAGGCGTGCAGCCCATCCGCGGCCGCACCTTTCGTCCGGAGGAAAATGCGCCCGGGCGCGACGACGTCGTCGTCATCAGCGAGCGGCTTTGGCGGAAAAAATTTGACCGCGATCCGCGGATCCTCGGGAGCAAGCTGCTGGCGGATGGCCGCGCCTTCACCGTCGTCGGGATCATGCCGGCGAGTTTCGAGTTTCCCCTCCCGCTCTTTAATGTGACCGGCGGCAATTTCGCCGAACGAGTCGAAATCTGGCAGCCGCTTGGGTTTAAGGACGACGAGCTGAAACGGCGCGGCTCGCGCAGTTACGGCGTCATCGGACGCCTCGCACCCGGGACTTCGGTGGCCCAGGCCCAGGCCGAGATCGACACCGTCGTTAGGCGCATGCGGCCGCGCTTCAAGGATAATTATCCTCAGAACGACAGCTTTGGCGCGTCCCTCTACCCGCTCAAGGAACAGGTCGTCGGCGGGATGCAGCCGCTCCTGCTCATCCTCTCCGGCGCGGTCGCCCTCGTGCTCCTGATCGCCTGCGCCAACCTCGCCACCATGCTTCTCGCGCGCGCCACTGCTCGCGAACGCGAGATGGCCATCCGGGTCGCGGTCGGTGCCAGTCGCGGGCGTCTCCTGCGTCAGGCCCTGACCGAGAGCGTGGTCCTGGCCGTCCTCGGCGCGGGCGCCGGGGTGCTCTTTGCCATTTGGGGCGTCGATTTCGTGAAATCGATCGGCGCCCAAACCATTCCCCGGCTCAGTGAGGTGAGCATCGACTCCACGGTTCTGCTCGTCACTCTCGTGATCGCGCTTGGGACCGGGCTCCTGTTTGGCCTCGTCCCCGGCCTCGCGCGGGGTAAACCCGACCTGACCGAGTCGCTCAAGGAAGGCGGCCGCGGTTCCACCTCGGGCCGGCGGCACAATCGCCTGCGCAACGGGCTCGTCATCGTCGAAGTCGCCCTCGCCCTCGTCCTCCTCACGGGCGCCGGGCTGCTCCTTAAAAGTTTCGTCAGGCTGCAAAACGTCCATCCCGGTTTCAACGCGAAGAACGTCCTGACCGCGGAAATTTCCCTGCCCGAGTTGCGTTACCCGGACAAAACCACCCAGGTGAATTTCTTCTCGGAACTGGAGCGGCGCGTCAGGGCGCTGCCCGGGGTAAGCCACGCCGGATTCACCATCGTCCTGCCGATGAGCGGCACGAACACCGATTCCTCCTTCGAAATCGAAGGGCGCCCAAGTGACGACGCGCATCCCATGCCGGACGAGGAATTCCGCATCGTTTCGAGCGACTATTTCCGGACCCTGGAAATGCCGCTCCTGCATGGCCGCTTCTTTGCCGGCGCGGATAAACTCGACGCTCCCAGCGTTGTCCTTATCAACCAGGCCCTCGCGAGCCGCTATTGGCCGAACGAGATTCCGATCGGGAAACGAATCCGCATGCCGACGCGGGAAGGTCCGGTCTGGGGCACCATCGTCGGCATCGTCGGCGACCTGCGCCATCGCGGACTCGATCAGCCGGTCAAACCCGAGTGGTACGTCCCGCTCGCCCAGGCGCCTTATCCATCGGTCATTCTCGTCGTCCGGAGCGCTCAGGATCCAGTCAGCCTGACGAGTGCGCTCCGCGCTACCGTGCAGGCGATCGATCCCACCCTGCCGCTCGCCCAAGTCCGCACCCTCGAGCAGGTGATCGCCGATTCGGTCGCGCCGCGCCGGCTCTCGGTTGTGCTTCTCTCAGTCTTTGCCGGGATCGCGCTCGTTCTTGCCTCGGTGGGGATTTATGGCGTGATGTCGTTCCTCGTCGCGCAACGAACCCACGAGATCGGAGTGCGCATGGCGCTCGGCGCGCAACGCTCCGATGTTCTGCGCCTCGTCATTTCTCATGCCGGGATGCTGATCGGCGCGGGCACAATCCTCGGTTTGATCGTCGCGTTTTTCACCACCTCGATCCTGCGCTCGGTCCTCTACGACGTGAGCGCGCTCGACCTTCCGATCTTCTTTTCCGTCACGCTCATCCTCGCGGCGGTCGCCTTGCTCGCGAGTTATATCCCCGCGCAACGCGCCGCGAAAGCCGACCCCATGATCGCGCTGGGGCATGTCCAATGAAACCTCCGCCAGGCTCACTTTTCAAAACATGACCACGCTCCTCCAAGACGTCCGTTACGGCCTGCGCATGCTGATGAAGCACAAGGGATTCGCCGCCGTTGCGCTCCTTGCGCTCGCTATCGGGATTGGCGCGAACAGCGCGATCTTCAGCCTCGTCAACGGCATCCTTCTGCGGCCGCTTCCTTTTCCCGAGGCGGAACGCATCGTTTATCTCGAAGGCCATAACCCGACCCAGGGCATCACCGACAGCAACATCTCCTTCCTCGATTTTACCGATTGGTCGAAGCAAACCGATCTCTTCGCCGCTACCGCCGCCTACTGGACGGGCAGCGCCAACCTCGGCGCCAACGGCGCCGAACCGGAACGCGTCCCGCGCGCCGGAGTCACGAGCGGCTTCTTCTCTGTCCTCGGCGTGCAACCTGCGCTCGGCCGCGCTTTCGTCGCGGACGACGATCGGCCGGACGCGCCCGGCGTCGCCCTCATCAGCCACGGTCTCTGGCAGCGCCGCTTCGGCAGCGACCCGGGCATTGTCGGGCGCGAAATCATCGTGAGCGCGAAACCGTTCACCGTTCTCGGCGTCATGCCGGTAGGCTTCGACTACCCGCCAGAGACGCAGATGTGGACGCCGGCGGCGGTCGTCCTCGCCGAGGAACCGCGCGACAATCGCTCCTACTCCGCGATCGCGCGCCTCCGCCCTAACGTTGACCTGAAACAGGCCCAGACCCAGATCAGCAGCGTCAACGCGCAACTTGCGACCGCCTTTCCCGAGACGAACAAAGGCTGGGACGCGCAGCTCCATGTGCTGCAGGATCGCCTCGTGCGCGAGGTGCGGCCCTCCCTGCTCGCTCTCCTCGGCGCGGTCGGTTTCGTCCTTCTCATCGCCTGCGCGAATGTGGCCAACCTGCTCCTCGCCCGTGCCGCCGCGCGCCAGAAAGAAATCGCCATTCGCGCGGCCATGGGCGCGAGTCGCCTGCGGGTTTTGCGGCAGATGCTGACCGAAAGCCTCCTGCTTTCGCTCCTCGGCGGGATTGCCGGATTACTCCTGAGCATTTGGCTGGTGGACATGCTCCTGGCGCTCCTGCCGGAAGGCGGGCCGCGCCTCGATCAGGTCGGGCTCGATTATCGCGTCGCGCTTTTCGCGCTCGGTCTTTCGATTTTCACCGGCGTTCTCTTCGGGCTCGCGCCCGCGCTGCAAGCCTCGAAACTCGACGTCAGCGGCTCGCTTAAAGAAGGCGGGCGCAGCGGTGAAGGACATCGGCGGACGAATGCGCGCCATCTCCTGCTCATCGGCGAAGTGGCGCTCTCGCTCATGCTGCTGGTCGGCGCGGGATTGTTGATCAAGAGCTTCCTCCGTCTCCAGGAAGTGCAGCCTGGATTCAATCCGCAAAATGTTTTGGTCGCATCCATCTCCCTCCCGGCCGCGAAGTATAACGAGACCACCAGTCCGGAATTTTTTCGCCGGCTGACGGAGCGGCTGGAAGCCTCGCCCGGCGTGCAGGCGGCCGGCGGCGGAGTCAATCTCCCGTTGGGCGCGAGCCGCTATTCGATTGGTCGCGCCTTCATACCGGAAGGAAAACCGCGCACGGTCGATCACGCGGCCGATGCCAGCTTCTCCGCCGTCACAGGCCATTTCTTTCGCGCCCTGGAGATTCCGCTGCGCGCGGGCCGGCTCTTCGAGAGTCGCGACACGAAGCACCTCGCCCAAAGTGGTCATCGTCAACGAGACGTTGGCTAAACGTTTCTACGGCTCGTCCGCGGCGGCGCTGGGCAAACGGCTCACCATTTGGCGGGACGAGGATTTTCCGCGCGAAATCGTCGGGGTCGTCGGCGCGACCAAGTCCGCGACTTTGGAAACCGAAAACGCCGAGCAAATCTATGTCCCGCACACGCAGGATCCGGTCTGGAATTTCATGGCCCTGGTCGTCCGCACGCAAGGCGATCCGGCGGCGTTCGCGGCCGTGCTGCGGCGCGAAGTGCAGGCGCTCGATCCGAACCAGCCGCTTTTCGACATCCGCACCATGACAGACGTCGTGGCCAATTCGATCGGCACCCGCCGCGTCTCGATGCTCCTCTTCAGTGTCTTCGCGGGCGCGGCCTTGCTCCTGGCCGCGATCGGCATTTACGGCGTGATGGCATATTCGGTCACGCAACGCACCCAGGAGATCGGAATCCGCATGGCGCTCGGCGCGCAAAAGAGCGACGTCCTGCGCATGGTCGTGCGGCAGGGCATGACGCTGGCGTTCATTGGCATCGGCGTCGGCATAGCTGGCGCGCTCGGCCTCACCCGCGTGATCGCGAACTTGCTCTTCGGCGTCAACGCGGCCGACCCGCTCACCTTCGCCGCGATCTCGCTCTTGCTCGCGCTGGTCGCATTCGCCGCCTGTTATTTGCCAGCGCGCCGCGCCGCGAAACTCGACCCGATGAAAGCGCTCGCACATTCCCAATGAACACCGTCGTCCAAGACATCCGCTACGCGCTCCGCCTGCTCGCGAAGAGTCCGGCCTTCACCGCGGTCGCGATTCTTTCCCTCGCGCTCGGCATCGGCGCGAACACCGCGGTCTTCAGCGTCGTCAACGCCGCTCTCCTCCGCGCGTTGCCCTTTCACGAACCGGCCCGCATCGTGCTCGCCTGGGGCGAAGTGCCATCGCAGGGCCGCACCCGCAGCCAGCTTTCCGCCACCGACGTCGCCGACCTGCGGACGCGCAATCATGTCTTCGACGAGATCGCGACCTACAGCAGTTTCCAACCGGTCCTGACCGGTGCGGGCGAGCCGGAACGCATCCCGGGCGCGCAAGTCGGCGATGGATTCTTCGAGGTCATGGGCGCGCAGCCGCTTCTCGGGCGCGTTTTCACTGCGGAGGAACAGGTCGAAGGGAAAGACTTTGTCGCCGTGCTCAGCTACGGGCTTTGGCAACGCCGTTTCGCGGGCCACCCGAATGTCATCGGGCAAACCATCACCTTCAGTGGCCGGCCTTACACCGTCATCGGCGTCATGCCCGCGGACTTCCATTCACTGCCCGTCGGTTTGCTCGATGCACCCGCGCAATTTTACCGGCCAGTCGCGGAGCCGCCGGATGACACGCAGCGTTCCTCCCGTCATCTCCGGGCTATCGCGCGGTTGAAACCGGGCGTCACCCTCGAGGAAGCGCAGGCGGAAATGGACGTGATCGCGCAGCAGTTGGAAAAGGAATATCCGGCAACCAACACCGGCGGCCGCGTCCGTCTCGTCCCGCTGCGCGAAGATCTCGTCGGGAAGGCGCGCCCGGCGTTGTTGATGTTGTTAGGCGCGGTTGGCTTTCTCCTCCTCATCGCCTGCGCCAACGTCGGCAATCTGCTCCTCGCCCGTTCCATCGCGCGTCATCGCGAAGTCGCGATCCGCGCCGCGCTCGGCGCCGGGCGCGGTCGGCTGATCCAACAATTCCTTACTGAAAGCGTCCTCCTCAGTGTGGCCGGCGGCGCGGTCGGCCTGCTCGCCGCGGTTTGGGGCACGACGGCGATCGAAGCCGTCGCCTCCCGCATTCTGCCGATGCTCGGGCCGATCGAGATCGATCTCCGCGTGCTCGCGTTCACCGGCGCCATCTCACTCCTTACCGGCATCGTTTTCGGCAGCGCGCCGGCTTTGCGTGCGACACGAACCAACCTGAATGAAACGCTCAACGACGGTGGCCGCTCCGCCGGCGCCGCGGCGACGCGCAGCCCGCTCCGCAGCTCACTCGTCGTCACTGAGGTGGCGCTCGCGGTCGTTCTTTTGATTGGCGCCAGCCTCCTGATCAAGAGCGTGCAGCGCCTGCATGAAGTCGATCCCGGGTTCAATCCGGCGCGTCTCGTCTCGATGAACGTCTGGCTGCCGCGCGCGAAATATCCCGACAACGCGGCCGCCCTTCGCTTCTTCGATCGCATGATCGAGCGTCTCGGGGCGCTTCCCGGCGCGGAAGCCGCCGCGCTCACAAGCGTGCTGCCGGTAAGCGGGAATTTCGACACCCGCACGATCCAGGTCGAAGGGCAGCCGATTCTGCCCGGCGAGATGCCTGAGGTGGATAATTACATGGTCACGCCCGGTTATCTGGGCGCCATGTCGATCCAGCTTTTGCGGGGACGAGATCTGACCGTGCAGGATAACGCCGATGCGCCCATGGCGGTTTTGGTGAGCGAGGAAATGGCGCGCAAACTTTGGCCAAACGAGGATCCGATCGGCAAACGTCTCCGTTTTCACAATCCCGATCCGGTTGAGGAACGACCCTGGCGCACCGTGGTCGGCACGGTGGGCGATGTGAAGCAATACGGACTCGATCGCCCGGAGACGATGGCGCTTTACGTACCGCTCGCGCAGATGCCGAACTCCGCCATGACGCTGGTCGTGCGCACGCGCGCGGAGCCTGCGGCCATGATCGCCGCGATCCGCCAGCAGATTCTCGCGCTCGATCCCGAGCAGGCCGTCTTCAAGGTCGCGACGATGGAAGAGCTGATCTCCGATTCAACCGCGCTGCGGCGTTTCTCGATGATGCTGCTCGGCTTGTTTGCCGCGCTCGCGCTGCTCCTCGCCGCCATCGGCATCTACGGCGTGCTCGCGCAATTGGTCGCGCAACGCACGCACGAGATCGGCATCCGCATGGCGCTCGGCGCGCAGGCGCGCGACATCCTCAAGCTCGTCGTCGGCCACGGGATGGCGCTGACGATTGCCGGCATTGTCGTCGGCCTTGCAGGCGCATTTGGCCTCACGCGGTTGATGGCGAATCTGCTCTTTGCAGTCGAGCCGACCGATCCGACGGCTTTCCTGACGATTGCGTTTTTGCTCGGCCTCGTCGCCTTGCTTGCCTGCTATCTCCCCGCCCGCCGCGCAGCAAGACTTGATCCGAAGACCGCGCTGGCGCGCACTTAGTTCTATGCCCACTCCATTGATTGAACTCAAACACGTCGAACGTTCTTACCCGCTGGCCAAAGGCCAGTTCTTCTTTGTCCTGCGCGACATCGATCTCATCGTCGAGGAAGGCGATTTCGTTTCCGTCATGGGCCCATCGGGCGCGGGCAAATCGACCCTCCTGCATTTGTTAGGCATGCACGACTTCGGCTGGACCGGGGAATATTTCCTCAACGGCGTCGCCGTCCACGCGCTGAAGCCAAAAGAGCGCACCACCCTGCGCAACGAGCAGATCGGTTTCGTTTTCCAGAACTACAACCTGCTCGACGACCTGACCGTTTACGAGAATCTCGACATCCCCCTTTCCTATCGGCGTTACAGCAAATCGGAGCGCACCGCGCTCGTCGCCGACGCGCTCGATCGCTTCTCCATCGTCGGAAAAAAAGATCTCTACCCGCGCCAGCTCTCCGGCGGGCAGCAGCAACTCGTCAGCATCGCGCGCGCGGTCATCGCCAGCCCGAAGCTCATCCTGGCCGACGAGCCGACCGGCAATCTGCATTCCAGCCAGGCCGACGAGATCATGCAGCTCTTCAAGAGGCTCAACTCCGAGGGCACCACCATTATCCAGGTCACCCATTCCGAAACCAACGCCGCCTACGGCAACCGCACCATCCAGCTGCGCGACGGCTGGATTGTAAAATGAAAGCAACCACTACCATGAAAAAACTGCTCACCAGCTCCGCCCTCCTCCTCGTCACCGCGCTCTGCGCCTCGGCCGCGACGGAGGAAAACATTCACGAAGTCCGCCCCGCCAAACCGGGCGGCACGCTCGTCGTCGACGTCGACTTCGGCTCCATCGAAGTCGTCCCCGGCGAGAACGACAAGGTCGTGCTCGACGCCCACCGCAAAATCCAGGCTTCCTCGAAAGAAAAAGAGCAGGAATACTTCGCCGCCGCGCCGATCACGATCACGACGGAAGGCGACAAGGTGGTCGTTCGTGCGGTCGCGAAACAGGAATCGTTAGGCCGGCAGCTTTGGAAAACGATGGGGCGGACCCGCACCGAAGCGCACTACAAGCTGCGGGTGCCGGCAAATTTCGGTGGCGAATTCGACACCGCGGGCGGCAGCATCACGGTCCACGGCCTGACCGGTAACCTGAAGGCCGATACGAGCGGCGGGGATTTGAAGTTCACCGGGATCCAGGGCGAGATCCATGGCGATACCAGCGGCGGCGACATCATCGCCAAGGATTGCAACGGCACGACCACGCTCGATACGAGCGGCGGCCGGATTGAAGTCACCGGCGGCCAGGGCAAACTGAGCGTCGACACTTCCGGCGGCAACGTCACCGTCCTGAATCGCGTCGGCGACACCAATGTGGAATGCAGCGGCGGCAAGCTGCGCCTCGGCAACATCAGCGGAAAACTAAGCGCCGAAACCTCCGGCGGTTCCGTTTCCGCCATTCTGCCCTCGCCCGTCGCGGGTGATGTGCGTCTCGAAACCTCCGGCGGCAGCATCACCGTCGTGACGCCGGCCAACGCCGCCCTCACGATCGACGCCGAGACCAGCGCCGGCAGTGTCCGGAGCGATTTGCCGATCGCGAACATGAAACGCGATGACGATTCCCTCAAAGGAACCATCAATGGCGGCGGGACCAAGCTCGTCCTGCGCAGCAGCGCCGGCTCGATCAACATCGTCTCCGCCGACAAGGAAACTGCCCAGCAGTAATCCAAGCCTAACGAGTAGACCAGACCATGTTGCGCGACGCCCGTTACGCTCTGCGGATGCTGCGGAAGTCTCCCGGGTTCACCTTCGTTGCCGTCGTCACGCTCGCGCTCGGGATCGGGGCGAACACCGCCATCTTCAGCGTCATCCACGCGGTCCTGCTTGCGCCGATTCCTTACCCGGACGCGGACCGGATCGTCTACGTGCAGGAGGCGTCGCGAGAAACTGGGGAGACTTTTTCGGTCGCGATGCCGAACTTTCTCGATTGGCAGCGCGACAGCACCGTCTTCGAGCAATTGGCGGTCACGCGCCGGGAGTCGCGCAATTTAACCGGGCTCCCCGGGCGCGAAGCGGAACGCGTCCCGGTCGCGTTCGTAAGCGCGAATTTTTTCGACGTCATCGGGCTCTCGCCGCGGCTCGGGAGAACGTTCACCGCGGAGGAGGACAAGGCTGGCGGGGCGGCAGTCGTGGTTTTGAGCGACAAACTCTGGCAGCGCTCCTTCCAACGCGACCCGGGCATCCTCGGCCGCTCCCTCACGTTTCATAATCGCACCTTCACCGTCATCGGCGTGATGCCTCCGGAGATGAGTTCGCCGCAGGAAACCGAGGCCTGGTTTTCCTTCATGCAGCGCAACCCGGGCTGGGACCAGAACCGCGCCGCGCACCCGATGCTCTTCGTCTGGGGACGGTTGAAGCCCGACGCGTCGGTCGCAAAAGCGCAGACGGAATTGACCGCCATCGCCGCGCGGCTGGAAAAGCAATATCCGGAAACGAATCGCAACCTGACCGTCTCGGTCGCTTCGCTCCTCGAGAATCTGGTCGGCAAATATCGCACCAACCTGACGCTGCTCCTCGGCGCCGTCGTTCTCGTCCTCCTGATCGCGTGCGCGAACCTGGCCAATCTTTTCGCCGCCCGCGGCGCGGCGCGCGCGCGCGAGTTTGCGATTCGCGCCGCAGTCGGTGCCGACCGGGCGCGCATCGTCCGCCAGTTGCTGGTGGAGAGTTTGCTCGTCGCGCTTCTCGGCGGAGCGCTCGGCGTGGGCTTTGCCGTCTGGGGCCAGGAAGCGCTCATCGCGCTCGGGCCGGAAAGTGTGGAGCGCTTCAAGGAAATCCAGTTCAGCTGGCCGGTTCTTGGTTTCGCCTTCGCCCTTGCCAGCCTAACGAGCGTGCTCTTCGGTCTCTGGCCGGCCTGGCAGACATCAAACGCCGATCTCCAGCTCGCGCTCAAATCGGGATCGCAAGGGAGCGGCGACGCGCCTTCCGCGCGGCGAACGCGCGACTGGCTGGTCATCGGCGAGATCGCGCTGACCGCGACGCTCCTTGTCGGCGCGGGCCTGGTTCTAAAAAGCTTCGCGCACATGCAATCGCTGCAGCTCGGCTACGAACCGCGCGGATTGCTCACGGCGCGGATCGATCTGCCATTTACGACCTACGCCGAGCACCCGAAGGTTTTGAATTTCACGCAGAGCCTGCGTGCCAAAGTCGAAGCGCTCCCGGGGGTCGAGAGCGTCGCGATCGGTTCGATCCCGCCGCTCATGGGCGGCTGGCAAACGCCTTTCACGCGTGAAGGTATCGCGCCGCCGCCGCCCGGGCAGGAACCCGATACCTCCATCGAAGAAGTCCAGGGCGATTACTTCGCCACGCTCGGCACCGCGCTCCTGCGCGGCCGCACTTTCACCGAGCATGATATCAAAGGCGCGCCCGAGGTGATCGTGATCAACGACACTTTGGCCGAACGTTATTTTCCCGGCGAGAACCCAATCGGAAAACGTCTCCTGCTTGATCCCGACGACAACACCAGCGCAGGTATCCGGCCTTTTGAAATCGTCGGGATCGTCCCGCGGATGAAGACGCAGGGCTTCGATGAAACCACCGCAGCGCCGCTCGTTTATTTTCCCTTGGCGCAAATTCAGCGGCAAAACCTCGTCCTCCTCGTCCGCGCCCGCGGAACGCTGACTGCGCTGGAAAAGCCGATCCGCGACATCGTCAACGGGATCGACCCTACGCAACCAGTCTATGATGTCCGCCCGATGCAGGAACGAGTCGCGGAAACGTGGAGCACGCAGCGGTTACTGAGTTTTCTCTTCGCCGCCTTTGCCGGGCTCGCGCTCACCCTCGCCAGCATCGGCCTCTACGGCGTCATCTCTTACACCGCGTTCCGTCGCATGCGCGAAATCGGCGTCCGCCTCGCTCTCGGCGCGCAACGCCGCGACATCCGCACCCTCATTTTGGGCCAAGGAATGCGACTCCTCGTGGTCGGATTGATTCTCGGCCTCGCCGGCGCGCTCGGCTGCTCGCGTCTGCTGCGCAGTCTGCTTTTCGAAATCAAGCCGATCGATCCCGCGATTTATCTCGGCGTCAGTTTTCTCCTCGCCCTCACGGCGACCCTGGCTTGCTGGCTCCCCGCCCGCCGCGCCGCGCGGGTAAACCCCATCATCACCTTGCGCTCCGAATAATCGCCTAACGAACACCATCATGCTCTCTGACCTCCGTTACGCGTTCCGCCAGCTCTGGAAAGAGCCGCGTTTCACTTTTGTCGCCGTCGTCGCCCTCGCCCTCGGGATTGGGGCCAACACCGCCATCTTTAGCGTGGTCAACGCCGTCCTCCTCAAGCCGCTTCCCTTCCCCGCGCCTAACGAGCTGGTCGCCTGGGGCTCGCTCGATCGAGATTCCGTCCGCGAGGACGGGTTCAACTCCGTCAGTTATCCTGATTTCTTCGATTTCCGGTCCCAGAACAAGAGCTTCGCCCAGCTCGCCACTTTCCGGCAGGGCTCGCTCGCTCTGACCGGGGACGGCCCCGCGCAAAGCCTGCGCAATCTCACGGTCTCGGGCAATTTCTTCGACGCCCTCGGGGTCCGCCCCGAGCTCGGCCGCACCTTCCGCCTTGACGAAGAAAAAGCCGGCGGCGGCCCGGATGGGTTGACCGCGGTCCTGACGCACGAGTTCTGGGTGCGCCAGTTCAGGAGCGACCGGGCGATCATCGGAAAATCGATCACACTGAGCGGCCTCGCCTTCACCGTGATCGGGGTGATGCCGGCCGGTTTTCAATTCCCGCTCGACACGGACCCGACCGAGATCTTCGTCACCTTCGCGCGCGACGCGCAGACGAGCGACGGCACCAAACCGGTCACGGAACAGCGCGGCAATCACAACACCCGCGGGATCGGCCGTCTCAAACCCGGCGTCAGCGTCGCGCAGGCCAATACCGAGCTGCGGACGATCGCGGCTCGTCTCGCCGGGCAATATCCCGATTCCAACACCGGCTTCAGCGCCGGAGCCGCTTCCCTGCGCGAGGACATGGTGGGCGAAGTCGCGCGCGGACTTTATGTTTTGTTCGGCGCGGTCGGTTGCGTCCTCCTCATCGCAAGCGCGAACGTGGCCAACCTGCTCCTCGCCCGCGCCACCGTGAGGCGAAAGGAAATCGCCCTGCGCGCCGCGCTCGGGGCAAGCCGCAGCCGGATCATTCGGCAGTTGCTGGTCGAGAGTGTGCTTCTGGCGGGAATCGGCGGCGGTTGCGGATTGCTCCTCGCGCTCTGGGGGACCGATCTTCTCGTCGCTCTTGTCCCGGAGACGATCCCGCGCGCGGCGGAAATCCATCTCGACGGGGTTGTCCTCGCCTTCACTTTCCTGGCGTCGTTAGGCACGGGCATCGTCTTCGGACTCGCCCCCGCGCTCCAGGCTTCGCGGCTCGATTTGCGCACCGCCCTGAACGACACCTCCCGCGGCACGAGCGGCGGTACCGGGCAACATCGTCTGCGCAACGCGCTCGTCGTGACCGAAGTCGCCCTCGCCCTGCTCCTCCTCACCGGCGCGGGGTTGTTGTTGCAGAGCTTCGCCCGGCTCAGCCAGGTCGATCCCGGCATCCAGCCGGAGCAACTTTTCACCGCCGGGATCGCCCTGCCGGAGTCGACCTATTCGAGCCCGGAAAAGATCGCCCTTTTTCAAGATCAACTCCTCGCCAAGGTGCGCCCTTTGCCATCCGTGCGCGAGGCCAGCGTCATCCTCCCTCTGCCCTTGAGCGGGAGCAACATGACCACCTCATTTGACGTCGAGGAAAACCCCAAGCCGGAAGGTCAACAGGACGTCAGCCCGGTCCGGATCGCGGGGCGCGATTATTTCAAAACCGTGAGCATCGCGCTCCAGCGCGGGCGTCTCTTCGATCAGAGCGACGACTTGAAATCGAAGCCGGTCATCATCATCAATCAGCGTTTTGCCGAGCAGTTTTTCCCGGGCCAGAATCCGCTCGGAAAACGGATTCGTCCCGGGATGTCGCTGACCGACGAGGACGGGCCGATGCGCGAGATCATTGGGATCGTGAGCAACGTGAAACACGAATCGCTCCGGCGCGATTTCACCCCGGAGATGTACGTGCCGGCGACGCAATTCCCGATGAACTTCTTCTCCCTCGTCGTGCGCACCGCCACCTCGCAGCCCGCCGCGCTGACCGGCGCGATCCGCGACGTCCTCATCCAGATCGATCCCGGCATCCCGCTTACCCGGGTACGGATCTTTGAAGATTACCTGACGAAGTCGCTCGCCCGTCCGCGCTTCAATGCCCTCCTCCTTTCCATCTTTGCCGGAATCGCGCTCCTCCTCACCGCCATCGGTATTTACGGCGTGATGGCTTACTCGGTCGCGCAGCGCCGCCAGGAAATCGGCGTGCGCATGGCCCTCGGCGCACAGCGCGGCGACGTCCTCCGCCTCATCGTCGGCGGCGGGATGAAACTGGCCGCGCTCGGCGTCCTCATCGGGGTGACCGCGGTTTTTGCCCTAACGAGATTGCTCAAGAGCCTGCTCTTCGGGGTCGGCGCTTTCGATCCGCTCACGCTCGCCGCCGTGGCTCTCCTGCTTGCCGCCATCGCGCTCCTGGCCTGCTTCCTCCCGGCGCGCCGGGCGAGCGGCCTCGACCCGATGGTCGCGCTCCGCTCCGATTAAGAAGAATTTTTGGCGATGAAATCCGAACCGCCATCGCAAGCGATCTGATGAAGGATCTGCGCTACGCCATCCGCATGCTGCTCAAGGCGCCGGCGTTCAGCGCCATCGCCATCCTCACCCTCGCGCTCGGGATTGGGGCCAACGTCGCCATTTTCAGCGTCGTCGACGCTGTTCTGCTGCGCCCGCTGCCGTATCCCCAGTCCGAGCGACTCCTCCTCCTGCGCGAGCGGATGCAGCTTTTTGAATCGGGCGCGGTCAGCTACGCCAACTACCTCGATTGGCGGGCGGCGCAGCGCAGCTTTACCGATCTCGCGATCTACCGGCGCGGCTCGCTCAACCTCTCCAGTCCCGGCGGGGAAACTCCGCCGGAACGGATCGATGGCGGAGTCATGAGCTGGAACATGATGCGCGTGGTCGGGCTGCCGCCGATTCTCGGGCGCGATTTTCTCGAAACGGAAGACGTGCCGGGCGGGCGCAAGGTCGCACTCATCAGCGAAGGACTCTGGCGGCGGCAATTTGCCAGTTCGCCAAAGGTGCTCGGCCAGCAGTTGATCGTCGACGCCATCCCGCGCGAGATCGTGGGAGTTTTGCCGGACGAAATGCGGGTGATGCGCGCGGCGCAGATTTATCTGCCGCTTGGCGATCTGCGCGCCGACAAGAACGTGCTGCAACGGGATAACCATCCGGGTTTCTCCGTCCTCGGACGCCTCCGGCCCGGCGTCACCCTGGAGCAGGCGCGGGCGGATCTCGACAGCATTGCGCGCGAGCTGACCCGCCGTTATCCGGAATCGAACTCCGGCCGCGGCATCAACGCCCGCGACCCTGCTCGATGCCGGCGTGGGCGATTACCGCCAGAATCTTTACCTCCTGCTCGCGGCCGTCGGCTGCGTTCTTTTGATCGCCTGCGCCAACGTGGCCAACCTGCAACTGGCGCGCTCCATCTCGCGCGGGAAAGAGCTGGCGGTGCGGATCGCGATGGGCGCGAGTCGCTGGCGGTTAGTCCGGCTCGTGCTGGTGGAAAGCGCCGTACTCAGTGTGACCGGCGCCATGGTCGGATTGCTCATTGCGATTTGGAGCCTGGATGCGATTCACGCGCTCAGCCCGCCCAACTCGATCCGGTTTCGCGAAACCCGGATCGATCTGGTGACCCTCAGTTTCACGACCGCGATTGCGCTGCTGTGTGGAATCGCCGTCGGCGTCTGGCCGGCCTGGCGCGCCTCGCGCATCGCTTCCCTCAGCGGCGCGCTCCATGAAGCCGGCACCCGCACCGGCAGCGACAGCAGCGGCCGGCAGCGCGCCCGCGGCATTCTCGTTGTCACCCAGGTCGCGCTCGCTCTCGTCCTGCTCGCCGCCGCCGGGCTCACCTTGAAAAGTTTCTGGCGTTCGCAGAATGCATCGCTCGGTTTCGAGGCCCGCGGCGTTCTCACCATGACCCTGGCATTGCCGCGCGCGCGCTACGACACGGATGAAAAAGTCCGGCTCTACTACACTCAACTGCTCGAGCGCCTGGAAGCCCTGCCGGGGATCAAAGCGGCCGCCATCGGCGAAAATGTTCCGTTCGATCACACCGAATGGGACAGCTCTTTCCACATCACCGGCACGCCGCCGGCGCGCCCGGGCGAAGAGCCGTCCGCGGAAGTAAATGTCATCTCGCCGGCTTACTTCGAGGTGCTCGGCATGCCTATCCTGCGCGGGCGGGCCTTCGGCCCGGAAGATCGTCCGGCACAGCCGCGCTCGATCATCATCGACGAGAGTTTCGCGGCGCGCTTTTTCCCCGGGGAAAATCCGCTCGGCCGGCAGCTCGATAATAACCAGACAAACGACTCCAAGGCGCCGCCCTTCACCATCGTCGGCGTGGTCCCGCGGGTGCGGAGCGATGTGCCCGGGGAGGAATTCGACCGGCTGCATCTGCCGCAGATGTATTTTTCCGCGACCCAGGCGGCGACGCACGAAAACAGCCTGCTCGTGCGGGATCGCGGGCGACCCCCTGGCGATGGCGCCTGCGATCGTTAGGGAAGTGCAACGGCTCGATCCCGATCAGCCGGTGGCGTCGATCTCGACCATGGAAAAAAACATCTCGCAAAGCCTGGCCACCCGCCGCCTAACGATGTCGCTCCTCGGCGCTTTCGCCGCGCTCGCCCTCGCTCTCGCCAGTGTCGGGCTTTACGGGGTGATGGCGTTGAGCGTGACTCAGCGCACCCGCGAATTCGGAATTCGCCTCGCTCTCGGCTCGCCCCGGCGCGAGGTCTTTCGGCTCGCCCTCGGGCGCGGCCTGCTCCTGGTCGCTGTGGGCCTCGGGCTCGGGCTGCTCGGGGCCTTCGGGGCGGGACGGGCGCTGCGCAGTTTGCTCTACGACGTGGGCAGCCTCGACCCGACCGCGCTCCTGGCCGCCATCGTCGCCCTCGGCTTCGTTGCCATTCTTGCCTGCTGGTTTCCGGCCCGCCGCGCCACCCGCGTCGATCCGATGGTCGCGCTTCGTTATGAATAACCAGACCGCTGCGCTACCCAGAGTAGAAATCAGAGAACAAAACCGCCTAACGATATGATAAACGACCTCCGCTACGCACTCCGGCAACTGATCAAATCTCCCGGCTTCACCTTCATCGCCGTCCTCACCCTCGCGCTCGGGATCGGGGCCAACAGCGCCATCTTTAGCGTCATCGACGCCGTCCTCCTGCGCTCGCTCCCGTTTCCCAACGCCGACCGCCTAACGATGATCTGGGGAAGCGTGCCGCAACGCCCGGGTGAGGATCGCGCGGTCCATTCCTTCCCGGACTACCTGGATCTGCGCGCGCAAAACCATACTTTTGCCGCGCTGGCAGCTTACACCGGCATTTCCGCGATCTGGGGCACGGGAGAAAACGCCGAGGATGTGCCGGGGATCGCAACCACCTCCGACCTCTTTGCCGTGCTCGGGACGGCGCCGCTCCTCGGTCGCGGTTTTTCGCGCGAGGACGACAAGCCGGAAGCCGCCCGGGTGGTGGTGATCGGACACTCCTTCTGGCAGCGACGTTTCGCCGGCGATCCGAACATCATCGGCCAACAGGTCACGATCGCTGACAAGCCCTATACGATTACCGGCGTGATGCCGCGGGGATGGAAATTCCCCATCCAGAACGAAAACGTCGATTTTGTGGCGCCACTCCTGCCGATGTTCTCCGGCGCGACCCCGGACTACCTGATGCGGCGCGGGGCGCACTTTCTCCCCGTCGTCGGCCGGCTCAAACCGGGCGTCGATTTGCGCACCGCGAACGCGGATTTGCAAACCATCGCCGCGCAATTGGCGCAGCAGTACCCGGAGAGCAATGCCGGGCGCACCGCGCACGCGGTTCCGCTGCAGTCTGATCTGGTCGGCGACGTGCGACCGGCGTTGCTGGTGCTCGTCGCAGCGGTTGCGCTCGTTCTTCTCATTGCCTGCGCCAACGTCGCGAATCTTTTCCTGGCGCGCGCCGCCACCCGCGAGCGCGAGATCGCGATTCGGACGGCGTTAGGCGCGAGTCGGTTTCAAATCGTGCGCCAGCTTTTGATCGAAACCTCGCTCCTCGCACTCCTCGGCGGCGCTGCCGGATTGTTGTTCGCCCTCTGGAGCACGGACGCAATCGTCGCCATGGGTCCGTCCGATCTGCCACGGCTGAGCGAGGTCCGGGTCGACGGCGTCGTGGTCGCCTTCACTTTCGGGATCGCGTTCCTCACCAGTTTGATTTTCGGATTGATTCCCGCGCTTCAGGCCTCGCGCCCGCAGGTCGAGCAATCGCTCCGGGACGCCTCCCGCGGCTCGACCGGCGGCGCGCGCAGTCACCGCCTGCGCTTCGCCTTTGTCGTCTCGCAGTTCGCCCTGTCGTTAATCCTGCTCGTCGGCGCGGGCCTGCTTATCCGAAGTTTTGCCCAGTTGCGCGCGGTCGAGCCGGGATTCGAGGCGCGCGGTGTGGTCACCTTCTGGCAGTCGCTGCCCAAGGCGCGCTACGGCGAAGGCGATCAGCCAACGCAGTTTTTCGAGAAGCTCCTCGCCAAACTGACTTCGCTCCCGGGAATTGAAAACGCTGGCCTGGTAGACCCGCTGCCCTTTAGCGGGAACGACCAGAATCGTACTTTCACGGTGGTCGGCCAGCCCGCGCCGGCCGAGGGCATGGAACCGTCCGCTTCCCGCCTCATCACCGACGGCGCCTATTTTCAAACGATGGGCATTCCGCTGCAACGCGGCCGCGCCTTCGACGCGCGCGACCGGCAGGACTCGACGCCGGTGGTGATGATCAACGAAACATTCGCGGAGAAATATTTCCCCAACCAGAACCCGCTCGGGCAGCGTCTCGATATCGGCGGCCGAGTAGCGGACGGCAAACCGGCCTGCGAAATCATCGGGATCGTCGGAACGTCGAAACGGGGCAGCCTGGCCGAGCCGGACACGCCCGAGTTCTATCTGCCCTTCGCGCAAAATCCCGCCCGCTTCATCTACCTCGTGGTGCGGACGAGTCAGCCGGCGCCGAGCGGAGTCGAGACCATGATTCGCCGCGCGGTGCACGAGCTCGACTCGCAACAGTTCGTGCCCGTGATCACTCCACTCCCGCAGCTCGTGAGCGAGACCCTCTCGCAATCGCGCTTCCACACCGGGCTACTCGCGGTCTTCGCCGCGGTCGCGATCATTCTCGCTGCTGTCGGCATCTACGGTGTGATCGCCTACAACGTCGCGCAACGAACGCGGGAGATCGGGATTCGGATGGCCCTGGGCGCGCAACGCCGGCAGATGCTGCTGATGATTCTGCGCCAAAGCCTAACGATGGCCGCGATCGGGATCGGGGTGGGACTGGCGGGTGCGTTCGCCGCCACGCGGTTGCTGCGCGCGCTCCTGTTCGGGGTCGGGACGACCGACCTTTTGACCTACGCCGCGGTCATTGTGCTCCTCGGCGGTGCCGCGCTCGTCGCGGGGATTCTGCCCGCGCGCCGGGCCATGAAAGTCGATCCCGTGATCGCGCTTCGTTACGAATGATTCGTTAGGCCAGAAAGGAAGCCATCTATGCTCGGTGACATTCGCTACGCCCTGCGCATGCTCCTGAAGTCGCCCGGCTTCAGCGCGATCGCGATTTTCACCCTCGCCCTTGGGATCGGCGCCAACACCGCCATCTTCACCCTGGTCGATAATCTTTTCCTGCACGGTCTGCCCTTCGCGGACACCAGTCGCATCGTCCGCATTTACGGCGAGGCAAAGGAGCGCAGCATGCAGGAGATGCCGTTTTCGATGCCGCGCTACCTGCATTATCGCGACGGGCAGAGCGTCTTCTCGAGCACGGCGGCGGATAGCGGAATGGGGTTCATCCTCACCGGCATGGGGGCGCCGGTGCAGTTGAACGGCGGGATCGTGACCGCGAATTATTTCGATCTCCTCGGGGTGCGTCCGCTCCGCGGCCGGCTTTTTTTGCCTAACGAAGAAGGGAAAGGCGCGGTCGTGCTGATCAGCGAGCATTTCTGGCGGAAGCAACTGGCGAGCGATCCGCAGGTGCTGGGACGCGCGCTGACGCTGAACGGCGTGCCCCTGACCGTGATCGGCGTCCTCCCCAACATGCCGCTCTCGTGGTTCGGGCCGGATTGCGACATCTGGACGGCGAAGCCGTACGAGCTGCCAGGGATGAGCCAGGAAATGTTGCTGCGAGGGGTCGGCTATCTGCGCGTTATTGGGAGGCTCAAACCCGGCGTGACGAACGAGCAGGCCCAGGCGGCCCTCGGGGTGTTGCAGGATAATTATAGTGCCCGTTACCCGGGAATCTTCGACGCAACCTGGCGGCCGGTGGTGGTTTCCGCGACGGAAGATGTCACGGGCAAACTGCGGCCGGCCTTTGCCATCTTGCTCGCCGCGGTTGCGGCCGTATTGCTCATCGCCTGTAGCAACGTCGCCAATCTCCTGCTCGTCCGCTTCACCGCGCGCCGGCGCGAGATTGCCTTGCGCGTCGCCCTCGGCGCCTCCCGTCGCGGGCTCGTTAGGCTGTTCATTCTCGAAAGCACCCTCCTCAGCCTGATCGCGGGAGCGGTCGGGTTGATCCTCGCCGCCTGGATTATTTCCGCGGCACCGAAACTGGCCGGGAATAACGTCCCGATCGCGCCCGACATCGCACTGCAATGGCCGGTCTTTGTCTTCGCCTCCGGGCTCTCCCTCCTCACCGGCCTTGCCCTCGGCTTTTACCCGGCCTGGCAGAGCTCGCGCGCCGACCTAACGATCGGCCTGAAGGATGGCGGCCGGTCGGTCAGCGGCGGCCCCGGCCAACGGCGCGTGCGGCGCGGGTTGGTCACCGCGCAGGTGGCCTTTTCCGTCGTTCTCCTGGCGGGCGCGGCGCTTTTGCTCGCCAGCTTCGTGCGGCTGAGCCGGGAAAAGATGGGTTTCAACCCGGAGCATATTTGGCTCGGCGGGATCGGTCTTCCAGCGTCGCACTACAATGAGGACGCGGCGCAGGCGCGCTTCGTCGAACGATTGCGGGCGGAATTGCAGGGCGCGCCCGGGGTTGAATCGGTCGCCATTACCGACACCGTCCCTTTGAGTGGCGGCTTCTCGCGCACGCCCTATGCGCACACCGACGGCACGGCGCCACCGGTGACGGAGCGGCCGATCGCGCTTACCCACAGCGTCTCGCCGGGCTACCTGCGGACTTTTGGCATGACCCTGCTCGCGGGCCGCGATCTGAACCAACACGACACTGCCGACCACCCCGAGGTGGTGTTGATCAGTCAGTCCACGGCAGAGAAACTTTTCCCCGGAAAAAATGCGGTCGGCCAGGATTTGTTTCTCGGCGGAATCAACGGCACCGGCGCGCGCGTTCAGATTGTGGGAGTGGTCAACGATGTTCGCTCGATGCAGCTGGCGAAGAAGGACGAGGTGAAGTTCTATCGGCCCTTTGCCCAGCGCACGAATGCCTTTTTCGCCGTCGCCATCCGCGGCGCCGGCCGGCCCGAAGCGCTCCTCGGCACGGCCCGGGCCGCGCTCGACCGGGTCGATCGCCAGCTCCCTTTCATCCAACCCTCGACGATGGAGAAGGTAATCGGCGACTCGTTAGGCCAGGAACGGCTCACCATGACGCTGCTCGTTTCCTTCGCCGTCATTGCACTGCTTCTCGCGCTTGTCGGGATTTACGGCGCGGTCGCCTATACCGTCGAGCAACGTACGAGCGAGATCGGGGTGCGGATGGCGCTCGGGGCGCAGGCGCGCGATGTCCTGCGCCTGATCGTGTCGCAGGCCATGGCCCCGGTGGTGGCCGGTCTGGTCGTCGGTCTCGCCGTTACTTTGACGCTCGGCCGCCTGCTCACTTCGCAACTCTACCAGGTCTCGGCCCACAGCCCGCTGCTTCTGAGCTCGGCGACATTTCTTTTTGCCGTCGTCGGGCTGGCTGCTTGTCTTATCCCGGCGCGACGCGCGACGCTGGTGGATCCGATGATCGCGCTACGCTGCGAGTGATCTCCGGGGCGCGGCCGAGGGATCGTTAGGTTGAATCCTTCTCTGCGAAACGGGCGAAGAGCCAGCAGAGATCGGAGAGGCGGTTGAGGTAACGAAGAATTTCCGCCTGGGCGTGTTCGCTCACCTCGAGCGCGGCGACGCGACGCTCGGCCCGGCGGCAGACGGTACGCGCGAGATCGAGCGCGGCGCCGATCGGGGTGTTGCCCGGCATAGCCCAGCCTTTGCCGTAAAGGTTTTTGTCCTTTTCCAAGTCGTCGATTACCGCGGTCAGGCGGTCGACCATCGCGGCAGTCGTTAGGGCAAAGCCATCTTTTTGGTAACGCGCCAGATCCTGCGGCGCCGTCGCCAGTTCGCCCATCACAGTGACGAGCTCTTTTTGAATGGTGAGAATTTGTTCCGCTAAAGGAGTGGTGCCGGCGGTTGCCCGGACCAAGCCAAGCGCGGAGTTCAGTTCGTCGACGCAACCGTAGGCGTCGACCCGCGGGTCGGTTTTCGGCACGCGCCGGCCATACATGAGAGAAGTTTCGCCGGCGTCGCCGGTTTTGGTTGCGATGGACATCTTGAAATGAGGAGGGCCGCACTCGCGTGCGGCCCTCATCTTTACAGCATTGAATTTAGTTTAGCCAAGCGCCGGTTGCGGCTCCGGCTCTTCCATGAGCGGGGCACCGACCTGTTCGCCGAGCTCGACGAGTTTGATCTCGCGCACCGCCGGGAAACCTGTGCCAGCCGGGATGAGGTGACCCATGATCACGTTTTCCTTGAAGCCGCGCAGCTTGTCGATCTTGCCCAGCGTCGCCGCCTCGGTCAGCACACGAGTCGTGTCCTGGAACGATGCCGCGGAGATGAAGCTGTCGGTTTCGAGCGAAGCCTTGGTGATGCCGAGCAGGACCGGGGTCGCTTCCGCGGGCTTGCCGCCCTGCTTCACGACGGTGGCGTTTTCCTTTTCGAAATCGAGCTTGTCGATCTGGTCGCCCCAGAGGAGCGAAGTGTCGCCCGGGTCGGTGATCTTCACCTTGCGCAGCATCTGCCTGACGATGATCTCGATGTGCTTGTCGTTAATTTCCACGCCTTGGAGGCGATAAACTTCCTGCACTTCGTTCACCAAATGTTCCTGCAAATCCTGCGGTCCGCAGACCTCGAGGATTTCGTGCGGCACAACCGGACCTTCGGTCAGCTGCGAGCCCTTCTTCACGAAGTCGCCCTTGAAAACGATCATGTGCTTGTTCATCGGGATGAGGTGCTCTTCCTCGGCGCCGGTTTCGTTGTCCTTGAGAATCAGCTTCCGTTTGCCGCGCACGGTGCCGCCGATTTCGACGACGCCGTCGATCTTCGCGATCTCCGCCGCGTCTTTCGGACGGCGCGCTTCGAAGAGTTCGGCCACACGCGGCAGACCGCCGGTGATGTCCTTCGTCTTCGCAACTTTACGCGGCGTCTTGGCGAGCAACGCGCCGGCGCGAACTTTGTGGTTCGCTTCGACGATGACGTGCGCGCCGGCCGGGATGGAGTAGCTCGCGGCCACTTCGCCGTCGTCGCCCATGATCACGATCTGCGGATGCAAATCTTCCTTGTGCTCGATGATGACCGTGCCCATGAGACCGGTCGCTTCGTCGACTTCGCGTTTCATCGTCACCCCTGCGATCATGTCGCGGAATTCGATCTTGCCGGTTTTGTCGGTCAAAATCGGGACGTTGTACGGATCCCATTGCACGAAGGTCTCGCCCTTCTTCACGGTGCCGCCGTCGGCGACCGAGATAACGGAACCGATGACGATGTTGTAGCGCTCGATTTCGCGGCCTTCGTCGTTATGCAAAGTGACCGAGCCGTTTTTGTTCAGCGCGATCCAGTTGCCGTCGAGTGACTGCACGGTGCGCAGTTCGTTGAAGCGCAGGACGCCGTCGTTCTTCGCCTTGATGATCGGCTGCTTGAAGGTCTGCGAGGCCGTTCCACCAATGTGGAAGGTACGCATGGTCAACTGCGTGCCGGGTTCGCCGATCGACTGCGCGGCGATGATGCCGACCGCTTCGCCGAGTTTGACGAACTGTCCGGTCGCGAGGTTGCGTCCGTAGCAGAGCGCGCAAACGCCGCGTCCGGTTTCGCAGGTGAGCACAGAACGGATCTTCAGGCTTTCGACACCGATCTTCTCGATCGCGGCTGCGGTCGGCTCGTCGATCATTTGATTGGCCTTGATGATTTTCTTCTTCGTCACCGGGTCGACGACCGTCTCGCAACTGACGCGACCGACGATGCGGGTCGGAAGATCGACCACTTCTTCGTCGCCTTCGTAGATCGACTTTACCGTGATGCCGTTGACGGTGCCGCAATCCATCTCGTTGATGATCACGTCCTGGGACGCGTCGACGAGTTTACGAGTGAGGTAACCAGAGTCGGCGGTCTTGAGCGCGGTGTCGGCCAGACCCTTGCGGGCGCCGTGAGTGGAGATGAAATACTCGAGCACGGTCAGACCTTCACGGAAGTTCGAGGTGATCGGGCGTTCGATGATTTCGCCGGAAGGCTTGGCCATCAAACCGCGCATGCCGGCGAGCTGTTTGACCTGCTGGCGGTTACCACGCGCGCCGGAATCGACCATGAGGAAGACCGGGTTCAGTTCCTTGCGGCCCTCGTTATGCTCGAGGGTGCGGAACATGACGTTGGAGATTTCGTCGCCAGCGTGGGTCCAGATATCGATGATTTTGTTGTAGCGCTCGCCATCGGTGATGATGCCTTTGCGATACTGTTGCTCGACGAGCTTGATCTGCTTGTAAGCGTTCGCGAGTTGGAGCTCTTTCTCCTTCGGAATGATCATGTCGGAGATACCGATCGAGACGCCGGCCTTGGTCGCTTCGCGGAATCCGAGTTCCTTCAGCTTGTCGAGCGTTTCGACGGTGCCGTCCTGTCCGGCGACCTGGTAGCAGCGCCAGATGATGTCGCTGAGCTGCTTTTTGCCCGCGGCTTTGTTGAAGAAGCCGAGGCCATCGGGCCAGATCTCGTTGAAGATGACGCGGCCCGCGGTCGTTTCGATGACGCGGGTTTCCTTGTCGCCGTAAATGGTGTCCTTGCCCAGATCCGGATTGCGGAGTCGAATCCGATCGTGGGTTTTGACCGCGCCGTCGGCCATCGCGAACTCGACTTCGGTCGCGTTATCGAAAAGCGGGAGGCGCAGTTCCGCCGCCACACCCGCGGCCCGCCGCGGATTTTGCGTGAGGTAGTAGCAGCCGAGCGTGATGTCCTGTGAAGGCGTCGTGATCGGTTTGCCGCTCGAGGGCGAGAAGATGTTGTTCGGCGCGAGCATGAGCATGCGCGCTTCCATCTGCGCTTCGACCGAGAGCGGGACGTGGACGGCCATCTGGTCACCGTCGAAGTCCGCGTTGTAAGCGGTACAAACGAGCGGGTGAATCCGGATCGCTTCACCTTCGATGAGGAGCGGCTCGAAAGCCTGGATCGAAAGACGGTGCAGGGTGGGCGCGCGGTTGAGCAGGACGGGGTGACCCTTGGTCACTTCCTCGAGGATGTCCCACACTTCCGGCGTCTGGCGCTCGATCATTTTCTTCGCGCTGCGCACCGTGTGCACGTAGCCGAGGTCTTTGAGGCGGCGAATGATGAAGGGCTCGAACAAAACGAGCGCCATCTTCTTGGGCAAACCGCACTGGTTGAGCTTGAGCTCAGGTCCGATAACGATGACGGAACGGCCCGAGTAATCGACGCGTTTGCCGAGCAAGTTCTGACGGAAACGCCCGCCTTTGCCCTTGAGCATGTCGCTGAGCGACTTGAGCGGACGATTGCCGGCGCCGGTGACGGCGCGACCATGGCGGCCGTTGTCGAAGAGCGCGTCGACCGCTTCCTGCAACATGCGCTTTTCATTGCGGATAATGACATCCGGCGTTTTAAGCTGGAGCAGGTTTTTGAGACGGTTGTTGCGGTTGATAACGCGACGATAAAGATCGTTCAAATCCGAAGTCGCAAAACGGCCGCCTTCGAGCGGGACGAGCGGACGCAGATCCGGCGGAATGACCGGGAGCACTTCGAGCACCATCCATTCAGGGCGCGAATGCGAGGAGGCAAAGCCCTGCACGAGCTTCAAGCGCTTCGCCAGTTTCTTGCGAATTTGTTTGCTCTTGGTGTTGCCCATCGCTTCCTCGAGCTCCTTGTTCAGCTTCGAGAGTTCGATTTCCGAAAGCAGCACCTTGACCGCGTCGGCGCCCATGCCGGCTTTGAATTCTTCGCCGTACTGGTCTTGCGCTTCGCGATATTCGATCTCGGTCAGGAGCTGGCATTTCGTCAGGGGCGTGTTGCCCGGATCAATCACGATGTAGTCCTCGTAATAGATGACGCGCTCGAGCTGGCGCGCGCTCATGTCGAGCATGAGGCCGAGCCGCGAAGGCATGCACTTGTAGAACCAGATGTGCGAGACAGGAACCGCCAGTTCGATGTGGCCCATCCGCTCACGCCGGACGCGAGCGAGCGTCACTTCGACGCCGCAACGATCGCAGATCACACCCTTGTGCTTGATCCGCTTGTATTTCCCGCAGGAACATTCCCAGTCGCGGGTCGGACCGAAAATGCGCTCGCAGAACAAGCCGCCTTTTTCCGGCTTGAAGGTCCGGTAATTGATCGTTTCCGGATTTTTAACTTCGCCCTTGCTCCAGGAGCGCATCGTATCGCTGGAAGCGACGCCGATAGCGACCTGATCGAAACCCACGGTGCGTTCTTCACCCACCAATTCCCGCCAGGAATGTTCGTTCATAATGAGAGCTGTATTTCTAAGTTTGGTAGATTGTTAGGCAACGTTTTCGAGAAAGCTCGGCGCCTGGCCGCCGACTTTGACGTCGAGGCCTAACGACTGCATTTCCTTGATTAACACGTTGAAAGATTCCGGTGTGCCGGCTTCGAGCGAATTGTCGCCCTTGACGATCGACTCGTAGATCCGGGTGCGCCCCTGGACGTCGTCCGACTTCACCGTGAGCAGTTCCTGCAGGGTGTAAGCCGCGCCGTAGGCCTCGAGCGCCCACACTTCCATCTCGCCAAAGCGCTGTCCGCCGTACTGCGCCTTGCCCCCGAGCGGTTGCTGGGTGACGAGCGAGTAAGGGCCGACCGCGCGGGCGTGGATCTTATCCGCGACCAAGTGACCGAGCTTGAGCATGTAGATGTAACCGACCACGACTTCCTGATCGAAGGCGTCGCCCGTGCGACCGTCGAAGAGGCGGGCCTTGCCGTTCTCCTGGACCCAGGTAAAGCCGTCGACCTTCTTGGCGTCGTTCAGGTATTCGCGGATTTTCGCTTCGGAAATACCGTCGAAAACCGGAGTCGCGACTTTGAAACCGAGGGCCTTGGCGGCCACGCCGAGGTGAGTCTCCAAGACTTGGCCGACGTTCATACGGCTGGGCACGCCTAACGGATTGAGCACGATCTCGACCGGCGTTCCATCCGGCAGATAGGGCATGTCTTCTTCCGGCACGATGCGCGCGACAACGCCTTTGTTGCCGTGACGTCCCGCCATCTTGTCGCCCACGCTCAGCTTGCGCTTGCTGGCGACGAACACTTTCACCTGCTTGATGATGCCCGGGTCGATGTCGTCGCCGCTTTCGACGCGATCCATCGAGCGTTCCCGCTCGAGTTCGAGTTCGGCAAATTTGTGCTCGTACTGGGAAATGATTTCCCGGATTTTGTTCCGGATCGGGCTTGGATCGATCTCGATGTGATCGTAAGCCACCGCCAGTTTGCGGAGGAGCGTCTTGGTGATCTTGCGGTTGGCCGGGATGATGATTTCGCCGGTTTGCGCATTGACCACGTCGAGCGGAATTTTTTCGCCTAACAAGACGTTGGAGAGCGCATCGGTCAGTTGTTCCGTGAGCTCTTCCTTCTTTTTGCGGTTGTCTTCCGTGATCGTCTTGAGCTGGCGCTTGGTTTCTGCCGGGGTCAGTTTTTCCCGGGAAACCTCGTGACGCGATGAGACTTTGACGTCCATCACGATGCCGTAGGTGCCCGACGGAACGGTCAGCGACGTGTCTTTCACGTCGGCCGCCTTTTCACCGAAGATGGCGCGAAGGAGACGCTCTTCCGGGGCCAGTTCGGTCTCGCTCTTCGGGGTGATTTTTCCGACCAGGATGTCACCCGGTTTCACCTCCGCGCCGACGCGAATGACGCCGTCGGAGCCGAGGTTGCGGAGCGCTTCTTCGCTCACGTTCGGAATGTCCCGGGTAATTTCTTCAGGGCCGAGCTTGGTGTCGCGGGCGCCGATTTCGAATTCGTCGATGTGAATGGAAGTGTAGATGTCTTCCTTCACGACCTTCTCCGAGATCATGATCGCGTCCTCGAAGTTGTAGCCGTTCCACGGCATGAAGGCGACGAGCACGTTGCGGCCGAGCGCGAGCTCGCCGTGTTCGGTGTTCGGGCCGTCCGCGATAACCTGGCCGCGCTTCACGTGCTGACCTTTCTTCACGATCGGCTTCTGGTTCACGCAGGTGCCGGCGTTTGAACGCATGAATTTGCGCAGCTCGTAAACGTGGATCCCGGCTTCATCGTCGGACTTAAGTTTTTTGCGGCCTTCCGGCATGTGGCCATCCTTCGTGATGACGATCTGGTCGGCGGTGACGGAGGCGACTTTGCCGGCCTCGGTCGAGACGACGACGGCGCGGGAATCGCGCGCGACTTTTCCTTCGAGACCGGTGCCGACGAGCGGCGACTCGGAAACGATCAGCGGCACGCCCTGGCGTTGCATGTTCGAACCCATGAGTGCGCGGTTCGCATCATCGTGCTCGAGGAACGGGATCAGGCCGGCGGCGACGGAGACGAGCTGCTTCGGCGAGACATCCATGTAGTGGACCTTGTTCGGTTCCACTTCGAGGAAATCGCCGCGATAACGGACCGAAACTTTTTCGCCCGTAAAATGACCTTTCGCGTCCATCGGTGCATTGGCCTGCGCAACGATAAAATTCTCCTCGCGATCGCCGGTCAAATAATCGACCTGGTCGGTGACGCGGCCTTTCTCGACTTTTCGGTAGGGCGTTTCGATGAAACCGAATTCGTTGATCCGGGCAAAGGTGCTCATCGAGCTGATGAGACCGATGTTCGGACCTTCCGGCGTCTCGATCGGACAGATGCGGCCGTAATGCGAAGGATGCACGTCGCGGACTTCGAATCCGGCGCGATCGCGGCTCAGACCGCCTGGCCCGAGGGCGCTGAGACGACGTTTGTGCGTCAACTCGGCGAGCGGGTTGGTCTGATCCATGAACTGCGAGAGCTGCGAGCGGCCGAAGAAATCGCGCACGACGGCGCTGAGCGCCTTCGGGTTGATCAACTTCTGCGGTGTCATGCCGTCGATGTTCACGTCAAACAGGGTCATGCGCTCTTTCACCAAACGTTCGGTGCGGGCAAGACCGACGCGACACTGGTTGGCGAGCAATTCGCCCACCGTCCGAACGCGACGGCTGCCAAGGTGATCGATGTCATCGAGCGTGCCTTCGCCGCGACGGAGACTGATGAGATATTTGATCGCAGCAATGAAATCCTTGTCGGTCAGGATGCGTTCGCCAAGGTCGACGTCGATGCTCAGCTTCTGGTTGAGCTTGTAGCGTCCGACGCGGCCGAGATCGTATTTCTTCGGGTCGAAAAAGAGACGCTTGAGCAGGGCGCGGGCGTTCGCCACCGTCGGCGGATCGCCAGGACGGAGCTTGCGGTAGATGTCCTTGAGAGCTTCTTCCTGGTCGTGCGCGGGGTCTTTTTTCAGCGCTTTCACGACGGTGTCGTCGTGCGTGATGTCGATCACTTTGACCGTCTTGTGCCCGAGCGCCATGATCTGGCGCACGGCCGCGAGGGTAAGCGGCTCGAAAGCACGCGCGACCGTCACTTCACCGTCAAGGACGTCGGCCGTGAGAACCTTCATCGCGAGGCTTTCCTCGTCGAGCTTCTCGCTCAGCTTGAGGTCTTCGATGTTGTAGAAAAGTTTGATGACCTCTTCATCCGTGCCGTAGCCGAGGGCGCGCAGGAAGGTGGTGGCGAGGAATTTCCGGCGGCGTTTGCGCCGGTCGAGATAGATGTAAAGCAGATCGCTGGTGTCGAACTGCACTTCGATCCACGAGCCGCGATCCGGGATGATGCGGAAACTGTAGAGCACCTTGCCGTTGAGATGGATGCTTGACTCGAAAGCGATACCCGGGGAGCGATGAAGCTGACTAACGACGACGCGTTCCGCGCCGTTAATAACGAACGTGCCCGACGGCGTCATGAGCGGGATCTCGCCCATGTAAACTTTTTCTTCTTTGGTCCCCTTTTCTTCCTTGAGCTGGAAAGTGACGTGGAGGGGAGCGCTGAAAGTCTGGCCTTCGCGCTGCGCTTCGAGCGCGCTCAGCTTCGGTTCGCCGATTTCGTATTGGCTGAAGTCGAGAGTCGCCTTTTCGTCGTAGCTCTCGATCGGGAAGACTTCCTTGAAGACCGTTTGCAGGCCGGTGTTCTTGCGCTTGGTCGGCGGGACGTCTTTTTGCAGGAAATCGACGTAGGAATTGAGCTGAACCTCGATTAGATTCGGTGGCTCGATCGCCTCTTTGATTTTGCCGAAGTGAATACGCTCTATTGCAGTACGATCAGACATAACGGTGCACCAATCTCCAATGGTTTAAAACCTGCAGCGACCCTGGATGCAGGTCGCGAGGAGTACGAGGGTTACGGTTTTTTCCGGAAATAGCGGGCGAAAAAACTGGCAGCAAAACGGCGGTCTGTCAAAAAGACCTCCACCGTTTTGTTGCCAATCTTGAAATCTGCCGTCGAGAGCGAGTTAAAAATACGTCAGGCGTCCTGAGTCAGAAAAAGGGGGACGTAACTATTCACATCCTGCCAGCGGGCGCAAGTGCTTTCTTCGCACTGCGCCCGCCGGAGGATGGAAAATTATTTGATTTCGACTTTGGCGCCGGCCGCTTCGACCTTTTTCTTGATCTCTTCGGCTTCTTCCTTGGTCACGCCTTCCTTCATCGTCTTGGGCGCGCCCTCGACCAGAGCCTTGGCTTCCGCCAGGCCGAGTCCGGGGACGGCGGCGCGAACTTCTTTGATCACGCCGATCTTGTTCGAGCCCATTTCCTTGAGGATGACGTCGAAAGTGGTCTTCTCCTCCGCTGCCGGAGCTGCTGCACCACCGCCGCCGCCCGCAGGCGCGGCCATGGCGACGGGAGCTGCTGCGCTCACGCCCCATTTTTCTTCGAGTTGCTTCACCAATCCAGCAACCTCGAGAACGGTCAGGCCGCTGAGTTGCTCCACAATTGCATTTGTATCTGCCATTTTAGTTTCCTCCAATTGCCGCTCCCGGGAGCCCCCGGAAAATTACAGCCGACAGCCGTCGACTCGGACAGTGTTTGTTTGTTTTGTTGCTCGACCCGCGCTGGGCGGGACGAAATTTGTGAGTTGTTAGGCTGCGGCCTCGGCCGGTTGCCCTTCTTTTTCGGCCTTCGCGCTCAGGAGCCGCGCCAGGGATGAAGCCGGTTCGTTGAGAGTCCGGACCAGTTTGGTCGCCGGCGCCAAAAGCACGCCGAGCAGCTGCGAAAGCAGGACATCGCGCGACGGCAGGTCGGCGAGCGACTCCACCTCCGCGGTCGAAAGCACCGCCTTGTCGACCACACCGACCTTGAGCGCGGCGATCTTGAACTCTGCCGCGAAGGCTTTCAAAACTTTCGCGACCGGGGCCACGTCGGAATTGCCCGTCACGACCGCGGTCTGACCGATCAGTTGTTCGCTCAGATCCGGCATTCCGCTCGCCGTCATGGCGCGCTTGAGAAAGCTGTTCTTGACCACGTGCACTTCGGCACCAGTCGGGGCGAGGCGGTTCCGCAGTTCACCGAACTGGTCGACCTTCATCCGCTGGTAATCGGTCACCAGGATGAAGGGTGAGCCATTCAGCTTCGCGGAGAGATCGTCAACGATATTGGCTTTTTCGGGTCTCATAAAAAATTAGATGCTGAGATAAGGAGAAGGATCGACACGCAAGCCCGGTGACATCGTCGCGGCCAGCGTCATACCCTCGACAAAACGCCCCTTGGCCGTCGCCGGCCGGGCCTTCACGACGGCTTCGATGATCGCGGTGCCGTTTTCCACCAACTGGTTTTCCGCGAAAGAAAATTTACCGAGCGGCACCGCCACGTTGCCGTTCTTATCGAGCTTGAATTCAACCCGGCCGGCCTTCACTTCCGCGACTGCCTTGGCGGTGTCTTCGGTGACCGTGCCGATTTTCGGATTCGGCATCAGGCCGCGAGGTCCGAGCACCTTGCCGAGTTTGCGCACTTCCGACATCGTCCCCGGGGTCGCAATCGCGACGTCGAAATCCTGAAAACCTTCCTGGCATTTCTTCACCAGGTCTTCGTAACCGACGTATTCCGCACCGGCATCCTTGGCCGCCTGCGCCGCCGCGCCCTGCGCGAAAACGAGCACGCGCACTTGCTTGCCGCTGCCATGGGGGAGCGGACAGGTGCCGCGAACCATCTGGTCGGACTGCTTGGGATCGACCCCGAGCCGGAAAGACATCGTAACCGTCTGGTCGAACTTGGTCGGAGGCAGTTTCTTCAGGGCGCTGACCGCGTCCGAGAAACTGTAGGTTTTATTGCGATCCACCTGCTCGGCGGCCGCGCGATAACGTTTGCTGCGATTTTGTTGCATGATGATTTCAGTTCCAGCGAGCCGGTTGGCTCTCCTGAGTAAAGTTCGCGCTCCGAATCCGGAGCAGCGGGGTGCGTAAGGTAGCGGGGCCAACCAGCCTGTCAAAAAAATTTTGGGCGTTTCGCTACATCCGCAAAACCGTGATCTCCGGCCGGCAATTGAACCGAATCGGAAACCTGTAGGTGCCGATGCCGACATTGACGTAGAGCGGCCCGCCTAACGACTCGAACGAGCCCCGCTGGTATCGCCCGACGCCGTAGGGCAGGACGGGCGCCCCGTAAAATGGAATCCGCACCTGTCCGCCGTGGGAATGGCCCGCCACGATCAGGTCGTAGCGGCGCCCCTCAAGGCGGTCGGCCTGGGTCGGGTAATGAATGAGCAGGAGGCGGCGCTCGGCCCGCGCTTCGCCGAGAGCGTGCACTCCCCTCAATCCCATCCCGATGATTTCGAGACGATGCCGGGGCAGCACCACGCTTCGGTCCTCCAGCCATTCGCCACCGGTCGCGCGATAGGCCTCGGCGTACTCCTCGAAATCCGCCCCGCTGCCGTAGTCCCAATTCCCCGGGCAGCCGTAAACGGGACACTTGATCTGGCGGATGAAGTCGAGCGCGGCCGGCGCAAAACGTCTGTCCTCCACCATGTCACCGGTGAAGCAGACGAAGTCAGGGGCGAGCCCGTTGATGGTCCGGATGACTTCGCCCGCATAGTCGGCGTCGCCTTTGTAATGGAAATCGCTGAACTGCACGAAGCGGCAGGTAGGATTCGGTTGCAGATCGAAATGCGTCACCCGCAGCCAGGTCGGCTCGGCGAAGCGCCCGTCGATTCCGGCCGCGGCCGGCAAAGCAACGAGGCCGAGCCCAAGGAACTGTCGCCGGGTGAGCCGCCGCACCTTCGTTAGTCCGGAAAAGTGAGCAGGCGCATGTAGGCTTTCCCGCTGTCAGTCAGCCGCGCGCTGCTCCCGCGCCCGGCGAGGTGACGGGTGAGGTTTCGCAGATCGCCCGGGCCCGGCTTCACATAGCTCACCTCGGCCGCGCTCACCGCCCGGCTGCTCGGGGCGAGCCGCAGAGGCAGCCCGGACCGCGTGAAGGAAACCTCCCACGACGCCGGCTTTTCGTTAGGCGCGCCGCCCATCATCCAGGGATAGCGCCGGGGCAATTGAAAGTTGGGCGAATTCGGGATGATCACTTTGTAGAAAACTTCTTCCCGCCCAAGGAAAGCCGGCAGGGTGAGGGAGGAATTTCCCCGCGCCGCGAGGATGAGCCGCGGGAGATCGAGACCAGAGAGATTGAGCCCGTTGTAGATGCCATGGCGATTCGGTTCGCCCTTGAAAAAGGTCTGGTGCCACCCCTCGAAATGATCGTTCAGGAGGAGATTGAGCTCGACATGGACGTGGGATCGCTCGCGATTGATCCCGCTCCCGGTGTGACCCATGACGCCGAGCTTCTCCCCCTGGCCGACCGCCTGCCCTTCGCTCACCGCGATCGTGCTCAGATGCGCGTAGAGGCTGTAATAAGGAGAACCACCCCAGCGATGCTCGACCACCACATAGCGGCCATAATTTGAAGAGCCCGCTGACTGGCTGGTATAGACGACTTTGCCGCTCGCCATCGCGCGCACTTCGTCGAGCGGTTCGCCACGCGCATCTCGCCGCATCGGCCGGACGTCCATGCCCTCATGGAACCGGGTGTAAACTTCACCCGCGGCCAACTGCACCGGGTTGCGCACGAAACCGTATTGACCGCCCTGCCACGGGAAGGAAATCACCCCGCGCAAATTGCGTTGGATGACCTGGTAAAAATTCTCCTTGTCGCCACTGAGCAGGGCTCGGTTGTCAGTCGGCAAGGTCAGGTTCACCGGAACGTCTTCGGCTCGGGCAAAAGCAGACATGGCAAATAGAAGCAGCGCGGCCCCGCGCATCCACCCGATCATTTCTTCTTCTTCCCGCCGATCAATTTCCAACCCTTATGCATCGTCTTGATGTCAGCCTCGGTCAGGCCCGACGCGAGGTAGATTTTGCCGTCCTTGTTCCGCCGATCGATCTGCAACTCGGTCAGCGGCCGGCCATTCAGGAAGACGTAGAGAACCGCGCCGCGATGCTCGACACTCAAAGTGTCGAGGACCGTTCGCCCGTGATCGTCGAGCTCGAGCAGCGCTCCGTAACTGCCATCCGCCGCGCGGTACGGGTAGTACGCCTTGACGTCCCGCTCGCTCAGCCAGGCGGTTTTTTCGATGAAAATATCGCGACCCGTGAGCGAGCGAATCGGTTGTGCAAAGACCGCGCCATCGCGCTGGTTCGCCTCGATGTGCACCCGGAAGACGCACCGCTTCGGACCCGCGTGCGCGGCCGCGCCGAGAGCAAGACTGAGCGCCACCACGAGCAGAGTCCTCATGGCGGATTGATAAAGGGTTTGACAGGTTTTGCAACGTTGGGCTCTTTGGGAGCGAATGAGACTAACGTTCGTTTGCGCCACGCTAATCCTGCTCTTCGCCGTCGCCGGCGCGCCCGCGCAGGAGAAACGGAGTTGGTTTGGACGCATCCTCCGGCCTTTTAGTTCCGCGGAAAAAATCCCGCAGTATAAGAATCCGAAAATCCGCGGCCTCGTCCTCACGGTCGAGGTGCCCGAGGAGCCGGTGAAACTTTCCGAAGTCCGCCAGCTGCCCGTGCACGTCGCCCTCACCAATCGCGGCGAACGCGCGGTCGAGATGACCTTCCCGACCGAGCAGCGGATCGAGATCCTGCTCCACGATTCCACCGGCCGCGTCGTGACCCGCTGGTCCGATAATCGCGCCTTTGCCGAGCAGATCGGCACCCTCCTCATTAATCCCGGCGAGCATGTCGATTACTTCGAGACCATCGCCACGCGCGAGTTGGAACCGGGCAAAGTTTTCACCGTCGAAGTGACCGTCCCCGCCTATCCGGAGATCAACGGACACCGGAAATCCATCGCCTCGCCCTGAGGCGCAGGTTGACTTGTGAAACTGATTTCCGATTACCACCTGCATCCGCAGGGGCATCGTCACCAGCCTTACACGCAGGCCCTCCTCCAGCCGTGGGCCGATCACGCGCGCCAGATCGGGTTGCGCGATTTTGCCCTGACCGATCACGATCGCTACCACCCCGGCGTCGACTTCGGGGAAATCGACCGGCTGCGCGAAGCGAATCCCGACCTCCAGATCCGCGCCGGGATCGAGCTCGATAACGATCCCGTCCATTCCATCGCCGGGCGCGCCTGGGTGGAGAGAAACTGGGGCCGTCTCGATTTCGTTCTCGGCTCCATCCATTTCCTGCGCGGCGACTGGGCCTTCGACCACGCCGGGCAGGAGGCGGAATTTGAACGGCGCGAGATCGACGAAGTCTATGCCGACTACTACGAACGGATCCGCGCGATGGCGGCGAGCGGGCTGGTCGATTGCATGGCGCACCTCGACCTGGTGAAGATATTTGGATTTCGCCCGACTAAGGATCTCAGCGCGGTCCTCGACGCTGTCCTCACGGAAATTCACGATGCAAATCTCGCCATGGAATTATCGACCGCGGGCTGGCGCAAACCGGTGGGCGAACTCTATCCCAGCGATGACATCATCCGGCGCGCAATGGCTAAAGGCATTCCGTTCACCACCGCCTCCGATGGGCATTCGCATGTGCAACAGGGAGAAAATTTCGAACGGCTGGCGCAAAAGATGGCGGAGATGGGCATTCATGAAGTCTGCGTTTTCGAGCAGCACCAGCGCCAGGTCGTGGCGCTCTAGCGTCGCGCTCTGGGCGTTTTTTCTCGCCCCCGCGGCCTTCGGCTCCGACGCGATCTTCGAGCAGGTCGTCCAAGAGGCGCGCACTGCCGCGGTGGCGCCATATCGGCCTAACGAAACCGCTCTGCCCGAAGTTCTGCAGCAACTCAACTACGACTCCTATCGGAGAATCTCCTTCCGGCGCGAAGAAGGACTTTGGTTCGACGACCGGACTCGTTTTCAGGCTCAATTTTTTCATCCCGGTTACCTCTACAAGGATCCGGTCGCGATCAACGAAGTGGTAGCCGGCGAAGAGCGCGCGGTCGAATTCAGCCCAAAATTCTTTCGCTATCCGCATCTCGATCCCGCGCCGCTGAAGGATGCCAAACTCGACTTCGCCGGCTTTCGCCTCCTTTATCCGCTCAATCACCGCCAGCCGGTCGATGAACTCATTTCGTTTCTCGGCTCCAGCTACTTCCGCGCGCTCGGCGCGAGGCAGGTTTACGGCATCTCCGCGCGCGGGATCGCGATCAACACCGCCGAGAACATGCCGGAAGAATTCCCCGCCTTCCGCGAGTTCTGGCTCTGCCGGCCGGCACCGGGTGCGCGCGAGCTGCAATTCTTTGCCCTCCTCGACGGCCCGAGCGTGAGCGGTGCCTACAAATTTCTGCTCAAACCCGGCCCGGAGACAACGGTCGAAGTCGAGGCCCGCCTCTTCTTTCGTAAACCGGTCGAGGTTCTCGGCCTCGCCCCGCTCACCAGTATGTTCTGGCGCGATCAGCCCGACCCGAAATTGCCTAACGACAAGCGGCCGGAAGTCCACGACTCCGATACGCTCCTGATCGAGCAGGCCGATGGGACAACCGAGACGCACCGTCTGCGGCAGGTCGACCGCGTTACGACGCAGCTCTTCCCGGAAAAAAATCCAAAAAGTTTCGGCCTCCTCCAGCGCGACCGCGATCCGGCGCATTATCTTGATCGCGAGGCGCATTACGACCGGCGCCCGAGCGTGCGCGTGGAGTCGTTAGGCGAGTGGGGCGCCGGGACGGTGCATCTGATGGAGCTGCCGACTGCGAATGAATATAACGACAACGTGGTCGCGTTCTGGCAGCCGGAAAAACGCCCCGCCGTGGGCGACGAGCTCCAGTTCAAATATCGGCTGCACTGGTTGACGGAGCCGTCGAATAAAGAGTGAGCACCACGCGTCGGATGAAACAGGCGCATGAAGAACACAATTTCACGACATCTCCCCCAGCATTGGAGCGAAGCCCACCGTCGCGCGGAGACCTACCTCCGCGCTCTCGGCGGTGAATTCGGACCGGTCGAGCGCAAGCTCGCCGCGCGGGCCCTCGCCACGGCGCGGGCGGAACATCGGCCGGAGTTCATGGCGCATCCGGTCACGCTCGTGATGAGCGCGCTCTTCGCCATTCTCGCGCAGGAAAAGACGGCGCCGCCCGTGGCGATGACGCCCCCGATCCAGCGTACGACGATGCTGCCGGAGCCGACAGAATTTCCGCTGCACGACTGGGTGCGCGGTCTTTCCCGCCGGCGATTCTTCAAGCTGCTCGGAGCCCGTTAACTAGGCAGCAATGGACCCGTTTCGCAGCCAAATGGCTGAGCAAACGCTCAGCTTTCCCGACGCCGTCAGTTGGACGCGTCCGACGTCAAACAAACACGAGCACCGCTGGGCCATCACGATCCTGATCGGGGTGCTCACGATCCTCGCCACCACTTTCGAGTGGAGCCTGCTCGGCGCCGAGGGCTGGACGCCGATCAACGTCCTGCTCCTCGCGCTCTTCACTTTGCTTTTCACCCATGTCGCGATCGGTTTCTCCCAGGCATTCTTCGGCTTCCTCATCCTGAGCGACCGCACCAAGGCCGCGGCCGAGCGCATGCCCACAGCGGATGAGTTAACGAAACTGCCGGTGACCGCGATCGTGGTCCCGATCTACAACGAAGAAGTCGGCGCCGTCTTCGCCCGGCTGCGCGTTATGCACGACTCGCTCAAGTCGCTGGGCGCGCTCGAGCGTTTCCAATTTTTCATCCTCAGCGACTCGACCGACCAGGAAAAAGCGCTCGAGGAAAAACTCGCCTGGGCGCGGATGGTCGCGGCCACGAACGGCTCCGATCGCATCTTCTACCGCCGCCGCAAACTCCCGCTCAACCGCAAGAGCGGCAACATTGCCGATTTCTGCCGCCGCTGGGGCAGCCAGTATCGCTACATGATCTGCCTCGACGCCGACAGCCTGATGAGCGCGCCGACCCTCGTCGAACTCGTTAGGCGGATGGAAGACAATCACCGCATCGGCATTCTCCAGACCGTCCCGCAGGCGATCAATGGCCAGACCATCTGGAGCCGGCTTCAGCAGTTCTCCATGTCGCTCTACGGCCCGATCTTCGCCGCCGGCGCGAATTTTTGGCAGCAGGAAGAGAGCAACTTCTGGGGCCACAACGCCATCCTCCGGCTCGCGCCTTTCATTCAACACTGCGCGCTGCCCGAGCTCCCCGGTCGCAGCGCCGTGGGGCGGCGCCCGATGAGCCACGACTTCGTCGAAGCCGCGCTCATGCGCCGGGCAGGATGGGAAGTCCATCTCGCCGACGACCTCCGCGGAAGCTACGAGGAAACCCCGCCGACCGTGGTCGAACACCTGAAACGCGACCGGCGCTGGTGCCAGGGCAACCTGCAACATTGGCCGCTCGCCCTCGCCCGCGGCTTCAAGCCGGCCACCCGCTTCCACTTCCTGCACGGCATCTTTTCCTTCTTCGCGTCGCCCCTGCTCGTCCTCGTCCTCATCCTCGGCTTCGTGAAAAATCTAAACCCGACCGCGAGCAGCGACGGCCTCTTCGCCGACGCCGCTCGCGCGCAGACCGCGCTCGTCCTCTTCGGCTTCACCATCCTTCTACTGCTGCTCCCGAAGTTGCTCGCGCTCTTCCTCGCCTTGCGCAAAGGCCGGGCCCGCGAATTCGGCGGCGCGGCCCGCATGATCACGAGCGCCATTTTCGAAATGGTCCTCTCTGCCCTGCTCGCGCCCGTCTTCCTTTTCTTCCACGCCAAATTTGTCCTCTTCAGTCTGCTCGGCAAAAAAGTGGAATGGAACGCGCAGCAGCGCGGCTGCGGCGAAGACAGCGCCTGGCGCGAAGCGCGCAGCGTCTTTGGCCTAACGACCGCGCTTGGCCTCGCCGCCAGCGCCCTCACCTGGTGGCTCACGCCCGGGTATTTCCTTTGGCTGCTCCCGATTGTGCTCGGCTGGCTCCTCGCCATCCCCCTCACCGCCCTCGTCGGCGACTGGCGTATCGGCAAACGTTGCCGCGACGCCGGCCTCTTCCTCGTCCCGAGCGAAGTCACGCCGGCCAACGAAATCCACGCCTTGCGCTACGCCACCGTCACGAATCGCTTCCGCACCGCCAATCCCGTCGCCACCGCCATCGTCGATCCGGTCATTCACCGCCTCCTCCCCGACCTTGTGCCTGACGACCACGCCAATCTCCACCAGCAGATCTGGTCGACGCCCGCGGCCGAGCTCGATCCCGCCTGGCAACAGGAGCTGGCCCGGCTGGACATGCGCACTCGTTAGGCCGCGCACTGCAGGTCTTGACCGCGCCGGCGCGGCGCTACATCCCCAAGCCGCCGAGGTTCATGCCGCCGGTGATCTTCGACATCTCGCCGCTGGCCATCTCCTTGCCCTGCGCAATCGCCTGCTGGACCGCGCTGAGGATGAGATCTTCAAGAATTTCCACGTCTTCGGGGTCGACGATCTCTTTCGCGATCTTGATCGAGATGACATCGCCGGCGCCGTTCGCGACCACCGTCACTTTGTCGCCCGCGCCTTTGACCTCGACGGTTTTGTCCTCGAGCTCGGCCTGGGTCTTGGCCATTTGCTCCTGCATCTTCTGCGCTTGCTTCATCAACTTGTTGATATTCATGAGTTCGTTAGGTCAGGTGGTGACGGATTTGATTTCGCCTTTGAAAATCTCGAGGGCTTCCTTGATGAGCGGGTCGTCTTTGAAAGTGTCGCGCGATTCGGCCGGCGCGGATTTTTTCGCCTCGGTCGCGGGCGCCACCTCCTGCGGGACGGCGGGCATGCCTTCGACGATGCTGAGTTTCACGGTCCAATCGGAGCCGGTCAGTTCCTTCAGTAATTCCTCGAGGAAGCTGCGATTGGCCGGGCGGGCGAGCGATTCCATGACGGTCTTGTCGCCGGGGGCAAAGCCGAGCATGACGTTGCGCCCTTCGGTGCCGAGAAGATGGGCGAGCGCGATCCAGGTCTTAATCAACGGGCGGCGGGTGTAGGCGAGCTGGACCACTTTCGGCCAGACGGCGGTCATTTCGACCGAACTCGTGGCGGCCGGCGGCTGCGGAGCGGTGGGTGCGATAGCGGCGGGTTTGCTTTGCGCGGCCGGCGCCGGGGTCAAAGGGGGACTCGGTTTCGGCGGAGCGACGGCCGTCTTCTTCGCGGGCTCGGCGGCTTTCGGGAGAGAGCGAGCCGGCGCGGCGGGCGCGCTGCTGCTGCTGCCGCCGCCGCCTCCGCGCAAGGCCGCGAGATTTTCGATTACTTCGCTGAGCGTGACCTGATTCAGGGTTTGGATCGCCTTGATCACGGCGACTTCGAAATGCAGCTTCTTGTTAGGCGCCCATTTCATCCGGCCTTCCGCCCCGGCAAATTGCTCAATCAACTCGAGCAGCCGGTCGGTCTCGACCAGGGCGGCTTCTTCGCCTAACGACGACTGGATTTCGGGCGCGGCTTCGTCGGCGAGGGCGTCGGGGCGTACCTTAAAGACGAGCAGGTCGCGCAGGTGCGCGATGAGGTCGCCCATCAGCTTCATCATTTCCTTGCCGGCGGCGGCTTGTTCGTCGAGCACGGCGAGCGCTTCGGAGGTCTGGCCACGCAGGATTTTTTCGGTGAAACCGGCCACGGTTTGCTCACTGGTGAAGCCGAAGACATTGAGCACATCGGCCTCCGCGATTTTTTCTCCGCAGAAGGCGACGAGCTGATCGAGCATCGACTCGGCGTCGCGCAGGCCGCCGTCGGCGCCGCGCGCGATGGCGTGAGCGGCCGCGGGCTCGAGGGTGATCTTTTCTTTCCCGGAAATAAATTGCAGATGCTGCGCGATCAGGTTCGCCGGAATGCGGTGGAGATCGAAGCGCTGGCAGCGGCTGAGGATGGTCGGGAGCACTTTCTGCGGCTCGGTCGTGGCGAAGATGAATTTTACGTGTTCGGGCGGCTCTTCCAGGGTCTTGAGCAGGGCGTTGAAGGCCTGCGACGTGAGCATGTGCACTTCGTCGATGATGTAGATCTTGTATTTCGCCTTGGCCGGCGCGTAGCGGACGTTGTCGCGCAGCTCGCGCACCTGCTCGACGCCATTGTTGCTCGCGCCGTCGATCTCGAGGACGTCGAGGCTGTTGCCGGCGGCGATTTCCTTGCAGTTGTCGCAAACGCCGCAGGGCGTGGTGGTGGGGCCGTGAATGCAGTTGAGCGCCTTGGCCAGGATGCGCGCGGTCGAGGTCTTCCCGATCCCGCGCGGGCCGACAAAAAGATAGGCGTGGGCGAGGCGGTTTTGCTCGACCGCGTTTTGCAGGGTGCGCGTGACGTGATCCTGGCCGACGAGGTCCTCAAAGGTCTGCGGCCGGTATTTTCGCGCAAAAACCTGGTAGCTCACGCGCCCAATCTAGTGCCTCGCTGTGGAGGCGAAAACAGAAATTCGGAAATGTGGACAGGATTTACAGAATTTTTTGGATTTGGGGAGAGCGAAGAGAAAGCCCGAGCCTCTTTTAATCCTGTCAAATCCTGTTAATCCTGTCCCACCATGATCGTGAAAATTTTTGGACTGGTTTTGGCATTGCTGGTTTCTTCCTCGGCGCTCCTCGCCCGCGAGCCGCAGACCGCGCCGCCGGCGAACACCGCGGTCCGGGCGCGCGCCTTGAGTGTTCCATTCGACGGAACGCCGGGGAAACTGAATGCCATTACCGACGTAGCCGGGGTCAAGGTCGGTTTTACGACATTGATCAGCGGCGAAGGCAAGCTCGAGGTCGGCAAAGGCCCGGTGCGCACCGGCGTGACCGCGATCCTGCCGCGCGGACACGACTCGATCAACGATCCGGTTTACGCCGCCAGTTTCAGCCTCAACGGCAACGGCGAAATGACCGGCACGGCGTGGATGGAAGAAAGCGGATTTCTGGAAGGACCGGTCGTGATCACAAACACCCACAGCGTCGGCGTCGCGCGGGACGCAGTCATCGCCTGGCGACTGGCGCACGGGGCGGCGGACAAGACCGGTTATTGGTGGAGCCTGCCGGTCGTGGCTGAGACCTGGGACGGCTGGCTAAATGACATCAACGGCTTCCACGTAAAACCCGAGCACGTCGCGCAAGCGCTCGACAGCGCGGCGGGCGGGCCGGTCGCCGAGGGCAGCGTCGGCGGCGGCACCGGGATGATTTGTTATGAGTTCAAAGGCGGCACCGGGACTTCCTCGCGCGTTCTGGAAAAGAAAGATGGCGGCTACACGGTCGGCGCGCTGGTCCAGGCCAACCACGGACGGCGCTCACAGCTCACAATCGCGGGCGTCCCGGTCGGGAAGGAAATTCCGGGCACGGTTTATCCGAAAGAGACCGGCTCGATCATCATCGTCGTCGGGACGGACGCGCCGCTGCTCCCGGTGCAGTTGAAGCGTTTGGCGCGCCGCGCCAGCCTCGGCCTCGCCCGCACCGGAGCTATCTCGGGCAACGGCTCAGGCGATTTGTTTCTCGCCTTCTCCACCGCTAATCCAAACGTGGCCAATCCCGAAAAACCGACGCACACCATTCAGACTGTGCCTAACGACCTGATGGATCCGATTTTCGATGCGACCGTCCAATCGGTCGAGGAAGCGATCGTCAACGCGCTGGTAAACAACCGCGACATGACCGGGCGCGACGGACACGAGGTCAAGGCGCTGCCACACGATCGCCTGCGCGACCTGCTGCAAAAATATCATCGACTGGGCAACTGATTCCCGCATCATCGCGGCGACACCCAGACCCAGGCGAGGGCGCATCTATGGCGGACGACAACCCAAGCGAACCAGAATCATCATCGAGCAGCGACCCGGGCGCGGAGCCCTCTTCCGGACAATCCGGCAGCCGCCGGCGCGGCCTGACTCCCGAGCAGCGGCGTTTCCTGAACAAACCGCGCTCCACGCCTAACGAACCGGAAGGCGAGGCCGAACCGGAAACCCAGCCGGCCGCCCCGCCCTGGGCCGAGGCACTGGCCAAGCCGGGAATGCCGGCCTCGGAAATGCCGCGGGCGAACGCGCCGAATGAACCCGCCGCAACTCCGGCTGCCGCTGCGGTCGTGGCGCAGGTCGACAAGGGCTCGCGCGCGATCGAGCTGCAACAGGCATTTCTCATTCTCGGCGCCATCCTCCTCCTCGGGCTGACCTTTTACGGCGGGACCAAGCTCAATTACATCCGGTTCCTCATCGCCTCGCGCAACGCGCCCGCGATGGACGAGAGCGGCCCCGATCAATACCCGGGCGTCGCCGCGCCCGACCTGGTGAAACAGGCGCTGCTCGATGAACGCGACGGCAAATGGCAGGAGGCGGCCGACCGTTTCCTCGCCGCGAAACGAAAAGACCTGCGCTATCGCGGGATTCTCTTCCGGGTCGGGAAAATCCTTTACGACCGGCGCAATTTCGAACCGGCCGATGAGGCCTTTGAACGCGCGATCGCCTTCGGGGAAAATGTCGAGGCAGCGAATTTTTACCGCGGCTTAATCGCCGTCCGGCGCCGCGACCTGCCGGCGGCGGCACGTTTTTTTGAAGACGCGGTGAAAGCGGCGCCGTTCGTCTCGGACTATCACTACTACTGGGGCGAGACCCTGCGGCTCGATCTCAAGCCGAAGGAATCGCTGCCGCACTACGAACAGGCGATCCTGCTCGCCCGCACGGAACAGGATGCGACCGTTTGCCGTTTCAAAATCCGAATGGCCCGGATCGAGGCCGCGGAAGGCTCCGCCGTGAGCGAAGAACTCGCGAAAATGGAAGCCGCCGGGCCGCTTTCCGTCGACTGGCTGATGACTTCGGCCGCGCTTCAACTGCGGGCCGGGCATGTCGAGGAAGCGCGCCAGCTCATTATGCAGGCGCGCGAAGGCACGGCGCCGGGATTATTTGCCTCATGCGTGAACGACTTTTACTTCCACGACGCGGCCAAGAAGTATCCCGAGCTCTCAGAAGCGCTGCGTCTCGAGCTCGATCTGCAGGTGCCGTTCCCCTACCAGTAGCCGCGCGCCGTGAACGGCGCAGAAGTCAGGCAGCCTGGCGGCGGCGGCGCCGGGCGGCAATGGCCAGCGCTGCGATTCCCACCCCGAGCAAAGCGTAGGTGGAAGGCTCCGGAATGGCGGCGAGTTGGTAATCAACCGCCCGCAGTCTCAAGAGCAAACCGCCCGGGTTCGGATTCGTCGTCCCATCGGCGGCGGTGAAATTGAAGAATAAACGTCCCTTCCACAGGCCGCTGGTGGCGAGAGTGAAGAGAGGTCCGTCGATCTGCCCCTGGTAGTGGCCGATGCCGGGGGTGATGTTGAGCACCGTGTTAAAGGTCTGCTCCACGCCATCGACGAACGTCTGCGCCCCAATCGTCAGGGTGATGGGATCAGCTGTGGCGAGGTTGATGGTGAAATCAAAAATGACCGAAAAGAGGTCGCCGGCGTTGGCGGAAAAATCACCGCCGATCAGGATGCGAGGAGATTCCAGGGCCGGATCGACCAGCGAATCGCCCAGGAGCCGCACGACATCGCCCATCACGCCCGGGGGGTTGTGCAGCAGGTGCGCGGTGATGCTGTTATCGGTAAAAGAGCTTTCCGGGAGAAAACTCGGCGCTCCATCGTCGATCGTAAGCGTGCCCGCGCTCGCCCAAGGGGCGAGAGAGAGGAGAAGAGCGGCAGCGATTCCGGAGAGCAGTGTTTTCATGGCTTTAGTCTTGGCGCGGGATTTTGACGTGCCGGGAGTCTCAAAAATATAACGCTTAAGGTCAAGCTCGAAATTTGGCGGATTTTATCGACCAATGTCCTCATTCCAGAGCTCGGGATGAGCCGCGATAAACTGCCGCATCATTTCCGTGCACTCCGGAAGATCGAAATCGATCACTTCCACGCCGTGGCTGCGCATGAATTCCGGTCCGCCCGGGAAAGTCCGGCTTTCGCCCACGATGACCTTTGGAATTCCAAACTGCACCACCGCGCCGCTGCAGAGATAACACGGCATGAGCGTCGAATAGAGAACGGTGTCGCGGAAACTCCCGATTCGTCCGGCGTTGCGCAGGCAATCGATCTCCGCGTGCGTCACCGGGTCGTCGTCCTGGACGCGCTTGTTGTGCCCGACCGCGAGCAGCTCGCCGTGGCGGGAAAGAGCCGAGCCGATCGGGATTCCGCCCTCGCCCAGGCTTTTGCGGGCTTGTTCGATCGCCGCTTCCATTAGTTCTTTTTCGCTCATATGATGTCGTTAGGCGCAGCTTACACCTTGCGCCCGGCCCGGCAATTCGCGGATGCTCCCGGGCATGGGCCGCGCCTTTGAAGATTTTCCCATCGGCAGTCGATTTGTCTCCGGATCCCGGGCGATTTCGGAGGAGGAGATCGTCGAGTTCGCCCGTCGCTACGATCCACAACCGTTCCATCTCGAGAACTCGGCCGCGGAAAATCTGCTCGGAGGCCTGGCCGCGAGCGGCTGGCAAACGGCCGCCGTCTCGATGCGGCTTTTCATCGACACGATGCAGGTTGAGGGCGGGATTATCGGCCGGGCGATCGACGAGCTGCGCTGGCCGCTGGCGGTGCACCCGGGCGATGAGCTGCGGGTCGAAATCGAAATCCTGGAGGCGCGGCTTTCGCTTTCCAAACCCGGTTTCGGCCTCATCCGCTATCGCAGCCTGACGAAAAACCAGGAGGACAAGGTGGTGCAAAGCTTCATCGCCCTTGCGATTCTGCCGGCCCGCGGTCGTTAGGCAGAAGCCCTGGGCAGTGAGGGGATCGAACCCCCGACCAACACGGTGTAAACGTGCCGCTCTACCGCTGAGCTAACTGCCCGTTCGCGCCTCGACTGTTAGTCCAAGCCGCGCGCGCTGTCGAGCGGCCGCGCGCTCGCCGCTTTACCTGCGCGCGCTCTCGCGCTAAAAGCTCCTCCACATTCGATGGCCAACCCGCTTCTCGACGAGAAAACATCCGACGCTCCCGCGGCAGCACCCGCCGCGGCCCCGCCGCGCCGCTCCCTTTGGGCGCGACTGCGCAATAGCCGTTTTCTTTTCATCAGCATCATCGTTCACGTCATCTTCGGACTGGTGGCGGCGATCTACGTCGTCCAGGTCTACAACCCGGCGCGCAAACTCACTTTCAAGGGCGGGCCGCCGTCGCCCAATCGCTCCGAGCGTTCCATCGAACACAAAGTGCAGATGGCGAAAAAGCAGAACACGATGAGCGCGCCGGCCGCGACCAAACGCATCGTCACTACCGGCATCGCCAAGGTCACCTTGCCCGATATGCCGGACATGCCGCGGACCAGCGACGCCGCGCCGATGAAGATGGCCGGTGTCGGCGGCGCCGGGATCGGCGCGCCGACCGCGCTGACGGGCGGGGACGGGAGCCAGGGCGGGGGCGGGCCGATTTCGTTTTTCGGTCTCCGCGAAACCGGTAGCGGCTCTTTCGCCGGCACGCTCTACGATTTGAAGCAAACCCAGACTCACCGCTCGACCGATATGACGGAGCAGAAATACAACGAGATCGTGTCCGGGTTCCTCCGCGGTGGCTGGAACGCGAGTGCGTTTCAGAATTTTTACCGGGCGCCGCAGACGCTCTACAACGTGCAGATTTTCACCCCCTACATGCAGGCCGACGAAGGCCCGAAAGCGTTTCAGGTCGGTGGCCAGGTCAAGCCGCGCCTCTGGGTGGCGCACTACAAAGGCCGGGTCTCGCCGCCCGAGACGGGCAATTACCATTTCGTCGGGGCCGGTGACGATCTGCTCATCGTCCGCTTCAACGGCCAGATCGTGCTCGACGGCTCCTGGAATCCGTTCGGTGTCTCCACCGTAGTGGCGCGTTACGATTACGGCTTCAGCGAGATTCCCAACAAGTTCGTCAAGGGGCCGGCTGTCTCAGTCAAGGCGGGCAATTTCTACGACATGGAAATCCTCATCGGCGAACAACCGGGCGGCGAATTTTTTGCCGACCTCCTGTACGAAAAAGCGGGCACGACCTACGAAAAGGAAAGCCACGGCTCGCCCATCCTGCCGATCTTCCGCGTCGCGGACGGAAAAATGCCGGCCCTGAAATCCGGCCAAAAATTACCGCCGTTTCTGGAGAAAGGCCCGGTCTGGCGCGCTGAAGTGGTGAAACCGGAAAAGAAGTAGCGCTAGGTCTGGCCGATCCAGGTCCGGGGCGCGACGTCTTCCCAGCGCTGGCGGATTTCCCGATATTCGCTTTCGCCTAACGACCCCGCCTCGAGCAGGCGCGCGTTCTCGGCCCAGCGCTCCGGGTTTTTCGTCCCGACGATGGCGGTGCAAACTCCCGGCACACTGAGAGTGAAACGAAGCGCGACCCTGATGGTTTTTTCCAACAGCGCGCTCTCCAGGAACGGATACTTCAGCGTCCGCAACCGGTCCCAATAGGTCTGGTGATAGGAGTTTTCCGGTTTGTGTCCGCTCTTCCAGGCCACGTTTGCGATCGGGCGCTTGGCGATCACGCCCATCTTTTTCTCGCGCGCGAGCGGGAGCGTCAGTTCGAGCGCTTCCTGGTCGGCGATGTTGATCGAAGTCTGCAGCGAATCGAAGGCCCCGCACTCGACCGCGTAACGCGCCGCATGACTGTCGCCGCTGTAGCCGATGTAACGGGTGAAGCCTTTTGCGCGCGCGGTTTGGAGAGCCGCGATCGCGTCACCTTTTTTCAAGATCGCCTCCGGGCAGCTGTGCAGATGGACGAGGTCAACCCGGTCCGTACGGAGTCGTTGCAGGCTGCGCTCGATGCTTTCCAGGATCGATTCCGGCGTCCAATTAGCGCCACTCTCCATCCCGTGGGGATGACCGCATTTGGTGAAGAGATAAAATTCATCGCGGCGCTGGCTGACCGTCTGGCCGATCATCTCCTCGCTATTGCCATAGCATTCAGCGGTGTCGATGACGTTGAGCCCGGCGTCGAGCGCTTTGCCTAACAATTGCGCGACAGTCGCTTCATCCGCCCCTTCCATTCCGATCTCCGAGCCGCCGAAACCGAGGACCGAGACCTGCATGTCGGTCCGGCCGAAGAGGCGCTTCTCCATGGCCTAAACTACCGCGCAACCCTCCATCTTGTCATCCCGAGTCGCGCAGACGACGAGGGACCTCGCAAGCGGCCGGCGGCTTTCGCCCAAGTCGAGAGATCGCTCGCCCAAGCGCATCGTTGGTCGGCCTTCGCCGCGCTTCGCCGGCTCAGGATGACAATGCAACCGTCCCGCGTCCGCGTTCGATCCGGCCGATAACTTTGGCGCGCAATTGCTTCGCCATCGCCGGCGCGTCGTTAGGCGCGACGATCGCGGCCATGCCGATGCCCATGTTGAAAACCTGATACATTTCGTTCCGCGGGACCGGGCCGCGATCCTGCATGATCTGGAAAATCGCCGGCACTTTCCAGCTCGCGGTATCGATGACGGCGTCACAGTTGTCGGGCAAAATCCGCGGCAGATTGTCGAGTAACCCGCCGCCCGTGATGTGGGCGAGCCCCTTAAGTTTCCCGCGCGGGACCTTGGCCAGCGCGGGCTGATAATTTTTATGGGTGCGGAGCAATTCTGCGCCTAACGACAAGCTCAGGCCGGGCACGCCCGCATTCGGTTTCAGGCGCAGTTGTTCGAAGAAAATTTTTCGCGCCAGGGAATAGCCATTGGTATGAAGCCCGTTCGAGGCAAGCCCGAGAATGATGTCGCCCTTTTTGATCCGCGAGCCGTCAATCATGCGCGCGCGGTCGACCACTCCGACAATGCATCCCGCGAGATCGTACTCGCCGCGCCGATACATCCCCGGCATTTGCGCTGTTTCACCGCCGATCAGGGCGCAGCCGCCGGCGCGACAGGCTTTCGTAAATCCGCGCAGGATCTGGTCGAAAACTCGCGGCTCCAGCTTCTCCGCGCCGATGTAATCGAGAAAGAAAAGTGGTCGCGCACCGAGAACAGCGATGTCGTTGATGCAGTGGTTCACGAGATCGGCGCCGACGGTGTCGTGGCGGTCGAGCGCGAAGGCGATCTTCAATTTCGTTCCGACGCCATCCACGCTCGCAACCAGGACCGGCTCGCGCATTCCGGAAAAATTCGGCGCGAACAAACCGCCGAACCCGCCGATTTTGCCCAGCACTTCCGGGCCATGGGTGCTCCGGACGCGCCCTTGGATCTTGCGCTTCACGAGGTTGCCGAGATCGACGTCGACTCCGGCGCGGGCGTAGGCTTTTTTCACGCCCACAAGTTTACTTGAGACCCGCGAAGAGCGTTGGCTGTCCCGCCTCGTCGGCCAGAGCCTTGGCCCGCGTGCCGCGTTTTTCCATGATGAATTTGTCCAGCTCCGGATCGACCGGGAGCGGATATTTGCCGGTGAAACAGGCGAGGCAAAAACTGTTCGGATCTTTCCCGGTGGCGCGGATCATCCCCTCGAGATCGAGATAACCGAGGCTGTCGACGCCGAGATATTCGCAGATCTCCGGCATCGTTTTCTGGTTCGCGATCAGCTTTTCCGGATCGGGAAAATCGATCCCGTAATGGCAGGCGAAGCGATGCGGCGGACAGCTCACCCGCATGTGCACTTCCTTCGCGCCGGCTTCGCGCAGATTGACGACACGCGCGCGCGCGGTTGTTCCCCTAACGATCGAGTCGTCGATCACGACGACGCGTTTTCCTTCCACCGCTTCCTTGATCAAATTCAACTTCACCCGCACGTCGAAGTCGCGGATGAGCTGGCTCGGCTGAAGGAAGGTGCGCCCGATGTAGTGATTGCGGACGAAGGCGTGCTCGTAGGGAATGTTGAGCTCGTGGGCGAAGCCGAGCGCGGCGTAGTTGCCGGAGTCCGGCACCGGCACGACGAGATCGGCCTCGACCGGGAATTGCCGGGCCAGCTCGCGGCCCATTTCCGTGCGCACCTTGGCCACGTTGACGCCGCCGATGATGCTGTCCGGCCGCGCAAAATAGACGTACTCAAACATGCAGAAGGCCTGCTTCTCTTCCTTGAAGGGCCACTCCGAGCGAATCCCGTCCTCGCTGATGATTAAAACCTCGCCCGGTTCCACCTCGCGGATGAACTCGGCGTGGATGAGATCGAAGGCGCAGGTCTCGGAAGAAAGAATGTAGGCGCCGTCGAGTTTGCCTAACGACAGCGGCCGGAAGCCGAAAGGATCGCGCACCGCGATGACTTCGCGCTCGCTCATAATGATGACGGAGAAAGCGCCCTCGATCCGGCGGAGCGCGGTCAGGATATTCCCGCCGTTGTTCGAGGGCTGGGCGAGAAGATGGAGAATGATCTCGCTGTCCGCTGTCGTCTGGAAAATGGAACCTTTACGCTCGAGTTCGTCGCGCAGGACATCGGCGTTGATCAGGTTGCCGTTATGCGCGATCGCGAGCTGGCCGCGGAAGCAATCGACCACGAAGGGCTGCGCATTTTTCACCGTGCTCGACCCGGTGGTGGAATAGCGCGTGTGCCCGACCGCGCGCGTCCCCTTGAGCTGCTCGAGTTCCGCCGGCCCGAAAACCTGCGAAACCAGCCCCATATCGCGATGCAGTTGAAAATTCGACCCCGGCCCGTTTGTGGTCACGATCCCCGCGCTTTCCTGTCCGCGATGCTGCAGGGCGAAAAGGCCGTAATAGGTCAGCACGGCCGCGTTGGGATGGCCGAAAACGGCGAAGATGCCGCATTCGTGCATCGGGTAGGGCGGCTGCGGTGGTGGGAAAAAATCGTCCGTGACCATCGAGGCGGCAAAGATACTCAATCGCAGCCGAACGTCATCTCCGGGCCCGAAAACAGCGTGCCCCGGATAGGCGTGTCAAATCGAAGCTTGGAAATCAAACCGGCACCGGCGCGAGATCGGTGGCGGGCCGTTTCAAAGCGTTGGCCCGGCATTCGGGGCAGATGCCGTGGGTGGACTTCACGTCGTGCTGGGCCTTCATGTAATCCTCGAAGCTGACCCATTCGTTGGCCACCTCGACCTTCCGGCACCAGGCGCAAACGCGGATGAAATCCTCCAGGAGACGCAAGCGCCGGAAGATCCAAAGCGTCGCCGTCACCACCGCAATGCCGAGGAGCAAAATGGCGAAGGTCTCGAACCAAAATTCCTGCGGGCGCGGCGGGGTGTGTTGGGCTCCAAAATAACGGAACGGGATGTCGATGTATTCATTCAGCCAGATGATTAACAGGACACCGCCAAAGCCGAGCAGTTGCAGGGAAAGAATGAGCTTCTCGTACAGTCTTTGTTGTTTCATCGGGCAATCCTCAGGCTTCGCCGACGACCCGAGCGATGGCGTTGAACCAATCGTCGTAGATCTCGGCCAGCGGCCAGCGCAGCGCCTCGCCGGCGGCGCGGAGGGCGAGCGTGTCGCCACCCACCGTCCCAAGGCGATGCCCGGGCACGCCACGCTCTCTCAACATCTGCATCACCGCGTCGGCGCTCCCGGGCACAGTAGAGATGACAACGCGCGACTGCGATTCGTTGAAAAGGATTTGATCGAGCCGCGATGCGTCGGCCGCGCCCAGATCGATCGCCGCGCCGAGCCGCCCAGCCGGATTAAAACAGGCCTCCGCCAGGGCCACGGCCAAGCCGCCCTCGCTGCAATCATGCGCGCTCCGGACGAGGCCAGCACGGATCAATTCGCGGAGGACATTGTGCAGCGCGAGTTCACGTTCGAAATCAAGCCGCGGCGGCAGCCCGATCTTGCGGCCTTGGATCACTTTGAGGAAATGTGAGGCGCCCAGTTCATCGCCGAAGTCGCCCAGCAAAATCACGACATCGCCCGCCGCCTTGAAATATTGCGTCGTGATCCATTCCTCGCGCTCGATCAGGCCGACCATCGCGACCGTCGGCGTCGGGTCGACCACCCCGGCCGGGCTTTCATTATAAAGCGAGACATTGCCGCCGATGACCGGTGTGCCGAAAGCGCGACAGGCTTCGGCCAGGCCTTCGACCGCTTCGCGCAGCTGCCAGAAATTTTCCGGTTTGTAGGGATTTCCGAAGTTAAGGTTATCGGTCACGGCCAGCGGGACGGCGCCGGAGCAGGCGAGATTGCGGGCCGCTTCCGCGACCGCGATGCGTCCGCCTTCGCGCGGGTCGAGCCGGCAATAGAGCGAATTACAATCCGTCGTGGCGGCGAGAAATTTATTCGCCGCGCGCACATGAAAGACCGCCGCGTCGGAACCCGGCCTAACGACCGTGCCGGTGCGCACCATGTGGTCGTACTGCCGGTAAACCCAGTTCTTCGAAGCAATGGAGGGGTCGCGCAGCAAACGGCGAAGAGAATCAACCGCGGAGTTCGCAGACGGCGCAGCGAATCTCTTCAGCAAATCTTCCTCTGCGTTCTCTGCGTCCTCTGCGGTTAACTTCTTAGCTTCCCGCGAATAGAGCGGCGCCTCATCCGCCAGCGGCTTGGCCGGGATTTCCGCCGCGGTCGCGCCGTTATCGAGCACGCGCATCATGCCGTCGTCCGTCACCCGTCCGATCTCGGCGCAGGGCACGTCCCATTTCTCAAAAATCCGCCTAACGACATCTTCCTTGCCCTTGTGCGCGATGATCAGCATCCGCTCCTGCGATTCGCTCAGGAGCGTTTCATACGGGGTCATGCCGGTCTCGCGCTTTGGCACTTTGGCGAGATCGATCTCGACCCCGGTCCCGCCCCGGCTGGCCGTCTCGCAGGTCGAACAGGTCAGCCCGGCCGCGCCCATGTCCTGGATGCCGGCGACGGCATCGGTCGCGAGCAACTCGAGGCAGGCCTCGAGGAGCAGCTTTTCCTTGAACGGATCGCCCACCTGCACCGCCGGGCGATCTTCCTTCGACTCCTCGGTCAGCTCGCGCGAGGCAAAGGCCGCGCCGGCGAGTCCGTCGCGCCCGGTTTCCGCGCCGACGTAAAAGACCGGGTTACCGACTCCGCTGGCCGCGCCGCGGGCGAGCTGCTCGTGTTTCAGGACGCCGAGGCAGAAGACATTAACCAGCGGATTGCCCTCAAAACTTTCGTCGAAATAAATCTCGCCGCCGATGGTCGGGACGCCGATGCAATTTCCGTAATGCGCGATGCCCGCGATCACGCCGCTGAAGAGCCGGCGATTGGTCGCGACGTTTTTGGAGTTCCCGTCGATCGGACCGAAGCGGAGCGAGTTGAGCAAAAACTCCGGGCGCGCACCCATCGTGAAGATGTCGCGAATGATTCCGCCGACGCCGGTCGCCGCGCCCTGGAACGGCTCGATCGCGCTCGGGTGATTATGGCTTTCGATCTTGAACGCGACCGCCCAGCCGTCGCCGATGTCGACCACGCCGGCGTTTTCCTCCCCGGCCTTGACCAGAATGTTCGCGCCGGTGGTGGGAAATTTCTTCAGCTCCTTGCGCGAGTTTTTGTAGGAACAATGCTCGCTCCACATGACCGAAAAAATCCCCAGCTCGGTGAAGTTCGGCGCGCGCCCGAGAATTTTTTCGATCCGCTCGTATTCCTCCGGGGTCAGACCGTGCTTGGCGACGATTTCAGGCGTGATTTTCGGTTCGGCAGCCGACATGGAAACGCACGTTAAGGGCGCCGGCGCGGAGTGCAATCGGCAAAGGAATTTGGTTCGCGCCGACCGGCAAACGGCTAAGCTGCGCCGATGGATTTATCGACTATTGCCAACGTCGCCACCGCTCTCACCGTCCTGACCGGCGTCGCTTTTGGCCTGATCGAAATGCGTCGTGCCCGGCGCGACCGCGAGGAACGCGCCGCTTTTGCCGCCGTCCAGGCGCTGATGACGCCGGAATGGATGAGCTCCTCCATGATTGTCGCCTCCATCCCGGACGGCACGACCGCCGCCGAGCTGGCCAACGACCAGCGCACGCTGGAGGCCGCGCTCAAGATCGCCACCATCATGGAGGGCATCGGCTACTCCGTCTTTGCGCGCATCGTGCCGCTTTCCGTGGCCGACGACCTGATCGGCGGCATGGCGAGAGTCGCCTGGAAAAAGTTTCAGCCGTTCGTCGAGGAAGAACGCGTCCGCACCGGCACCCAGAAAAGTTGGGAATGGTTCCAATGGCTGGCGGAGCAACTCGATCGCCACGGCAAAAGTAAGACCAATCTGAAGGTCGGCGCGCCGGTCGCCCACCGCGACTGGAAGCCGTAGCCGCGGTTGCGCTCGGCCCCCAAATCGCGGAGCATTCCCCCGTGGCAATCGATCTCAAGGAACTGGTCGCGGCGCGTCTCGGGGAGAACTACGACCTGCACGAACGGCATCTCAATCGCACCCTCGTCGCGGCCCAGCGCGTCATCGGTTTCGACAAGGTCTATGCCCGGGCGGAAGGCGCTTATCTCTACGACATGGATAACGCCGCCTACCTCGATTTCCTCAGCGGCTACAGCGTCTTCAATATCGGCCGGAACCATCCCGCCATTCAAAAAGCGATCCGCCAGGTGCTCGAGCTCGACCTGCCCAACATGGTGCAGATGGATTGCTCGCTCCTCAGCGGCCTCCTCGCCGAAGCCCTGACCAAGCTCACGCCGAAGCATCTCGACGCGGTTTTCTTTTGTAACTCCGGCACGGAAGCGAACGAAGGCGCGCTCAAGTTTGCCCGCGCCGCGACCGGCCGGAAACGCATGCTCGCCCTCGGTGGCAGCTGGCACGGACTGAGTTTCGGTGCGCTCTCCCTCATGGGCTGCGAAAGTTTCACCGAAGGTTTCGGGCCGCTCATGGACGGCTGGGACACTCGCATCGCGCTCGACGACCTCGTCGCGCTCGAGCAGGAACTAAAAAAGGGCGATGTCGCCGCGCTCGTGATCGAACCGGTACAGGGCAAGGGCTGCAAATCGCCCGGGCCCGATTTTTATCCGCGCGCCCAGGAGCTTTGCCGGAAACACGGCACCCTTCTCATCAGCGACGAAGTGCAGACCGGCCTCGGACGCACCGGAAAAATGTTTGGCTTCCAACATTGGAACCTCGAGCCGGACATCATCACCCTGGCCAAGAGCCTGAGCGGCGGCTACGTCCCCTGCGGCGCGATCGTGGCCCGGCGCGAGATTTACCAGAAGACCTTCAGCCGGATGGATCGCTGCGTCGTGCACTCGACCACCTTTGGCCGGAACAACCTCGCCATGGCCTGCGGCCTCGCCTCCCTCGACGTCCTCGAGAACGAGAAGCTGGTCGAGAACTCCGCCAAAATGGGCGCGTTGCTGGTCGCGAAACTGGACGCGCTGCGGGCGAAGCATTCCTTCATCAAGGAAGTGCGGGGCAAGGGCCTCATGATCGCGATCGAGTTCCACGAGCCTAACGAGTTTAAGTTGAAGATGGCCTGGAAACTCCTGCACAAGGTGGACAAGGTCCTTTTCGCGCAAATGGTCGTGACCCAGCTGCTGGCGCAGCATCGCATCCTCACCCAGGTCGCCGGCCACGCCATGGACGTGGTCAAGATTCTGCCGCCGCTCATCATCGGCGAGAAGGAAGTCGACATGTTCGTCAACGCGCTCGACGCCACCTTGGCTGAGTGCCGTAAATTCCCTGGCCCAATGTGGGAGATCGGCAACAACTTCGTCCGGCACGCTCTGCGCTCGAAACGTAGCTCCGATCCGGTGATCGCCGTTGTAGCCGGGGGCGCCGACCCCGGCCGCACGTGACCAGATTACCGAGCATCATCACCTTAAGCGCCGTCCTAGCTCCCTTCGTAGGCAACGCAGGTCCTGGCCAAACGTTCCAACCTGCCCGGCAGCCGCGGCGGGAGCGGAAGGGGTATGGATAAGGTCAGTTCATTGCATTTCCGGAGCTAATATTATCCTGACCCCTACTTGCCCCTGCTTGCGCTCCTCCCGATCCCTATTAGCCTATTTTCCTCCTCGACCCCTTCGGAGCCAATCCATAATGGCTTGCTCACGTTCGTGGGCGGCCTTTTCAAACTTCGCCCGCGTGGAGCGTTGATGAGCATCCGAAAACGCCTCTTCCAAGAGACATAGATTGCTCGCGAGCTGATCAACTACAGGACCGATTGGTGCCGGCTCAGACCTGCGGAGCAGGTCGCGTACTGTCGTCCAACCCATCGCCACCGCAACGTCATCGAATTGATAAAATTGACTCGGGGCGGAGTTAAAGGCCAGATCAACAAACTCCTGACCGCGATCCCGGATAAAACGAACAAGGATTGCGCGAATCCGAAAAATAACCTCGGAGTCGCCCAAATTGGTAGGCGGGTACGACGAGGACGCGATCAGCTCAGCGTCGGCAATTCCCGATGCGTTCAAATAGGCTCGGGCAACTTGATGGAGCGGATTCATCGTTGTTACAGGCCTAGTGGAAACAACCACCGTCCCTTTCGATTGAGTGATTACCTGGCATCGCAGAGATAATCCAGCTCGCAAACAAAATACGAATTTAGTGGCGTCCGATTTCCGCTCGCGTCAACCACGCTTGCACCGCAAGAATATTTTCCCTGACCCCGGTCCCTCCTATCCCTCAACCCGCCGAGCTTTCCTCACAATTCAAAGATCGAGCCCTTCCGACCCTTCCCTTGGGATGCTTCTCCTCGCCCCGGAGGTTGCGCTGCGGGGAGCCTTTCGGGATCGATTGCTCCACTACCTCAGAAATTGGGGGCTGGTGCCCGAGCCATACTTAAATTGTCGACTTCGGCCGACGAAAGTGTTTCTGTGCCGGAAGCACACGATTATCTGCTATGGCCTTTCCCCGCTTAACCCTGCGTTTTCTAATCCGACTGTTTGTCTGCGGTCTTAGCCTGGGAGCCACTGCGAAGAGCCGGGCTTACAATACCCTCGGGCCCAGCTGGCCAGAAGGGTCCACCATCGTGATGCAACTGGCATTGGGCCCAACCTCGGTCACGCTGGAGGACGGCTCCGGCACCTGGGATGGCTCGGCCGCCGCGGCTCTTCCCGCCTGGAATCTCAAGATGGAGACGGTGCAGTTCAGCTACGTCCTCGATTCCCACGTCGCCGAAGCCCCGGGCGACGGGTTCAATTCCGTTTTCTTCTCCGATTCCGTCTATGGCGACGGCTTTGGAGAGGATGTGCTTGCGCTTGCTCTCCTTTTCTACGACCAAAACACTGGTAGCACTGCGACAGAAGCGGACGTCGTGATCAATCAGGCGTTCAACTACAATTCCTACCGTGGAGCGCTCAAAGCCGGCGATCCCGATACCCGCGTTTACGATATTCACCGCATTTTCCTGCACGAATTTGGCCATGTGCTTGGTCTTGCCCACCCGGATGAGATAGGTCAGAACGTGGTCGCGCTCATGAATTCCGTCATCACGGATCTCGATCATCTGGCCGACGATGATCTGGCCGGGGCGGAGTACGTTTACGGAATAAGGTTCTTTCCGGGGGGAGTGGATTACAGTGTCGGTCAAGTCTTCAATTATCCGGTCCCGACCAATGTTCCGGCCGTGAGTTACGAAGCGGCTGGCCTGCCTCCAAGCGTCACGATTGACGCCAAGACCGGCATCCTGAGCGGCACTTTCGCCTTGAGCGGATTCTTCGGGTCCGCCCTGATCACCGCGCACGGGCAGCGCACCACCGCCTCGACCGAATTTTTCTTTGATGTCGCTCCAGATCCGCCCAACGATCTTCGTGCCAATTACCACTTCAGGGCCAACGATCTCGTTTTGGATAAAGCGCGGAATCGCGTTTACGCCGCTGTGGATGATCCGCCAGGCGTGGCCGTGATCGATGATATCTCGCTTTCGGTCCTCACCACCCTCCCGCTCGAGGCCAAGCCATTCGCCCTGGCCCTCTCCGCGGACGGCAATACGCTTTATGTCAATCAATGGGACTACGCAGACATCCATTCCGCCACCGCAGTCATCAATTTAAAGACATTGACCCGCCAACCAGATCTGCCCGCGCCAGTACTTTGCAGAAGCATGGTGGCCACGGACGATCATCGACTTTTTGCAAGCGCGCACTCTCAATCGTTTCTCGTTCAGATTGATACCTTGACCGGAGCAGTGAGTTATCCCTCCACCTACGGCGCCTACAGCGCGACACTGGCCCTTTCGCCAGACTTCAAGACACTCTACGTCGACGGAAGCGGGAACGATCTTGCCTCTTATGACGTGAGTGGGGCTTCTCCCGTCCTTCTGCAAAAGGTCGATTACCTATATCCCGACTCGGTCGGAGATATTGCGCTTAGCTCCGACGGCAGCTTTATCCTGGCGAACGGATCGGGAGAGGCGTTTTCCGAAATGCTCTCCAGCAGTGACTTCAATATGAACTTGGGCAAGTTTGTCATCCCTGCCGATGCTGGAGGGGCGCGTCCGGTTGCCGGCCGGGTTGGTGCGATCGCTCTCGATAATTCCACTATTTTTACCAGCGTCATCTACGATATCGGGTTGTTCGCATTCGACGCCTTTGATGCGGTGAGCCGCTCTCATCTCGGGCGGACGGTCAAGGATTCGTATCTTCCGAGCAAGGCGGTGACCGATGCGAACGGGCGTTATCTCTTCATTGCTGGCGTGATGGATGGCCTGTTTTCCCAGTTGCGTGTGCACCCCTTGGGGAGCAACAGCGCCCCGCTCCATCCGGCAAAGCCGAAAAGTCTGCTCAATGTTTCCACCCGGCTCGCAACCGCCCCCGGAGATGATGTTCTTATCGGCGGCTTCATCATCGCCGGCCAGGCTCCAAAAGAGGTTGCGATCCGCGCCCTTGGTCCGTCACTGCCAGTTGCCGGTAGTTTGCTCGATCCGGCGGTCGATCTCTATGACAGCAGCGGAAAACTTGTCGCGACCAATGATAACTGGAACCTGAAGCGCGCCTCCGTACTCGCAACTGGGTTGGCCCCTCTCGATGAGCACGAAGCCGCGCTGGTTGTCACTTTAGAGCCGGGAGCTTACACCGCCGTCCTCCACGGCGACGCCGATGCCGGCATCGCGCTGGTTGAAGTTTACGATCTCACTCCGGATAGCGCCTCGACGCTCGCCAATATCTCTACCCGAGGAAAAGTCGAAACGGGAGACGACATCATGATTGGTGGCTTTATCATCAGCGATGATCAGCCAACCCGCGTTCTCCTGCGCGCGATCGGTCCCTCTTTGGGGGGTCAGGGAATTGATGGCGCCCTGCAAGACACGGTTTTGGAACTACACAACGGCGAGGGCGACCTTATCGTGGCGAATGACAATTGGCGCACCCTGCAGGAGGCGGAGGTTCTGGCGACAGGTCTCCCACCCACGGACGATCGCGAATCGGTCATCCTCGCAACCCTTGATCCAGGATCCTACACAGCAGTCGTGCGCGGCCAGAACGACATGACCGGGGTTGCGTTGGTGGAAATTTACAATCTCGACTTCGATACGGCGACGAAATGACCTTGTTCGTTAGCCCGACTTAAACTCGGACACCAAAGCCTGCAGGCTGGCTTTGGCGTCGCCGAAAAGCATTCGCGTATTCGGTTTAAAAAAGAGCGGATTCTCGATCCCGGCGAACCCGGAAGCCATCGAGCGTTTCAGGACGAAAACGGTGCGGGCGGCGTCGACGTTGATGATCGGCATGCCGTAGATCGGGCTGGATTGGTCTTCGCGCGCCGCCGGGTTCACGACATCGTTGGCGCCGATCACGATCGCGACATCCATCGTCGCAATAGTGGGGTTGATCGCGTCCATCTCGACTAACTGTTCATAAGGCACGTCGGCCTCGGCGAGGAGGACGTTCATGTGTCCCGGCATGCGGCCGGCCACCGGGTGAATGGCATAGCGAACTTCAGCACCGTTCGCTTCCAGAAGATCGGCCAGCTCCCGCAAGACATGCTGGGCCTGAGCCACGGCCATGCCGTAACCCGGGACAAGGACGACTTGCGCAGCCGCTTCCAAGACGAAGTAAGCCGACTCTGGAGTGATTGCTTTGGCTTCACCGCTGACTGACTCTCCGCCACTCGTTGCGGTCGCACCGAAGCCGGCCAGGAAGACATTCGCGATCGAGCGATTCATCGCCTTGCACATGATCTGGGTGAGAATGATCCCGCTCGCACCGACGAGACATCCGGCCACAACGAGAACGGTGTTTTGAATGATGAACCCCGCCGCCGCCGCCGCGAGTCCAGAGTAACTGTTGAGCAACGCGATCACGACCGGCATATCCGCGCCGCCGATCGGGATGACCGCCAGGACCCCGAGAACAAGGGCGAGCAGGAGAATGAGAAGGAAAATGAAGTAAGTCGTCGTGGGATTGGCGCAGAAGATGACGCCGAAGAGCAGAACCAAGAGGAGCAAGCCAGCATTGATCGTCTTCTGGTAGGGAAACAGGATCGGCCGACTCTGCATCTTCTCCGCCAACTTGGCGTAGGCCAGCACGCTTCCCGTGAGAGTGACCCCGCCGATGAGGACAGCGAGAAAGATCGGGATTGTGGTCGAGACCGGTTGGTCCGGATGATTGTGATATTCCACCCAGCCGACAAGCAGGCTGGCAAGACCGCCCGCGCCATTGAAAAGCGCGACCATTTCCGGCATCGAGGTCATCTGCACCCGCTGCGCCGCGACCGCACCGATAGCCGAGCCGAGGATGAGGCCGACCACGATCCATTGATAATTCAGGCCGCTGACCAGGAGCGTGGCGACGATCGCGATCAACATCCCGAGCGCGGAGAGTAGGTTGCCGCGGCGCGCGGTCGCCTGTTTCCCGAGCAACTTCAGCCCGAGGACAAAAAGGATGGCCGCGACGATGTAGGCCCAGTCGATCAGGAGCGGCATCTTATTTTTTCTTCGACTTGAACATGGCCAGCATCCGGTCGGTCACGAGATAACCGCCGACCACGTTGACCGTGGCAAAAATGACCGCCAAAACCCCGAGGGTGGTGGCGACAAAGCCGCCCTCAGTGCCGGCCGCGATCAGGGCGCCGACGATCGTGATCCCGGAAATGGCGTTCGAGCCCGACATGAGCGGGGTGTGGAGCTGGGACGGGACCTTGGCGATGAGCTCGAAGCCGAGAAAGGCGGCGAGGATGAAGATAAAGACGAGCAGGATCATAATTCGTTAGGCAGAATAAAATTTCGCGATCGTTTCGTTCACCACTTTGCCCTCGTGGGTCAGGACGCAGCCTTTCAGGATTTCATCCGCGAGATCGATCCGGAAGGTTTTCGTTTCCTTGTCCCAGAAATGCTCGAGCAGGCTGGCGAGGTTGTTCGAGTACATCTCGCTCGCGTGCCGGGCGACGCGCCCTGGCAGATTGCGCAGGCCGAGGACGCGGACGCCGTTGCGTTCCACGGTCTCATCCGGCTGCGAACACTCGACATTGCCGCCGCTCTCCACCGCCATGTCCACGATGACGCTGCCGGGCTGCATCTGGTCGACCATCGCGTCGGTCACGATCAAGGGCGCTTTTCGCCCAAAAACCTGCGCGGTCGTGATCACGATGTCGGCCTTGGCGCAATGTTGGGCCATGACTTCGCGCTGTTTTTCCAGTTGCTCCGGGGTCAGTTCGCGGGCGTAGCCCTGCGCGGTCTGCCCGGTCTCGCCGAGGTCGACCTTGACGAATTTCGCGCCTAACGACTGGACCTGTTCCTCGACCGCGGGGCGGGTGTCGAACGCTTCCACCCGCGCGCCGAGCCGTTTCGCGGTCGCGATCGCCTGCAGGCCGGCCACGCCGACGCCGATGACAAAAACGCGCAGCGGCTTGAGCGTTCCGGCCGGGGTCATCATCATCGGAAAAATCCGGTCGATCGTCGCGGCCGCGGCGATGACCGCGGCGTAACCGGCGAGGCTGGCCTGCGAGCTGAGCACGTCCATTTTCTGCGCGATCGTGATCCGCGGCAGCAACTCGAGACCGATGGCGGTGACATTCGCCGCCGCGAGCGCCTGCACGAGGTCGCGCTCGTTAAAGGCATCGAGCAGGCTGATGTGAATGCCGCCGGGCCGCAGGCTGCCGACTTCATTTTCCGGCGGTTTGCGCACGCGGAGGACGACATCCGCCGAGCCCAGCGCGCCTGGCCGATCATCGACCACCTGCGCGCCTGCCTCCTGGTAAATTTTGTCGGAAATGGAAACCGGCGCGCCGAGGCCGGCCTCGATCACAACCTCAACCCCGAGCGCGACCAGCCGCTTCACCCCCTCCGGGACAAGGGCCACGCGGGTCTCTCCACTTTCGGTTTCCTTCGGGACAAAAACGCGCACGATTCGCCGATGCTAACAAGCCAGGGCCGCGCGGCAATCAAAAGCGCAGTGACCCGCCCAGTTCGTTAGGCGTGGCGGCCGCTTTCCAGCCGGCCGGCGGCCGCGATCGCGTCCTGCTCCATCGGCGCGGCCGGATAACCGATGGTGAGACATTCGCCAAGGTACTGGCGCAGGAACGGCTCGATCCCGCCGAGGCGTTCGTACTGCTCGGTATGGGCCAGCTCGTGCGCGATTAGCCCGCGCTCGCGCCAGCAATCCGCCCGCACAAAAATCCCATGGCGCAGAGCGAGCCCGCGCGTCGCGGGCGTGAGAAATTCCACCGCGGCCGCGGCCGCGCGCAAGGTCGCGTCTTCCGGTGTCGGGACGGCGGCGAGACAAAGCAACCGGACGCGTTCCGGCTGGCGCACGCCGAGCGCTCGCGCATCCGCCATTTCCTCCTCCGAGAGCGGCACGCCTTCGCGCAAAATGCGCGCCTCGAGCGCTTCCCCCCAGCGCGCCGCCAGCGGGATCAGCCTCTCGAACTGGGCGAGCACGATCTGTCGATTCATGAGCACGAGCGCAAGATGATCCGGCCAGGCCGGTCCGGCGAGGCGCATGTTTCCTCTTGTCTGCACCGCGGGCATCGTCCATTCATCCGCCATGGCCGCGGCGAAGTGCGCACTCATCACTGGCATCACCGGCCAGGACGGCTCCTACCTGACCGAGTTGCTCCTGGCCAAGGGCTACGACGTCCATGGGGTCGTTAGGCGGACGAGCAACCTCCTGCGTTCGCGCATCGAGCATCTCCGCGGCGACGAGTCGCTCTACGGTCAGCGGCTCTTTCTTCATTACGGCGATCTGACCGACGGGACGACGCTCCGCCGCATTTTCGCCAAGGTGCAGCCGGCCGAGGTTTATCATCTCGCCGGCCAGAGCCACGTCGGCTTGAGCTTCGAAATTCCCGAGTCGACTTCGCGAGGAGGTCGCGATGGCCACCTTGCGTCTGCTCGAGATTTCGCGCGACCAGGCGCAGCCGCTGCGCTTCTACCACGCCTCGAGCTCGGAAATTTTCGGCGCCGCGGCCGATTCCCCGCAAACGGAAGACACGCCCTTTCGCCCGGCCAGTCCCTACGGCTGCGCCAAGGCGTTCGCGACGCAGCTGGCCCGCGTTTACCGGCAGGCTTACGGACTCTTTGTCTGCAACGGCATTCTCTACAACCACGAGTCGCCGCGGCGGGGCGAGAATTTCGTCACCCGCAAGATCGCGCGCGCGGTGGCGCGAATCAGCCGCGGGCTCGAGCAGGAGCTGGTCCTGGGCAACACCTCCGCGCGACGCGACTGGGGCCACGCCCAGGACTACGTCGAGGCGATGTGGCGCATGCTCCAGCATGCCGAGCCGGACGATTATGTCGTGGCCACGGGCGAAACGCATTCCGTCCAGGATTTTGTCGAAGCGGCTTTCGCGGTCGTCGATTTGCCGCCCGACAAATACGTCAAACACGACGCCGCCTTCGAACGCCCTAACGAACCTTCCAGGCTGGTCGGGTCGCCGGAAAAAATTCGCCGGGTCCTGGGCTGGAAACCACAGAAGGACTTCGCCGCGCTCGTGCGCGAGATGGTGGAAGCGGAGCTGGCCGTTTGCCCGTAGCGGCGGTTTGTAACCGCCGGAGAGCACGGAACGCGGGCCAAGGGCGACGGCGGTTGCAAACCGCCGCTACGATGCTTGCGCTTTATTTCGCCGGTCCTAGTATCACCGCGTGAAAAAAATCGAGGCGATCGTGAAGCCCTTCAAGATGGAGGACGTGAAGGACGCGCTCGCTGAAATCGGCGTCGAGGGCATGACCGTGAGCGAGGTCAAAGGCTTCGGCCGCCAGAAAGGGCACACCGAAATTTATCGCGGAAGCGAGTACACGGTCGACTTCCTGCCCAAGGTGAAATTCGAGATCGTGCTGGCCGATGACCGCGCCCAGCGCGCGGTCGAAGTCATTTCCCAGGCCGCCAGGACCGGAAAAATTGGCGACGGCAAAGTCTTCGTCAGCCAGGTCGAGCAGGCTATCCGCATCCGGACGGATGAACGCGGCGCGGAAGCGATCTAACCCCCGCCCGGCCCCGGTTTTTCGCTCTGCATGAACGATTATCTGCTTTCCATTTTGCTCGGGGCGATCGAAGGCCTGACCGAGTTCTTGCCCGTGAGCTCGACCGCGCATTTGCGCATCGCCGAAGCGCTCCTCCACATCGACCTGAAGGACGGCTTCTGGAAAATGTACAGCGTCGTCATCCAGCTCGGCGCGATTCTGGCCCTGACCGCTTTTTTCTGGCGTCGGATCCTGAAGTTTCTCCGCACTTTCCCGCGCGGCGAAAACGGCGACCGCACGGTCCTGAATCATCCCCTGAGCCTGGTCGCGATCGCTTTTCTCGTGACCGCGATCCCGGCCTTTCTCCTTAGCAAACTGATCGGGGAAAATCTCGAGAACCTCTACGTGATGGCGTGGTCACTTCTCATCGGCGGCATCGTCATGTGGGTGGTCGACGCCCTTTTCGTTAGGCCGCGTGTCCACCGGATGGAGGAGGCCACTCTCCCGACCGCGATCTGGATCGGGGCGGTGCAGGTGCTTTCGGCGGTGTTTCCCGGGACTTCGCGTTCGATGGCCACGATCGCCGCCGGGCAGACCGCGGGCATGTCGCGCGAGGCTGCGCTCGAGTTTTCCTTTTTCCTTTCCATCCCGACGATGTTCGTCGCGACCAGCTTCGATTTGATCAAGACCCTTCGGCCACACGCCGGGGTCGAGGAGCTCGCTCCCGTGACCATGACGCCGCATCTCTGGATCGTACTCGCGCTCGGGTTCGTGACCGCTTTCATCGTCGCTTTCGCGGTCGTCGCCTGGTTTCTGCACTGGGTCCGGCGCCATGGCTTCGTCCCGTTTGCGATTTACCGGATCGTCTTCGGGCTGGTTCTGCTCTTCGCCCTCTGGCGCGGATTGCTTGGCCGCTAACTCGAAACGAGCTAACGTAGCGCCGTGCCGAGCCAGACCATGTTACCCGATCTCCAGAGCTGCGTGCTTTGCGAAGATGTGCGCTGCGAATTCAACGGCATGCAGACCCTCGTCGGCGTGCTCAACATCGTTCCGACCCCGAAGTTGCCGGTCAATTACATGCGGCTCTGCATCTGGACCCGCTGGTGCAGCGGCGCGGGCCGGTTTCATCAGCGCTCCAAAATCGTCGGCCCGGACGACACCCAGACGATCGCGCAAGCCGAGGTTCATTTCGATCTCAAGGAAATGGAAGGCCACGCCACCAACGTCCATTACTTCGGGGGCGTGCAGTTCCAGCAGTTTGGTCTGCATCACGTTGAGATTTATCTGGAGAACGAGCTGAAGCTGCGCTTCCCCCTCCCCGTCCTTCAGGTCAAGACGGCGTGATCTGGAAAACCCGCTTGCGCCCCGGGGTCGCCATCCTATTCTTGGGCGCGGTGGCCGCGGACTTCCGGTGAAGCCTCGCGGCGACTTCTTTTTAACCGCAAAACCCGATGGCAAATACGATACTGATCGGCGCGCAATGGGGCGATGAAGGCAAGGGCAAGATCATCGATGTCCTGACCGGCAATGCCGATATCGTCGTCCGCAGCCAGGGCGGCAATAACGCCGGGCACACCGTCATCCAGGGCGGCAAGAAGTATGTCCTGCACCTCATTCCCTCCGGCATTTTGCGCCCGCGAAAAATGTGCGTCATCGGCAACGGCGTCGTGATCGACCCGGTCGCGCTGGTGGACGAAATCGAGGGCCTGCGCAAAGTCGGGGTCAAGATCGGGAAGAACCTTCTCATCAGCGATTGCGCGCATCTTGTACTGCCGTATCACCGCGCGCTCGACGAACAGCGCGAGCAGCGCAAAGGCGACGCCAAGATCGGCACGACCAAGCGCGGCATCGGTCCTGCCTACGGCGACAAGGCCGCGCGCACCGGGCTGCGCATCGCCGACCTGATGCAGCCGGAGCTTTTCACCGAAAAATTGCGGGCCAAGATGCGGGAGAACAACAGCATCCTGAAAGCGCTCGGGGCGCGGCCGATTTCGTTTGCGAAAGTGAACCGCGATTTCCTCGCCGCGGGCGAAAAACTGCGGCCGTTCGTCGCCAACACCGTCGTCTATTTGCATCGCGCCTTGCAGGCGGGAAAAGAAATCCTGTTTGAAGGCGCGCAAGGCACTTTTCTCGATATCGACCACGGCACTTATCCCTACGTCACTTCGTCAAACACGACCGCCGGCGGCGCCTGCACCGGCACCGGCGTGCCACCGCATCGGATGGATCGCGTGCTCGGGGTGATGAAGGCTTACACCACGCGCGTCGGCGAAGGCTCGCTCCCGACCGAGGACTCGGTCATCGCCGGGATGTTGCACGACATGGGGCGGGAATTTGGCGCCACCACCGGGCGCGCCCGGCGCTGCGGCTGGTTCGACGCGGTCGCGACTCGTTATGCCACGATGATCAACGGCATCGACGACCTCGCCATCACCAATCTCGACGGGCTCGATACCGTCGACCCGATCAAAGTCTGCATCGCCTACAAGCTCGACGGCAAGAAGCTCGAAGTGCCGCCGAGCGACGCCGCGCAGTTGACCCGCTGCCAGCCGGTCTACCTCGAGTTTCCGGGCTGGAAGAAGTCGACCGAGAAGGCCAAAAAACTTTCCGATTTGCCGAAGGAAGCGCGCGACTACGCGAAGAAAATCGCCGAACTGACCGGAGCCCGCCTCACGATGGTCAGCGTCGGTCCCGCCCGCGGCCAGACGCTGATGCTCTAGTCATGGCCGCTCCGTCCAAGGCGGTCCCTCGCCACGTCGCCATCATCATGGATGGGAACGGCCGCTGGGCGAAAGAACGCGGCCTGCCGCGGATCAAGGGCCACGAAAAAGGCGCCGACGCCGTCCGCGCCTGCGTCGAGGGCTGCGGCGATTTGCGGATCGAGTTTCTCACCCTCTACGCGTTCTCGGCCGAGAACTGGCAGCGCCCGAAAACCGAAGTCTTCGCACTCATGAATTTGCTCGAGCGTTTCCTGAAGGAGAAAACTCCGGAGCTGGTCGAAAAAAATGTCCGGCTGCAGGCGATCGGCCGCCTGACGGATCTGCCCGAAGCCTGCCAGAAGCAGCTTCACAAATCGATCGAGCAAACGGCGAACAATCACGGACTCACCTTGATTCTCGCGCTCAGCTACGGCGGCCGGCTCGAGATCATCGACGGCATCAAGAGCCTTTTCCACGAGGTCGAACAGGGCCACATCGACCCGGCGATGATCGATGTCGAGATGTTCAGCAAGCATCTTTACACGCGCTACTATCCCGATCCCGATCTGCTCATCCGCACCTCGGGCGAGATGCGAATTTCCAACTTTCTCCTCTGGCAGCTCTCCTACACCGAGATGTACGTCACGCCGAAACTCTGGCCCGATTTCGGGAAGGAAGATTTGTTCGAGGCGGTGAACGAATTCAGCCGCCGCCAGCGCCGCTACGGCGGAGTCTAGATAAACGCTTCCGCCACCGAATCGGCGAGGAAGCGCCCCTCTCGCGTCAGGACGTAGCGCTCGGCCTTGGGCAGCATCAAGCCGAGGCGGACGAATTCCTCCACTTCGTTAGGCCGGTCGTTCACCCATTCCGCGGGGATCCCCCGGTTGGTCCGGAGCGACAAGGCGATCGACTCCGAGCGTTTCATCCGCGGCGTCAGCATTTCGTCGCCGGTGGAAGCGGAACCGCCGCCTAACAAACGCTCGGCATACGCGCGGTAATCCGAAACGTTCTGCCAGCGTCGCAATCCGACGGTCGAGACCGCGCTTGGACCGAGCCCGAGGTAATCGTTCCCGCTCCAATAAGCGCGATTGTGGACGGATTCGAAACCCGGCCGCGCATAGTTGGAAACCTCATAATGCTCGAAGCCCGCATCGCCTAACAACTCGTCCGTCCGCACAAAAAAATCCGCGTCGCCTTCCGCATCCGTCTGGAATTCGCCCCGGGCATGGCGGAGAAAAAATTCCGTGTCTTCCTCATAAGTCAGGCAGTAGGCCGAAATGTGATCGGGCCTGAGCGCGAGCGCGCGCCGCAGCGTCGCTTCCCATTGCGCGAGGGTCTGGCCGGGAAGGCCAAACATCAGGTCGATGTTCAGATTCTCGAACCCGGCCCGGCGCAAAAGAGCGAAGGAAAGCTCCGCCTGCGCGGCGGAATGTTCGCGGCCGAGCAGTTGCAGCAGGCCATCGTCAAACGATTGCACGCCGAGGCTGATCCGGTTCACCCCGCGGGCGCGGAGCAATTGTGCCTTGCGCTCCGAAACACTTCCCGGATTCGCTTCGAAGGTCCATTCCTCCAGTTCGGACAAATCCAGTTGCGCGTGAAAACCGTCGAGCAGGAAACCAAGCTGATCCGTCGTTAGGGCGGTGGGCGTTCCGCCACCGAAAAAAATCGTCTGCGGACGGAGCGCAGTGGTTCCCAATTCCGCCACCAGCGCTTCGCAAAAACGCATCGCCTGCGCGGGATCCGCGCGCTCTTTGTAAAAGGCGCAATAAGGGCAAATCCGGGCGCAAAAAGGAATGTGCACATAAATGTGCCGCACCCCGGCGACCGCCGCGGCGGAGTTGTTATTCGCCCCCTCGCCCATAGAGTCCACCATCGTCGCTCGCCTCTTCCGCTCAATCGCTTTTCTCTTCGCCAGCGTCGGTTGCGCAGCCGCGCAGGGCCTCCCGCCGCCGGAGCCGCCGCCCCCGGCGCCGACACCTTCCGTCGTTTATCGCGCTCACAACCCGGAGGCGATTAACGGCTACAAAACCAATCCCCAGCTCGTTAGGCGAATGACCAACGCGCTCATCCTCGGCGTTACCCGCCAGCCCGACATCGCCAGCGCCTGGCGTTCGCTGGTCAGGCCTAACGACCGAATCGGAATCAAGATCTCGGCCGCGGGCGGCGAACTTTTCACCACACACCGCGAGATCGTGAACACGATCGTCGACGGCCTCGTCGCCGCCGGGCATTCCCGCCGCGACATCATCGTCTGGGATAAATCGCTCGGCGGAATCCGCCAGGCCGGCTACACCGGGAACGAAGGCTACCAGTTGAAATCGATCCCGCCGCGCGACGGTTACGACGCGAAGGCGATCATCTCGGCGCCATTTCTCGGCAACCTCATCTGGGGCGATTTCGAATACTTCGGCGGCCTCGGGCAGATGCCGTTATTGAGCGAGACCGAAAACACGAGCAGCGTCAGTCATCTCTCGAAAATCGTGGCCAACGAAGTGACCAAGATCATTAACCTGCCGGTCCTGAGCGACAGCGTGCGCAACGGTGTCGCCGGCTGCCTCTACAACGTCACCATTCCCAACATCGACAACTGGCGTCGCTTCGGCATCCCGCCCGATTTCGGCGCCTCCAGCATTCCCGAGATTTATAACGACCCGCACATCGGGCAAAAAGTCGTGCTCAACCTGATGGACGGCCTCCTCGCGCAATACGCCGGCGGCCCCGAGTCGCAGCCCGGCTATGCCTTCCCCTTTGCCACGCTCTACGCGAGCCGCGACCCGGTGGCGATTGACACCATCGCCCTGCGCCAACTCGAGGAATGGCGCAAGAAGCGGAAAGTGCCGCCGATCAAAAGAATGGGCGCCCACGTCCAGGTTGCGGGGGAATTCGGCCTCGGAAATTCCGATCTGTCGCGCATCGAAATCCGCGACGTCCAGCCGTGAAAGAGATTCTCAAATCGGTCTCGCGCTCGTTCTACCTGACGATCCGGTTTCTGCCCCGTGCGCTGCGCGAGCCGGTCAGCCTCGCCTACCTTCTGGCCCGCGCGACCGACACCCTGGCGGACACGGCCGCGATCCCGGCCGCGCTTCGCCTAACGACCCTGCGCGCCTTCGCCAAGGTCATCGCCGGCGAGGAGAATTTCGACGCCGTCGCCGAAGCGCTGCGCGACTTTGCCATCCGGCAAACCGACCCAGCCGAGCGCACCCTGATCGAAAACCTCCGCGGCTGCATCGACTGGCTGGCCCGGCTCGAGCCCGCCGATCGCGACGACATTCGCGCCGTCCTGAAAACGATCGTGCGCGGGCAGGAGCTCGACTTGGAAAGATTTGGCGACCCGGCGACGACCCGGCCGCTGCGCCAGGCCGCGGAGCTGGACGAATACACCTTTCTCGTCGCCGGCTGCGTGGGCGATTTCTGGACCAGGCTCGGGTTTCGACACGTGCCAAATTTCGCCACCCGTCCGCCGGCTGAAATGACCGAACTCGGGATCGCTTATGGCGAAGGACTGCAATTAATCAACGTCCTGCGCGATCGCGCGGCCGATGCCGCGGCCGGGCGCGGTTACCTGCCTTCCGAGGAACTGGCGGACTCGACACTCGAGGCCGTCTTCACACGCTGGCTCGAGCAGGCCGAGCGAAAAATCGGCCTCGGCCTGACCTATTCCTCCAGCCTGAGGAACTGGCGCATTCGTTATGCGACCGCCCTGCCGGCCTTGATCGGCGCGCGCACGATCGCGTTGCTGCGCGCGGCCGGACCGGACGCGCCGAAAATAAAAGTGCCGCGAAAAGAGGTCCGCCGCATCCTCGCGAGCGCCCTCCCCGCAGCTCTCTCGCCACTCGCGCTGCACGCACTTTTCCAGCGCCTCCTTTCCTCGCCTCGTTAGGCTGCGATCAATTTTCCTCCTTCCGCGAACAACGCTGGAACCACGCGCGCCGCCCCACTACAGTCGCAACCATGCACCGCTTTCGACTGTCCGTTTGTCTCGTCGCCCTTTCCTGCGGTTTCGCAGTTTCCGCCTCCGCCGGCCTCACCGCCCTCGTCGGCGGCCGCCTGATCGACGGCTTCGGTGGACCGCCGCTCGCGAACAGCGTCATCCTGGTCGAGAACGAGCGCATCACCGCCATCGGGCAGGTGGGCAAATTGGAGATCCCGAAAGGCGCCGAGGTCATCTCGACCGAGGGCATGGACGTCCTCCCCGGTCTCTGGGATTGCCACGTCCACACCATGCTCCTTGGGCACAGCGACTACGATCATTGGGACAAGACTTATCCCGATCGCTGGGGATCCGAGATCATGCCGGCTGCGGCGCAGCAGCTCCTCATGGCCGGCGTGACGAGCGCCCGCGATCTCGGTGCGCCCTTGAAGGAAAGCATCGAAGTGCGCGACCGGATCAATAAAGGCGAGATCCCGGGGCCGACCCTTTACGTTTCCGGTCCGTTCATTCAGCACGCGCCCTATCCCGGGACGGAAGCGTTTCGCTGGGGCGTCAAAGGCGCGGCGGACGGCCGGGCCAAGGTCAAGAAACTGGCCGAAGCCGGGGTCGACATCATCAAACTGATCGACCAGGACGAGATGACGATGGAGGAAGTGAAAGCGGTGGTGGACGAAGCGCACGCGCACAAACTGCCGGTCGTGGCCCATTCCCATCGGCCGGATGAAATTCGCCGCGGCCTCGCCGCCGGGGTGGACGACTTCGAGCACACCGGCCTCTCCACCGCCCCCGGATTTCCGGAAGACATCCTGAAAGCGATCGCGGAGCGGACGGCGAAGATGAGCCTGGGCCCGCTATTCTGGTGCCCGACGATCGAGGGTTTCCTGAATTACGAGCACCTGATCGAAAATCCTGAATCACTCGACGACCCGGCCTGGCAGCTCGGCGTGCCTAACGACATCGTGGAGGACATCCGGAAATCGATCCTCCATCCCGGGCAGCTCAGTTATTATCAAATCACGCCGCTCCGCGCGACGACGGTGGCAAATAAATTCCGGCAGCTCCAGGAATCCGGTGTCGTCCTCCTCATCGGAACCGACAGCGGTATCCCGATGAAATTTCACAGCAACTCGACCTGGCACGAGATGGATGGCTGGGTCAACAAGCTGGGCGTCGATCCGATGACGACGATCCGGGCGGCAACCTACTGGCCGGCAGTGATGATGAAGGTGGATAAGGACTACGGCTCGGTTAGCGCCGGCAAGTATGCCGACATTATCGCCGTCAAAGGCGATGTTCTGCGGTCCATCAATCTCCTCCAGCGCGTCGATGTCATCGTGAAGCACGGGCGCCGCTACAAATAGATCCGCAGCCGCGACTCGAAATCAAAAACGCCACTGATTTAAAGCCCATGGATATTCGCCTTCTTCTTGTCCCGTACGACTCCGGTCAACACAACGTGCGCATGGGCGCTGGCCCGGAACATTTGCGCGCCGCGGGCTTGGAAGCGCACCTCACCGGGCTCGGGCACCAGGTGGATCTGCAGGTGATTGAGCCGGCCTCGATGAATTGGCGAGCGGAAGTGCAAACCAGTTTTGAATTGATGCGCTCGGTCGCCGAGCACGTGCGGGCGGCGCGGGCGAGCAAGCGCTTCCCCATCGTGCTCTCGGGCAATTGCCTCTCCGCCGTCGGCGTCATTGCCGGTCTCGGCGCGCCCACCGGGGTGATCTGGATCGATGCCCACGGGGATTTCAACACCCCGCAAACGACGCAGAGCGGGTTCCTCGACGGGATGACACTGGCGACGGCGACGGGCCGTTGCTGGATCGAGCTGGCACGCAGCATCGAAGGCTTCGAACCGGTCCTGGACAAGGCGGTCGTCATGTTTGGCACGCGCGATCTCGACCCGGGCGAAGGACCGGCCCTGACCCGCTCCGGAATCGTTAGGCTGGGGGCGGAGGCTTCACCCGCTGCGATCGAGGCCGCTTTGCAGTCGGTCGCCCAGACGATGGAGAAATTTTATGTCCACCTCGACATGGATGCGCTCGATCCCAACGAAGGGCGGGCCAACGGCTATACCGCGCGCGGCGGATTCACGAACGAAAAACTGCAGGCGCTCCTGACCGCCATCGCCGGCAACCTCCCGGTCCAGGCGCTGACCATCGCCAGCTACGATCCTTCCTACGACACCACCGGCACGGTCTGCGCAGCCGCGATTCAGGCTACCGGCACGGTTGTGGGCGGGATCGGCAAGGCGGCCGCCTGATTCGTTAGGCCGGCCGCTCGCGTTTGACGCTGGCGGGTGATTTATCCTCCCGCAGACCGAGGAACACCGGCGCGCGCAACTTCGCGTCGCGCGTCCACTCGGCGAATTTCACCTGACAAACGAAAACCGGATCGACCCAGCTGATCTTGCGCATCATTCCGGGCGTGATCCCCTGCGTCCACTGTCCGCCCTGCTTCGAGGGCAAATCGTCGAAAGGACAATCGTCGCGCGCTTCCTTGCCCAACTTTTCATGTAGCAACTCGAGCATCTTCGTGTCGAATCCAGTCCCGACTTTGCCGGCAAAGTGGAGTTTCTTTTTTTCGTAGTAACCGACGAGCAAGGCGCCGAAATGTTTTCGTGCCCCGGCCGGAGGCGTATATCCGCCAATGACGAATTCCTGCTCGTTCTTCGTCTTGAGCTTGATCCAGGCGCCGCTCCGGCGGCCCGCTTCGTAAACGGAATCCGCCCGCTTGCCGATGATTCCCTCCAGCCCGCGGCGCTGCACTTCGGCGAGAAGCGCGTCCGGATCGTCCCCGAGTTCGCCGGAATAGCGGACCGGTTCGCCCAGACCGGCGCAAAGCTGGCGCAGCATCTCCTTGCGCGTCGTTAGGGGAAATCCGCCCAGGTTTTTGCCCTCCAGTTGCATGAGATCAAAGATGTAATAGGAAAGCGGCGCATCGTAGCCTTCCATCTCGCGGGCCTGCAGGAGCTGGAAGGAGGAGCGGCCCTCGTCGTCCAGTGCGACCACTTCACCGTCGATCACGCATTCCTTGCACGGCAGATCCTCCAGCGCTTTGGCAATCTCCGGGAATTTTTTTGTGAGGTCGTTTTCGTTTCGCGAAATTAACTGCACTTTCCCGCCGCTCTTCAGCGCCAGGGCGCGAAAGCCGTCGAACTTCAGCTCGTAAATCCAGCCTCCGTCCGTCGGCGGTGTCTCGACCAGCTTCGGTTTCATCGGGTCGATGAAACGCACCTTCCCGGCCGGGAGCGAATCAGGCAGCGCGAGCGCGCTTTTTTCTACTTTTGCGGCGCGCGGGACTTTTTTTTTAGGTTTGGTTTCCTTGCGCGCGACTGCCTTGCGCACCCGCGCGCGCAGGGTTTTCTTGGTATCGTCGGGCTGGTCGCGGTTCGACTGCCACTCGGCGTCGTGGTCTTTCGCGATCTGTTTCATCGTCCGCCCGGTTTTGACCGACTGGTCGTCGCGCTTTTTCGAGATCGCCTTGACGTCGGCGTCGCTTTTCAAAAGCAGCCACTGGTTCTTGTTCCCGTCGCTCCGCGTCCGGATCAGGGCCCACTCGCCCTTCAGCTTTTCCCCTTCGAGGACGAGATGAAGCCGGCCTTCCTTGAGGGCGGCGAGCGGCTTCTCCCCATGCACGTAATAGTTGCCGCGGTCCCAGACCATGACGGTGCCGCCGCCGTAGCTGCCCTCCGGAATGATCCCTTCGAAATCCTCATAATCGATCGGGTGATCCTCGACCTCGACCGCGAGATGTTTTTCGCCACGCTCCCAGGGGATGCCCTTGGGGACGGCCCAGGATTTCAGGACGCCTTCCATCTCCAGCCGGAAATCGTAATGCAGCCGGCTCGCGTCGTGTTTCTGGATGACGAATCGTGACGCGCCCGCGACCCGCTTCGGGCGCGGCTTTTTCTTCGCGCCGCTCGGCTCGGCGGTAACGGAGAAGTTCCGTTTCCGCTGGTATTCGGTCAGACCCATCGCTTCCTCAGGCTCCCACCAAAAAACGAAAATGCCACCGCGATCGCGCGGATCGCGGTGGCGTTAATTTCGCAAACGCCGTCGCCTAACGACGCGAACGGGACTTGCCCGCAGTGGCCGTCTCGGCCTCTTCTTCTTCGTCCGCTTCTTCGTTGACGATGCCCTCGGCGATCTCGGTCAGTTTTTCATCCGCTGCGCCTTCCTCGTCCAGGGTCGCCTGGAGCAACTCCTGCGCATCGTCCTCGCCGAGGATCGAGGCAAAGGTGCGGACCACGCCGTAGCCGGCGATTTCATAATGCTCCACCCGCTGCGCCGCGGCGATCATGCCGGCATCGATGACCGATTCCGGGCCGTCTTCCTTCATCATTTCGGAGCCTTCCTCGATCAGGCCTTTCATGGCCTTGCAGGTCTTGCCGGTCGGCTTTTTGCCAAGCTTGACGAAAATTTCGTCGAGCCGCTCGACGTGCGTCTGCGTCTCCTCGAGGTGACTCTCGAAGGCTTCCTTCAGTTCCGGCGTGCTCGCCTTTTTCGCCATCTTGGGCAGCGCCTTGAGAAGTTGATTCTCGGCGTTGTAGAGATCGCGCATTTCTTCAATCCAGAGGGTGCGAAGTGAATCCAGTTTCATAATTGTTTAATCCTTTGTTTGGGTGTTTTTCGGGTTGCCTAACGACAAGCCCGGCCGGCCAATCCTTTCTCTGGAATAGCCGTGCAAACTTGAAACGGATGGAGTCGGCCCGCTGCGCGTATGGCCGATTCCTAAAATGAACTCGGGAATTTCCGGAGCCAAAAAGCCCCGCCTCAATCCCACAACTCGACCGCGACGATCGCGTCGGCGGCGATTTTTTCACCGCACGCCACGCGCAACAAGGCGTTGGCCCGGCTTAAACCATACAGGGCGTGCGACTCCTGCAGACCGGTGGCGCTGAAGACGCCGTCTTGGAGCCGGCCGCGCAGATAATGCGGCCGCTCGCCGTCGTTCTCCACTTCCCTCGCCAGGCGCGCTGCCACCTGGCGCAGACCGAGATTTTCTTCCGCGGCTCCGCTCATCTTTCGCAAAGCGGGGCGGACGAACTTGAGGAAAGTGACAAAGGCCGAGACCGGATTCCCGGGCAGCCCGAAAATCGCGCAACCATCGACCCGGCCAAAGAGAAACGGCTTCCCCGGCTTGATCGCAACCCGCCAGAGATCAATCTCGGCGCCAAGTGCGCGCAGGGCCGGTTTCACAAAATCGTGATCGCCGACCGAGACGCCGCCGCTCACGATGAGCGCGTCGTTTTCAATTCCGCGCCGGAAAAGTTCGATCATTCGCTCGAGGTCGTCCGGACAATGCTCGACCAGCGGAACTTCGATCCCGGAACCAAGGGCAAGGGCGCGTAACATGAGGGCGTTGCTCTCGAAAATCTGTCCGTCGCGCGGGGTCGCGCCGGCTGGCACGAGCTCATCTCCGGTCGAAACGATCGCGGCGCGCGCCACTCCGCCGACCTCGATCTCGGCCATGCCCTGCGCCGCCAGCAGCGCCATGGTCTGCGCCGCCACCGGCTCGCCGCGGGCGAGGATTTTCTGTCCTTCGGCCAGGTCGGCGCCTTTGCGGCGAATGAACTCCCCTGCCTCCACCTCGCACTCGATCACGATCGATTCGCCGCTGCGTTTCACATCCTCCTGCATGACGACGGCGTCGGCTCCCGTCGGCAGCGGCGCGCCCGTAAAAATCCGAATCGCCTCACCAGCGCCGACGGTCAGGCCGCGGGCGGCGCCGGCCGGTTGCTCACCGATGACACGCAATTGCGCTCCTGGCCGGCAGGACGCAGCCTGGACGGCATAGCCATCCATCGAGGAATTATCGAAAGGCGGCAGCGAGCGCCGCGCGAGCACATCCTGCGCGGCGAATCGCCCTAACGAGTCGAGCAGCGGCACGGTCCGCCCGGGAAGGGCGGTGATCCTTCCCAGCACCGCCGCGAGGGCCTCGGCTTCGCTCGTCATTTCATCACCTGGTCGCCGACGGCCGGTTCGCCCTCGATAATGTCGGCGGCAATGAAGGGGCGTTTCTGTTCGTCCGACGCCTTGAGCTGGGCGGTCTTGCCGGCTGCGTTGGTTGTAGACAGCGCCGTCCCAGGCGCCGGCACGTAGAGATTCGATTGCAGATCGATCAGGACGAATCGCCTTTCTTCATCGACCACCGCCACTTCCCCGACGACCCGCACGCGGGTCGGCACGGCGGCCTCCGAAGCCGTCGGCGGCCGCTTGCCCGAGGCGCAGCCGCCGAGAAGGAAAAGGCCGCCGGTCGTCAGGCAAAAAATGGAAAGGGGCAAGGCAGAGCGCATGGGCGAGTCAATTGGTTGACGAGCATGGAACGACCCCGATATTCTCGCAACTTCGACGGCACAGTGGGTGAGGTGGCTGAGTGGTCGAAAGCAACGCTTTGCTAAAGCGTCGTACCCCAAAAGGGTACCGAGGGTTCGAATCCCTCCCTCACCGTGCTCTCGATCTGGCGCCGCCGCGCCCAGCGCCGGAAAACTAAAGCGCCTTCTCGTTTTCCTCGCCGGTCCGGATGCGGACGGCGCGCTCGACGTCGAGGATGAAGATCTTGCCGTCGCCGATCTTGCCCGTCTTGGCCGCTTCGATGACCGCCGCCGACGCGCTCTCCAGCAACTCGGCGGGGAGGACGATCTCCACTTTCAGCTTGGGCAGGAAATCGACCGTGTATTCGCTCCCGCGATAAATTTCCGTGTGCCCTTTCTGGCGGCCGAACCCGCGCACTTCGCTCACGGTCATGCCCTCGATCCCGAGCGCCATGAGCGCTTCGCGGACTTCCTCGAGTTTGAAGGGTTTGATGATGGCTTCGAGTTTTTTCATGGATCGTTAGGCGCGCTGCTGCGCGCCGAGAAGACTCGACAGCCGGACAAAGTGTGAATGCATGGCCCCATGCTGTCGCGGCCATGCTTCAATTTTATTTCAATGACGTTTCAAGTTTGTAAATCCTGCGCCCGCGGAAGCGAGATGATGATACGGGTCGACATCTGCAGCGTGCTCTCCGCCCGCACCGTGCCGCCGTGCAGCGCCACGATGTGCCGCACGATCGACAACCCGAGCCCGGTGCCGCCGTACTTGCGGCTGCGCGCCTTGTCGACCCGGTAGAACGGCTCGAAAATGTGCGGCAAATCGTCTTCTGGAATCCCCGCCCCGTTGTCCTCGACCGTGATCTCCACCCGATCCTCGACATGCACGGCCCGGACCCGGATCTGCCCTTCCAGCGGGGTGTACTTGAAGGCGTTGTCGAAGAGGTTGTGCATCATCTGTTCGAAGCGGAAGCGATCGACCCGGATGTCGGCGACGTCGTCGGCGATCTCGAGCACGAAAGCCATTTCCTTGCTCGCGAGCGCGGGCTGCCAGTCTTTCGCCAGCCGGCGCAGGAACGCGCGCAAATCGAGTTCGCTGTAATCGAGCACCTCGCTGCGCGAATCAAAACAGGCCAGCGTAAGGAGATCGTCCAGCAGCGCTTTGAGGCGGGTTGCGTGCTCCTGCATGATGGCGAAAATCTCGGTTTGTTCCGGGCGCGTCATTTTCGGAAAATCGACCAGGTTCTCGATGTAGCCGGCAAGGATCGAGATCGGCGTCCGCAATTCATGCGAGACCTTGGCGATCACCTCCGTCCCGATTTCCTCCAGCGCGCGCTGCGCGGTCACGTCGCGTAGGACGACGAGCGTTTGCGCACCCAGCCGGTGGGCGCGCACCGCCAGCCGCCGTGTCTCCGGGCCAAGCGGAACGGTCATCTCACGCACCTCCTTTTCCGCCATCCCGGGGAGCGCCTGCCTAACGACGTCGGAAAACTGCCGGCCCGCCGCGTTGGCAAAAACAATTTCTCCCTTCGCGTCGAGCAGGAGCACGCCTTCCTCGATCCGGGCCAGGATCTCCGGCCAAACTTCGTCCGTCATTTCGCCGGAACTTCGACGAAGCGGTAACCAAAACCGCGCACCGTTTCGAGATGACCCGCGGCGCGCCCGAGTTTGCCGCGCAAGCGCGTGACGTAAATATCGACCGTGCGCGATTCGATCGGCGCTTCGTAACCCCAGACGTCGCTCAACAAACGCTCGCGGCTCTGCACCCGCCCGGTTCTTTCCATCAGGACGGTGAGCAACTTGAACTCAGTCGCGGTCAGGGCGAGGGGCCGGCCGTCGATCTCGGCCGAGGGCTGCGCGCGATCGACGACGATCTCGCCGATCTGGAGCAGGTCGCTCGTGCTCGTGCACCCGGGTAGTTTGCGAATCTGCGCCTGCACCCGCAGGACCAGTTCGCGCGGACTGAACGGCTTTGTCACGTAATCGTCCGCCCCTAGCTCCAGGCCGTGAACGCGATCGCGCTCCTGCGCCTTGGCGGTCAGGAGAATGATCGGGATGTGGCTGGTGCGAGTGTCGCTCTTGAGGCGGCGACAGAGGTCGAACCCGGAAGCGCCGGGGAGCATGACGTCGAGCAAAACGAGCGCCGGTTTCCAACTCAAAACCCGCGCCAGCACCTCGCCGCCCTGCAGGACTTCGCCGACGATAAACCCAGCCCGTTTCAGGTTGCTCTGGATGAGTTGGAGCACCGCGGGCTCATCTTCGGCCACGAGAATTTTGCTTTTTTTGCTCACAGCTTCGGATCGTACGCCACTCGTTCCGGGCGATCTCACCTCGCGGCGAGCATAGGCAACCTGGGCCTCGCTGTCGATTCCGCCGCGCGGGCGCAGTGGTTCAACAACCGAAGAGCGGATGCTCGCCTTCCAGTCCCTTGATCGGAAAAGAACCAAGCAGCCGCGAACCAATCCGGCTCCCGATCTGGCTGTGGACTTTCTCGCTCAGGATGGAAGGAATTTTTTGCGCGGCTGCGACCCGTTCGAGGCGAAACAGAAAATTCAGATCGTGCCCGAGCGCACTGACTTCGTTCGGCGCCATCGCCGTCCCAAAAGCGGCGTTGCCGAAATGCAGGGCCCACCGGAACGCCGGCGCGCGCCGCGCCTGGAGGGCGCGCAATTGCTCCAGGGCCGCGACGACGCGGGACGAATCGGCGAAGCGCGCATCCCAGTAAACGAGAAGACCGTCCCCGAGAAATTTGCTCACCATTCCGCCCTCGCTCTCGATGATGCGCTGGCACTCCGCGACCCAGGCACCGACCATCTGCGCCAGTTCCTCGGTCGAATGATCCTTTGTCACCTGAACGAAGTTCTCAATGTCGATGACAAGAAACCAGCAGGTCAGCTCAGCCGTTTCCCGGAGGGTCCGCTCGGCCTCCGTCCGGTAATTTTCCCATTCGTTAGGCGGAGCGGTCTCGAGCCGGAAGACGAGGCTCTCCTCGCCGATCTGGATGACGTCGCCGTGCTGCAAAGTCATGGGCTGGATGACGCGCCGGCCGTTGAGATGGGTGCCGTTGCTGCTCCCGAGATCGACCAGGGAAAATTCCGCGCCGCCCTGGGCATGCACGAGCGCGTGCCGGCGCGACACTTTGGGCGAGGTGAAGATGACGTTGTTGTCCTTCGCCCGGCCTAACGAAAAAGTTTTGCCGACCAGCGGAAAAGGCTGCTCGCCCACATCCAGCCATCCTGCCATGACGCCGTCTCCCATATCCCGATTGATCAGCCACTGGCATGCCAAAGAGAGCGTCCGGGGGCACAACCCCTGCTTTTTTTCCGTGGCGGATGGAACAACGGACTAACGATCAAAGCGACAACGCTTCCGAGCGGACCCAGCGCGGAGTCGTCGGCGGAACCCAGCTTTTCCGCCGCTTCACCCTCCAGAAAGTGCTCGGCCGTGGAGGGATGGGGATTGTCTGGCTGGCGCGCGACGACCGGCTCGACCGCCTGGTCGCGCTCAAACTCGTGACCGATGCGGTCTGTTTCGACGCCTCGGCCCAGGAAGATCTGAAGCGCGAGACGCGCAAGAGCCTGCTCCTGACGCATCCGAATATCGTCCGCATCTTTGATTTCATGGAAGACGAGCGGACGGCCGCGATCTCGATGGAGTATGTCGATGGCGCGACGCTTTCCCATCTCCGCGTGCAGCAACCGTCGAAGTGTTTCGAAGTCGAGGAACTCGTTCCCTGGGTGACTTCGCTGTGCGAGGCATTGACCTACGCGCACGAATCGGTGCGGGTGATCCATCGCGACCTGAAGCCGGCCAACCTGATGGTGAACAGCCGCTCGGAGTTGAAAGTGACCGATTTCGGCATCGCCTGCAGCCTGCGCGATTCGATGAACCGGGTCAGCATGCACAGCTCCAGCGGGACGCTGAATTACATGAGCCCGCAACAGATGCTGGGCGAAGATCCCGCGCCCTCGGACGATATCTATGCGTTCGGTGCGCTGCTCTTTGAATTGCTTTCGGGAAAGCCCCCGTTTCACGGCGGCGACGTCGCCCTGCAAGTGCGGGAGGTCACCCCGTCGACGGTCGCTCTGCGCCGGAGCAAGCTCGGCGTCAATGGCGCGCCGATCCCAAAGCATTGGGAAGAAACGATCGCGGCCTGCCTGGCAAAAAATGCCGGCCAACGACCGCGCAGCGCGGCGGAAGTGGCCCGCCGCCTCCGTCTTGGAGAAACGGCGGAAGTTTCGGGAATCGTCAAGACCGTGGCGCTGAATCCGCAGGTCCGGTCGCACCTGGTCGCCTTCGGCGGCGGCATCCTGGCTCTGCTGATCGCGATTCTCATTCTGGAGCATGCGCCCCTGCGTTCGCGACCGAAGCCGGTCGGCGCTACCGTTGTCGCCGCGGTCCCGGTGACCCACGGATACGCGATCGAGGCGCCGGCAAAAACGACAGTCGCACCGCCGCCAGTCGCGGCGGCCGCGCAGACCCCGGCGGCCTGGACAGAGACCGTGGCCGAACCAGAGCCCGAGAATATTTCCCTAACGACTCCAGTGGCCGCGGACGATCCGCCCGAATTGCTCCTCCCGGGCGGGAACATGGCGGCGCTGGGTGAAAACACCTCCCATGGCAGCGCCACGATCACGAGCAACCCCAGCGGCGCGGAGATTTTTCTCGGCGAAAGCTCGCTCGGTCGCACCCCGCTGACGGTTGACCTTCCGTTAGGCCTGCAAACCTTGAGCGCGCGGCATCCCGATTACCCGAAACGCAGCGAAACCGTCACCATCACGGAACAGGAGCCGGCGAAACTCGCGTTCAAGTTTCGCAGCTCCGGACGCTCATCGCGCAAGGCGAAACCAACGCCGACGCCGAACGCGATGGGCAAGATCGGCAACACCCTGAAGAAATTCTTCGGCCCAAAACCGTCCCCGACGCCGCCGAAGAAAAAGAAGAAGCGCTGATTTACCGGCGGGACGTTCCTAAAATCGCTCGAGCGCGATGATCTCCTCAAAACTCTGTCGCGTGCGAATGACTTTGAACTGGTCGCCGTCGACCAGAATCTCCGGGAGCAGGCCGCGCGTGTTGTAGTTCGATGACATGGCCGCGCCGTAAGCACCGGCATTGAGGATCGCGACGAGATCGCCCGCTTGCAGTTTCGGGAGCCTGCGGTTGGTGCCGAAAATATCGGATGATTCACAGACCGGCCCGACCACGTCGTAACTCTGGTCCGCCTCGCCCTCCCGCACCGGGATGATCTCGTGGTAGGCGCCGTAAATCGCCGGCCGCGCGAGATCGTTCATCCCGGCATCGAGCACGACGAAACTTTTCTCCCCGGTATGCTTGATGAATTGCACTTCCGAGATCAGAACCCCGGCTGAGGCGGCAATGGAACGGCCCGGCTCGAGAAAAAGATGCAGTCCGAGCGGGCGGACATGCTGCAGCGCCTCGTCGGCGTATTCGCTCACGGGCACCGGCGTTTCGTCCTGGTAGCGAATCCCGAGGCCGCCGCCGAGATCGATCCGCCGCAGCGGAAAACCATCCGCCAGCAGCTTGCTCGCTAAATCGGTGATCTTGCGAAACGCGGCCCGGAACGGAACAAGATCGGTGATCTGGCTGCCGATGTGACACGCCACACCCTGGATCTCGAGATGCGACAGCGTTCGGGCTTGTCGATACGTCGCGCGTGCTTCTTCCCACGGGATGCCGAACTTGTCGGCTTTGCGCCCGGTCGAAATCTTGTGGTGCGTGCCGGCATCGACATCCGGATTCACCCGCACGGAAACTTTTGCCCTAACGTTTCGCGCGGCGGCGATTTCGTTGATCATCTCCAGCTCCTCCGGCGACTCGACATTGAGCTGACCGATCCCGGACTCGAGCGCAAAGGCGATTTCTTCCTTCGTCTTGCCGACGCCGGAAAAAATAATTTTCTCCGGAGCAATGCCGGCGAGAAGCGCGCGCCGGATTTCTCCGCTGGAAACAGTGTCCGCGCCCGCACCCGCGGCCTGGAGCAACTTCAGGATCGCGATGTTGGAACACGATTTCACCGCGAAACAAATTGTCGCCTCCGCCCCGGAAAAAGCGCGAGCATAGGCATTGAAATTCTCGCGGAAACGCTCTGAGGAATAGAGATAAAAAGGCGTGCCGGTCTCGGCCGCGATCTTCGCGACGGCGACCCGCTCGCAAAACAACTCCCTGTGCTGATAAGTGAATGACATGCGTAGCGGCATGGCGCGCCGCCGCGAACGGGGCGCAAAATGCTGGTCAGTTTCACGTCGCGCTGCCAAATTCGCCAGCTCGATGTCGCCTTGGAAAATCGTCCTGCTCATCGCCGCGCTGGCCGGTCTTCTCTGGTTCCTCGCGCCACAGCGGGCGATCGTGCCTAACGAGGCGGGCGTGGTCGAAATCCAATTCACGGGCGATGCCGGTTCGGCGAACAAGGCGGCCATGGACGAGGCCTTTCTCGCCTTCGAGGCGGAGAGCCGGGCGCTGCATGAAAAGGATCCGCGCCATCCGATCTATCGCGTTGTTGCCGGCCAGGCCGCCTCGCGCGATCAGACCGCGGATCCGACCCGTTTCCTGGTCAGCGTGGCCGGCGGAGAGCCGCCCGACCTGATTTTGTTCGATCGTTATGCGATCAGCGAGTGGGCCGCGCGCGGCGCTTTCACCAAGCTCGATCCGTTTCTCGCCCGCGAAGCCCGGAGCGGCGATCCCGAGGCCATTCGGGCGGAAAACTATTACCGCTCCTGCTGGCAGGAAGTCGTTTATACCGACCCGATCAGCGGGGAGCGCGGCACCTATGGCGTGCCGGAGCGGGTCGATGATCGCGCTCTTTTTTACAACAAGGACCTGCTCAAGCGCGGCGGCTTTGTCGACGCCCAGGGCGAAGCGCGTCCTCCCAAGACCTGGGAAGAGCTGGCCGAGATGGCAGTGAAGCTAACTGATCGCAACGCGCGCGGCGCGATCACCCGGCTGGGCTTCGCCCCTAACTATGGCAACGCCTGGCTTTATCTCTACGCCTGGATGAACGGCGGCCGTTTCATGACCCAGGATCGCCGCCAGGTGACGATGAACGAACCGCCAGTGGTTGAGGCGTTGCAATGGATGACGAAGGTTTACGATTCGTTAGGCGGGGCGGCCGCGGTCTATGCCTTTCAAAGCAGCGCCCAATACGGCCAGCTCGATCCTTTTCTCCAGGGAAAGGTGGCGTTGAAGATCGACGGCTACTGGAGCTTTCCCGAGGCCCTCGCCCAGTACGGCGGCAATTTGAATTACGGCGTGGCCGCACCGCCGCTGCCGGCCAAAGCCGTGGCCGCGGGCCGGCCCGCGATGAGTTGGGTCAGCGGCTGGTGTTTTGCCATTCCCTCGACCGCCCGGAACAAGGAAGCCGGCTGGGCTTTGCTGAAATATCTTTCCAGTCAGCGGGCCGCGGTCGTGATGGGTGAGGCGAATCGGTTGCAGCGCGGCAGCCAGGGCCTGGTCTATGTCCCGAACCAAAGCGCGAACCGCAAAATCAACGAGTGGCTTTTCGAGAAATATGTCGCCGGCAATCCCGCCATCCCGGCCAAGGTGCGCGATGGCGTGCGGCTGCTGAACGATCTCATCGACACCTCGCCCATCCGCCCGGTCACGCCGGTCGGGCAGCTTCTCTTCAACGAACAAAAACGGGCGACGGAAAACGCCATCTTCCACAAACTCTCGCCCCAGGCCGCGCTCGAGGAGGCAAACCAAACCGTGCAGCGCCAACTCGATCGCGTGCTCAGCCCGCCGCGCGGTCCGCTCGTGCCGTGGAAATATTTTATCGCGGTTTACCTCACGCTCGTCGTGCTCTGCGCCGGATTTATCTACTGGTGGGAAACGAAGGCGCCCCGCGGCGCAGCGGCGATCGAAGGCACGCGCAGCCGCTATTTCCGTTCGCAATGGCGCGGCGGCTGGTTCTGCGCTTCGCCCTGGATCATCGGGTTCATCGTCCTGACGGGCGGGCCGATTCTTTTTTCGATCATCATCAGCTTTTGCGATTACGACATTCTCAATCCGGCGCGTTTTGTCGGCTTGGCCAACTACCACTGGATGTTCAGCGGCGACCCGCTCTTCTGGAAATCGGTCGGGAACACCCTCTACATGGTCATCGGGATTCCGTTAGGCATGGCGCTCAGCCTCGGGATCGCGCTTCTGCTCAACCTCGAGATCAAGGGGGTCGCGGTCTGGCGCACATTTTTTTATCTGCCCTCGATCATGCCGGTGGTGGCCTCGAGCATTCTCTGGCTCTGGATTTTCAACCCCAACGCCGGAATGCTGAACGCCCTCCTGGCCAGCTTCGGCGTGCACGGACCGAACTGGTTGCAGGACGAACAGATGAGCAAACCCGCGCTCATCCTGATGGGACTCTGGTCAGCGGGTGGCGGCATGATCATCTGGCTGGCGGGCTTGAAAGGAATCAGCGCGACCTATTACGAAGCGGCTGAGCTCGACGGGGCCAATGCCTGGCAGCGCTTCCGCCACATCACCCTCCCGCTCCTTTCGCCCTACATCCTTTTCAATCTCATCATGGGGTTGATCGCGACCCTGCAAATTTTCACCCAGGCCTTCATTATGACCGAGGGCGGCCCGGTCAATTCGACCCTTTTCTACGCCTACCATCTTTTCAACAGCGCCTTTCGTTTTCTGCAGATGGGCTACGCCTCCGCCCTCGGCTGGTTGCTCTTCCTCGTCGTCTTTGGCCTAACGATGCTGCAACTGAAGCTCTCGAAACGCTGGGTGCATTATGAAGGGGAGTAAGTGGATTTGAAAATCGCGCGCCAACTTCTCATCTACCTCCTCCTCATCGGCGGCTCGCTCGTCTTCATCTGGCCGTTTCTCTGGATGGCGGCGACCTCGGCCAAGCTCGACCGGGAACTCTTCGGCGACACGATGAAGCTCTGGCCGCAGCGCCCGATTCCGCGTCTGCAATCTCCCTACACCGACGACCGGCTGTTCGACGATCTGCAAGGACCGCATCTCGAGGAAGCAGTGGCGCTGATCGAGCAGGATCTCGCGGCGTCGAATTATCCCTGGCCTAACGATGTCGACGGCGAAATTCTGCGACATCAGGTGGCGCGCGGGATTTACGTGAAACTTCTGAACGTTTTGCCGGGCGAATTTTGGAAACTTCCGCCCGCACAACTGCACGCGAAGATCACGCCGCAAATCTCCCCGGAATTGATCGCGGAAGTCGTCGCGCAACTACGGCGCGTCTTCTGCCTCGGCGCTTTCCGGGCTCAATCCTACGAGCAGCAGGAAGACGTGCTCGTGCCCGGCGATCGCGCCGCGGCCGCGTGGCAGGTCGGCGGCAGCGCACCGGCGCAGCTCACCCAGGCGGGCACGCCTAACGAACCCTACGCGGCGCTACACTACGATTTCTCGAAAGGCGACATCCTCACCCTGACCCAGACTTTCCGGACCAGCTTTCCCCTCGCCCGCCTCCATCGCCTGCAACTCTCGCTGCGTCACGACGACACCTGGCACAAACTCAAACTCATCGTGGAAAAGGAGGGGCGACGTTACGAGGCGACGCGGGCGCTTCCGCTGGCGGATTTCGAATGGGTGCTCGCTACCTGGCAGGAACGGGGGCCGGAGGACCGGCCGACCAAGGTCAAAACCTGGACGCTCCTCGAGCCGGCGGGCCCGGCAACGGTCATCGCGCCTAACGAGATCAAGGTCACCCTCGAATTGCAACGAACGAGCCAGCTCGGCGCCTGGTGGGCCAAGATCGCGCGCAATTATCGGCTCACTTTCGACTACATTCCGTTCTGGCGTTACGTCGGGACGAGCCTGTTTCTCGTCATCCTCAACCTCATCGGAACGCTCTTCAGTTGTTCGCTCGTCGCCTACGCTTTTGCGCGTCTGCAATGGCCGGGACGGAGCTTCTGTTTCGCCCTTCTCCTGGCCACGATGATGATTCCCGCGCAGGTCACGATGATCCCGCAGTTTCTGATCATGCAAAAGCTCGGCTGGTACAACACCCTTCAGCCGCTCTGGATCGCGAGCTTTGTCGCGCCCGCGTTTTATGTTTTCCTCCTCCGCCAATTCCTCAAGGGCGTCCCGCGCGACCTGGAAGACGCCGCCCGGCTCGACGGCTGCGGCTTCTTCCGCATCTACTGGCACATCATGCTCCCGCTCGTTAGGCCGACCCTCGCCGCGATCGCGATCTTTACCTTTCTCGCGAGCTGGAACGAGTTCATGATGCCGCTCATCTACCTCGCGGATCAGCGGCTCTACCCGCTCTCCTTCGGCCTTTATGCCTTCCAGGTGCAGGTTTCGCAACCGGGCACGGCCAAAGGAATGGGCATGGTGATGGCGGCGGCCTTTCTCATGACCCTGCCGGTGATCGCGATCTTCTTCTTCGCCCAGCGCTACTTCCTGCGCGGGGTCACCCTGACCGGGCTAAAGGGCTGAGCGGATTCGTTAGGGCCCCTTGACCGCCTCGATGTCGATCGAGATCGTGACTTCTTCGCCCACCACCGCCGTGCCCTCGACCGCCTTGCTCCAGGTCAGGCCGTATTCGCTTCGCTTGATCGGCTCGGGCGTGACCTGCCAGCCGCTGATCGATTTGTCGCCCATCCCCTTGCCTTTGCCGAGGAACTTGGCGTGGAGGGTGATCTCTTTCGTGACTCCGTGCATGGTCAGGTCACCAACGATGTCCCCGGCGTCGGCGCCGGTCTGCTTCACGCTTTTGCTCTTGAAAGTGATGGTCGGGAATTTCGCGACATCAAAAAAATCCGCAGTCTTCAGGTGGGTGTCCCGTTTCTCGTTCTGGGTATCGATGCTGGTCGCGTCGATCGTGGCGGTGACGGACGATTTTTCCGGATGATCGGGGTCGACCGTAATTGTGCCCTCGAATTTCTTAAAGCTGCCGGTTACGTAGCTGAAAAAGTGGCGCACTTTAAAGGTGATCGAGGAATGGACAGGATCGAGTTTGTAAACCTCCTCGGCGCGGGCGGAGGAGATGCTGGCGTGCAGCGCGGCGAAGAGGACGAGAGAAAGAATCTTTTTCATGGCGCCGGGACGTTAACGAGCTACCCGCCGTGGGCGAGTGATTTCTGTCGGCGAAAAGGTTACGCCAAGGCCCGAAGCAGGCTGCCCCGCGCCCGCGGCATTCGCCCAAAAAGCGCGGCGAGCGCGGCGGCCGGGTCGCTTTTCAACATCGCCGCATCATGCACGCCAGCGAGACGCGCCAGCTCGGTTTCGAAATGGCGGACGGCGCGCTGGTTGGCGTCGTGAGTATCGAGAAAACCAAACGCGCGTTGCAGGAGATGGAAGAGCTCGGGTGCGGGATGTTCCAGCTCGGTGCTGATCTCGATCCATTCCACAAAATACGAGGCCGCCTGGGTGCGGAGATAGTTTTCCCGGATTCCACCAAAGGGATTGCGCAGAACGGCCTCGGTCAGGGTGTGCAGGTGAGAGCGGCGGCTGCGCTTGAGCTGGATTTCGGCCTCGAAAAAGAGATCCAGTTTCCCCGCGAAAACGCTTTTTGGCCGGCGCGCGCCCTTGGCCACGGTCTCGATCGTGCCGAGCGACTCGGTGCACCAGGAAATGATGAGGCTGGTGTCGCTCAGCTTCCGTTTGCGGAGGAGGATGGCGTTCGTCGTTTCCACCACCTCCCTTTTAATCTCAAACCGACCGAAAGGAAGGTCTCGTCCGGGTAGCGCACTCGTCTCCGGACTGCGAGGCGAGGGTCCAAGAGGAGAAAAACCGGAGTCTACGGGGCTCGAACCCGCAACCTCCGCCGTGACAGGGCGGCGCTCTAACCAATTGAGCTAAGACTCCTCGAAAAGAGAGGCCACCGTAGGATGCCGGACCGCTCCCAGCAACCGATTTTTACCCGCCCCTGAGGCACAAGGTTTGCGGCCTGAATCCGGCATGCGTATCATTTTTATGCGGCGTTAGCTATAAAAGGACGAACGGAATGAGCGACGAATGGAATCCAACCCCAGCCGGCGACGGCTCGCCTAACGACGAGCAGCAGATCAGCCTGCTCGAGGCGTTTGACCGCGCCGTCGCCCTCCTCCCGCACGACAATTTTGGCCGCGAATGCCTCGTCGCCCTCCGGGCCGAGATCGAAGCCCAGGAAGAAATGGTCGGCGACGCCCGCGACATGATCGAGAAACTCGAGCAGGTGATCAAGAAAGTGACCTCGCCCGCGAACCGGATCGGCACTTTTCTCGGCAGCCCGGCCCGCGACACGGCGCAGATCGTGGTCGGCGGGGCGGATTACTATTGCAACGTCGATCCGCGGATCAGTCTCGCGCGACTGCAAAAAGGGACGCGGGTTTTGGTGAACGAAGCCTACGTCGTGGTGGGCGATCTGGGCTTTGAAACGGCGGGACCGGTCACCAAAGTCGCGGAAGTTCTGGGGACGGATCGGATTCGTGTCGGCGCGGAGCACGGGACGCAGTCGTTAGTCCTGCAGCGCTCGGCGCAGCTGGAAAAAGCGCCGCTGAAGGCGGGCGACGATGTGCGGGTCGATGCGAATTACCGGGTCGCCCTCGAGGTCCTGGCCAGCCCGCAATCGCGCGATCATTACCTCGACGAAGTGCCGGAGTTGCCCTGGGAAAAAGTCGGCGGGCAACAGGACGCGCTCCAGGCCATCCGCGACGCGATCGAACTGCCACTGCTGCACGAGGAATTATTCGCCAAATTCCAACACGCGACGCCGAAGGGCTTCCTTCTTTACGGTCCGCCTGGCTGCGGTAAAACGCTCATCGGCAAAGCGACCGCCTACAACCTGACGAAGCAGCTCCGTGGCAAATCGGGCGCCGACATGCGCGAGTATTTCATGCACATCAAGGGGCCCGAGATCCTCAACATGTGGGTCGGCGAATCGGAGCGGATGGTGCGGGAGATTTTCGCCACCGCACGCGAGAAACGCCGCGAAGGCTACATGCCGTTCCTCTTCATCGACGAAGCGGAAAGCATCCTCGGCACCCGGCGCGCTTCGCGTTACTCGAGCATTCTTTCCACCCTCGTCCCGATGTTCTGCACGGAGATGGACGGGATCGATTCGCTCAACGAGGTCGTCATCATCCTCGCCTCAAACCGCGCCGACTTGATAGATCCCGCGATCCTGCGGCCGGGCCGGATCGATCGTAAAATCAAAGTGGCGCGGCCGAACAAGGAAGGCGCGCGCGAAATTTACCGCATCTACCTGACTGACGATCTTCCCTACGACGCCGCACTTCTCGAAGGCGCGCCATCCCGAGCCGCCGCCATCGACGGGCTGATCGGCCGGTTGCTCGAAACGCAATTTTCGAAGAAGGAAGACAATCGACTCCTCGAAGTCACCCTGCGGAGCGGCCGCACGGAAGCGCTCTTCCGCAGCGATGTGATCAGCGGCGCGATCATCGCCTCGATCGTCGAGCGGGCGAAGGGCATGGCGATCAAACGCTCGATCGCGAGCGGGAAAGACGAGGGTATCAGTGAGGCCGATCTGCAGGTCGCGTACAACGCCGAGTATCTCGAAAACGAAATCCTGCCCGCAACCGACATCACGGAAGACTGGCTCAAACTGATCGATTACGACCCCGATAACGTGGTTAAAATTTCCCCGGTCCGGCTGCTCGATCGCGCCAGGGCCAAGACGCCTTCCGGCGTGATTTAAGCGGCGGGCTTGCAACTGGCGTTGTAATTCGTATCGGCAACGCGATGGAATCTTTTTTCCGCACCGTTGCCATGCTGGTTATTTTGAGCGTCATCGCGAGCACCCAGTCTCCCGCCGCCGCCACCGCCGACCCGCAGTCGTTCTCGCCCGCGGCGAGCGAGCCGATCCTTCCGCCGCTCCCGCCATGGGATGGCAAGAGCCGCGAACTGATCGCCGCGAAAGACGACCCTTGGCTCACGCCGGCGGAGAAAACCGATTTCCGCCTCACTCCCTCGTATGAAGAGACCGTCGCGTGGCTGCGCAAGCTGGTCGCCGCAGCGCCGCAGCTGAAGATGGTTTCCCTCGGGAAATCGCCCGAAGGCCGCGACCTCTGGATGATCGTCGCCTCGCGCGAAGGCGCGTCCACGCCGGAAGCGCTGCGCAAAAATGGCAAACCGATCGTCCTCGCGCAGGCTGGCATTCATTCCGGCGAGATCGACGGGAAAGACGCCGGCCTCATGCTCCTGCGCGACATGACCGTCGCCGGCAAACGGGGCGACCTGCTGGAGCAGGCGAACTTGCTTTTCGTTCCGATCTTCAACGTCGACGGTCACGAACGCACGACCAAGTTCGGCCGCGTAAACCAGCGCGGCCCCGAGGTCATGGGCTGGCGGACGACCGCAAAAAATATCAATTTGAACCGCGATTACGCGAAGGCGGACGCGCCGGAGATGGCGGCCATGCTGCGCGCGATCAACCAGTGGCAGCCGGATCTTTACCTCGATATTCACGTCACCGACGGCGCCGATTATCAGTACGACGTCACTTTCGGTTTCAACGGGAGCGCCGGCCACTCGCCCGCGATTTCCGGCTGGCTGGAAAAGACTTTCAACCCCACAGTCACGGTCGATCTCACGGCGATGGGGCACATCCCCGGCCCGGTCGACAGCCCGAACTGGATCGACCCCAAAGATCTTTCGAAAGGCATCCGGGGCTGGTTGGCGGACCCGCGTTTCTCCAACGGCTACGGAGACGCGAGGCACCTGCCGACGGTGCTGATCGAGAATCATTCGCTCAAACCGTACCAGCAGCGGGTGCTCGGGACCTACGTCTTCCTCGAAAGCACTCTCCGGATTACCGGAAAAACCGGCGCGGCCCTGCGCCAGGCGATTGCGGCGGATCGGGCCGCGCAGGCCCCGACGATTCCGCTGGCGTGGGAGATCGATCCGCAAGCGCCTAACGAGACGATCGAGTACAAGGCGATCGAGTCGCGCGCCATGCTCTCGCCCATTTCAGGCGCGATGCGCCTGGAGTTCACCGGCAAGCCAGCTGACCGCGAAGATACCGTATCGCCGCGCTTTTCGGGTCAGCGCTTCGATCCAGCGGCCCAAGGCGTACTGGATTCCTCCCGCCTGGAGCGATGTCGTGCAGCGGCTGGAGTTGCACGGAATCCAGTTCGAGCGAATCGCCGAGGCGCGCGACCTGGAAGTCACCGTCTACCGTCTCGAGGAAGCGCGGCTGCTGGGCACGAAGCCCGGGGAGGAAGCGCAGCCGTTTGAGGGGCGCGTGCAGATGACCGCAAAACCGGTCGCGCTCAAGCGCACCCAGCATTTTCCCGCGGGCTCGGTCCGGGTGCCGGCGAACCAGCCGTTAGGCAACCTCGCGGCCGTGCTACTTGAGCCTGCCTCGCCGGATTCGTTTTTCCAATGGGGTTTCTTCGGCGGAGTGCTGCAGGCGACGGAATACATCGAGGAATACGTGATGGAGCCGATGGCGGAGAAGATGCTGGCGACCGACCCGAAACTCGCGGCCGAATTTAGCGCGAAACTGGAGCGCGACGAAGCCTTCCGCGCTTCGCCGAAAGATCGCCTGCGCTGGTTTTACACGCGGACGCCCTTCCTCGACGAGCGCTGGAAAATCTATCCCGTGGCGCGGGAAGAATGAGGCGGAGCGCGGGGCGGCACGGCCGATTTTCTCTCGCGCAACCTGGCTTTTGCGTGGATAGAAAATGCCAATGAAAACCACGCTTTTGCTCGGCGTCGCCCTGCTCTCCGCGATCACCACCATGAATGCCGCCACGGAAAACAAGCTCCCCGATCAGGCAAAACTCGACGCCATGGCCGCCCGCTTCGTCCCGACCGAGATCAAGGCCGACCTGTCGAAATTTTCGCCTAACGATCGCAAGGTGCTGGCGAAACTGGTCCAGGCCTCGAAAATCATCGACGGCATTTTTCTCGGTCAGGCCTGGTCGGGAAATCCCACGATGCTGCTCGATCTCGCCCGCGACCAGAGCCCGGAAGGACAGGCCCGGCTGCATTATTTCCTGATCAACAAAGGCCCATGGTCGCGGCTCGATCACGACGCGCCCTTTGTCGCGGGCGCGCCCCCGAAACCGGAAGGCGCCGGCTTCTATCCGCCGAACGCGACCAAGGCCGAGTTGGAGGCGTGGATCAAATCACTCCCCGCCGCGGAGCAAAAAAGCGCCAAGGGCTTCTTCACCGTCATCCATCGCAAGGCGGACGGAAAATTCAGCCTCGTTCCCTACAACATCGAATACGAAGGCGAGTTGACTCGCGCCGCCGCCCTCCTCCGCGAAGCGGCCGCGCTCGCCTCCGAGCCGACCCTGAAGAAATTTCTCACCACCCGCGCCGACGCGTTCTCGAGCAACGATTACTACCCGAGCGACGTCGCCTGGATGGAGCTGACCGGCGCGATCGAGCCGACGATCGGACCTTACGAAGTCTACGAGGACGCATTTTTCAATTACAAGGCCGCCTACGAAGCCTTCATCACCGTGCAGGACGAGGGCGAAACGGCCAAGCTGCAGAAGTTCTCGGGCGAGTTGCAGGACATCGAGGATCATCTCCCGCTCGACCCGAAGTATCGCAATCCGAAGCTCGGCGCTCTCGCCCCGCTCGTGGTGGTGAACGAAATCTTCGCCACCGGCGACGCCAACCACGGCGTCCAGACCGCGGCCTTCAATTTGCCTAACGACGAACGGGTGACGAAGGAGAAGGGCTCGAAGCGGGTGATGTTGAAGAACGTGCAGGACGCAAAATTCGCCAAGACCCTCGTCCCGATCTCCAAGATCGTGCTCTCCCCGGCCGACCAGAAGAATCTCTCCTTCGACGCCTTCTTCACCCACATCGTGATGCACGAAATGATGCACGGCCTCGGCCCGCACAGCATCACCGTCAACGGCAAAGCCACGACCGTGCGCCAGGAAATGAAGGAAGCCGGCAGCGCGCTGGAGGAAGCGAAGGCCGACATCTCCGGGCTCTTCGCCCTGCAGTTCCTGGTCGACAAAGGGGTGATCGACAAGTCGATGCAGCGCACGCTTTACACCACTTTTCTCGCTTCCAGTTTCCGCACTTTGCGCTTTGGAATCAATGAAGCGCACGGCCGCGGAATGGCGCTGCAATTGAATTACCTGCTCGATGCCGGGGCCTTCGTCGCAAACGCCGACGGCACTTTCTCGGTCAACGCCGACAAGATCAAAGCCGGCGTCGACGGCCTGACGCGCGAGATCATGACCATCCAGGCGGAAGGCAATTACGAAAAGGCCAAGGCCCTCATCGACCGGCTCGCCGTCATCAGGCCGGAAGTGCAGAAGGCGCTCGACAAGATGGGCGACATCCCGGTCGACATCGAACCGAAGTTCACTACCGCCGAGGAGCTGGTCCGCGAGAATCCCTAAGCGCGCGGGTTTTTTTCGGTAAGGCGAGACTCCGTCGAGCCGGGAGGAGAACTGCTTCCTGCAGCCGCGTTCACGCCCCGGCTCGACGGAGTCTCGCCCTACCGAAGCTTTGCCCTTTCCGGGCGCGGCCTCGACGCCTACGGTTCGGACCATGAAAAGCTGTTTTCTTTTGGTGGCCGCGTTGTTGATGTGGAACGGGCGGGTTGCGTGGGCGCAGGTTACTCCGCAAGAGACGCCGGACGTTTCCAACAAGGCGCTGATCACGCAGGCCCCGCCCCATCTCGACGCCAAGATAACGGCCGAGACCGCCGCGTTGCACAAGCTGGCAGATGAATTCTACGCTTGGCGCAACGAACAATTTCCCGTCCGGAGCAGCGACAACGGCCTGCACACGTGGGACGATCGCCTGACCGATTATTCGCCGGCCAAAATCGCCGAGCGGGCGAAGCACATCCAGGATTTGCTCGCGAAGGTGAACGCGATGCAGACGGCCGGGTGGCCGAAGGATGAGCGGATCGACTGGATGCTTTTCCGCGCGCAACTGGAAGGGTTCGCCTTCGACGATCGCGTCTGGCATTCGACCAGCCGCGACCCGCAGACCTACGTCGGCGAATGCGGCAACGGAATTTTTTCCCTCCTGAAAAAAGAATACGACACGCCGCAGAATCGCGCCAAGTCGGCCACCGCCCGGCTTCGCGCGATGCCGGCGCTGCTGGCGCAGGCCGAGAAGAACCTGGACAAGCCGGTCAAACTTTTCTCCCGGCTCGCGATCGATTCCGCGCGCGCGATCGACCCGCTTTTCAACGACAGCCTGATGACGCTGGCAAAGGATCTTCCGCCTAACGAAAAGCAGGAGCTGACGCAGGCGCGTGACGCGGCCCTGAAGGCGGTGCACAAGTTTGCCGATCACCTCGAGAGCCGCCTCGCGCAGATGGTCGACTTCGCGCCGATGGGCGAGAAAAATTACAACGACTACCTGAAGCGCATCCTCCTCCTGCCGCTCAGCTCGGCCGAGATCGAAATGATCGGCCGGGTGGAGCTGGCCCATTTCCGCACGCTCGAGGCCTGGCTGCCCGATCCGTCCCTGGCCGATCCCAATCCCTCGCGGAGCAAAAATATTCCGCCGGACCAGGAGTCGTTCCTGAAAGCCTATGAGAGCCGCCAGGCCGGGATGATCCAGTTCCTGAAAGACAAGAAGCTGGTGACGCTGCCGGATTACCTCGGGAAGTTTGAAATCCGGCAGTTGCCGGAAGCGTTTAAGCCGACCAGCCCCGGCGGTTTTATGAATCCGCCTGGCGTTTACGACAAGGATCCGAGCGGTTTCTATTTCATCCCGACCTACAATCCGCAGTCGAAGAATTTCTACATTCGCGCCGCGATCGAAGACCCGCGGCCGATCCTCGGGCACGAAGGAATCCCCGGGCACTTCATGCAGCTCTCGATCGCCAACCACGTGAAGGACGAAATCCGCCGCCAGCATGGCGACAGCCTTTTCATCGAAGGCTGGGCGCTCTACGGCGAGGAAATGCTCATGCGCACCGGCCTTTATCCGGTCGATTCCGCGTCCCAAGGGCAGATCATGCGGCTGTCGCGTTATCGTTCCGCGCGGATCGGGGTGGACGTGAACTTGCACACCGGTAAATGGACCTTTGAACAGGCGGTCCAATATTTCATGGAAGCGGGCGGGCTCGATCGCGAAGCGGCGGAAGGCGAAGCGGCGGGCGCGGCTTCCAGCCCGACACAGAAGATTAGCTACATCACCGGGAAGTGGCAGATCATGGAATTGTTAGGCCGTTATCGCGATGTGAAGGGACAAAATTTCCGCCTCGGCCAATTCCACGACGAGCTGATCGCGAACGGCAGCCTGCCGCTCTCGATCATCGAGTGGATCATGCTCGACGATCCTTCCGCGATCGAAAAAGCGCTGCGCTAAATCAGGGCTTGGCCGGCTTCGGAGTCTCGTCCGAAGGCAGCATGCGCCGGGGCCGCACGGTCGGCGTCGGGGTCGGGCTCGAGTTCGCCACCTTCTGGTGATACTCGAGGCGCGCCTTGCGGTTGAGCGCGTCCTTGTTGCCCGGATCGAGGCTCAGGACTTTCTCGCTGTCGGCGATGCCCTTGGCGTAGTCGCCCTTGAGCTCATAGACGTAGCTCCGGTCGAGGTAGCCTTCCTTCCCTTTCGGCTTGTCCTTGATGATCTTGCTGAAGTCCTCGATCGCCTTGTCGTATTCCTTCATGTTCCAATAGGCGAAGGCGCGGCGGTCGAGAATGGCGGCATCATCCTTTTCCTTCAGGACGACGTTGTAGTCCTCGACGGCCTTTTGGTAATCCTTCTTCTGGAGATAAGCGAAGGCCCGGTAGCGGTAGGCGGAAATGCTTCCCGAATCGATGGAGATCGCCTTGTCGAAGTCAGCCAGCGCCTTGTCGTAATCTTTCTCCGAGGTGTAGACCACGCCGCGGTTGATGTAACCGGACGTCTTCTCCGCCTCAGCGTCGATCGCGTCGGTGAAGGCTTTGATCGCCTCCGGCATCTTGCCGGCGCCTTTGTAGGCGAGACCGAGGTTGTTGAAATTGTTCGCTTCCTTCGGGTCGGCCTTGGCCGCTTTCTCAAAAGCCTCGATCGCCTTGTCCCATTGCTTGGCCTTGGCGGCGGCGATGCCTTGCTTCCCGAATTCGTAGGCATCGGACTTGTCGTCGCCGAGCGCGAGCGAGGGCAAAAGCAACGCCAGGAGGGACAACGCGGCCACGGAATAATAACGGTTCCAATTTTTCATAGAAGTGAATCCCTCTGTAATACGAACGAGCGGGCACTTTGGCCGCAAGAATTTGCTCCCGCAAGCAGAAGCTCACGGCGCAATCGATTAAGCCGGAGCGCTTTCGCGCGCGGCTCCCGGTTCATCCACCCGGCGAATGCTGACGGCGCGGCCGGTTGTTTCGTCGATCTGCACGAGCGCTCCGCGGAGGCGGGATTCCCCGTGGGCGACTGGAAAAGCGGCCGGCAGATTGGAAATAAATCGGTCCACGACCGGCTCGATTTCGCGCCCGAGAATGGAACGCACCGGCCCGCACATGCCGGCGTCGCAAATAAAAGCCGTCCCGCCCTCGAAAATCTGTTCGTCGGCCGTCTGAACGTGGGTGTGCGTCCCGAGCACGGCCGAGACCCGGCCGTCGAGGTAGCGGCCGATCGCGATTTTCTCACTCGTGGTTTCGCCATGTGCATCGACGATGATGTTGGACGTCTGGGCGCGCATTTCGTTCACCGCAACGTCCAGGAGCGGAAAAGGATTCTCCAAGATCGGCTGCATGAAGGTGCGCGCCTGGACGTTAATCACGCCCACTTTGCCCTTTGGCGTCTCGAGCACGATCGCGCCTGCACCTGGCGCGCCCGTGGGATAGTTGAGCGGACGAAGCAGCCGCGGCTCGGTGTCGATGAAGGAAACAATTTCCTTCCGATCCCAAATGTGATCGCCGGTCGTGATCACGGAAACCCCGGCGCGGAGCAGGTCGATGGTGATTTTTGGCGTGATGCCACGGCCAGCGGCGGCATTTTCCCCGTTCACGATAATGAAATCCAGGTTTAGTTCCCGTTTCAATTCCGGCAGCCGGGCGATGACCGCGCTGCGGCCGGACTCGCCGACAATGTCGCCGAGGAAAAGAATCGTGAGCATGGCGCGATGATCGTATTAAACTCGAAAATCCCAAGTTGATGTTTCGTTCTCTTGTCACGCGCGGCCTCGCGCTCGTTTTTTTTCTCGTCGCGCCGGCCTCACCCGCGGTCGACGAAGTCCTGCCCGACGAATTCTCGACCAACCTGAGCACGCTCGGGCGCAAGCCGGATTGGAGCGAGCTGGAGCGCTACCAGGGCAGCATCACCCACGGCGAATTCGTCAATCAGCTCGAGCACGTCTACGCCTCCCACGGCTATAACCCGGAGCTGATCAAGATCGAGCCCGACCAAGTGCGGATCGCGACCACCGCCGGCAAGGAGGAGTATTTCGTCCTCCGTTTCGCCAAAAGCGCGGCCGACCGGCTCCCTATCCCGCATTTCTGGACGGCGCCGGGATCGCTCCCGCCCGCGCCGGGCGGGGAACCGCTCTCGGGCTACCACATCGCGCTCGATCCCGGCCATCTCGGCGGGAGTTGGGCAAAAATGGAAGAGCGCTGGTTCAAGATCGGCGACGCGCCGCCGGTGATGGAAGGCGACATGACCCTGCGGGTGGCGAAACTTCTGGCCGAGCGTCTCCGGTCGTTAGGCGCGAAGGTTTCCCTCCTGCGCGAGAACGACCAGCCGATCACGCCGCATCGGCCGTCGGATTTCCAGGAAATCGCGCGCCAATTTCTCCTCCGCGCCGGGGTGAGCGATCCGCGGGAAAATTTCGACGGCCCGGCCGACCCGGAGAAGGAACAAACCGTCGGCTGGCAGCGCGAGGTGCTCTTTTATCGCAACAGCGAAATCCGGCGCCGCGCCAGCCTCGTCAACTACCGACTCCAGCCCGACGTCGTGATCAGTCTGCACTTCAACGCCGAGCCCTGGGGCGACCCGCATCGCCCGGCGCTCGTGCCTAACAATCACCTGCACATCCTCCTCAACGGCGCCTACCTGCCGCCGGAGCTGGAACTGGACGACGAACGCTTCGAGATGTTGCAGAAACTCCTCAGCCGCTCCTTTCCGCAGGAACTGGAAATGGCAGAGATGATTGCCGCCAGCATGGCCAAGGCGACCGGGCTGCCGCCTTACAAATACAAAACGGAGAACGTTACCCCGGTCGGAGCGAGCGGTTACGTCTTTGCCCGGAACCTGATGGCGACGCGGCTCTACCGCTGTCCGACGATTTATCTCGAGCCCTACGTCATGAACAGCCGCCCGGTTTTCGTGCGCGTGAAAGCGGGCGACTACGAAGGGACGCGGAAGGTGGCCGGGAAAAGGCAGCGCAGCATTTACCGCGAGTACGTCGACGGCGTGGTGGAAGGCGTCCTCGCCTATTTCAAAAAAGCGCGGCCGCTTTAGCCGCCTTACAACTCCGCCACGGCGGCCTGCAGATCCTCGAGCGTGACCTGGTCGGAGACACTGGCCCGGCCGATCTCGTGCGCGACGATGAACCGGATGCGGCCATTCTCGAATTTCTTGTCCCGGGCGAGGGCCGCGAAAATTTTCTCGCGCGGAAAATCCGCCGGCAGCGTGGTCGGGAGATGATGCGCCGCCAGCGCCGCGCGGATCCGACGAGCTTCGCCTAACGACAAGCCGGCGCGCGCGACGGAAACGCGCGCGGCCGCGATCAACCCCAGGCTGAGCGCCTCGCCGTGCAACATCCGGCCCGGGCCGGCGGCGTGCTCAATCGCATGGCCGACGGTGTGGCCAAAGTTGAGCAGCGCGCGTACATCGGTTTGCTCGTGTTCATCCGCCGCCACGATCGCCCCCTTCAGCGCGAGGTTGCGCTCGATCAGCGCCGCGAGGTCTGCCGGCTCGGCCGGCTGCGCGGCCAGCGCGAAAAGTGCAGCGTCGTGGATGACACCGTGTTTGATGATCTCCGCGAAACCCTCGTTCCAGATCCGCTCCGGCAGGGTCCGCAGGGTATCGAGATCGGCCACGACGAGGGCGGGATGATGGAAGGCGCCGATGAGATTTTTTCCCGCGCCGGCATTGACCCCGGTCTTTCCGCCGATGCAGCTATCGACCTGCGCCAGGAGCGTGGTCGGGAGAGAGAGGTAGGGAATGCCGCGTAGGTAGATGGAGGCGACAAAACCGGCAAGATCACCGATGACGCCTCCGCCTAACGAAACCACGAAGGAGGTCCGGTCGAGTCCAGCCGCGCTCAGCGCTTCACATAGTATGCCGGCTTGGGCGATTGATTTTGCGCCTTCGCCGCTCGGTATGGTGAGGAGATCGACGCGATATCCGCCAGTCTCGAGACTCGATCGGACCGCCTCGCCGAAAAGAGACGCGACCCCCGCATCCGCGACGATCGCGCAGCGGGAGCCGGGGAACAGGGCTTTGGCGAATTGTCCGATTTGCCCGAGCAGATTCCGACCGATGATTACCTCATGGGGTTTGGATCGGAGCGGGATCGTGAGCCGCTTCACAAACTGGTGTTGGCAGGATCGGGATGCCAGCGAGCCGACGCCTGGTCGCTGCTCCCAGGCGCCGCGGTGTCGTCATTAAACAGAGTCCAGCTCATGTTCTCCACGTGAAGATCGGCAAAACACGCATTAATGCGGGTTCCACGGTTGTGCGTACCGGGATTGTCCTTCGAAACCACCACGTCGGTATCGGCGGCATCTTTACCAAAAGGCTGCGCTGGAGCGAAAAGGATAAACTCTGTCGGCTTTACAATCCTGTCGGCCGGCAGAGCGCCGGTGGAAAGCTGGGCGTTTTCGTTCAAGCCATAGCTGATCGGAGCGTTGGCGTTACTCTCGGATGCCGGCCGCTTGTCGAAGGGCGACTGAAAGATTTTCCAGCTGGGCAGATATTTCGGATGAAGCGCGACCATCCAGTTTTCGCTGGGTAGAAAATAGACGCCGTCCTTGTCGTTCAGGTAGGTCTGGGTCGCGATGCCGATCTGGCGCAGGTTGTTTAAGTCCTGGGTGGCGCGGGCTTTTTCCTGCACGCTGCTGAAGACGGGCAAAGAGATGCTGACCAGAATCGCGATGACCGTGATGACGACCAGCAACTCGATCAGGGTGAAGGCGCGCAGGGAATTTTTCATACTCAGATTTTCGAAGCTTCGCACCGTATCATCCTCCCGCCGTTTTCCGTAAGTGAAATCCGAGGCTCAGCCAAAACTTGCTCAGCTCCCCGGGCTTTTGTAAATAGAAGTATGCCTGATCCATCCGATCCGATCGATCCTGTCGCGCCAACCCCGCCACCGCCGCTGAGGGACGACGACGCGAGTGCACGTCCCACCTCCACCGGCCTGCCTTCCAACGTGGCCGCCGCACTGGCCTGTTTTCCGCTCGTGGGTGGAATCATTTTTTACATCCTGGAGAAACGCGACGGCTTTGTCCGCTTCTACGCCATGCAGTCGATCATCTTCGGCGCCGCCTGGTTTTTGTTTGGCTTCGTCGCGCAGATCGTTTCCTGGCTGTTGCGCGCGATCCCGGTGATCGGCGGCCTGCTCGGGGTCCTTTGGGGATTATTGTGGGTCTTCATCTCGATCGCATTCCTGATCGTGCTCATCATCGCGATCGTGAAGGCGTTCAGTGGCGTGCGCTGGGATATTCCCTGGGTCGGACCGATGGCGCGGAAGCAGACGGAAGCAGCCGCGGTTTAAACCAGCAGCTTCACCACCACCTGGTTCAGGATCAGCTCGTGGTCGAGCTGGCTGCTGACGATCTGCAGGTTGGCGGTGAGGCAGGCCTCCAGCCCGGCCACGAGCCGCCCGGTCTCGAAGCGGTGGGCCTGCATGGCGGCGATGCCTAACGAGTAGCCGTTGATCGAGCCATCTTTTTTCCGCGGCAAATGCGCGGTCGCCTCGGCCGGGAGGCGGTTTAGGGTCGAGATGAAGGAAAACGGCGCCCCGGGCTTGGGCAGGCGATGGCGCTGCATCAGGTCCTTGGCCAAGAGGAGATTGCGGACCGTCGGGATGATGGCGACGAGGAGAATGCCGATGGCCGATTCGCCCTGGTCGAGCAACCGCCTAACGAGCGCGAGCGCATGCTGGAGATGGCGCGCGGCAAGGGCGTTCCCAAGCTCGAAGACAACCCCGGCGCGCGAAAGCGGAACGAGGGTTCGGACATTTTCGAGGCTGACGCGGCGCTCCTTTTCCCCGAGGAAGAGATCGATCTTTCTCCAGCTCGTTGCTGATCGTGCGGGTGTCGCCACCGGTCAGGAGCACGAAAAGATCGAGCGCTTCCTCCTCGAAACGGAGCTGGCGTTCCCGGCCTAACGACTGCACGAGATCGAGCGCGGCCTCCTCCCAGCCGCTGCGATTGGAGTCGAGTTTGTCGAAGACTTTGAGCTCGGCGAGTTTCGCGAGGCCCTTGTAAAACGAGCGCCGCTTGTCCACTTCCGGCGCGCTGAGAAGAAATCTCACCTCGCCGCCCCCGAGATCGCCTTCGAGCGCGGCGCGCAGTTCTTCCAGCGCATCCTGGACCGCGGCGGAACTGCCGATTTTGTTGTCGGCGAGAAAGTTCGCGTTCTTCAGCCAGACCAGTTTGCCGCCGCCGAAAAATGGCAGCGTCTGCAAAGCCTCGATCGCGGAACGGATCCTGGCTGCCGCCTGATCGGCGTTGTCGGCGCAGCCGTCGATCGTCTCGACCCCGAAATCTCCCGCGTCCGGCGGCGTGAGCTGGACCGCGAGCTCGGCCGCGGCGGTCTTGACCGCGCTCTCATCCGAGCCGACGACGGCGTGGATGCTGGAAGTTTTGCGGGCGGCCTTGGCTTTCATCAGCGGATGAAACGACTGAAGCGTTTCTCGAACTCTGCCATATCCGCGAATTCGTTCCCGTAAATTTCCAGCAACGCGGCCGGGGGCGGCGTTCCCGTGATGACGCGCTCGACGAATTTCGGAAACAACTCCGGCGGATATTTGTTGAAGAGGTAGCGGACGAACTTCGCGCTCGTGTCGTAAAGGCGGGCGATTTCGAGCGGGGCCTCCGGATAGCGCTGGGTGGCGAATAATTCCGCGACGGTCACCTTCGCGAATTGCAACTTGCGCTGGTTCGAGCGCGCCGCGCGCGAATTTCGGGCCGCGACGCTGGCGGCGCCCATGTATTCAGCGAAACCTTCGCTCAACCAAAGCGGCCAGGGGCGATCCCCATAGATGCGCGCGACGATCGCGTGGGTGGTTTCGTGGGCGAGGGTGTGGGAATCGAAACCGCCCTCGGCCGCGCGCAGATTGAGGAAGAGATCGTCGCGCGAAGCGAAGCTGTGCACCCACTCCGGCATGCGGGTCTGGAGGAGGAAATTCTGCCACTCTTTTTTGTCGCGGAAAATGTAAACGTGCGATTTGCGGGCATACTGCGCGGGTTGCGCGCCTAACGACTGCGCGACATGCCAGAGATCGAACTCAATCTCGCGCGCGACCTGCAGCGCGTCGCTCATCCCGCGATAATGAATGATGAAGTGATCGGTCTCGCCGTGACGCCACTGTGGCCGTTGCATCGCCAGAGCCTGGGCGCCAGCCGGGCTGATTTCGTGGTTCGCGAGATCTTCCCAGCGCAGTTGCCGGAGCGGCGCGCTGTAGGGCGGCGGGGTGGCGCGAGGGGCGGCGGACATGACGGCGGCGGCCGGGGAGCGGCTTGGAAATGGCCATGATGGGGAGGGCGACTGCGCCTGGAGCGAGAGCGCGGACGCGATGGACAATCCGCTCACGCCAAGGGCGTGGCCTTTACGGAGAAGCCGCCAAAGTCTTGGCGTCCTTCGAGGCATAGGGGAGAAATTCTTTTTCCAGCGCGGCAACATCGAAGAAGCGGCCAGAGTAATGGCGGGACAAAGCAGTGTCGAACGCTTCGCCGCGCGCGACCGAATCCAGCAACACGCGAAAGGCCGCCTTGTCGGTAGCGGAAAGGAAGCGCACCAACCGCTCGGACTCCTGGTAGAAAGTGTTGATCTCCTCGCTCGCCGGGTAATCGGTCAGCGTCGTCAGGCGGGCGAGCGGGATGAACGCTCCGGCCGGGATCGATTCGGAGTGGGGCCGGGCGATATAATTGCGAGCCCGTTGAAAGCTGGCCTGCGCGATGCGCGAGATGTACTCGGCGAAACCTTCGTCGAGCCAGCGCGGCAGGGCCCGCTGGTAAACCCGGAAAAGGATGAGATGCGCGATCTCGTGGCCTAACGAGTTGCTGGAAAATTTGAAGCTCGGATCGCGGACGATGAAAAGGCTGCCGAGCGAGTGGATGCCGCCGGTCCAGGGCTCGAGATGGGCGTAGCTTTGGAATATTTTCCAATCCCCGGGTTCCTCAAAAATATAGATGTGCGATTTCCCGGACGCGCCCGGCATCGCTTCTAAACCGAGCTCTTTCGCGATCACGCGGTAATTGAATTCCGCCTCCACCGAAACAGGCGTGGCCACGTAACTGTGAATGAAGTGATAGATGAAATGCTCCGTTTCAGCGTGTTTCCAATCCGCCGGACGGATCGCGAGTGCGCGGCTGCCGAGCGGGTTCCAGTCGCGCTGGCTGAGGGCCGAGAATTTTACTTCCGGAAGCGAGTTCAAGCCGGAGACTTCGTGGTTCTCTCCCCGGGCACTCGGGGCGCTGACCGCGATCGCGCCGGCTAACGCGAGCACAAAAAGAGCGCGACGAAACGCCCGGAGGTCCGTTCGTCTGGCGCCGCGTGGTCTGGTCGGCGTGGCCGGGGGGTGCATCAGGGCAGGACGCGCAAACCGGTGGGCGCCTGCGGGGGTATTGGCGGCGGGGCCGGGGTCGCGGTCGGCGGCTCGAGACCGAGCAGGACATTGTGCGCATAGGTGATCTCCGCCGGCAAATTCAGGACGTCGAGCTGGTAAATTTCGATGTATTTCATGCCGTAGCTGGCGCCCAAATTCACGCTATTATGCAGGATGACGGCGGGGTCGGCAGCCACCCCGGCGTTGTTCCGATAGGTGGTGTCGTTGAAGCAGGCGTCGAGCATCTGGCCGCCGACGTCGGGCCGGAAATCCCAGAGGACCTGATAAACGGTCCCTGTTCCCGGAGCCGGAGGGTTAAAGGTGCCGAGACTATTTTTCTGCACGATCAGGCGCCCGGGCCAGGCGGCGCGGGCAGCCAGGACGGCGTTACGCGCGACGTAGTTTACGTCGGGATCGAGCTTGCCGTTCCCGGCCACGGCCAGCGTGACATACTGATTTGGAAATGCGGTCATGGAGGCCTCGATGATCTGCCGGCCGGCTTCGAGCAGCTTTTCCGAGGTGTATCCAACCGCCTGCCAGGCGGCGATTTCGGCATCGGTGTGCGGCACGCTCCAATCTTCGCTGTTGGCATTGGCAAAACTCGTCCAGACGATCTTGATCGAAAGATTGTTGGTAAAATGCGCTCCCAAGGCGGCGATCATCGCCTTCTTTTTTGCGAGAAAAGTCGGATCCCAAAAAACAGGGATAGTCGTCGGAACGCCGTCCTTGTCGAAGGTAAAGAAGTCGCCGCCTGCCTGGGTCACAGCGTTCTTAACCCATTCGGGTTTGCCGGATTGCGTATTGATGCGGAGGAGGATCATCTTGCCGGCGGCGGTTGCGCGCGCGACTTCCGAATCCAGGAACTCCCAATTGTAGACGCCTTCAGCCGGCTCCAGATCTTTCCAATCCTGCCGGATGCCGAGGCCGTCTACGCTGGGATTGGCCAGGGCGGCATCGGAGCACCTTTTCCCTGCGGGCAGCAGACAAAAGACCCCGCGAGGCACCTCGGCCAGCGCCCTCAGGGGAAGGCTGAGGAGAGTGGTAAAAATGAGGGCGCCAACCAGCGTTGCTGATGTGGTGCCACGGGAGAGCGAACGGTGGAATGGAATGGCATTCATGCCTCTTTGAGAGAGCGTTCTCTGCGCCAGAGAAGTCGACTTGCGCGAGATTTTTGCTTTCCCGGGAAGGAATTTTCCGCGAGAAGCGACCAAACCGCGCTATTCGCGGAAAAACGTTGACCGATTGGCTAAAAACTGGTTTCATTCAGGCATTCCCAGAAGGTAACACTTGGAAATCAACCACGGGGCGGATACTCCGCGGCGCCGTCCTCGGGAGCGGCAGATGGCTCGAAACCGCCCGGCGTTGCCGATCAAGATTGCCCAAAAAGCCAGAACGTTATAGTTTCTAGACTGCGCGCCATCAACAATTGGCCGCTCAATCCACTGGATACCGTGCTTATGAAGACACTTTTTTCTCTGAAATCGTCACTTTCCGCCTGTGCGGGCGCGACCCTTCTTCTTACAGGTCTCAGCTCGACGTCCTTTAGCCAACATTTTACCAACGTGACGGCTGAGGCTGGCATCATCCAGATTGAAGCCAGGGCGTGGGGAAACCCGATCTGGGGCGACATTAATAACGACGGCTACCTCGACCTTATCGTCCCAGTGCATGAACTGGATTATCTGGGTGGCCCGCTGACACCTTTTGTCTACATCAACAATCAGGATGGGACGTTCACGGAAAAGGGAGTCGCGTCCGGCCTCAACGGAAACGCCCCGGATGATAACAAGGATTGGCTGAGCTGCGCCTTTGGCGACTACGACAACGATGGCAATCTCGATTTCCTGACGGTTGAGCCGCCTTTCCAAAGCGGCGGCGGCGACGACGGGAACGGAATTTTGATCTCGGAGGTGCCCGCTCGCAATCCCCTCTACAAAGGCAACGGGGATGGCACATTCACCTACGTCTCAGTCGCCGCCGGGCTTGAGCTCGGCCGCAACTACGGAGGTACTGGTTTCTTCGTCGACTACGATAACGACGGATTTCTCGATATTTTCGTGAAAAATCAATCCACTTCGCAGGAGACGAGTGTTAATGTCCTTTATCACAACGATGGCGATGGCACTTTCACTATCGTCCCGGACGCCGGCGGTCTGGCAGACGCCAATCGTGGGCTAACCGAAGGCACGCATTGTTCCTTCGCCGACTACGATAACGATGGCTATATGGACGCCGTTTTCGGCGGTAATGGCGCGGCGGACGCGCTCTACCGCAACCAGGGCGACGGCACCTTTGTGGAAGTAACGGTAGCAGCCGGGATCACGCCCCGGGTTAACGCCCTGGGTTTCGCCTGGGGCGACTATGATAACGATGGCTTGCTCGACCTTTATATCTCCAGGGGTAAACAAAGCGGCCTGGGCGACTTGGGTAACACCCTTTATCGGAATAACGGCAACGGTACCTTTACCGAGGTCGCCAACGCGGCGGGAGTGAATGATAACACGAACACCTGGGCGGCCCTCTGGGGCGATTACGATAACGACGGATATCTCGACCTCTTTGTCGTGCGAACCGGGACCTCTGCCATCGGAGTTGGTAATGCCAACATCCTTTACCATAACAATGGGGACGGGACTTTCACCGACAAGGCGGCCGAGGAAGGCGTGGACTTACAGGACGACGACCTTAATTCGGCCCATAAGCTCGCCGCCTGGGGCGACTATAACAACGATGGTTTTCTCGATCTCGTCGTGCAGGACGGCATCGCTCCGACCAAAGTGACCGGTGAGGCCGCGACCGGCTTCCACTACCTCTTTAAGAACAACGGGAACGGCAACCACTTCATCAAGCTTAAACTGCGCGGCGTCGAGTCCAATCTCGACGGCATCGGCGCGCGTGTGACTGTGACTTATGACGGCGGAAAAGTCTTCCGCCTAAACAACGGCGGCGGCGGCGGCGAATATGCTTCGCAAGGCAGTGGCCCCCTCCACTTCGGGATTGGCGCGGCCACTGTCGCGACGATTCAGATCAATTGGCCGAGCGGGATTGTCGACATCCTTCGTTCGGTCGCGGCTGACTCCGATTTGACCGTAATTGAAGGGTCAAATCCTCCTACAACAGAATCGCAAAACATTTCCACCCGGCTCGATGTCGGAACCGGCACGAGTGTGGGGATTGGTGGCTTTATTGTCACTGGACTTGATGCAAAAGAGGTTCTTGTCCGTGGATTAGGTCCGTCGCTCTCCGCTTTTGGAGTGCCAGGAGTGCTGGCTAATCCGGTCCTGGAGCTGCACCTTCTGGATGGAACGACCGTCCAGAATGACAATTGGCGCGATAGTCAGGCGGACCAGATTACCGCCACTGGACTAGCCCCGACGGATGATGCCGAGGCGGCAATCATCATGACCTTGGAGCCGGGACCCTACACCGCCGTTCTGAGCGGCAATAACGGCACCGGCGTTGGTTTGATTGAGGTGTATGCTTTGAATCCAGCCTCTGACTCACACCTCGCTAATGTCAGCACACGTGGTTTCGTTGGCACTGGTGATGATGTCCTAATCGGAGGCATCATTGTTGGCCCCGAGGGAGCGCCAGCCGCGACCCTCGTCGTGCGGGCCATTGGACCTACGCTCGCCGGCCAAGGTATCGCTGAAAGTCTCGCTGATCCTACTTTGGAGCTGTATGACAACAACGGGACCTTGATTGCTTCCAATGATGACTGGCAAGACGATCCCGTCCAGGCGGACACCATCGACACACTTGGTCTCGCGCCTGGCGATTCGCGTGAGAGCGGTATTCACGCCATAGCTCCCACCGGCTCTTACACCGCCATTGTACGAGGTAGTAGTGAGACGACCGGAGTTGGTCTGGTGGAGATCTACAATATCCAATAGGAGACCAATCCCCATTTCGGAGCTGGCAGATCCTTCCACCTCGCTGGCAATGACTGAGAGAGGTGTCTCATTGGGGCGTAGCGGTGCGTAGGACCCTGCACCGTCCGCAAAGAGCAGTCTTACCCTCGCGGCACCGACAGAGCGGTGCCCTCCAAAGCACTTCGCGTGATCTTCGTGATGAAAAAAATTCCAGCCCCCTTCGCCCCGCGCTTTCATGGGCCGACCCATGCTCCGTCAGCGGCCATCTCCCACATGTAGTAACCCCCGCCTGACGCGTCACCGGCCCTCTCCCACATGCAATACCCCCACGCCCACGCGTCAGCGCCCATTCCTGCATGCAATACCCCCACGCCTACGCGTCAGCGGCCCATTCCTCCATGCAATACCCCCCTACCCACACGCCAGCGCCCCATTCCGCGGTGCAATAACCCTTCCCCGACACGTCAGCGGCCCGTTATTGCACCGCAAATCGAACGCTTTACCCATTGCGGCCCAGCCATTTACAGGCAAAATGCAGCCGCCACATTTTTTTCCTCGATCTGCCCGCGGGCCGTCGGGCTAAGAAGCCCCAGACCACCCTATTTCACCCCACCATGCGCACCCTACCGAGCCCGCCTTCACCCGCCAAGAGAGGGCGAGCAACCCCGAGAGCAGTGACGGAGTTGTTGGCGGGACTGAATCCTTCGGGCAGCAAAGAGATTGGCGTCAAGCCGCCGCTTTAGAGCAAGACTTCTCCCTCACTGGCGCCGTCGCCATGCAGTTACTCGCGCGGGTAGGGGTCACCGCCCAGTCATAACAACTCACCTTGGTAAGTCGCTCGCGCGAATGCTTGAAATCCCGTCGCCGTCCCAGCCGGCTTTTGTCCACTACATCACACGGCTATTGGATGTAGTAAACCTCGACGAGGCCAACGCCCGACGTGCCGTCCTTGCCTTCGACAATCGCGGTGTAGGCGCCGGGGGGGAGGCTGGCCAGGATGGCGGATTCACGCGAATCGCTCGGCGCAAGGCCGGTTGCTTCAATCCCAACCGCATTCGTGTCGGCCCAGTCGTCGTTCTGCTCCACCAGTACGCCTTGCCCATTGAAAAGACTCAGCGTCGGATCCATCAGGCTGTCGGCCACTCCGCTGAGCGAGGGACCGATCGCTCGCACTACCACCTGCCCAGTCTGGCCCCCCTCGCTGATAATAAAACCTCCGATCATCGCGTTATCGCCCGGTTGCGCGAAGCCGCGCGTACTGATATTGGCCAGGTAGGTCGCAGCGTTAGGGTCATCGAGATCGTAGACCTCGACCAGCCCCACTCCGGTCCCATCATTTTTGCCCTTCACGATTACCGTGTACAAAGCCGGCGGGAGCGTCGCAATGATCGCGGATTCCTGATCCGCCATCGGCGCCAGCCCGCTCGCGACAATTTCCGCTTCCTGGGTGTCTCTCCAGTTGTCGTTCGCCACCACGCTGCCATCGGGGTTATGCAACTCCAGGACGGGATCGGCCAATACGCCGCCGAGCGGAAGCGACGGCCCGATCGCGCGCAGGATCACTGTTTTGGGCTCACTTCCCCCAGCCAGAATAAATCCGCCGATTAGCACCTTGTCGCCCGTCTGGGCGTCACCCCGCGTAGAAATGTTGAGCGGCTTGCTCTCCAACGGCGTCGGGCTGGGACTGCTCGACGGTGACGGACTCGGACTAGGCGACTGGGTAGGACTGGGACTCGCGGTCGGGCTGGGAGTGACAGTCGGACCAGGAGTAGGTGTGGGGGTAGGAAGTGGAACAGAGGCCGCCAACAGCTCGGCCGTGCTGCTCACGAATGGACGCCCCACCCCACCGGCAATCAGGATTCGGCCATCCTGCAATTCGGTTGCAGTATGATTTTGCCGCGGCTGGGTCATGGTGCCAAAGAAGCTGAGCATCCCGGTGACCGGATCATAAAGTTCGACGGAGTCGGTCGCTTGCTGTGCGCCTCCAAAGATCGTGCCGCCCGGTGCGCTTCCGCCGATAACAAGGACCTTACCTACTAAACCACCCCAAGCCGGATTAGTGAGTCGTACCGCGTCGTGGCGACCCCGCATTTGAATAATATCTCCCGCCGGCGTAAACGACTGGGTGCCGGGCTGGTAGACTTCGCTCAAAGCCGAGGTCAGGGCGCCCCCCGTGACGACAACCTTGCCGTCGGCGAGCAGGGTCGCTTGATGTTCACTGCGCGGGATATTCATGTCTTCGACGTAACTGAAGGTGCTGGTCGCCGGAGTGTACAATTCAGCGGTCTCAGTAGTACGATCTCCGCCTTGCTGGGAGTTCTCCAGCGTATTGCCGCCTGTCAGCAGGACGGTGCCATCCAGAAGTAAATTCGCCCGATGCCGCTTGCGCTTCAGATTCAAACTTCCGGAGGTAAAGGTGAACGTCTCGGTCACGGGGTCATAGAGCTCACCGGTAGGGGTTTCGTCGCCACCGGTGATGACTCCTCCGGCGATGAGGACCTCTCCATCGTTCAACAAGGTGCCTGTGTGCAAGGCACGACCTATGTTCAATGAACCCGTGGATTGGAACAATGAAGTCGCGGGATCAAAAAGTTCAGCGCTGGCGAGATCGCCCGTGAAACTCTTGCCTCCGGCGACCAAGACCCTGCCGTCTGCCAATTCAGTCGCCGTATGACTCTTTCTCGCATCATCAAGGGAGCCAACGGCGGTGAAGGAATCTGTCAACGGATCGAAGACTTCGGCAGTTTTAAGAGTAAAGGCATCTGTGCTCCCAGCGGCGAGCAGCACCTTGCCGTTCGGCAGGAGAGTGGCGGTATGCTGGTTGCGGCCCGCGACCATGTTTCCCAGGGAGGTGAAGTTGGAGGTCGCAGGATCGATCACCTCAGCTGTGGTCAGGGTTAAGTTACCCGTCACACCTCCGGCGACGAGGATTGTTCCATCCAGCAGCGCCGTGGCCGTGTGACCAGCTCTCGGCTCGACCAGGTTACTGTGAAGTGACCAGGTGCCGGAGACCGGATTATAGACTTCGTTGGGCCTGAGAAACCCACTTTCAAGCGTGACGCCTCCAATGACGAGGACGCGTCCATCGGTGAGGAGAAACGCCCGCTGGTTAGAGCGGTTGTAGATCATCTTTTGTCTCAGGGTGAAAGTTTGCGCTACCGGATTGTAGTTCTCCACTTCATTATGAGGGCTGGTTCCGGAGAAACCGCCGGCAATGAGCAGGGTCCCATCCGACAGTTGTGTCATGGTGTGATTTGCCCGCGGGATCAACATCCCGACGGGAAGCGTGGTGAAGTCTTGCGTCACCGGGTTATAGATCTCAGCCGTGTTAATCGCCGCCACTCCGACATATCCGCCGGTGGAGAAAACAGATCCGTCAGAAAGGAGGACGCTGGCGTGGGCTCTGCGATTAAGAGGAGGAGTGCCGGTGGTCTGGGTGAATGTCTCCGTCGCGGGATTGAAGATGTCCGCGGACTTGCCGCCCTGGAGGAGGATGGTTCCATCTCGTAGCGTCGTGGCGGTATGTTGGCTCCGCGGGACTCGCATTCCCTGGGTTGTTTGAGTGAAGACGCCAGTGGCAGGATCGTAGAGCTCCGCTGTCTGGAGGGGGAATATATCTTCGCCTCCCGTGATCAGAACCCGGCCGTCGGCCAGCAATATCGAGTTATGGTTCGTTCGGGCAGAGACCATCGTGCCCGTAGGGGTGAAAATTCCCGTCGCCGGATCATAGAGCAGCGCGGAGTTAAGGGTAGCATTCTCGTTCACCCCTCCAGTGACGAGGACTTTGCCAGAACTCAACCTCGTCTCAGCGTGCCCGGTCCTTTCAGGATTTAAGACAATGGTCGATTGGGCGTGCGTCGCGCCAGCCGCAAAGAGACCAAAAAGAGCCACGTGCAAAAAGAGAAGGAATTTTTTCATAAGGACCGAAACACCGTAGAACCGAACACCGTAATTGAGGCCACCGGGAGGAGTGCATTATTCGCAATAACGCAAAAAAAGTTTAGCACAAGATTGGGACGCGCCACAATCAAAAACATTGCCTCAGAATGATCTCCACCGTGGCGGGTGCCCGCCGCCATCAGTCGGGAAGCCTCGTTGAGCTGCGACTTGGGCACCGGGGAGGTCATAGAGCCGGTCCATCGAGGGTGTTAGCCCGTTTTTCCACCTGAAAACCAGGATTTGGACCCGAGTTTTATCGCGTCGTGGCATGACTGTGCGGCTAACTTGCGCCCGGTATTTCTCTGCGTAGCATCAAGCGATGCGTTTCCTGCTGAAGTTGGCAAATCGGCTGCAAGGCTGGTTCGAGCAGCGATTTCCAAATTGGGCACACCGGAGGCACCGTAACAAGTGGGAGCGCCAATGGGCCGATCCTGAATACAGTCCCTTTTGGAAAACGGAGGAGCCGCAAAAAGAATTCGTCGAAGCGATCGAATCGGGCTGGTTTCAAAAAACTCAACGGGTGATCGACGTGGGCTGTGGCAACGGCGAGGTGAGCCGGTGGCTCGCCGAGCAGGATTTTCCGGTCACGGGGATCGATTACAGCGCCGCGGCGATCGAAAACTGCCGCCGCCTCTCCGCCGGGCAAGGCAAAGCCATCACCTTCGAAGTGGTCGACCTTTGCGACCCAGAACTCAAATTGGAGCCAGCGGCTGGATTGCTCGACCGCGGCTGCTTCCATCGCATCGCGGAGAATTTTCGACCCGTCTTTGCGCGGAACATCGCCCGCGCCACCGTGCCCGGCGGCCACTTTCTTTTGCTTTCCGGCACTTTCCAGGATGCCCGCTTCGCGAACTACCGCGGCGCCCGCTCGGAGCCTGCCCTGAAAGAGCACGTCCAGTCGATTTTCGGCGACTACTTTACCATCGAACGAGCGGATTCCGCTGTGATCAACGCCAGTCAAGATCAGGAAGCGATGCCTGCCATGGCCTTCTGGATGGTTCGCAAAGCCGACGCGCCGGTGCACGAACCGATGGCTGGCTGAGCCAGGCCGAGGCGAGATTCCGCCACTGCCCAACTGTGTTCCAGCACGGTTGAAAAAGGTTTCGATGGATAAATCTATCTCCGCATCCCACGCCCGGCCTTGCCCGGGGGACGCTTGGCGAAGCCGCCGGTTCCGCTGGTGGGCGATCGCCATTTTCACGACCGTTCTCGGCGGGCTCGGCACGCCACAGCTCATGGCGAAACGTCAACGTGAAGATCCCTCCAATGCGACCATCCTGCGCGACCTGGTGTACTCGCGAGTCGGCGACAAAGCGCTGCGACTCGATCTCTACCTTCCAGAAAATATCACCGGGCCGGTGCCTGTGATCCTTTGCATCCATGGCGGCGGCTGGTCCCGCGGCAACAAGAGACGATGTCCGGCCTTGATCCTGGTGGACAATGGCTATGCCGTCGCCAGCATCGAATATCGCCTCACGGGCGAGGCGGCTTTTCCGGCGCAGATCGAAGATTGCAAAGCCGCCGTGCGCTGGTTGCGGGCGAACGCCGCGAAATACAATTTCGAGCCCGATCGCATCGGGGCCTGGGGCCATTCCTCGGGTGCGCACCTGGCGGCGCTGCTCGGCACTTCCGGCGAAGTGCCTGCCCTGGAGGGGAGCGGGGATAACCTGCAATATTCCAGCCGGGTCCAGGCGGTCTGCGAAGTGTCCGGCCCAGCCGACCTGCTGCGGATGTATCGCGAGGCGTCGCCAGACGCGAGGTCCGCCATGGGTTTGAGCGTGCAGTCGGCCATCGCGGCGCTCATCGGTGGCCCCGTCGAGGAAAACGAAGCGAAGGCCATCGCCGCCAGCCCGGTGACATATGTCTCGAAAGACGATCCCCCTTTTCTCATCATCCACGGCGAACAAGACACCACCGTGCCGGTTAGCCAGAGCCGGCTCTTTGCGGCGGCGCTTGAGGCAGCCGGGGTGGAAACGACCCTCGATGTGGTGGCCGGACGAGGCCATGGAACCGGCGGCCCGAGGTTCGAAGCAGCAATCGAAAAGTTTTTCGACAAACACCTCAGGAAAAAAGAGGGATCTGTTTCCAAGCCCCTTTAAGCGGGGGTTTTGGCGGGACATTAGAGCACCGCGGTCAGGGTCACCCCCGGTTATTTCCGGCGATTGTTCTTGCCACGGGTTTCCTGGACCCGTCAAAGTCGCATCGTTCCCAAAAATCGAATTGACCTGCGGGAATATGAGATCAAGAACGAAAACGTCACCCAGATCGATCACCGGCATGCTTCTCGCCGACCTCCGTTCGGCACTGGTTCTATCGGCCCTGGTGTGCTCCGCGTTCGCGGTTGCGGGCATGCAAGCGACAACGCTTCTTAACCCAAACCCGGAAGACTCGACCTCGCTTTTCGGACGTGCCGTTGCCGTGATCGGAGACGTGAATTCCGACTCAATTCCCGATCTCGCGGTCGGCGCGCCTTACCAGGACGGCGATTTCGAGAGTTCCGAGATCGGGTTCGGGCCACCGCAGAATGTTGGCAAAGTCTTCGTGTTAAGCGGTGCCGACCTGAGCGTGATCACTGAGCTTAACGATCCGGAGTTCCAGATGATCCAGGAGCAGCACTTTGGAGGGCAGTTCGGCTCTTCATTGGCTCCTGCCGGTGATCTAAATGGCGACGGCGTTCCAGACGTGATCGTGGGCGCGCCCCATCATGTCGAAGTAGACACTCGCGATATCTTTAGCGTCGGTCGGGCGTTCGTCATGAGTGGGAACAGTGACACTGTCCTGCTCGTTCTGGATATTCCCGCGCCCGAGGAAAACGCGCGGGCCGGCACCTCGGTCGCGAGCCTGGGAGACATCAACTCGGATGGCAAACCCGATTACATTGTTGGCGTCCCCGGGAAAGACATCGGTTCCGGCGAAGATGTGCCGACCGACGTGGGCGTGGTTCACTTCTACAGCGGAGCGGATGGCAGCATCATCCGAACGGTGAGCGATCCGGCAACCACGCAGGACGGCCGGTTTGGATTCGCCGTCGCCAACGCCGGGGACGTCGACGGCGATGGTGTGGCCGACGCCCTCATTGGCGCCCCGGGAGCGGCCGAAGCCTTCGTCTTTAGCGGAAAGGCTGACTCACTTCTCTTTACCATTCGCAGTGCCGCCCGGGAAAAACTTCCCTCTTTCGGCGCGGCCGTGGCGGGGGGGCAGGACCTCGATAATGACGGAAAACCCGATTTCGTTGTCGGCGCCCCCTTGCAAAAGAACGCGCAGGGCGGCGTCTTCATCTTCAAAGGCAGCGATGGCAAGCTGAGCAGCAGGGTTCGCATAAGTTCACGTCAGAACAGTGCCCAGGTCGGCGCTTCGCTGGCCGTCATCTCCGATGTGACCGGAGACGGCCGCCCCGACATCATGGTCGGCGCCCCGGAACAGGATGTGAACGAGCTCATCAATGCGGGTGAGGTCTTCGTGATTGACGGTGCCAGCGGCGCCACTTTTCAAACGCTGACCAGCGAAACCCCGCAGGCCTTTGGCGGATTTGGAGCGGCGATCGCCGCGGCTGATTTTGACGGCGACGGCATTCCGAGCCCGATCATCGGCGTTCCTTACCAGGACGCAGAACTGATTGATCCCGACTCCGGCAGCGGTTCGCCATCCCACGACGATCTGGTCAATCACATCCAGATCGGCCAGATCGAGATTCCATAGCGGCTTCAGGAGCAGGATATGACAAAGAAATACTGCACAACCCCGGCAGCTCTCGCCCTCTCTGTCGCCCTCCTCTCCCCGGCCTTCGGCAACCATCGCACTGGCAGCCTGCCTCTGCCGGAGTTGATCGTCGCGGGCGATCTAAACGAGGACGGAAATATGGACCTGGTGGTCAACGTCACCGGGTTCGACCATATCGCCTTCCTGCTCGGCGATGGCCTGGGCGGATTCACCCTGAGCGGCCGGGTCCCGACCGATACCCTGCCGAGAGGGCTGGCGATCGCGGATCTGAATCGTGATGGCCACCTCGACATCGTGGGGGCGAATAACTGGGGCTATAATGTCGAAATTCATCTGGGCGACGGCAAGGGTGGCTTCGGCTATCGCGATAACTCAGCAAAAGCGGAAGGCGGCCCCAATCGCGTCGTCCTGGCCGACTTCAATAACGACCTTGCGCAGGATATGGCTGTGGTTGGTCCCGACGAAGGCGTCGCTCTTATCTATCTCGGCAAAAACAATGGAGGGTTCGAGGTTCCGCCATCCGAAATCAGGGAAAACATTCCGAATTGCCAGGGCCTTGCCGTGGCCGATTTCAACAACGATGGCAACGTCGACCTCGCGTTTACCTCTTACACAGGTAAAGGCCCAGGTCAGTCGCACGTCGAAATCTTCCTCGGCGACGGCACCGGCGCTTTCTCGACCCACAGCGAGCTGCCGATTAATGATCAAGCCGGTGCTCTGGGCATCGGCGACCTGAACAACGACGGCAAGATTGACCTGATTGTGGCAGGTGCCGGCCCCGGAAATCCGAGCGGGAATTTCCTCCAAATGTTCCTCGGCGATGGCACGGGTAATTTTACCCTGAAACAATCCCTCACCCTGGATAACCCCGGCACTTTTAAGGGCGAAATTGCCGTCGCTGATTTCAACGAAGACGGGACGCCGGACGTGGCCTTCCCCGTTTCCTCCGCTCCAAATGACGATCGTATGCGAAGCACCAGCGTCCACCTCCTCTTCGGAGACGGGACCGGCAATTTGGTGCAGGCATCTGACCTGACGGTCGATACGGCTCCGCACACGGTCATTGCCGTCGACCTGAACAAGGACAGCCATCTTGATTTGGCTGTCACCAACCGAACCGGCGGGACTGTTTCAATCCTCCTCGGCGACGGGGCGGGCGCCTTCACGCTCGTGACTACGATTTCCGTCATCTGCAAAGGTGGAGTCTGTAACTAACGATCCTAAACCAAGGAAACTTATGAAGATGCCGTTGCTTCGTTCCATTCTACCGGGCGCCATTATCCTTGTCGCTGCGGTTTCTGCTGTGCAGGCACAGACCCAGACCGCCCACCGAACCAGGGCCGAGCGCTTCACGCCGACCAGCCCGGCACGCCCGGAAGGTCCCCCGAAAAGGTTTACGATCGAAGGCATCACCGCTCCAATGGAAGCCGACGCCACGATCAAACCCGCCCTGGCAGGTTATGACAATTTGACCAATGGCTTTGCCATACAAGGCCCCGACTTCGAAACGATCAATAAAGACAACGTCGTCCCGAATCGCTCCTTCAACGATGGCCGCTTCGTCTTTGAGGAAGTGGATAAGATCCCCTCCGGACTTGGTCCCACCTACAACGCTCAAAGTTGCCGGGAGTGCCATCAGAACATCGTCACCGGTGGATCGAGCCAGATCACTGTGCAGCGGACTGGCCGGACCGAAGACGATATGTTTTTCGAATCGCTCGGCGGCTCTCTGATTCAGGCCCGCGCCACCCACCCTGATATCGTGGAGCACGTCGCCGACACTGATCAAACCCGCACCTTTCGCGTGTCGCCGGCTGCCTTGGGCGATGGCTACGTCGAATGCATTTCCGATAGCACGCTCATCGCCATCCGCGACGCACAGCCACCTGGAATGCAGGGCTCTGCTCCCCAGGTGCCAGTCCTCGAAGGCGACGGCAGCGCACGCATCGGACGCTTTGGCTGGAAAGCCCAGCACGGCAGCCTGAAATCGTTTGCCGCCGATGCCTACCTCAATGAAATGGGCATCACCAGCCCGCTTTTCCCCGATGAAAACACCTCGAGCGGCATGTTTGTCGGTTACGGCACTGAATACGATCCCGTGCCAGAGATGGAGGATGAGGGAGACGATATCGATGGGTTCGTCCTCTTCCTCCGCTCCACCAAGGTGCCACCTCGCGGCCCCATCACCACGGATGTGCGCAACGGCGAGAAGCGCTTCAACCAGATCGGCTGTGCCGTTTGCCACGTTTCCTCCATCACCACGACAAGCCCCGGGATCGTGATCAACGGTGGCGCCTTTGTTGTCCCCACCGCTCTCGGCGATAAATCCATTCGCCCCTTCAGCGACTTCCTCTTGCACAATATCGGCACCGGAGACGGAATCCCGATCCTGCCTATTCCGGAATACGCCGAAACCGCGCATCAAATCAAAACCGCTCCGCTGTGGGGACTGCGCACTCGCAATCGCCTGATGCACGACGGTCTCTCGTTCACCTACACCGACGCCATCCTGCGTCACGGGGGTCAGGCAGCCGGCGTGGTCGACCAGTTCAATGCCCTCACCCCCACCCAGAAAGCGCAGTTACTCGCCTTCCTGGACTCGCTTTGAAGATCCCCTGACCGCAGCGCGCCGCTCGCGGTGCACCGCTGCGTTTGCGCCGCGCGCCGAGAAACCAGCAAGGGATTCTGGCGATGAATCACTCCAGACCCGTGGCCGCCCCCGCCGCCCGCAGCTGCCATTGGACAGGAGAGGATTCCCACCTACAATGCTCGCTCCGCGCTTCCGACTGGGACCGGCAAGTGACGCAGCTGCGCCGCGGGATTTCACACTGTCAGCAACCTATACATCACGACCAACTACTTTGAACACATCGCCTAATACCAGCCATCTCATCGCGCCTCACGGCGGTGAGCTCATCAACCTCATCCTCGACCGCGAACAAGCCGCCGACGCCAAAGCCGAGTCGCGCGACTTCCCTTCCTGGGACCTCACTCCCCGGCAGATTTGCGACGCCGAGCTCCTCCTCAACGGCGGCTTCTCGCCCCTCACCGGCTTCATGAACAAGGCCGACTACGAAGGCGTCTGCAGCGACATGAAACTCGCCAGCGGCGTCCTCTGGCCGATGCCGATCACGCTCGACGTCACCGAGGCTTTCGCCAAAACCCTCAAGTCCGGCAGCAGCAAGGTCGCCCTGCGCGACGCCGAGGGCGTCATCATCGCCATCCTCCACGTCGAGGACATCTGGCAGCCCGATCGCGCGGCCGAAGCCAAGTCCGTTTTCGGCACCAACAGCCAGGCCCACCCCGGCGTCGCTTACTTGATGAACAAGGCCAACCCTTGGTACGTCGGCGGCCGCCTCGAAGGTCTCCAGCTCCCGAGCCAGTACGACTTCAAGAGCCTCCGCCTCAGCCCGGCCGAGCTCCGCAACGAATTCTCCAAGCAAGGCTGGCGCCGCATCGTTGCCTTCCAGACCCGCAACCCGATGCACCGCGCCCACGTCGAGCTCACCTTCCGCGCCGCCCGGCAGGTCGAGGCCAGCCTCCTCATCCATCCCTCCGTCGGCCTAACGAAACCCGGCGACGTCGATTACTTCACCCGCGTCCGTTGCTACCAGCTCCTCGTCGGCAAATACCCCGCCGGCACCGCCAAGCTCTCGCTCCTGCCCCTCGCCATGCGCATGGGCGGCCCGCGCGAAGCCATCTGGCACGCCCTTATTCGCAAGAACTACGGCTGCTCCCATTTCATCGTCGGCCGCGACCACGCCGGCCCGGGCAACGACACCGATGGCAAACCGTTCTACGGCCCCTACGACGCGCAGGACCTCTTCAAGAAACACCAGGACGCCATCGGCGTCGAAATGGTCCCCTTCCAGATGATGGTCTACCTCGAGGACAAAGATAAATACGTCCCCGATAACGAAGTGCCCGATGGCGCCCGCGTCCTCAACATCTCCGGCACCGAGCTCCGCACCCGCCTCAACGAAGGCCGCGACCTGCCGGCCTGGTTTACCTACCCCGAAGTCGCGGTCGAGCTGCGCAAGAGCTTCCCGCCCCGCGCCAGGCAGGGCTTCACCGTCTTCTTCAGCGGCCTTTCCGGCAGTGGTAAATCCACCATCGCGAATGTGCTCATGACGAAGTTCCTCGAAGTCGGCGGCCGCCCCGTCACCATGCTCGACGGCGACCTCGTGCGGAAACATCTCTCCAGCGAGCTCGGCTTCTCCAAGGAGCATCGCGACATCAACATCCGCCGCATCGGCTACGTCGCCTCCGAGATCACGAAGAACGGCGGCATCGCCATCTGCGCCCCGATCGCTCCCTACGAAGCGACCCGCAAAGACGTCCGCTCCCTCATCGAACCGCTCGGCGGCTTCATCCTCGTCCACCTCTCCACCTCCGTGGATGTGTGCGAACAGCGCGACCGCAAAGGCCTCTACGCCAAAGCGCGCGCCGGTATTTTGAAAGAATTCACCGGCATCAGCGACCCGTATGAAGATCCGGTAAAGCCCGAAGTGCGGATCAACACCGCCGAGCTGACCCCGGAAGAAGCGGCCCAGGAGATCATCCTGCACCTGGAGCGCGAAGGCTTCCTCGGCATCAACCGCGGCCCGGCCTAACGGCGATCGTCAGTATCCTTTGCTGAAACGCCGCCCGCGCCAGCGCGGGCGGCGTTTTTCATTTTCGGGCGTCGTGGGGGAAAATAGAAACCCCTGGAGGGCACCGCTCCGTCGGTGCCGCGGGATAGCGCACCGCCTCCATCCTGCCGCGTCGTCCACCCCCGCCGACGCTCTTCCGCCCCTTCTGCACCCGCTCCCGGGTCGCGCCGCGAGGCTTTCCCGGCGTGGCAGGACCATTCTGCCACACCGCCGGAGCCTCCAACCGCACCGCAGGACCATTCTGCCACACCGCCGGAGCCTCCAACCACACCGCAGGACCATTCTGCCACGCCAGCGGAGCCTCCAACCACACGGCAGAACCATTCTGCCACGCCAGCGGAGCCTCCAACCACACGGCAGAACCGTTCTGCCACACCAGCGGACCGCCCAACCACACGGCAGAAGCGTCCTGCCACACCCGGTTTTCTTCGCAAAACACAACCAGAGAGTCAGTTAAGAAAGATCCACTATGCCTAAATCCGATTACATCCCTTCCAACGACGGCGCTTTCGCCCCCAGCTCAAACACCTTCACGCCCGAAGAAAAAATGCTTTCCGCTCCTACCCATCTTCGTCATTCTCGCGGCCGCCCCAAGGGCCGCATATCCGCCCAGTTATGCGTTCTATTTTTCGTGAAGTTTCGTATAATTCTCGTTAGGCCCATGAAGCGCGTTTTTACTCTCGCATTGCTTATCCTCGGCGGGCAGGAAGCGATGGCCCGCGAGCCCGTGCTCGCGGGTGACGGCAAAGTCGACCGTACGCAATACTCCTTTCACTTGTCGGACGACGACATCGCCAAAATTGCGCCATGGCGTTTGGAGGTGAAGAACTCGTCCACGTCGCCCAACGACGCCATTGCGATCGCTCGCCGGCAGCTCGCGCAGCTCGTGTCTCGGCGCGTCCGGTGGGAACAGCAAGGGGTCTCCCTGAAGGAAATTGGGCGTGATCGGTGGATTTATGTGGTCCGGTTTTGGCGCGAGTATCCACTAACCACTGCAGTGTACGGCGGTGATTATTTCGAGATTCCGGTTTCGCTGCGCGGCGCGATCTACAACCCAAAAATCAAACGCTTTTGATGACTTCTTCAAACGGCCTAACCGTGCGATGGAGCGAACGGCGGACCGCGGTGCGCGCCACTTTTGAGATGGTTTCCGCACTGTTACTCCGAGCGACGCGTGCCCTCGTCCGCCGTCCCGCATCTTGTTCTCGTTAGCCCTGTCCGTTATGCGAACGACTCTAGTCCTTACAACGCTGCGTCGCATCGGCGACTCTCTTGTTCGCCCAGAAACAGTATCAACCTGTTGATGTCGGCGTGCTGCGACAGAAAATATCGGTGCGGATGGGTGAGAGTGTTGCGTTTACCTTCGACCGGCGCGGCGACCAGCTCGTAAATCCGCGCGCTGCGAACGGACGCGATAAGAGAAGCACAGTTATGTTGAAGCTTACAAAGTCGCCGGCCGGTTTGAGCGCTTTGTTCATCAGGAGCCCATTTCGAAGGACCCTTCGTTTTAAGGGGGCGGCTCGCTTCAAGGGACGCGCCGGATTCTTCACTATTAATACATATCCGGTCCGTTCCAAGATCCTGGATGCCGTGGGATATTCGAGGGACATCGAAGAGTTTGTCTTATGGGATATTCGATTGACAGAAGAGCCGACCCTATAAGCCTAACCAGGCGACGGAGCTGACTCTATGCCCACTCTAACAATGAACACTAATCGCAACTGGATTCTTGGCCTTTCCTTCATCGTCGGCATGGCGGTCGCAGCCTTGCTCGCAGGACACACGATCCGCTCCGTCAAGCGCATGGACGAGTATGTCACCGTCAAAGGACTTTCGGAACGTGAGGTGGCCGCCGACCTTGCCATCTGGCCCATCGCGTTCACCATCGCCGAGAACGATCTGACCCTACTCCAAGGACGGATTCAGACCGCCCGGAAGACGGTTTATCAGTTTCTCACCGAGAGCGGTTTCGATGCGGCTGAGATTTCCAACGGGTTGCCTCAGATTACCGATGCGGAGGCGGCCTCCGGCGGCCTCGATGGGTCGAAGCGTGCATTCCGCTATCAAGCCAACATCACGGTGCTGCTCCGCAGCGCGAAGGTTGCAAAGGTCAAAAGCGCGATGGAGACCTCCGACCAACTCGTGCAACAGGGGATTGCGCTGAGCGGCGGGGACTACCAGAGCAAGCCGCAGTTTCTTTTTACCGGGCTCAACCAAATCAAGCCGGACATGATTCAGGAGGCCAATCGCAACGCTCGCAAAGCCGCCGAGAGGTTCGCGGCCGACTCCAATAGCCCGGTTGGGGCGGTGCGTCACGCCATCCAGGGACCATTCGAGATCAACGACCTGGATTCAAGCTCTCCTGACCGCAAGATCGTTCGCGTTGTGACTACCGTGGATTTCTACCTCCGATGACAACCTCCGCAACGCCCGACCATCCGCCGGAGCGAATCGGCCTAACCGTACGCTGCCTTCGCGCGCGGGCGTGAGGATCGCGTGATGAAGGTTGCCTTTGGCATGAGAGCGCATTCAGGCTGGGCCGCGTTTGTCGTCGTCGGCAGACGTGACGGCAACTTCCTGGTCGTCGACCGGCGCCGCCTCGAGCTGGTGGAGGAGGAGTGGGCCCGGCAGCCCTATCACGCGGCAGAGGGATTGAAGGCGCCGGCGGCACGAGAGGTGGTCCAGCGCGCCCTCGCTGCGGCGGATCGGATCGCCACCCGGGAGATGGAAACGGCGGTGAAGCAAGAGCAAGCGCGGCAAAACGATGTCGCAGGCTGCGCGGTGCTTGTCGCCAATCCCATGCCCGACTGGACCACCGAAGAAATCCTCGCCGTGCACTTCCGGATGCACAAAGCCGAGGGCGTTTTGTTCCGGAATGCGCTGGTCCGCGCCACCGAAGCGTGCGGACTAAGGCTGGTCGCGATCCCGGAGAAATTACTGACGCAGCACGCTGAGAAGGTGCTCGGGACTCCAGCGAGCGATCTCGTGAAGAAGATTACGGCGCTCGGCAAGTCAGTCGGCCCGCCCTGGGGGAAAGACCAGAAGGACGCTGCTCTGGCAGCCATGGTCGCGTTGAAGGGTCGCTCGCAGTGAGGAAGAACGCCGCTCAACCACCGGTGGTCGCGGACGACGCTGCGCGCTGCGGCTGGACCGGTGCGTCAGGCATGATAAAGAAGGAGCAATGAACTGGGACGCGATCGTCGCCATCTCGCAGCTGGTCGCAGCGCTGGGCGTAATCCTGTCTCTCGTTTTTGTCGGCTTTCAGATCAAACAAAACACCCGCGCACTGCAGCGAGCGGAGCACAATTCCACGATGGAGCAGTGGACGGTGATCCGCCAAGCCATCGCCCAAAACCGCGACATCGCCGAACTCATGACGACGGGCCTGAAGGGCGACCGGGTCATGGATGCGGCCGACCAGCTAAGGCTGGAGCAGATGCTGGCCGAACACGCCTGGGCCGCCTTTCACATTTGGGATCGAACGCAGCGCGGTATCTTTCCGGCGGGGACTTTCGAAGCGACGGGCGGGGCACTCTTCTGCCACTTGCTCAAAACCGCCGGTGGCGGGACCTGGTGGAGCAGCGCCAAGCATATCAGCTTCCCTCCTGAGTTCGTCTCGGACGTCGACGCCGTGCTCGCTAAGACCTGAACAGGCAAAGGAGCGAACTCCGCAAACGCCGTGGGCGAGCCGGTTCTCCTCCGCGGCGTTTTTGCTTTTCCGTTCTTCCACATTCCGCGATTGCTTCCCCGGCGGCGGCGCGGGTAGTCTGGCCGGTCTCGCATCTTTTTCTGCCATGAATGAATCGCCTCGCCCGCAAAAATCCGCCGCCGCCAAATCGCCTCGCTTCGTCGATCGCGCCCTCGACACGATCGAACGCGTAGGGAACAAGCTGCCGGATCCGGCGGCGCTGTTTTTCATCCTCCTCCTCGTGGTCTGGGGACTCTCGGCCCTGCTCGCCTCGACCCAGTTTGCCGAGATCGATCCGCGCACGAGCCAGCCGATCCAGATCAAGAACCAGCTGGCGGCGCCGTCGATCGCGGCCTTTCTCTCGACCATGGTGACGACGTTCACCGGCTTCCATCCGCTCGGGGTGGTGCTGGTGGCGCTGCTCGGCGTCGGGGTGGCGGAGCACACCGGGTTCATCAATGCCTGTCTCAAGGGGCTGCTCAGCTTTACCTCGGCCAGCTTGTTAACCCCGATGCTGATCCTGGTCGCGATCGTGAGCCATACCGCGGCCGATGCCGGCTACGTGCTGGTGATCCCGCTCGGGGGCGTGATCTTTTATGCGGCGGGGCGACATCCGCTGGCCGGGATCGCGGCCGCGTTTGCCGGCGTCTCCGGCGGTTTCAGCGCGAATTTTATTCCCTCGAGTCTCGACCCGCTGCTCTCCGGGCTCTCGCAGGCCGCGGCCCAGATCATCGACCCGGCCCGGCTGGTCAATCCGCTTTGTAACTGGTTTTTCACCGGCGCTTCCACGCTCCTGATCGTGGGGCTGGGCTGGTTCCTGACCGATCGCGTGATCGAGCCGCGCCTGCAGGCGTCGACCCCGGTGGATGGCGACGAGGCGGAGATGCCGAAGATGGAAACGCTCGGCCCGAAAGAGCGGCGCGGGCTTTACGCCGGGCTGGCCGCGCTCGTCCTCGGGATCGCGATTCTGATTTTCGTCTCGGTGCCGGGCGGCTCGGCTTTCCGCGCGCCGGACGGCTCGCTCACCGCTTCGACCGCGCCGCTCATGCAATCGATCGTGGCGCTGATCTTCCTCCTCTTTCTCATTCCCGGCATCGTTTACGGCTACGTCGCCGGCACGGTGGAAAGCCATCGCGACATCATCAAGGGGATGAGCAAGACGATGAGCACGATGGGCTATTACATTGTGATGGCGTTTTTCGCCGCGCTCTTCATCGCGGCTTTCAGCCAGTCGAACCTCGGCGCGCTGCTCGCGCTCAAAGGCGCCGGCCTGCTCAAGGCGCTCGCCCTGCCCGGCCCGGTGACGATGATCGGGATTATTTTGCTGACCGCGACGGTGAACCTCATGGTCGGGTCCGCTTCCGCGAAATGGGCGCTGCTCGCGCCGATCTTCGTCCCGATGCTGATGGCGCTCGGGTTTTCGCCCGAGCTGACCCAGGCCGCCTACCGGGTGGGCGATTCGACGACGAATATCATCACGCCGCTCATGCCTTACTTCCCGCTCGTGGTGGTGTATTGCCAGCGCTACGTGCGGCAGACCGGCATCGGCACGCTGGTGTCGATCATGCTGCCGTTCTCGATCGTCTTCCTCGTCCTCTGGACGGCGTTCCTGCTCGTTTACTGGATGCTGGGAATCCCGCTCGGGTTGCAGGCGCCTTACACTTATCCGTAAAGCGAGCTACTCGGGGTAGCCGGGAATATTTGCGCCGAGGACGATGTCGCGCCGGACCACAAATCCGCCGGACGCGGTGCGGGTCGGCTGCGTGATGCCGGGGCCGCCGCGACCGCGCGACATGCTCGCGATCTTTTTCTCGGTCAGTCTCGGGTCGTCCTGAAAGAGGATGTCATCGATGTAATAGGTGCAGCGCCCGGGCTCGATGAGGTGCATGTGGATGTGCTGGGGATCGCGCGAGAACGGGTAGCCGCCGGGACGGATGGTCTCGAAGACATATTGGCCGGCGGCATCGCTCCGAGCCCAGCCGCGCAGGCGCCCGTGCCGTTGCGCGCTTGTTCCCTTGGTCGATTTGTCGGCCGGGTAACGTCCCCGGGCATTGGTGTGATAGGCGTAGACGATCACGCCTTCGACCGGTTTGCCCTGGCGGTCGCGAATGGTGCCTTCGATTCTTAATGGCGTGCCCGGTTCATCGGGCGGCGCGATCCGCGCGACCGACGGGATCTGCGCCGGCATTTGCACGTAAACCGACTCGCACTCCTCGCACGGTCCGCCCACGACCGGTTCGCGCGCGCTCGCGGCCACGGAAGCGAGCGCGAGGAGCGCGCCGACAACGAGCCTTCGCTTCATTTGAAAACTTCTAAGACCCGCGAGCCGCGCCGGC
>CAWIBC010000007.1:0-131103 GCA_963834255.1 uncultured Verrucomicrobiae bacterium | reverse complement strand
TCGGGAAAGCGCCGTAGGGTGTGGTGAGGAGGCGTTCGACCCGCGCCATCGCGCGGTCGATTTCGCCCACCTGCGCTTCCACCCCGGCGAGGGCCTCTTCCATTCCCGGACCGAAGACCGGATCTTTCTCCACTGGAACGAGTGCGACGGCTCGCGCGCCTTCGCGCAAAGCGGCCTCCTTGTTCCCGAGGCCCGCTTCCGTGAAGGCGAGATTGATGGCGACAAACGGACTGTCCGGTTGTTGGAGCCGAAGTTTTTCCAGGCCTGCCTTGGCCGCGCGATAAAGGTCCTGCGCGCCTTCGCGATTTCCGCCTAACGAGCGGGCATCGGCGAGCGAGAGTTGGGGAAAAGCCATATCGCCGGGTGCGTCCCTCTTCTCTTTTTCGAGCGTTATTTCGATCTGCCGCGCGGCTTCGCTGTAATTCCCTTCCCAGAGCAGTTGCGTGACGCGGAGCCCGCTGGCCTGATAGCCGCCTTCACCGGGCGGGATGCGTGCGAGCGCCAGCCGCGCGCCCGGCAGGTCACCGGTAGTCTGCAAAAGCTTCACTTTGCTGATCAGCAGTTCCGGGTCGTCGGGACTGATCTCGAGCGCGCGCGCGATCATCTCGCCGGTGGCGGCATACTGGCGCAACATCGAGAAAGTCCAGGCGCGGTCGGCGAAGAGATAGGTGTCGCGTGGGTTCAATTGCGCGGCCTTTTCGTAAAGGCGCACGCTCTCGTTCCAGCGGCTTTGCCGTCGCGCGATGCGGGCCAGCGCGGTCAAAGCCTCGCTGTTGTTCGGCGCCTGCTGCTGAATCTTTTCGAAAAGGAGGCGCGCGCCCTCGTAATCGCGCTCGACGTGATAGCGGTAGTAGGCCTGGGCGAGGAGGGTCTCGAGCGCGGATGGATTCAGGCGCGTGGCGGTTTCGACCGCGACCCGGGCCGTTTCCTTGCGCGCGGCGCTGGGGTCGAACTGGAGGAAATAAAGGCCCGCATCGGCCTGGGCGAGCGCGGCCCAGGCCAGGGCAAACTGCGGATCCAGCCGCGTCGCTTCGGCATACGAATCGGCTGATTTCCGCAGGTTCTCCTCCATCTGGCCGGGCCGGGTGAAAAGTGCAAGCCCGCGCAGATAGGCATCGTAAGCGGCGAGATTGTTCGTCGGCTTTTCCGACACCGCCTCGCGCTCGGCTCCGCTCAAGGTGGCCTGCAAAGAAGAGGCGATGCGCGTCGCCAGTTCCGTTTGCACGGCGAAGATATCGGTCAGGTTGCGATCGTAGAGTTCGGCCCAGAGGTGCTCGTCGTTCTGGGCGTCGATCAATTGCACGTTGATCCGAACGCGTTCACCGACTTTCTGCACGCTGCCCTCGACGAGGTGGGCCACGCCCAGTTGCCGCGCGATCTCGGCCACGTTCTCGGCCTTGCCCCGGTAACGCTGGGTCGAACTGCGCGAGATGACCTTGAGCGCGCCGATCTTCGCCAGCCGGGTAATGATCTCATCCTGCATGCCGTCGGCGAAATAGGCGTTGGCCTTGTCTTCGCTCAGGTTCTCGAAAGGCAGGACGGCGAGCGAGCGCTCGGCCGAGCGGCTTTGTTTGTCAGGCGCGGTGTAGCGGCCGGCGAAGAAAAGCCCTAACGAGAGAAGCGCGCCGAAGACAACGATGTAAATCCAGGTGCGGCTGCCGTTGGGCGTGGGGCGCGGTTCGTCGGGCTCGGTTCGCTTTAATCCTTGCGGGGTGAGATCGAACGCCCACGCCATCACGAGCGCGACCGGGAAGCCGAGGCAAAGCAACAGGATGACCGCCCTAACGATCCAATTCGGAATCTCGAAGAACGGAAAGGTCTGGGTCGCGACCTGGATGAGGAGCCAGGCGACGACGACATAGGCGGCGCCGACTTTGTAAACGCTCCGTCGCTTCAGCTCGGCGAAGAAGTTCATGGCTGGGTGTGGGCCAGTTTCTGAAAGCGCGGCTCGTGCCGGATTTTGTCCCAGATCGGATCGAGGCGGAGGAGCGCGGGGGTGATGGAGTCGGCGTAGACCGCGGTCGAAAGCCGCTCGAGCAGGTCGAGCGCGCGATCGGTTTCCCCGATCAGGACAAGAGCGCGCGCCGCGTCCTCCTCCGCGACCAAGCCGGTCCAGCGATCTTTCGCATGGGCCGCGATGTGGATGGGAATGTCGCGTTCCACCTCGGCGCGGCGTCCGAGCCAGGCCTCCAAGCCGAGAATCGATCCGCGCAGACCCGGGCTGATATTTCCCTGGTCGCGCAAAGCCTTCAGCTCCTTCTCGGCCTGGAGCAGAGAGGCGCGCCCCTCGCTCTCCCGGCCAGCGGCCAGGTGCATGGTGCCGATGACCATTTCGCCGGTGGCCTTCACGATCGGGAGGAGGTCGTCTCCCGCATTCGCGAGGTCGCGGCGGGTCCTGGCAATCACTTCGTCATATTTGCGCTCAAGGGTGAGCACGTAAATCACCGTGCCATAGCCGAAACCTTCGAAGGAAGGAGAGACCTTGGCGGAAAGGGCCGCCGCCTCCCGCAGGTTGCCTTCGGCGAGGGTTGTCTCCGCGTTGCGCATGATGATATCCGGGTCGTTCGGAGCGATGGCGAGGGCGCGGTTAAACATCGTGTGCGCCTCGGCGAACCGGCGCTGCCCGCGATACGACCAGCCGATATTTACCCAGATATCCTCGTTCCGCGGATCGAGCTGGGCGGACTGGAGCTGGTACTCGATCGCCTCGTCCAGCTTGCCCTGCCGCCGTTTGACCAGGCCGACCGCCTGGAGGATAACGGCGTCGTTAGGCGCCTGCTGCCGGGCCTGGAAAAGCTGCTCCAGGGCCTTGTCGTATTCCTGCAGGCAGTAATAGAGATACATTCCCATCGCGGCATGGCCGCCGCCGTGGTTCGGATCGAGCCGGAGCGCGTTTTCCGCGGCCACCCGCACCTTTTCGCGCTGGGCGGGGGTGCGTTCGCCCTGCACATAACGCAGGCCTTCGGCGTAAGTCAGTTCCACCCAGGCGGCGGCGTAATCGGGATCGAGCGTCACCGCCTGCCGGCAATATTCGATCAGTTGCATCTGCTCTTTGCGCGCCTGTGAATTGCGCAGCGCGATGGCGCGCAGATAGGCGTCGTAGGCGGCGGGGACTTTGGTGCCGACGTAATTGATCGCCGCTTTCTCGCGTCCGGTCAGTTTTGCTTCGAGCGAATCGGCGATGCGCTGCGCCACTTCCGATTCGACGGCGAAGATGTCGGTCAGTTTCCGGTCGTAGGTTTCGGCCCAGAGATGCGAATCGCCGGCCGCCTTGATCAGCTGCACATTGACCCGGACCGATTCGCCGGCTTTCTGCACGCTGCCCTCGAGGATGTGGGCGACGCCGAGTTGCTTCGCGATCTCGGCCAGGTTCCCGGGCTTGCTTTCGTATTGCCGGGTGGAGGTGCGCGAGATGACCTTGATCCCGCCGATCTTTGAAAGCCGGGTGAGGATTTCGTCCTGGATGCCGTCGGCGAAATAGGCGTTGCTCTTGTCCTCGCTCAGGCTCGCGAAGGGCAGGACGGCGATCGACTTTTCCGGGACCTCGCTCGCGCCGCCGGGATTTGTCCGGCGCGGTCAGACGCCCGGCGAAGAAAAGCCCTAACGAGAGCAGGCCGCCGATCACGGCAATGTAAATCCAGGCGTGGCTGCGTGCGCCGGCCCGTGTCGTGACGGCGGCGTCGCTCCGCTTTAATCCTTCCGGGGTTAACTCAAAGGCCCACGCCAGCACGAGCGCGATCGGAAACCCGAGCGCGAGGAGAACGATAACGAGCCGGATCGCCCAATCGGGGATCTGGAGAAAAGGGAAAACCTGGGTCGCGATCTGGATGAGCAGCCAGGCGACGACGGCATAGGCGACCGCGACCTTGTAAACGCTGCGGCTTTTCAGCTCCTGGAAAAAATTCATCGTGCCGGGTTCGCCAACCTGTCGAAACGCGGGTCGGATCGGAGCGGATTCCAGAGCGGGTCGAGCCGGAGCAGGGCCGGGGTGAGCGATTGCTCGCCGTTCGTCTGGAGCAGATGTTGCACGCCGGCGATGGCGGCCTCGGTCTCGCCGAGATGGGCGCGGGCGATCGTGAGCGCCTCTTCGATTCCCGGACCGTCGACGGCGTCGGCGCGGATCAAATCCTGCGCCTGCGCGGCGAGGCGATCGACCGCCTCTTTGTCGCGCAGGAAGCCCGCGGTCAGAAACGCGTCGCGCAGGACGCGCGGTGTCTCGTCGCGCTCATCGCGCATGGCGCGCAATTCGTCGCGGGCGGCGAGGAGATCGTTTTGCGCCGCGGGATCGCCCGCGAGCGATTCACTGATCGCCAGCCAGGCGCGATAACTTGCGAGGAACGTTTTCGGAAGGTTCAACGCCGGGTCCGCCGCGTTGCGGCAGGCGCGGATCGCTTCATTGTACTGTCGCTGGAAGGTCCAGAAGCGAACCCGGGTGAGAAAACTTTTCGGGTCCTGCGGATCGAGCGGGACGCGGGCCAGGAGCGGCGCCGCTTTCTCGATCTCGCCCATGGCGAGGTAGATTTCTGCTTTCTGGACAATGAGGTGCGGACTGGAGGGCTCGATATCCAGGGCGCGATCGACCAGCTCGAGCGCCTGGTCGAACTGGCGCAGCGCGCGGTAGGAGAGCGCGGCCTCGGAAAGAATGATCGTGCTGCGCGGATCGAGCTCGACCGATTGCCGATGCAGCGCGAGGGCCTCGTCCCATTTTCCCTGCCGGCGTTTGACGTAGGCGGAGAATTCAATCGCGCTGACCTCCGCCGCCTGGCTCCGCGACTTCTGGAACGCTTCCAGCGCGCCTTCGTAATCCTTCAGCCCGCGATAGCGATACAGGCCGAGGGCAAATTGCGTTTCGCTCGCCTCCGGCTGGAGTTGCAACGCGACATCCAGAGTTTCTTTCGCCGCCGCGAGATTGTGCGGGGTGCGATAGTAATCGCCGTAAATGAAGGAGTGCACGGCGGAGCGATAAGCCCAGGCCACCGCGAACTGCGGGTCGAGCTCGGTCGCGCGCTTAAAATAAAGCGCGGTGTTTTCGACGTCCTGCGGCGCGGTCTGGAGCTTGTTCCAGAGGGTCAGGCCGCGGAGATAGGCTTCGTACGCTTCCGGGATTTCCGTCAGGCGGGCCGAGACCGCTGCTTTCTCCGCGCCGGTCAGCTGCGCCTGGAGCGACTGGGCGATCTTCTCGGCAATCTCGCTTTCCACCGCAAAAATGTCGGTCAATTTGCGGTCGTAGCGTTCCGCCCAAAGATGCGAATCGGTCGCGGCCGCGATGAGCTGGACGGTCACGCGCACCTGGTCGCCGGATTTCTGCACGCTCCCCTCGAGGATGTGAGCGACGCCGAGTTGCTGCGCAATTTTCGGCAGGTCGTCGGGCGAACTTTTGTAGCGCTGCGTGGAAGTGCGCGAGATGACCTTCAGCTCCCGGATCTTGGCCAGGCGGGTGAGGATTTCATCCTGGATGCCATCGGCGAAATAAGCGTTGTCGGGATCGCGGCTGAGATTTTCAAACGGGAGAACCGCGATCGATTTGCCGGCGTTGCTGATCGATTGCCGGGCGTGGGAATGCACCTTTTGCCAGACGAATAATCCCGCCGCGAGGAGCCCGACGACGAGGACGAAGGCGACAAACTTCCGCCGGCTCCATTGCGGATTATTTCCGTCCGCCGCGACTTCCTCCGTCCGCTTCATCCCGTCCGGCGTCATCTCAAAAGCCCAGGCGATGACGAGGACGATGGGAAAACCGAGCAGGGTCAGGACGACCACGGCGGTGATGAGGCTGGCGGGGAGATGGAGCGCGGGCACGATGGTGGCGGCGACCTGGATGACGAGCCAGCCGACGACGCCATAACCGACCGCAACCTTGTAAACGTTGCGGCGTCTGAGTTCGGCGAAGAAGTGAGATAAATCCACGGCTGAATGTTCGGGCTGAACTTGGCTATTTAACCAGAAGCGGGCGGATCGGCCAGTGCCCGGTTGAAAAGGGCGATTTCCCGCGGCCGTTTCGCCACCGAAAAAATAATGCTTGCCTGTGCAACGGTGTTGTAGTTAACTACAACACTACATGAGGACGGGCTCAGCTCGCTCCATGGAAATTGAATGGAAACTGAATGGAACACCAGCCAGCCGATTTATCGCCAGCTCCGCGACCAGGTCGTCCACATGATCCTCGACGGATTGCTGAACGAGGGCGACCCGCTGCCTTCGGTCCGCACCGTCGCGGCCGAGTACCGGGTCAACCCGCTCACCGTCCTGAAGGCTTACCAGCAACTGGTCGGGGAGGAGCTGGTCGAGACGAGGCGCGGGCTCGGGATGTTCGTGAAAGCGGGCTCGCGCACACTCCTGCTCAAAGGCGAGCGCGAAATTTTCCTGAGCGAGCATTGGCCGAGAATTCACGCCACGATCGAGCGCCTCGGCCTGACGCCCGAGGAATTGCTCAAGGCGGCCAAGCCGCGCCCGCCCGCAAAAACCGGAAAGGAAAAACGCTAACGCCATGCCCTGCCTAGAAGCACGCGGACTCCGCAAAACCTACGGCGCGACGACTGCCTTGGACGGAATTGATCTCCGGATCGAGGAAGGTCGCATCCTCGGACTCATCGGCCCGAATGGCGCCGGCAAAACCACCGCGCTCGACGCCATCCTCGGGCTCCTTCCGTACGAGGGCGAATTGAAGGTGCTCGGGCGCGACCCGTGGACGGAGCGCGATGAATTGATGCGCGAAGTCTCTTTCATCGCCGATGTCGCGGTTCTGCCGCGCTGGATCCGGGTCTCGCAATTGCTCGATTATGTGGCCGGGGTGCATCCGCGCTTCGATCGCGCGAAGGCGGAGGGTTTCCTGGCCCGGACCGAGATCAGGCGCACGAGCAAGGTGCGGCAGTTATCGAAAGGCATGGTCGCGCAACTGCATCTCGCGCTCGTCATGGCGATCGACGCGAAGCTGCTCGTCCTCGATGAGCCGACGCTGGGGCTCGACATTCTCTTCCGCAAACAGTTCTACGACTCGCTGCTCAACGACTACTTCGATCATCGCCGCACCATCATCGTCACGACGCACCAGGTGGAAGAAATCCAGGATGTCCTGACCGATCTCATGTTCATCAACCACGGGCGGATCGTCCTCAGTTGCAGCATGGAGGAATTCGAGGCGCGCTATCTCGAGGTCATGGTGAAGCCCGAGCAACTGGAAGCGGCGCGCGCGCTCAAGCCGATTCATGAGCGGCCGGTTTTTGGTCGCAGCGTGTTGTTGTTTGACCAGGCCGATCGCGCGCAGCTCGCCGCCCTCGGCGAGGTGCACCGTCCGAGCATCGCCGACCTCTTTGTGGCGGTGATGGGGAACGCGTCCCGCACCGCAATTGTAGCCGGCGGCGGTGACGCCGGCCGAACCGGTGAAGGAGATGCAAAATGAATTCGTCCGACAATTCTGCGAGCACTGAGGCCGGGGTCACCGCCCCCGGCTACAACAACTCCAACCGCACGCGGCCGTTTTATTGGTCGGTCCGGCGCGAGCTCTGGGAGAACCGCTCGATCTACATCGCGCCGCTCATCGTCGGCGCGGTCCAGGTGTTTGGTTTCGCCATCAGCACGATCGGCCTGGCCGAGCGGCGGGCGGCGTTGCTCTTACTCGACCCGGCGAAGCGGCGCCTGCAGATCGAACAGCCCTACGACCTGATGGCGGTGGTGATGATTTTCACCGTCCTCATCGTGGGCGTGTTTTACTGTCTCGACGCGCTTCATGGCGAGCGGCGCGATCGCAGCATTCTCTTCTGGAAATCGCTCCCGGTCTCGGACCTCACGACCGTGCTCTCGAAGATCACGCTGCCGCTCGCGATTCTGCCGCTGATCGTGTTCGTGATGACGATTTGCGTGCACCTGATCATGGTTTTGATCACGAGCGCGGTGCTCGTCGCCCACGGAATGAGTCCGGCAACGACCTGGGCCAACATGCCGCTTTTCCAGAACTGGATCGTGCTGCTCTACGGTCTGGTCGCGCTCGCGCTCTGGCACGCGCCGATCTACGGCTGGCTGCTCCTGGTCTCGGGCTGGGCGCGGCGCGCGACGTTTCTCTGGGCGGTGCTGCCCTTCATCGCGATCCAGATCCTGGAAAAGATCGCGTTCAATAGCGCGCACTTTGCCGCGCTCTTGAAGCATCGGTTCATGGGTTTCGCGGAAGAGGCTTTTGATTTCCAGGGCCGGACCAATCCGACGATCGACTCGTTCGCCCAGCTCACTCCGGGAAATTATCTCAGCTCGCCGGGTCTCTGGCTCGGCCTCCTCTTCGCGGCCGCCTGCCTCTTCGCCGCCGTTCGTCTGCGCCGCTCGCGCGGGCCCATCTAGAGAAAAAAGATCAACGCGCAGACCATGCACTTGCCCGACCTTCGCCTCGCCTTCCGCCAGCTCCTCCGTTCGCCGGGCTTCACCCTTCTCGCCATCCTCACCCTCGGGCTCGGCATTGGCGCGAACACCGCCATGTTCAGCATCCTCAATTCCGTCCTCCTGAAACCGCTGCCCTATCCCGAAAGCGCGCAGTTGGACCGGATCGATCGCGCCACCGCGCAAAATCCGCAGGGACGCGTTTCGCCGGCTGATTTCCTCGATCTCCGACGGGAGATGCAATCCTATGGCGAGATCGCCGCCTACACGCTTGGCGATACGAGCCTCTCGGAACCGGGCCAGCCCGCCGAGGTGGTCCGAGCGCTGCGCAATACCGCGAATTTCTTTTCCACGCTCCGTGTCCAGCCTCAGCTCGGTCGCGACTTCCTGCCGCGGGAGGATCTGCCTGGGAATGATCGCGTCGTGATCATCAGCCAGCGTTGCTGGCAGAAGCGTTTCGGCGGCCAAGCGGACGTCATCGGCCGCACCTTGCGCGTCGACGGCGAACCGCACGAAATCGTGGGCGTGCTGCCCGCCTCGTTCAACGACTGGCGTCACTTCGGGGCGTATGATTTTTTCCGGCCGCTCGTTTTCGACCAACAGAAATCCGGCGATCGGCGCACGACGAATCTTCGGCTCATCGGCCGGCGCTCCGAGAATGTGGATCGCGCCCAGGCGGAGGGTTTCGTCGGCAACTTCGGCGCGCGTCTCGCGGCAGATTTTCCCGAGGTCAACGCCGGCAGCACCTGGCGGATTGTTCCGCTCAACGACACGGTCATGTCCAAAAACGGCCGGGTGATGGTGGGGCTGCTGATCGGGCTTTCCGGTTTCGTGCTCCTGATCGCGTGCTCGAACCTGGCGAATCTCCTCCTCGCCCGCACCATGGCGCGGGCGCGCGAATTTGCCGTCCGCGCCGCCCTCGGAGCCTCGCGCTTGCAGTTGCTTCGGCCATTGCTCGCGGAGTCGCTCTTGCTCGCTCTCCTCGGCGGCGCCTGCTCGATTCTGGTCTCTGGGTGGATAACGGACTGGCTTTCATTTAAAACCACCGGCGAAAACGGCGAACGCGTGGCCTTCTTGTTTGACTGGCGCGTCTTCAGTTGGGCATTTGCCGTCTCCGTCATCACCGCGGTTGCCTTCGGGATGGCCCCGGCGTTTTTCGCCCTGCGGCTGAAGGTCTACGAGACGCTGAAGAGCGCCGGCCGCGGCATGACCGGGGGCCGCGGTCATCGTCGCTTCCGTCAGGCGCTCATTGTCGGTCAGTTTGCCCTCGCCATGATTCTGCTCACGGGCGCGGCACTTTTTGTCCGCGGGCTCAATGAGTTGAATAACAGTCGCGAAGGCTGGCGCTCCGAGCAGGTCGTTACCGGCACCGTCGTCCTCCCCGCGGCTGGCTACAGCGACCCGGCCAGGATCGCCAGCTTCCATCGCCTCACGCTGGAACGGCTCCAGGCCGTGCCCGGCGTTGCCTCTGCCGGTATCTCTTCCTTCACGCCTTTCTTTAACTGGGCTGACATCCGGAAATTCATCGTCGCGGGCCGCGAACTTCCGAAACCGGGGCAGGAACCTGCCGCCGTCGTCAACAGCATCAGTCCTGGCTACTTCGACGTTTTCCAGACGCGTCTCCTCGCCGGGCGCATCTTCAACGAAGGCGACATCCTCACGTCGCCGAAGGTTTTCATCGTCAGCCAGGCGACCGCGACGGCGCTCTTCGGCAAGGAAGACCCGATCGGCCGCCGGATCGCGCAGACCGGCATCGGCAACGCGCAATGGGGCGAGATCGTCGGCATCGCCGCCGATGTGAAATCAGTGTTGCCCGACCCGGGTCCGGTCACGCTGCAAATCTACCAGCCGATGGCGCAGGACCCGCGGCCTTACCACGAAATTGCGGTGCGCACGACCGGTGTCGCCCCTTCGACGGTCGTGCAAAGCATCCGCGATGTGATGACCCAACTCGACCCCGACCTGCCGGTGCGCCAGCTCCAGCCTGCCGACGCCACCATCGATCGCGCCAATTACCAAACCGCCATGCTGCGCGACATCCTGAGCGCGTTCGCACTCCTCGGGCTCGGCCTGGCCTCGTTAGGCATCTACGGCGTCATCGCCCGCACCATGGCGCAGCGGGCCGGCGAGTTTGCCATCCGCTTCGCGCTCGGAGCGTGCGTCCGGGACATCACCCGCATCGTCCTGCTGTCCGGGGTGAAGATGGCGGTGATCGGATCTGTCATCGGTCTCGTCGGTTCCCTCGCGGTCACTCGATTTCTCGCCTCCGTCAATCCCAGCATGCATTTCAACAGTCCTTTCGTCATCGCCGGCACCTCCATCCTTCTCGTCGCTGTCGGCCTGGTCGCCTCCTGGCTCCCGGCTCGTCGCGCCGGCCGCATTAATCCGATCGAAGCACTTCACGCCGAGTGAACATGAAACTGAAGCGCCTGTTGAAATGGACGACCCGCATCCTGCTGGTCGTTTTCGTCGCCCTCAGCGGCTGGCTTTTCATCGCCTACTGGACTTCGACGAACGAGTGCGATCGCACCGCCGGCGCTCTCGTCCACCCGATGAAAGCAGTTCGTTACTGCGAATACGGCGTGGTGACGCTGGCGGAGGTGGAGAAACCTGTCCCGAACGACAACCAGGTCCTGATCAAGGTTCGGGCGGCTTCGTTGAACTGGCTCGATGCCGCCCTCATCCGCGACTCGTGGCTGGGTCGCCTGGTGGCTGGCTTGCGCAAACCAAAAAACACACGGCTCGGCCGCGACCTCGCGGGCGAGGTGGAAGCTGTCGGCAAGGACGTCACTCAATTCAAACCGGGCGATGAAGTGTTCGGCTCCGCTTCCGGCAGCCTGGCCGAGTATGTGTGTAACTCCGGACGCGCGCTGACGATCAAGCCGGCAAACGTCAGCTTTGAGCAGGCGGCTGCGATCCCGCATGCCGGACAAACTGCGCTGCAGGGCCTGCGCGTGGGAAAAATTCAGGCAAGGCAGAAGGTTTTGATCAACGGCGCGACCGGAGGTGTCGGAACATTTGCGGTGCAGATCGCCAAATCTCTCGGCGCAGAAGTCACGGCGGTTTGCAGCACTCGGAATATCGATCTTGTCCGGTCGATTGGCGCCGATCAGGTCATCGATTACACCAAGGAAGATTTCACCAAGGGCGAGCAGCGTTACGACCTCATCTTCGATAACGTCGGCAACCGTTCCGCGGCCGAACGCCGGCGTGTGCTAAAGCCCAAAGGCATCTGCGTCCTGGTCGGAATCGGGGGGACCAGCGCCAGCACGAATCAGACGCTTCAGCGTATCCTTGGTAACTTCACCGCCTCCTGGTTCGGATCGTCAGGGGAGCAAAAGTTCGTCATCTATACCACCCGACTGAACAAGGAAGATATCACCCTGCTGGGCGCGCTCCTGGAGTCGGGAAAGATCAGGCCGGTCATCGAGCGGACTTACAATCTCAGTGAGGCTCCCGAGGCGCTCCGCATTTTCGATCAAGGACACGCGCGCGGCAAAACTGTCATCACCATGGAATGACCGCGGTGCATATGAAACCACTCCCGAGACAATCCAGAATCGCCGTATTATGAGCACAAACGTCACCGATGCGATCACGCCGGCACAACATCGCGCCGCGAAATGGGTCGGCGCGCTTTATCTCATCCAGATGGCGCTGGCCATCTTCGGCGAATCCTTTGTCCGCGGCCGCTTGATCGTGCGGGACGCGGGCCAGACGGCGGCGAATATCGCGGGCTCGGAAACCATTTTTCGACTTAGCATCGCAGGCGATCTGCTGGTCTATGCGAGCGTGATCGGGCTCGTCTGGGGCATCTACGTTATCCTCAAGCCGGTTAACCAGGATGCCGCCTTGCTCGGCGCCTTTCTCCGGCTGGTCGAGAACGCGATTCTCGCGGTCACGACTTTGACTGCCTTTATCGCCTTGCGACTCCTGAGCGGCCCGGCCTACCTGCAACCGTTTGAACCGGCGCAATTGCAGGCGCTGGCGCGTTTGTTCCTTGGCGTTTACGGGATCGGACTCAGCATCGGTTTCGTCTTTCTCGGATTTGGTTCGGCCGTCTTGAGCTATGTCTGGCTGCAATCGCGCTACATTCCGCGGGCCCTGGCCGGGTGGGGGATTTTCGCGTCGCTTCTCCTCGCGATCGTTAGTCTCATCACCATGATCTTCCCTCGAGTCTATGCGGTCCTCGGAATGAGCTACATGCTGCCGATGGGTCTCTACGAAATTGGTCTCGGCCTTTGGTTGCTGATCAAGGGACTCAAAGCGCCGTCTCCGCAAACCCTATGAAACTAAAACGCATCATCAAAAGCACCGTGAAATGGACTGTCCGCGCCATTCTCGCGGTCGTAATCTTGCTCAGCGCGTGGCTCTTCATCGCCTACTGGCGATCGACTAACGACTTCGAGCGCCTGACCGCTCCCGAAGGCGAAACCATGCAGGCCATCGTCTATCGCGACTACGGCCCGCCTGATGTCCTCAAGCTAGCCAACCTCGCCAAGCCAGTCCCAAATGATGACCAACTCCTGGTCAAAGTGCGGGCCGCGTCAGTGAACCCTTACGACTGGCACTTCATCCGTGGGACGCCTTATCTCATGCGTCTCGGGGTCGGCCTGCGCAAACCAAAGAGCATCCGCGTCGGCGTCGACTTTGCGGGTACGGTCGAAGCGGTCGGCAAGAACGTGAAGGAGTTCAAGCCCGGCGACGAAGTCTATGGCGGTAAAGGCGGGGCGTTTGCCGAGTATCTCTGCGTGAGCGAGAAAAGCGTGGTCCGGAAACCGACGAACATCACCTTCGAACAGGCCGGAGTGGTCCAAATCGCAGGGCTCACCGCGCTACAGGCGCTGCGTAACGAGGGAAAGATTCAGCCCGGGCAGAAGGTCCTGATCAACGGCGCTTCCGGCGGCGTCGGCACCTTCGCGGTCCAGGTCGGCAAGGCGCTCGGTGCGCATGTCACCGGAGTCTGCAGCACGCGGAATCTGGAGATGGTTCGTTCGCTAGGGGCCGACCAGGTGATCGATTACACAAAGGAAGATTTTGCCGACAGCGGGGAACAGTATGACCTGATTCTGGACAACGTTCCCAACCATTCCCTGGCCGATTGCCGGCGCGTCCTGAAACCGAACGGCAAATACGTCATGATCGGTGGCGGCGGTCCAAATGATGGCCGCTGGATCGGGCCCTTCGCGCGTGTCATTCAAATCATGATCGTGAGTCCGTTTGTTAGTCAGACCATGGGGATGATGATGAGCGACCCGTCGAGGGACGATCGAATATATCTGCGCGATCTCATGCAGGCGGGGAAAGTCACTCCGGTGATCGACCGGCGTTATAAGTTGAGTGAAGTGCCCGAGGCGATTCGCTACCTGGAGACAGGCCGCGCGCGCGGAAAGGTCGTTATCAACGTGGAGTAGCGAGTTTACCGGAAGAGCTTCTCGCCTGGATCGAAACACTGCTCCGCGTATACAAGGTCGTAAGGTTGCCCTACGCTTTGCCCCGTGAAGGCTGCGATCTACCGCCAATTTAGCGGCCCGATCTCGGTCGAGGTGGTCGACGATCCCGCGCCGACAGCGGATGGCGTTGTCGTGCAGGTAAAGGCGAACGGCGTTTGCCGGAGCGATTGGCACGGGTGGATGGGTCATGACAGCGACATCGCGCTGCCGCATGTGCCCGGGCACGAGCTGGCCGGAGTCATCGCCGCCGTCGGCGCCGGGGTGCGCAAATGGAAGGTGGGCGATCGCGTGACTTCCCCGTTCGTTTGCGGCTGCGGCACGTGCCCGCAGTGTGTCTCGGGTAACCAGCAGGTGTGTCCGAGACAGGAACAGCCGGGCTTTACGCATTGGGGTTCGTTTGCGGAATTTGTCGCCCTTCGTTATGCCGATACGAACCTTGTGGCGTTGCCGGAATCGCTTGATTTCACGACGGCGGCGGCGCTGGGCTGCCGCTTTGCGACCGCTTATCGCGCGGTGGTCGCGCAAGCCCGCGCGGTCGAGGGAGAATGGCTCGCGGTTCACGGTTGCGGCGGCGTCGGTCTCTCCGCGATCATGATTGCCGCCGCGCGCGGCGTGCAGGTGCTGGCGATCGATATCGATGACCAAAAGCTCGCCTTTGCGCGCTCGATCGGCGCCACGGCCACGCTGCGGGCAGATCACGCGAACGACATCGCCCGCGCGGTCGCTGACCTAACGAACGGCGGAGCGCACGCCTCGATCGACGCGGTCGGCGGCGCCCGCCAGATGCGGGCGTCGATTGAGTGCCTGCGCCCGCTCGGCCGCCACGTGCAGGTCGGCCTGCTCGTGGACGACGAAAGCGAACCGGAGGTGCCGATGGCCCGCGTCCTTCGGCACGAACTTGAAATCCGGGGCAGTCACGGTCTGCAGGCGCCGGTCTATCCCGAGATGCTGGATGAGATTGCGAGCGGCAGACTCGATCCGGCGAAGCTCGTTGGGCGCAGTGTCGCGCTGGCGGAAGCGGTGGATCTCCTCGTGAGCGAAGAGGCCTTCGCCAGCCCGGGCGTGACGGTGATCGATCGCTTCTGACGAAAGCCGGGAAGCGGCGCTTTCACCCTTGAGTTGGTGCGGTGGATTTGTGATTCTCGGCCGGCCGTGGCCCGGCGGAAGTTATGCATTTGCCTTCGTCGCTCGCTCCGCACCATTGGCTGAACTCGTTCCTGCCGCGGACCGAGCCCGCGCCCAGCGGGCCCGCGAAGTCGGCTTCGCTGCGGATTCTTTTTTTTCCGCCGGGACACGATTGGGAAGGGAGAATCCGGGCCGGGTTCGCCTCGACCGCGCACGAGATCGCGTTTGCGGATTTTACTCCCGATAATATCCGGCAATACGATCTGATCGTTCCGCTCACGATTGCGGGACTTTATTTGCTGAACGGCTTCGGCGAGGCGGTGCGCAAGAATCCGATCCCGATCCCCAGCCCTGAAAGCGTGGCGCTGTGCGACGACAAGCTGCTCCTGAACCGGACTTTGATCGCGAGCGGCTTCGGCCGAAACATTCCCCGCCTCGGCAGCGGCCAGCGCTATCCTTATATGCTCAAGAAACGTGTCGATACCTGGGGCAAGAACAGCCACATCATCACTGGCCCGGCGGACGAGGCGGCCCTCGCGGGGAAAATCTCGGACCCGGATTATTTTTGCCAGGAATGCATTCCCGGCTGCAATGAGTACTCGACCCACATCGTCTGTCGAGACGGCCGGATCGTTCGTTCCCTGACGCTCAGGTTGCGTTTTGACCAGGAGACGTTCATCCGGGGACGGGACACGGACCGCACGCGGGCAGCTTGCGACTGCCGCTTCCTCGATCTTTTCGAGCAGATCCTGGGGACGATCGGTTTGGACGGGCTCTGCTGTTTTAATTACAAGATCTTCAAATGCGAGGCGCAGATCTTTGAGATCAATCCGCGTTTCGGAGCGAGTCTGGCGCCGTTGTTCGCCGAGTTCATCGACTACCTGGGCAGCGGCGAAAACGGCCAGTCACTCATCGCTCCGAACCCAGCGTCATCCTGCTGAGAGCGAAATCCTTTTGACGCTCCGCGCTCGCCGCCGGAAATAAAAGCATGCTGGAAGATCGCATGCGGAAAATTGAGGCACGGATCGAACAGGCGCCGGGATTGCCGGAAGCGGAGCGGGAGAAATTGCTGCAGTTGGTCGCGACCCTGCGCGAGGAAGTCGACGCCCTTGCGCTCGGCCAGGAAGAAGAAGCGCAGAGCATCACGCATTTTCTCGACGCCTCCACCCACGAGGCGAGCCGCACCCAGAAGCAGCCGAAACTGCTCGAGGCCGCGCGGCAGGGCCTGGCCGCCTCGGTCGAGAATCTCGAAAGCTCGCACCCGAAGTTGTTCGAGACGGTAAATCGGGCGGCGGTGATCCTCGCCAACATGGGGCTCTGAGTCCTTAGCAGTGACACCTGACCCCTCACAACTCCTGCGCAGTAGAAGCTTGCAGACGCGGAGACGGAGTGGTAACGCTGGCGAGTTTTTTAACCGGGCGGCCGGTTTCTCGGAAAAACATCAGCATGCTGCAACCACGACTGCTTCTCTGCCTAACCATGGCAGTTCTTTTTTCCGCGCTGGTCCCGGCGGAGGGCACCGCTCTGGCAGCGCAATTGAACGCCGAACTAAAGCCAAGGATCTGGGAGCTGCGCTGGACGCGGCAGCTCATCGTGGTCACCTCCGACGATTGGAATGCGGTCGGCGCCCGTTTGCAGCGCTTTGAGCGCAACAGCGGAACCACTGGGTGGAGAGCGCTGGGCCCGGCGATCGACGTGGTAGTGGGCCGCGGCGGGATGGGCTGGGGGATCGGCCTGCACGGCACCCGCAGCATCAACGATCCGGTGAAACGCGAAGGCGATGGCCGGGCACCGGCGGGCGTCTTCTTCCTCAACACTGTCTTTGGTTACGCCAAGCCTTCCGAGGCACGGATCGCGGCGTTCCCGTATCGCGAGGTCACGCCCAGCACCCAGGCGGTGGAGGATGGCCAATCGAAATATTACAACCGGCTGGTCGATGCCGCGCGCGTCGGCGATAGAGATTGGAGAGGGTCCGAGATCATGTTGCGTCCGGATAACATCTACCGCTGGGGCGTGGTGGTGGAGCACAATTGGAAAGCTTTTCCGGGCGGCGGTTCCTGCATTTTCATGCACATCTGGCGCGGCCCGCAGCACGGCACGGCGGGCTGCACCGCGATGCCGCCGGAGGATATGGAAGATATCGTGCGCTGGCTGGATTGGCAGAAGCACCCGTTACTGGTGCAACTGCCGGCGGAAACGTATGATACGGTGAAAGATCAGTGGGGATTGCCGGCTTCCGACTGAGCCCCGGAGGACCGAGGCCAAAACCAGCCCGGCATTTCACAAGGAAAGGCCCGCAATGAACTCCATCGAAACGCTCCGCCAATTTTTCGGGTGGTGCGCCGTGATCAACATCGGCTTCCTCCTGCTCGCGACCATCATGATCACGCTCTTCCGGCGGCAGGCGATGAAGCTGCATCAGCGCCTGTTTGGCCTCAGCGAAGCGGAGGTGTCGCTGGAATATTTCCGCTATCTCGGGCGCTATAAGATCGCGACCGTGGTCCTGACGGTGGTGCCGTACCTCGCGCTCAGGATGATGGGCTGAGTGGATGAAAATTTGCAGTCGCCTAGTCCGGCGCGATCGGGCAGCCTGCCCGGATGTCGATCAGCGGGGGCTGCTACTGCGGGGCGATTCGTTTCCGGGCGGAAGGGCCGCCGCTCTACCAGGCTATTTGTCATTGCGCCAATTGCCGGCGCGCCATCGGCGCCCAGGCGGTGGCATGGATCACGGTTGAGAGTTCCAGCTTTGTTGTCGAGAAAGGGACGCCAAAAAGATTCCGCACCGAGACCGGAGCGTGGCGAACCTTTTGCGACAATTGCGGCACCTCCCTCACTTACGAGATCGAAGCCCGGCCTAACGAGATCGACATCGTCACCGGCAGCCTCGACCGGCCGGAAGATTTCCCGCCGAACCGGGACGTCTTTCCCGGGGAAAAACTCTCCTGGGTTGAGCTGCTCCATCCATCGTAACAAGCCAGCCACGAAAACGGTGACTAGGGCATGAGATACATGGTGGTGGAAAAGTTTCAGCCCGGGTGCAGGGAAGCGGTCTACGAGCGATTTCATCTCCGCGGCCGCATGCTGCCCGATGGTCTCAACTACATCGAGAGCTGGCTGGAGAAGGACGGGAACCGATGTTTCCAGCTGATGGAGACCGATTCGCCGGCGCTTTTCGCCGATTGGATCAAGGAATGGCGTGACCTGGTCTCGTTTGAGATCATCGCACTGGAGCCCGCCCCGGCGAAACGGGCGTGATCGAAAGCATGACTGATCCTGCCGGCGCGACCTCACCCGCGGAACGCCTCGAGTTTATCGACTCCCTGCGCGGCTTCGCCCTCTTCGGTGTTTTTGCTGCCAACCTTCTCATTTTCTCGGGAATCCTCTACCTGACCGATGACCAGCGTGCAGCCTTGTTTTCGTCGTTCGATTCGCTGGCTTATGATGCGGAACTGCTCCTGGTCGAGAACAAGTTTATCGGACTGTTCTCGCTTCTTTTCGGGATCAGTTTTTGGATTTTCCTGAGTCGGGCGATCGCCCGCGGCGGTCCGGCGACGGGACTTTTTTACCGGCGGATCTTCTGGCTTTTTGTCATCGGGCTGGCTCACGGCTGGCTCCTTTGGTGTTTCGATATTCTGCGCTTCTACGCCCTGTGGGCGGTCTGCCTGCCGCTTTTTGTCGGCGTGGCCCCGCGGCGACTGCTCACGCTGGCTCTTACCTGCTCTCTCCTGCTGCCGGCGTTGAATGCCGGCGCCATCGCGTGGTTCGCCGCGCCAGCGGGCTCGGGAGCGGAGGCGGACGCGATGGCGCTCGCGGCTTTCGCCACCGGAAGCTATCGCGAGGTGCTCTTTGCGAATTGGAAATACGACTGGCACCTGACCTTGTCCGTGAGCCAGATCGGTTATCAGGTGTCCGTGTTTGGCCGCCTTCTCCTCGGGTTATATGTCGCCCGCACTTTCGATCTCGGAAATTTGGAAAACCACCGCGTGCTCCTGCGCAGGGTGCTGCTAATCGGAGCACCGATCGGAATCATCGGCAGCATCTTATTCGCCGGAGAATTTTTCGCCGACGTGAAACACAACCCGGCGCTGGCTTTCGCACGACGCCTCGTCGTCGAGAGCGGTTTTCTGGGAATGACGCTGAGTTATGCCGCGGGCCTGGGGTTGCTCTTTCTCCTCCCGGGCTGGAGAAGGATCATCCGCTGGCTGGCGCCAGTCGGCCGCATGGCGCTGACCTGGTATCTGGCGCAGACAGTGTTTGGGATCTGGATGTTTTACGGCTTCGCCCACGGTCCCTCGCTGATGGGCAAGGTGGGCCCGTTGGTGCTGGTCGCGGTTTGCCTGGGCGGGTTCCTCCTCCAAGTCATCCTCGCGCATTTCTGGCTGAGCCGGTTCCGCTTTGGCCCGGCCGAATGGCTCTGGCGCACCCTGACTTACTGGAAGCCGCAGCCGCTGACCCTGAACTCAAAGGCTGCGAAAACTGCCTAACGATGGCAAACAACAAACCAACCGCGCCTGAAGCCTGCCCAGTCTGCGGCGAGGAAGTGCCGCGCGGCGCCGTGGCCTGCCCGGAGTGCGGGGCGGATCACAATTCTGGCTGGCGGGAAGGAGCCGAGAATGATGACGCGCTGCCGGACGACAGTTTCAATTACGACGAATTTGTCGCGCAGGAGTTCGGGTCATCGCCGAAACCGGCCGGCCTCCCGGCGTTCTGGTGGATCACCGCGATCATTGTCATCGTCCTTTTCGCGATCTATCTCTCCGCGCAGTGATCGGAGTGTGCTTTGCAGGCGACGCCGACCCCGTTCCCTATTGGAAAACCGTTGGCGGTTCCGGCGCCGCGAGGAGCGCCTGGAAACGCGAATCGTTGCGCAGCGGATCCCATTCCCAGCTCAGGCGCAGGCGCGCGAGATTGATCTCGTCGGCGGCAGGCGTGGTGAGGAGTTGGGAGACTAACGAGACGGCCTCGTCCACTTCGCCGGTCTGAGCATAGACAAAAGCCAGTCGCGCGCGGTAGAGGGAACCGGCGACAGCGTCCTTGCTCTCGGGGCAGAGCTCGACGGCGCGGCGCGCTTCCCGGAGCGCATCCTCTTTTTGCCCGAGCAGGGCGTAGAGCCGGCCTAACAAGGAATGGAAGGTCGGATCGTCGGGAGATTCGCGCGCTTTGCTCTCGTAGTGCGGCTTGATTTCCTCGAGGAGAGCGCGCGCCCGTTCTCGATCACCCTGGGCAACGGCGAGGCAGGCCCGGTACCAAGGGGCGGGCGCGAAGGCGGTAAATTCCTCCTGCGAGCGACTGGGCACGAGTGTTTCCGCGACCGCAAAATCGCGCGCGAACATCGCGAATTCCCATCGGGCGTGGTTCACGCCCGGCTTGCTCTTGAGCGTATCCGAGAGCCTGTCCAGGGTCGTCCGGGACAGATCGGGCGATCCACTTTCGCCAAACTGGGCCGCGGCCAGGCCGATCCAGCCGTCGACCTGCTGCGGTTCGAGCTGCAATCCTTCTTCGTGACTCTTTTTCGCCGCACTCCATTGCCGCAGGCTGAGTTCAGTCGCCGGTCCGGCGTTAAAATGCGCCTGGAGTGGGTCGAGTTCCCGGGCGCGGGCAAAGACGCTGAGCGCGTCCCGCCAGCGTCCCTGCCGGCGATAAACGAAGCCGGAAAAATCGAGCACCTCGGAGTCGTTAGGCAAAGCCGCGGCCGCGATGGCCAGTTCTTGCAATGCCGCCGCGTAATCCTGGTCGATCCGGTAATAACAGAGCCCGAGCGCGAGGTGGGCCTCGGCCAGGTCCGGGGCGCGGAGCAGAGTTTCCTCCGCCAGGGTGCGGGCTCTTTCTTTGCGCAGAGGTTCGCGCCCGATCAAATACATCAGACTGTTGAGCATGGAGGCGCGGGCGCGGGCGAGGGTAAATTCCGGATCGAGCGCGATCGCCTGGACATAGAGTTTGTCGGCCTGGACGGCTTCCTCTTTCGAAGCCGCCGCCCGCAAAAGGTCATTGGCCTGCAAATAGAGCAGGTAAGCCTCCGAACTGTGGGTCGGCTTCGTTGTGATCCGCGCCTTTTCTTCCGGCGCCAGTTTTGCCCGCAACTGCTCGGCGATGGACTTTGCGATGTCGCTCTGGATGGCGAAGACATCGGCCAGGTCGCGGTCGTAGGTCTGAGCCCAAAGATGGGTGTCGGTCCGGGTATCGATCAACTGCGCGTTCACCCGCACCTTGCCCGCGATCCGCTGCACGCTGCCTTCGAGGAGATTGGCGACGCCGAGCTGGCGGCCGATCTCGCGCAGGTTGCGCGCAGTGCCGCTGCGATACTGCATCACGCTGGAGCGGCTGATCACTTTGAGGTCGGCGATTCTGGCCAGGTTGGTCAGGATTTCGTCCTGCACGCCGTCGGCGAAATAAGCGTTCGCCTTTTCTTCGCTCAGGTTTTCAAAGGGCAGGACGGCGATGCTCTTCTCTGGAATGGCCGGGGCGCTGGCCGCCGCCTTCGGCTCCGGCGCGAGCTTCTCCGTGCGGAAACCGAACCACCAGATCACCCCGCCTAACGACCAGACGATGAGAACGGCGAGCACCCAGGTGAGCCAGTCCGGCCGCGGCGCGGCGACCGGCGGAACGAGAGGCGCCCGCTTTTTCGTGATACTGGAGGGCGTCGCCGGGTTGCCCGCCTCGGGAGTGAAGAGATTCACGAGGTGGACGAGCGCGCCGTGTTTTACTTCGACCTGGCCGAGATCGTGCAGGTGCGGATTCCAGCGCGGGTAGGGCGCGAGATCGTCAGCCGCGCGTTTCGAGAGGAGGATGTGCCCGGCGTCGCCGCAATCCATTACCCGTTGCGCAAGATCGATCCCCGCGCCGGCCACGTTGGCTCGGTCGTTGACGTCGAGAACCCGGTTGATCGGCCCGCTGTGAATCCCCATCCGGAACGGGAGCTCGGGATGCTGCCGGAGCGCCGCGCCGATCTCGAGCGCGCATTCCGCGGGCTGCTCGACACTGCCGCGGAAAACCAGCGCCACCCCGTCGCCGGTCGGGAGTTGAATCAGTTCGCCTTCGTCTTTCGCCGCCTGCACCGCCGCGGTCGCGCGCACGACCCTCTTCAGGGTTTCGAGAAGCGCGCTCTGCTCGTCGATGAGCCGCCTGGAGTAGTCGACGAGGTCGAGGAAAAGAACGTGGACGATCTCGGCTTTGAATTCCCGGTCGTTAGGCATGGCATTTCATCCGATTGTCGCCGCAATCTAGGTCGACCGCGGTAGCCGGACGATTAATTTGTGGCCGCGAAAAAATCCGGCTCGTCGCGCCGGTGTAAATTTTTCTTGTCCGGTGACTTGGGATCGGAATAAAAAGGTCCTGTGAGACCGCGCCTGCTGGAAGCCGGTTGGTCGACGCGACGCACCGCCCAGTTTTGCGGGGCCTTCGCACTGGCGTCCATTATTCTCCTCGCCGGCTGCCGCGAAACCCCGGAGGACGAAGCCAAACTGGCCGGGCTCACGCCGAAGGATTTCCCACAGATCACGGCCGACATTTTCCAGCCGATGGATGGCGGGATCGTGCTCACGCCTAACGAGATCATGGGGCGCAACACCTGGAATCTCTGGAGCGGCGGGAACGAGCGGTTCTGGGATCACGTCGCGCGCGACAGTTTCGGGTTGATGGATTTGCTCAAGACGCTCGACAACCGCAAGTATCCGCGGGGCGAGCGTTTCAAGACGCTTGGTCTGGTCAACGAACCCGGTTTCCGGGCCGCAACCAAGCCGAATGAATATGGTCTCTGGCTCGACGAGCAGGTCGAACCGGAGCCGCCCGGGATCGACGAGAAGGTTTACGGCCAGCCGTCGGGCGTCCTCGGCTTTCGCCTCTTCCCCAACCCGGATTTTGACGAGGAGGCGCGCCAGAAATGGGATGGGGCGCGGTTCCTCGACGACCCCACCTACTTCAGCGACAATAAACTCATCAGGCCGTACCGAGTCGGCGTTTCCTGCGGTTCCTGCCATATCGCGCCCAATCCCGCCAACCCGCCGGCCGACCCGGAAAATCCGCGCTGGGAAAATCTCGCCTCCGCCATCGGTAACCAATACATCCGCGAGGGCAAAGTCTTCGCGCCTAACGTGCAGAAGGGCGGCTTCTTTTACGAGGAACTGGCGGCGCAGCCGCCCGGCACTTCCGACACCTCGCGCATCGCGACGGATCACCTCAACAATCCCAACGCGATCAACGCCATCTTCCTCCTGGCCGAGCGCGAACGTATCGCGGCCGAGGAAAAGCTGGCCGGGGGCACGCTCTCCCTGCCGGGGACGAAAGAAGAAATGCCGGTGGCACATATTCTCAAGGACGGCGCCGATTCCATCGGCGTCCCGGGCGCCACCATCCGGGTTTTCATCAACATTGGGATGTTTTCCGAGTATTGGCTCACGCGCCATAACCGCCTTATTGGGCTGGTCGACCAGAAGCCTTTTGAAATTTCCTACGCCCGTAAGCACTCCGTCTTCTGGCTCGCGACGGAGGAACGCCTGGCCGACATCGCCGCCTTCTTTCGCCGTCTGCAACCGCTCCGGCTGGCCGATGCACCCGGCGGCGCGACCCAGATTGCCGCGGATGAGACGGTGCTGAACCACGGCCGACAAGTCTTCGCCAACAGTTGCGCCCCCTGCCATTCGAGCAAGCAGCCGCCGGCCGGGATCGATCCGGAATCGGGCGACGGCAAGGCCTGGTTCCGCAACGCGGTCATGCAGCCGGATTTCCTCGAGAACAATTTCCTTTCCAACGAAAAGCGCTATCCGCTCTCAAAAATCCAGACCAACGCCGCCCGCGCCATGGGGACGAACGCCAAGGCGGGCCACATCTGGGATAACTTTTCTTCCCAGAGCTACAAGGAGCTGCCGCCGCCGGAAGAAGTGGAATTCTATAACCCGTTCGACGAGACGCAGCCGATCAAGTTCAACCCGAAGGCGAAAAACACCGGGCCCGGCTATTACCGGGTGCCTTCACTCGTTAGTATCTGGAGCTCGGCGCCGTTCCTGCATAACAACGCGCTCGGGAAATTCACCGGCGACCCGTCTGTCGCCGGCCGGCTCGAGGCCTATCACGACGCCGCCGAGAAACTGCTCTGGCCGGAAAAGCGCCTCGGCAAGGCTTCGATCTGGCGGACGCAGAACGAATGCAATCTGCACCTGCGCAAAGAATTCGTTCCGAAACCGCTCCGCGGGCTGGCCGGGAGCGACGGTTATCTCAAGATCGGCCCGGTTCCGAAAGGGATGCCGGTCAATCTCCTGGCCAACCTCGAGCCCGACTTCGGCGACCTCGTCGCGCTCAAGATGAAGCTGGGCCAGGCGCTCCTCGCCATTCACGCGAAGAACCTGCCGCCGGAAGCAGCCCGGGCGGAGTTGATCAAGGCCGTGCCGCAACTGCTCGCGGCGAACAAGTGCCCCGATTTCATCGAGGACAAAGGCCATTACTTCGGCACCGATCTGCCCGACGCGGACAAGCTCGCGCTGATCGAGTACATGAAAACCTTCTGAACCTAACGAGAGGAAATCCATGAACGTTCCAGATCTGTTGAAGATGTCCCAGGCCGACCTGGACGATTTGTTTGGCCGAAGTCCGGGCGGCAACATTCCGCAAGGGGAAGCGAAGGGGACGGCGATCGTCGCGCCCGGCACGACCTACAGCGAAAACATCGCCACTTTCGTGAGCCACTTTGCCTGGCAGGGCAAGGTCTTCGACCCGGAGAAAGGCGTCCTGCGCAACAAGATCACGCCCTTCGGCCTGAACGCGATCATCGCCAAGGTCTACAAGGACGAGAGCTGGATGGACGGGAAAGAATGCATCGTGCTCGATTATTCCGAGACCTCACTCCTGGCGCACTGGATCCGCGACGAAATCCGCGAGATTGCGCCCGGGATTTATCTCGGGAAAGTTTACTGGAGCAAAAAACGGCTGATCGATTTCGCGCTCGAGTTTCCCGCGGCCTAACGAGAAGTCCCGGCCATGGCCGAAACACCCGCAGCGCCGCACCAGCCGATCACCTGGTGGTGGCGCATTCTTCTGCTCCTCGTCATCGGCCTGATCATCGTCGGCGCCTGGTGCCTGGCCACCCGTTTCACCCGCGACGAGCCGGTCGCCTATGACCAGATCGAGGAGCATTTCAAATACGGTTCGTTAGGCGGGGAACGCGAATCCGGCATTCCCTATTGGATCTGGAAAGTCCTGCCGAAATTATTTCCCGAACATCTGCCCGGGAAAAAATACGTCGCCGGGCAGGAGTACGCCTCGTTAGGCTTCATCTACGAGCCGGGCAAGGAACTGCCGATCGGCGTCTCCAAGCGCAACACCCAGGGGATCGATCGCGTCTTTCTCAACTGCGCCGCCTGCCACGCCGGCTCCGTCCGCGAGACGGCGCAAAGCCCGCGCGCGCTCTACACTGGGATGCCGTCCAACACGGTCGATCTCGAGGCCTTCCAGCGCTTCATCTTCAACTGCGCGGCCGACCCGCGTTTCAATGCCGACCGGCTGATGTGCGAGATGGAGGCGCTCGGGAGCAATTACGACCTGATCAACCGCACGATCATGCGTTACTACGCCATCCCGTTCATGCGCGAGCGGTTGTTGATGCTGAAGGATCGCTTCCGCTTCATCGAGTGGGAACCGGACGAGGGACCGGGCCGGACCGACACCTTTAACCCGGCCAAGACGCTGGTGAATTATCCGCTCGAGAAAATGGAAACGCGCGAGATCGTCGGCATCTGCGACCTGCCCTCGATCTGGCTGCAGGGCCCGCGCCGGGACCGCGACATGCAGCTGCATTGGGACGGCAACCAGCGCAAAATGGAGGAGCGAAACAAGAACGCCTCTTTCGGCTCGGGCGCGTTTCCGCCCACGATCGATCTCCCCGCGCTGCAGCGGATCGAAGACTGGTTGATCGACAAGGCGCCGCCGAAATATCCTTTCCCGGTCAACGAGCCGCTGCGCGCGCAGGGCGAAAAAGTTTACGGCCAATACTGCGCCGATTGCCACGGCCGCGACGGGCGCGACTTTAGCGGCGCCCTCGTCGGCCAGGTCACCCCGATCGCGGAAATCGGGACCGATCGACACCGGCTCGATTCCTTCACGCCCGAGATCGCGGCCACCCTGAGTACGATCTACGCCGGGTATCCGTGGCGTTTCAGTCATTTCCGCAAGACCTTCGGTTACGCGAACTCTCCGCTCGACGGCATCTGGCTGCGCGCGCCGTATCTGCACAACGGCTCCGTCCCGACCCTGCGCGATCTGCTTAACCCGAGCGCGGAACGGCCGGCGGTTTTTTATCGGGGCTACGATGTCTTCGACCAGAAAAACGTCGGCTTCGTTTCGGAGGTGGCGCGCTTCACTCCCGACGGCCGGAGCCTGGACGATCCGAAGGACGAGCATCGCTATTTTCTTTTCGACACGCGCGAGAGACCGGGCGGCCGGACCCCGCGCGAGCGCAACGAAGGCAACTCCAATGCCGGCCACGAGGGCCCGGCCTACGGCACCACCCTGACCGCGGCGGAAAAGGACGCCGTCGTGGAATACCTGAAGACCTTTTAACATGAAACTCTCAGCCAAAGCCCGGCGGCTGCTCTGGACCAGCGTTGCGATTCTCGTCGTCCTCCTTCTGCTTGGCGGAGCTTTCACCTGGGAGAAATTTTTCCGGCAGGAGCAACAGCGCTTCGCCAGCGAGGCGGAGCAGTTTAAGTACGGCTCGTTAGGCGCGGAAGGCGACCGCGGGATTCCGTACTACCTCTGGCTCGTTTTGCCGCGCGTTTTTCCCGATCTCATGCCGGGGCCGGGAGGTTACAAAGCGTTCGGCGTGGTCTGGGAGGAAGGGCACGAAATCCCGGTCGGTTTCTCGAAAAAGCGAGTCGGCTTCGACCGCGTGACGAACAACTGTGCCATCTGCCACACCTCCACTTATCGCGAACGCGAAGATGAGACGCCGCGGGTTGTGGTCGCCGCCGGCAGCCCGTTCCAGATGCAGGAAATGCTGCGCTTTCTCTTCAAGGCCGCGCACGACCCTCGCTTCAACGCCAACACGATCATGAATGAAATCCGCCTCGTCAGCGGGAACGATTACGGCAACGGCGGCCTCTCCTTCATCGATCGGCAGATTTACCGCTACCTCCTTATTCCCCTAACGAGGAAGGCGCTACTCGAGCAGGAGAAAACTTTTACCTGGATGAACCGCTACGTCAGCAACGGCCAGCCGAAGCCGGACTGGGGCCCGGGCCGCGACGACGCCATGAACCTGACGAAATATTTCATGACCGGCCTGCCGGAGGACGACAGCGTCGGGCCGACCGATTTTCCCTCGATCTGGAATCTTGGGATCCGGAGCGGGAAAGATAAAGCCGGCAAACAAATGCTGCTCAACTGGACCGGCGACACGCCGGCGGTGCGTTCGGTTTTGATCGATTCCGCGCTTGGCCTCGGCGCGCCACCGCGGCCGTGGTTTTTGCAGCGGATGGCGGACCTCGATCGTTACCTGAGCAACCTGCCGCCGCCGGCCTGGCCTTTTACCCAGACGAGCCCGATCAACGATCAACTCGCCGCCGCGGGCCGGCAAATCTACGCCCGCGATTGCGCCTCCTGCCACGAGCCGCGCGGAGAGTTTACCAGCAAAGTCGTCCCGCTCGCGCAAATCGGAACCGACCCGGAACGGACGCGTTCCTGGTCGAAAGCGGCGGCGGAGGAAGCGAACCGCAAAGTGAAAGAGCTGGGCATCGATCGTCCGCCCATGACCGAGCTCGATCCCTACGGTTATCTTTCGCCGCCGCTCGACGGCCTCTGGCTGCGCGCGCCTTATCTGCACAACGGCTCCGTCCCGACCCTGCGCGACCTGCTCAACCCGCCTAACGAACGGCCGCAGACCTTTCACCGCGGCTACGACGTTTACGATCCGGTCAAGGTCGGCTTCCAGGAGCCGCCGCCGCGGGCGGTCGGACCGTTCGGGCAAATGGAGCAGCGCTATTTTCTCTTCGACACCCGGCAGCGGGGCGAAGGCAACGGCGGCCATCTCTACGGCACCACACTTCCACCCGAGGAAAAGGATCAACTGCTCGAATATCTCAAGACGCTTTGAGCTGAGGCGACGGCCAGGCCTATCCCTCTTGTCACATGGCACGCCGAAAGCTTAGGATAGCTTCTCGATGATCCAGGCGAATTGTCGGGCGCGGTTCACGGCGGCGGATTTTCAATTCATCGTGCGGACACTGGCCCGCTCGCCTAACGACCAGGTCTCGCTCGTCGATCTCCTGAGCGACGCCGAGACGCGCGACGCCGTGCTCGATCATCCGCGGCTGGTGGAGGCGATTCTTTCCCACGCCGGGCACCTTTCGATCTCGTCGTCCTTTTACTTTTACGTCCTCGCCCGGCACGTCCTGCGGCGGGCCGACATCACCGATCGCAAGCTCTCGGATTACATCGGCTCGCTCCTCGAAACCTTTTCTCGCGCCAATGGAATGCGCGCGCCGCATGCGGAGGAGGATTCCGGCCGCCAATATCTCTCCGACATGCTGATCGCGCTGACCCGCGCGAGCGCGGCGGAAACTTTCCTCCTCCGCGCCCACGTCGGGAACTACTCGCTTTTCGTCAGCGGAATTTTTCACGAAAACGCCCAGCATCGCAGCCGGCGCGGCGCGCCCGACCTGGAGTTTTACGAGAAAATCGGGCGGACTAATTTCCAGCTCGTGGCCTCGCACTCGGCCGCGCGCCGCTGCGAGCTGAATGATGTTTTTGAGGAATTGGCCGACCGTTTCCACGACGTTCGCCTCGCGCTCAATCGGCTCTCGGACGAGCTGCTCAATCTCGACGACGACCATCGCGCCTCGCTTTTACTTTGAACGAGACGCTCTTCAGCCAGATCCAGCGCCTTTTTGAGCGCACCTACGCCCAGGTCGGGATCAACCTCGAGGATTGTCTGATTGACCGGCGCCGTTGCCGGCAATTGACCAAACTGGCGGGCGCGTCCGCCCGGGAATTGAGCGAATTGGCGCGCACTTTTCTGCGCACAGCAAACGATCAGCTCTACGTCGGCATTTACTATTCGCAGTGGCTGATCGAGCAGCTCGAGCGGCACGACCCGCGCGCCAGCCTGACGAACGAGAATATCCGCTCCCTCATCATGTTCGTGGAGGAAATCAATCACGCTCTCCACGCCGCGATTCAGTTTCGCGAGGGCGAACGCCGGATCGCGACGGAGGACTTTGCGCGCGATCTCGAGCTCCAGGCGCGGGTCGATACCTACCTCGTGCTCCTTCTGTTTGTGGCCTTTTTTCGCAAGACGCAGCGGGTCTCCCGGGCGGATCGGCGCTGGCTGCGCTTCCACCTTTTCGAAGCACAAAATCCCGGCGCATTCCGCGATGGCAACCTTCGCGGGCGCTACCTCGAGACGACCGAGCTGGCTGCGAGCTACACCCGTTTTCTCGATACGATCAACGGCATGCGGCGGCTGGAGGAGATCCGGAATTTTCGCGCGCTGGATTACGCGGCGAAGAAGCAGCACATCCTCGCTTTGATGGACGTCCCGCGGCCGCTCCCGGGAGGGGCGTAAGTGGAGCTCGTTACGACGCGTTAGCCCCGGCTCGACGGAGTCTCGCCCTCCCGGTTACCTGGGGCGGCGAAAGCGAGCTGCAATCTGCGTCATCAGGCGAGTCGTCAGGCCTGAGGGCAGGGCGCCGGTGAAATGCTCGATCCCATCGACCACGGGGCGGGGCAGCCGGCGAAGGAAAAACTCGGTTTTCACATGGCCGCTGGTGAGGGGATTGGTCGAGAGAATCATTTTTTCGAGCACGAGCCCGGCCCGGGCAGCGAGGGGCTCGACCTCGTCGGGATGGAGAAGGAAAATGTGGCCGTCGGCGTCGGGCTGGAATTGGACCGACTCGTAAACGCCGGGATCGGACGACTCGGAAAATTTCGGCAGCTTGTTCCGGATGTAAGCGCCGTTTGGCGTGGTCATGATGACATAGCCGCCCGGCCGGACGAGCTCGGCGGCGCGGATGAGCAACTGGTCGGGATGGGCAGTGTGCTCGATGACCTCGGTGATGAGGACGCCGTCAAACGTTGCCGGCAGTTGGACGTTAAAAGCATTGCCGGGCGCGAAGTGGATCTTGCCGAACTCCTGCTTTAACCGCACGTAATCGGCCAGCTCCACGCGCATGTCGTTCCAGGTCACTTCGTAACCCATCTCCGCCAGAGCGATGGAAAAATTTCCCTGGGCGGCCGCGATGTCGAGGATGCTGGCGCCCGGCGGCAGCACTTCCGTAACGAGAGAGAAAGTGGCGCGGCGGCGGCGTTCGTAGGCGTAGGCGTAGCCGCAGTTCTTGATCCGCCCGTAGACCTCCTCCAGGTCGTAGCGATAAGAGGCTTTCCACGATGCCGGCCAATTATCTTCAGGTGTTACGCGCTTCAAAGAAGGGTGGGACGTTGAACCGTCAAACCCCCGGACGAACCAGAGTGACGGAGGTTGAGTTGCGCATAGATGGTCTTGACCTGACCCAGCCTAACAGAATCGCGGAAAGTGGTAAAAAAAAATTCCCGGCGACCGGCGGTCGATCGAGGGCGGCTTGCAGTCGATTCTTTCCTGTCCAGAGGGCGTTGTTCATGCTGAGATTCTGAGGGTGCGCTTCCACCGTGGATAAGACTACCGCCCCCGTTCCGGTTTCGGTCATCGTGCCGATCAAAAACGAGGCCGAGAATCTGCCTCGCTGCCTCGCCTCGGTCGCCTGGGCGGACGAGATCTTCGTGGTCGATTCGCAGAGCAGCGATGGGTCGCAGGAGATCGCGCAGGAACACGGAGCCCGGGTGGTCCAGTTCGAGTTTAACGGCACCTGGCCGAAGAAGAAAAACTGGGCGCTCGAACATCTCCCTTTTAAAAACGACTGGGTTTTCATTTTAGATGCAGACGAGGTCCTGCCGCCCGGGGCGGAAGCGGAGTTTCGCAGCGCCATTGCCAACGCCGGGGCGACGGCCGGTTACTGGATCAACCGGCGATTCATGTTCATGGGCCGCTGGCTGCGGCACGCCTATTACCCAAACTGGAACCTGCGCCTGTTTCGGCACTCGTTAGGCCGGTACGAGAAGCTGACCGAGGTGGCAACGGCGAGCGGCGACAATGAAGTGCACGAGCACGTCGTGGTGGAGGGGACGACGGGCCGGCTGCGCTGCGAGATGGATCACTACGCCTTTCCGTCGGTCGAAGTCTTCGTAGAGAAACACAATCGTTATTCCAACTGGGAGGCGCGGGTCGCGACGGCGGAGGAGGGCGGGGCGAGCGAACTGCAGAGTGCGCGCGTGGCGCAACGGCGGCGGTTGAAACGTCTCTCGCAGCGCCTGCCCTTTCGACCGCTCCTGCGCTTCATCTACGTCTACCTTTGGCAGCGGGGATTTCTCGACGGGCGCGAGGGTTATTATTTCGCGCGGCTGCACGCCTTCTACGAGTTCCTTTCCGTCACAAAAACTCACGAGCTGAGAAAAGGCCGCTCCCAATTGTAGGTCAGCGCTTCCCTTGGCCGCTCGATACCCGGGTCAGCCTACGGACGAAGTCCCATCCGGCGGATCAGATTCTCGTAGCGCGGGTCGCGGCGGAGCTCTTGAAACTGCACCCGCCAGGTGATGAATTGCAGCTCCGCGCTGTGTTGCTGAAAGTCCTTCTCGAGCCAGGCGAATGCCTGGTCGAAGTCGCCCAAGCCGACGCAGATTGCGGCCGGGCCCTGGCCCACGCCGTCGCCCTTGGCGTAGCGCTCCTCGAGTTCCTGCAAAAGACTCAGCGCCTCGCTGCGCCGGCCCGCCACCGCGTAAACGTGTCCCAGGCCGCTCAGGGCTGGGAGGGAGCGCTGTGATAACTCGACCACTTTCTCACGCTCCGCGATCGCCTCGGGCAGGCGTCCGGCTTTGAGATGAGCCCAGGCCAGCCAGTCGTATCCGGAGATGTGGTTGGGATCGAGCGCGATGATCTTTTCACATTGCTCAATGGCGGCCTGGATGTCGTCCTTCCTCAGCAGGATGATAGCGCGGTTCGCGCTGATGATGGCCGAAAGAGGGTCAAGTTCCTGCGCCCGCGCGATTTCGCTCAGGGCCTCATCCCACCGCCCTTGGACTTGCAAGTAGACGCAATACCAATGATGCGCCGCCGCATAATTGTCGTTGAGGCCGATGGCGCGCCGTAATTCTTCTTCGGCTTGCTCCCATTGCCACGCGAACTGATAGGCCAACCCCGAAGAGGCGTGCGCTTCCGCCAGGGAATCGTCGATCTGCAGGGCACGGTCGACCGCGGCTCTCGCTTTCGGCATCGCCTCACCGGAGGGGACCCCGACGTATTGCTGGATCAGAATATAAGCGTCCGCCAATCCGACATAGCCGAGGGCGAAATCCCGATCGAGCTCGATCGCCTGCTGGAATTCCAGGAGGGCCTGTTGCAGTCCTTGTGGCGTCCGCTTGTTCCAAAGGTAGCGTCCGCGGAGATAGAACCGGTAGGCCTCGGCGTTGGTGCTATCGCGCTTGACCAGCCGGCGCTCCTCTTCGCCTGAGAGACGCAACTTCAACTTCTTCGTCACCTCGCGGGCAATCGCCTGTTTGACCGCAACCACATCGGCGATCTTGCGTTCGTACGCTTCGCCCCAGAGTTGGGCGCCGGTCTTGGCATCGACCAAATCCACCTGAATGCTCAGGGCGTCATCCATTTGCCGGACACGTCCGGTCAGCACCGCGGCGACCTGCAATTCGCGTCCCACTCGTTTCGGATCGATCGCCCGGCCCCGGTAATGAAAAGCGGTCGCACGTGCGATGACTTTCAGTTGCTGCAATTCAGTCAGGCTATTGATCAGCGCCTCGGAAATTCCCTCCGAGAGATACTCGACGCTGGGATCGTTGGTCGCGTTTTCGAAAGGAAGAACGGCGATCGAATGATGGCTCTGCGAGCTGGCGGCGCTGAAGCGCGCCGGAAGAATGTGAGCCCGGAAGGAGAAGAGCACGCCGAGCGCGAGAGCGATGAAGCAGACCGCCGCCGCGGCTATGAGAGCGCGGTTTCGGCGCGGGACGCTGGCGACTGCTGGCCGGGCCGTCGCAGTGGCCGGCGGCGGATGGCATTTTCGCGGCCGCTCGGGGTTGCCGATTTCGTCGGTGTAAAAATTCACGAGCCCGAGTTTGCGGCCATGTTTCACCTCGCATTCGCCGAGCTCATGGAGATGAGGCCGCCAGCGCGGGAAGGGCGCGAGATCGTCGGCCACTCGTTTCGAGAGAAGAATGTGGCCGGCGTCACCGCAATCCATCACGCGTTGCGCCGTGTCCATCCCGGCCCCGGCGAGGTTGGAACGATCGCTCACATCGATCACCTGATTGACCGGGCCGCTGTGAATGCCCATTCGCACTCGAATCTCGGGATGGCTCTTCAGGGCCGCGGCGATCTCCAGCGCGCACTCGATCGGCGCCTCGGGATCATCAAAAAAAACCAGGCTCATCCCGTCGCCGGTCGGGATTCGCATTAATTTTCCCTCGGTTTCAGCGCGGCGAAATTGGGCGCTATTTTTGGCTACCCGGCCCAATTCCCCCATCACCTTGGTTTGCTCCGTGATGAGAAGCAGGGAATAACCGACCACGTCTATCGAGAGGACGTGGGCAATCTCGACTTTCAGGTCCGGCTCGCGCTCGCTGGGCACAAACCTAGTCTCGAAGGGAGTCCTCCGCGCGACAATCAGAATTCCGCGCTGCCCGGGGTGCGGGCGAAGGGGATAACGTCACGAATATTCTGCACGCCGGTGACGAACATGAGCATACGCTCGAAGCCGAGGCCGAAACCGGCGTGGGGGACGGTGCCGTAGCGACGCAAATCGAGATACCATTTGTAATCTTCGAGGTTCATTTTGTGGCGGCGCAAATTTTCTTCGAGAACCTCGAGGCGTTCTTCGCGCTGGCTGCCGCCGACGATTTCGCCGATCCCGGGCACGAGCAGGTCCATCGCGGTCACGGTTTTGCCGTCGTCGTTCAGCCGCATGTAGAAGGGTTTAATTTCCTTCGGGTAATTGAAGACCGTGATGGGCGACTTGAAATGTTTCTCGGTCAGCCAGCGCTCGTGTTCGGATTGGAGGTTGAGGCCGTACTCGACCGGGAATTCAAACTTCTCGCCGCTCTTTTTCAGCAGCTCGACCGCATCGGTGTAGCTGATGCGCTGGAAAGGGCGCTCGACCACAAAATCGAGGCGCGCGGTCAGCTCCTTGTCGACAAATTTTGAGAAAAGCCCGATTTCGTCCGGGCATTTTTCGCGGATGTCGCGCACGAGGTACTTCACCAATTCCTCGGCCAGGTCCATGTCGCCGTTGAGATCGCAGAAGGCCATTTCCGGTTCGATCATCCAAAACTCGTTGGCATGCCGCGAGGTGTTGGAATTCTCCGCCCGGAACGTCGGACCGAAGGTGTAGACCTTGGAGAGCGCGCAGGCGAAAGCTTCCGCCTCCAGTTGGCCGCTGACTGTGAGATAAGTCCGGCGCGCGAAAAAATCCTGCGCGTCGTCGATCAATCCGTCGGGCAAGCGCGGCGGCTTCTCCAGGTCGAGCGTGCTGACGCGGAACAACTCGCCTGCGCCTTCGCAGTCGCTCCCGGTGATGATCGGGGTGTGGACGTAAACGAAACCGCGGTCTTGAAAAAATTGGTGGATCGCAAAAGCGAGTCGGCTCCGCACTCGGAAAACGGAACCAAAAAGATTCGAACGCGGCCGGAGATGAGCGATCTCGCGCAGGAACTCCGGGGTGTGTCCCTTTTTCTGGAGCGGATAGCTGTCGTCTGAGGCGCCGATGATCTCGATCGAATCCGCCACCACTTCCCAGCTTTGGCCTTTGCCCTGGGAGGCGACAAGCGGGCCGCGAACCGCGACTGACGCGCCGGTGATCAGCCGCTGCACCGCGTCGTAGTTGGCGAGGGTATTTTTCGCGATGACTTGGAGGTTGCGCAGACAGGAGCCGTCGTTCAGCTCGATGAACGAGAAATCTTTTGAATCGCGCCGGGTCCGCACCCAGCCCTGCACCAGGACCGCGTCGGCGGGCGCGGTGCTTTGCAGTGCATCTTTGACGGAAATGGGCGTGGGCATGCCGAACTTTGCCGGACGTTCGCGATCTCGCAAACGATTGCCACGCCGCGAGGCGACGCTACTAGAGGCCGAAGCAACGCTTGTCGTTCAGCATCTCCGCGATGCAGTTCACCATGTCCTGGAGAAGGAAAGGGTTGGCGACAAAGGTGTAGCCGCCAAAGAAACCGACCGAACCGAAATGGCCGGCAGTCGTCAGGCTCGTCAGGCAAACCACCGGCACGTCCTGGAGCGAGGCATCGGCGTGGATCTGCTGCGCGATCTCGTCCAGTTCGAAATGTTCAGGGACGGCGTCGAGCAGGATCAGATCGGGCTGGAAATGAAGGGCGGAATGCAGCGCGCGGCGGCTGTGGTTTTCCTGCCGAATCAAATATTTCCCGGTGGCCTGGAGGGCCGACCCCACGACTGCGGTCAGGTGCGGTTCGTGGTCGATCAGGAGTATGCGCTTCGGAAAAGTCATCGGCTGGACTAACGAATGCTATCCTTAGCAGCCGTTATGCCATGGAGGGCTGCCGGGGGCGCGGGAGCCAAGTCAGCCTTTTTAATTGGGCTGCCTATGCTTAATTGCTCCCTTGCCGTTATGTCGAACCAAGTGAAGAAGCCCGCTCCGGAAGCGAACTTCGAACAGGCCATGCAACGGCTGGAGGAGATCGTGGAACAAATGGAGTCCGGCGAGCTCCCGTTGGAAGACTTGATCGTGCGCTACGAGGAGGGGATGAAGCTGGTGAAAGTGTGCCAGGAACGCCTCGCCTCGGCCGAGCAACGGATCGAAGTCATTACCCGTAACAGTGCCGGGAAACCGGTGGTGAAGAAGTTTGAAGCGGCCCCCGCGGCCCAGAGTGAAACCCAAGGAGAACCAAAAAATGTCGACGTTAGTCTCTTCTGAGACCGCCAAGCCGAAAACCCGTTTGCTGGAGGGAATCCATTCCCCGGCCGACGTCAAAGCCTTGCCGGAGGATAGCCTCCCGCAGCTCGCGCAGGAAGTGCGCGATGAGCTGATCAAGGTCCTCTCGCAGACCGGCGGTCACCTCGGGCCCAACCTCGGCGTGGTCGAGCTCACCATTGCCCTCCATCGCGTTTTCAGCACGCCGCAGGATAAGTTCGTTTTCGACGTCAGCCACCAAGGCTACGTGCACAAGATGTTTACCGGCCGGCTCGATCGCATCCACACCATGCGGCAATACGAGGGCCTGAACGGCTTTCTTCTCCGCACTGAGAGCGAACATGATTCCTATGGCGCGGGTCACGCCGGCACTGCCATCTCCGCTGGTCTTGGCATGGCGGTCGGGCGTGATTTGTTAGGCACGGACGACAACGTCGTCGTCGTGGCCGGCGACGCCGCTCTCACTTGCGGCATCAGTTACGAAGGGCTTAATAACGTCCGCTCCCAGACCAAGAAATTCATCGTCGTCTTGAATGACAACGAGTGGTCGATCGCAAAGAACGTCGGCGCGATCGCGGCCTACTTGAACAACATCGTGACCAACCCGACCTACGCTCACCTGCACGAAAAGGCGGGTCGGTTTATCAAGGCGGTGGCCGGTAAAGGCATGCTGCAGTTCGCGCACAAGGTCGAGGAAGGCTTTAAGAACCTGCTCGTGCCGAGCGTGATTTTCGAGGAGCTCGGGCTGCGCTACTACGGCCCGATCGACGGCCACGATATCCCGCTGCTGACCCGAACCTTTGAATTCCTGAAAACGCAGGAGGAGCCGGTCCTGCTCCACATCCTGACCAAGAAAGGCAAAGGCTACGAGCCGGCGATTGCGAAGCCGGACAAATTCCACGGCCTCGGAAAATTCACGGCCGAGACGGGAGAGACGGCGGCCGCTTCCAGCCCGACCTATTCCGAGATTCTCGGTAAGACGTTAGGCAAATTTGCCGATGCCAACCGCAAGATCGTCGCCATCACCGGCGCGATGCCGAGCGGCACCGGGCTCGGCTATTTTCAGGCGCAACACCCCGACCGCTACTTTGACGTCGGGATCGCGGAGGAGCACGCCTCCCTCTTCGCCTGCGGTCTTGCAACCCAGGGGCTGAAGCCGTTCCTCACCATCTACTCGACCTTCATGCAGCGTGCCTACGACATGATCATTCATGACATCGCGCTGCAGAACCTGAACGTCGCGCTCTGCATGGATCGCGCCGGCCTGAGCGGCGACGACGGCCCGACCCATCACGGCCTTTTCGACATCGGCTACCTGCGCCACGTGCCGAACATGATTCACATGCAGCCGAAGGATGAGGACGAGTTTGTCGACATGCTTTGGACAATGGCAAACCACGACTCCGGCCCGATCGCGATTCGGTATCCGCGCGGCGCCGGCACCGGGGCAAAGCCAAAGGCGACGCCGAAGTTGCTCGAGATCGGCAAGGCGGAAGTGCTGCAGCACGGCAAGGACGTGGCGATTTTCGGCCTCGGCAATATGTACGAGATGGGCGAGGAAGCAGCCCGCAAATTGGAGGCCGAAGGCTTCTCCGTCGCGCTTATCAATCCGCGCTGGATCAAGCCGCTCGACACCGGCACGCTGGAATTTTTCGCGCGCAGTGTGCAGGTCGTTTGCACGCTCGAGGATCACGTTTTGCACAATGGATTTGGTTGCGCGGTGATGGAGCATCTCCATACCCAGATGATCAACACCCCAGTGGTGCGGATCGGCTGGCCCGATCAATTCATCGAACACGGCAACATCCCCGTCCTGCGCGAGAAGCATGGCCTGACGAGTGACGCGCTGGTCGAAAAGGTGCGCCCGCTTTTGCGCAAACCGAGCGGGCAGCGTTCGAGCGCGGCGTAACACAGTTGTCCCGCCTTTCCCGCCGCCCGCAGGCAGAATCGCCGGGCGAGACGCCCGCCTGACAAGACAGCCGGGACGGCTGTGTTACGATCCCGTATGGCGGTTATCGAAACCTCCGGCCTGACCAAGGTCTACCGGACTTATCGCAAGGAGAGCGGGCTCTGGGCCTCGGTCAAAGGCCTGGTCAAACGCCGCTACGAAGAGACGCGCGCAGCGGACAACATCTCGTTCAAGATCGAGGAGGGCGAACTGGTCGGTTTCCTCGGCCCAAACGGCGCCGGCAAAACGACCGTCCTCAAGATGCTTTCCGGCCTGCTCAACCCGACCTCGGGGGAAGCGCGCGTGCTCGGCTTCGTCCCCTGGGAGCGGCGCGACGAGATGAAACGCCAGTTCAGTCTCCTCATGGGGCAGAAGAACGCTCTCTGGTGGGACCTGCCGGCGCAGGAGTCGCTAGAATTGAACCGCGCGATTTACGGGATCGACCGCGCCCGTTTCAAGAAAGTCGTCGGCGGCCTGAGCGAACTGCTCGAGGTGGGCCACAAGATGAACGTCATGGTGCGCGAGCTCTCGTTAGGCGAACGGATGAAAATGGAGCTGATCTCGGCCCTCATCCATGAACCGCGCGTCCTCTTTCTCGACGAGCCGACCATCGGCCTCGATGTCGTGAGTCAAAAACGAGTGCGCGAATTTCTCCGGCTCTACAATTCCGAGCACAAGATCGTGACCATGCTCACGAGCCACTATATGCAGGACATCGAGGAGCTTTGCGATCGCGTCATCGTGATCGATCACGGGAAGATCTTCTTCGATGGCCCCCTCAACCACATCATCGATCGTTTCTCCGGGCACAAAGTCATCAGCCTGACCTTTGCCGAGAACCAGGAGTGTGATTTTTCCGTCTTCGGCGAAGTGGTCGAGCAGACGCCGCTCAGCGTGCAGCTGAAAGTTCCGCGCGCCAAGGTGACGGAGGTTGCGCGGCAACTCCTCAGCGCCTGTTCTGTCTCCGACATCAACGTCCAGGAATTGCCGGTCGAAGACGTCATCCGCCAACTCTTCGGTGAGCGCAGCGCGGAGACCCGCGCCCTGGCCGAGCAGACTGTGTAAAGGCTAGATCCACGAACGCTGCATCGTGCTTTTCAGCTCGTGGATGTAGCCGGGATTGATTTCGAACTCGACCGTCGACATTTCCTCCGCGCTGATTTGCTCGCGATACGGCTTGCTCTCGATATAGCCCGCGGCGAGAAGCGCATTCAAGACATCGGTCAAATCGTCCGGCTGAATGTGGCTATGCTCCATCACCTGTGCGCCGGTCACGGCCTCGGCAAAACCGAGCGCTTTCAAGACGGCTCGCTCCCGGCCGCTGAGCTTGATCTTTCGCATTGGCTCCCATGGAAAGCAGGTCGCATACCGGCCATTCTTTACTCTGGGAGCGTGCGCGGTAGTTTACCCGCCACTCATGCCGGTCACGGAAGAACAGATCAAGGACGCGCTCACGACGGTGAAATATCCCGGCTTCAGCCGGGACATCGTCTCATTTGGAATCGTCAAGGGGATCGAGCTCCGCGACGGCGATGTGACCGTGCAACTCGCCCTCGCGACGAACGACCCGCAAATCCCGCAGACGATCAAAAACCAGGCGGAAACCGCCCTGCGCAATGTCGCCGGCGTGCGCGAGGCAAAGGTACGGATCGACATTCAGGCGCCACCCGCTGGCAGCGGCACGGCCGGAGTGGGCGCGACGAGAATCGCCGGAATCAAGCATGTCATCGCCATCGCCAGCGGCAAAGGCGGCGTCGGCAAATCGACCGTCGCGGCCAATCTCGCCGTCGCGCTCGAGCAGAGCGGCGCAGCCGTCGGCCTCTGCGATTGCGACATTTACGGGCCCAGTATTTCGCTCATGTTCGGCTCGCGCGAACGGCCGATGGCGACGGAGGACAACCACATCATCCCAATCGAGCAATACGGCCTGCGTTTGATGTCGATGGGATTTCTCCTCGACGACGCCGCGCCCGCCATCCTGCGCGGCCCGATGGTGACACGATACACCCAGCAATTTTTGCGGCAGGTGGAATGGGGCGAGCTCGATTTTCTCGTCCTCGATCTCCCGCCCGGCACAGGCGACATCCAGCTCACGATCGTGCAGACGGTCGCTCTTTCGGGCGCGGTCATCGTCACGACGCCGCAGGAAGTTGCGTTGATCGATGCGCGCAAGGCCTCCGCCATGTTCGAAAAAGTAAATGTGCCTGTGCTCGGATTGATCGAAAACATGAGCTACTTCCTTTCGCCCTCTGACGGAGTGCGTTACGACATCTTCGGCAGCGGCGGCGGGGAGCGCGAAGCGAAACGAATTCGCGTCCCGTTGCTCGGCCAAATTCCCATCGATATCGCGACCCGCGAGGCGGGCGACCGCGGGATGCCGGTCACAGCCGAGAAGAAGGATTCGCCCGTCAGCGTGGAATTTATGCGGGTGGCGAAACGTCTCCGGGAGATGCTGCCCACAACCTAATGCTTGCCATTGTCCGCTCCTTTTCGCTAAATAACCGCCGCCTTGGTTCGTCTAATGCTGAGGACGTTAACAGGAAGTGACGGAAAATTTGTCATGAACAAACCCGCTGAAATGGATTCGACGGACGACGCCGGGGCGCATTTTCTCAAGAATTCGGTCCTCTATAAGGAATTTCTCGCCGAGCGTGAGGAAATCCTGAAACATAAATGGATCGAAAGTGAAAAAGCCGGTTCCGATATCGGCTTTGAAAAAGCGCTGCTTGATTGGATCGTGAAACATCGCTCCAGTTGGCGCGAGCGCAGAGTGCGCGAGACAAAGCTGGCGAAAGCGCCGGCCTAAAGTTCGCGCGCTTCCTTTAATGCGATCCTGCGAGGTCGCGAAGGAGATGAGCAAAACCAGCCTAACGAACCAAACCAACGCCGTCCGCATCTTCGATGCCGACGACATGCGTCGCGCCGTTCGCCGGATCGCGCACGAAATTATCGAGCGCAATCGCGATCTCTCCGCCCTGATCCTCGCTGGCATCCCGGCTCGCGGCATCGACCTGGCGCGGCGGATCGCGGATGAAATTGAGGCGATCGAAAAGATGCGCGTCGCCACCGGGGTGATCGATGTCTCGATGCACCGCGACGATCACGGCACGCGGACCGGAGTCCCGGTCGTGAGGGCGTCGCAGTTGCCGCTCCCGCTCGAGGGGCGGACGGTCATCATCGTGGACGATGTCCTCTTCACCGGCCGCACCTGCCGGGCGGCGATGGATGCGCTCGGATCTTTTGGCCGGCCCGCCTGCATTCAACTCGCCGCCCTGATCGATCGTGGCCATCGCGAACTGCCGATCCGCCCCGATTTCGTCGGAAAAAATCTTCCGACCGCGCGTGCCGAAAAGGTCCGGGTGCGCCTGGAAAGTCTCGACCACGAACCGGACGGCGTCTGGCTGGAGAAGGAATGAAAACGTCGCGACAACGCCTGGGTAGCGCACACGTCCCGTGTGCTGGTCGCCGCGTCTCGCGGCGACGGACTTTGGTTTCGGGGAGCAGTCAAAATACCGATCCGCACGTGACGCAAAGTTTGCGACGGTGGGACACCGTCGCCAGCACGCGAGGCGCGTGCGCTACCCGGACATGACAACGCGCTGGACACGCAAAGATCTCTTAGGCCTGCGCGAGCTTTCAGCGGAGGAGATTAACCTCGTTCTCGATACCGCCGACGCTTTCAAACAGGTCGGAACTCGCGACGTCAAAAAGGTCCCGGCCCTGCAGGGCAAGACGCTAATCAATTTTTTCATCGAACCGAGCACGCGCACCCGCACTTCTTTCGAGCTCGCCGCCAAACGTCTTAGTGCCGATATCGTCAACATCTCCGCCTCCGCCTCTAGCCTAACGAAAGGCGAAACGCTCAAGGACACGGCGCGGGTCCTGGAAGCGAATCACGCCGACATCATCGTCATCCGGCACAGCTCGGCGGGCGCACCGCAATTTCTGGCCAGCCGGATCGGCGCCAGCGTGATCAATGCGGGCGACGGCGCGCACGAACATCCGACCCAGGGCCTGCTCGATCTTTACACCATTCGTGAAAAGAGAGGCAGCGTCGCTGGGCTCCATGTCGCGATCATCGGCGACATTCTTTTCAGCCGGGTGGCGCGCTCGAATATTTTCGCGCTCCTGAAAATGGGTGCACGGGTCACGCTGGTCGGACCAAGCACGCTGGTCCCGCGCGACTTTGAGAAACTCGGGGTGACGGTGTCGTACAACCTGGAAGAGGTGCTGCCAACGGTCGATGTCGTGAACCTGCTGCGCATCCAACATGAACGGCAACGGAAGGAATATTTTCCCGGGCTCGGCGAATACATCCGCCTTTTCGGCCTGACAAAAAAGCGGGCTGAACTTTTGAAACCGGATTGCCTGATCATGCATCCCGGACCGGTCAATCGCGGGGTCGAGATCGACAGCGAATTGGCGGACGGTCCGCAGAGTGTGATTCTCGATCAGGTCACCAACGGGCTCGCGGTGCGGATGGCAGTCCTCTATTTGTGCGGAGGCGTGGCCCGACCGTGAAAACAGTGATTCGCAACGGCCGGATCATCGATCCGGCGAACAAACGCGACGAAGTCGCCGATCTATATCTCGTCGATGGCCGGGTGAGCGAGGCGCCGAAGGACCGGAAAGAGAAGGTTGAAACGATCGACGCCGCTGGTCTGATCGTTAGTCCGGGATTGATCGATCTCCACGTCCATTTTCGCGAGCCCGGTTTTGGCTGGAAGGAAACGATCGAATCCGGCGCGCGGGCGGCGGCGGCGGGCGGGTTCACGACCGTCGTCTGCATGCCGAACACTTCGCCGGTGGCGGACAGTCCGAGCACGATCGCCTGGATCAAGGATCGCGCGGCGGAAGTGGCATGCGTGCGCGTTTTGCCGACGGGCGCGATTTCAAAAAACCTTGCGGGTGAAGAATTGGCGCCGATCGGTTCACTCGCCCGAGCCGGTGTCGTCGCGATCACGGATGACGGGCATTGCGTGCAGAATAACGAACTGATGCGTCGCGCGGTCGAGTACGCGCGCATGGTCGGCGTGCCGGTGCTCGATCATTGCCAGGACTACAACCTCGTCGGGAACGGTCTCGTGCACGAAGGCTACTGGAGCACGTTGCTCGGCCTTCCCGGTTGGCCGGCAGTGGGCGAGGAGGCGATCGTCGCGCGCAATATTTTGCTTTCGGAATTTTGCGATCACCGGATCCATTGCCAGCACATCAGCGCGGCGGGAAGTGTCCGGCTCCTGCGAGAGGCGCGGGCGCGCGGAGTGAAAATCAGCGGTGAAGTCTGTCCGCATCACATCGCTCTGACGGACGAGTCGATTCAGAATTTCGACACCGATTTTAAGATGAACCCGCCGCTCCGGACGCAGCAGGACATTGAGGCGCTGCTCGAAGGGATTGCGGACGGCACGCTCGATATCCTGGCGAGCGATCACGCGCCGCACGCGAAGTTTGAAAAGGAGGTTGAGTTCGACCGCGCACCTTTTGGCATCGTGGGCCTGGAGACGGAGCTTGGGTTGTTCATCGATCTCCTGGTGCACAAGCACAAGACGATCGGATTGCCCCGCCTGATCGAGATGCTGACGCTGAACCCGGCACGGTTATTAAACTTGGAGGCCGGCACTCTTTCGTTGGACGCGCCAGCTGACGTGACCCTTATCGATCCCGAGATGGAGTGGAAGGTTGACGCGAAAAGCTTTCAATCGGCTTCGCGCAATTCGCCGTTCGACGGCTGGAAACTAAAGGGGCGCGCGGTGCGAACGATCGTGGCGGGGAAAACCGTCTGGCAGCTTTAGCAGGGGTAGCCGCCGGCGATGTAATCGCGCATCTGGTCGAGCGTCGCGCTCTGAGACGAGATCACTTCCTTGACCAGATCGCCGATGGAAATGACACCCCGCAGCTCGCCGTTCGCAATCACGGGGAGATGCCGGATGCGCTTCTCCGTCATGAAACGCAGACACTCTTCCACGGTTTCGCGCGGATTTGCGGTGGTCAGCTCGGTCGTCATGATTTCGCCGACCGTACTGGTGCGGGAAGTTTTGCCGCGCAGCATCACCTTGCGCGAGTAGTCGCGCTCGGAGACGATCCCGACCAGCTTTTCATTCTCCATCACGAGAAGTGCGCCGACATTTTTCTCGGCCATCAGCGCGATCGCGTCATAAACCGTCGCCTCTGGCGAGACTGACCAGATTTGGCCGCTCTTCCGGCGAAGGATCTTTTCGATCGTCCCGCTGACGTCCATGCGAGCGAGATTACCCGCCCGCGGAAAGCGACGCAAACAATTAACGCGTCCGGCGAGCGAACTTTTCCGCGATCAATTCTTCGAGTTTCGCCACCAGCACCGGATCGGGCAGGCGTTCGAGGACTTCATTGAGGAATCCGCCCACCAGAAGCTGGCGCGCTACCGCGGCCGGAATACCGCGGGCGAGAAGGTAAAACATTTCCTCTTCATCGATCTGACCCGAGGTCGCGCCGTGGCTGCACTTCACGTTATCAGCCAGGATTTCGAGCCCAGGCATCGAGTTTGCCTCGGCGTCGTCGCTCAGAAGGAGGTTGCGCACTTTTTGGTAGGCGTCGGTGAAATGGGCGTGCGGCTCGACCCGGATCAGGCCGCCAAAGGTATTGCGAGCGTTTCCGTTGAGCGCGTTTTTGAAAAGCAGATCGCTGTTGGTGTGCGGCGAAACGTGATCCTGCAGAGTGCGAGCGTCGAACTCCTGCGCATCGTCGCCGATCGCGACCGCGAGCATGTCGCTGTGCGCGCCTTCGCCGGTGAGACGGCTCAGGCTTTCCAAGCGCGAATATTTTCCACCGAGTCCGAGATGGAGGTTCAGGGCGGTGGCGTCGCGTCCGACGGTGGTGTCGTTGATCTGGACGCTGAGAGTTTGGTAGCTCCAATCCTGCGCGCAGATGTAGGTGACCCTGGCTCCCGCGCCGACGATGAGATCGTTCACGCCACAGGCGAAACCGGGGCGCTGCCGATCGGTCGAGCGGAAATGTTCGATCAGCGTGACCTTCGAGTTTTCTTCGGCTACAACAAGGGTGTGCGGGAAAATGGCGGCGTTCTCGGCGTGCAACCAATGGAAGGTCTCGAGCGGCAGTTCCACTTCCACGCCGCGCGGGACGTAGAGGAAAGTGCCAGACTTCACGAATGCTTCGTGCAGGGCGGCAAATTTGGCCGAGCCGAGCGTGGCTGGCTGGCTCATGAAATGGCGCCGAAACAATTCTTCGTGCTCGATCATGGCGCGCTCGAGCGGTTGAAAGATAACGCCGGCCTGGCGGAGTTTTTCGGAAAGAACGTCGCGTTCCAGGAAGTGATCGTCGGCAAAAATAAGGCGACCGGACGTTTCGTCGAGACCGGTGGAGCGTTCGAGGATGTCGCGGCTGTCCGCCTCGGACAATGGGGGGGCGGTGACGAATGGCGCCAGGTCGAGCGCTCCGACGGTGGAGAAACGCCAGGCCTGATCGGTCCGGACCGGCATCGGTAAACTCTCGAACTGCGTCCACGCCACGCGCTGCTGGTCGCTGAACCACGCCGGCAGCTTGTCGTCGGCGCGGCCCTGGTTGCCGCCGAGAATACGGGCGGTTTCCGGTTCGACGTCGGGCTTTTCTTCGAGAACAGCGGAAGGGTTGCTCATAGCGGGCAGAGACGCGAACGGCGGTCCCGAGACCGCCGTAAAACTGCGTCCGTTTCTGCGGGCGAACTTAGCCGACAGAGCCTTCCATCTCAAGTTCGATCAGGCGCTTGAGCTCGACCGAGTATTCCATCGGAAATTGCCGGACGAGATCGTTAACGAAGCCGTTTACGCTCAGGCTCATCGCCTGGGCCTCGGTCAGGCCGCGCTGTTGCATGTAGAAGATCTGCTCCGCGCTGACTTGGCTGACGCTCGCTTCGTGCTGGACCGCGTTGCCCGTCCCGCGAACGGTGATCGCCGGATAGGTGTCGGTGCGGCTGTTGGCGTTGATCAGGAGCGCGTCGCACTCGGTGTTGTTTTTGCAGTTCTTGAGATGCTTCGGCACGTGGACGAGCCCGCGATAAGTGGCCCGGCCGGTGCCGATCGAGATGCTCTTGGAAATGATGTTGCTCGTGGTTTCATCGGCAGCGTGGACCATCTTCGCGCCGGTGTCCTGGTGCTGGCCGTCGCCGGCAAGCGCGATCGAGATGACTTCACCGCGGGCCTTGCGGCCCTTCATGACGACGCCCGGATACTTCATCGTCAGGCGGGAACCGATGTTGCAGTCGATCCATTTCACTTCCGCTTCCTCGTGGGCGAGGCCGCGCTTGGTCACGAGGTTGAAGACGTTGTTCGACCAGTTCTGGACGGTGATGTACTGGATCTTGGCGCCCTTCATGGCCACGAGCTCGACGACCGCGCTGTGCAGAGTAGCGGTGTTGAACTTCGGCGCGGTGCAGCCTTCCATATAGGTCAGCTCGGCGCCCTCGTCGCAGATGATGAGGGTGCGCTCGAATTGGCCGAAATTCTCGGCGTTGATCCGGAAATATGCCTGGAGCGGGTGCTTCACCTTCACGCCCGGCGGGACGTAAATGAACGAGCCGCCGCTGAAGACCGCGCTGTTGAGCGCGCTGAATTTGTTGTCGCCGGTCGGGATGACTTTGCCGAACCACTTCCGGAAAATCTCCGGGTGCTCCTTCAATCCATCGGCGCTGCCGACGAAGATGACGCCCTGTTCGCCGACCGCTTTCTTGATGTTGGAATAGACGGCCTCGCTGTCGAACTGCGCTTCTACGCCGGCGAGAAACTTGCGTTCCTGCTCCGGGATGCCGAGTCGCTCGAAAGTGCGCTTCACATCGTCGGGCACTTCTTCCCAGGTGCGTTTTGCCTGGGTGCCACCGCTGAGGTAGTAGCGGATATTGTCGAAAACGATCGCTTCCAGATCCTTGCTCGCCCAATGCGTCGGCATCGGCTTGCTCATAAACGTCTTGTAGGCTTTAAGGCGAAACTCGCGCACCCAATCGGGATCCTGTTTTACGTCCGAGATGTAGTGAATCGTCTTCTCGCTCAGGCCAATGCCGGCGTCGTGCGTGTGCGTTTCCGGGTAGGCGAAATTGCCCAGGTTCCGTTCGATATCGAGAGTCGTATTTTGCTTAACCATTTTGATTTCCTTGTTAGGCGAGGGCGGGTTCGACGATGTCTTCGCGCACCCAGTCGTATCCCTTTTCTTCCAGTTGCAGGGCGAGATCCTTACCGCCGCTGAGTTCGATTCGTCCCTTTACCATGACGTGCACGTGATCGGGCACGATGTAATTCAATAGCCGCTGGTAGTGAGTAATGAGCAGAACGCCGAGGTTCGGGCCGCGGAGCGAGTTCACGCCTTGGGCGACGATTTTCAGTGCGTCGATGTCGAGCCCGCTGTCGGTCTCGTCGAGAACCGCGTATTTCGGCTCGAGCATCGCCATTTGCAGGATCTCGTTGCGCTTTTTCTCGCCGCCGGAAAAACCTTCGTTCACCGAGCGAGACGTGAATGAGCGATCCATCCCAAGCAGATCCATCTTCTTGTAAAGCCGGGCGTAGTAATCAGTCGCCTCGAGTTCCTCGCCTTCCGGCATGCGCGCCTGGACGGCGGCACGGAGGAAGTTGGCGATAGTGACGCCGGGGATTTCGCTCGGATATTGGAAAGCCATGAAGAGGCCTTTGCGGGCGCGCTCGTCGGCCTCGGCCTCGAGAATATTTTCGCCGTCCATCAGCACCGAGCCCGAGGTCACGGTGTAGTCCGGGTGACCGGCGAGAACTTTGGCAAGCGTGCTTTTGCCAGAACCGTTCGGTCCCATAATGGCGTGCACTTCCCCCTTCGGCACGGTGAGACTGAGACCGCGGATGATCTCCTGCTCGCCGATCGAAACGTGTAAATCCTGAATGACCAATTGATCCATAATTGCGAAACGGAAGATAAGCCGATTTCGGCGCTTTTGCGAGCGCTCATCCGGTCTCTCTCCAAGTGCTCTTTACGTCCCTGAACGAAGGCTGGTTGTCGAAAAATCCCCCTCGACTAGCTTCGAGACTGATTCATGAAGAATACGGCCGAATTAGCGAATGTAAGGGCGTTTGTCCTCTGTGGCGGGCTGGGGACGCGGCTGCGTGCAGTGGTCAGCGACCGGCCAAAATCGATGGCCCTGATCGGCGATGTGCCATTTCTGCAGTTGCTGTTGGAACAATTGAAGGCCCAGGGGGTGCGAGAAGTAGTCCTCGGGACCGGCTATCGCGCGGACCAGATTGAGAGTTTTTTCGGAAGCGGGGACGAGATCGGGCTGCAACTGGATTATTCGCAGGAGGATGTGCCGCTGGGAACAGGCGGCGCGGTTAAATTGGCGGAGAGACTCCTGAGCGATCCCGTCCTGGTCCTGAACGGCGACAGCTACGCGGAGTGGAGCCTCGCGGCGATGGCCACACTCTCGCGGCAGAAGGATGCGGATATTGTCATGGTCCTGCAGGAGGTTCCCGATGTCAGCCGCTACGGGAGCGTCTCGATCGATGCTGAGGGAAGGGTGGTCGAGTTCGTCGAGAAGGGCTCGCGCACGGGCGGGGGACTGATCAACGCGGGGATTTACCTTTTGCGCAAAGAAATCGTGAGCGGTCTCGCGGCAGGCGCTGCCATCTCACTGGAGCGGGATGTGTTTCCGGAATTTCTGGGCAGGAAATTCTACGGCGTCATCTCGCGCGGCACGTTCATCGACATCGGGATACCCGCCGACCTGGAGCGAGCTCAAACGGCCCTGCGATCGGTCTGAGGCTGGTTATTTCTGGGCCGGCGTCAACTCTCCGACCAAGCGGCGGCGGTCGATCTTGCCGTTGTCGGTTCGGGGAAGTGAATTTCGGAATTCGATTTTCTCGGGCACCATGTAGGCCGGCAATTTCTCCGCGCAATGCTGTTTGAGTTGCATCGAGTCGATGGCGCAGCTGTCGGCAATTGTGACGACCGCGTGAATCGTGTTCCCGATCGCCTCGTCCGGGATCGGCAGCGCAACCGCTTCGTCGACTGAAGGGTGCGCCACCATGACCGCTTCGATTTCGCCCAGCTCCACCCGGTAGCCGCGGGTTTTGATCATGTGATCTTTCCGGCCCACGAAGAGATAATTGCCCTTCTCGTCGATCGTAACCCAGTCGCCCGTGCAATAGAGTTTCTCTTCCCGTCCCTCGGCGAAGGGGTTGGGAATAAAGGAGGCGGCGGTGTTTTCCGGGCGCCCATAATAGCCCTGCATAACCGTCGATCCTCGAGCGTAGAGAAGCCCTTCTTCGCCTGGGCCGGTGACCTGGTTGCCCGCGGCGCTGATGGCAATGAGATCGGTGTTGGCGCAGGCTTTCCCGATCGGAATGGACGCAGTCTCTTCCGGCGAGAGCGGCTCCACTTCGTAGTAGGCGCAGACATTTGTCTCGGTCGGCCCGTAAAGGTTTGCGTAGCGCTTATCGGGGAGCTTATCCATCAACGCACGCAGGTGTTTGGTCGGAAAAACTTCGCCGGCGAAAAGGATGATCCGGAGAGCAGACAAGTCCCGCTGCTCAAGTTTGCCGCGGGCCTGCAGAAGTGTGAGCACCATCGGGACGGAGTACCAGACCGTGATTTTTTGATCTTGGATAAAGGCGGAAAGCTGGAGCGGAAACACCGAAAGGCCCTCGGGCACCAGCGAAATCGCAGCGCCCGCCGCAACCGCGACGAAAAGATCGAAAACCGAGAGATCGAAATTAAATGGGGCGTGGTTTGAAAGCCGGTCTTCGGCGGTAATGCCAAACGTCGCTACGCTCCAATTTACAAAGGTCAGGGCATTGAGGTGCGAGAGCATGACCCCTTTCGGAGTGCCGGTGGAACCAGAGGTGAAAAGGATATAGGCGAGGTCATGGTCGATCGCGGCGACTGCCGGATCCGACTCGGGGTAGCCACGCAGGGCATCGTCAAAGGTAAACGCGGGCAACGGAAGTGAACTCTCGGGCGCCTGGTCGACGAAAAAGATCGCGTTCATCGGGCACTCGTCATGGAAGCCAGGTCCAAACTTTTGATAAAGTACGTGACTCGTGATCAGCGCCTTAAACCCGCATTGCCGCCCGATTTCCTGCAGTCGCATGCCGGGAGCATTAGCGTCGACCGGGACGTAACAAGCCCCGGACTTCATGATGCCGAAAATGGCGGCGATCGCGGACGGCGACTTGTGCAGATAGAGCCCGACGCGGTCCCCGCGCTGCACTCCGTTCGCGATCAGGGCATGGGCAATCTGGTTGCTCAGCCGGTCCAGTTCGCCGTAGGTCAACGCTTGATCGAGCAGACGCACGGCTTCGGACTCCGGTCGCTGGGCCGCACTTTGGGTGAGGAGTTGATGTAAGAGGAATGCCATAAAGGTCGAAAAAATCAGTCAGCTGGCGATCACCGATACCGCGTCAAGATCGTCCAGTGCTCGCTGGCTAGGATTCTGCTCTCTAAAGCCCGATTCTCCAATGATGAGAAAGGATCCACGATTCAAACGGATAAAGTTACGAGGCAATCGCAGTGGCGTCGGACGACTTGCCTGCCACAGGCTCGCGCGTCTTGGCTGAATCGGCTCTCCGTCCGTTCTATTACATTTCGCGGGCGCGGTCAACCAGTGTGACTCTCTGAAACGATTCCCTCGTGTGGCTACAAAGAAACATACAACCAACGACGTTTTGACCTGCGAATCGAGCCAAAGTGTGCGCCGTAGGGTTTGTTGCGTCCAACGAGCTGGCAAGGCCGTAGTTGACATTCGATGCCAAAGTTTAATAAGCTTGCAAGCGCTAGTTCCCACCAGTGCTGCCTTTCTGCCGCTGCACCATAGCCCTCAAGATGTAACCAGCCCAATCTCGCCCTTCCGACGATCAGGAAATTGGACCTTCAGGCGTTAAACTTGCGGGTGACAAATCAAACATCCTCAAAGGCCTCTAAGAATATCGCTCTCGACAAAATTTTATGAAAAAACGACAGGTGATCATCATCGGCGGTGGACCAGGAGGAGCGGCCACGGCGCTTCATCTCCTTCAATCGGGCATCCAACCGCTGATCATCGAGCGGCAAAACTTCCCGCGCTTTCACATCGGCGAATCCCTCACCGGCGAGTGCGGTAACGCTATTCGCAAACTCGATCTCGAACAGGAGCTTTTGGCGCAGGATTATCCGGTCAAATACGGGGTCAACGTCTACAATCCGCACGGCACTCCCTTCTGGGTGGAAGTAAAGAAACGCTGCCCGGAAACCAACGCGATGTTGCCGAATTCAACCTGGTCGGTGACACGGAGCAGTTTCGATAAAATTCTGCTCGACGCCGCGCTCGCCCGCGGGGCTGAGTATATGCAATGCGAAGCGGTCGCGCCAGTTCAAGAGAATGGCCAGATCGTTGGTCTCCAAATCCGGAACGAAAGCGGGATGCTGGAGAACTTGCGTTGCGAAGTCCTGGTCGATTGCTCTGGCCAGGCAACTTTTCTCGCTAACCGCGGCGTGACGGGGCCGAAGGTCAAGGGAGGCTACGCCAACCAGATTGGAGTCTACTCCCAGATCGAAGACATGACCCTCGATCTCGGATCGGAACCTTCGAAGAGTTTCGGCAATACGCTTATCTTTTACAAAGAGCGCGACCACTGGAGTTGGACCATTCCGCTCTCGCGCAACCTCGTCAGTGTCGGTGTCGTCGCCCCGGCGGCCTACTTTAAAGCGCAGGGCCTCGACAAAGCCGAGTATCTTCGCCGAGAAATCTTAAGCCTGAACCCGGAGCTTACGCGCCGCATCACGAAGACTTCATTTGTCGAAGAAGTCCGCTCGGTTACCAGTTACTCCTATTCGACGACAAACTACTCCGGGAAAGGCTTTGTCTGTGTCGGCGACGCGCATCAGTTTACCGATCCTATTTTCTCCTTTGGAGTGTTTCTGGCGATGAAGGAAGGCGAGCTTGCGGCCGAAGCGATCAAAAAACATCTGGGCGAAGAAGGCGGGACAAATGGAAACCCTTTTGCCGAATATGAGGCGGTTACTGGCGAAGGTCAGGATGCCATTCGTGACCTGATCGACACCTTCTGGGAATACCCGCTCGTGTTCACACGCATGGCTTCGGGTGAGGCGCAGAACGACATTACGGATCTGTTTGCGGGTCGGGTCTATGGTGACCTGATGCGGAATAATCCATCCCGTATCGCGATGCGGCGCCTGCTAGCCAAGCGCCGGGGTGAAGTACTGGCGGAAGCCTAAACAAATCGTCGGGCGAGCGCGCCGGCGGAAACTTAAGGCGGAACGTTCGCCGTCAAGGCAGGAAATAGTTAGCCGACAGCGTTTCTCAGGTAAGAGTTGCCCGCGTAAGGCGCTGCCGCTATGCTAAAAACGATGGAGCAGCAGGCAGTCATCTTTCTTCACATCCCGAAGACGGCAGGGACGACCCTGAATCGCATCATCGAGTGGCAATACAACCCACTATCTATTTTCACGGTGGATCCGTACCGGATCCGCGCTACGCCCGAGCGATTGAAGAAGTTGCCGGAGGCACGACGCCGGCGTTTGCGCATGGTGCGCGGACACCTCTTTTACGGAGTTCACGAATATCTGCCGCAGGGTGCGACTTACATCACGATGCTGCGCGAGCCGGTGGCCCGCTTCTTGTCATCCTATTATTTCCTGCAGCGCCGGCCGCTGCACCCGATGCATCGCAAGGTGAAGAGCGAGAGGATTGGAGTGGAGGATTTCATTCGTCTGACCCCGCAGCGCCAGAACATGCAATGCAGTCTCATTGCCGGAATTAAGAGCACCGGAAAATGCGAAGAGAGCACCTTGGAGATAGCCAAGGAGCACCTGACGAACTCGTTCAGTATCGTCGGATTAAGCGAGCGTTTTGAGGAAAGTCTCATGCTTATGGCGAAAACTTTCGACTGGGAGATTCCGTTTTATGAGAGCCACAAGGTTGCCAAGACCCGTCCGAAAGTGGAACCAAGCGCCGTGGAAATGATCAAGGAACATAATCGGCTCGATCTCGAACTCTACGAATTCGGCAAAGGGTTGTTTGAAGCCAGCCTGGCCAAAAAAGAAAAGGAAGTCAGGGAAGGCTTGGCTGCCTTTCGCGCGCTCGAGAAGCCTGGTTCCGTTGAGAGCTTGTATAAATCGACCGTGGGCGCCGGTCGATTTTTGGTGACCAAAATCGCCTCTGCGATATGAGATATGAAGGGTTGCGAACGATTAGTCACCGGCGCAAGGCTTGGCTGGTGACAGTCAAAGTCGGTTCCACCGTGGGGGCGAAGCTTGCACTCCGCCGGCAATGGCAGCCGCGGTTGGATTTCTCCGACAGCGATGTTCAGCGCGGCGTGGTTTACGAGCCAATCGCCAATGACACCACGAGTTTCTTCGATTGGCATCTTAGGACGGATGGTTCGCATTAGACGGCGTAGTCCTTCGGTGACGCCTTTCCTCTACAGGTTGCCGGCCCTTCAGATTCTCCTGGTTGGAACAATCCTCGCGTTGCTCAAACCTCCAACCTGTGCAGAGATCAGCGGACCCCCTCTCCGGACCGGGCTCTGGGTGATGCAAAAGCTGCCCGATGACGACGCCTCGTTGGCCAAGTTCTCAGCCCGATTGCGGGTGAACCCCTACCTGTCGGGCGTTTGCCTGCACTTTCATTGGGACCGGATCGAGAAGGAGCCCGGAAAGCCTGACTTCAGCGCGATCGACAGGACCATAGCTGTCTTGCGTGAGATCGGGATGAAATATCAGCTCTGCCTGAAGCCCGGCGCTTACACCCCGTCATTTGTTTACGACAAGGGTGCGCAACCATTCGAGACCAGGGTGACCAACCCCCATCGCGCCAACGTCGGCGAAGCAGTAAAGCTGCCCGTGCCCTGGGATCCTGTTTACGAACGGGAGTTCACGCGCCTTATTGGGCAGCTGGGAAAGAAATACGCCAGCGATCCGCTCTGTGTCAGTGTCGTGCTTACGTGCGCAAATTTCATGAGCGCGGAAATGCACCTCCCCAAGACACGCCAAGATCTTGCCCGGTGGCAGGACTTGGGCGATTACGAGGCGAAGCTGCTAGAGGTTTACAAAAACTTTATCGAGGTTTGGGGCACGGCGTTTCCCAAACAAGATCTTTCCCTGCATCTGTCGAAGGTCTTGGATCTGCCGCCATCCTTTCTCGAACGAATCGTCGATGCGGGTCTGAACAAATATCCCGCGCGTTTCAGCATCCAGAACTGCCAGTTGACCGGCCGGAAAGAGGATACTGGAATGCTCTCGTATGACCTGGTTCAAAAGTATCGCGACCGGGCGCATCATGGTTTTCAAAGTCTGGCCGGACTTTCACGGCCAAACGACAGGATGGGTTCGATCGAAATGGCGTGTCTCAACGTGGTGCACGCCAGGGGGGAATATTGGGAGCTTTGGCATGGCGACGGCTTTAATGTGGAAACAGCCGGCGCTGTCTCAAAGATGTGGCAGGAAGCAGAGAAATTGGGCTATCATGCTTATAAAAGGAAACTGATCTCCGAAGGAAAATACCGTCAGCAACGATGAGCGCCCAATCCACATCTCAAGTGTCAAACAGAATCGCCCAAGGCGGCTCCGCTTCGCGCGAACGGGAAAATTGAGGAAGCCGTGATTTTTCTGCATCTTCCCAAGACCGCAGGGACGACGGTCAATCGTCTGATCGAGTGGGAGTATCCGCTTAAAGAGATGTATTCGGTCGACCCGGTCCTTTTCCAGTGGTCCGCTGCGCATCTGCGCGCCTTGCCGCCCGAGCGACTCCGGAAGATCCGGATGTTTAAGGGCCACATGGCATTCGGGCTGCACGAAATCCTTCCGCAAAAGGCAACCTATATCACGGTCCTGCGGGATCCGGTTGATCGAGTCATCTCAGCTTTCTATTTTATGAGGAGCTACAAGTTGCACCCGCTCTATTGGAAGATGCGGCGTCAGAACTGGAGTCTGGAAGACTTTGTGCGCAACGCCCAGCGCGACAATGTGCAGTCGAAGATTGTTGCCGGTGCGAATTACGAGAAGCCCTGTACGCGGGAGATTGTCGAAACGGCCAAGGACAATCTGCGGAACCATTTCAGCATCGTAGGACTTTCCGCGCGCCTGGAAGAAAGCCTGGCCCTAATGAAGCTCCGCTTTGGATGGAAGCTAAGCTCTTATTCGAGCTTTAACATCACGCGCTCCCGGCCGAAAATGCGCGACCTCCCGCCAGGGACTTTGGATTTGATTCACCAGAGGAATGCTTTCGATATTGAGCTCTATGCCTGCGGCCAGGAGATTTTTGAGCGCGCGGTTCAGGCCAACGCGGACGAAGTGCGACGAATCGCAGGCGAACTCGTGGCTGCTCGATCGCGTTCGCAAGGTTCGCTGGGCGCAATGCTCTTCAATGCGCGCTCGACGGCGCGCAAAGCGGTGAACCGCGTTTACTCGGCCGTCTGAGAAGTTCGGGCCACCGTGCCCCCTGGTTGGGCTCCTTGAATCAGGAGCACTTTCGCCCGGTAGCTTTCAAATTCTGCCCTGGAGTTCTCATGGATGTAGTCCAGCACGGCGGGGCTGTTGAGCTTATCAAAAGAAGAGTAGGGAGCAAAAATCACCCAGGCACGGCCCGAGCGATTCACGGCTTCTTTTAACTCCGCAATATTGCGAATGACCGGTAGGCCGCCGAACTTGTCGGCAAAGCGCGGTTCCTTGAGGAGTTGATTATACGGGACCTTGGAACTGAAGAGCGTATCCAAGAAGTAGGTTCCCGGAATTCCGGCGTAGTAGTTAAAAACATGCGGGATGCCAGGCAAAATAACGTCTCCCGGCCGGGCATGATTCTTCACGAATTCGGCGGCTCCGCGGTAATCGTAACGGTAGGTGTTCAAGCGGGCCATCATTTGGGGCGCATCACCCGCGCTGGAAAGTTGATATACCTTCAGAACCGACTCGTTGCTTTGCACAAAGAGCAAAAGCAACAGCGCCACGCCGGTCGCGTGGGCGGCGAATCGCGCGACGACTGAATCGCCAGCGCGGCGGGCGAGCGCCAGGACGCGGTCATAGAGCATGACTGTCGCCGCAACGCCTCCCAGGATCACGAGTGGCTGGAAATAGTAGCAATAGCGCGGGGAGAGCGCGGCCAGAAAATTGGTGTGTAAAACGAACAGGGTTCCCAGGAGCGCGACGACGTAGCGGAAACCAGCGTGCTTCCAGCAGAAAGTCAGACCCGCCAGTATCATCAAGGTAAAAAAGACGTGATTTTCCGACAGGAGAAGCTTGTCGACGTAGAACATCGGTTGATAGCCCGGGGCGAGGAAAAAGAGCGAAGGGCCGGTCAAATTAGAAAGACCAGATCCGACCTGGAGATAGGCAGCGCCGGCCAGCATGCGTGAGCAATACTGAGCGACGACCAGGGCACCCATGAAAAAGAGGCAGCGATAAAGATGAAACTCCTTCAGCCACCACCACTGTCCCCAACGCACCAAGAGCAAGCCCACGAAGAGTGCAGGCAGGAGAAGGCCAGTGCCCTCCCAAGAGAGATAGGTCAAACAGAAAGTGACCGCTGCCGCCGTGAGAAATTTCTGCTTAAAAGGACGCGTTTGGATAGCTTCGTAGAAGAACCAAAAAGTCAGCATCGCCATGAGCTGGCATTGCGAGAGGTAAAACGCATTCTGAGCCCAACGGATGTTGAGCGGCAGACAGGCGTAAACGAGAGCGGCAAAGAGACCGACCCGCCAGCCGAATAACCTCCTCCCAAAAAGTCCAATCACAGCGATGCAGAGAGTGCCCATGAGGCAAGCCGGGAGCCGCATGGACCACTCGGAGTAACCGAAGAGAAATCCGAATAGCGCGAGAGGGTAGGGCACCGCCTCGTAGGTCGTCGCCCAACGAACCTGGCCCGCAAACATGGTATAGGGGAATCCGAGGTCGAAGATGCCTTTCGATTTTGCGACCAGGCCCATCTCGTCATGGTCAAACGACATGTAACCGAGGCCCTGGTAACGCAAGCCAAGCCCGAGGAACATGATCAGGATGAGAATCATGTAGGGTAGCAACTGGCGAAACGGAATTTCGAATAACTCCGGCAAACGCAGGTCGCGAGAGATGATGGCTTTCGCCTGTAAACTGCGCGTTTCCCAATTCGCCCCGGCCTTCACTCGCTCCACGCCAGCCCGGTTCATCTCGGGAGTCCAGGTTTGGACGAGCAGATGAAAGAGACGGATCAAGACGAGGGCGGAGAAGGCTCCGACGACAAATATCGGCTGAAAGGACCACTCGACCGGAAATCTAGGATCGTAATTAGGCAGGAGCAGGAGGAGCAGGCCGGCGAGGATCGGTCCGTGAAGCAAAGCATCACGTCCCATCGCAACGTTTAAAGGTTCACCCAGCCATTTGGAAACGACGGCCGAGACGATCAACCAAAGGGCAATGACGAGACCGAGGGTAAGGCTGACGATAGCCCATGACTGGAAGAGTGTGGCAAACCCGGAATGGTCGAGTGGCCGGGCCGTCTCCTGCGGCAGATAACCCCACGGAGCAATCCCATCCGGGCCAATCTGGATGGTTCGCTGTTGCGCGTCACCTTGATCGGAATTCGGTCGATCGCCTATCCGCCAAGCCCCGTTCGTGGAGAATCGATCAACCTTACCTCCTTTAACCACGAAACCATCAACGAACAGGCTGGCCGGTATGTGTTCGCTGCGAACGGTCGCAATGATGACGTTCTGACCTCTCCTGATCCAGTGACTCACATCGTAGGCGGAGAGGTTGACGGTTTGGAAAGGTGCGCTCGCTTCTTTTTCAGGTGCCGTCCTGTTTTTTGCCACCCTTCCAAATTTGTCCAACGTCGACGCGGTCTCCTCTACTGACGGCAGGTGCGGCAATTTTTTGCTGCCCTTCGCGGCGGAACTCGCAAGGCTGATGATATGTCCGTTAATCGCCAGATCGAGGTCCCCGGAACCGGCGATCTGAATCCATGTTTCCTGCTTCGACCTATCGGCCATGATCGTGGTGGAGAAGACGGCTTCAGTCGGGCCATTGTCCGCCATGATCCAGTATCCGATCCTGGGCAGTTGCAGGAGAAGGGGATTCACGTCGACCGGGGAGGTGGCGACATTCTGATCATTCAGCGCCGAGAGTCGTGCCCTCGGCCATGTCTCATCCAGTATTCGCTTCGCATTCCACTCTTCCGAGCCGGCGACGATGCCGGTCTTATTTGTGACGGCCCACGATTCATCGGAGAGCAGTTGGGTCGTCTTGCCTCCTCGTTCGATAATCTCGCCGCGCAGGCGCAACTGGGCAGAACCGGGATATGAGACCCGGGAGATAGAAACAGCAATGACGTTGGTGCCGGTTTTGAGCGCCCGTTTGATGTCATAGATCCCGGCCTCGTAAGTCTTAACGGAGCTGCGAACGCCGATGGTATGACCGTTGATGAGCAAGCCAAAGTTGTCCGAAGCGGCGACCTCAATCCATGCCTGAGCTGGCGGAGCGGTCAGGTAAATCTCCTTGCGAAAATAGGCGACCGGAGCACGCGCCTCTGCTGGTTCAATCCACTTCGCTTTGCCGAAATCGAGCTGGTATTGCCGATGCCTGGGCAGTCCGTATGTCTGCAGGACATAATATCCAAGCAGGAATCCACAAATAATAACTAGCGTCCACGACCAGCGGATAGCGTGGCGTGACAGGTACGTTTCCTGAGCAGTGTTCCACATAACTATTCTCCCGCGAGGCCTGTCAAAGCCCAGTAATTCAAAACCGGATCGGCTGCGAGCGAGCGGGCGTAGTAGCGGCGGGCCTCGGCATCCCGGCCGAGCTTCGCATAGCAGTCCGCCGCCGTGGAGTAGGCGTTGGCCAGGGCAAACTTATGGTCCTTGATCAAACCGGCCAGCCGCTCGGCCGCCTCGATCCCGGCCTGGTAACGACCGATGTCGTAATAGCCGCGGGCGAGATAAGGCAGGACATAGATGAGAGAAGGATCTTCGGCGAGGGCCAATTCCCAGTTTGTGACCGCACTGCTAATACCACCTGCACGATACAAGGCGAGGCCGAACGACATCCGCGTAGCGGCTAGTTCGCGGTGGGCAGTGTCGCCAAGCGCTCCGCCAGCCTGCTCGGCGAGGCTGAATTCAAAGATAGCCGCCTCAAACTCGTTGCCGCTGCGCAAAGCAACCGCGCGGGCCACGTGACGTTCCGCCGATTGAGGCGCCAGGCCTCCTTGCTTTTGGAGCGTCCCGATCGTTGCGTAAAGATCGATGTCGTAGGCATGCCAACCGTCCCAGCGGATCGCCTTTCGGTAACCATCGATCGCTTCCTGGTTTCGTCCGTGGGTCGCCGCCAAAGCGCCACTCGTGTAATAACGTTGGGCAATGGCCGAAGGGATCAGGAGGATGGCGAACGCGCCGATCGGCAGGCAAAGCAAAGTTAGGACACGGGCCAGTTTGCCAGTCGGCATTTGTGCGATGGCATAGATCCCGATCAGGAATCCGCCCAAACCGAAGCAGTACCAGCCGAGACGCAGAAAAGACCAGGCGGCGACGAACCGCCCCCAGGCACTATAAAGGACCAGCCGTTTAGGAACGAGTTCGGGCGAACCGTAGTTCTGCAGAAGGTAATCTTTCGCAAAGACATTCTGAAGCGGCGTGACGTGCAGCTCATAGGTAAGCCGCCGCAGCATCGAAGGCTGGCGGAAAACGATCTGAGCCGGCGCAATCGCCCAAAGCATGACCAAGATGGCCGCGGCCAGGCCGAGGACGAAAGGCAGTTTCCTGGAAAGAACAAGTCCAACCCCCAACACGACCAAACCGAGGAAGCCGACGGAAAAGAGGGAGAGGTGTGGGCTCACCCCGGGATCATGCAGGAAAGAAAAGCGCAGTCCGGAGATATTGTGACTAAAGGGGGAATGAACCCACTTCAGAACAACTGACCCAAGCACAAAAAAACACCCGATGAGCAAGAGCCAATACAAGGACCAAAATCGCGCAGCAGTCGCGGCCCACGAAGAGAGACGCATCCAACCGGCTTCGACGCTTTTCGGAGTCTTCACGGGTGGCGACGAAGCTTTTTGGTCCAGGACGCCACGAACGGTGAGACAAAAGCGATTCCTTCCCGCGCCTGCTGAATCTCGGGACCGGAGAAGGTGCGGAGAGCCAGAACGACCAGGACGTAGGCGACGAGAGAGAGGGCCGCGCCCCCGAATTGCCAGATCACCGCCGCCTCGCGTACAGCATAGAGAACGAAACACATCGCTGCCCCAGCAACGAGCGGACGCCAGATGAGCCGGCCGAAGTTTGCGGAGTAGCCCAGTTGAGAGAGCTGATAGATCCAGATGCCGACAATCACCGTTTCCGCACAGACAAAGGCGATCGAAGGACCGACGAAGCCATAGCGCGGAATAAGGATGACTAGGAGAACGATGCGGAGCGTCGATCCGACCAGCGTACTCAGGAGAAACTTCTTCTGCTCATCGAGCGCAGCGAAGAGATATTGGAACAATGTGGAAAGAAAGAAGGGAACAAGTCCCAATCCAAGTAACTGCATCGCGGGAAGAGCCGGAAGGAATTTTTGCCCCAGGGCGAGGAGAAGGATAGGCTGGCCCCAGGCAACAAAAAAGGCCGCGAAAGGAATGCTAACGAGCAGGAAAAATTTCAAGCTCTGCCGATAGACATCAGCAAAGCGGTCAGGCGAAAGGTGGGCAGTACGGGAATAGAGAGGATAAAGAGGGAGAGACAAGGTTTGGGGGATGATCCGAAGAGCCATGCTCAGGCGATAGGGACCGCTGAAGAGACCGACGGTGGCCATGTTGGTCATCCAGGTAAGAATCAGGATGTCGAGCTGGAGGGCGAGTTGGCGAAGCATGACACCGCCTCCCATCGGCAGGGCGGAGACAAGAAGCGACCTCCAGAGCGGAAGGTCGACCACCAGCTTGCACCTGGTGTAGAATTTTGCGACGACGAGGTGGTAAATATTCCAAAGCAGTACGTTGGAAAGAAGGTGGGCTGCGACGAAGCCGATCAGGCCGGTCTTGAAATAAATGGCAATCAGGATGAAAGCGAGCAGCAGGATCTTCTGTACGATAAATCCGAGGTAATTCAGCTCGTTATCTTCAAAGGCTCGCAGAACCGCGCTGTAACCCGCGCTATGGAAGGTCGCCAAGGCCGCAAAACTCATGATCAGAGCGGCGATCTTGACGTCCACCCCGTAATGGAGAAACGGAACGATCGCCGCGACAATCAGGATGATGACTCCTGAGATGACCCAGATAAGGGCCGCCGAGGCCCCGAGAAGGTGAGAGACCGTCTCGGGATTCTTGGCGATCTCCCGGATCATCATACGAGGTAAGCCGGCGTCGGCCACGAGTTGGAAAAACATGGCAAAAGCCAGGACAAACGAATATTTGCCGAACTCAACGACGCTGACCTGGCGGGCAATAATCAGGACCGTCGCGAGATAAACGAGGCCTCCTATGACGGAGGCCGCGATCCCGAGAACAGCGTTTTTTACGATCCGCTGGGATTGCTTCATTGAAACCACTTCCAGGAGCCGCCGGAGGCTTTCTGAAGAGCCGCATAGAGCATGAGCCGGCGAACCTGAAGACCGTCCAAGTCATCTCGTTTCGCGATGAGATGCAATTCCTTCTCAATCGCAGTTAGCGGAGTGGCAATTCCCTGTTCCTGCTGCGAACCGGTAACTTGAAAATCGCGATCTGCCTTTGCGACCTCCTGCTGGAGCGAAAGAATATTTTGACTCAGGACGTAGATGCTTTGGTAGATCGTCACGATTTCAAAAGTGACATCGTCGGTAACGGCGGAAAGACGGGCGCGCTCCGCCTGGTAGCGGGCCAAGCGGGCGCGGGTCGTGGCCTGTTGCGCACCGAAATCAAAAATCGGTACGTTGACCGAGACTGCGCCCGAATAGACCTCGGCGCTGGACGAGCCGAAGTCATCGATGTGCACGGCCGTCCCCTGAAGAGTGACCGAGGGATAGAGACGAAATCGCTCGAGGCGATAATCCTGCCGGGCTTGGTCGATGACTGCCTTTTGCACCTCGAGTTGAGGATGCTGACCCAGGTTGTTGGCTCCGAGGAGAAGTTCAGCGCTGGGCGGCTCGGGTGGCTCGGGAAGTTCGTTGGACAGATTTAGTTCGTCAGGTGAGGTGAAGCCGAGAGCGCGCGAAAGTTCAATTTTTCCTGCCACCGCCTGCTGCCGTAGAATTTTGGAAAGAGTTTCTGATCCGCTGAGCTGACTCTTGGCGAGTTTAAGATCGATCGGAAGAGTCAGCCCCTGCTTCTGCTGTTCCTCCGTGATATTGACTTGCTCCCGTAAGAGTTTGACCCGCCGTTCCGCATAGCCGGCGCGGTTCTCTGCCGAGACAGTCGTGATATAGGCATCGGTGATACGGTTGATAACATCTTCGCGTCGCAGGCGCGTCGTCCAGGCCAGGTTGCGGCGTCGAGCGAGCTGGCTCGCTTCTGCCGGGGCGGTATTAAGACCAAGGATGCTCCCGTCTCTAAAGAGTGGATAAGCAAGCTGTGCAGAGAATATCTCCACGGCCGCACCGCTCACGCTACGGTCGCCCCCGCGTGGGTTATCGGGGTTGCGGGGGATGACCACCCCCGTATCTGAGTTGACGATGGAAAACCTGCTCGTCGGACTGCCAGAGAAAATCTGGGCGGACGCGGTGCCGGTTAACTCGGGCAGCGCCCGGCTGCGTGCCGCGCGGGCCGACTCGGTGGCTGAGGCGACGTCGAGCCGGCTCGCCTCCAGCAAAGGACTTTCGTCGAGCGCGAGAGCGATACAGTCACTCAAGTTCAGGGGACGCGACGAGGTAAAGACTTCTCCTTGCCCTGCTCTTGCCGCCGGAGCGACAAAAACGAGAACAGCTAGACTGAGAAGAATGCTATTTCTCAAGCGATTTCTCGGTTGTGCGCACTTTGTCATTGTTGTTGAGATATATCTGACCCACCGTCACCACCTTCTCGCCCTCCTTTAGACCGTCCCGCACTTCGGTCATGGCGTCGACGACGATGCCAGGACGAATCTTGCGCATGGTCGCTTTCTTATCCGAATCGACGACAAAGACGGAGGCCTGTTCGCCGGAAGGATTCGTGATCGCGATGCTCGGGACCGCGAGGACATCCTTGGCGGAGCGGCGGATTCGGGCAAAACCGGAAAGACCCGGTTTCAGGCGGAAATCTTCGTTCTTGATTTCAACGTAGGTCGTAAAAGTACGGGTCACGGGGTCGATGTTAGGATCGATCTTCAACACTTTGCCTTCGAAACGTTCACCCGGATAGGCGGGGAAGCTTGCCTCAGCCGCCAGGCCAGGCTGGACGGAGTGCATTTTTTCTTCGCCAATCTTCGCGGCTAAGAGGACGTTATTGAGGGAGCCCAGCTTTATCACGACTTGATCGCGGTGGGTGTTTTCTCCGGGATTAACGAGGCGTTCGAGGACGATGCTATCGAGAGGAGCGGCCATCTTGACATGCTCGAGATCAAGTTCCGCCTGGCGTAGGGAAAGACTTGCCTTGGCGAGCGCTTCTTTGGCATCCGCGAGTGCTATCTCGCTTTTCTCCAACTCCAGGGGCGTGCCCATGTTTTTCTGCTGCAGCGCGGTGTAGCGTTCGACCTGCCGTGTCGCATCCTTGATCTTGATGTTATTGGCATCAACATAGGCGCGATTGGCCTCGAGGGTGGCGGTGATCAGGCGGTCGTCCCATTTCACCAATAGGTCTCCCTTTTTCACGACATCACCGATCTTCACCGGAACTTCGAGGACCTGCGCAGTCACCTGGCTGGTCAACTGAACGGTCTGTGCTTGTTCGATCGCTCCGCTGCCGCCGATCACTTCGTTCAGATCCTGGCGCCGGACCGGGACGGTCTCGACCGGAGCTGGAGCGTTCACCAAGCGGGCTCTTGAGGGGGTGGTGTTGATCACGTGGATAACCGTAAAAAAGACGAGTAAGCCGAGGATGAAGCAGATGGAGAGGAAGATGATCCAGTGAGAGCGCTTCATATGCGGTGCGGAAGTTTGGCGAGGATGGGAGCCACCAGCGCCCGGGCCCGATGGTGAATCGGCCATTTCATTTTTCGTGTCCATATGGTTATAAGAGTGCCATCACTGCGGCAAATGTTGAGCGTTCATACCCGGGCCGATGGGGGTTGTCGATATTAAATAAACACCCCCGCGCCTCGATATGAAGAAGTTGCGATTATAAACGATCATTGGTGCCAGAGGAAGTTTTTAAGTTAATTCTCGACCACAGCCGGGGCCGGTGACTTATCCAAGGGTGCGGCGACGGTCGGCACGGCGGCGGCGGATGGTGCGCCGAGAAGGTGATCGTAGATTCGCTCGATCTTCCGACAAATCTGGCGCCAATCAAAATCGGCCAGCACCGTCGCCCGGCCGTTGGCGGCTAATTTCGCCGCAAGCGGCTTGTCATTTAGAAGAGTAACGATGCCGCGGCCGAGCGCTTCATAATCGTGATTCGGAACGATATAGGCGTCGTGGAGATGCCGAACGCCCTTGGCCCCGCCAGCGAAGGAAACGACGGGTTTGCCGGCGAGCATGTAATTCAACAACTTGACCGGATGCCCGGGACATTCCGGCCGCGGCACGACGGTGACGTCGGCCAAAGCGAGATAACTCGGCAAGTCGGCCAAGGCGTGGGGCGCGACCCAGATGATAGACTTGGAAACCCCCAGCTGTGCGGCCAGCTCCTTGTGTTCCTTTTCATGGGTCGGGTTAACGAGGGGACTAACGATAAGCAAGAGAGCATCCGGTTGCGCTTGAAGCGCGACGGCAAAAGCGCGGAGCAGATAATCCACACGTTGGAAGGAGTTCAGGACCCCGGTATACATCACGATCGGGCGGCCACTGAGTTGATACTGCTGCCGAAATTTCTCGGGCTCGGGATGATCGAACATTTCCGGCTCGATCCCGGCCGGAACCATGTCCACTTTGTCCGCCGCCACTCCGTGCTCGAGGAACCAATCTTTCAATTCCGGAGATACAGCCGTGATATGATTGGGAAAAATAGGGATAAACCAGTCTAGGGCACGCGCGATTCCATGGGCCAGCCAGGCCGGCCGGATAAAGCGGTAACCAGCCAACTCGTCCGACATGAGGTTGACCGCATTATAAAGCAGCGGGCGGCCGGTGATCCACTTGGCCATAATCCCGACGAGAGCGCCTTCGTAGTTATGGGCGTGAATGATATCTATCTCCTGCTCGCGAATTACACGGCAGAGCAGCCGCAGGAGCTGGAAATCGAGAACAAACTTGTCGGCCGACGGACCGACCCTGGCATTGTGTTCCTGTTGAAACGGCGCCGTCCGATGGACCTTGGCGCGGCGGACGCGGATGTCTTCCTGGCCAATCGGGTAGGTAACGATATGCACGTCGTGCCCCATGTCGGTCAGGGTATCGGACATCTCCCGGATGCTGGCCGCGGAGCCATGGTTGGCGGGGAAAGGGCAAGCCGCGACCATCGCGACTGAATAGCCGTTCTTCCTGCCGGGAGCGTTGTATGTGGCGTTACTCACGAAGCGCTCGCTGCCGGAGTTACGGGAGTTGCCGGAGTGTTTGTGGCGGGCACCGGGATGATGGGATTCTTGAGATAGGGACTGGTCGCCTCTCGCGAAATGACACGGGCCGGGACGCCAAAGACCGTGGCCCCGCTGGGCACGTCGGTCACGACTACAGAATTTGCGCTCACGACGACGTTATCGCCAATAGTCACAGCGCCCACGACTTTGCAGCCGGCCCCGAAGTAGCAGTTGTTTCCGATGGTCGCGCGACCGACACCGCGGACATTCATGATGCTGGCTCCCTGGTTTAGAGTACAGCTATGACCGATTTCTTTGGCCAGGACGAGGATGCCGGAGAAGTTATGAATAACGAGACCGGGACCGATCTTGTTTTCGCGCGCGATGTGAATCCCGGTTACGGCCATGCAGAAAACGTTGATGAAGAGGTAGAGCGTAATCAGGAGCTGGCGGATTACCGGAATCTTAACGGTGTAAGCCCAGGAGCCAAAGCGGTAAACCATGACGGCGAAGGTGCCGAATTCGAGGAAAGGGGTGATGCGTTTGCGGAAGAAGGTCTGATCTTCCGGACGGACTCCGAAGCCTCGCATTTTACGATTCACATCAGCGCGGATGAGTTCAAACATAAGGTTAGTTATTTGGAATTATTCGAGATAGCCGAGAGCCTGCAGGCGCTCTTCGACCTTGGCCGACTCTTCGTCGGTATAGCCACTGGGGCGATCCCCGCCCGAGGTGCCAGAAGCAGCACCCGATTCCACCGGGTGCTGGGTGAGGAATTCAGGCCGGAAGGCACTGGTTAAGACGGCGCCATCCATGTCCTCTGGGACCGAGACTCCCAGCAGGTGCAAAATGGTGGGGGCGAGATCGATGAGGTGCGCGTTTTCGATCTGCGCGCCCGACTTCAAGGCCGGGGCGCGGCCCACGATGATGCCCTCAAGCCGATGGGTTCCGCCCCATTCAGAATTGGCCGATGGTTTGTGCTCCCGGATGACCAAGGCCGGCTTATGAGTGTCTTCCGGAAAACTCGGCTGGGTAGAAAAGAGACTGTTCTCGCTCCACCAGTCGAGCACCAGATCGGCGCCCTCATTCGCAAAGGGACCATGGAAAATTTCGTCGCGCCGATAGACGCGTTTGATCACTGGCTGGCCGTCGCGCGGATCTTTTAGCTCCGCCAGCTTGGCGATGATGAAGTTGAGCAAGTCATCGTAATCTTTCGGGTCGACGATGCCCTGTGGCTTCACTCCCTTGAGGTTAATCCAGATACTCGGGGGTGAAGCGAGAACCTCACTGCAGTAGGCCTTGGTCCGGCTCCAATCGATGCTGGTGAAGGCCGAGTAAGCCATCTCGGTTTTCTGCAAAAGCTTCGGAAAGAGTTGGGCCAGCCGGCTCTTCTGGCGCGAGGAGAGGGTGCTGCGAACGAGCGAAAACCCGCCGCGCAACACTTTCTTGGCCAGCGTGCCGACGCCGGAGGTCGCTTGCTTGTGGTAATGCAAGAGACCGATCTGGGCCAAGTAACGGTTCAGGAAAATCGTGCGGTCAACCACCGGCCCGCCGCCGTGATCGGAGACGACGAAGACCGCAGTCTCGGGCGGCAATCGGTCGATGATTTCGCCCGCCGCTGCATCGAGCCGCTCGTAGACTTTGCGGATCGCGTCGCCAAATTTCGGCGCCAGTTTTGGATCATGGATAAAGTGATTCTTATCCATGTGCTGCCAGAAGTAGTGCTGGACGGTGTCGATCGACATGAAGACGAACATCATCACGTCTTGCGGATGGTTCTCGAGCAGGTAGAGCGCGGCTTTGGTCCACTGCTTATCCAACTTCTCCATTTCATCGAGCACCTGTTGGCGTCGCTCGTCGGTCGTCATCGCGCCGAGGAAACGCAGATCGAGCTGGATCTCGCCGAGGTGTTTGAACAGTTCTTCCCGTAGTTCTGGCGGATGAATGAACGGGCTCGATTCCGAAGGCGTATCCATCCCGGAAATCTGGAAGCCATTCAGCGGCTCGGGCGGATAGGTGAACGGAATGTTCATCGTGCCCACCGAATAGCCGGCATTGTTCAGGAGTTTCCAGACGGTGGGCGAGCGGCGCGAGGTCGCGTTGGCGTAATTCATCGCGTAGCCGCCGTGCTCGGTCTCGACGAAATGGAAGATGCCGTGTTTTCCGGGATTCTTCCCAGTCATGAAAGAGGTCCACGCCGGCGGCGTGATCGGCGGCAGGACGGACTCGAGTGAACCGGCGACGCCGGCCTTCATCATCCTGGCCAGGTTCGGCAGGCTGCCCTCCGCGATCCATGGCCGGATGACGGTCCATGTCGCAGAGTCCAAACCAATAACAACAACCTTCGGAACCTTCTTCACGTGGCGACGAGGTTAGCCTTCTGGCGGACAGGCGTAAAGTTTTGACGGGAAAACGTAATCATTTGTAGACGCGCCAGGTTTGCATCCCGACGGGGTCGAAGCGGAAATCGGTCACCGAAGTCCCGAGTGCGCTGAGGCGCTCACGGACGATGTGCCGCTTGTTGAAAGGACAATAGAGCAGAAGATGGCCGCCGCCGCCGGCACCGGTGATTTTGCCGCCGATGGCGCCCGCTTTACGCGCTTCTTCGTAAAGCTCATCGATGCGGGGAGTGGTGATGCCCTTGGCCATCTGCTTTTTCTGTAGCCAGCCCTCGTGGAGCATCTCGCCGAAGCGATCGAGGTCGCTCGCGAGGAGCGCCTTTTTCATTTCGTAGGCGATCGCTTTTACCTGATCCATCGCGGCGAGCGGCGCTGCTTCCTTGTTTTTCGCGCTCTCCATCTGGCTGTCGATGATCGGCTGCGATTCCCGGCTGCCGGTGAAACAAAGGATCAGGTTGTATTCGAGCTCGTTGATCAGGTATTCGCTCAGGCGGAGCGGGGTGACGAAGACTTCTTCGCCTTTGAATTCCATGAAATTAAATCCGCCGAAGGCCGCCGCCCACTGGTCCTGCCGGCCGCCCTTGATGCCGACATCGTTGCGCTCGATGTCGTAGGCGAGCTTGGCCATTCCGTCTGATGTAATTGGCAATCCGAGCAGTTCCCGGAAGAGGCCGATCAGGGCAACGGTGAAGGTGGAGGAGCTGCCGAGACCGGAGCCCGGAGGCGCATCGGCATGAACGAAAAGATCGAAGCCGTCAGTCTGGAATTTGTCGAGATCGAAGCGTTTGAGAACGCCTTTCACGAGGTCCATTTGGCCGTCGAATTTGAACTGCTCCTCCTGCGTCCAGTAGACAACCGTTCCGTAATCGAACGATCGGAAGCCGATGGAGCGTTCCGACTTCGGCACCAGCGTGCCGTAGACGTAGCGCGAAATGGTGGCATTGAGCACGCAGCCGCCGTGCGAGTCCGCATAGGGGGAAACGTCGGTGCCGCCGCCGCCAAAGCTCAAGCGGAGCGGCGTGCGCGCGCGCACCATCTTGATCTGGCTGAGAAAATTTTTTGGCTGCGGCGTCATGTTCCGTCACGTCAGCTAACGAGTGCTTTGCCCTCCATGTCCTGCGGGATGGCGAGGCCCAAAATGTCCAAAACCGTCGGTGCGACGTCGGTGATCTTGGCGCCCTGGAGTTGACGCGAACCGGAGGTGCCGCCGGCGGGGCGCCAGAGGATCATGCCGTTCTGAGCGTGGTTGGCGCCGTCGGGGCCGGTGTCATTCTCGAAAGTGTGGAGCTTGCCGCCGCCGATCGTCCCGACCGATCTCCAGTAGAGATCGCCGAAGTACACGATCAAATCCGGCGCCACCCCGCGCACTTCCTTGTAAAGCTCTTCCGGCCGGAAGACCTGGGTGCCGATGTCGCGGCCGTTTTCGTCCGGGATGGATTTGAGACCGGCGATCAGTTCGTCGCGCACCTTTTCGTAATCTTCCGGCGCGACTGTGCCTTCCGGTTCGCGACCTTTGACGTTGAGAAAAACGCGCGCGTAGTAGCCGCCGTCTCCCCACGCCTTGGTCTGCGGCCAATCGATCTTCACTTTCGAAAGCGGAACAGCGCTGGCCGGCTGTTCCTTCAGGGCGAGGTAACCGTTTGCCATCAGCCATTCGTTCACGCAGATGCCGCCATCCATCCGTTTCGCCCCGTGGTCGGAGACGATGAGGACGTCGGTGTGTTCGTCGGCGAACTTCAGGAGCTCGCCAATCTCGCGGTCGACTTCGATGTAGTAGTCGTGGATCGCGCTCTCGAGCTTGTTCCCTTTTTCGTAGAAACGGTGCGCCGGATCCATGTTATCCCAGAGAGCGTGATGGATGCGGTCGGTCCCCATTTCGACCATGATGAAATAATCCCAGTCGTCCTTCGCCAGGAGATGGCGCGCGAGCTGGAACCGCTTCTTCGTCATTTCGTAGATGTCGGCCAGGATCTTCTCCTTGTTCCCGGAACGGAAATCGCGCACATCGAGAATGTATTCTCCGACGACCTCCTCAATCTCCTGTTTGAAAGCTGGCGGGTGCGTGTATTCGCAGGAAGTATCGGGTGTGAGAAAATCGGTCACCATTGTGCCGTTGAGCGGCTTGGGCGGGTAGGTACCCGGCACGCCGATGACGATGGAACGTTTGCCGCGCTGGGTGAGAATTTCCCAGAGCCGGTCTTCCTTGATCGCGAGCGAGTTGGCGATCGAGTAGCGATCGTAGGAATGGTCGGCCCGGTTGCGAAATCCATAAACGCCAAGGCGGCCGGGGCTTTTCGAGGACATCATGACCGACCAGGCCGGGACGGTGATCGGCGGATCGCAGGAGCGAAGATCGCCGTGGACACCCTGCTCGTAGAGCGACTTGATGTTCGGCAGGTCGTCGAGCCAGCGATCGAAGATCAACTCCGGCGCGGCGCAATCCAGGCCGATGACCATGACGCGGCGGCGCGAACCGTTGGCCGAGGCCGGCGGCGTTTCGGCCGATTTTTCAGCGGTGGATTGACGGGAAAAAAGTCCTTTTAGCATGGTGGCGTGCGCAGGGTGAGGTTAGCAGATAACGCGCCAGCGGCACGCGGCGGACGCAGCACAAAAGCCCGCCTCCACCCTGGTCCGGTTTGCCTAACAATCGGCAAAGCATCAGACCAGATTGGCCGATTCTTAATCGGCAAAGCAGCGACTACGCGGAGGCGTCTGCGCAGCGGGCTCGACGCTCAGGCGTCCGGCCAGGACCGTCGCGCCGCCGCGCACCGCGTCGTAGCCGTTTTCCTGCCGGTACGTGGCCGTTTCGACGAGAGCTGCTTCCGTCCGGAAAAGTCCCGGTTGTTCATGTGTCACGTTGCGGAGCTGGCCCCAGAGGCGGAAGAGCTCCTTAAAGGCTTTCGCGATGACCTTCAGGTTTGCGCCTGACGGCTTCCCGGCGCGGCGCGGGTAATGGCTCACTTTCACTTCGTGAATGCGCATCCCGAAACTATTGGCCTGGGCCAGGATCTCGGTATTCACCATCGCCCCGACGGAACGGATCTGGATTCGGTCAAAAACGGAGCGCTGAAAAATCTTAAAGGCGCAATCGATGTCGCGCACCCTGACCCCGAGAACCATCCGGACAAGCGTTCGCCAACCCCAGGCGTTGATCAGGCGATGCGGCGGGTCCTGACGCTTGGCGCGGTAACCGGTCACGATCTCGTAGTGGCTCGCCCAGTCGATGAGGTTCTCGAGTTCCTGGAGATCGAATTGGCCATCGGAATCGGTGAAGAAGATGTAGTCATGACGGGCGGCGAGGATGCCGCTTTTGAGCGCCGCGCCATAGCCGCGATTCTCGACATGGTGAATCGCCCGCACCTCCGGGTACTGCTCGGCAAGTTCATCGCAGATCGGGGTGGTAGCGTCGCGGCTGCCGTCGTTCACCAGAATGATTTCCCAGGTTTGGGCCAGCTTCGGGAGAACCATGCGGGCGGCTTCGACGGTGTGCCGAATGTTGGCCTCCTCATTGAAGGCCGGGAAAATAACCGAAAGGGTCACGGGGCGCGTCGACGATCGGGCTTCACCGTTCTTACCGCGCGCTGTCTCTTGGCTGGGTAGGTCTCTCATGAGCTTAAAAATGTAGATTGCTAATTCCTGCTAGAGTTTATGAAGTTTCGAAAATTCTGTATAGTGATTTCTGGCCACACCATCCCCTTGGAGGGGGCGTGGCCTGCCATTCCAGCACAATCCGCACCCCGCGCTGTCCCAGGAAACCGGAATGCCGTTTTCTCCCTCTCCAAGGAGACGCTAGCGCTCAGTCTGAGTGATTGCGCTCTCACTCTTTTCGGTTTGCTTGGGGGATCAGTTCTACGCCAAACGCGGTCCGGAGATCAAGCAAAATGAGCACCTTGTCATAATGAGGGCAGCCAGAAAGTGCGCTTAATCCGGTTGCAACTCTAGTTTCCAGATTGTATCGGCAGCGGGATTTGACCATCCAGCAACCGGAGAAACCTATGGCCGACGTGACCCAGCATCTTCAGGAATCAATCCGCGCCGCCTGCGCCACTTTTGAATCCCTCAACGAATTGGCGGAACCGGTCGCCCGGGCCGCGGACGCGATGGTGGAATGCCTCTGCGCGGGACGCAAACTCCTCGTTTGCGGCAATGGCGGAAGCGCCGCCGATGGAGCCGATTTCTCGGCCGAGTTCGGTTGTCGGTTCGTGACCGATCGGCGGCCCTACCCCGCGCTCAACCTCGCCCAGGGCGGGAGCCTGATGAGCGCGATCGGGAACGATTATGGCTACGACGAAGTCTTCGCCCGCCAGGTCGCCGGCCTCGGCCAAAAAGGCGACGTCTTGGTTGCGATCACCACCAGCGGCAACTCGAAAAACATTCTGCGCGCTTTGGAAGAAGGGAAATCCCGGGGCCTAACGACAGTGGCGCTGCTCGGCCGGGGAGGCGGTCCGGCGAAGGGAATGGCGGAGATCGAACTTCTCGTCCGGAGTGAGACAACCGCGCGGATTCAGGAGGCGCATAAGTTTCTCCTTCACGTCATTTGCGGGTTGGTCGACGCCCGGCTGCCGAAAGCCTGACCCGCCTTACCGCGTCTCCACGAGGAGATTTCGAATCGCTTCATCCAGCCGGTCGAAATTGATCGGCTTGGTCAGATGCTCGGAAAAACCGGCCGCGCGCGCCTGGTTGATGTCGTTCTCCATGCCAAAACCGCTCAGCGCGATTCCGCGCAGCGAGTTTGTCTCTCGCAATTCCTTCATCAACTCGTAGCCGCTGCGATCGGGCAGGCCGATATCGCTGATCAGGAGATCAAACTTCTCGGCCTGGGCTTTCTCGATCGCCTGGTCGGCGGTGTGCGCCAGGGTGATGCGGTAGCCGCGCCTTTCGAGCAGCATCTTCATTCCCAGACAAGTGTCGTGGTGGTCGTCCACCACCAACAGGTGCACCTTGCCCGCGTCCGCTTTTCCGTCCTGCGCCTTGGGAGCGTGCGAGGGCGCGGCGGGCCTGGCCGCGGCCGGCGTGGGCACGGTGTTCAAGACGACGATGAAGGTCGAGCCCTTATCCGCGCCGTCGCTCTCCACCGCGAGGGTGCCGCCATGGGCCCGCACCATGGCCTTTGAAATTGCGAGTCCCAGACCCAGACCGCCAAACTTGCGGGTAATGGAGCTCTGGCCCTGTTCGAAGGCGTTGAAAATTTTTGCCTTCTTGTCGTGGGCGATGCCAATGCCGGTGTCGATCGTGCGGATGGCGATCCGGTCATCTTCGAGATTGCTCGTTTCGACGGTGATCTTGCCGCCCTGCGGAGTGAATTTCACGCCGTTCTTGATCAGGTTCCAGAAGACCTGTTGCAGCCGGGCCGGGTCGCCATTGACGTAGTCGTGTTCGGCCTCGAGCCGGAATTCAAACTCGATTTTCTTATTCAGGAGATCCTCGCGGCAGATTTCGTGAGCGCGCTCCAGCGTCTCGTGGATGGAGGTGACTTCAAAACTGAGCTGGAGCTTACCCTTGGCGATGCGGGTAACGTCCAGCAGGTCGTCGATCAGGCGCGCTTCCAATTCCACGTTGCGCCGGATCACGGCAAGCGATTGGCGCACTTCGGGATCATCCGAGCCGCGCGCCTCGAGTTCGCCGACCATGGCGATGACCGGCGAGAGCGGGTTGCGCAGTTCGTGTGAGAGCAAAGCCAGGAACTGATCCTTGGCCGCATTGGCCGAGATCAATTCCTGCCGCAGGCGCACATCGCGCGTCTTGTCTTCGACAAGGAAAAGCACGCCTTGGACGGTTTGTTTCGAATCCTGCAACCGGAGCAGATTCACGTTCACGAAATTGGTCGTGCCGGCGCGATCGACGAGAGGTTGCTCGACGAGCTGGAAAGGCGTGCCGAAGGAGAGGACTTTTTCAATCGCCTCGGGCGGCGCGATCTTGACCTCCTCGTAGGTCGCATCGGTCATCTCTTTTTCCGGCGGCAGGTTGCCCAGCCGCCGCGCCATTTGCCCAAAGGCGTCGTTCGCCTGGAGAAATTTTCGCGTCTCCGGATCGACCAGGGCGATGCCGCTCGGCATGTTGGCCAGGATCTTGTCGTTGAAAATAACTTCCCGCTCGATGCGGGCGGCGGCTTCCCTTTGGCGCCGGTAAAACTTGCCCGCCAACCAGGCGATGATGCCGGTGCCGACGATCAGCCAGGCCGCGAGCACGGTCATGCGCTCGAGCAGATCGCGGACGGGTTTGTAGGCGATCGTGCGCGGTTGCTCGACGACCGTGATCCAGCCCGTCGATTCCACCGGCGCGTAGGCGTAGAGTTTTCCGAGCCGCTCGATGTGTCCGCTCTCGTCGGAGCGAATGTCGTTAATCAGCGCCGTGGCCGCGTCGGAGATCGGGCCGGGATTGGGTTTGAAATCGTTCGCGAAAAGGGCGGCGCCGTTTTGGTCGACGATCTGCACCTTGGCCTGGTCCGCGAGATTGATCATGGAAAGCCGGCGGCCCACGCGCTCGACCAAAACCGAAACGCCGACGAATCCGATTGGCACCCCATCTGGACCGCGAATCGCGCTCACCAGGTCGGTCGCGAGGCGGCCGTCGGAGAAACGCGGGTGCACGGGCGAGACGTAGAAGCCCGTCTCCGTTCGGGCCGCGGCCAGCCACGACTTGGAGAACCGATTGTCCAGCATCATTTCTGGATCGTCCGGGATTGAGGCGATGAGGCGCCCGTCCGCCGTGGCGAGAAACATCCCGTCGATCCGGGGATGCGTGAAATAAGTTTCCTGAAGCCACTGCTTCGCCGCCAGGTCGGGATAACGGGCGCTGAAGATTTTCGCGACCGGCGGATAGGATTGGTAGAACGAGGTAATCTCGCCGCTTCGGGCGAGATCGTCGCCGACGAGGCGCGCGGTCAATTGCACGAAGGTCTGGCGGTCGCGCTGGATCTTGGATTCGAGGGTCCGGGTGAGGATGGTGTAAGAGACGACCAGCATCAAAACCGACGGCACCCAGCCCGCGACGAGGATGGTGATGACGATGTTAAGGCGTTCGAAACGGCGCCAGGGCCGCGTCCGCACTTTGTCTTGCTCTTGCACGATTTCGATCCGGCTACCTGGTCAGTTTTCGGCGGCTTCGGAGGGGAAGCAACTGACGATTTCAGGTCACTGCGACCTTCAAACGCGAAAGCTTCCGTAGCCGCGCCAGTGACACCGCCGATGCTCCTTCTCGGTCAATTCGATTCGCGGCTGGGCGGCGACGCGCTCGCTTCGGAGGGCGTTTTGCTTCGCGCGAGCCGCTTTTTTCGTCCGTTTCAAGGAGAAGTTTTGCCCCCGTGAGAGCGGAGATTTGATTTGACGCAAGACGCGGACGCGGCATCATGTCGCCTCTGTGCGCCTTAACCCGCGGCACCGTCTAGCAGTCATATGGGAGAAAGCGTTGTGGATGTAGTCTGGACGTTCTGTTACCTGAGTGTCCTCATCGGCCTCTCCGGTTACGGATTGCACCGCTATTTTATCGTCTATCTCTTCCTGAAAAACCGGAAGCGAGTGCCGCAGCCGCTGGCCCATTTCGAGCAGCTCCCGGTGATCACTGTGCAGCTCCCCCTCTTCAACGAAATCTACGTCGTCGAGCGCCTCCTCAAGTCGGTCAGCGAGCTCGATTATCCGAAAGAGCTTCTCCAGATCCAGGTGCTCGACGATTCGACCGACGAGACCTGCGAGCTGACCGCTTCCTGCGTCCAGCGCCTGCAGGAGCGCGGCTTTGATGTCGAATTGCTCCATCGCACCAACCGCGTCGGCTTTAAGGCCGGGGCGTTGGAAGAAGGCCTCGCCACTGCGCGGGGCGATTTTGTCTGCATCCTCGACGCCGACTTTGTCCCGCAACCCGAGCTGCTGAAGTCGACCATTCACTTTTTCACCGACCCGAAGGTGGGGATGATCCAGACCCGCTGGGGCCACATCAACCGCGGCTACTCCCTTCTCACCCGGGTGCAGGCGATGTTTCTCGACGGCCACCTCCTCCTCGAGCAGGTCGCGCGCAGCCGCAGCGGGCGCTTCTTTAATTTCAACGGCACGGCCGGACTCTGGCGCAAATCTTGCATCGCTGAATCGGGTGGTTGGCAACACGACACGCTCACCGAAGACCTCGACCTCAGCTACCGCGCGCAGCTGGCGGGTTGGAAGTTTGTTTTCCTGACCGATGTCGTGACGCCGGCGGAATTACCTGTCGACATGAATGGCTTCAAATCGCAGCAGCATCGCTGGACGAAAGGCTCGATCCAGACTTGCAAGAAACTCCTTCCTCGCATTTGGCGGAGCAATCTCCCGCTGCCGATCAAGATCGAGGCCACCGGTCACCTCACATCGAATTTTGCCTACCTTCTCCTCGCCTGCCTCTGCATCCTTCTCCATCCCTCCACCGGCGGCCCGGAATCCGGCTGGCTGCGCACCTTCCTCCTCGATGTTCCGATTTTCCTGACCGCATCGGTCTCCGTCGCAGTTTTCTATATTTGCGCGCAGCGCGAACTCCACCCCCGCACCTGGATGAAAGAGATTCTCCTTCTGCCCGCGCTCATCGCCCTCGGTGTCGGCCTCTCGATCAACAATGCACGGGCGGTCCTCGAAGCGGTCTTTAATCACCAGTCGGAATTCAAGCGCACCCCGAAATACGGGATCGAAAACAAGACGCAGGTCTGGCGTTCCTGCCGCTACATGCCGCTCAAGTCGCTCCTCCCGCTGATCGAAATCGGCTTCGCCATCTACTTCAGCTACTTCGTCTGGCACGCCCTCACGCATGGCCAGTACCTGACGCTGCCGTTCCTGATCATGTTTCAGGTCGGATTTCTTTACGTCGCGCTCTGCTCGCTTGCGCAATGGCTCCCTCGCTTTAGTTTCCCCGCGCCGCGCCAGGTCGCATTTCCCGCGTGACAAGTCGCCCACGATTCACTTAAGAACCTCACTCATGTTTTTGCGTTCCGGCCTTGTCGCCTGCCTTCTGCTCTCCTGCGTGGTCGTTAGGCTGGAGGCCATCCCCGCCACCGAGACGCCGATTCCGCCGCGCGTGATCATCAGCGTGAAGGATCAAAAGCTGATGGTGATCGAGGACGGCAAGCGGGCCGCGGTCTACCCGGTCTCGACCTCGAAGTTTGGTCTCGGCGATCGCTGGGGCAGCATGGCGACCCCGCTCGGATGGTTGCAGGTCGCGGAGAAGATCGGCGATCACGCGCCTCCCGGGGCCGTCTTCCGCAAGCGCCGTTTCACCGGTGAAATTCTTCCGCCCAATGCTCCCGGCCGCGATCCCATTGTCACGCGCATCATCTGGCTGCGCGGCCTCGAGCGGACGAACGCCAACGCCTTCAGCCGCTGCATCTACATCCACGGCACGCCGGAGGAAAAAATCATCGGCAAACCGGCCAGCTACGGTTGCGTGCGGATGTCGTCGAAAGATGTCACGGAAGTCTATGCCCAGATCCGGATCGGCGCCCTCGTTCGGATCATTCCCGATTCGCTGCCCAAGCTGCCGAAGCTGAAAGGCCAGCCGAGCCGGGTGATCTTTACCGCCAAGGCCTCGGCCAAACCGGCCGCTAAACCGGCTGTGACGGCCAAGGCGCCCGCCGCGCGCAAACAGGCTTCCTCGGCCACGAACGCTCGCGCCGACAGCGGCGCCTAACGACTTTCTTCCCCGTCGCGGGGAAGTTGCAGCTTGTCCGCGGGTTTGACCCCGCCCGGCGCGTTTCTATACTGCAGGTCCCCTTGGTAACCTTTACCGGAGTAAACATTATGGCACTCGCAGTTGGCAGCAAAGCACCCGATTTCACCCTTCCCACCAAGACCGCCGACGGCCCGCGCCCGATCCGGCTGAGCGAAAACTTCGGGAGCAAAAACACCCTCCTCCTTTTCTTCCCCATGGCCTTTACGGGCACCTGCACGACCGAGATGTGCGGCGTCGGCAACGGTTTGCGCGAATACGGCGACCTAAACTGCGAAGTTTACGGGATCAGCGGCGACAATCCTTTCTCGCAGGAAGCCTGGGCGGAGAAGGAAAAGATCAACGTCACCCTCCTGAGCGATTACGAGCACAAGGTCACGAGCGATTACGGCGTCGCCTACGACTCCTTTCTCCCCCAGCTCAACCTTGGTTTTGCCGGGGTGCCCAAGCGCTCCGCCTTTCTCATCGATCGCGACGGGGTGGTGCAATATGCCGAGATCCTCGAGGACGCGCGGGAGCTGCCAAATTTCGACAAAATCAAAGCCAAGCTGGCGGAGCTCAAGTAAATGCCTAACGAATTCAATACACTGAAGAAGTTCGACGCCGGTCAGGGGCGCGAAGGATCGTTTCATTCTCTGCCCGCGCTCGAGGAGCAGGGCATCGGCCCCATCTCGCGCCTGCCGGTCAGCATCCGGATCGTGCTCGAATCCGTTCTCCGGAATTGCGACGGGAAAAAAGTCGGCCGCAAGGATGTCGCAACGCTGGCCAACTGGAACGCGAAGAAACCTGCGAACGAGGAGATTCCTTTCGTCGTCGCGCGAATCGTCCTGCAGGATTTCACCGGCGTTCCGCTCGTGGTCGATCTCGCGGCCATGCGCAGCGCGGTGAAGCGGCTGGGCGGCGATCCGAAAATCATCGAGCCGCTCGTCCCGGTCGATCTTGTGGTCGATCACTCCGTCCAGGTCGATTTCGCCGGCTCGGCCATGGCGCTGAAGCTGAACATGGACATGGAATTCAAGCGCAACCGTGAGCGCTACGAGTTTCTCAAATGGGGCCAGCAGGCGTTCAAGACTTTCGGTCTCGTCCCGCCCGGCATCGGCATCGTGCACCAGGTAAACCTCGAGTACCTCGCCAAGGGAGTGCTCAGCAGCGGCAATCTTTATTATCCCGACACGCTCGTCGGCACCGACTCGCACACCACCATGATCAACGGCCTCGGCGTCGTCGGCTGGGGCGTCGGCGGCATCGAAGCGGAAGCAGGCATGCTCGGTCAGCCCGTCTATTTCCTCACGCCGGAAGTCGTCGGCGTGCACATGACCGGGGCGCTCCGCGAAGGCGTGACCGCAACCGATCTCGCGCTCCACATCACGCAGATGCTGCGTGCGCAAAAGGTGGTCGGGAAATTTGTCGAATTTTACGGCGAAGGCGCGGCTTCGTTGCCGCTGCCGGATCGCGCCACGATCGGCAACATGTCCCCCGAGTACGGCGCGACGATGGGTTATTTCCCGGTCGACGCCGAGTCGGTCAATTATCTCCGCGCCACCGGCCGCACCGACGAGCAGTGCGCGGCCTTCGAAGCCTACTTCAAAGCGCAAAAGATGTTCGGCATGCCGCGTAAGGGCGATATCGATTACAGCGTCGATCTCGAGCTCGATCTCAGCGTCGTGCAACCGAGCGTCGCCGGCCCGAAGCGTCCGCAGGATCGGATCAATCTTCCGGAGCTCGGCAGCGCCTTTCGCGATCTTCTCAAGAAACCGCTCCCCGAAGGCGGCTACGGAAAAGCCGGCGCCAACCTCGAGGAACGCCACCTCGTCCAGCTCAACGGCTCTGCGCCCGAGACCGAAGAGATGGTCTCGACCGATCTCCAGGAGCAGGGGATCGAGCCGGGCGACGAACGCAACAAGGTGGAGATGGTTTCGAACCGTCCCACGCCCGATGCGGGCGACGACATCGAAGCCGAGAGCAGCGAAGTTTTCGAGCACGGCCAGAGCCGCATCGGCCACGGGAGCGTGCTCATCGCGGCCATCACCAGTTGCACAAACACGAGCAACCCGAGCGTCATGCTCGCCGCCGGTCTCGTCGCCAAGAAAGCGGTCGAGCGCGGCCTAACGATCGATCCGTCGGTCAAGACTTCGCTCGCGCCGGGTTCCCGCGTCGTTTCCGATTACCTGCAGAAAACCGGGCTCCAGGAATATCTCGACCAGCTCGGGTTCAACATCGTCGGCTACGGCTGCACCACCTGCATCGGCAACTCCGGCCCGCTCCATCCGAAAATCGAGAAAGCGATCGCGGAGCATGACCTCATCGCCGCCTCCGTCCTTTCCGGGAACCGCAATTTTGAGGCCCGCGTGCACCAGAACATCAAGGCTAACTTCCTCATGTCGCCGCCGCTCGTCGTCGCCTTTGCCCTCGCCGGCCGGGTCGATCTCGATCTGAACAAAGACCCGCTCGGGAAAGACAAGGACGGGAAGGACGTTTACCTAAAGGATCTCTGGCCGTCGTTAGGCGAAATCCGCGACATGATGCAGTCCGCTTTGACGCCGGAAATCTTCCGCAAGCTCTACCGCGATTTTGCCGACCAAAATCCGAAGTGGAACGAGATCTCCTCCAGCACCGGCGAAGTCTACCAATGGGATGACGCGAGCGATTACATTCACGACCCGCCGTTCTTCGCCGATTTCTCGATGAAGCCAGGCAAGATCGAGGACATCCGTGATGCCCGCCCGTTAGGCATCTTTGGCGACTCGGTCACGACCGATCACATTTCGCCGGCCGGCGCGATCAAGGCCAACTCGCCCGCCGGAAAATATCTCCAGGAGCGCGGGATTAAGCCGGAAGATTTCAACAGCTACGGTAGCCGGCGCGGGAACGACCTCGTCATGACCCGCGGCACTTTCGCCAACGTCCGGATCAAGAACCTGATGGTCCCGGGCGTGGAAGGCGGCGTCACGAAGTACTTCGGCGACGGCAAAACGGAGGGCGAGCAGATGTCGATCTTCGACGCGGCGATGAAATATGCCGAGGCGAAGACGCCGCTCATCATTCTCGCCGGAACGGAATACGGCACCGGCTCCAGCCGTGACTGGGCGGCGAAAGGGACGCGATTGTTAGGCGTAAAAGCGGTCGTGGCCGCGAGCTTCGAGCGCATCCACCGCTCCAACCTCGTCGGGATGGGGGTGCTGCCGCTCCAGTTTATGGAAGGAACGAGCGCGCAATCGCTCGGCCTCGACGGCTCGGAAATCTACAGCCTGACCGGCCTTTCAGAATCGATCCAGCCCGGCCAAACGCTCAGCCTCGAGATCAAAAAGGCCGACAGCAAAACGCAAACGGTCCCGGTAAAACTGCGCATCGATACCCCGATCGAAGTCGATTATTACCGGCATGGCGGAATCCTGCAGTTCGTCCTGCGGGAATTGATGGCCCGCTGAGGGTCGCGCTTCCTAGCGCAAAAGCTTATCCAGCGACGGATCGGGCGCGGCGCCAAGGGCAAGCGCCTTCTCGTAGTGGCGCCGGGCCAGTTCCTTCGCCGGCGGCTGCGAGGTCGAATAAACGACCGCGAGGTTGAAATGCGCGTCGGCGTATTCGGGATTTTCCGCGATGGCGGCGAGCATCTCTTTCTCGGCCGCTTCCTGCCAGCCCTTCTGGCTCGCGGTGATGCCGAGATAGTTGTGCGCGGTCGCGCTTTTCGGATTGATCGCGAGCGATTTCGTCAGCTCGGAGAGCGCGTCGTCAAACTTGGCCTGCTGGTAATAAACAATCCCGAGGGTGGTGTGGGTGAATTCATCCCGGGGCGCGATCGCGATCGCCTTCTTCAGGGTCAGCTCGGCCGCCTTGAGTTTGCCGTTGCGGAAAAGGACGACGCCGAGGTTGGAGAGCGAATAGAGATTGTTCGGGCTTTTCGTCAGGATTTCCTGATAGAGCTTTTCCGCTTGTTTGTAGTTGCCCTTGTCGAAGCTGGCCTTGGCTTCGCGGGCCAGCGGCATGAGGTCGGCCGGCACGCCCGGCTTGAAGGTGGCGGCGACTTCCGGCCCGAGGGAGTTGCCGTCGCCTTCGGCGACCGATTCGAGGGAGGCTTTCTCCGCCGTCGGTGCCGTCTGGGGCGAGTTGCTGATCGTGATCGGGTTGGGCTTAGCCATCGTTAGGCTGGCCTTGACCGTTCCCGGCGCGGTGTCGGAGATCGAGACCACCGGGGTTTTCAAAAGGGCCAGCTCTTCCGCGCTCAATTTCGTGATCGGCTCGGCCAGGAGATGGATCTGCTGGTCGAGGACGTCGGATTTGATTTTCAGTTTGTCGAACTCGGCCAGCAGCAGCTTTTTCGCCCCTTCGCGGCGCGCTTCTTCCTGCCGTTCGCGCACGACGATGGCGCGCAGCATCTGGTTCTCTTTCACCAGCCGCTCCGTCTCCTCGGGCGTGGCGCCGCTCAATTGCGCTGTGGCCAAAGTATTGCTTGCGTCGTCGAGCTGAGCGCGCAGGTCGGCGATCATTTTCTCGGAATCCTGGTTCGTTTTTTGACTCGCGACGAGCTGGCCGCGCAGTTTCTCGAGCTCCTGTTTTACGTCCTGCAACTCCTGCGCTTTGCGGGGGCGATCGGCGCTTATTTCCCGGACGGTGCTCTCCGCGGTGGCGAGCTTTTGCTGCAGGTCGCTGTTCTCCGCCATCAGGACTTGCACGCGGGCCTTGGCGTCGCCCGCGATCTGCAGCTCGCGGACCGCGTCGTCGCGTTCGCGCTTGATCGCATCGCGTTCCTGGGTGACGCCCGCAACTTCCTTGCGGGCATCGGCCAGTTTCGTCTTGGCGTCAGAGGTTTCCTTTTCCGCGGCGGTTCGGCCCACTTCGGCGGCCGTGAGCGCCTTCTTTAACTGACCGATCTCCGCCTGGAGCGCGGCCGCTGCCTTTTGGTCGCCTTCTCCGGTCGATTGAATGACCTGGAGCGATTCCTGCGCGGCCGAGAGCTGGTCGCGGACTTCTTTCTCGGCCTGGGCTCTTTTAGCGAGATCTCCTTTCGCCTGTTCCAACTCGGCGCTGGTCTGCTCCAGTTTCCCGGAGATATCGGACTTTTCCTTTTGCGCGGTGGAAATTTCTTTCTGCGATTTTTTCAGCTCGGCCTCGAGCGCTTCGACGCGGGACCGCAGCTCCTTGGTCGCATCCTGAATCGCGGCTTGGACGTCGACCGGCCTTGGTGGCGGGGGCCGGGCGCCGACCTCGACGCTGGGCTCAGCGGGCGCGGCGCTGGGCAGAGGCAGCTGGCCGGTTTCGGGCGCCGGCGGTTGCGCGGTGGCGGCGAGATCGGTCTGGGTGTCGATTTTGCTTTGGACGCGGAGGATGGCTTCGCCAATTTTGCGGCTGCGATAATCGACGATCGCTGGCTGCCAGTCGCCGCTGTTTTTTTTCAGCTCCTCGAGCATGGAGCCGGCAAAACGGAACTTGGCCAGGGCGGGCTTGAGCTGGTTCTCGCGCTCCATTTTTTCCGCCTGCTGCGCGGTCATGTAAGCCTTGAGGAAGACCTCGGAGGGATCGACTTCCTGGGCAAAGGAAGCGGGCGGCAACGCGAAAAACGCGAGGACGGGAAGGAGAAGCAGCCCGATTTTGTTCATCGCCAAGACCGCGGATGATAGCCGACGAGTGGAAGGCATGCAACGGTCACGGCGGGGGGAATCCCGCCTTTGCCTTTGCAATTGCGCGGGGAAAAATTAGAGTCGCACTTCGACGGTGGCCATAGCTCAATGGTAGAGCCCCAGATTGTGGTTCTGGCTGTTGCGGGTTCGAGTCCCGTTGGCCACCCTTTCCCCGGATTTTCGGCGCCGAAATTCCGCGCCACGCGCTGGCACAGCGACTGCTAAATAGCCGAGCATGATCCTGACTGCCGACTTCTCTCGCGATTCCGAATCACCCAACGCGCTCGCCTTCTGGCAACGCCTGCTCCGCGAGGAAGAGCTGCAAAGCCTGCGATCCGCTGGAAAAGCTGCTCGTCGGTTGTGAGATCATCGCCGCGCTCGACGGCGTCGATCTCCTCGCCGCCTAACGACGCCGCGACAAAGGTCGCGACGCCTTACAATCCCGTCCTGGTCGCGACCGGCGCAGCTTATTTGACCAGCGTCACCGAGATGTCCAGCGAGTGCGAATTGCCGGTGCCGTCGACCACTCTGCCCGACAGAGTGTGAACCCCGGCGGCGTAGCTGTCGGTCAGCCAAAAGAAGGTGGCGGATTCTTCGTAGACGGTCGTGCTGCCGATGAGGTTTCCATCGACCGACAAAGTGAAGGTGTTGGAATATCCCTCCGCATTTTCGGCCTCGAGGATGACTTTGATTTTCGGTCCCTCCACCGTCGTGCCTGGAAGCGGTTTGATGAAGTATAACTCGAGATCTTCTTCGCCCGTCACCGTGATGGTGCGGGTCGGGGGGCTGGGATCGGCCACGCCGCTGCTATCGATCGCGTTGAGCGAGACGATGTAGGTGCCGGGTGAGGAAAATGTCACCGGACCGGGACTCTGCTCCGTGCTCGTGGCCGGAGAACCCCCCGGGAAGATCCATTTGTAGCTCGTGATGGATCCGTCGCGATCCGTCGCGCTTCCACTGAAGTCGACCGCACTTCCCATCTCAATCGTTTCATCCTGGGTGGGCAAGGTAATGGTCGCGTCCGGCGTCCGGTTTTTCGGAGTCGAGCTCAGGTGGACAAACTTGGCGACTGAAGGCACGCCGGAATGATTGATGAGAAAGACCATGTAATAGCCTGGAGGAGCGATCGCGCCGGTGGGCGGCGCTGTCGCGACGATCGTGCCGCGGGAGACGGTAAAGGCGAGTTCGATGAGCCGTTGATCGAAGTCGAAGGAATGGGTGGCGGAACCGGGGCGCATGATCACGACCTGGCTGATGCTGGCCGCGTCCGGGGTGCGAATGTTGAGGCGCGCGTTGTAACCGACTTTGGAGCTGACACTGGTGATCACCGGGCGCGTGGCCAGGATCACGTTCCCGTTGGGGTCGGCGGTAAAGAGGTAGGGAGGCGAATAAATCTCCATCTGGTCCTCGTAGATTCCTTCGTCCGGATTGCTCCCCGCCACCCATACCGTCGCGTCCGGTAAAAGGATCGCCGAGGAGTGGTAGAGCCGCGGGAACACCGAGAGCCCGGCGGGCGACCAGGTCTCGGTGGCGGGATCGTAAAGGTCGCCCGTCAAGCTGGCGGTATTCGGGTCTTCGTCGATGATCGAGCCGCCGGAGGCGAGGATTTTGCCGTTCGGCAAAAGCGTAGCGTTCAGGCGAATCCGACCCAGGCCCATCTCGCCGACTTCACGCCAGGCCAGCGTTGCGGCCGAGAGATCGATCAATTCCGCGGTCGGACTCCCGGGGCTGTCGCCGCCCACGACCATTAACCTGGCGGCGTAGCCATCGGAGGGCCGGAGTGCGAGGAGGACGGAGGAGCCACCTCTGCGATTCGTTTTCTTGATCGTCTCGGCCACGCCGACGGTCCAGGCCTTGGTGGCTGGGATTGAAAATGCTCGAGATCGAGGTGGGACCGCTATAAAAGACCGTGCCGTCGGGCAGGAGATGCATGCGCGGGTAGAGCGGCGGTTTCCAGGGCGCGATATATTCCGGACTCCATCCCGACCCGACGTTATAGAGTTCGACGGCCATGTTGATCTGGTTCAGCTCCGTCAAACCCGAGAAAGCCATCGTGCTTCCATCGGCCAGGACGGTGGAGGTGGCATACCAACGGCCATGGGCCATGTATTCCGCCTGCGCAAATTTCTCCGTCACCGGATCGAACACGCTGGCGAGGGAATCGCCGTAAAAAGGGTTGTAGCTGCTCGTCGCCCCGACGATGAGATATCGGCCGTCGGGCATGGCCGACATGCCGGTGCAGAAGATATCCCAGAGCAGGTTCTGCACGGTGATCGTCCCGCTCGCCGGATCCCAGACTGCGCCGTAATATTCCTCGTCTTCATGCTGGGACCCGATGTTTTCCGAGCCGGCCACCACCAGGACCTTGCCGGTATGGAGCAGACCGACGTGGATCGGGTTGATCGGCATCGGGTAAGGCAGCGTGCTCCAGCTCCCTTCGGTGACCGGTGACTCGGCCCGGGCCATTTGCGCCCCGAAAGACAGGCACAAAGCAGCAAGAACGCTCAATGGCTTGAGCCGTTTCGCAACGGCGATCTGCAATGATGCGAAAGGCCGACTCATTCCAAGCGCAGGCTGGCTGAAAAGGGGTAAATCTGTCAACGGATTCCGCTTTGGATACACTTGTATGCCTTTTCGGTGGCGGCTCGCGATTTCCCGATGTTTTGTCACCGTCTCCGTGCCTGTAGCTCAACCGGATAGAGCTTCTGACTTCGGATCAGAAGGTTGGGGGTTCGAATCCCTCCAGGCACATGGCCTTTTGCCGGCTATTCGTAGATCGCCGCGACCAGGCGGAGCGACTTGGCGTTAGGTAGGACTTGTTGCTCCATCTGGTTCATCACGTAGGCGAAAGAGAGATGATTTTCCGGGTCGGCAAAGGCGTGGCTGCCGCCGGCGCCCGGATGTCCGAACGCCTCGGCTGAGGGACCGAAGATTCGGGCGACGGAGTCCTCCGGGTCTTTCATGAAACCAGCCGAAAATGCCGTCGGGACGAGGAAAACTTCGTCCTGGCCGGAGGCGAGCGTGGTGGTCATCTGCGAGATAGTCGCGGCAGAGAAAAAGCGCTGCCCGTTGAGTTCGCCGCCGTTCGCCAGCAGGGCGTAGAATTTACCCAGCGCACTGGCGCTGCCCATGCCGCCCATGGAAACCAGCGAGTGAGCGCGATGGGCCGGATCGTTCATCGCGCTGACGGCGTTTAGGCCGCGCGGCGAGGTGAAGACGCGGCGTTGCAGCGAGCCCGGGGTGGTCAGGGCCTTGTAGAACGGGTCCGTCGACGGGCCCGACGCTTTCGCCGCGTAAACGTTCGCGGCGCGGGCGTTCTCCGCGGCGGGGAGGCCGATCCAAAGGTCGAGGCCGAGCGGTTCGGCGAAGATTTCGCGCCAGTAATCGCCCAGCGTTCGGCCGTCGATGCGCCGCACCAGTTCGTCGAGGAGAAAACCGAAGGTGCGCGCGTGGTAACCGTGCGCCGTGCCCGGCGGCCAGAGCGGCGTTTGCTTTTCCAAAGCCCTAACGACCGCGGCGTGATCGGTGATCTCAGCCGGTTGATCGAGCGCGGCCAGCCCGGCCTGGTGGGAAAGAAGCTGGGCGAGCGTGACCTCGCTTTTGCCGGCTTCGGCAAATTCCGGCCAGAATTCCGCGACCCGCCTCTCCAATCCGATCGCCTGCTCCTGCAAGAGATGCAGCAGACAGGCGCTGCCTAAACCCTTCGTAGCCGACCAGACGAGGACGATCGTGTCGCTCGTCCAGGGCTGCTCGCGGCGCCGGTCGCGAAAGCCGCCTTCCAGTTCGAGAAGGGGGCGCCCGTTTTGCCAGATCGAAACCGACGCGCCGAGTTCGCCGAAGCGCGCGAAGTTTTCCTCAAACAGCGGCCGGATTCGCGCTCTCGAGCTCGTCCGCGCGAAAAATCCTCAAGCCGCCCTTCGCCTAACGAGCGGATCAATAATCCCGCACGTAGGGATACTTCGATTCGTTCCCGAGCTCGGGTGGAAATTCGCTGTAGCCGCGATGAATCCAGTGCACGTCGTTCCGCAGCACCGGGTAGTAGGTGCCCTTGTAAACCGGGAACGGCCAGAGCAGCGCCTCGTAAAAACCGACCCCAAACCGGGCAAAGGCGCGCCCGGTTCCCCGGACTACGCCGTAGCTGGCGGCGGCGGAGTTGCCTTCCTGGCTGTTGATCTTCCCGATCGTGACCGGAATTTCCGACCAGCCAAAAGCCATGTTGGCCAGACCGCGCGAAAGTTTTCGCGTCGGCCCGTGATCCGCCGCCGGCGGATCCTGGATATCGGCTAACGAACTGGCCGCACAGCCGGCACAGAGGAAAAGAACGAGCGGCAATTTCATGAGAGCGTCGCGAGTAAATCGGTTCGTGGCCGGGATTGCAACATTTCTTTAGGACGGTGCGGAAGCGCCCTGTTTCCTGGTCGCATAGAGCGAGGCGACGGTGGTCGTCGCCAGCACCAGGACGATGACGACGAGCGAAAGCCAGCTCGGAATTTCCACCAGCCACTCGATTAGCATCTTCAAGCCGACAAAACAGAGGATGATCGCCAGGCCATAGCGCAGGTAAATGAAACGGGTCACGAGATTGGCGAGGAGGAAGTAGAGCGAGCGCAGCCCAAGGATGGCGCAGATGTTGGAGGTATAAACGATGAAGGTGTCGCGCGTGATCGCGAGCACCGCCGGGATGGAATCGACCGCGAAGACCAGATCCATCAACTCGATCACGATCAGGACGAGGGCGAGCGGGGTCAGGACGCGCCGGCCCCGGACGAGGGCGATGAATTTCGGCCCGTGATAATCGCTCGTCACCGGCAGCAGCCGTCGCACGATGCGGAGGATGAAATTGTGCTCCAGGTCGATCGCTTCCGACTTGCCGAAGAGCATCCGCAACCCGGTGATGAGAAGGAAGGCGCCGAAAATATAAATGACGAAATGGAAGCGCGAGACCAGCGCCACGCCGAGGCCGATCATGGTCGCGCGCATGATGAGCGCGCCGAGGATGCCCCAGATCAAAACCCGGTGCTCGTACTGGGGCGGCACCCGGAAGTAGGCAAAGATGAGCCCGAAAACGAAAATATTATCGACGCTGAGCGAGTACTCGATCAGGTAGCCGGTGAAGAAGTCGACCGCCTGGTCGGGCCCCTGCCACCACCAGACGAAAGCGTTGAAGCTTAGAGAGAGCCCGACCCAGAGCAGACTCCGCCGAACGGCGCTGGCCAGACTGAGCCGTTCGCCCCCGCGATCGCTGAAGAGATCGACGGCCAGCGCAATCAAAACCCCAAGATGAAAGGCGACCCAAAACCAGATGCTGACCGTCACGCGGCGCTAGGTTTCCATGAGTGACCGAGGGGGGCAACGGGAAAGAAAGAGCATGGTTTGCGACGAGCGGCGCCTCGTGCATCATTACCTCCCCGCATTTTTATGGACGCTGAACTGCAAAAGCTGGTCGACTCAGGAAAGCTCACGGCCGCCAATGCCGAACAGCTCGATCAACTCAAGCCCGGCAGCTTTTGTCTGCACAAGAGCTGGGGCTTTGGCCGGGTGGCCGATTGGAATCTCCTCCTCAATCAGATCCTGATCGATTTCGAAAAGAAAAAAGCTCACCCCATGCAGCTCCAGTATGCGGCGGAAAATCTGACCCCGATCCCGGCCGAACATTTTCTCGCCCAGAAAGCGACCGACCTGAGCGCGCTGAAAAGCCAGCTCAAGGACAACGCCGCCGACGTGATGCGGAACATCCTCCAGAGCCTCGGCGGCAAGGCGACCCAGGCGCAGATCAGCGGCTGGTTGTTAGGCGACGTTTTCAGCGAGCCGGAGTTCAAGCGCTGGTGGGAGTCGACCAAGAAGCTGCTCAAGAAAGAGGGTCACTTTCTCATTCCGACAAAGAAAAACGACCCGATCGAGCTGCGCGACGCGCCCGTCTCGCGGGCCGATGAGCTCCTCACTTTTTTCAACCAGACGCGGCAACCGAAGGAGCAGGCCGCCGCCCTCGATCAGATCATTAAGCTCCATCACGAGTTCACCGAGCCGGAAAAACAGCTCCAGCCGCTTCTCGATGCGATCGAGGAAACCGCGCGCCGCAACCAGCGGCTCAACCCCGCGATGGCGTTCGAGCTTCTCATCGGCCGCGACGATCTCCTCCAGCGCGAACCCAAATTGCGCAGCGCCAATCCCGATTTCACCATCGAGCGTTTGATCGTGGAGGAAGAGCCGCGCCTGGCCGACATCCTCCCGAAACTTCCCTCGGCCAAGGAGCGCCGCGTTCTTCATGTCCTGCCCGCCGCGCTCGGCGAGCGCTGGACGCAGCGCGCCCTCCAGCTCATGCAGGGGAGCAACGCCCGCCTCGTTTCCTCGATGCCGAAAGTCTTCGCCGAGGCCGGCAAACTCGACGGCCTGCGGGCCGCGCTCGAGCGCAGTCTGCGCGAACATTCCGCGACCAGCGAGATGCTCTACTGGCTCTGCAAAAACCGCGCCGAGTGGCCGGAGCTGATCAACCCCGAACTCCTGAGCGCGGTTCTCTCCGCCTGCGAGCGCGACCAGCATAACGAGAGCAACAGCCGCAGCACTCGCCTGCGCGACCTCCTCCTCTCCGACCGTTCCCTCATCCCCGATATTTTTGCCGGCGCCGAGCTCGGCCTGGCCCGCGACGCCATGCGCCGCCTCCTCCTCAGCCCGGTCTTCGACGAATTGACCAAGCGCTCGCTCATGGCGCGGATCATCAAGCTCTACCCCGACCTGCAAAGCCTGGTCAGCGGCGAGCAGCCCGAGGAAAAGAGCGAAGCACTGGTTGTTTCCTGGAGCAGCCTGCAGAAACGCAAGGGCGAGTTGGAGGAGCTGGTGAACAAAAAAATTCCCGAAAACAGCAAGGAGATCGGGGTCGCCCGCTCCTACGGCGACTTGCGCGAGAATTTCGAATTCAAGGCCGCCAAGGAAATGCAGGCCGTCCTCATGCGCCGCAAATCCGAACTGGAACGCGACCTGCATCGCGCCCGCGGCACCACCTTCGAGAGCCCCGACCTTTCCCAGGTCTCGATCGGCACGATCGTCACCCTGCGCGAAACGAACACGAACGCGGAGGAGACCTACACTATCCTCGGGGCCTGGGATGGCGACCCGGACCGCGCCGTCATTTCCTACCAGACCGCGATCGGGAAGGCATTGTTAGGCCGGCGCGTTGGCGAAATCGTGGAATTGAATTCGGAAAACGACAGCGGTCGTTATGCCATCCTCGCGATTGAGCCGGCGCCGCTCGACCAGGTGCCGCCCGATCCCGAACTGGTCGAGACCGCTTCCTAAGCGCGGTGCCCGATCGGCTCAAAGTCCGCCGCTCTCAAGATGAAGCCGAAGCCGCTTGCGATTCAATCCGTCACGCTCGGCGGGAAACGTCCGGCCTTCATCCTTGGGCCGTGCGTCATTGAATCCGCAGCGTTCGTCAGGCGAATGGCGCGCAGGATCGCGCAAGTTTGCGCCGCGGAAGAGCTCCCTTTCATTTTCAAGGCTTCCTACGACAAGGCCAACCGCACTTCCGTCCGCTCCTATCGCGGCATCGGCGCGCGCGACGGCTGCACCCTCCTCGCCGAGATCGGGCACGAGATCGGCATGCCGGTCACGACCGATGTGCATTCGCCGGAAGAGGTGGCGATCGCGGCTGAGTTTATCGACGTCCTGCAAATTCCCGCGTTTCTCTGCCGGCAGACCGATCTCATCAAGGCCGCAGCCGAAAGTGGGCGGGTGGTGAATGTGAAGAAAGGCCAGTTCCTCGCCCCGTGGGATGTGCGCAACATCGCGGAGAAGCTCGTCGCCTTCGGGGCGAAGAAGTTTTTCTTCACCGAACGCGGCACGACCTTCGGCTACAACAACCTCGTCGCCGACATGCGCTCCCTCGCCTGGCTTCGCGACGCCGGTTACCACGTCATTTTTGACGCCACCCACTCCGTCCAGCGCCCCGGCGGCGCGGGCGACGCCACTTCCGGCGACGCCGCCCTTGCGCCTGTCTTGGCCCGGGCCGCGCTCGCTGCCGGCTGCGACGGCATTTTCATGGAAGTGCACGAGAATCCGGCGCGCGCCCTCTCCGATGGGCCCAATCAAGTTCCGCTAAAGGATTTGCCGAAGCACTTGCGCATGTTAAAAGCTATTCATGCTGCCGTGTCGTAGCGGGTTCCGCCTTTTTCGCGGGGCGCGCCTGAGTTTTCTTTTGTTGCTGGTGGGCAGCTCGCTCGCCTTTTCCGCGGAACGCAAAAACCGCAAGGCCTCGCCTACGCCGACCCCGGAGTTCGGCCTGAAAAACATCCCGCTCACCATCGGGCACGAAGCGAAGGGGCTGATCCTGCCGAACTACGACATCAAGGGAAAATTGATCGGCCGTTTCGAGGCCGCCACCGCCGCCCGCGTCGATGAGAACCATGTCCGCTTTACGGATTTGAAGATGACGACCTTCGACGAGCGCGAGCAACCCGACTTCAAGGTCGACATGAGCGACGCCGTTCTCGATCTCGAGAGCCGGGTGATCGATTCCAAGAAGCGGACGAAGGTGAAGCGGGCCGATTTCGAGATCGCCGGCGACACCATGAGCTTCAACACCGAGACCAAATTGGGAATGCTCAAGGGCAACGTCCACATGACCCTTTTCAACCAGAAGGAAATCGCCGGCGCCGCCGCCAAGCCATGAAACCGATTGCCGTATTCCTTCTGACTTTTGCCCTGCTTCTGCCCGCCGGGGCGCAGGAGACGACCAGCAAACCGGCCGCGGCGAAACCGCAGTCTTCGCCCGCCCTCGCCGCGACGAAGGCGAATGGCGAGCCGATCGCGACCCAGATTTACGCCGATGAAGCCTCCTTCGATACCGAGAAACGCATCGGTGTCTTTTCCGGCCACGTCCGCGTCTTCGATCCGCGTTTCAATATCCAATCCGACAAGCTGACCGTCTACATCCACAAGGAAGAGGGCGAAGGCCTGGAGCGGGCGATCGCCGAGGGCCACGTCGGCGTGGTCCGGGACAAACCCGACCCCAAAGGCGGGCAGCCCGCGAAAGCGGTCGGCCTCGCGGAGAAAGCGGTTTACACTTCCGCCGATGGCAATGTCGTGCTGACCGGGAGTCCGCGCGTGCAGCAGGGCCTCGATACCCATGTCGCGACGAGCCCGGAGACCATCATGATTCTGAATCAGGACGGTCGTCTCACCACCCGCGGCCCCAGCCGGACGGAGATCCGGCAGGATTCGAAGAAGGATAAAAACGGGAAACCAGCTCCCGCCGCCGAAACCAGGCAGCCATGATCAGCGAGACCGCGCCGCCACCCGCGCCCGAATCCACTCCGCGCGCGACCTCGCCTAACGAGCACCCCGAGGTCCTCTTGACCGACGACCTGGTCAAAATTTACGACGGCCGGGCGGTCGTAAACGGGATCAAGATGAACGTGGGCCAGGGCGAAATCGTCGGTCTTCTGGGAAAGAACGGCGCCGGCAAAACGACCAGCTTTTACATGATCGTCGGTCTCGTTAGGCCAAACAGCGGCCGGGTCATTTTCTCCGGCACCGACGTGACCGATTACCCGATGTACAAGCGCGCCCGGCTCGGGATGGGTTACCTGCCGCAGGAGGAATCGATCTTCCGCAAAATGACGGTGGAACAAAACATCCTCGCTATTCTTGAGACGATGCCGTTGAGCAAAAAGGAACGGCGCCACCGCTGCGACGAGCTCTTGCATCAGTTCGGGATCGAGCGGATCGCGAAAAACACCGCCCTCACCCTGAGCGGCGGCGAGAAACGCCGCCTCACGATCGCGCGCTCGCTCGTGACCCGGCCGAAACTGCTCATGCTCGACGAGCCCTTCAGCGGGGTTGACCCGATCGCGGTTTACGACGTCCAGCAACTGGTCGTGAACCTGCGCAAATCCGGCCTCGCCATTCTCATCACCGACCACAACGTGCGCGAGACCCTCTCAATCGTCGATCGCGCCTACCTCATCGATGAGGGCCGCGTCGTGAGCGAGGGAACCAAAGATTTCCTGATTAACGACCCGATCAGCCGCCAGCTTTACCTTGGCGAACGATTTCAGATGTAACCAAAGGAACCGCATGCAAACCGCCAACGCCAATCCCCATGTCAAGGTCACCGGCCGCCACCTCGCCATCACCGACGCGATTAACGAATACGCCACGCGCAAAATCGAAGGGCTGCACCTCGACTATCCGAAGATCATCGAAGCTCACGTTATTCTCGGCGTCGAAAAATACCGGCACTGGGCCGAGGTCATCCTGATTTGTTCCAATCACATTACGATCGAGGCCCGGGAAGAAACCGACGATCTCTACGCCGCGATCGACGCGGTCATGGACAAAATCGCGCGCCAGATGCGCAAATACAAAACCCGTCTCCTCCGCCGCCATCGGCCGCGCCGGGAAGATATCCGGCATATCGAAGAGCAGATTCTCCATCCCGAGCCGGTCGAGGAAGATGAGCACCACGAGCACGCCGTCGTCCGGACGGAACGGCATCCGGTCAAGCCGATGTTCGTCGACGAAGCGGTCCTGCAGCTCGAAATGTCGACCCGGCAGTTCCTCGTTTTCATGAACGCGCGGAACTCACGCGTGAACGTCCTTTATCGCCGCAAGAGCGGTGATTTTGGGCTGATCGAGCCGTCATTAGGCTAGTTGACGCTGACACTTTCGCTGTTCAGGAACGTGACACTTCTGTTAACGGGTTGACGTTTCTGGCGCCCCGCTTATCGAGTCTTCCCTCGTAAACAGCCCCGGGCATGCCCGTTGCTAAAGACGAAGGCACTTCCATGCTCACCTTCTTCTTTTTCATCCTTACCACCGGTTCCGTTCTCACCAGCGTTTGGTGGGCTTGCAAAACCGAGGACGTTACCCCGGTCGTTCCGCCGTCGGATATCGCGGCTGCCTGATCAGGCGCCCAAGGTTGGAAAGGCCGGAAGCACCGACCTCTCCATCCCGCTCGCGAAGGTCGGAAATTGCGCCTCCCAGCCGAGCGCGCGCAGCTTTCGGTTGGAGACGCGCTTGTTGCTCGCGCCGCGTTTTCGTTCGGCCGCCCGGGCGGCGACTTCGGGCAGCGGGCGATTCAGCCTCGCCGCCAGCCATGTATAAGCGTCGCGCTGCGTGATCGGCTCGTTATCGGAAATGTTCAAGATCGCTGGTGACTCCAGACCTTTTTTGACGATGAGATGCAAGAGGGCGGCGGCGATGTCATCGCGATGTGCCTGGTTGAGATAGCGGTCTCCGCCTTCCTCGATCCGGGCTTCGCCGGAGAGAAATTTCCGCAGAAGCGCGGAGCGGCCCGGCCCGTAAATTCCCGCCAGCCGCACAACGATACCGTTGCCTTGCCTAACGAGTTCCTCGGTCTCGCGCAAGATTTTTCCGGTCTCGTGTCGCGGCTCCGCCGCGCTCGCTTCGTCGACCCACTCGCCTTCGGCCTGGGCATAAACGGAAGTGCTGCTGGTATAGACGAAAGTGCGCGGACGCAGCGTCGCGAGCAGGTTCTTCGCGCCCTCGAAATAAACGCGGCGATAACCTGCCGCCCCGCCGCCGCCCGAGCTGGCGCAGTGAATCACGGCGTCGAATTCCCCCGCAGCTTCCGCGACCGAGTCGCGGTCGGCGATGTCGACCGCGCGAATGGCGTACGGCTTGCCGCGCAATTTCGCCGCCGACTCGGGCGAGTGCGTCCAGCCTTCCACTTCCCATCGCGCGGCGTGAAATAAATCGGCCGTGGCGGTGCCGACGTAGCCGCAGCCGGCAATCAGAATCCGCGGCATTACTGCGCGAGCGGCGCGATCTCGATTTCCTGGAACGGATCGGACTGGATGGCGCGCACTTGTTTGAGCCGGATTAATTCGAGCAGGGCGAGGAAGGTCACGACGATTTCAACCCGGGACGCGATCCGCGCGAACAGATCCGAAAACCGGATCGGTTTGCCACCGGCCATGCTCTGCAGGATCTGCTCGATCTTGTCCGAGACGGTGAAATTTTCGCCGAACATCTCCCGCAGGTCTTCCTTCGCATCGATCCGCTTGAGCACGTTCTGGAAGGCGTTGATGAGCTGGAAAATTCCGACCTCGCCGAGATGCAGCGGCGCCACTTCCGGCGCGCTGCCGTCGCCGATCCGGGCGAAGATCCGTTCCTGTTCCAGCTCGCGCATTTGCAGAGCGCCCGCCGCTTCCTTGAATTTTTTGTATTCGATCAGCTGCCGGATCAAATCCCAGCGCGGATCGTCTTCGTCCACGTCCTCTTCCGGCGGCTGCTGATCGACCGGGAGGAGGCTGCGGCTCTTGAGATAAATCAGGTTCGCCGCCATGACGACAAACTCGCCCGCGACATCGATGTTCAGCTCCTTGAACGCCTGCAAATACTCGAGGTATTGCTGGGTGATCCGCTCCAGCGAAATGTCGTAGATGTCGAGCTCGTCGCGCTTGATCAGGTAAAGCAGGAGATCGAGCGGACCTTCGAAAATTTCGAGCCGGACTTTGTATTCGGTTTCCATTCGTCAGGCGAGCGGGGCCGCTTTCTTGACCCGGTTCCAGATGGCGTCGAGCGCCGCGAGGTCGGCTTCTCCGAGTTTGCCGCCCTGCTCCTGCAGTTCGCGCTCGAGGGCGTGAAAGCGGACGATGAATTTTTCCGTGGCCGCGGCCAGGACCGTCTCAGCGTCGAGCTGGCTTTTGCGCGCCAGGTTCACGACCGCGAAAAGAAGGTCGCCCACCTCGTCCGCAATCGCCTCCCGGTCGCCGGAACCGATCGCTTCCTTTGCCTCGGCCAGCTCTTCATCCACTTTTGCGATCACGTCGCGCAGTTCGTTCCAGTCGAAATTGACCCGCGCCGCCTTGGCCTGCGCTTTTTGGGCCAGCATCAGGGCCGGCAATGCTCTCGTTAGGCCGGCAAAATAGCCTGCGTCAGGCGACTTTTTTTCCGCGCGTTTGATTTCGTCCCACTGTTTCAGGACCGCGCCGGTATCGCGCGCCTCGCTTTCGCCGAAAACGTGCGGATGACGCCGGACCAGTTTATCCGCGATCCCGCACGGCCACGTCCTCGAGGTTGAAGCGGCCCGCTTCGGCGGCGATGTCGGCGTGCATCACCACCTGCAGGAGCAGGTCGCCCAGCTCTTCACGCAGATTGGCCTCGTCTTTCGAGCGGATCGCATCCGCCACCTCGTAGGCTTCCTCGAGCAGGCCCGGGACTAACGATTCGTGGGTCTGTTCCCGGTCCCACGGGCAGCCGCCGGGCGCGCGCAATTGCGCCACGATTTCGCAGAGTCTGGCGAATTGCGGATGCACAAGAATCAAATCCGCCAGAGCGAACGATGGCTTCCGAATTCGGAAATTTCGCCGGAGGTTTTGCGGCCGACGTAAACCGCGATCCCGATCACGGAAACAAGGGTGCCGACAAAAATAATCGCGACCAGCCAGGAGGGGATGTGCCCGACCCGGAGAGCGCGATAGAAGGCGCCGACGGTGTCGATCGGCTCGGTCGCGTGGAGGAAAATCTTCATTACCCACGCGATCATGATGAGGATGAAAATGAAAACGTAGTTGCGTTTCAGGCGGCGCCCGACGGCCTCGAGTTTGCCGATCTTGAAGGAGGGCAAAATCAAATCTTCGCAGACCAGTTTCTTCCATTCGCCCTGCAGGAGATGCCGATTTTCCATCACCATCGGCACGAGAAAATGCGCTTCCAGCATGCGCACTCGCGCCCGGAAAGCGTCGTAAAAACGATAACGCCGAGCCTCAATCCAGAGCATGATCCAGACGATCGCGAGATTGAAAAAGAAGATGAGGTGCGGGACGCCGGCGTTGGAAAACGCGATCGTGATGATGGCCGTGCTGCTCGTGACGGCCCAGTTCGTCGTGGTGTCGAGGCGCTGCCGCCAGACCATGATCCGGCCCAGCTCGCCCCGGTAAAAGTGCGACATGGCATTGACGTAGCCCTGATCGTAAAGGCTGGCCTGGGCGGCGTGCACCGCTTCGTTCGTCATTCCATGATTTTCGTTCGCCACGCCTGCCGAATAGTTCGACATCAGCGCGGCGCCCGTCAATCTATCATTCCAGTGCCAATGATCTCGCCTTTGCTCGACGGTCTGCTCGATCCGCGCCACGTCCTTCTCGATCTCACGGGGAAAACCGCCGGCGAGGCGGTGTGGGAAATCGTCGAGCTCCTGCGCGAAAGCGGCGAGTTGAGCAAGACGAACGAATTTTTCGACGCCGTCATGGAGCGGGAAGAGAACGCCTCCACCGTGGCCAATGGCGGAGTCGCGTTTCCGCATGCCCGGACCGACCTGGTGGAAGATATCGTGCTCGGGATCGGCCGCAGCGTAGCGGGAGTACCGTTTGGTCCCGAGAAAATCCCGGTGCACCTCATTTTTCTCATCGCCGTCCCGCAGCAGATGGTGAACGACTACCTCATCTGCGTCGGCGGCCTGGCCCGCCGCCTCAACAAAGAAGCCACCCGGGAGGCGCTCCTCGCCGCTTCAACGCCCGCCGAGTTCCTCGAGCGGCTGCGCGCTGACGAGTGACTCGTTAGGCGCGGAAGGCCGCGTCCCGTAGTACCAGCGGTGGAGATGAACGGGCGAGACGCCGCACTTGTAGAGCAGAATGAAGAGCCCGTTCTGGATCGAGGTGCGCCAGGGGCCGCGCCCGAGGTGGCGGCGGGTGGATGATTCCAACGGCGGATCAAGGACAGCGACCTTCCCGAAACGCCGCAGACGGCGGGAGAATTCCATGTCCTCCATCAGCGGGATGGGGGCGAAGCCGCCGAGCGCGCGAAAGGTTTCGCGTCGCACGAAGACGGATTGATCGCCGAAAAAACTGCCGCCGTGCCGGGTAAAAAAACGCCCGACCTGCTCAAACCAGACGAGCCGCGGATGGCGCGCGTCGAATTTCCGATAAAAAGCGCCGCCGACGATTTCCGGTTTTTGCAGGGCCTGCGCAATGGCGGCGAGATGGGGTGCGGTCAGGATCGAATCGGCGTGATGAAAGATGAGGACGTCGCCAGTGGCGTGCGCGGCGGCGAGATTCATCTGCGCGCCGCGGTTGGGCTGCAGGGCGGGCAGGTAAATCGCACCGGTCGCGCGCGCCGCCCCGGCCGCGGCCGGGCTGGGGGAAGCGTCGGCCACGATCACTTCGTGAAGCTGCTTTAGCCTAACGAGATCGGGCAGGAGACGGGCCAGGCTGGCCTGGTCGTTCCAGGACGGGACAATGACGCTGAGCCGCAGCGCCGCGGTCGCCGATTCGCTCACTCGGGTTTTTTCAGGAGCCGATTGCGGGCCCGGTCGAGCGCGCGCCGTTCCCCCGCGGTCAGGCTGCCGATGCCGGATTTCGAGATCTTGTCCAGGACCGGGTCGATCGATTCGTAAATGTTCTCGGGTTCGACGACGCGGCGGGGCGTCTGCCGCGGAACGACGGTGAGCGAACGCTTCGATCGCAGGCGCGAGGTCCATTCCGTCAACCAGGCGAGCTCGGGAGTCGCGCCGCGCAGTTGGATGAAGCCGTAGGCCAGCCCGACGCTCATCCAGAGCACAGCCAGGTCCGCCCAGGCGTGAAAGGCGAGCAGTTGCAGGGTGTAGGCGGCGACAAAAACCAGCGCGAACCATTTCGCCATGATGCGGAGGAAGAGTTCGACGTTGGGATAGATCGCGGCGAAAGCGATGAAGATGGCGAAATGAATCGTGGTCGAGCCGGCCATCCCGGCGCGATACCAGAGCCCCGCGACGGTGAGCACAAGCGGCGGCACGCACAGCAGGGCGAGGTAAAGCGTGATGAAGGCGCGCCGCCCGATGAAGCGCTCCACCTCGCGTCCGAAAGCGAAGAGCATATACATCTCGATCGCGAACCAGATCAGCCCGGAAGGGGAATGAACGAAGGCGTAGGTGAAGATCTGCCAGACCCGCCCGGATAGCACCTGGGCGCTGTCGAAGGCCAGCACGTTGAGGAGGGCTCCGGCGCCAAACGCGATCAGGAGGCTGCTGATGACCATGCAGACGACGTGGACGATGACGAGCAGCGTCGGGACATGAATCGGATAGCGCCCCATCCAGGCTACCGGCTGGTAGTCATCCGAGGTCGCGACGCCGAACATAGCGACAGTAAACGGCTCCGTGCAGGGTAGCGCAAGCTTCCACCTTGCTTGTTCCACCCTGTGAGCCTGGAAGCTTGCGCTCCACAATTTTTCCTTGGCCAAGCGGCCGAAGCGTTCAAATTAAGAGTCCGCCTGCAGGCTGCCGGCCGAAAATTTATGGATAACATCGCTCCTGCCATTTCCGCGCCCAGTGGCATGGGTGAAAACAAACCGGCCAACCAGGCCGTCCTCGACTGGGTCCACGAAGTCGAGTTGCTGACCGAGCCCGACAACATCTTCTGGTGCGACGGCTCCGAAGCGGAGAACGACTATTTGTTAGGCGAAGCCTGCCGCCAGGGAGTCCTGATCAAGCTCAACCAGGAAAAGGCGCCCGGTTGTTACCTCCACCGCTCCAACCCGAACGATGTCGCGCGGGTCGAACAGTTCACCCTCATCTGCACCCCGACGCAGAAGGAAGCCGGCCCGACCAATCATTGGGCCGACCCGGCCGAGACCTACAGCAAACTGCACGGGATGCTGAAAGGCGCGATGCGCGGGCGGACGATGTTCGTCGTGCCCTACATCATGGGCCCGCCGGAATCGCCCCTGGCCAAGGTCGGCTACGAAATTACCGACTCCATCTACGTCGTCCTGAGCATGCGGATCATGACCCGGATGGGCGCGCAGGCGAACGAGAAACTGGGGGAAAAACCCGACGCGGAGTTCAATCGCGGCGTGCATTCGCTCCTCGATATCAACCCGGAGCGCCGTTGGATCTGCCATTTCCCGCAGGACAACGCCATCATTTCGGTCGGCTCCGGTTACGGCGGTAACGTCCTCCTGAGCAAGAAATGTCTCGCCCTCCGCATCGCCTCCTATCTTGCGAAAAAGCAGGGCTGGCTCGCCGAGCACATGCTCATCCTCGGGGTGGAATCGCCGGAAGGGAAAAAGCACTATGTCGCGGCCGCCTTCCCCAGCGCCTGCGGGAAAACGAATTTTGCCATGCTCATTCCGCCAAAGCGGTTCGACGGCTGGAAAATCACCACCATCGGCGACGACATCGCCTGGATGGAGATCGGGAAGGACGGCCGGCTCTACGCGGTCAATCCCGAGAACGGATATTTCGGCGTCGTGCCGGGGACGAGCTACGGCTCCAATCCCAACGCCATGCGCGCGATCGAGCGCGACACCCTTTTCACCAATGTTGCCCTCACGAAAGAGGGCGACGTCTGGTGGGAAGGAAAGGACGGCGACCCGCCTAACGAGGCGACAGACTGGAAGGGCAATCCCTGGACGCCGGACTCGAAAACCAAGGCGGCCCATCCAAACAGCCGGTTCGCTGTCCCGATGCGGAACAACCCGGTGCTCGACCCCGAAGTGGAAGATTCGGTGGGCGTCCCGATCAGCGCGATTATTTTTGGCGGACGCCGGAGCAACACGATGCCGCTCGTTTTCCAGGCCGACGATTGGAAGCACGGCGTCTACATCGGGGCGACGATGGCTTCCGAGACAACCGCCGCCGCAACCGGCGCCGTCGGCCAGGTGCGGCGCGACCCGATGGCGATGCTGCCCTTCTGCGGCTACAACATCGGCGATTATTTCCAGCACTGGCTCGAGGCCGGTCCGCGCCTAACGAACCCTCCGCTCATTTTTCACGTCAACTGGTTTCGAAAAACTGCCGAGGGAAAATTTCTCTGGCCCGGATTCGGCGACAACATGCGGGTGCTGAAATGGATCGTCGATCGCTGCGAAGGCAGCGGCGGGGCGGGGGGGAGCCCGATCGGAGCGGTGCCGCGCCCGGAAGATCTCGACCTGAAAGGCCTGGAGGGTGTTTCCGAGGAAAACCTGAGCGAGCTCCTCTCGGTCAAACCCGAGGAGTGGGCGAAGGAGCTGGCCGGCCAGGAGGAATTCTTTGCCACGCTCGCGCCCTACGTTCCCGAGGAGCTGCTGGCCGAGCAGAAGAAAGTCGCGCAGCGGTTAGGTCGTTAGGGCGACACCACCAAACTGGACGCGCGGCAGCGCGTCCCTCCGGAGGGGCATTCTTCCGCACGTCCGGTCCCAGTCGGGGCAGGGTCCGCTTTATCGCGCCCTAGTAGGCCGAGGGCGGCGGCACGATCAGCTGCACCATCGTGCGGACGATGATCCCGGCCTCGAGGGTCAGATTCCAGTTTTCCAGGTATTCGATGTCGCAGGCGACCCGGTTCTGGATGTCCTTGCTGGTTTGCGCTTCGCCCCGGAAACCGCGCACCTGGGCCAGGCCGGTGATTCCCGGTTTGACGAAAGTGCGCACCTGGTAGTTCGCCATCAGCTGCGAAAACTGCGCGTTGTGCTCGATCAGGTGCGGCCGCGGCCCGACCACGCTCATGTCGCCGCGGAGGACGTTCCAGAACTGCGGGATCTCGTCCACGCTCAGTTTGCGAAACAATCTGCCTAACGGATAGACGCGGTCGTCCTCGTTCGTCGCCTGGCGCGCGAGGTCGTCATTGAGCGGATGCATGGTGCGGAATTTCCAAATATCGAAACGCCGGTTTTGGATCCCGGCCCGGGTCTGCTTATGGAGGAGCGGTCCGGGCGATTGCAGACGCTGGGCGAGCCAGACGACGACCACCAGGGGCGGGAAAACGAAGAGCATGATCGGGAGCGCGAGTCCGAAATCGATCGTGCGTTTGACCGCGCGGTTGAACGGATTTTCCAGCGGCTCCTCCCGCAGACCGACGAAGCGGAAACCGTCATCGTCGAAGTGTGTCACCGGATGCCCGAGCTTTTCCTCGAGGTCGCTCACAATCATGAGGCGCACCCCGAGCTGGTCGCAGGTCGCGATCAGGTTGCGGTTCAGCTCGGTAAATTGCGGGAACTCGAGCATGATCACCTGGGTCACGCCATGCTCCTCGATCACGCGCTGAAATCGGTCCGCGCCGCCGAGCACGGGAATCCCGTCCTCCGTGCAATCGAGCGGTTCCTCGCAAATAATCCCGACCGTGCGCAGACCCATCTCGGCCTTGCGCCGGAGCCAGCGGCGGAGCTGGGCCGCCTTCACCGTCGAGCCGACGAGGAGCGTTTTTTCTTCCCGCCGATAAATTCCGCGGGCTAGAAACTCCGGCAGGAAATGGTGAGAAAAAAGGAGGGCGATATAAAGCCAGGGGATAAAATTGAAGAAGAAAATTCGCGAGATGAAGCCGTCCTTGGTCGCGACGAGGTAAAAGACGAGCAAGCCCACGCTGGCCAAAGTCTGGCGGAGAGCGAGCCGATGCTGGCGGAGCAATTCGCTCTGGAGAAAATATCTTTTCGAGCCTTCCCGGCTGAGCGATTCCCCGAGCAGACCGACGACCAGCATCGCGCAATAAATGCTGTACCGCCGCCAGGTGAGCTCGGCCCCTTCCGAGTAAAAGGTCACCATCATCCAGACCCCAAACCAGAAGAGCCCGGCGACAATCGCAATCTGGCAAAGCAGAAAAAGGCGATACAATCCTTGCGTGCGCTGGGTGAGCATGGTTATCGACTGAGAATCACAACTGCACTGTAGACGGCAGAGAGTTCGCTGGGCCGATCGCCGGATAGAAAGATTGTTTCGCTGGCATTGGTGAGCGCAAGTGGTTACGCCAATCCCATTTCACCGCAACTGGACGAACGATGCAACCTTCCGAGACAACCGCACACTCCCGGCCGGCGGCCGGCGGCACTCCCGCCGCCAGTTGGGCGGCAATTGTCCTGCCGCTTCTCGTCGTCGGTGCCGCCTTCCTGGGCGGGGCGACCCAGCGCTGGAGTATCGCTCTCGTCCTCGGGTGTTTTTCGGTTCTCCTGCTGGTTCGGCCGCCCCGCTTTTCGCTCGGGCCGGCTCTGAACTCGGTCGCCCTGCTTTTTCTCGCCCTGGCCGCGGCCGCCTTCCTCCCCGCGCGCTGGATGACGCTCCCGCCCTGGCGCGTTGCCCTGACGAAAGATTTCGGGATCCAGCTGGCTTCCACCGTCACGGTGCAGCCGTGGATCACGCTCGAGAGCATGATCCTGCTCCTTGCCGGCTTGTGCTGGATTTATTACGTCGCGACCCTCGATGCCAACCTGCGCGACATCCGGCTCGCCGCCCGCACCTATTCCGCCGCGATTATCGCGCTCGCCGCGCTTTGTCTTTACCTGCGCTACCGTGGAACCGCGCTGCCCTTTTGGCATAACGAACGCGGCTTTGGGCCATTCCCAAATCGCAACCAGACCGGCGATCTCTTCGGCATTTCCGCTCTCGTCGTGCTCGGCTGCATGCAGGACGATTTTCGCCGCGGCCACAAACGCTGGCTCCTTTGGCTGCTCGGGGTCGGCGTCCTCACGGCCGCGCTCATCCTCGCATTTTCCCGGGCCGGGATCCTGATCCTGATCGTCGGGGTGACAGCCTGGCTGGTGCGGCTGGCTTTCCGCAAATGGTCGGGCGGAGGCATCGCGATCGCGGTTTCGGCCATGCTCACGCTCCTCGCCGGGCTTCTCATTTTCGGCGGGGAAACGATTGAACGTTTTCGGCCGCCGCCCGGCAGCTCGGATGCGATTGCTTCCGATTATCGCTGGCTCATTTTTCGCGATGCCTGGGCGATGATCCAGGCTTCGCCCTGGTCCGGCCTCGGACTGGGAAACTTCGAGGGCGTTTTTGCGCTTTATCGCGATGCCTCGCAGGGCGTGACCCGCTCGCTCCATCCCGAGAGCGACTGGTTCTGGGTCGCGGCCGAGATGGGCTGGCCGGCGCTGGTTTTGCTCCTGGCCGGCGCTGTGCTTTTCGTCAGGCGGGCCTTCCCGCTGGGGGAGGGGACCAACCAGCGCGTGCGCTACGCCGCCCTCATCGGCGCGGTGCTTTTTTTACTCCACGGTTTCGTCGACGTTTCGGCGCATCGCCTCGGCAGTTTCCTCGCTGGCACTCTGCTGCTCGGGCTGGCGCAATTTCGCCCGCTCGAGTCGACCCCGCGCCGCTGGCCGCCGTTTCTTTTTCGTTTCGCCGGGCTCCTCCTGGCGCTGGTTTGCCTGGCCTGGTTTTTCGGCTGGCGCCGCGGCCTGCCAGTGCCGGGTCGCCTCGGGGTGGAGAATGCCAAGAAAGCCGCGGTCGTGGCCAATCGCGGGCACCGCTTTGCCGACGCCGTCGTCCTGCTCGATCGCAGCCTGGAGTGGGCGCCGCTCGATTGGCAGCTCTACTTCCTGCGCGCCGTCGCCCGCGTCGGCCAGCGCGAGACGCCGGCGGTCGCCCTGGCGGATTTTCGGCGCGCCCGTTTCCTCGAGCCGAACGCCTACCAGTTGCCGTTTGAGGAAGGGAAAGCCTGGCTCGGCTGGCAACCGACCCTCGCCATCACCGCCTGGCGCGAAGCCCTGCAGCGCCGCGGGGCTGACGAAGCGGGAATTTACTCTCTCATGCTGGCCGACGCGGCCAACTACGACCGGCGCGTGCACGAGGCGCTGCGCGACTTTGCCCAGGATCGTCCCGACCTGACGATCAAGTATCTCGAGGTCGCAACCCGCCCGCAATTTGAGGCCGTCCTGCACCGGGTGCTGGCGGCCGATCCCGAGCTGCAGCAATTCACCAACGGGCAAAAGAAGCGTTTCTTCGAATTGTGGTCGCAGCGCGATCCGCTGGACGACCTGCTGCGCAATGTCCAGACCCACCCCGAGTGGCTCGAGTTTGCCTGGCCGGGCGTGGCCCGCCACCACGCCGGCCGGCGCGAATTTGAGGAGGCCTGGCAGCTCGTTAGGCGCTACGCCGCGCCTCCCGTCATGCCGGAACACGCGCCCGGCGCGTCGATCGCGCAACTGCAGCAAAATCTTTTCAGCAGCCCGGGCGACTATGCCGCGGGTTTCGCGCTCTATCGCGCGCAAATCGATGCCGGCAAGACGGACGACGCCCTCGCGACCCTGCGGCATTTTACCGTCCGTCCCGATGCGCCCTCTTATTTTTACTATCTGCAGGCGGAAACCTGGGGGGCGAAGGAAAACTGGGAGCGCGCCTGGCAATCCTGGCAGGCGTATCAGGCGAAGTTACATCTCCGCTGATTTAGTCGTCGTCGCTGGCCGTCTTGAACTCGGCCACAATCGGGAAATGATCGGAGAGAAATTCCGGCGAGCGGCTGTCGGAGAATTGTTTCTCCTCCAGACCGAGCGCCTTGTCGGAGAGCGCGCGGTAACTTCCGGTGACATACTCTTTCTCCGTGGCGTGAGCGATGGCGTAGCCATCCAGTTTGCTGCGATGGAAACCGCCCTTGAAGAAGCCGAGATGGGTCGGCGCCTTGTCTTCGCTGGAGATGAAACGCAGCTCCTGATGACGATCGAGGGTGGCAAAGTTTTTCTCGTCGCTGCTCTCGCCCGTCTCCGACTGCCCGGCCGGAGTCATGTTGTAATCACCAACGAGAAGAATGTCTTTCTCCGCGCCCTTGGAGGTCAGCTCATGCAGCCGGTCGGCGATGACCCGGCATTGCCGGTCGCGCATTTCCAGCGGTGAAACCGGAACGGTTTTTGAGGCCCGCTTCGATTTGAGATGCACGCCGACGAGATAAAAATCGAAGCGATCGATCCGAACCTTGGCCAGCAGCGCTTTGCGGGTTGTCTTTTCCTCGGGGTCGTCGCCGTCGATGAGATCGTTGGACGCTTCGATCAACTCGGCTTCTTTCACTTCGACGGATGGCCGTTTCAAAATCGAGATGAGCTGCACCACCTCGGCGCCCTGCGCCGGGACGGGAACGGCGACCAAGGGGAAACCGCTCTTCGTCGCGGCCTTGGCGATCTCATCCGCGGCGCTCGCCGGCCAGACTTCCTCGAGCACGATGAGATCGGGTTTGATCTGTTGCGCGATCACTTGGCCAAGGCGCTCGATCCGGTCTTGCGTGATCGGGGTGGCGCCGGAAGCGCTGCGTCCGCAGGCGACGTTCCAGGCCGCGACGCGGGCGGTGGATTCGGCCGAAGCGCTTGCCGGGATCGCAAACACGCAGCCGAGACAGAGCAAACCAGGAACGACAGCTTTGAGGATCGAATTCATAAGAGCGGTGCCAGCTTCGCCCGGGGCCGCAGGCGCGACAACTCGCGCGCAATTGATTGGTCCCGGCGCGCCCCGTCCGTGTAATACTCCGTCGCGATAACCCCGATGAAAGAGACAAACAGCGAAGTCGCTCACCCCTCCTTTGCGGAAGCTTTTCGCTTCTGGCTCAAGCTCGGCTTCATCTCCTTCGGCGGGCCGACCGGTCAGATCGCGATCATGCAGACCGAGCTGGTCGAGAAAAAGAGATGGATCAGCCAGGCGCGATTCCTCCATGCGTTGAACTACTGCATGCTGCTGCCCGGCCCGGAGGCGCAGCAGCTCGCCACTTACATCGGCTGGCTCTTGCACAAGACGTGGGGCGGCGTCGTTGCCGGGGCGTTTTTCGTCATTCCCTCGATCTTCATTCTCTGGGGATTGAGTTTCGTTTACGCCGCCTACGGCAACCTGCCCTGGATCGCGGCCATCTTTTACGGTTTGAAACCGGCGGTAATGGGAATCGTGGCCGTCGCCGTCATCCGCATCGGCCGAAAAGCGCTCAGGAACGAAGTGATGTGGACGATTGCCGCGCTCGCTTTCGTCGCGATTTATTTTCTCAAGGTCCCGTTCCCGGTCATCATCCTCGGCGCCGGTCTGACCGGGCTTCTCGGTGGTTATTTTTGGAAATCGAAATTTGATGTCGTCAGAGGCCACGGAAAACCAGGCAACAGTTCCGTGCTCGACGACGAAACCGAGTCGCCCGCCCACACCCGGCCGCTGCTCTCGCGCGCGATCAGGGTCACGGCGATCTGGTTAACCCTTTGGCTTTCTCCGATCATCGCGATCGGGCTTTGGTTAGGCTGGAGTCACACGCTTTTTCAGGAGGGCGTTTTTTTCAGCAAAGCGGCGGTGGTGACGTTTGGCGGTGCGTATGCCGTTCTGCCCTATGTCGCCCAGCAGGCGCTTTTTCATTACGACTGGTTGAAACCGGGGCAGATGATGGATGGCCTCGGTCTCGCCGAGACGACCCCGGGCCCGCTTATCATGGTCCTGCAATTCGTCGGCTTCATGGGCGGCTGGCAGCATCCGCAGGGTCTGTCGCCGTTACTCGCGGCCACGATCGGCGCGCTGCTCACCACCTGGGTCACCTTCACGCCTTGTTTTCTCTGGATTTTTCTGGGCGGCCCTTACATCGAGAAACTGCGCGGCAACGTCCGGCTCACCGCCGCGCTTTCCGCCATTACCGCGGCGGTCGTCGGCGTGGTCCTGAATCTCGCGGTCTGGTTTGCGCTCAACGCCTTGTTTCCGAATCAGCGCGACCTCGATTGGTTCGCGCTCGCCCTTGGCCTGGTCGCGCTAGTCGGGATGCTGAAATGGAAATGGGACGTGATTCCCGTCGTCCTCGGCAGCGGAGTGCTCGGGCTGCTTTATAAAGTGACGTTTTCCTGAGACACTCGTGATTGCTCCATAGGGCGGATGAGGCAAATGAGGGCGCCATCCCTTGCACGAACTTCCGTTCCGCGCATAGGTACTGCTCCCGTCCATCTCATGAAACAGCGCCTCGCTCTTCTCATCCTTTTTAGCTTTTTCGCCACCGCTGCGGTCCAGGCGCAGCAGCGCGAATACATCATTCTGGTGGGTGGTCCGTCGCTGCACCAGTGGGAGCAATACAAGGCCCGGCCGCATGATCATTGGTGGGCTAACTTCGTCCGTTCCGGTCGAGTCCGGACCGAGCAATTGCGAGCCGAGCGCGGCGCCGATACGCTCATCACCTGGCTGGTTTACAAGCCGGGCTACGTCGAGCGCGGCAAACAGGACAACCAGGATCTGATTTCGCACATCAACAGCGTGCGCGACAAATACAACCTGAAGCTGGTCTATTTCGATCGCGGCGAAGAAGTGATCAACTACCTCAACGGCGGGATGCCGCGCGACCAGGTCAAGATCTCGGGGCTGGAATATTTCGGGCACTCGAACAAGGCCTGCTTCATGTTCGACTACAGCAACAACATGGATAGCGCCTCGAAATCGTGGCTGCACGAAAGCGAGTTCAAACGGATCAACCGGCGCGCCTTCGCCCGCGACGCCTTCGTCAAAAGCTGGGGCTGCCATACCGGTGAAAGCATGAGCAAACACTGGCGCGAAGCGCTCGGGATCAAGATGTGGGGCGCGATCGGCAAGACGGACTATTCGACCGCGCACATCCCGGTCCTGTCGAGCGCGGGCGGGAAGTGGGTCTACTGATCTCCTTGGCGCTGAAGGAATAAACGGCCAACTGCGCCCTCCCACGATGAAGACGACATCGTTGCCGTCAGGTGATTTTGTTGGCGGGTCCCGGGACCTCGCCTAGGATCGGAACGTGGCAACACTCGACTTCGAAAAGTTGGTCGAGGACTATTACATGCCACTTTATCGCTTCGCCTTCTCTCTCAGCCGCCAGGAATCGGACGCGGCCGACCTGACGCAGCAGACGTTTTTGCTTTGGGCGTCGAAAGGGCACCAGTTGCGCGATCCATCCAAGGTCAAGACCTGGCTTTTCACCTCGCTTTATCGGGAATTTCTCGGGCGCAAACGCCAGCAGGATCGCTTCGTCGAGGCGGAGAGCAGTGCCGAGGCCGTCGCGGCCCAGACGGTCGCGGCCACGGTCGTAAATCAACTCGACGGCGACATTGTGCAGCGCGCGCTTTTCGCGCTGGAGGAGATCTACCGCGCGCCGCTCGCGCTTTTTTATCTGCAACAACATTCCTACAAGGAAATCGCGGAGACACTGGAGATCCCGGTCGGGACCGTCATGTCGCGCATCTCGCGCGGGAAAGAACATCTGCGCCGGGCGCTGGCCGACGGCGCCGGCGTGACGACCACGGGGGAGGGGCAAACCCGACATGGATAAGGAAGAGGCACGCTTGATTTTGCAGGCCTATCGGCCGGGCGCGGAGCAGGACGACGCGGAAATGGCGGCCGCGCTCCGCGCGACCGAGACCGACCCTGAGCTGGCCCGATGGTTTGCCGAGGAACAGGATTTCGATCGCGCCATTGCCGCTCATCTGGCGGAGGTCCCGGCGCCGTTCGGTTTGAAGACGCGGATTCTTTCGCAAGGTCGCGCGCCGGCGGCTTTCCGGTTCTCTCGCTGGATCGTTGGCCTGGCCGGGGCGGCCGCGCTGCTTTTCCTCCTCGCGCAGGTGGCGGATGTCTGGCGCAATCGCGGCGGCGAAGCGGGCGACCTATTGCCCGCATATTCGAGCGAGATGGTCAGTTTCATCAAGGTCCCGCCGTCGCTCGAGCTGATGAGCCCGAATCTGGGCGCGATCATGGATTGGTTGCACCAGGAGGAAGCAATTCCGCCGAACGTGCCCGCGCGGCTCGCGCTCCTCGACCCGGTGGGTTGCCGGGTGCTTTCCTTCCGCCGCCATGATGTGACCCTGGTTTGCTTCGACCGGAAGAGTGGCCAACTCGCTCATCTTTTCGTCGTCGATCGCGCGGCCCTGCCGGGATTGAAGCCGGGTGCCGCGGTGGCGTTCCAGCGGGAGGGCGAATGGACGACGGCCACTTGGACGGAAAAAGATCACGTTTACATGATCGCGGTCCAGGGTGATGAAGCGGCGGCGCGGCATTATCTGCCGCACGCCTGACGAATCGTCTTAAAGCGCGCGAGGTTTTTCTTGCCGTCGAGCCGGGGGCGCGGCCTCTCCTCGCCCCTCCAATTCTTCGCCAATAGAACCGCTATTCTTCTTCCGCCACCGTGAAGGTGACGTTGTCGATCTTTGCCACCGCCAGCGCGTCGAGCACGTCGATCGTGCGGCTGTATTTGGCCTGGGTGTCGCTGATGATCGTGACCACCGCCGGCGTCTTGGCCGCGTCGGCATTTTGCTTCAGCCGCATGAGCGTGCCCTTGAGCTTCGGCAGATCCCTGCTCGCGGCGGAATCGAACGGTTCGTCGTTCAGTGAAATCTCGCCGCTGTCGGAGATGGTGATGATCTGTTCATCGACAAAATCGGTGGAAGAGGAAGTCTCCGCCGTCCCGGGCAATTGCGTGTTCAGCTCGTTCTCCACTTTCACGGCGCCAGCCATGACCATAAAAAAGAGCATGATCACGAAAACGACGTCGATCATTGGCGCGATCTGGAAACCGGCATTGCCTTCGTTGGTATTAGTTTCGAGCCGGCGCATCGCTATTCCTTGTTCACGGCCGAGAAAGAGATGTCGCTGATGCCCGCTTCGGCACAGGCGTTCATCGCCTGCGAGACGTAGATCGCCGGGACGTCGCGGTCGCCGCGGATGACGGCGCGAAAATTCGGGTTGGCCCCGGCGGTGATTTTTTTCTCCCCCGTGATCCGCGCCGTTTTGATCGGGCCGACCATCTCGTTGGCGTTGGGATAGACCCGGTCGTCGAAGACAAACTGCGCCTTTTTCGCGGGCAGCTTCCAGCGCACGTTGACGATCGCCTCGGCGCGGGTGTTGTCCTTTTTCTGCGCGTCCTTGGCAATCGGCAACTGGATCGATTGATCGACCTTCAAGACTTGGGTCGAGGTGATGGTCATGAAGAAAACGAGAATGACGAGGAGGACGTCAATCATCGGCGCGACCTGAAATTCAGGTTCGCCCTGTTCTGTTCCTCCACCTCCGCCTGCCATTGCCGTTCCTCCTCGTTAGGCTGGCTGCTCGGCCGGATCGGCCTGGGCATGGGCGTCGCCCGCCAGCCAGTTCGGGGTGGCGGCGAATAGTTCGTCATCTCCCAGGTGAACGCCGGAGAGGGACTCGTACGGCATCTTGCGGAAGAGGCTGTTCACGATGTCCTGGATGTGGTGCAGCGCATCGGTCGCGCGGTTGCGCAGGAAATAAAAGGCGCCGAAAGCCGGGATGGCGATGACCAGGCCGCTCGCCGTCGCCACCAGCACCTCGCCGATTGCGGCCGAGAGACCGGAGGGATCGCCGATGCCGCTCGAGCCGAGTTTGGCGAAGGCCTTGATCATGCCCGTGACCGTGCCTAACAAACCGATCATCGGGGTGGTGACACCAATAACGGAGAGGTAGCTGATGTAGGTCTGCATCTGCGAATTTTCCTTCGAGAGTGCGCCGATCATGCCGTCTTCCGCCACTTCCTTGCCTTCGCCGAGAAGGCTGATCCCGGTGCGCAGGACGTTGGTCAGGGGCGAGGGATTGTTTTTGCAATAGTTGTGCGCGCCGACGTAATCGCCCTGCCGGAACAACGTCTTGAGCGCTTCCTCCTGGTCAGGCGGGGCGGTTTTTTTCCGGCTTGTTCGAATGACCCCGTCGCCGATCAGGTAAAGCGTCGCGATCGAGCAGATCGCGATCGGGAACATGACCCAGCCGCCTTCCTTGATCTGCTCCCAGAGCGTCTTGGAATGGACGCCGGGCGCGGCCGCTGGTGTCGGCGTGGCCTGGGCCAGGCCGGGCGTGGCGAGGATGAGAAAGGCGCCGGTCAGGGCAAGGGCGAGGAGGCTGCCGAGCCTTTTTAGCCTCGTTAGGCGAAGGAGTGGTCGTGTCATGTTTTTCATTTTGGCATCTTCTGCAATTCAGCCCGGGCGATCTCCGCCTGCGCCGATTTCGGGTATCCGGCGGTCAGATCATTAAGCGATCTCTTCGCCCTTTCCAAGTCTTCCAAGCCGCGGAAAGCGCGCGCGCTCCCGAGGAGCGCCTGCGGCATCCAGCGTTTTTCATCCTCGTAGAAAACCGGCACATGCAGGTAGGCGAGGACGGCGCCGTCCCACTGCCGCTGCGCGAGGAGGGCGTCGCCCTTGCGCACCCAGGCTTCGGCGAGCACATCGGCCTGCGCGCTTTCCTTGATCACGGAGTCGGTCAGCTCCAGCGCCTTCTCGAAATTTTCGCGCCGCACCAGCCCGGGCACGAGTTGGAGCTGGGCGGCCCGGGCGGTTTCGGGATCGGTCACGCTTTTGCGGATTTCGTCCCCGAGCGCCTCGGCCTGTTTGTCGAGCTGCATGCCGCTAAGAGCGGAGACCTTCAGCAGGGCAGCCGGCGCCCAGAAATTGCCGGGCACATCGCGGAACGGCTCGTAGTATTTCACCACCGGCTCGATATCGGCGAGCGCCCTTTCCGGCTGGCCCTGGGAAAGAAAAGCGGAGGTTGTTTTGAGTTGAGGCGGATCGGGAAAGTTGATCTTGGAAATGGTCGAAGCCTGGTAGCCGACTTCGCCGCTACTCGCGCCGACCTGCACCTTGCCCATGACCATGTCGCCGGAGCGGCGCACACCCTTGGTCTCGATCGTCTGGCCGGATTTCAGAAGAATGCTCTGCGCGCCCAGCGGACCGGCGAGGGCAAAGAGGAGAGCGATGGCGAATGGAAGAGTCTTCATCATCCCTGCCCTAACGCCTCCAGCCGCTTCCGCGCTTCGGCTGCTTCGCTGAAATTGGCCAGCTTCTCGTTCCGCAGCAGCTCGCGATAGGTGTTGGTCGCTTCCTGGGTTTTGCCGAGCTTCTCGAAGCTCTCGCCGCTCGCGAGGTAGGCTTTCGCGACCCAGGGAAGAAACTTTTGGTAGCCGACAAAAACGCGCTGGTAAAAGGCATTGGCCTCCGCCCATTTCCCGCGCTTGGCCGCGATCTGGCCGAGCTGGTAGACGCTGTAGGCAGTCGCTTCGCCGCGCCATTCCCGGACGGAGGCGACCTGCTCGAAGCCTTTCTGCGCGTCATCCAATTTGCCGAGGGCGAGCAGAGTCTTGGCGCGACCGAGCGAGATGTCCTTCAACTTGGTGGTCGCCGCGATCTTCTCCGTGCCGTCGTTGAAAAAGTTCAGCGCCTTCGGGTAATCCTTCTTCTGGTAGGCGATTTCGCCCAGCCCGTGGTAGGCGTAATCGATCATCTGGCTCTTCGCGAAATTATCCATCAGGTGCTGATAAAACGTCGCGGCCTGGTCGAGTTTTCCCTGGCCCAGGAGATAATCGCCCGCTTCCCCGAGGAGCAGCGGGCTGAGGTCCTCCGGCTTAAACTGGCCCGCGATCTCCGCGATATTTTTTTCCTCTTCTTCGGGCTGGCGGCGAAGCCGGCCGAGCTCGGCCTTGGCGAAGAAGATGCGCGCCTTGGCGGTGGGCGATTCCTCGGTCGCGGCTGAGGAAAGCAGGCGATCGAGTTCCGCGCCCGGATCTTCCGTCTCGGTTGTAGCCGGGGGCGTTGACCCCGGTTCTGCTGCGACAGATTCCGCCCCGCCGGGGTCAGCGCCCCCGGCTACAACGGGCTTCTTTTTCTTCACGCAAAGTTGCGCCAGCTGGGTGATCAATTGCTCCACCGCATCGCGCGACGGATCGGCGATGTATTTCTTGATCGTGTCGGCCGCGAGCTGCTTGGCCTCGTCGATTTTTCCCTCGCGCGCTTTCGCTTTGCCGATCCAATAGAGTGCCGAGACGACGGTCGGGTGGTCCGGCTTGTCCTTGACGAAGCCGGTGTAGAGCTCGCTCACCTTGTCCCAATCGCCGCGTTTCTGGAGCAGCTTGCTCGCGGCCTCGAGCGAATAGTTCATCACCTCGTCCGTCGTCGCGGTCTGGTAGGAGCGAATGTAAACCGGGATGGCGGCGGACTCGCGATCGCTCGCGGCGTAGGCGTCGCCGAGGAGGGCCAGCACTTCGCCGAGCTGCGGGTTGTTGCCAAACTGCTTTTCCCAGGCCTGGCAATCGGTGATGACCTCGTCGTAAAGCGAGGCCGCGTACTTGCAGACCGAGAGGCGGTATTTCGCATCGGGCAGGAAAGAACTGCTCCCGTTTTTCGCGATGAACTCCTCCAGCTTGGTCATCGCTTCCTGGTATTTGCCGGCGAAAAGCGAGCAGAGAATGATGCGGTACTTCACGTCCTCGGCGTTCGCGCCCTTGGGGAATTCGCCGAGGTATTTGTTATAGGCCGCGACCGCGTCGGCGTAATTGCCGGCGGAAAACTTCGCGTTCGCCAGGAGATAGCGAATCTGCTCGCGGAACGGGCTCTTCGGCTGCGACTCGAGAATGCGGCCGAAGAAAGTCTCGGCCGCCTTCGGATCGCCCGCCTGCAAGGCGACTGCGCCTAACAAGTAACCGACGGTCGCGGCGTTCGGGTTGTTTTTGAAATCGCGCAGGTATTCCTCGCAACGCTGCTGCGCGCGCACCGGCAGGTTGACGTCGGCCAGCGCGACAATCAGGCCGAAGAGGGCGGGCTCGCGTTCCGGTCCTTCCTTGAAGCGGTCGAGAATTTCCTGGTAGACCACGACCGCTTCCCATTTGCGATCGAGTTCGTAAAAGCAGCGGCCGAGGCGCAGGTAAATCGCCGGGGTGATGGAGGGCAACTTCTCAAAATCGGCCAGCAGCTTTTGCGCGTTGGCGATGTTCTCCTTGATCTGGTTATTGACCGGCGCGAGCTGGGTGATCTCCGACGGGTTGGCGCGGACGGCGGCCATGTTCGCCTCGATCCGGCGCTGCATCCCGGCGATGCGGTCGTTTTGCAGCCGGATGATCTGTTCCCGCGGATAAGCGTAGCGATAACAGGCCAGCGCTTCCTTGAATTGTTGCTTGTTAAAAAACTGGTCGCCCAGCTCCACGGTGAGGGCATTGAGTTCGATGATGTTGTCGGCGAGGGCGATCTTCTGGTGGATCGTCTCGAGCGTTTTCAACGCCTTGGCGCCATCGCCTTTCTGCGCATAAAGCTGGGCCAGCATGGTCGCGCCCCGCATCGCGTCGGAGTTGCGAATTTCCTGCCCGGTCAGTTTCACCAGCGCGGCGATCGCGCCGTCGATATTCCCGGCCGCCTTCGACGCCTCGGCCTCGAAGAGCAGCGCCTGTTCGCGCAGGGCCGGGTCGCTTTGCAGGGCCGCCATCTGCGCCGCCGCTTCCTTGTAGTTTTTGCTCAGGAAATTGGACTGCGCGATGGCGAAAGCGGCGCCGCCGGCATGCGCACCCTTGGGAAATTTCGCCTGGTAGTTTTTGAAAGCCGCGATCGCCTTCGGATAATCGCCGGCGTTGAAATAGGCGGAGCCGATGGTGTAAAAAATCGGCTCGACCTGGGGCGTGACCTCGACCCGGGCGACCAGCGCCTCGAGGTCGGCGGCGGCCTTGACGTAATTGCCGGCCTGGAATTCCGCCATCGCCTGCGCGTAAGCGGTCGCGAGATCGGGCGCGGCTTCCTGCGCGCGCAGGCTGGCGCAGGTTCCGACCACGAAAAGCAGCGCGAAAAAGAGTTGCGCCTGCCTAACGAGTCGGTTCATGGGCGACGAATATACCAGAGCGCTCTCGCGGCCGTCGATGGTTTTATCCGGCGATTGCGTGGACGCGCCGAAGAGCAAAAAAATCGCCGCGTCCGCTCATTTTTTGCCAGGTCCCCCCGGCGGATTAGCGCCCGGTGCTGGCAGTCTTGGGACCGATCGTGAGCTCGACCAGATCGCTCAGGATATTGAGCGCTTCGTCGCGTTCCGGATCGATCGCGGCGATTTTGCTGTCGTCGCCGCCGATCAAATCGCCGTTCGGATCGAGATCGTCGGACGCATCAGGCGCGGCTTCGGGCGCGACCTTCATGTTGCCCTTGCTTTTCGCCTCCGCGATTTTCCCCGGATACATGATGAGCTCGAGCTTGGGCGCGTCGATCGTCTCCAGGGTGACGCGGTAAATGCTCGGCTCTTCCGCCTGGCGCGCGAGACGTTCCTTGGAGCGCGTTTCTTTCCGCACTTTCTGCTCCTCCACTTCGCGGCGGCGCTCCTCTTCATTGAGCGAAATGCGATTTTCGTCCAGCTTCTGGCGCAACCGGCTGAGGTCTTCCATGACGTAATGAAACTCCGGATCGGTCGCGACCCGCGCGGCGGAACGGGCTTTGAGCTGGTCGAGGAAGAGAGACTGGGAGTCGGACCACTTGGTGTATTTCGCGGCCGGCACTTCGTCGTAAGGAAGCGCATTTTTCAACGCGCCCTCGCCGAATTCAGGCAGATCGGTCAGGGTCGGGAGGACAATATCGGAGGCGACGCCATGGAGCTGGGTCGAGCCGCCGGCGACGCGGTAAAATTTCTGGATGGTTAACTTGAGCGCGCCGTCGTCCTGCGAACGGGTGCCGAGGAGCGAAGTAAAACGGCCGATCTCGAGAATGGTCTGGACCGTGCCTTTGCCGAAAGTGCTCTTGTCGCCCACGATCACGGCCCGGCCGTAATCCTGCAGCGCGGCCGCGAAAATCTCGCTCGCCGACGCGCTCTGCCGGCTCGTCAGGACGACGAGCGGACCGTCGTACGCGATGCCCGGATCGGGATCGGTCGAAATCACGACGCGCTCGTTCGCGCCCTTGGTCTGGACGACCGGGCCGGACTTAAAGAAGAGGCCGGTGAGCGCGATGGCTTCCTCGAGCGAGCCGCCGCCGTTGCGGCGCAGATCGATGACGAGGCCGCCGATTTTTTCCTTCTTCAGCCGCTTCAAGAGCGCGAGCACGTCCTTGGTCGTGCTCTTCTTGTGCGAATCCATGTCGGCGTAAAACGACGGCAGGGTGATCCAGCCGAGTTTCACCGGGTTCCCGTCGCGGTTTTTCTTGATGATGATGTCGGCGCGCGCTTCCTGGTCTTTCAGTTTAATCTCATCGCGCACCAGCTCGACGGTCTTGCGCTGAGCCGGGTCGGCCGCGGCGGCCGGGATGACGAGGAGACGAACCTTGGTCCCTTTTTTGCCGCGAATCTGTTCCACCACCTTGTCGAGGCGCATGTCGCGGACATCGACGAAATCCTTCGCGCCCTGGGCGACGGCGGTGATGCGATCGCCCACCTTCAGGCGCCCGCTGGTCTGCGCCGGACCGCCCACGACCAGGCTCTCGATCTTGGCGTAGCCGTCTTCGCTTCGCAGCATCGCGCCGATGCCGACGAGCGAGAGGCCCATGTTAATACTGAAATTTTTCAGGTCGGACGCGCTGAGGTATTCCGAATGCGGGTCGTAGGCCTGGGCGAGCGCGTCGAGGAAAAGCTTCACCTGCTCCTCGGGGCCTTCCTCATGGATGTTGCGCAGCATCCGGTCGTAACGGCGCTCGACCAGTTTCGGCCCCGGCTCGATCGGGTGATCGCTCAATTTCTCCTGGAGCAGCTCGTTCACGATCCGGTCGTGCCAGAGTTTGTCGGCCTCGGCCTCATCCTTCGGCCAGGGCGCTTTCTGCCGGTTCAGGACGACGGTCTCGGTCGAGGTGAAATCCATCGGCTGCTTGACCAGCTCCTTGATTTTGCTGATCCGATCCTCCACCCGCTTGCGGAAGACGGCGAAGATCTCGTGTGCCGGCTTGACGTTCCCGAGCAGGATATCGTCGTCCAGGGTGGTGGCGTATTTGGCCGTGAAACCGTCGACATCTTTCTGGGTGAAAAAGAGATGGCTGAAATCGAGCATCTCGAGATAACCGGTGAGCAGCTTGCGCGAAATCTCATCGTTGAGGGGGTGATGAGTGTAGTGCCCTTCCTCGAGGAGGCGTCCGACCGAGAGGCCGATCTGTTCAGGATCCGACTTTGCCTGGACGGGCTGGAGCCCGAGCGCGATGACCAGCAAACCCGGCAGAAGCGCGACCAATCCACGGTGGAAATTTTTCATAAATTCGGAAAAAAAAGCTCGCAGAAAACGATTTGAAAGCAAGGTATGCGAGCGGCCCTGGAAACCCCAATGTGAAGAGTGAGACAACGCTCGGCGGTGAAGATTCAAATTTAAGTTCGAGCCGGGCGGGTATCAGGGATGCAATTAGGGATGCAATTTCCGTTCCTCCGGGGGAGCGGCGTGCTACTTTCCGCTTTCCTTCTTCCCCGAAGGGAATGGCGACGATGAAATACCAGACTTTTACCGGCGGAATCTTCGAGACCAATTGCTACGCCCTCGAGGCGCCGGAGGGCTGGATTCTCTTCGACGCGCCCGACGGCACCTGCGACTGGCTCGAGCGGGAAGGGATCGACCTGCGGCTCCTCCTCCTCACCCACGGGCACATCGATCACATCCAGGACGTGGCCAAAATCAAAAAACGGTTCGGCTGTCCGGTCGGCGTTCACCCCGACAGCGCCCCGATGATCTCCGACCCGAAGTTCTTCCTCGATTTTGGCTTCCAATTCGAAATTGAACCGGTCGAGCCCGATCTCCTGATCGAGGGAACGCCTTCGCGCGACTTCCTCGGGATGAACTTCGAGATTCTCGAAGTGCCGGGGCATTGCCCGGGCAGCCTTTGTTTTTTCTCGCGCGAGAACGAACTCCTCGTCGGCGGCGACGTTCTTTTTGCCGGCGGCGTCGGCCGCTGGGATCTCCCGGGCGGCGACGGCGAGCTCCTTTTCGCCGGCATCCGGGAGAAGCTCTATCCGCTGGGCGATAACGTCACCGTCCTGCCGGGTCACGGGCCCGCCACCACGATCGGGGCGGAGCGAGCGGGGAATCCTTTCGTCCGCGAGTAAGTTACGGCACCAGCGCTTTCCGCACCGGCTCGAGTCCGGGGATTCCGCGAAGGACCTCGCCTAACGAATCGAGCGCGGAGGGAATGTGCTCGAGGAAAGCGCGATTCTTCTTCACCAGGCCGAGGTAACCGTAGGCGCCGAGCGCCTGCATCAGCCGCTGCATGGCGCAGAGTTGGAATTTCTCATCTAACGCCGCATCGCTCGAACCTGTCGTGTGACGGTAAAATTCGATCAGCTCAATCCGTTCGGCATTCGTTAGGCTGACGTAGGGATCGTAGAGCAGCGAGGCCAGGTCGTACTCCGCCAGCCCGGGCCGCATGCCCTGGAAATCGATCAGGTGGGCGTGGCCGTCGCGCATGATGATGTTCTGCGATTGAAAATCGCGATGAATCAGGACGCGCGGGAAACTCGCCAGCCGCTCCGCGATTTCCGCCAGGGCGGGAAGACCGGCCAATTCCTCCAGCCGCTCCGGGTCGAGACCGAAATGACGGCCCAGGCAATTCTCGAAGAAGTAACTCTGCTCCCAGCGATAAAGCGTGGTGTCGAATTGCGCCGGCAGATCGCGCCGAATTTCGGCCGAGTCGGCTGCGGAAATGCGGTGCAGCTTGGCGACTTCGGTGAGCGCCGATTCGTAATACGCGCGCCGCACCAGCCAGCTTTCGTTGCGGTAGCTCCAGAGATCGCGTTCGCCCAGGTCCTCGATCCAGATCAACCCCTCCGCCGGATCGTGAAAATAAATCTTCGGCGCGCGCACGCCATGTTCGGAGAGAAACTGCGCGGTCTCGACGTAACGGCGATTCTCCGCCTGCTCGCAGGAATATTTCACCAGCACGATGCTCTGCTCCCGCGTCACCCGGATGCGGTAAAATTTCCGGTCCGAGCCGCCCTTCTCGATCGGGGAAATCCGGACCTCGGCTTCCTCGAAGCGGGGAAAATGAATCCGCGTCTGTTGCAGGAGCGTGTCGGAAAGAATCATCGCGGCGGTCTCAAATCACGGCATCAGTTAGCGCGCCTTCGGCGCTGCGCCGGGTGCGGACGATACAGTTTTTCAACTGCGCGTTGGAAGCAATTTGTGCACCGGGCCAGAGGATCGAATCGTCGATCCGCGCGCCCGCGCCGACGTGGCAACCGGCGCCGATGCACGAGTACCCGCGCACCTCCGCGCCCGGATCGATCACGGCGTCGGGAGCGATGCGCTGCGGCCACTCCGGGTCGCGGACGTACTCCGGGCGCCAGCCGTCGGCGATGGTTTGGTGGACGGCGAGATATTCCGCGCGCGAGCCAAGATTGAACCAGCGTCCCTCATTCAAGACCACGCCGCCGATTTTGCCGCCCTGGCCGATCCAATCGCCCACGATCGGGATGAACGAGATTTTTTTACCGGCCGGGATGCGCGCAAAAATCTCCGGGTTCCAGACCGAGACGTTGGCGTAATCGAAATTTCCGGCGTGCCCGTAGCGATTCCCGATATCGACGATGCGGCCGTCGCGAAAGGCGACATTGGCGGCCAGGCCCGTCTCGCGCAGGGCGAGGGTGACGTCGTTCCCGCTCCGGAGATGATCCTCGATCAGGGGCGCGAGCGGGAGATCGGTCAGGACGTCGCCGCTGTAGGCGAGAAACGGCTCGATCCCAAGGTGCGGCTGCGCGTTTTTGATCCCGCCGCCGGTTTCGAGCAGGACCGGCTCGTGCGCCAGCCTAACGGGAAGCCCGCGATAATGTTCGTCGACAAAAAAGCGCGCGAAATGTTCCGGGAGGTGATGGGTGTTGATGACAAACGACTTCACTCCGGCCGCGATCAGGTGGTCGAGGGCGAAAGTGATAAGCGGCTTCTGGAAAATGGGGACGAGCGGCTTGGGCAGCTCTTCCGTCAGCGGGCGAAGCCGCAGGCCGAGCCCGGCGCCAAGGACAAAGGCTTGTGTAATCATTTGCCTAACGACGGTCGAGATCTCGGGGCGCGTTTCACCGCGCTGCATCGGATAGGCGGGTCGCGATGTCAAATGAGCCGCTTCGGTTCCGGGTAGCGCACGCGTCTCGCGTGCTGGTTTCGGTGTCTCACCGAAACGAACTTTTCCCCGGACGGGGCGCGCGATGAAAGTTCACGATGGCGGGACGCCATCGCCAGCACGCGGGACGCATGCGCTACCCGGAGGAGCCTCCGCCGCCGAAGGACCGAGACCGACTACGGAATGTTATAGGCCTCGACCAGGCCGACCCCGGTCGTGCCGTTTTTGCCCTGGACGATGGCGGTGTAGGCGCCGGTCGCGAGATGCGCGAAAATCGCCGCCTCCCGGTCGTCGGTCGGAGCGAGACCGGTCGAGCTGATGATCCCTCCCTGGCTCTCGCGCCAGTCGTCGTTGAAAGCGAGGAGAGCGCCGTTGCTGTCGCGCAGTTCCAGCGTCGGATCCTCCAGCGCGCCGCTGACACCGTTCGCGCCTAACGACGGCCCGAGCGCGCGGAAGATGATGTTGGCCTGGGCCGAAGCTTCGTTCGAAATGATGAGACCACCGATCAGGACGGCGTCCAGGATCCCGACTTCGCCGCGGGTGCTGATGTTGGCGAATTGCGAAGCCGGAGTCGGGTCGAGGTCGTAAGCCTCGACGAGGGCGTTGCCAGTGGTGGCGTTGCTCCCCTGGAGAATGGCGGTGTATGGGCCCGGATCGAGCGTGGCCAGGATGGCGGCCTCGCGATCGTCGTTAGGCTGGAGACCGGTCGCGGCGATCGCGCCTTCCTGGGTGTCGCGCCAGTCGTCGTTGGAGAAAAGCAAAGTGCCGCCGCCGTCGCGCAATTCGAGGGTGGGATCGAGCAGCACATTGTTGACCCCGGCGGCCGCGAGCGAGGGACCGATGCCGCGCAGGATGACTTCCTTAGGAGTAGTGCCGCTCACGATAAAGCCGCCGATCAGGACGTTGTCGCCCGTGCCGACCATTTCCCGGGTCGAGATATTGAGCTGGCGCGCGGTAACGAGGACCGACCCGGCGTCGTTAGGCTCGGTCTGGGAAAGAAACTCCGAGAGGTTGCTCGCGCTGTCGCCATCGGCGTCGCCGGCCGGTCCGCCGAGCTGAGGATCCTCGATCTGGTCGAGCGAGAGGCGCGAGGCCTGAAAGCTGGTGAAGTCGACCTCGGGCGCGATCCCGACGCGGGTGATAAACGGATCGGGATTTCCCGTGCGCGTGTCGACCCAGACCGGGACCGCGGGCACATTGGGGCCGGTCGTGGGCGCGATCCCGAGATAATCGCCGATCATGTAACCGCCGGGAGTCAAAGGGGCGAGGCTGGCGTCGGTCGTTTCACTCGTTAGGCGGAGGTTCGGCCCCCAGGTGGCACCGCCGTCGAAGGACTGCGCGAGGTAGAGATTGCAAAGAAGAGTGCTCGGGGCGGTGTCGCGCTGGTCGTAGAAGGAAACGGTCAGGGTCTGCCCGTCGGGCGAGGCGGAGATGGCGGGATTAAAAACGCCGGTGTTGGGATTGTCGCTGATCGGGATGGGCGTCGACCAGCTGCCGCCGGCATCGGTCGATTTGGTGAAGAGGATTTTGCGCGTGGCGGCGGCGCTGAAGCCCTGGTAGACGACGTAGAGATTCCCGCTCGTGCGATCGGTCGTAGCCGAAGGCAAAAATGCGCCGGTGCGGATACTCGGCAGGCTGTAGCGCGTGACCGGCGTCACCAGCGTCGGCGGGCCAAAGGTCGTGCCGCCGTCGTTGGAGAGGACCATGTTGATCTCCTCGCCGCCGGCGCCCTGGAAATTCCAATAAACGATCGCGAGCCGGCCGTCGGGCAGGAAGACCGGCTGCGAGCCCTGCGTGCTCAGGCCGACGGAATGAACCGCCAGCGCCGGGCTCCAGGTCACGCCGTGATCGTCGCTGTAGGAACGCAGGATCGGCGACGCGTCGGTCGTCCCGAAAAGCGTCCACGTCACCAAAATGCGCCCGACGGTCGAAGTGCCGGCAAAGGTGTTGACCGCCATCCAGGGCTTGTCCGGAAAATTATTGGAATTGTCCGGTTCGAAAACCACCGCCGGCGGGTCAAAGGTTGCCCCGCCGTCGAGCGAGCGGCTAACCAGGATGATCCCCTGGTTGAAATCCTCGTCGAGCGCGCCCTCGGTGTTGAGGAAAATCCGTCCGGCCAGGTCGATCCCGGCCACGGGATCGGTTGCGCGCGGATAGGGTCCGCCGCTGACCGGGGTGAGATGCGGAATCAACGCCCGCGTCCAGGTGAGACCGCCGTCCTGCGTGACCGAGTAACCGCAATCGACCGCGCCGCCATCGGTGAAGCGGCCTTCCTGGAAAGTGGCGACGAGAAATTCGGGATTGTTAGGCGAACGAACGATGTGCGGCTCGGCTTGCGCCCGCATATTGGCCGGGAGCGGCGCGGGATCGTCGCCCAGGCGCAGGTTGGGCGCGACCCGCAGGTCGAGCGCGACCGCGACCGTGGCTTCGGCCTGGGCGGGAGTCCGGGTTGCCGGCCGGACGAGATCGCCGTCGCGATTGAGCAGGCTGAGCGCGCCCGAGGAGAGGCGCTCGAGCGGGACGTTCTGCAAAGCGGCCGGCCAGGCGCTGCGGTCGGGCGCGGGCATCTGCGGCGCGGCCCCGCTCGCCGGCGGTGTCGTTAGGCAGAGAAAAATTCCAAGGAGAAGGAGGTGACCTGCGCGTCGGGCCGAAGAGTTCTTTTTCAATCCTCGGGAAATTACCCCGCGCCTCGGCTCGCACAAGAGACCCGCGTCCGACCTTTTCGGCCTTTACCTCAATGCAGGTTGTAAACTTCGACCAGGCCGACGCCGGTGCCGCCGTCTTTACCGCTCTGGATGGCGGTGTAGGCGCCGGGCGGCAGGGTCCGGATGATCGCGGCTTCCGCGTCGTTCGTCGGCTGAAGTCCGCTCGCTTCAATCTCGGTCTCCTGCGTGTCTCTCCAGTTGTCGTTGCTCGCGAGGAGGGTGCCGTTGATGTCGTGCAACGCGAGGACCGGATCAGCCAGCGGATTAGGAATCCCAAACGCGCCTAACGACGGTCCGAGGCCGCGGACGATGACCTGGTCGCTCTCGTTCGCGCTGTTGGCGACGATGAAGCCGGCGATCATGACATTGCTCCCGGTGGTGACGAATCCGCGCGTGCTGATGTTGGCCAATTCCGGCCCGACGCCGGCCCCGAGGTCGTAGACCTCGAGCAAGCCGACGCCGGTCACGTCCTGTTTGCCGCGGTTGATGACGGTGTAAGCGCCGGGGGCGAGGGTGATGACGAGCGCGGCTTCCAAGTCGTCGGACGGAGCGAGGCCGGTGTCCGCGATCTCGTCCTGCTGGTTATTTTTCCAGTTGTCGTTGCTCATGAGGATCTCGCCGGTCGCGCTGCTGTAGAGGGCGATAAGCGGATCGGGCAGCACGCCATCGATCCCGGCGCCGGCGAGGGACGGCCCGAGACCGCGGAGGAGGACGCGCTTGTTGTCGATGCCCGTGATGATAAAGCCGCCATTCATCACGTTGTCGCCGGTGAGGACATTGAGCCGGGTGGAAATGTTGACCAGGGTGGAGGTGCCGTCGCCCGGGACCGAGTCGCGCTTGATCGCGAGAAAGGCGGGACTGAATTCGGTCAGCGCAAAAATCGTGGCGCTGCCGCTGGTAGTGATCTTCTCGATCGTGCTGCTCCCGGCATTGACCACGTAAAGGCTGCCCTCGCTGTCAAAGGCGAGCCCGACCGGCGCATCGATCCCGCTGACCGCGACCGCTCCGACATCGGTTCCATCGGGGGCAAAGACTTCGATCGTGTTCGCGGCGTTGTTCGCGGCATAGAGGAAGCCTAACGAGTCGAAGGCGAGCCCGGCGGGATTGCTCAGGCCGGTGTCGGCAAAGGTGCCGAGCGGCGTACCGTCGGCGGCGAAGCGCTCGATCGTGTTGGCGAAGCTGGCGACGTAGAGCCGGCCGCTGGTGTCGAAGGCGAGCCCGGTTGGCTGCAGGACATTGGCGAAGACGCCGAGGTCGGTACCGTCCGGGGCGAAAATTTCGACGGTGCTATCTCCGAAATTGGCCGCGTAAAGGTTGCCGTTCCGGTCGAACGCCAGGGCCTGCGCATTGTTGATCCCGGTGCTGGCGAAGACGCCGAGGTCCGTCCCATCCGGCGCAAATTTCCGAATCGTGTTGGTATTGGTCGAGACGTAAAGGTTGCCCTCGCTGTCGAGCGCGAGGCCGTTGGGGCCGTTCACAAACGCGTCCGTGAAAGGCGAGGCGTTGCCGTCGTCGTCATATTCCGTGATCGAATTGACCCCGAAATTTGCGACGTAAAAGGTGTCCGCTTGCGCGAAGGAAACGAGGGCCAATAGGCCGGCCGCGAAGATGAGAGCGAGCTTGGATTTCATAAAAAAGGAAGGTTGGATTCGCGAAAATAACGCAACTTCGAGAGCAGGTCGCGCACCGGGGCCGTTGTGCCGGCTCCCCGGCTGACCCATATTGCCACGAATGTCCTACGAGCTCGAATCCAGCTATCGCCCGCGCGGCGACCAGGGGCAGGCGATCGCGAAGCTGCTCAAGTCGGTCGAGGCCGGGAACCGCCACCAGACGCTGCTCGGCGTCACCGGCTCGGGCAAAACTTTCACCATCGCCAACGTCATCAAGGAGCTGGATCGCCCGGCGCTGATCATTTCGCACAACAAGACCCTCGCGGCCCAGCTCTACTCGGAGTTCAAGCAATTCTTCCCGCACAACGCGGTCGAGTATTTCGTCAGCTACTTCGATTACTACCAGCCCGAGGCCTACATCCCGCGCTCCGACACCTACATCGAGAAAGATTCGTCGATTAACGAGGAGATCGAGCGCCTCCGGCTTTCCGCGACGAGCTCGCTCCTGACCCGGCGCGACACGATCGTGATCGCGAGCGTCTCGTGCATCTACGGCGTCGACTTCGCCGGAGGATTACCTGCGCATGCTCCTGACGGTGAAACGCGGGCAGCAGATCACGCGTGAGACCGTGCTCGGCCGCCTCGTCGACATGCTCTACGAGCGCAACGACATGGCTTTCGTCGCGGGAAAATTCCGGGTGCGCGGCGATGTGGTCGAGGTTCATCCCGCGACCGTCGGACGAGGAAGCGATCCGCATGGAATTTTTCGGCGACGAGGTGGATGCGCATCACGCGCTTCGATCCGCTCACCGGGCACGCCCACGAGTCGTTCAGGCATGATGCACTTTTTTCCCGGCCAAGCAGTTCGTCACCCCGGCGGACAAACTGAAGCGCGCCCTCGACATCATCCGCGACGGAGCTCGACGACGCGTCATCCGGTTCTCGAATCGCAGGGCAACCTGCTCGAGGCGCAGCGGCTGAAAATGCGGACGGAGTACGACCTCGAGATGATGCAGGAGATGGGCTTCTGCAACGGCATCGAAAACTACTCGCGCCACCTCACCGGCCGCCCGCCGGGCTCGAAGCCGTTCACCCTGCTCGATTTTTTCCCGCGCGATTTCCTCCTCGTGATCGATGAATCGCACGCCACCATCCCGCAGATCGGCGGCATGTATGAGGGCGACAAATCGCGCAAGACCGTCCTCGTCGAGTACGGCTTCCGCCTGCCCGAGCGCGCTCGACAACCGCCCGCTCGCTTCCCCGAGTTCATGGACAATGACCAACCAGCGCGTCTACGTCAGCGCCACCCCGGCCGAGTTCGAGATCAAGAACAGCATCGTCGGCAACAAGGGTTACATTCCCGCACAAGCGCGACCGCATCGGGGTGGAAGAAGACAGTGCCCTTCGTCCTGCCCGGGCACCGCGCCGAAGCACGCTCAGCCGCACCGACCAGCCGCCGGAAGAGTTCGACGTCCACACGCCGGGCATGCCGCTCGTCGATCGAGCAGATCATTCGCCCGACCGGTCTGCTCGATCCCAAGATCACGCTCCGCCCGCTCAAGGAGCCAGATCGACGACACGATCGAGCTCTGCCGGCAGCGGGTGGAAAAGCCAGGAGCGCGTCCTCGTCACCACCCTGACCAAGCGCACGGCCGAGGATCTCTCCGACTACCTGCGCGATGTCGGGCTTGAAGGTGCGCTACCTGCACAGCGACATCGACACGATCGAGCGGGTGGAAATCCTGCGCGGACTGCGCGCGGCGCGAGTTCGACATTCTGGTCGGCATCAACCTCCTCCGCGAAGGCCTCGACCTGCCCGAGGTCTCGTCTGGTCTGCATCCTCGACGCCGACAAGGAAGGCTTCCTCCGCAGCCAGACCTCGCTCATCCAGACCGCCGGCCGCGCCGCGCGCCACGTCAACGGCGAAGTCGTGCTTTTCGCCGACACCGTCACGCAAAGCATGCAGGCATTGATCGTCGATCAGCGACTATCGCCGGACGAAGCAGATGGAGTACAACGAGAAGCACGGCATCACGCCGCAGACCGTGCGGCGCGCGGTGCAGGAGAGCCTGCACACCATTTTGCGCGGCCGCGAGATCGAGGCCTCGGTCGTGAACGAAGGCCGGCGGCGACTTCAACCTGACCGAGCTCCTGCGCGAACTGGAGGAAGAGATGCAAACCGCCTCCGCCAATCTCGAATTCGAGCGCGCCGCCCTTTTGCGCGACCAGATCATGGAAGTAAAAAGCGGCACCGGCCTAACGAAGATCGAACCGAAGCGCAAGCCGGTGAAATATTCGCGCGGCGGCGCCCCCCGTCGCTCACGCGTGTAGGCACCCCCGGGAGCCTGGAGGGCACAGCTTCGTCGGTGCCGCGGGGGCAGGCTTCGCGTGGAGCTTCGGCGGGAATGCCCTCAATAAGCCCCCGTCGAACCAGAACGGCACGTCGAGTTCGCGGATAAATGCGCAGAGGTACCTGGATGCGCGGGAGATCCTTCGCAAGGCGGAGCAAACGATCCACATCCGATGCCGCAAGACCATGCTCGCTCGGGCGAATGTGAGATGTTTTCTCACGGCGCCAGGCGACCTTGCCTGACGATAAAGGCGAACGTTCGGAAGCACAGCCGATAATCAGTTCGTCGAGCCGGGCGAAGACGGGTGCGAAAGCCATGCGAACCTTGGGGTCGAGCAGAAATTGACGAAAGTCAGCCAGAGGCTTGCGCTTCCGGCTGCTTCGTCTGCGCGCGGACTGCAAGTCGCGCGTAAGCTCCGGCGGCTCGCGAAGGGGAGCTAGGCTTGTGACATCCTCGATAGGTTCGCTGCAGGGATGATTTAACTACCGGTGCGAGCTGAGAATGGCAATGAATACGAGCAGAAAAAGGAGGAACCCTACGATTATGAAGACTGGTAGACACCCGCCAAGCCACTGGCCGAACGATAACCAGGTTCTTCTCCATCCGCGAATGAAAGCGGACGCAAAACTGTCCCTGTCGTCGTTGGCCATATGGCGAGTCGTGAGTCAGGATTAAACCGCAGGAGGCGGCGGGGGAGATTGCCGCATGGCAGCAGCCATCTTGTCCGCTATGATCGTCGCTTGCTCCTCCATAAGCTGTTTGCGGAGATCCCATATCGCATGGACAGCGGCGACGAACCAGGGAATCGGCGCGAGAAATGCGCCGATAAACGTGACGAGGAGCAGTACCGCCGTTCCATAAAAGAGGGAATTCAGAAGGCATGCGCCCCACTTGCCTTTGATGGCAAAGTAGAGCGGCGAGATGAATATCGCAGTGAGATATAACATGGTTGTATTTCTTTCTAGTGTCTGTGTTGTTGTTTGGTTTGTACCGGCTATTCCGGGAGAAAGGGTGTCAGGTTGCATGACGAGAAAATTCCGAGAAGCGGCAAATGAGGGAGAGCGAACGGAAAAGCATTTCTAGGACTCACATTACCCGCCCACCGTCAGGTTCACCGGGTTGCTCCATTGCCCGACGCCGTGGTCGTCCACGCGGTAGGTCCACTTCTTCGGAGTCGCAGGGAGGGACTCTGTGTCGGTGTAGCCCGAGGTGCTGTCGTAGGCTGGCAGAGTGAAGCCGCTCCCGTCGCCGCGTCGACCTGGAGTCCGCAGAGATCGAGATATGCGCGGTGACCGCCCCAATCCCAACCCACCAACACCGTCCCGCCCTTGGTTCTTGGCCGTGATCGGGGGCTGGATTGTCGCCATGTCGGGACTGCCCGTCTCCGGTCCTTCGACCGCGAGCGCTTCGTCGATGGCGGTGTTGTAGGCAGCATGGGCCTTGATCTGTTTTGCAATGCCCGGAACCGCTGCTCAACGGCGGGGGCAACCGGGGGAACAGCCGTCAGCAGGACCGGCGCGGCCGGCGTCCCGGTGCTGGCGAAGGGCTCGCCGTAGCGGCAGGGTTCTTTCCAGCGCGAAAATTCCTGGGCGGCGGTTTTCATCACGGTATCGCAGGCCAGCACATACCTATAGTAATCAGCGTCCGCCGCCTGGTCGGTAACCGTGCCCGCTCAGCCCGAGGGTGGTCGCGTACGCGCCGATGTTGTTCTTGAAGGTATTGAGCTGCGCCGCGAAGGCCCCGTTGTCAGACGGGATGTAGTCGGATTTAGGCATGAGTTGTCTTTCTAGTGGTGATATGAAGGGAAATCCGGTGCGGTCGGCAGCTCCGCCGGTTTGGTGGAGAGCGCTCCCGATGTGGCTAGAACCGCCGCACCGTGCGGTGGAGCGAGCCCCGGGTGTGGTGGAACCGTTCCACCGTGTGGCAGACGCTCGCCGGCGTGGTGGTACGCTCCCGCCGTGCGGTGAATCGGTCGTCGGGTGTGGCACAACGCTTCCAGCGTGCGGTGGAAAGCCGGCGTGGTGTGGAAAGACGTTTCCACCGTGCCGGGGAAACGGCGGAATGCCAAGGGGGCGGGCGGTTTTCATGGGATCGGAGACGACTGGGAAAGCATGGCGAAAACGAACCGCCCGGATTCAAGCAGGGGAGCGCGCGGAAGCGCTAACGACAAATCACGACAAATTACGACAAATAATTTTCAGGCTTCCCAGCCGATGCGGGCGCGTCTTAGTCTGCCGCTGCTTCATCGAATCCCAAGCGATGTTACGTTCCCGACGCCTCACCGATGCTGAAATCGCAATCCTGGAGAAGCGCGCCCGTGCCCTGGGGCTATCGCCGCGTCGCCTGCTTGAGCGTTTCGGCGAAGCGCTCAAGCGCGACGGCATCGCCCCTGCTCCGGGCTCGATCAAAACGCGGCTCGACCGGGTCCTGAACCCGCGCATGCGCTGCCCGACGAGCGAGGAGACCTTCCTCGCGCTCGCCGCCGCGCTGGAGTGGAGCCGCGTGGAATTGGACACGGCGCTGGAAGGAGCCGCGGCGACTGCAGCCGAGCGATAAGGCAAGCGTGGATTCGGACTAACCAGACCCAAGATCAGCGATGGCGGAGGAGGCCGCTAGTTCTTCGGAGTGGAAAGGTGGAAAGTCATTCAAAAAATGCGCAGCGGGGCGCCTGCCCTGCAATGGCGCTCCAGCGTGAGCGGTCAGGTTTTTGGCCGGGCGCGATGTTTCCAGAGGAACCATATCGCCACAAGCGCGCTCCAGAAGAGCACAACAAGATAGATCGCGAGACTGATGCGAAAGCCGCCGGCGTTTTCGGCCAATGGCGCAGGCAGGGCGGGATGAGGACGAGGTCGTAGACGAGGAAACCGATCAGTTGTCCGTAACTGTTTGCCAGGCTCGAACGCCACCAGCCGTCAAAGAAGTAAATGGCCGAGGCGAGAAAGAGGAACCCGAACATGAGCGAGCTCTCCGGCTTCAATCGCCATGGAAAAACCACCGGGGCTCGCAGCAGCAGCATGGCGGTGGCGGTAAAGAGCGCGAGCGCAAAAATGAGAACGACACCCGCACGAACGGAGGCGTCGGGGTGGCGGGGCGCGGATTCCTGCCGCCGAGGACAAACAGAAACAGCGCGCCCACGGCGAGCGCACCGCAGACGATGGCCCAGCCTAACAAGAGCCCCTCCGTGACGCTGGCTGTGCAGCCAGAGAGTGTAGCCCGCGAGGCCGCCGTTCATGGCGGCGAATCCCAAGGCGCCGCCCCGGGCAGCATTCAGGTCGAGCGTGGCCGCGGTCCAACCCATGGTGCAGCCTTCGGCCAGGATAATTGATGCGATGTAGAGATAGCTCAGTTGCCCATCCGGCCACAGCCAGAGGTGGACGGCCGAGTCGGCGCGGGCCCAGAATCCGCCGCCCACGACAATCAACCCGGCGGCGCAGCGAAGAGCATAACGCGGAGCAGGTTCCGAGACGGATCCATCCGGAGAGCGTCTGGTGGATGAGGAAAGCATGGCAAGCACCAATTTGCGCCTGCTCTCGCAGGATGAGAATTTAACCGAAACGCGAAGCAGTGAAATACTCGCGCGGCTCCGGTACCCCGCGCCGCCGCGGCTCGCGGGTCTAGAAGTTTTCAAATGAATCGATGGCTCATTGTCGGCGCGATCCTCGCGCTCGCTTCCGTGGCGAGCGCGCGCGAACCGGTCGTGGGCGGACCGTGCGAGGAGTGCGAATCGGTTTATGTGCAGATGCCGACGGAGATCGCATCGATCGCGCGGATCGCCCCGCCCGATGAACCGGGCACGCCGTTGCGAATCGAAGGCACGGTTCGCGACCGCAATGGCAAACCGATCGAGGGCGCGATCGTTTACGCCTATCACACCAACGCCAGCGGCCGTTACCCGAAGGATTCGGCGACCAAAGGAACGAGCGCCCAGCGCCACGGCCGCCTGCGCGGCTGGGCGCGCAGCGATGCGGCCGGCCGTTATGTCTTCGAAACGATCCGGCCCGGGGGCTATCCATTCTCGCGCGATCCGCAGCACATT
>CAWIBC010000006.1:0-25341 GCA_963834255.1 uncultured Verrucomicrobiae bacterium | reverse complement strand
ATTATTGCTTTGTTCGGAGGCATCTAAGCTCCCTCGCGCCGGGCGACAAGCCGCCGATGGTAACACTGTTGTTACTTATTCCCGTACGCGCCTTCCGCGAGCACCGCCGGGTGCCTCCGGCTGCGCGAAAATCGCGGGGACTTGCCCAGCGGTGCAGTCCAGATCCAGGGGTCTCGATACGCTACCAGGAGTCGCGGCGGGGGACGGTTGATTGGCTTCTGGCAGGAGTTGGATTTCCGATTTCCGTTTGCTTCCCATCAGCCCGCTACTCGCGGAACCCTCTCCCGCCAAGACATCCTCCCGACGATTCCGGTCGGCGCGGGCAGTGATTCTTCTGTAGCCTGGGGGCGGTGAACCCGGCTCGTGAAACCGCCTGCTGGGGTCGACGCCCCCGGCTACAGCGGGATTGAGAAGAGACGTCGCTTTATTCTCTCCCGGGATCGGGGTTAACAGATGCTTTCACCTTTCCCGCGCATGCAAACCATCGTCATCGGCCACAAGAACCCGGATATGGATTCCATCTGTTCGGCCGTGGCCTATGCCCATCTCAAGCAGGTCACCGGCACGCCGAACGTGATCGCGGCCCGGGCCGGGAACACCAACGAGCGGATCGATTTTGTCCTGCAGAAGTTTGGGGTCGAGCCGCCGCTCTTCATCAGCGATCTCTCGGACCGGGTCAGCGACGTGATGGAACGCGAGGTCATCTCGGTCAAGGCGGACTCGACGGTTTACGACGCGATTCATTTGCTGGAGAAGAAGCGGCTGCGTGGTTTGCCGGTGGTCGACAAGGAAAACCGCTTCCTCGGTTTGCTCTCGGCCTTCAAGATCAGTCATCACCTTTTCCCGCCGCGCGAGGAAGCCGACATGGCGCGGCTGATCACCGCCCCGCTCTCCAGCATCGTCGATACTTTCGGCGGCAAGGTCCTGACCGGCGAGCTGCCTAACGAGACCACGGAATACCTCCTCATCATCGGGGCGATGAGCGCCGACTCCTTTGTCGAGCGGATGGAGCAGCGGCGGCCGGAGCAGGTGGTCCTGTTTGTCGGGAACCGCGACGACATCCAGATGCTCGCGATCAAGGCGCGGGTGAAAGCGATCGTCGTCACGGGCGACCTGCCGGTGGCGCCGGCGGTGGTGGAGGCGGCGCGGGCGGCGGGAGTGATCATCGTCAGGTCGCCGCACGACACCGCCATCACGGTGGACCTGGCGCGGGGCGCGGTGCAGGTGGCGCGAATGCTGGAACCGGAGCATCTCACTTTTACGCCGGACACTTTGCTCGAGCACGTGCGCGAGAAGGCGGCGCACTCGGCGGCGTTTGTTTACCCGATCCTCGATGAGGCGGGCGTGCTCGTCGGCATCCTGGCCAAGAGCAATCTGCTCAAGCGCGCCGAGCGGCAGTTGATCCTGGTCGATCACAACGAGCTGTCGCAGGCGGTGAAAGGCGCCGACAAGGTGCGGATCGTCGAGATTCTCGATCATCACCGGATCGGCGGTTTCGCGACCGATTCGCCGATCCTTTTTTGGAATAACCCGGTCGGTTCCACGAGCACGATCGTCGCGCTCTGTTATCAACAGGCCGGCGTGCCGGTGCCGCGCGCGATGGCCGGGCTGCTCATGGCCGGATTGCTTTCCGATACGCTCAATCTCAACTCGCCGACCGCGACCAAAACCGACCGGGTGATCCTGGAACAGCTCTCGAAAATCGTCGGAGTCGATCCGGCCCAGTTTGCCGAGGAAATTTTCTCGGTCGGCTCGCCCCTCCTCACGCTCACCCCGGAGCAGGTGATCACGGCGGATTGCAAGGAGTATAACGAAGACGGCGTTCGCTTCACCGTTTCGCAGATCGAGGAGCTCAGCTTCTCGCATTTCGCCGAGAAACAGGAGGCGCTCCTCGCCGCGCTCGCGCAACATACTGAAAAAAATCGGTTCTTCTTCGCCGCGCTCCTGGTGACGGACATCAACACCCAGACTTCCGTCCTCCTTTGCTGCGGCGCGCCGGAGTTTTTGCAGCGGATCGATTTTCCCGCGCGCGGCCCGCACATGTGGGAGCTGGCGGGCGTGGTCTCGCGCAAGAAACAACTGCTGCCCTATCTCCTGCAGTGTCTCGCGGCGGTGCCGCCGGCCTAGTTTCCCGCGCCGCGGCAGCGCCCCGCACACAATCGCCGACCGGGCCGGTTACGAATTCTCTCTTGAGAGGCGTACTGCCATTTGGCGCGCGCAAAACTTCAACGCGGGAGATTTCGATATGATCAAGGGGAGCGAATTAGTCGGTCGGGCCGTTGTCGATATGGATGCGGCGGAGAAATTAGGAAAAATAAAGGAAGTGATCGTGCAGCAGGATGGCGAGCGCGTCGCAGGTTTCGTCGTCGCGCAGGGCGAGAATGTCCTCGGCAGTGGCGGCACGCGCCGGACGATTCCCACGTCCGCCCTCAACGCCATCGGGCCGGACGCGATCGTGGTGCACGGCGGAGCTGTCGCGGGTCAACCCACCGCCGACCTCGACGCGCTGCCCCGCATGTCGGACGTGATTGGTCACAAAATGGTCACGCAAAGCGGCCGGCTGCTGGGTTCGATCGACGACATCCTGCTCGAGGAAAAAGACGGCACCATCATTGGTTTCGTGGTCGGCGAGGGGATGAAGAGCAAGTTGGAAAACATGTTCACGCCGGATCGCGCGCCGGTCCACGGCTATGTCCGCGCGGACGCGGACCTGCATGTCGGCAACGATCTGATCGTGGTGCCGGATGATGCCTTTGTGGCGGGCGATTTGGAAGTACGCCGAGCGGAGACCGCGCCTGCATCCGGCACGGGGATGAATCCCGAGGGACACGGCTGGGCGGCGAGGGATCGCCCCGCGCGGACGGCGCGCACGAGCATCTGGAAAAAGCGCACGACCGAGAGTGGCGCGGGGACTGGGGCGGGCGAAGTCGAAGGCTGGATCCCGGGCGATTTCGGACAGGCCTTGAGGAGCGAGCCGGGCTCGGCGGAAGCAGCCCGTGAAGCTGGCACGCCTCGACCGTCACCCGTGAATCCGGAGAAGCTGGACTAGCCGCAGCCTCAGATCGCGCCGGCCGCCGCGGGGCGATTTTAATGCGCGCATTTGCGCTTGCCCAGGGCACGGCCTTTCGCCAGAATGCCTCCCCTAACGAACAAACAACATGGAGGCGTGGTGTATGAAAAAGAATTTCCGTTTTCAATCCGGTTTCTCCCGTTGGCGTCGGTGGAATGGTCTCGGATTGGCCCTAACCGGCGTCTTCCTCGTGTTGGCTGGGCTGCGGTCAATCCCGGAAGTGCCGGCCCGGCCGGGCCCGCAGCGGACGGCGGATAACTTCTGGGCCTCAAGCGGTGGACCGCAGGGCGGCGATGCGCTGGCCATGGTCACGAATGCGGGCGGCTTCACCTTTGTCGGAACGCAGGGCGGCGGCGTTTTTCGGACCGCGGATAACGGCGCAACCTGGACGGCGGCGAGCAACGGCCTAACGACGACAGATATCCGCGCCCTGGCCGCGAACGCGGCGGGCGATCTCTTCGCCGGCACCTTCAGCGGCGTCTTTCGCTCGACCGATGACGGCGAGAACTGGGCGGCGGTGAATAACGGTCTCGATTATCCTTTCATCATCTCGCTCGCGGCCAGCCCCAGCGGCGACATCTATGCCGGGACCCTGGAAGGCGGCGGCGTCTTTCGCTCGACCGATAACGGCGAGACCTGGACTCTGATGAACAACGGCCTAACGAACACGTATGTCTATGCGTTGACCGTTAACACCGGCGGAGATGTCTTCGCCGCCACCTGGGGGAGCGGGATCTTTCGCTCGACCGACGACGGGGCGACCTGGATCGAAGTGAACGCCGGGTTGACCGAGCCTTACGTGATCTCGTTAGCCATCAACGCCGGCGGCGATATCTTTGCCGGCTGCGATTTTGGCGGCGGTGTTTTTCGGTCGACGAATAACGGCGATAGCTGGACGAAGACGAGCAATGGCCTAACGACGGGGAACAACGTCAACGCGCTCGCCATTACCGCAGCGGGCGATCTCTTCGCCGGGATTTACGGCGACGGGATCTTTCGCTCGACGGATAACGGCGAGAGCTGGACGGCGGCGGATGACGGCCTGACCGCGACCTATGTGCTCTCCTTCGCGATCGGCAGCAGCGGCGACCTTTTTGCCGGGACTTATTTTGGCGGCGGAGTCTTTCGCTCGAGTGATAACGGCGAGACGTGGACGGAAGAGAATCACGGCTTGGTCGCGACCGACGTGCGGGTGATCGCGGTCAACGCCGACAACGACATCTTCGCCGGCACTTACGGCGTCGGAATTTTCCGCTCGACCGATGGCGGCGCGACCTGGGTGAAAATAAACAACGGGCTGACCGGGCTCTACGTTCGCTCGATCGCATTCAACGCCGCCGGCGACGTTTTTGCGGGCGCGGATTTCATCAACGGTTTCGGTGGCGTTTTCCGTTCGACGGATAACGGCGACACCTGGGAAGAGGTGAACCAGGGCGTGATTCCGACCGACGTGCGAGCCCTGGCGATCAATGCCGACGGCGATATTTTCGCCGGGACCTATCCCTTCTTCGGCGTTTACCGTTCGACCGATAACGGCGCGAGCTGGACGGCGGTAAACAGCGGCTTGACCTGCGGAAACATCTGGTCGCTCACGATCAATCCCGCAGGCGATCTCTTTGCCGGGAGCGCCGGCTGCGGCGCGGGCGTCTTCCGCTCGATCGATAACGGAGAGCACTGGACGCTGGTCAACGACGGGCTGAGCTCGACCGATATCGGGGCGCTCGCGACGAACGAGGGCGGCGACATTTTTGCCGGGACCTATTCGCAGTTTGGCGTCGGCGGCGGAATTTTTCGCTCGACCGACAACGGGGAGAACTGGACGGAACAAAACGTGGGTTTCACCGCGCTCGATGTGAACTCGCTCGCGCTCAACTCCGCCGGCGATCTCCTCGCGGCCGCGGCCGGCGGGGTGTTTCTCTCGACGAACAACGCCGAGAGCTGGAGCGACGTCAGCAGCGGACTGATTCCGGCCGGCGGGAACGCCTGGGCGGTCGCGGTCGATCACGATGGCTACGCTCTCGCCGGGACAGCCGGTGGCGGAGTCTTCCGCAGCGTGAATTCGACGACCACAAGTGCGTGCCCGAAACCCCGGCAATATTGGAAAGACAACCCGGCGCTCTGGCCGGTCGATAACCTGCTTCTCGGGAGTCAGGTCTACGCCACGATCGAGCTGAAAAAAATCCTGGAAGCAAAAGGAGGCAACGGCGACGCCAGCCTCCGTCTGGCCGGCGAACTCATTGCCGCAAAATTGAATCTCGCCAACGGCTCCGATCCGGGGCCGGTCAGCGATACGATCGCGGATGCGGATGCCCTCCTTGCTGCCTTCGAAGGCAAACTGCCCTACTTCGTTAGGCTGGATACCCCGACGGGTCAGGAGATGGCCAGCGATGTCGCGCAGCTGATTGAATACAACCGTGGCAATCTCACGCCCGGCTGTGGTCCCTAACGATAAAAACCACGCTCATGAAAACATTCCTCCTGCTCGCTCTCCTGTTCTCCCCGGTTATCCCCGCCGTCTCAGCCGAAGACTGGGGCACCTACCAAAACCGGCCGCTCGATTTGCGCGATCTGGTTCCGCCCGACGGGCGGCGCTTTTCCCTCCCGCATGACTTCAATTACCTCGATCCCAATCAGCGGCTCTGGGAGGCACCGAGTGGTTTGATCGTGGATGGCGCGAGCATCCCGATGCCCTTCTGGAGTATCATTGGCGGACCTTTTTCAGGTCCGTATCGGGAAGCCTCCGTCGTGCACGACGCCGGCTGCTGCGCGCAGACGCGGCCCTGGCACGAGGTGCATCGCATGTTTTACGAAGCGCACGATGCGTTGCAGCGGCGTCGGCTTGGTAAAAGCCAAGACGATGTATCTGGCCGTCTGGGCGATGGGGCCGCGCTGGACGACTTTGAACAGCAGTATGCCGAAGGATTGCCTGCTGGCGGCGCCGTCCGGCACGCCACCGGCGATGCGATCGTTCCTGCTCCCGACGACCGACATCGCGCAGCAGGTGGTGCAGGAAATCAAGGAGCGTCCGATCACCTTTGCCGGAAGCACGGGCCGTGGCCCGGCCCTTCTTTAGCCAAAGCGCGATGTCGGACAAAGACGCGACTCAATTTGCGGCGGAGCTCAAAGGAAGAAACCTCTCGGCCGCGGAGCGGGCCGCGATCAGCCTCTCGGTCCTGCAGAGTGAGTGGGTGAGCGAAGAGGAAGTGCGCGGGCTGGAACAATGGGTTGAGCGAGAAGAGCCGTCGCTCGAGAAAGTGGAAGCGAGGGCCGAGGAGTTTCGCGACCGCAAGATCACGGAGTTACGCCTCTTTCCAAAGGTGAGAGCACTGCAGCAGGCGCTCGAGGAGCGGAGCGGTCAGGTGCCGTGAGGCGCGTGTGATCGGTCAGGGCTGGCGAAAAATTTCGCCGCCTTTCATCACCAGGCCAATTTGCCTAACGACTCCAATATCTTTCGTCGGATCGCCTACGACCGCGACGAGGTCGGCTAACTGGCCGGCCCGGATGTGGCCGCGATCGGATAGACGAAAGATGGCGGCGTTTCCGCTCGTCGCCTGGCGCAAAACTTCCAGCGGCGTGAAGCCATTTTCGCGCACGAGCAATTCCATTTCGCGCGCGTTCTCCCCGTGGCTGAAGACACCGACGTCGCCGCCCATGGCGAAGGTCACGCCGGCGGCGCGCGCCGCTTTCACGCTCGCGCGTTTTTCGCCAATGCCTTTCGGCTCCGGCCCGCTCCCTTTTTTCCAGCCGCGATATTGCTCGATCGCGTCGCCGGCGGCGATGGTGGGGCAGAGGGCGACGCCCTTTTCTTTCATCAGCTTGAAAACTTCCGCGGTGCCGTCGTCGCCGTGCTCGATCGTCTCGACGCCGGCGAGCGTCGCGCGGCGCATGCCTTCAGCGGTGGTGGCGTGAGCTGCCACCGGGCGCCCGGCATCGTGCGCCGCTTTGACCGCGGCGTTCAATTCCTCCTGGGAAAACGTGGGCCGCGCCGGTTCGCCCGCGCCCCAGCGATAATCGGCGTAGAGCTTGATCCAATCCGCGCCTTTGCCGATCTGCTCGCGCACTGCCCTAACGATTCCATCCACCCCGCTCGCTTCCTGCGCGCCCTGCGGCAGATCGAGATCGGTCGAGAGTTTCGGTCCGTAGCTGCCGGTGGCCACGATCGCGCGCGTCATCACGATCAGGCGCGGGCCGGGGATGAGTCCCTGGTCGATCGCTTTTTTCAAGCCGACATCGGCATAGCCCGCGCCTTCCGTCCCGAGGTCGCGCACGGTGGTGAAGCCGGCCAGCAAAGTCGCCCGGGCGTAAGCGGTGGCGGCGGCGGTGCGGTAGGCGAGCGACTCGTTGTTCACCTGCTCGTTCCAGGGTGTCTCGTTGTAGGGGTGAAGGAAAAGGTGACCGTGGCCCTCGATCAGGCCGGGGATAAGAGTGTCGTTAGGCAGATCGATGATCTGGGCGTCGTTAGGCGCGATGATCTCCGCCGCCGGCCCGGCGGCCTCGATTTTCTCACCGCGGACGAGCACCGCCCAGCCGGGATGCATTTCCCGGCCATCGAAGACGGCGGCCGGGCGAAGGAGGCGGGCGACGGCTGCGACCGGCGCCGCGGCGTGGACGGGTGCGACGATTGCGGCGAAAGCCAGCGCCAGAATCAGTTTCATGAAAAAGAAATCCCTCGCCCCGATGCGATCAGGGCGAGGGATGTCAGGCATCTTGCTCCAGCGCAAGCGGCCGCAAATTTATTGGTCGCCCGGAATGGTCAGTTCCACGATCGTTTCGGGAAATTCCTTGGAGTTGGCGACGGCGCGCGCCACCACCGTCCGGAACTTGTTGCCCTGGGACGCGATCGTTTTGTTGATGCGGGCTTCGCCAGTTTCACGCGCTTCGGTACCGAACGTTTCCGGCTGCACGACTTGCGCACTGAGGATAACGCCGCTGGTGAGGGCGCCATTCGGACCGTCCCGATGGGCGCTGGCGGTGGCTTTGATCTCCTGTCCGCCCTCCGTCATCTGCTGTTCCACCTTGATCACGATTGCCACTGTCCGGCTGGCCTGCGGGTCGGCATTCTGGGCACCGGCACGCCGGGTGACGAGACCAAATTTCTGTGCGCTGTGGGGCCCGAGCTGGGTTTCGGTGCCGACACGGCCGCCCGCGCCGGTCGGAGCGGCACAGGAAACGAGAGATAATGCAGTCGCCGAGACGAGCAATAAATGCGGAAGATATTTCATGGCTGCACTCTGGTTAGGCGCGATGCGGTCGTCAAACACTTGTTTCCGACCGCGAAAAAGGTCAGGGGCGAGGGGAAAATGACGGCTCTTCCGGCGGCCGCGCCGCGTCCCGTTCCGGCGGCCTCGGCCCGTGCCGGCGCGATCCTTTGCGCGGACCTTTTCGCTCCCGGCCGGCCTCCTGAATTTCCTGCAGCCGCTGGCGTTGCGCCCCGGTTAATTCCGGTTGCAGCGCGCGATTGGTTTCGGCCATGACCTGGCGCACTTTGCCGCCGGTCTCGGCCCGGATTTCCTGGAGTTGCTTACCCGCGCGGTCGAGGATCGGTTCGATTTTGGCCAACTGCTCCGGGGAAAGGTCGAGCTGCGTCCGGATGCGATCGCGCAGGCGTTCGGTCAGGAGATGCGGGTGATGGCCGTAATCCGCCCGCCAGTGCGGGGCGTTCTGGAAAGCGAAATAGGCGCCGGTGGCGCCGCCCGCGAGGAAGGCGAGGATGAATCCCGCGATGAGTTTTGCCTTGAGCGATGCAGTCATAATCCAACGACGCTGCGGATCGCGTTGTCCGCGATCACGTATTGATCATAAGCCTCGCCCGGGTCCTCGAACTGGCGCAGTTCGTTCACAAACCCGGCGGTGGCGAGGGCGATGACGGCGAGCGAAAGCAGGACGACCCGGCGGAGGAGGAGGCCGACGTCGACCAGGTCGCGGCCGCCGGCGCGCCAGCCGGCCAGGACGCGGGTGTCGAAGCCGTAAGGCATTTCGTTAGGCGCGGCCGGCATGGCTTCGGCCGCGGCCCGGAACAAACGATCGAGCGGAGAATTGTTCATCGGTTGCCCTCGGCGCTGAATTGATCGAACTGCCGCTTCATTTTCTGGCGGGCGCGGAAAGCGCGCACCTTGACCAGCGACGCGCCCCAGCCGGTCAGCGCCTGGATTTCCGCGACCGAGCGCTGCTGGAGATAAAAGAGATCGATCACGAGACGCTCCGCCGGCTTGAGCGCGGCGAGGAGCCGCTCGACCAGGTCGCGCGCGGCGAAGCTGCGGTCAGGTCCGAGCTCCTCGGCAGTGGCGGCGAGATTTTGAATGACCGCGGCCTCTTCCTCGCTCAGGTCGGCCTGGCGCAATTCCGGCCGCACCCGCTCGGCCTGGATCTGGTTGATGCAGGTGTTGACGGCGATGCGCGAGACCCAATGCTCGAGCGGAACTTTGCCCGAAAATTGATCGAGCTTTCGGAAAATCTTAATGAAAATCATCTGGCAAAGATCCTCCTCCGCCGTCCGGCGCGGGCGATGGGAGCGGACGAGCTTGAGCACGAGCGGGTAAAGCCGGCGCACGAGTTCGCGCGCGGCCGATTCGTCGTGCCGGCGAGCTGCCGCGACGAGCGCGTCCGCGTCGAGTTCATCCACCATCTCATCCAAGGCATGTCCACACTAAGGGGGATGACCGCCGCGCGCCCGTTCCGGTTACAAAAAAAACGCCGCGCGCGCCGCGCCGCGGGGCTTGCGCAAATAACTGTAACCGGTCAGAACCAGCCCCGGTCATCTGCAGTAACTTATGAAACTCACACTCATCACACTCAGCGCCATCAGCGCATTATCCCTTGGCACTTCCGCACTGGCCCACGAACCGGAGACGGGCGGGAAGGACCAGCGGGGCGGCCGGGGCTACCACCACAATTCGCTCGAGCGCACGGCCGAGCGCCTGGACTTGACCCCCGAACAGAAAGCCCAGGTCCAGCCGATCATCGATCAGGCGACGCCGCAGATCGAAAATATCCGGCGCGAAGCGATGGAGAAAACCAAGGCGGTGTTGGAAAACGCCATGGCGCAAATCCGCCCGATGCTGACGCCGGAGCAGCAGACGAAACTCGACGAAGCGAAGAACGACCGCCGGCACGAGGGACGCGGTGGCCGGAAAGGTCGCAAGGGCGGCAAAGATCGCGAAGGCGCGCAGGACGAGCTGGATAACGGCTGAGGATGTTGTAGCCGGGGCGCTGACCCGGCGTGGGCACCGGCGCTGACCCCGGCGGTGCGGCGTAACGAGACATTTGGTTTTGCGATCGTTGCGGCCGGGGTCACCGCCCCCGGCTACAGTCGAGCACGAGGAGCGGGAGTTCGCGCGGCTGGCCGTCGACCTCGCTCCTCACGGTGCCGATCCGTCTTGCTCCGAGGTGCAAATAAAAGGGCTCGGCCTGCGGATCGCTTTCAATCGTTAAGCTCGAAGCGCCGCGGGCCGCGGCCCGCCCGGCCGCGTGCTGGAATAGGGCGCGGCCGATTCCCTGTCCCATCCGTTCCGGCAAAACCCAGAGATGTTCCAGGCTGAATGTGTCCGGCGTTTCGACGAGGGCATAAAAGCCGGCGGCCTGCCCGTCGCGCTGCGCGACAAAGGTTTCATTCTGCCGGATGAACTCCGGCGTGATCGTGAGCAGCTTGCGCCATTGTTCCAGCCAATGGGCCGGATAACCCCAGTGCGCCTTGGCCGCCCGGGCGATCGCGCTGAGTTCCCCGGCGTGGTGCGGCTGCGCGCGAACGAGCTCGATCATGTGGAAAAGAAGCGGTGCCCGGCCCGTTTGCGCAAACCTCGCGGTGTGTTAACGGAGAACAAATGAGCGCGGAAAAAGCCAGAGCGATCGTCGAGCAGGCGATGGCGGACCGGGCGGTTTACGACGCCATGGCGCAACGTGAGAGCGAAGTCTGGGGCACGATCCTCCCGGCGCAGGAAAAATCCGAGGCCAGGACGCAGGACATGGTGGCGAGCCAGGCGCTCGGCGCCGACCGCGACCAAAGTTCGCTCTCCCGGGTCGCGAAGGAGAAGGGTTTAACCTTCGAGCGCGGCCTCAGCCTGGGCTGCGGCGCCGGCCGGCTCGAACGCATCCTGGTGCGGGACGGCACCTGTCGCAGCCTGCACGGGATCGACGTCTCGGAGCAGGCGGTAGCCGAGGCGCGCGCCACCGCCGAACGCGAAAATCTTCCTCTCACCTACGAGGCGGGGGACCTGAATTTTGTCGACTTGCCCGCCGCCGCCTTCGACCTCGTCGTCGCGCAGACTTCGCTGCACCACGTTCTATTCCTGGAACGGGTCGCGGAACAGGCCTGGCGATCTTTGAAACCCGACGGCTACCTTTGGATCCACGATTTCATCGGCGAAACCCAGGGCCAGTACGATCCCAAACGGCTGGCCTTGATCAACGAGCTGCTGGCGATTTTACCGGAGAAATTCCGCACCAACGTCGTCAACGGACGCGTCATCTCCGAGATCAAACGGCCCCAGCCCGGCAAGCTGGGTTCGCCCTTTGAAAAAATCCGTTCGGAAGAGATCGTGAGCGTTTTCGAGGGCTGGTTCACGATCGAGTGGCGGCGCGAGTTCACCGCCTTCATGCACCTGGTGGCGTCGCCGGGGATGCGCACCGCCTACGTCGCAAACGAAGATACCCGGGCGCTCTACCACACCCTGCTTCTCTTCGACCGGCTGTGCGTGGATGAGGGCATCGTCAAACCGATCGCGGGCCAATACCTCATGCGCCCGAAGCCGGCGGCGGAGATTGCCGCGGCGGCCGCCCGCCGCTGAAGCGGACGCTTCAGCCGCGCGCGCCGTCCCGGGTTCCGGCGGGGGAAGAATTTTGTCGGGAGGCGGGAGACTACTTCTCGAAGACCTTCTTCACGTCGCCCGTCTTGTCCTGCACTTTGCCTTCCATTTTTTCGGCCGTGCCGCGGTCGCGCAAATCAGGGTTGCCGATGATTTCGCCAGTTTTTTCCTTCACGGCGCCAATCGCTTCCTTCGCCGTGCCCTCTGCTTTATCCTGATTTCCTGAGTTCATACTTTTAATTCGTATTTCACGCAGCTCGGGGTTGTGTGGAGGGAGGTCGCGAAGTGCCGCATCCGGCCGCTAAAAAATGACAACGCGCCGTCAGCGGGCGGAGCCGCCTTCGGCTATAGTGGGAGGATGAAGTTGCGTCTTTTTCTCTCTCTCATCCTCGCCTCATGTTTCATCATGGGGCTCCCCGCCGCCCGGGCCGAGCTTTCGCTCGAAAAAGTGGTGGTGGCGCTGAAGCCGGACAAAAACCCCGACCAGATGATGGCGGAACGCAAAACGCTGGCCGAATTCCTGGGCAAAAAATTGGGCAAACCAGTGGAGGTGATCGTGCCGCTCTCGTCGTCGGTCATCATCGAGGGCTTCGCCAACGGGACGGTGGATCTCGGTTACCTGAGCGCGACCGACATGGTGGCGGCGCAGAAACGCAAGGCGGCGGAGATCCTGCTCGCGGGCCGGATCGATGGCCAGAATTTCTACCAAAGCTATTGGCTGGCGCTGAAGGATAAGCCCTACAGCAAGGTGGAGGATCTGAAGGGCAAACGGGTCGCTTTCGCGAGCAAGACGAGCACCTCGGGGTTTCTCATCCCGATGTGGGACCTGAAACAAAAGGGACTGCTGAGCGAGCCGAAGCCGGAGGCGTTTTTCGGCGAAGGGAATCTTTTTTACGGCACGGGCTATGTCTCGGCGGTGGAGCGGGTGCTGCAGGGCGAGGCGGAAGCAGCGGCGGTGAGCTACTACGTGCTGGACAAGGATAAACACCTGACGCCGGAGCAGCGGGCGAAGCTGAAAAAAGTGGCGGAGCAGGGGCCGGTGCCGACGCACGTGATCGCGGTGCGGGCGAGCATCCCGGCGGCCGATCGCGAGCTGCTGCGCGCGGCGCTGGAGTCGTTGAATGAAGGTGCCAACACCGAATTGCGAGATAAAGTCTTCACTTCCGAGCTGGTTGTGGTTAAGCCAGCGGAGCATTTACGGTCGATTCGCGAGGCGCTGGATTTTCTTGATGAGGCAAAATGAGCTAACGACAGATGACTGCTCCGCGCCGCGGGCGGCGGAGCAGGGGGAGCTGCCGCATCTCTCGATCCGTGGCCTGGGGCTGAAACGGAACGATCGCTGGCTCTTCCGCGGTCTCTCCTGGGAAGTGCCGCGCGGGAGCGTGATCGCGGTGGTCGGTCCTTCCGGGGTGGGGAAATCGAGCCTGCTCAATTGTCTCGCCGGGCTGACCGTGCCGACCGAGGGCGAGCTGACTTTTTCCTGCAACGCGGGCTGTTTGCACCAGGCGACGGATTACCAGAAGCGGGTCGGGATCGTGTTCCAGAACCTGCTCCTGGCGCCGAACAGCACGATGTTGCGCAACGTGCTTTGCGGCCGGCTCGGGCGTTATCCGTGGTGGCAGACGCTTTTTCATTTTCCGCGCAAGGACAAGGAAGCGGCCGCGCTGCTCCTGGCCGATCTCGGCCTCGGGGCGCATCTGCATCGCCGGGCGGCGGAGACTTCCGGCGGGGAACAGCAGCGGGCGGCGGTCGCGCGCGCGCTTTTCCAGGAACCGGAGTTGTTGCTGGCGGATGAGCCGGTGGCGAATCTCGACGCCTATCTCTGCGGGCGGGTGCTCGGGATGTTGCGCCAGGAAGCGCAACAAAGCCGGCGCACCGTTTTCGCGGTGTTGCATGACCCGGCTCTGCTCGAGCGCTTCGCCGATTACGTGCTCAGTCTCGACCCGATGAATCCGGAGAAATGGCGAATCCGGAAGGTTCATGCAGGCGCCTCCCGGAATTGAGCCGGTCGCGCAGGCGCGCGGGCGGATCGATGTCCCGCCGATCGACCTGAAGTGGCATCAGCAGCTGGGGGTGCTGAACATTTCCCTCATCATCTTCGTCGTCGCGGTCATCGGCTCGTCCGGGGTGCTGCGCGGGTCGGGGCGCGACCTGAATTATTTCGCGAACATCACCGCCTTCCTGGCGAATTTTTTCCCGCCCGATCTGTCAGTCACCGGGCGCACGCTCCTCGGGTTGCTCGAGACGATCCAGATCGCGGTCATGGCCACGGCTTTCGCCATCGTCCTCTCGGTCCCGATCGCGATCGCGGGGGCGCAGACGCTTTCGCCGCGCTGGCTCGTCTTCATCTCGCGCCTGCTCATGAATGCGATCCGCACCATCCCGAGCCTGATCTGGGCGCTGCTCGCGGTCGCGATCGTGGGGCCAAACCCGCTCGCGGGCGTGATCGGGCTCACTTTCTACAGCGTCGGTTATCTCGGGAAATTCTTCAGCGACGCCTTCGAGTCGGTCGACATCGATGTCGCGCGCGCGCTCCGGGCGCTGGGGGCGCGGACGTTGCAGGCGTTCCAGTACGGGCTCTGGCCGCACGCCAAGCCGCTCGTCTGGAGTTACTCGCTCTGGATGCTGGAATACAACATCCGCTCGGCCGCGATCGTCGGGATCGTGGGTGCGGGCGGGGTCGGCCTGCAATTGCACACCTACCAGGAATATTACCAGTGGGATAAGTTCGCGACCGTCCTGCTCTTCATGTTTCTCCTCGTCTCCGCGCTCGACTTGTTAGGCGAAAAAGTCCGGAACCAGATCGTGCGCAAAGCCGTCTCGAGTAAAACGCTCTGACGTAGCGTCGATTTGCAATCGACGATTCTCCGATTGCAAATCGGAGCTACGACGGCCGCGGCACTGCAAGCAACCGCTAAAAGATCGCAAGCGAACGGGAGCAGAGCCCGCGGCGAGTCGTTACGATGGAGGCGTGATCAAAAAAATCCTTCTCCTCCAACTGACCCTCGGAATTCTGCTCCCACCTTCGCTTTTCGCCCAGCAAGCGGTCACCGCCACCGTGAGCGAGGTGCGGGTGGAAGCGGAGGCCGAATCCGACGAGACGATCCAGGCGCCATATCTTCCGCCGGTTCTCGGGACCCGGATTTATTCCGGGAAAAAAACCAACGTGATCGATCTCGATGAATTTCCCCGGATCACGAACAACAATTATCGCCAGGCCCTGGCCAAAACGCCCGGCCTCTACCTGAGCGAGGAAACGACGCCGCTGATCAGCATCGGTTATCGCGGGCTCGATCCGGGCCGGGTGCAATTCACCCAGGTCCTGAAGGACGGAATCCCGATTCACGCCGATCAATTCGGTTATCCGGAGGCGTACTACAGTCCGCCGCTCGACACGGTCGATCGGCTGGAGTTTTTGCGCGGCGGCGCGGCGTTGCTTTACGGGCCGCAACCGGGCGGGGCCTTGAATTACATCACGCATCGGCCGCGGATCGATCGCGCCTTCGCGTTCGGGAGCAGCAATACTTTTGGCAGCGACAACTATTTCTCGAACTTCACTTACGTGGATGGAACGAGCGGCCGGCTCGGTTATTACGGCTACTACAATCGCCGGCAGGGCGACGGCTTTCGCGAAGCGAACAGCGATTTCACTCTCGACGCCGGCCACCTCAAGCTGGTGCTCGATGGCAACAGCGACAGCCGCTGGATCCTGAGCTTCGACGCTTACGCGGAGGAACACGGCGAACCGGGTGGACTGACTTTCGGGACCGGACCGGGCGCGGTGAATTACAACGAAAACCGCGACGCGACCTCGCGCTTCTTCGATGTCTTCGAGCTGGAGCGCCATTTTGCGTCGCTCGCCTGGGAACGCGATTTCTCCGACGCGACCCGGCTGACCGTGACCGGCTGGGGCGGATATTATTCGCGCTTCAGCGTCCGGCAGCGCGGCGGCGGCTTCGGCACGCTCCCGACCGGGCCGGATGCGGAAACGACCAGCGTCGAGCACCAGGAATTTTACACGGAAGGACTCGAGGCCCGCCTGCGCCACGACTACGAACTCTGGGGCGGCACCCACACCGTCGCTGGCGGCGTGCAGGCTTATCACACTTATTCTCCGCGTCAGGATCGCCGCGGCGTGACAGCGACGGACAGCGGCGGCGTGGTCCGCAACGACAACGAGCGCGAGATTTTTTACCTGCCGTTTTTCGTCGAGAATCGCTTCCACTTCGGCCGGCTCTCGATCGTTCCCGGTCTTCGGGTGGAGAACGCGTGGCAGAGCGTGAAGGAAAGCGTCAACGTCGATAAGACCACCGCCGGCACTCCGCTGGCGGACGAGGAAAACAATTACACGGTTCCGCTCTTCGGGCTCGGGCTGAACTTCGAAGTCGCAAAGAAAACCGAGCTCTACGCCAACGTCTCGCAATCCTATCGGCCGGTCATTTTTACCCAGGCTGTCCCGACCGGCGGCACGACCATCGTGCCTAACGATTTGAACGAGAGCCGCGCGGTGCAGTATGAGCTCGGTTTCCGCGGCAGCCCGCGCGACTGGGTGACCTGGGACGTGAGCGGGTTCCTGCTCGATTTCGACGACCAGATCGGCGTGATCGCGTTGCCCGGCGGCTTCAGCACCCTGGCCAATGTCGGGCGGGCCCAGCATTACGGGGTCGAGCTTTCCGGCGAGCTGGATCTCATCGGGCTGATCGATGCCGGCCAGTCGCTCGCCGCCCCGGCCCCGGCGCCGATGGGGAAAGAGAGCGAGCCGGTCGCGCCGGTCGCAGGCTCTGTCGTTAGGCCACCGTTTCGGTTCGCTCAGCCTCTACGGCAACGCCACCCTGCTCGACGCGGAGTTCGTCAGCGGCCCGCTCGACGGCAGCACGCCGCGTTTCGCGCCGGATTACCTCGTGCGCACCGGTTTGATCTATCGGTATCACAACAGCATCAAGCTGGCCTTTCTCGGCACCTTCGCGGGGGATAGTTTCGCGGACGATGCCAACACGCCGGAGCGCTTCGTCCCCGCTTACTCCGTCTGGGACCTGACCGCGGAAGTGAACGTCTACAAGGATGTCGTGAGCCTGAACGCCGGAATTAACAATCTCTTCAATGAGGATTATTACTCGCGCATCACGAACAGCGGGATCGATCCCGGCGCCGGCCGAAACTATTACGGCGGATTCTCGGTCCGGTTTTGACCTGCGCCAGCCTAACGACGGCCGCGCACGATCTGGAAGACGTTGCCGCTCCCGATGTCGCAGATATAGAGCTCGCCGCTGGCGTCCTCGCCTAACGACGTCGGATTGAGGAGCGGGAAGTTGCCCACCTTGGTCGGAAAGAGGTCGGCCGTGATGTCCTGGAAATTCGACGCGACCGTCCCGTTGAAATCGAGGGTGTAGATCTTCCCAGTAAAATTCCCGGTATTCGGCCCGAGGAAATCCGCGAAGACATAGGTCCCAACCAGCTTCCGCACCCGGCTCCCGCGATACACATAACCGCCGATCACCGTCTGCCCGACGGAACGCACATAGTCGTAGGCCGGATCGACCGCGCCCGGCGGCACCGGATCGCCCGGGTAAGCCGGGTTCTGGACCGAGCCTTCGCGCACCCGCCAGCCGTAGTTCCGGCCGCCGGCGTCGGTCGCTTCCTCGGCGTCGATCTCTTCCCGCAGCGACTGGCCGACATCCCCCATGAAGAGCGTGCCTAACGAGCGATCGAAACTATTCCGGAAAGGATTGCGCAGGCCGTAAGCCCAGATCTCGGGGCGGGCACGGCGGGTCCGGACAAAGGGATTGTCGGCCGGGATCGAGTAAGTGCCGTCGGGGTTGATGTGAATGCGCAACATTTTCCCGAGCAGGGTGGTGAGATTCTGCGCGTTGCCGCCCGGCTCGATGTGGCCGGTGCCGGCGTCGTTGCCGTTCCCGCCGTCTCCACTCGCGATGTAGAGATTGCCTTCGTCGCCGGCGCGCGGGCTGAAACCGATCCAGCCGGCGTTGTGATTGGTCTGGGGCTGATCGAAGGAAAGAATGATTTTTTCGCTCGCGGCGTCGGCTAGGTCGGGATTGGCCGAAACCGTGAAGCGCGAGACGCGAGTCACACCTTGGTTATAAAAACCGCCCGGCGCGATGTAGTTGACGTAAAAGTGGCCGTTGCTGGCGTAGTTCGGATCGAAGGCCAGACCGAGGAGGCCCTGCTCGCCGGACGTGGCCACGGCGATGCTGAGAAAGGGCGGCTCTTTCACCGTCCCGCTGGCGAGATCGATGATGCGGATCGCGCCGCCCTGTTGGACGACAAAAAGCCGGGCCGTGTCGGCGGGAGGCGCGGTCACGAAGACCGGAAGACTAAATCCGCCCGCCACCCGAACGGCGTCGAGACCGCGCACAGCCTGGGCGCGCGCGGAAGTGAGCGAAAGAGCGGCCGCAAGCAAGCAGAGAAAAACGGGTCGGATTCGAAGCTTCATGAATCCCAGACTATGGACCTGACTTTGGAATGGCAACGGATTAGAAATCCTGCGGCCTGGTCAAACACAGTCCGGAGCTGCCGGACGAAGTGGAGCATTGAAAGCGAGAAGGCCACGGCTACTATGGAGGCGCGGTGGCCAAACGCACTCAACACAATGCTTGGAATGAAGTCTACGCCCTCATCCTTCTCGGGGTCGGGACGTTGCTTTTCCTGGCCCTGATCTCCTACGTCCCGAAGGACATCCCGACCTGGTTCCCCTTCCTTAATTCCACCTCGTCGCCCAACCGCCCGGCGCAGAATTTTCTCGGCCCGTTAGGCGCGATTGCCGCCGGCACCTGTTATTTTCTCATCGGCGCCGCTTCTTATCTGCTCGCCGCCACGCTCCTCGGTTTTGGCGGCGCGAAACTTTTCCACGGCGACTTGAAAGTGAGCCGTCGCCTCGGCTGGATCGTCCTCTTCATCGCTTCCGGGGCCTGTCTCTTCCAGTTGCAGCCTTGGTTTTTGCAGGATTGGCACCGCGTTTTTAACATCGACGGCCCGGGCGGGCGGCTCGGCGCTTTCTTTGGCCGCCGCGTCTTCCGCGTCCTGATGGGGAAGGGATCGGTCATCGTCCTCCTCGGCATTTACCTGACCAGCCTGATCCTGATGACCGGGCTGCGGCCCATTCATCTCGTTAGGCAAAGCGTCCTGGCGGTGCGGCGCGGCGTGGTCGCGCTCCGGCTCTGGTTGCTCCATCGCCGGATGCGGAAGACGGACTTGAAGGGCCGGCTCGAAATCAGCCAGCAGGAGATCGCCAAGCAACAGCGCGTGCTCGAGAAAAGACTGCGCAAGAAGGGCGCGACTGTGCCGAAGAGCGACCTCGATCCGGAAGTTCTGCTGGAGGAATTTGCCAACCGCCCCGAGCCCAAGGTGGTCGATACCACCGCGCTCCCGGCCGACGCCCCGGCGCGGAAGAAGCCGTCGTTGGCGGATCTGAAGCGCGGGAAAAAGAAGGCTCCCGCGGCGGAGCCCGCCCTAACGACAGGAGACTGGGACGCGGAGAACTACAAACTGCCCGGTCTCGACCTGCTCGAGGAGCACGACAGCGAAGGCCGCGTCGCGACCGATCCGGCGGAGCTGGAGGAAATCCAACAGACGCTGATCGAGACGCTGGGCCAGTTCGGCATCCAGGTGGCCCCGGGCGACATCACGAAAGGCCCGACCATTACCCGCTACGAAGTCTATCCCGCGAAAGGCGTGCGGGTGGATAAGATCGTGAGCCTGGAACGCGACCTCGCCCGCGCCACCCGCGCGGAGCGAATCAACATTCTCGCGCCCATTCCGGGCAAGGACACGGTTGGGATCGAGCTGGCAAACAGCCGCAAAGTCAAAGTGACGTTGCGCGAGCTGTTGCAATCGGAGGATTGGCTGGCCACCACCGCCAAACTCCCGATTGCGCTCGGCAAAGACGTTTACGGCAAAACCATCATCGCCGATCTCGCGCAGATGCCGCACCTCCTCGTCGCGGGCACGACGGGCAGCGGCAAGAGCGTCTGCATCAATGCGCTCATCGCGAGCATGCTCTACCGCTTCACCCCGGAGGAGCTGCGTTTCATCATGATCGACCCGAAAGTGGTCGAGATGCAGGTCTACAATAATCTGCCGCATCTCATCATCCCGGTGGTGACCGATCCGAAAAAAGTGCTGCTGGCGCTCCGCCACGTCATTCTCGAGATGGAAAATCGCTACAAGATTTTCGCCAAGACCGGGGTGCGCAACATCACCGGCTTCAATGCCCGCCCGGCGAAGAAGACGCAGAAAGAACTGGATGACGAAATTGTAGCCGGGGGCGGTGACCCCGGCCGCTCGTTAGGCGAAGACGAATCCCAGCCGGGGTCAACGCCCCCGGCTACAATCGCTGTCCCGCGCGACGAGGAGCCGATCATCCCGGATAAACTGCCCTACGTCGTCGTCATCATCGACGAGCTGGCCGACCTCATGCAGACCGCGCCAGCCGATGTCGAGAGCGCGATCGCTCGCATCACGCAGATGGCGCGCGCGGCCGGGATTCACATCATCGTCGCAACCCAGACGCCGCGGGCCGACGTCATCACCGGCGTGATCAAGGCGAACATCCCGAGCCGGATCGCGTTTCAGGTCGCCTCGAAAATCGACAGCCGCGTCATCCTCGACGAGAACGGCGCCGATCGATTGTTAGGCCAGGGCGACATGCTCTACCTCCCGCCGAGCACGTCGCGGCTCATTCGGGCGCAGGGCGTGCTCGTGACGGACGAGGAAATTCATCGCCTGGTCGACTTCGTTTCCGCGCAAAGCCCGCCTGCCTACGACATGGCGATCCACGAAAAAATTTCCAGCGGCGAGGGCGGGGAAGCAGGCGAGGACGTGACCGAGGAAGACGAGGAGCTGGTCGAGAAGTGCCTCGAGATCATCCGCCAGGAAAAGCGTGCCTCGACTTCGCTGCTGCAACGCCGCCTCCGCCTCGGCTACACCCGCGCCGCCCGGATCGTTGATATTCTGGAGCAGCGCGGCATATTGGGCCCCGGCGAAGGCGCGAAGCCGCGCGAGATTCTTGTCGATCTCGACGCCGCCGTCTGATCCCGCCGCTTCTGATGGAACCACTCGGCAAAAAACTACAAGAGGCTCGTCTCAAGAAAAAGATTTCCGTCGAGGAAGCCTCGCGTGTGACCAAGATCCGCGCCTCGCGCATCCATGAACTCGAGGCGGAGGATTTTTCGAGTTTTTCCAGTCTTGCCTATGCCAAGGGCTTTCTTCTGATCTACGGCAAATACCTCGACGTCGATGTCTCGCCTTATCTCGACGCCTTTGAAACCTCGCGCGAGGTGAGCGTCGACGGCTACTCCTATTTGCAGGACGCGCCCTCGACCGCGCCGCCGCCGATCGTCCGCCGGCAGGCGGCGAAACGCCCCGCGCTCCTTCCGTTCATTATCGCGATCGCGGTGCTCGTCTTCGGTTTGTATTTGGTCAAGCTCCTGCTCGATATCCAGCGCATTACTCCGACGACGGCGCCAGCCGGCGCGGTGGCTTCCGCCACGCCGTCACCTTCCCTCACCCCGGGCCGGATCATTGCGCCGCGCGCTCTCCCGGTGGAAGGCGCGCCGGCCAGCGAAGCGCGCGTGACAATCGCGCCCACCGCAACTCCGGCCGCGCCAGCGCCAGCGGCGACCGAACCGGAGGTGCGCCGGGCCGTGCCGGTCAATCCCCAGGATCGGGTCGCACCGGACGGCTCCACTCCGGCCTTAAGCAACCGGATCCAAATCACCCCGATGCGGAAAACTTTCCTCCGCGTGACGATCGCGGGCCAGAGCGAACCGGCCTTCAACGGCTGGTTTGACCCCGCGGACGCGCCCCTTTCTTTCCGCGGCTCGCACATGACGATCAAAGTGTTGGAGCGCGGCGCGGTGCAGATCACAAAAAACGGAGCGGCGCTCGCGGCAGGCGACCCGGATGTGACCTTTGAATAGCATGTCCGCGATCCAGCCCGGCCTAACGAAAGTCGGAATGATCAGCCTCGGCTGCGCCAAGAACCTGGTCGATGCCGAGATCATGCTCGGGAGCGTGCTCGAGCGCGGAATGCAGATCACGCCCGACGCCGACGAGGCCGATGTCCTGGTCGTGAACACCTGCGCCTTTATCGATTCGGCCAAGGAAGAATCGATCGAGGCCATTCTCGAAGCGCACCAGCAGCGCGGGCTGAGGAAACGGCCTAACCAGAAGCTGATCGTGAGCGGCTGCATGTCGCAGCGTTTCTCCGCCGAGCTGCCGCCTCCATGCCGGAAGTCGATGCGTTCATCGGGCTCGACCAGGTGAGCGAGCTCGGCGCCATCGTCGAACGAGTCGTGCGCGAGGATGGCGGCGAGCGCGGCCGCGAATCTCGTCACCGCGCGTCCGACCTACATTCCGGACTTCGACACGCCGCGCTTTCGCCTCACGCCGACGCACAGCGTCTATCTGAAAATCGCGGAAGGCTGCAATCACCCGTGCACTTTCTGCGTCATCCCGCAGATGCGCGGCCGCCATCGCAGCCGTCCGCCGGCCTCGGTCCTGGCGGAGATGCGCCACCTCGTCGCGGAAGGCGTGAAGGAGATCAACCTGATCAGCCAGGACACGACCTACTTCGGGATGGATCTCTGGGCGGCGAAAGCCGGGCCGCGCCAGCCGGTCGATTCCTCGCGCGGGCCGACGCTTGAGCGCGCTCCTGCGCGAGCTCAAGGAAATCGAGGGCGATTTCTGGATCCGGCTGCTATACACCCATCCGGCGCATTGGAGCGACGAACTGATCCAGACGATCGCGGAATGCCGCAAGGTCGCGCGTTACATCGACATGCCGCTGCAGCACATCGACGAGGCCATGCTCGGCCGGATGCGCCGCGAAACGTCCCGCGCGCACATCGAGGATCTCATCGTTAGGCTGCGGGCCGGCATGCCGGGAATCGCCGTCCGCACCACTTTCATCGTCGGCTTTCCGGGCGAAACCGACGCGGAATTCGAGTCGCTCCTTGAGTTTATCGAGCGGGTGCGTTTCGAGCGGCTCGGGATTTTCAATTACTCGCAGGAAGAGGGCTCGCGCGCGGCGAAAATGCCGGACCAAATTTCCGCCGCGCAAAAGAATGTGCGTTTCCGCCGGGCCATGACCCTGCAGCAACGGATCGCGCGCGAGATCGCGGCCGAGAAAGTTGGTTACCAGTTAAAGCTCCTGGTGGACCAGCCGCTGATCGCGCGGACCGAGGCCGACGCCCCAGAGGTGGACACGCGGGTCATTTTGGCGGAAGCGGCGCCGGTTGGAGAATTCGTTAGGCGAACAATTCTGGGCGTACGCGGCTACGATTTGGTCGCGTGAGGGCGATTGATGGTTGACACCTCGGGCGGGGTTTGAGAGACACGTTGGCGTCTTACCCGGGGCGTGCAGTTGAAATTTGTTATGGCCGATCTGAACGAACCGAAGAAAGAAACAGTGCGCATCACGCTGCCCCCGCGCACCACAAACCGCCCGACTGTGCCGGTGGAAAAAGAAACGGCTCGGATCAATTTGCCTAACCGCGCGCCGGCTCCGCCCGGAGCGAAACCACCGGGGGCTAATTTGCGCCCGCCTGCCTCGGGCGCGGTCCGTCCGCCTCCCGCCGTCGCGCCGAAGCCACTCCCGCCCGCGGCAGGGACGCCGCCAGCCCGCCCGCCCTACGCCGCCGCCCGCTCCTTCCGCTCCCTCCGGGGCGGTTCGACCTCCCAGCAGCCTGCCGCCGGCGCCTGGCTTTAAGCCCCCGACTTCGCCGCCGCCGTCGGGGATCAAGCCTAACGTCCCGCCGCCCGCAACGGGATCGAAAAGCAATCTCCCGCCGCCGCCGCCACCCGCCCCCAGGCCGCCCGCCGCACCTCCGCTGGCGAAGGCACCCGTCCCGCCGCCACCCGGTGCGACTTCACCAACCCCGCCTTCGCCCCCGCCCGCAAAAGCTTTCGTTCCGCCGCCACCTCCTTCCGGTTTAAAACCACCGGCCGCGCCCGCACCGCCAAAACCGGTTTTCCCGCCCGCTAATCCGCTCGCCGGTCGCGGTGTCGCGCCGGCCGGACCGCGCAAGGAGACAGCCCGGATCGCGGATTCGCCGATGAAAGCGACGGTGAAGCTCGGGGTGCAGCCGGCCAGCGTGCCCTCGGCCCCGATCATCCGGACCGCGCCGCCGGCGGCAGTTGCCAACCCGCTGCCGCAAGGCTTAGTTGAATCGGTTCCAACGCAGCTCTGCTGGGCTTTGCTCGGCGTTTCTGCGCTGACCCTGCTCATTCAACTCTGGACTTATTTCTCTTAAAAAAATCATGGAAAATTCCGCCGCGATCACGATCGACGAAGCAAATTTTGACAACGAAGTCGTCAAGAGCACGCAGCCGGTGCTGGTCGATTTCGTCGCGCCCGCTTCGCCGTATGCACAAGCCGCGCCTTTCGTTTTGGCAGATCTGGAACATGAGTTTTGGGTTTCTCGGCATCCAGTTTGGCTGGGGGCTGCAGATGGCGAACATGAGCCCGATCTACAAGTATCTCGGCGCGTCGGACGACCAGATCCCGCTGCTGTGGCTGGCGGCGCCGCTGACAGGTCTGCTGGTGCAGCCAATCGTGGGGGCGATGAGCGACCGGACATGGTGCCGGCTCGGGCGGCGGCGTCCTTACTTTCTGGTGGGCGCGATCATGAGTTCGCTCGCGCTGATTGCCATGCCGCAGTCGAGCACGCTGTGGATGGCGGCGGGGCTGCTGTGGATTCTGGATGCGTCGATCAATGTCTCGATGGAGCCGTTCCGCGCATTCGTGGCGGACAAGCTGCCGGAGGAGCAGCGGACGACGGGCTTCGCGATGCAGAGCGTATTCATCGGCGTGGGCGCGGTCGTGGCGTCGATGATGCCGTGGATTCTGAAGAACTGGTTCGGCGTGGACAGCGGACGGGGAAGGAAACGCGATCCCGCTGAATGTGCGGATGTCTTTTTACATCGGCGCGGCGGCGTTCTTCGGCGCGGTGCTGTGGACGGTCTGCACGGCGAAAGAGTATCCGCCGGAGAATCTGGCGGAAGTTCCGCCGGGAGATCGCGGAGCGGCCGGGATTCCGGGCGATGGTGGGAGAAATCAAGGACGCGCTGCGCGACATGCCGACGATGATGAAGCATCTCGCGTCTGGTGCAGTTTTTCACGTGGCTGGGGCTGTTCTGCATGTGGCTGCATTTCTCGAACGCGGTTCCGTTGATCTTCGGTGCGCCGGACACGGATTCGCCGCTTTTTCAGGCGGGCGCGGAATGGGCCGGGCGTGTGCTATGCAGTGAAAGATGCGGTCACGTTTTTCTTCGCCTTCCTCCTCCTCGGTCTCGCCACAAATCTGAACCGGCGCCACGTCCACTCCTTCTGTCTCCTCTGCGGCGGGCGGCTGGGTTGCTCTCGGTCGGCTTCATCCAGGGGATCGAGAATCGGATGTGGCTCCACTTGTCGTTAGGCCTGGTCGGGATCGCCTGGGCCAGCATCCTGGCCAT
>CAWIBC010000005.1:0-134253 GCA_963834255.1 uncultured Verrucomicrobiae bacterium | reverse complement strand
AGGATGAAACGGGAGCACGCAATGCGGGAGTGATCGAACGTTATCGGGCTTATCTGCCGGTCTCTGAGACAACGCCGGTGGTGTCGTTAGCCGAAGGCGGAACGCCGCTGCTGCATTCCCCGCGCCTGAGCGCGGCGGTCGGGCGCGGCTGCGAGGTCTTCATTAAATATGAAGGACTTAACCCGACCGGGTCGTTTAAGGATCGCGGCATGACTGTCGCGGTCTCGAAGGCTCTGGAGCGCGGCGCGACGACGCTGATCTGCGCCTCGACCGGGAACACCTCCGCCTCGGCCGCGGCCTACGCGGCGCGGGCGGGTTTGCTCTGCGCGGTGGTGCTGCCGGCCGGGAAAATCTCGAGCGGGAAGATGGCCCAGGCTTTCGCCTACGGCGCGCGGGTGATCGCGATCGAGGGGAATTTCGACCAGGCGCTCGAGATCGTTAGGGCGCTGGGGGCAGGGGAGGAGTTTGCGATCGTGAACTCGATCAATCCCGACCGGATCGCGGGCCAGAAGACGGCCGCGTTTGAGATCGTGGACGAACTGGGCGAAGCGCCTGACCTGCATCTCCTGCCGGTCGGTAATGCCGGGAATATCACGGCCTACTGGGCCGGCTACCGGGAATATCGCGCCGCCGGGAAAGCGCGCACGGCAGCCGCGCATGATCGGTTTCCAGGCCGCCGGAGCCGCGCCGATTTTTCATGGCAAAATTGTCGCCAAACCCGAGACGCTCGCGACGGCGATCCGGATCGGGAACCCGGCGAGCTGGGAGCAGGCGAATGAAGCCGTCGCCGAATCGAACGGAATGATCGACGTGGTGAGCGATGAGGAAATTCTCCGAGCCCAGCTCTGGCTGGCCGGCGCGGAGGGAATTTTCGTCGAACCGGCCAGCGCCGCGCCGATCGCCGGCCTCTTGCGCGCGGTCGATCCGCAGCGCAGCTCGGGCTTCGCCGCCGCCTCGATTCCGGAGGGGAGCCGGATCGTTTGCACGGTGACGGGGCACGGCTTGAAGGATCCCGAAATCGTCGCCGCCAACGTCGAGGTCGCAGCGGCGGTACCGCCTAACGAGTCGGCGGTGCGGGCGGCGATTGCGGCGGCCCGGGGTTGACAGGGCCCGCGGAATGGAGAAAACGGGGCGGCGCATCTGATCATGGGTTTGATTGTTCAAAAATACGGCGGCACTTCCGTCGGCAGCACGGACCGCATGCGGCGGGTGGCGGAGCGTCTGCTCGCGACGAAACGCGCCGGGCACGATGTCGTCGCGGTCATCTCCGCGATGGCGGGCGTGACCGATAACCTGATCAAGCTGGCGCGCGAAATTTCGCCGCAACCGACCGAGCGCGAGATGGACGCGCTCCTGGCCACGGGCGAGCAGGGTGCGAGCGCGTTGATCGCGATGGCGGTGAACGCCATGGGCGGCAAGGCGGTGTCGTTGAGCGGCGCGGCCGCCGGGATCGTGACGGACGGGGTGCACACGAAGGCGAAAATTTCGCACATCTCGCCGCGGCAGATTAACGAATTGCTTTCGGAGGATTACATCGTGGTCGTGGCCGGTTTCCAGGGCCAGAGCCGCGAGGGCGCGCTAACGACGCTCGGCCGGGGCGGCTCGGATTTGACCGCGATCGCGCTCGCCGCCGCGCTCGAAGGCGGACGATTGCCAGATCTTCACCGACGTCGACGGCGTGCACACCTGCGACCCGCGGGTGGTGCCGGATGCGAGCAAGATCGACGAAATCGCGCACGACGAATTGCTCGAGATGGCGGGCGCAGGTTCCAAGGTGATGCAGTCGCGCGCGGTGGAGTTTGCGAAGAAATTTGGGGTCGGGTTCGAGGTCCGCTCGAGCATGAAAGAAGTGCCCGGGACGCGCGCCACGGCGGAAGCGCCCAACATGGAGGACGTCGTGGTGCGGGCAGTGAGCCTGGAGCGCAACCAGGCGAAGGTGACGATCTGCGGCGTGCCGGATCGCCCCGGTTGCGCGGGCAAAATATTCTCCGCCATCTCGGCCGCGAACGTGAGCGTCGACATGATCGCGCAAAGCGCCTCGACCACGGGGACGACCGACTTGTCGTTTACTTTGCACAAGGATGAGTTCGCCGTTGCCGAAAAACTGCTCGCGCCACTCGTCTCCGAAATCGGCGCATCGGCCATGACCGCGACCACGGGCGTGGCCAAGCTCAGCGTGGTGGGAATCGGGATGCGTTCGCACGCCGGCGTGGCCTCGCGGCTTTTCGCTTGTCTCGGAGAGGCGGGGATCAATATCCAGTTGATCTCGACCTCGGAAATCAAGATCGCGGTCGTGGTCGACGAGGCCGAGCTCGATCGCGCCGCGCAGGTGACGCACGCCGCCTTTGGCCTGGCCACGCCGCGGCCGGGCGTGCAGCCCTAACGAGTCTCCCGGAAGACGAATCTGCCCGGTGGCGGCTTTGGTTACTTGACCGGCTCGACGTAGAATTCCGCGATTCGGCTGACGCGCATCTTCCAACCGAAGATGCTCTTGGTAATCGCGACCGCGGGACGATCGGCCTGGCCGCCAAAGCTGTCGCCTTTGTTGGCCAGCTTCCAGCGGGTGCCGTCCTCGAGGGTGATGACGTCGCCATAGCTGGCGCCATTCCAGGTCCCGTCAATCCGGCTGACGACGAGTTGCAGCCTGACCCGCGACTCGCGCATGGCGGCTTTCTTTTCTGCTTTCTCGCGATAGCCCTGCAGCCAGGCATCAAGCTTGGCCAGCTCCGCCCCGGAGAGTTTGTCGAGACCGGCGGCCTTGAATTCCTCGGGCGTCATAGCCTGCTGGATGCCGGCGGCGGCATCCTGGGCGTGCACAAGAACGGTCGGGCCGAACGAGAAGACGGCGGCAAGCGAGAGAGCGATGAAGGTCGGGCGAGAGAAGATGGTCTTTTTCATGAAAATGAGAACGGCAAGTGCCGCAGCGTATCAAGTGGCTGCGGTCGGTCAAGCTGCAGCGTGTCGGGGCCGTCAATCAGGCGAGGTCTTTTCGCATCCGCACGTGTTTGACGGCGTCGAAGATGGTCGGTGCCGGGCCTACGACCGTGAAGCCGTGCTTCTGGTAGAAGCGCTGGGCGTCCTCCCGGGCATTGAGGATGATGCATGTCGCGCCGGCGGCACGGGCGCGCTTCTCGCACTCATCGAGGATTCGGCCACCGAGGCCCTGGCCGCGCGCTGAGGGTTCGACCGCCATATAGCGCACCTGCGCTTCGGTTGGGGAATTGAAATGGAGGCGGCCGACTGCGAGCGGAGGTGAATCCGGTTCGGCGATCATGAGATGTTCGCTCGTTTCTTCAGCATCGTCGCGTTCCGAACCGCGCGGCTGATCCCAAGGCGCGCGGAGAATTCTCCATCGCAGATCGAAATAGTCGGACCATTCGGAAGGCGTGAGCGGAGAACGCGGCGCAAGATGCAAAGGCGAATCTTGCGAAAAAGCCGCGTCGTCCGTCATTGCCGCGAATATCTGCACGGGGACGCGAGGGGAAAGTGAATTTCTTGCGTGCCAGAGCAATTCACCGACAACATCAGACAATGTATGTCATATAAACTGGCAAACCAGCCGTCTGAGTCGCTGCGTGCTACTGTTGCCTCTACGATCCCGGAAACGCCGCCAATTCCAGTACCGGCGTCAGGTGGCGCTTCCGCTCCACTTCAGCTTCTGTCGAACAACGCCAAAGAATGAAAGTTCCGGCAAGACTGCGAGCGGTAATGTTTTCGCGGCACGGCGGATCGTCACGACCGAGCCAAACTCGAGCGGCACTGGGCTGCGGCCGTCGAGGGTCAAGTAAACCGGATAATCCGGCTCGCTGGCCTCGACCTCGATCACCGCGCTATCTCCCACGATCACCGAACGATTGGTCAGGACGTGCGGGCAGATGGGCGTGATAACGAAAACCCCGGACTGCGGCTCGAGGATCGGCCCGCCGGCGGAAAGCGAATATGCGGTCGAACCCGTGGGAGTCGCCACGACGAGTCCGTCGGCGTTGAATTCCGTCAGAGCCGCGCCATTGATCCGGGTGCGCAGACGAATGAGTCGCGAGATTTCGCCGCGGCTGAGAACGGCGTCATTCAGGGCGATCGCTTGCGGCATGCGTTTGCCTCCCTTGCTGATCTCGACCGACAACAAGATGCGTTCGCTGAGGGCGAATTTGCCGCTCACGATCGAGCTGACGGCTTCCAGGTACGCTGACGAATTCAGGCAGGTCAGGAATCCGAGCGAGCCGATATTGATTCCAAAGATCGGTTTCATCGTGTCGCCGAGGCCGCTGACGACGTTGAGAATGGTTCCATCGCCGCCCAGGACGACGAGAAGGTCCGCCTCGCCCCCAAGCTCGGCGACCGAGCGCCCACCTTTCAGGCCAACGAGTGCGGCGGTGGCGTTTTCGACACCTACCTTCACCCCGGCGCGCTCAAATTCCGAGCGGAGTTCATTAACCAGCTCAGCGGCTCCGGGTTTCCCGGTGTGTGCGATCAGGCCGATGGTTTTCGGAGACATATGAAAAATTCCTGGTTGCCGTCTGCACCGGCGATACTGGAGGCAACCAGGCCTTCCACCCGGGCGCCCATGCTTTGCGCAAAGGCGACAATCTTCTGCTGCGCCTTCTCGTGCAACTCGCTCGAGCGGACAATTCCCCCGCGGCTGACGTCCTCCACGCGCGAGCTCGAACTGAGGCTTGATCAAGGCCAGGATCACACCGTCCGATGTGAGCAGCTCGAAGGCGTTGGGCAAGATCAAAGTCAGCGAGATAAACGAAACGTCGATCACGCAGATCTGGATCGGATCCGGGATTTCATGGCGGGAAAGGCGCCGGGCATTGGTTTTTTCGAGGGTCACAACCCGGGCGTCGTCCCGGATTTTCCAGGCCAATTGGCCATGGCCAACGTCGACCGCAAAAACCTTCCGTGCCCCGCGCTGCAGCAGGCAGTCTGTAAATCCCCCTGTCGACGCACCGATGTCGAGCGCCGTCTTGCCCTCGCACTCGATCCCGAAATGCTCGATGGCGCCCTCGAGCTTGATTCCGCCCCGCCCGACGTAGCGGCTGCGGGCGGCCACGGAGATCTCATGCGTTTCTTGGACGGAATCTGACGCCTTTGCGGCTATCTGGCCGTCGATGCGGACCTCGCCCGCCATGATCGCTGCCTGCGCTTGATGCCGGCTCTCAAAGAGCCCTCGCTGGACGAGCGCCTGATCAAGTCGGATGCCTTTCGCCATGGTCTAGCTGGCATTCAAGGCCACTCCATCCAACTGCGTCTTCTGAGTAAGAACAGTCTGAATGGACTCGTTTAGAATGCTTAAAGAGTGATCAATATGTTCGATCGAAACCACCAGTGGCGGCATGAACGTGATCGTCTGCCGGATGTGCCGGGTAAGCAGTCCCAGGCCACGCGCCACTTGGCAAACCTCGGCCGCCAAGCCGCTGGCGCCCTCCAAGTCGATCGCCCCGATCATGCCACAGGAGCGCACTTCTTTAACCCCTCGGATCCGCGCGATCTCCTCAAGTCCCGCTCGGATGGCCTCGATCTTAGGCGGCAATCCGGCAAGCGTCTTTTCGCTTCGGAAGACCTCAAGGCTGGCCAGGGCTGCCGAACAGCCCAACGCATTGCCGGTATAGCTGTGGCCGTAAAACAGCGTCGAGCCTGCGCCGCCGGTGCTAAATGGCGCAAAAATTTCATGCGAAACGAGCGTAAGAGCCAAGGGTAAATAGCCGCCCGTTAAACCTTTGGCAAAAACGTAAATGTCAGGCTGTACGGCTTCGTGTTCGCAGGCAAACATCCGGCCCGTCCGGCCGAACCCGGTCATCACTTCGTCGGCAATCAGGAGCGTTCCAGTCGCGTCACACCACTCCCGCAACCGCCGCAACGTCCCTTTTGGCCAAATTTTCATTCCTGCTGCGCCCTGAATGACCGGCTCGATCACGACCGCGGCCGTTTTGTCTGAATCTTTAAGCTTTTGCAGCTCTTCCAAGCTGCCGACGCGTTCTACGGGCATTTTCGCGCCCTCGAGCTCGCCGCCGAACATCGCCCCTGCCCCAAGACTCGCCGCACCGGCGGTGTCGCCGTGGTAGGCATCGCGGAACGAAACGAAGATCCGTCGCTGCGACCCCTTCAGCTTCCAGTATTGGCTGACAATCCGCAGCGCGGCCTCCATCCCGGTCGACCCGTCGTCGGAATAAAAGACCCGGCCAAATTTCTCCGCCGGAAAGAGCTCGACGATCTCCCGCGCCAGTTGAATCGCCGGCGGATTCGTCGTCCCGAGGAAGGAAGTGTGCGCGACCCGCTCGAGCTGGGCGCGGATGGCGGCGTTGATCCTGGGATGATTGTGGCCGTGGATATTGGTCCAGATCGACGAGTTGCCGTCAATATACTCGCGCCCCCGGCTGTCGCGCACGATCGCGCCCTCGCCGCCCACGAGCACGATTGGTTCGTGGCTGGGCGCGCACCATTCGTGCATCGGGGTAAAAGGATGCCAGAGATAGCGCTTGTCGTCGGCGACGAGCTGCTCGGTGTTCCAGCTATCCATCGCGAGTCTGGTCGCGCAGCATTTTGTCGACGGCCGCGAAATCCTCCGCCGAGGCGCGCCGGCGTTGATACTTGCGGAAAATGATATCGCGCAGCTCGCGCAGATCTTCGAGCAGCGGGACTTCGAAATAAGTCCACTCTTCTTCGTCGCGGAACTTGGCCTGGAATTTCCAGTTCCCGCCAAATTTCGTCACGCGCACCTCGCGTTTTCGTCCGTCCTCGTCCCGCGAGGTCCATATATGTTGACTGCGCATAGCGTTGGCTCCTTACATTAGCATTCTTGAAAGACGCGGCCAGACTCCTCCTTTATCTCGCGGGAGTCATCCTGCTCGGGGCGCTGCTGGCTCCCCCACTCTTCTGGCTCGGCCAGGCCGTCATCGCCCAGGGTTTCGTTCCCAGCCTGGCGAAATTCGATTTCCAAACCTATTTTCACCGCGCGCTCCTGGTGGCCGCGCTCGTCCTGCTCTGGCCGCTCTTCCGCGCGCTGCGGGTGCGGAGTTGGCACGATCTGGGCTTGGGAAAAAATCCGCGCGCCGGAACTGACTACGGGGTGGGATTCGCGATCGCGGCCATTCCCCTGCTCTGCTGCGGCGCGGTCCTGATCGCGCTGCAGATCTATTCCCTGCGCAAAGGATTCCTCTGGCACAAGATGCCGACTGTGCTTTTCGCCGCCGGCGTCGTACCGATCCTGGAGGAGTTGCTTTTTCGCGGTTTCATCCTTGGTGTTTTACTGCGCAGTTTCTCGCGCCTGAGCGCCCTTCTTCTCACCTCCGGGCTTTTCTCGATCGTGCATTTCCTGAAAGCGCCCGAGGCGACCACGCCTAACGACGCCGTCCGCTGGTTCTCCGGTTTCGATTCCATCGCGCATTCCTTCGGGCAATTCAGCGACCCGATGATGCTCGCGGCCGGTTTTCTCACGCTCTTCGCCATCGGATGCATCCTGGCCGATGCGCGACTCCGGACCGCCTCGCTCTGGCTCCCGATCGGGTTGCACGCCGGCTGGATTTTCGCCAATGGCACCTTCAGCAAGGCGGCTCGTCGCCAGGAGCTCGTCCTGCCCTGGCTGGGGAATAACTTGCTCGTCGGAATCGTGCCTCTTATTCTCGCGCTCATCAGTTGGGCGCTGGTGCGCCTCTGGTTGAAACATGCCGACGTTCGCGCTTCGCAATCCGTTTCTCGGACTCGTTAGTCTCATTTACCCGGCCTTCTGCGCCGTCTGCGCGCGGGCCATCGAGGCACCGGAGCATCTTTGCGAAAGCTGCGCCGGAAAGGCGCCGCGGATCCGGCCCCCGTTCTGCGCAAAGTGTTCGCAGCCATTTGCGGGCGACATCACGGGCGAGTTTACCTGTGCGAATTGCGAGGATCGCGTCTTGCATTTCGACGCCGCGATCTCGGCCTATCGCAGCCGCGCGGTGGTTCGTGAATTGATTCACGAATTCAAATACAATCGCAAAATCCATCTTCGCCATCAGCTCGGCCGCTGGCTGGCGAAAGCGATGGAGGATCCGCGGCTGACCGGCCGGCGCTTCGATTGCATCGTCCCGGTTCCTCTGCATCCGGCGCGGCAGCGGGAGCGCGGTTTTAACCAGGCGGAGTTGCTCGCCACCGCGCTTCGCCGCCTCAGCGGGCTCCCCGTGCGCAACGTTCTGCAACGAACGCGCTACACCACCACCCAGACCCAGTTTGACCGGAGCGAGCGGATGGAAAATCTGCGCGGGGCCTTTCGTTTACGCCGTGGCAGCATCGTGCAAGATTTGCGGATGTTGTTAGTCGACGATGTCCTGACCACGGGTTCAACCCTGAGTGAATGCGCTTCTGTTCTGCGCGAAGCAGGCGCAATCTCAGTCCACGCTGCCACCGTTGCCCGCGGCTAAACCATGGCCATTTTCAAGAAACCAGCCCTCCGCACCGATAGCCGCAAGAAGCGCGAGATGCCGCAGGGCCTCTGGCAAAAGTGTCCCGGCTGCGGCGAGGTGGTGCACGAGATCGAGCTCTCGGAAAACGACCGCGTCTGCCCGCGCTGTGAATACCATTTCACCATGTCGGCCAAGGAGCGGATCAAAAACCTTTGCGACCCCGACAGCTTCGTTGAGCTCGACAGCCAGCTCACCTCGATCGACACCCTGAAGTTCCAGGGCATGGCGAGCTACAAGGATCGCCTGCGCAAATACCAGGACAGCACCGGCCTGGTCGACGCCGTCCTCAGCGGCCACGCCCTCATCGAAGGCTACAAAGTCGCCATCGCGGTGATGGATTTCAGCTTTCTCGCCGCCACCATGGGCTCGGTCGCGGGCGAGCGGATCACGCGCGTGATCGAGTATGGAACGGCGCAGCGCTGCGGCGTCATTATCATCGCAGCCTCGGGCGGCGCGCGCATGTACGAAGGCATGCTCAGTCTTATGCAGATGGCGAAAACGAGTGGCGCCCTCGCTCTCCACGCCTGCGAGAACCTGCCGTTCATTTCCGTCCTGACCAATCCCACCACCGCCGGCGTCATGGCCAGCTTCGCGTCGTTAGGCGACATCATTATCGCGGAACCGAAGGCGATGGTCGGTTTCGCCGGCCCGCGCGTGATTAAGGAAACGACCCACCAGGATCTGCCCGAGCGTTTCCAGACCGCGGAATTCCTCGAGGAACACGGGCTGATCGATCTCATCGTCCATCGCAAGCTCCTGCGCGCGCAGCTCGCCCAGCTTCTTGCCTGTTTCTCCGCCACGCATTGAAAGTGCCCGCGTCCGCTGCGGCGCCAGCTTCCTACCGGGAGGCGCTCGCCTGGCTTTTCGCCACCCAGCGTTTCGGGATCAAGCTCGGCCTCGAGAACACGCATCGGTTGCTGGCTGCGCTCGATCTCCCCAGGCCTAACGAGCGGATTATTCACGTCGCGGGGACGAACGGGAAAGGCTCCGTCTGCGCGCTCCTCGATGCAGTTTGCCGCGCCGCCGGTTATCGCACCGCCCTTTTCACTTCGCCCCATCTCATCACCTTTCGCGAACGCATCCAGGTTGATGGCGAAATGATTTCGGAAGAAGACGTCACGCGTGGCCTAACGAAAATCCGTGAATTGGTCGCGGCCTGGGAGCCGCACCCGACCTTTTTCGAAATCACCACCGCGCTCGCGCTCGATTATTTTCGCGAGAGGAAAGCCGAGATCGTGATTCTCGAAACCGGGATGGGCGGCCGACTCGACGCGACCAACGCCGTGCAGCCGATCGTTTCCGTCCTCACTCCGATTGACCTCGATCACCAAAAATGGCTCGGCGCTACTCTCCCCGAGATCGCGCGTGAAAAGGCCGGGATCATCAAGCCAGGCGTGCCGGTCGTCTCGGCGCTCCAGCCGCCGGAAGCCGAGAGAGTCATCCGCGATCGGGCCGCCGAGCTGGGGGCGCCGCTTGATTTCGTTAGGCAACCGCTCCTGCGGTTGCCGGTCGCGCTCGGGGGGACGCACCAGAAAGAAAATGCCGCGCTCGCTTTATCCGCCCTCCATACCGCGGAGATCGAGGTGAACGAAGAGGCGATCGCGCGGGGGCTCGCCACGGCCGTCTGGCCGGCGCGTTTTCAACGCTGGGAGACGCGCACGATCATCGACGGCGCGCACAACCCTGCCGGCGCGCGCATCCTCGCCCAGACCTGGCGGGAAACTTTCGGCGACCAGCAGGCAACCGTGATTCTCGCCGTCCTCGAGGAAAAGGATGTGGCCGAAATCTGCCGTGCTCTTGCGCCGATCGCGCGGCGCTGGCTGCTGCCGGCCATTTGCAGTGCACGCGCGCTGCGGCCGGGGGAATTGCGCCTAACGATTCGAGACCAGGCCCCCGAAGCGCCAGCCGCGGTTTTCGATTCCTTCGGCGAGGCGTGGGAGGAGGCCGAACGCGATGCGGCCCCGATTCTGATCGCCGGTTCCCTGCACTTTGCCGGCGAGGCGCTGGCCTTCCTCAGCGGTCAGCCGGCGGCGTACGAAGAATGCCTGCAATAAGCGCCCGGCGGTCGGTCTCCGCTTTAGCTTGTCGAAAGCAAGATGGGCCTTAAAAATTCCAAGATCCATGAGATTCCTGATCCCGAGTGCGCCCCTGCTGTTGATTGTTTTCTGGCTCTGCACCGCGATCAATTTTGCCACGAAAGACGCCAACTCAGTTGAATTCCAAGGCACGGTCTCGTCGGTCGATCCCGAGAAAATGACGATCACCGTGCGGACTCGGCAGAAGGATTTCGTTTTTCAGATCGATCCGCAACGGAGCAAGGTGGTGAAAGACGGTCGTCCCGCGGACCTCGCGGGCTCCCACTCTTCGACTTTGAGCAGGGCGCAGGTCGGCGACTCCGTTGTCGGCCATTTCGTCGTGGAAAGAGAGAAGCCGATCGTGACCCGTCTCTACCTCACGACCAAGCCCGAGACCGGCGTGCGGGTAAGGGAAAAGCCCGGCTTCATCGTTAGTCCTTATCGTTTCGCGAGCCCGCCCGATCAGGCCGCGGCCGGGAAAGGTGCGATCGACGTGCGCGGTTATCGCCGCGGTTCGATGCTGGTCGACGAGGAGAGCGGCAAAATTTTTCTGGTGCCCTGATCTTCAGCCTGCTCTCCGTGTGGACGGGAAAAGACGGCACCGGCGAGAATTAAAACCAAAGCGGTTAGGCCACAAACCATCTTCATCCGCGACGCCGGCCGATAAATGACATCGAAGAGCGGCCACGCCGTGCCCAGAAACAGAGTCAGGAGCAGGGCCGTCGCGAGGAGTGAAATCGCGTTCAGATCCAGATTGACGAAGAAGAAGTAAGCCAGCGGGGCGAAGAGAACGACGACGGGCAAAGCCACCAGCAAACCGGAGAGCGCCTGTCGGCTAGACTCGCCTGCCCGCAAACCGAAGAGGAGGCTGGCCGCCCCGAGGAGCGCCGGCCATTGCACGAAATAGCTCGCACCCGGCTGAAAGAAGAGGACGCCTGCCGCCAGGATTGCGGCAACAAAAATCATCCCGGCGGCAAGGTTACGGGCTCCCAGCTTCGCGTTCAGCACCACCATCGTCCAGTTCCCGACGAGCGCCCCGACCGCGACGAGTCCGGCAAAGAGCAATTGATTGCTCAAAGTGTCCCCTGGCAGCAACGACTCGCCAATCAGGAACCGCACCGTGTACCAGACCAGCAACATTCCAGCGCTGATGGATACGAGGAGAAGAAAGAACGCGCCGAGACTGGCGAAGCTCCATTTCATCAATCCGCCGCGCCGCCCGGCGACGAATGCGACCGCCAGCAGTGCGAAAGTCGTGGCCGCCAGAATCCAGCCCATCCAGACCGGATAGAAGACGAGGCGATGACCGAGCCAGTTGAAGTAAATGCAATTCGGCTGCTTCACCACCGTCTGCGTCAGGTTCCCGAAATGGCGTGTTAGCCCCAGGGTGTTCATGCCCATGTGCTGCACGCTGCGCGGATCCAGATTTTCCGGGGTGTCGAGGCGGGAATGGTAATTCTGCAGCGTCTCGGTAAAGGCGAAATTGAAAGCGCTCACCCCGGTGATCCTGAACTCCGAAAGATCCGTGTCGTTAGGCAGGAGCTTGTAGACCGAATACATGAGCGAGGAGGCCGTCGGATACGGCGCGGCGCGGGCAAACTCGGGAATGAGCCAGCCGTTATCCTCGCTCGTCTCGAACATCAGCACCGGCCCGGAACTTCCTCGCGCCTCGAGGTTGACCACGACGTCGACCCAGCTTGCCAGGTCCATGTGATCCGCCGCGAATCCGGCCGCGCCGAGCAGGCCCGCTTCCTCGCCATCGGTCAGGAGGACGACGAGATCGTTTCGCAACGGCGGCCCCGCGCGCACCGCGCGGACGACTTCGAGAATGGAACTCACGCCCGCGCCGTCATCGGCCGCGCCCGGGCCTTCCGCGACGGAATCGAAATGCGCCATCAACATGACCGCGCGGCGATTCCCAGTGCCGCGCAAGATGGCGATTATGTTCTCCACCCCGCCCGCCTTCACGAGGCCGGCGCGCGTGACCATGCGGCTTGTCTTCTCGACCCGCACTTCCAGTCCAAGATCGCGCAACGCCGCGACCAAATAGGCGCGGACCTGTGCGTTGGCCTCTGAGCCAAAGGGATGCGGCCGGCTGGCAATGTGCTGGAGATGCGACATGGCGCGCGCGGCCGAGAATTCCTGCGGCGCCGCGGCCGGACCGACCGCGGCGGGCGGGCGTGAGCCGTAGAATCCAAAGGCCGCCCCTGAGGCGAGCACGAACCACAAAACAATGCGGAGGACTTGGTCTGGGCGGTGCATTTTACGATGCGGTCGACGGGAGGGTCACAGGATCAGGTCAAGGGACGGGCTCTGCCTGCCTTTCGATCCGGGGGAACAAGGGCGATGGTTTTCCCACGACATGCCCATCCGGTAAACCTCCCCACCCCGCCTCGCCTAACGAAAAGCGTTCTTCCGCGCCGCTCATTTCCAGTTTCCAGCGCAACTGGTCAAAGATGCCGTGCGCCGCTTTCGGCACGACCGGGGAAATGAGGATTGCGACCACGCGCAGGGATTCCGCCAGGTGATAAAGGAGAGCATCGAGTTTCGCCCGCTCGGCCGGGTCCTTCGCCAGCAGCCACGGCTTCTCGGCATCAATCCGCTCGTTGCAAATATCCGCCAGGCGCAGCGCGGCCGTGACCGCCGCGGTCGGGTCCGCAGCGCCGGAACCGGTCTCGGCGGGAGCACCAGCGCCCCTGGTCACGGCGCCTTGGCGGAATTTCCAAATCATGGTCAGCGCGCGATTAAGGAGGTTGCCGAGGGAGTTGGCCAGTTCGGAATTGTAACGCGTGACCAGCCGTTCCTCCGAAAAATCGGAGTCCTGCCCGGTCACGATGTCGCTCATCAAATAATAGCGGAGCGCGTCCGGTCCATACTTGTCGGTCAGTTCGGACGGATCAACGACGTTGCCTAACGACTTGCTCATCTTTGCGCCGCTGATGTTCCACCAGCCGTGGACGAGGAATTTCGGGATCTGCGCATCCGGGAAGCCGAGGGCGTGGAGCATGATTGGCCAGTAGATGCCGTGCGCCGGGCTGAGGATGTCCTTGCCGATAATGTGCAAGGCGGGCCATTTTTCCTGGAAGGATGCAGGCTGCTCGCTGAAGGATGAAACGGCGGGATCGTAGCCGATGAAGCTGATGTAATTCGTGAGGGCGTCGAACCAGACGTAATTCACATAGTCGGGATCGAACGGCAGCTCGATGCCCCAGCTGAGCCGCGACTTCGGACGCGAGATGCAGAGGTCGCCGCTCAGTTTCTCGACCGCGTTAATCAACTCGACCTGGCGAAAATCGGGGGTGACGCAATCGGGATGGGAACGGAGATAGCCGAGCAGCCAATCCCTGTGCCCGGCCAGCCGGAAGTAATAGTTCTCTTCCACGCGATGCTCGACCTCGCCCCACTCGGGCCCGAATTCGCCATCCGGGCCGCGCTCCTTATCGGTCACGAACTGTTCCTGGCGGATGCTGTAGTAGCCGTCCTGCTTGTCCTTGTAGATTTGCTTTTCGTCGTAGAGCCGCTGCAGCATTCCCTGCACGCATCGGACGTGCCGCGGGTCAGTCGTGGCGGCCCAGACGTCGTAGCGGATTCCGAGTTTATCCCAGAGCGCAACAAACTGCGCCGTGATCTGGTCGACAAACTGTTGCGGCGCGACGCCGGCTTTCTCGGCCGATCGCTGGACTTTCTGGCCGTGTTGATCGACGCCGGTGAGAAAATAAACCGGCTCACCCTTCAGCCGATGGAAACGCGCGAGGACATCGGCCAGCACCTTTTCATAGGCGTGGCCGAGATGCGGCGCGCCATTGGTGTAGTCGATCGCGGTCGTGATGTAGAACGGTTTCGGCATCGGGGCTCGGAGATATTGCGGGTTCGCTGGGTCCGGCGCAACTGCTAGAGCCCGAGCGAGCGGAACGTCTCGTCGACATGCTGGAAATGCACCTCGAGCGAGCAGAGCGTGTCGATCTCGTCCGGCGGAATGAGCGCGGTGATCTCCGGCTCCGCCTTGGCGTTTTCCGCGAACGGCTTGTCGCCCTGCCAGGTTTTCATGGCCGCGCGCTGGACCGCTTCGTAGGCAGTCTGGCGATTGGCGCCGGCGCGGGTGAGCGCGAGGAGGATCGACTGGCTGAAGTAGAGGCCTTTCGTTAGGCCGAGGTTGCGCTCCATGTTCTCGGGATAAACGTGCAGCTTCTCGATCAGGTCGCGCAGCTTCACCAACATGTAGTCGAGGAGGGTGCAGGAATCGGGCAGGATGATCCGCTCGGCGCTGGAATGGCTGATGTCGCGCTCATGCCAGAGCGCGACGTTCTCGAGCGCGACGATGGCGTTTGCCCTAACGACACGGGCGAGACCGCTGAGACGCTCGGCCGTGATCGGGTTGCGCTTGTGCGGCATGGCCGAGCTGCCTTTCTGGCCGGCGCTGAAAAATTCCTCCACTTCCAGGACCTCCGTCCGCTGCAGGTGGCGCAGCTCCGTCGCCCAGCGATCGATGCTCGACGCGATCAGCGCCAGCGTGGTGGAGAATTCCGCGTGCCGGTCGCGCTGGATGATCTGGGTGGAAAGTTTCGCGGCCTGCAGCCCGAGCTTTTCACAGACGTGCCGCTCGATTCGCGGATCGAGATGCGCGTGCGTTCCCACGGCGCCGCTCAATTTGCCTACTCCCACCCGCCCGAGCGTCTGCGTCAGCCGTTCTTCGGCGCGCCCAAACTCGTCAAACATGAGCGCGAGCTTTAGCCCAAACGTGATCGGCTCGGCGTGAATGCCGTGGCTGCGGCCAATCATCGGCGTCATTTTGTAACGCCGGGCCTGCTCGGCCACGACCTTTCTCAAGTCACGGAGGTCATCCAATAAGATCTTGCCCGCGGCAGACGAGCTGGACGGCGAGGGTCGTGTCGAGAATGTCGGAAGAGGTCAGCCCCTGGTGAATCCAGCGGGAGGCCGGGCCGACCGAGGTCGCGACGTTTTCGAGGAACGCGATGACGTCGTGATTCGTTCGTTTTTCGATCTCATTGATCTCCGCGATCGAGAAACGCGCGCGCTGCCGGATCGCCTCCGCGTCGGCCCTCGGGATTTGCCCGAGATCGGCCATCGCTTCGCAGGCCAGGGTTTCGATCTCGAGCCAGATCTCGAACTTGCGCTGCTCCGACCAGAGCTCGCGCATCGGCGCGCGGGAATATCTTTCAATCACCGGGCCAAGATAGAAAGGCCGTCGACGGCGGCAAAGCCATTCCTGGAAAAAGAAACGTCGCCCAGGCGGCAGAACCGCAAGGGCGACGGATCAAAGTCGACGAAACGAAATTTTATTTAGCAGACACGGGCGCGATTAAAGCGACCGTTGCTCTGCACCCGCACCTGACCGCTTCCGAGCAGGTCGGCGACGGCCGCAACCGTCTCCTTGGTGTTTTTGGTGCAGGAACTCACCGCGAGGATGAGATCACCGAGTGAAAGGGCCGGACGTGTCTTGAGGATTTGCGTGTTCTTTTTCATATGAGGCGACTCATAATTCAGCAGGATCGGTGCCATGATACCCATTAGAGCCTCTGCCCTCGGAAAACGTTCAATAATTACATTACCGCGCCGTCAGTTCGCGTCCGAACGGTGACACATGTGTAACTAGAATGAACAGACAGGTGGGGAGCGCAACCCTATCGCGGGGCTCGTTTGGACGAGAGACGCAACATCAGGAGGTATAGAATCGCCAGAATCGCCACAAAAAGCACAATCCAAAAGGATTGGTCCTTGATGAAGTGGATCATCGCGTCGGGATTCGACAATAGGTCGGGCTGCGCCACATACGCGCGGTAGCCAAGGTAAGTCAGGACGGTGCACCAGATCGCCGAACCCACGATCGTGACCAGGCTGAAAACCCAGAAATTCATCCGGACGATGCCGGCCGGGATGGAAATGAGGTGTCGAATCACCGGGAGGAGACGAGCGAAGAAGACGCCACCCGCATGATAGCGTCGCAGCCAGATTTCGGCCCGCTCGAGTTTGTCGGGAGGAATGAAGAAATACTTCCCCCAGCGCCGGATCACCGGCCGACCCACCCAGAGCGCGATCCAATAAGTGATAGCCGAGCCGAGATAGGAACCGACCGTGCCGGCAATGATCACCCCCGAAAAACTGAGGTGCCCCTGGGCGGCGAGAAACGCAGCCGGCGGAATGACGACCTCGCTCGGGACGGGAAAGATCGAGCTCTCCATCGCCATGAGAACGATGATGCCCCAGTATCCGCCGTGCAGGACCCAGTTGAACCAGATTTCTAGTAATTGATGCATCGGGAAAATTCAGATTTCAGATTTGCGCTTTCAGATTTAGCCTCGGGCGCCTTGATGACGCGCCGCTAGTTCAATCGCAATTCCGCTTTCCGCAATTTTAATTTCGCCATGATCTATCGCCGCGTGCTCCGCTATTACCGGCCGTTCCTCGGGCGGACGATCGTGGGGCTCCTCCTTTCCCTCGTCGGGATCGCGGTCAATCTGCTCAAGCCCTGGCCGTTCAAGTTCATCGTCGACCAGATCCTGCCGCCGGATTCCACTTTCCGCGCCGAGCATGCCGATTGGCGCAGCTACATTCCCCTGCTCTGCCTCGCGCTCATCGGGCTGCAGGTCGTCTGGGGAATCATCAACCTGCTCACCAACTACCTCTTCGTGAAGATCGGGCTCGAGGCGCTCCTCAAGCTGCGGACCGATCTCTACGCCTACCTGCAATCGCTCTCGCTCAAGTATCACGACGCCCGCCGCTCGGCCGACTCGAGCTTTCGCGTCGCCTACGATTCGCAGGCCATCCAGACCATCTACAACAAGGGCTTCACCAACATTTTCGGCTCCGTCATCACGCTCCTCGGCACCTTTCTCATCATGCTGCGGCTCGACTGGCAGCTCACTCTGCTCTCGTTAGGCATCGTGCCGCTCATTGTCGGCGCGATCTATTTCTTCGCCCGCCGCATCCGGACGGAATCGACCAGCATCCAGGAACAGGAGAGCGCCGTCCTCGCCCAGGCGCAGGAGGGCCTGAGCGCGGTGCGGATGGTGCACGCGTTTGGCCGGGAAGATTTCGAGGTCTCGCAATTTCATCAGCGCGCGCAGCAGAGTCTGCAGGCCAATCTGCGGCTCACCCTCACGAACGTGAAAAGCGCGCTCGTCATCAGCACCCTGATGGTGGTCGGCACGGCCGCGATGTATTACCTCGGCACCCTGCACGTCCTCGACGGCACGCTCACCCTCGGCTCGCTCCTCGTCTTCAGCGCCTACCTCCTCATGCTTTATCAACCGCTCGAGGCGCTCACCTACACCGCCTGGGCAATGGAAGGCGCCACCGCCGGCGCGAAACGTTGTTTCGAAGTGCTCGATCGCGAGGATGACGTCCGCGACTCGCCCGGCGCGGTTGAGATCAACGAAACGCAGGCCGCGATTGCTTTCGAGCAGGTGCGCTTCGCTTACGACGAGAAAAATCCCGTGCTCGACGGGATCGACCTCCGGATTTCGCCGAACCAGATCGTCGCGCTCGTCGGCGGCACCGGCGCGGGCAAGAGCACATTGCTCAGCTTGGTGCCGCGCTTCTACGATCCGAGCGCGGGCGTGGTCTCGCTCGATGGCCGCGACGTCCGCGAGATCACAAAAAAATCGCTCCGGGCGCAGATCGCCATCGTCCTCCAGGACACGCTCCTCTTTTCCACCACCATCAAGGAGAACATCGCCTACGGCCGCCCGGGCGCGACCGACGAGGAGATCCGCGCGGCCGCGCGGCGCGCGCAGGCGGATGATTTCATCGCGCGTTTGCCTAACGGATACGACAGCGCGGTCGGCGAACGCGGCGGGCATCTCAGCGTCGGGCAACGTCAGCGCATCGGCATCGCCCGCGCTTTCCTGAAGAACGCGCCCATTCTCCTCCTCGACGAGCCGACCTCCGCGCTCGACCCGACGACCGAGGCCGCGATCATGGACACGATCAAGGAGCTGATGCACGGCCGCACCACCCTCATCGTCACCCATCGTCTTGCCACCATTCACCAGGTCGACCAGATCGTCGTCCTCGAGCACGGCCGGATCGTCGAGAGCGGGCGCGGGCCTGAACTCGTGGCGCGGGGCGGCGCCTATGCGAAGCTCTACACCGCCGGCAACTATCCAAATTCATGAGCAACGTCACCAGCGAGCGCCGCGTCGAATCCGATTGGTGGGCCGAACCGATTCCGCCTAACGTCCACTTCGGCGAGGGCTTTTATTGCGAGACGGCGCAGATCTTTCGCTTCATGCGCGGTCAGCACGCCGACGCTGTCCAGCTCGGCAATTACGTTTCCTGTTACGCCGGCTGCTCCTTCGCGATCGGGAAAAACGGACGCTGCAAAGTGGGCGACTTCACCCTCATGAACGGCGCCCTCGTCATGGCCGAGGAATTGATCGAGATCGGCAGCTATTGCCTCATCTCCTGGAACGTCGGCATCGCCGACTCCGATTTCCATCCGATCGATCCGGCCCAGCGCCACCAGGACGCGCTCGCGCTCGCGCCCTACTACAAGGACCGCCCGCCGCGCCCGCCCATCCGCACCGCGCCCGTGCGCATCGCCGATAATGTCTGGATCGGGATGAACGCCGTTATTCTCAAAGGCGTCACGATCGGCGAAAACTCGGTCGTGGCCGCGGGCTCGGTCGTCGCGAAAAGCGTCGCGCCAAACACCGTCGTCGCCGGCAACCCCGCGATCGTGGTGAAGCAATTGTAACCGCAGAGGACGCAGAGAGCGCAGAGGAAAGCCAGATGAACAGATTGCCAAAAATTCTCTGCGTCCTCTGCGCTCTCTGCGGTTAATCAAAAAATGAAACGCAAAAAGATCGTCGTCATGGGTTTCATGGGCGGGATGCCGATCGCGGGCGTGATCTGGCAGCACATCCATTACCTCGTCGGCCTGCAGCGCCTCGGGCACGACGTTTACTACATCGAGGATTCCGCCCGCATTCCCTACAACCCCCAGACCTTCGACACCAACGACGACTACACCTACGCCGCCACCATCCTGGCGCGCCTCGCCAACGAATTCGGCTTCGAAAATCGCTGGGCCTTTTGCGCCCGCTACCTCCCCGGCCATCCCACCGCCGGTCTTGCGCCTGACGAAAATCCAGCAGCTCTACCTCGAGGCCGACGCCATCCTCAACGTCTGCGGCACCCAGGAATTCAACGACGACCTGCGCCGGAGCGACGCCATTCTCTACATCGAGAGCGACCCCGGCGTGGAGCAGATCAAGGTCGACAAAAAAACGCGCTCCGACCGTCGAGTACCTGAGCCAGCATCGCGCCCTTTTCACCTTCGGCGAGAACGTCGGCACCAGCCGGTTCCCCGTGCCGTTGCACAAACTCCAATGGCTCCCCACCCGCCAGCCGGTCGTGACCGATCTCTGGCGAACAAGGCGCCAGCCCGCCGCCACCGCCGTCTTCACCTCCATCGCCAACTGGTCCACCAGCGGCCTGAAAGACATCGAGTGGCGCGGCGAAAAATATCTCTGGAGCAAATCGCGAGAGTTCCTCCGCTTCGTCGCCGCCCCGAAAAAATCCGGCGAACCGTTCGAGCTCGCGACCGACATCAAGGACGAAAAAACGCGCCGCAAATTTCTCCAGAACGAATGGCGCTTCCGCCGCCCGCACGAGATGAGCGTCGATTACTGGTCGTATCGCGATTACATCCGGCGCTCGAAAGGCGAGTTCACCGTCGCGAAAGATCAATACGTGCGGCTCCACACCGGCTGGTTCAGCGACCGCAGCGCCTGTTACCTCGCCGCCGGGCGGCCCGTCATCACGCAGGAGACCGGGTTCACCGATCATTATGGAAACAGCGGCGGGCTTTTTGGTTTTCGGAAGCTGGGCGAAATCGCCGAGGCCGTGCGCGAGATCAACGCCGACTACAAGAAGCACAGCAAGGCCGCGCGTGCTGTTGCTTGCGAGACTTTCGAGGCGGAAAAGGTCTGCGCGGCGATTCTCGAGCGCGCCGGGGTGTGAGCTAGCCCTCATCCGGTGGCCGACAGCGGCGATTCGGCTCCTGCCGGCGGCGGGCCCGCTCCTGCAACCGTCAATCTCCTTCCTGCAAGCGGCGTTCCGGTTCCCGCAGGCGTCAATCCCGTTCCTGCAAGCGGCGGTCGTCTTCCCGCCGGCGGCGTTCCCGGTCTTGCAATTGGCGACCCGGTTCTTGCAGGCGTCGACCCCGCTCCTGCCAGCGGCGGACCGGTTCCCGCCATCGGCGATCCCGTTCCAGTGAGCGGCCATGCTTTTCCTGCAATCGGCCAATGTTTTCCTGCTTGCCGGGGCGGATGGTCGTGTTTTACCCTCGCGTCATGACTGAAACAACTCCCGCCCCGGGTACCGGCAACTTCCCGGCGCCCACCCTGCCGCGCCCTCTCCTCCTCCAGGCGATCGGCGACGAGACGCGCTGGAAAATTCTACGCGAACTGGCCGCCGGCGAGCCTCTCATGGTCAAGGAACTCGCCCAAACCGTCGGGCGCAGCGAATCGGCGACGGCGAAACATCTCGCCGTCCTGCGCAAGGCCGGCATCACGCGGGTCGGCCGCGGCCGGTTGCAGCAGTTGCGGCCGCAATTTGTGGCCGATGCCGTGGAGCGGGTGGTCGATTTCGGTTATTGCCAATTGCGGCTGGGCGTAAAAGAGCCCGACCTCGAATAGAGCGCCGCGCGCCACGCCCTGGAGGGCATCGCTCTGTCGATGCCGCGGGGGTGGGCCTGGATGGCAAGAGACGCCCACTCGGACGTTCGCGGAAGCGACGGAGCGCTTCCCTCCAGGAGTTGTGAAACCACTCCGCGGCTGAACGTTTTCGCTTTCGCGACATCTAACGCTGCGATTGCCGTTTTACAGCCGCCCTCATCCGATTGATCTTCCCGCTCCTTTTCCTGATGCACCGATTTCGTTTCCTCAGCTGCGCGCTCGCGCTCTTCCTCGTCGCCCAAATCCCGGCCCAGGCCCAGTCGCCGGCCCAGCCTAACGGCCAGGTCAAAAACAGCCTCGTCCGGATCACTTCCACCGAAGTGCAGCCCGATTATCGCGCGCCGTGGAATTCCGGCTCGATCGGGCGCGGCGTCGGCGCCGGGTTTGTCATCGAGGGCCAGCGCATCATGACCAACGCCCACGTCGTTTCCAACAGCCGCTACCTCACGGTCGAGCGCGAGGGCGATCCGAATAAATATCCCGCCACGGTGCAGTTCGTGGCGCATGACTGCGATCTCGCGCTGCTCCAGGTGGCGTCGCCAAATTTCTGGAAGAACATGAAGCCGCTCAATTTCGGCGCGATCCCCGCGCTGGAATCGACCGTCTCCGCTTACGGCTACCCGATCGGGGGCGAGCGCATGTCGGTCACGACCGGCATCGTTTCGCGGATCGACTTCAATCTTTACACCCACTCCGCGATCGATTCGCACCTCGCGATCCAGATCAGCGCGCAGATCAATCCCGGCAACAGCGGCGGGCCGGTCATGCAAAATTCCAAGGTCGTCGGCGTGGCCTTCCAGGGTTACAGCGGCGATATCGCGCAGGGCGTCGCTTACATGATCCCGACGCCGGTCATTCGCCGTTTTCTCAAGGACATCGAGGACGGGCGTTACGATCGCTATGTCGATCTCGGAATCACTTACACGAAGTTGCAGAATCCGGCGCAACGCCATTTCCTCGGCCTGGAGGATGACGACCGGGGCATCCTCGTCGGCACCGTGATCGAGGCCGGCCCCTGCGGGAAGTTGCTGCAAAAGGGCGACGTCCTGCTCGCGGTGGATGGTCACCCGATCGCGAGCGACGCCTTCGTCGAGTACGAGGGCGAGCGTGTGCAAATGCCGGAAATCGTGGAGCGGAAATTCAAGGGCGACACGGTGAAGCTCGATCTCCTGCGCAACAAACAGCCGATGAGCGTCGACATCACGCTGGGCACGGTCTGGCCTTACTTCATGCAGGCGCACAGCTACGACATTCGCCCGCGCTACGTCGTTTATGGCGGGCTCCTTTTTCAGCCGATGTCGCTCGATCTGCTCCAGGCCTATCGCATCAACGATCTGCGGGTGCGGCACTACTTCGATTTCTTCGTCACCGACCAGATCTACCTCCAGCACCCGGAAGTCATTATCCTAACGAACATCCTGCCCGACCCGATCAACACTTACCAGATGCCGTATCGCTCCAGCATCGTGGACGAGATCAACGGCAAGAAAATCGGCACCCTGCAGGATCTGGCCCGCGCCTTTGAGCAGCCGGCCGATCGTTTCGTGGTGAAGATGATCGGCGAGGGTCCCCCGCTCGTGCTCGATCCGAAGCAGGTCGAGGCCGCGCGCGAGCGGATCAAGACCCGCTACAACGTGGTCGAGGAACAAAATCTCGACGAGCAGATGCCGCCCAAACCTGCCGTCGCCGTGAAGGACAACAATTGATCATGCGCACGCCCGCTCTTTTTCTCGTCGCGCTCCTCGCTCTCGTCCCGTTGGCCGAGGCGAAGAAGACGCCGGTCTCGGTGAAAAAATTGCCCGCCGGCGCGCAGGACGCGGTCGAGGCCAAGGAAGTCTCGCTGGTCCGGGTCAACGTCACCGGCCAGCCCTACGATTACTTTAGGCCGTGGCAAAAGAAGGCGCCCTTCTCGAAACGCGCGCTGGGCGCGGTTCTGCCTAACAATCGCGTTCTCGTCACCGCCGACCTCGTGGCGAACCAGAATTATGTCGAGCTGGAGCGCGCGGAATCGGGCGAAAAGACCGCGGCCAGCGTGGTCGTGATCGATTACGAGGCCAACCTCGCCCTGATCGAGCCGAGCGATAAAAATTTCCTCAAGGGCCTGCAGCCGCTCGAGCTCGCGCTCGACACCGTCGTCGGCGATCGCCTCTCCGCCTGGCAGCTCGAGGCGACCGGCGCGCTCGTCGTCACGGAAGGAATCGTGACCACGATCGGGATCACCCGTTACCCGGCCGACGTGGCCGACTTCCTCACCTACCGGCTGAGCATCCCGATGCAGTACCGCGATAACAGCTACACCGTGCCGCTGGTCAAAAACAACAAGCTGGCCGCGCTCCTCCTGCGCTACGAGCCGCGTTCGCAGGTGCTCGACGCCATCCCAGCGCCGATCATCGCCCATTTCCTGAAAGATGCGGCGGGCGAAAAATACCAGGGCTTCCCGTCGTTAGGCATTTCCTTTTTCCCGACGCGCGACCCGCAGCTCCGCGCCTACGCCGGCGAGACGACGAAGACGGGCGGCGTTTACATCACGAGCGTGGAACCCGGCCTGCCCGCAGCCAAAGCCGGGCTGCAACCGGGTGACATCGTGACCGCGGTCGAGAATCACGACATCGATCAAAACGGAAACTACGTCGACGCGCTCTACGGCAAGCTCGGGTTCAGTAATCTCCTGACCGCGAAGAAATACGTCGGCGACTCGGTCGCGCTCCACGTCATGCGCGCGGGCAAGGCGCTGACCTTGAACGTCAAGCTCGAGCATCGCGCGGAAGAGGATTATGTCATCCCGCCCTACAACATCGATGATCCGCCCTCCTACTACGTGCTCGGCGGCCTCATTTTCCAGGAGCTGACCCGGCAATATCTCAAGGAATGGGGCAACAATTGGGAGAAGGACGCGCCGCAGGATTTCGTTTATCTCGACAAATACCAGTCCGAGCTTTACCCGGAAGGAAAACGCCGCGTCGTCATCCTCAGCCAGGTCCTCCCGGCCAACAGCACGATCGGTTACGACGACTTCAGCTACCTCGTGATCAAGAAAGTGAACGAGAAGGAGATCCACTCGTTAGCCGATCTGGCCGAGGCGGTGAAGACGCCGCTCAACGGTTTTAATGTCATCCAGACGGTGGACGACCCGAAGCAGCTCGCGCTCGACGCCGCCCAGGTCGCGGCCGAGGCCGACGCGCTCCAGAAAAATTACGGTCTGCCGGCGTTGCAGCGGCTGGAGTGACGTCTCACGCCCTGGCGCCTTTCGGCGCGATTTTCGACTGGGACGGCGTCATCATCGACTCTGGCAAACTGCATGCCCGAAGCTGGCAACTGCTCGCCGACGAACTCGGGCGGACCCTCGCGCCGGATAGTTTCATGCGCGGCTTCGGGATGAAAAGCGCCCGCATCATCCAGGAGATCCACGGCTGGGCCAACGATCCACTTGAGATCGCCAGCCTGACGAACCGGAAAGAGGCCCTTTATCGCACGCTCGTGGCGGAGGGCGAGATCGCACCGCTGCCGGGCGTGGTGGAATGGCTGCACTGCCTGCACGAAGCCGCCGTGCCCTGCGCGGTCGCTTCTTCGACCCATCGCGCCAACATCGACGCCGTCCTGCATCGGCTCGGTTTGGAGAAAGCATTTCGCGAGATCATCTCGGCCGAGGACGTGGTGCATGGAAAACCGAATCCTGAAGTCTTTGAGAAAGCCGCCGCCCGGCTCGGACTGCCGCCCGCGCGCGCGGTCGTGTTCGAGGATGCGCACGTCGGGATCGAGGCGGCCCACGCCGCTGGAATGAAAGTCGTCGCGGTTGCGACAACGCATCCGCTGGAGCAGTTGCTTTCCGCCGACCTGGTCGTTAGGCGGCTCGACGAACTCACGGTCGAGCAGGTCGCCGCGCTCAGCGCGCGCTAATCTCCGAAGGAAATCTCGACGTCGCGCGCCGTCTCCACCATCTGGCTGGAAGGCTGGACGAGGCGGAGCCGGTTGACCGCGTCGGCAATCGGCACGTGCTGCACCTGGTAGTTCTGGTAGCTCACCATCGAACCGAAGTGTCCTTCATTGGCCAACTGCACTGCCTTTACCCCGAAGCGCGTCCCGAGAATGCGATCGAGCGTCGTCGGCGCGCCGCCGCGCTGGAGATGGCCGAGCACGCAACAGCGCGTCTCTTTCCCGGTGCGCGCCGCCAGCTCGTGCGCGACCACGTCGCCGATGCCGCCAAAACGATATTCGCCCGCCTCCGTCTGGTGCAGCACCTGTTGCCCGTCCCTCGGCTTAGCGCCTTCCGCCACCACCACCATTGAGCTCAGGGCGCCGGCGGCTTCGCGGCGTTTGATGAAATCGGAAAGCTTGTCGTAATCGAACGGAATCTCCGGGATCAGAATCGCGTCCGCCCCGCCCGCGATCCCGCCATGGAGCGCGATCCAGCCGGCATGCCGGCCCATCACTTCGAGCACCATGATGCGCTTATGGCTGCTCGCAGTCGTGTGCAGGCGATCGAGCGCGTCGGCCACGGAGGCGACCGCGGAATCGAAACCGAAAGTCATCGCGGTGGCTTCGAGATCGTTGTCGATCGTCTTCGGGACGCCGATGCAATTGATGCCGCCTTCCTGGAGCTGGAGGGCGGTCGTCATCGAGCCATCGCCGCCGACGATGATGAGGGACTTGACGTTCAGCCGGTCGAGCACCTCGCGCGCTTTCTCGATCACTTCCGCCGCCACCACCGCGCGATTGCCGGCGCCGACCTTGGCGATAAAATGCCCTTTGTTCGTCGTCCCGATAATTGTTCCGCCTAACGACATGATGCCGTCGGTCCGGGCCCGGTCGAGGATGAGGTATTGGCCGGGCGGGAGGAGACCCTCGAAGCCGTCTTTAAAACCGACCACTTCCCATCCGAGTTTTTCCGCCGCCAGCACGACCCCGCGCAGGACGGCGTTTAACCCCGGGCAATCTCCCCCGCTGGTCAGGACTCCGACGCGCTGCTTCATTATTCGCTAGGCCCGCTCAATATCTGGCCCTTGTCGATCGGGCGGCCGGCTGCGGCCCACTGGTCGTAGGCCGCCCAGCCCCGCGCGAGCAAGGCGGCGGACTCGCCGAAACGGTCGCTGCTACCGAGAACGACCACGATCAGGCGCCGCGGCGTGATCAGCGTGGTCGCGCCCTGCGGGACGACTTCGGACGGCCGCGCGGCCGAGATCACGAGACAGTCGCCGGCCCGGGCGGTGCGGCCGGTCTTAACGCCGTCGATCGCAGTCGCGGCCGAGCAATTCGTTCGTATTCCGGAGCAGGTAACGCATCCGTCCCTCGCCCCGGCCGAACTCGATTTCGCGTTCTTTTTGCGAAACATAAAAGCGGAAGCCGGCGCTGATCATCGCGTACCTGGTGAGGCGGGCGATGTCGGCGGCGGTGGAATAAGGTCGCTCCTTCGCGTCGACTCCGCTCGGGTTGAGGAAACGAGTCCGCTCCATCCCAAGATGCTTCGCCAGGGCGTTCATCTGCAGGACAAAATAATCGACCGGCGTCCCGCGCGCGGCCTCGCCGCTGCGCGGCAGTTGCGCCTGAAGCGCGCGACCGACGTGGTCGGCCAGGGTGAAGGCGGCGACGTTATCGGACTGCACGAGCGCGGCGTACAGCAGGTCGCGCAGAGTGATGGTGTCGCCCGGTTGAAAGCCAATGTTGTTCTCGTAGGCATCGGCAAACGCCGCCTGCGGAATCGTCGCGACCTGGGCGAGATCGCCGCCTTGTTTGGTCGACCAATCGAGCACGACCATGGCGGTCGCGATCTTGGTCAGGCTGCCAACCTGGCGCTTCTTGTCCGCCTGCACCTGCTCGAGAATGAAACCGGTCTTGGCGTCAACCGTGATCGAGGCTTCCGCGGCTTGGGTCCGCGGCGCGGCCCCGAGAAATAAAGCTGCCCCAAAAAGCAGACAGAGGATTTTGCAGAGTAATTTCATCACGTCAGCGGTCCAAACCGCTGCACGTTAACTGGAGCCCTCCGCTTGGCAACCGCAATCCGCCCGCGCTCGCCTAACGACTCGTGCGACTAGCGGAGCGTAACCGACGAACGCGCGCCGTAGCGGTGCGGGTCGGGGCTGACGACGAGCATGACGCGCTCGGCGGCGTTGCGCAGGTCGAACGGCGTCGCCTTGCCCAGCCCGCTGGCGCGGATCGTGCCCAGCTTGCCCTGGCCGCGGCTGCCCCCGGCCATGTCGAATTCATAGATCACCTCGTGGGTGTCCACGTCGGTCACTTTCACGTGCAGGGCGAGGAAGGAGCGGCCGGCGCCGAATTGACCGAGGAAAAACCGGCCCACCGGGCTGCCACCGTCGACGAGATCAAATTGACCTTCCACCAGCCAACCGGTCTTGGGCATTTCGTCGTCGGTCAGGATGCGGGCGGGAGCGATCTTGCTCAATTCCTCTTTCAAATCGCCCGCAAACTGGTGCGGGATGAGCGAAGTGCGAATCGGCAGCTCGCCCGGAGTCGTAGCCACGTCGCCGCGCACGATGGTCCGGTCGATGCAAAAAGGACGGATATAGATGGCTTCAGGATTGGTCGCGCCGACGCCGCAGTTGGTCGTGTAGCGGACCGTTTCCTTGGAACCAAAATCCTTGCCGTCCACTTCGGTCTGACTGGTGGCGCTGGCGGTGTAGGTCTTCGTGACGACCATATCGGCGCACGAACAGAGGAGGAGGCAGGAAGCGATGACGGTGAAGGATTTCATAGATTTACTTTTGGTCTGTCGCCGGCCGCCGTCGTTAGGACGAAGGCCCGCAAGTCCGTTCCCATGATGCAACTCCCGTGCCGCCGGAGCGAAAAAGTCAGCCGCCCCCTCTCCCCGCCCACCCCGGCGAGGCGCCTGGCCGGAGCGCGATTACGGAGAACGAAACAGGTCCGGCTGCCGCGCCGGCCCCCGCGCGATCTGTCCCAGCGCCGCGCGCAGGCGCAGAGCGGCATGCGGCGCGAAATCGAGCGCGTTGTTATTGAATACGACATGCACCGTCTCGGCCTGGGCGGCCAGCTTCCGCGCCCGCGCCGCCACTTCGGCGATTTCCTCGTCGCTATAGTCGTAATAAAAGCGCTGCGCCACGGTCTTGCCCCGCAGATACGCTTCGGCGTTGCGGCCGTGCAGGCGGAGATAAGCGCAGCGTGGATGGGTCACCGCGTCGAGCTCGCTTGGCATGATCGTGAAATGCTCTTCGTTAGGCGCGTCGACCAGGGCCAGCGTCGTCTGGTGGCGCTCGAAAAAACGGAGCGTCGCATCGAGTTGATCGCCTTCGGTCCAATTGCGATTGCGCAATTCCACCACCACGCCTAACGGCGCCAGCCGCGCGAGGAGATCGTCCAGTTCCGCCAGCTCATGTTTGCGCGGCGAAAAGGCGGGCGAAAGCTGGAGCAGAAAAGCGCCGAACTTTTTCGCGGCCCGGAGCGGCTCGATCGCGGCGATGACGTGCTCGAGCAGCGCCTGCTCCAGGTCCGGTGTCAGCTCGATCTTCCCTTTGGCGTCGGCCGGTGCGCTCCGCTGCAAGGCGGGCGGGAGCGATTTCAAAGTCGCGGCATGGCGCGAGAGCAAGCGGTGCAGCTTGACGTTAAAAACGAAATCGTCCGGCGTGGCGTGGTCCCAGCGCTCCACCAGCCGTCTCTCCGGCACGGCGTAGAAGGTCGAATTCACCTCGACCATCTCGAAATGTTGCGCGTACCAAGGGAGACGTTCGCCAGCAGGCATCTTCGGCGGATACCAGCGCTCGACGAAACCGGGATCCGACCAACTGGCGGTGCCAACGAGAATGTTGGTGGATGAATTTACCGGCACGGATTGAGCCAACGCGCACCGGCCTTAAACGCAACCGCGATTGCGATTGGTTGCGGGGGCGGGATTTGAACCCGCGGCCTTCAGGTTATGAGCCTGACGAGCTACCAGACTGCTCCACCCCGCGATCTTGAGAGCCCATTATCAACGCGTTCGCGCGGAACGCAAATCGCGAATTTCGCCGAATTTATCCCGACTCGCCCTGCACAACCACGATGTCGCTCGGGTGAAGATAGCAAAAAACTTTGTCGCCGAGATGAAACGCTTCCTCGGTCGCGCACTCGTTCGCCACCATCGCGGTCAACTCGAGGCCGGAGTCGGTGGTGAGGACGAGCTGATCGACCGCGCCCTTGAAAAGCTCTTCGCTCACCTTGGCTTCGAAAACATTTTCGCCGCCCGGATTTGTCTTCTGCAGGTGAATCTTTTCCGGACGAATCGAGATAAGAGCGTTTTTCGATTCCGGCGGGATGCTGGTGGTATTTACCATGAGCTCGATCGTGTCGTTCAAGCGCACGCGCGCCTGATCGGCCAGGACCGCCACGGGAACGGATTCGAGGATGTTGGCCTGCCCGATGAAATTCGCGACGAAGGTGGTGCGCGGCGAATGATAAATCTCCGAAGCATCGCCCAGTTGCTCGATGCGGCCGAGGTTGATGACCGCGATGCGGTCCGACATCGTGAGGGCTTCCTCCTGGTCGTGGGTGACGAAAACAAAAGTGATGCCGACTTTTCGCTGCAGATGTTTCAACTCAATCTGCATCGCGTGACGGAGCTTGGCGTCAAGCGCGGCCAGTGGTTCGTCGAGCAGGAGAACGCGCGGCTGGCAGACGATGGCCCGGGCGAGCGCGACGCGCTGCCGCTGGCCACCCGATAACTGGCTCGGCTTGCGCTCTTCGAAGCCGGTGAGCGAGACGAGCTGCGTGACCTGTTTCACCCGCTCGTCGATCTCGGATTTAGGAACCTTTTTCATCTTCAGGCCAAACGCGATGTTTTCCGCGACGGTGAGATGGGGAAAGAGCGCGTAACTTTGGAAGACCTGGTTTACGTCGCGCTTGTAGGGCGGGACGTAGGTCACGTCTTTCCCGGCCAGGTGCACCGTGCCCTCGGTCGGCGTTTCGAAGCCGGAGATCATGCGGAGCAAGGTCGTTTTGCCGCAGCCCGACGGGCCGAGCAGGGTGAGGAATTCGCCCTCCTCGATGTCCAGGCTCACGTCATGTGTGGCGACGAAACTGCCGAAGCGTTTCGTCACGTTCTTAAGCTGCACCATGGATGCCATAATGTTATTTCAGGCCAGCGAACCAGTTCAGCCGCTGCGGGACGAGATTGATGTTGATCTGCTTCACCTCCATGTAGGCATCGAGGCCGAAGGTGCCGAGCTCGCGGCCGATGCCCGACTGCTTGTAGCCGCCCCAGGGCGCTTCGTTGAAGGTCGGGTGATAAGTGTTCAGCCAGGTGATGCCGGCGCGCAGTTTGCGCAGGACGCGCAGGCCCTTCCCGCCGTCGCTGGTGAACACCGCGCCGGCCAGGCCGTAGACGGTGTCGTTGGCGAGGCGAAGCGCTTCCTCCTCGGTCTCGAAAAGTTGCACGACGAGCACGGGCCCGAAAATTTCCTCGCGCACTATGGTCATCTCCGGCTTGGTTTTCACGAAGACGGTCGGGGCGACAAAATTGCCCGCGCCGAGTTTGCCTTTCGTTAGGCGCTTGCCCGCCGCAGATGAGTTCCGCGCCTTCGCGTTTTCCCGCCTCGATGTAGCCGAGCACCTTCTGCATGTGCATGGGGGTGATGAGCGGGCCCATTTCCGTTTTCGGGTTCATGCCGTCACCGACGACGATCTTGTCGCTCGCCTCGGCCAGCCGGCTGAGGAATTTTTTCGCGATCTTTTTTTCCAGGAGCAGTCGCGAGCCCGCGCTGCAGACTTCGCCCTGGCCGGCGAAGATGCCGAACATGGCAAACTCGAGCGCGACATCGAGATCGGCGTCGGCGAAAACGATGTTCGGGCTTTTGCCGCCGAGTTCGAGCGTGACCTTCTTGATGTTGGTGGTGGCGGCCTGCATGATCTTGCGGCCGGTCGCAGTGCCGCCGGTGAAGGCGACTTTGTCCACCAGCATGCTCTCCGCGAGGGTCTGGCCGACGGTGGGACCGGGGCCGAGGACGAGTTGCGCGCTCCCGGGAGGAAAGCCGGCTTTTTCAATCAGTTCGAACAACCGGATGGCCGACAGCGGCGTTGTCTCGGCCGGTTTCAGGATGCAGCAATTTCCCGCCGCGAGGCCGGGCGCGAGTTTCCACGCCGCCATCAGGAGCGGGTAATTCCACGGGATAATCTGCGCGCAGACGCCGATCGGCTCGCGCACTACCATCGGCTCGATCGTCGCGTCCGAGACCTCGTAATTTTGCCCGAGCGGCTTGGTGATCAGTCCCGCGTAATAGCGAAAACAACCGGCCGCATCCCCCGCGTCGAAGCGTGCCTCGCGCAGCGGTTTGCCGTTGTTGAGAGTGTCGGTCTTCGCGAACTCTTCCGCGTTGGCCTCGATCAGGTCGGCCAGCTTGAAAAGATACGAGGCGCGTTCGCCGGCGCGCATTTGCGGCCACGGACCTTCATCGAAGGCTTTGCGCGCCGCCTTGATCGCCAACTCGGCATCCTTTTTCGATCCCTCGGTCACGACGCCGATGACCTTGTTGTTGGCGGGATTGAAGATCTCCCGCGTCGCGCCTCCGACGGCGGTTTTCCATTTTCCGTTGATAAACATGCGACCGACTTTCATGAATTTTTCCTCCTAGTTTTGGTTCAAGAGTAACGATTTCAGTTCTGACATTTCCTCCATCGCGTAACGAACACCTTCGCGCCCGAACCCGCTCTCCTTCAACCCGCCATACGGCATGTTGTCGACGCGGAAGGTGGGCACGTTGTTGATCAAAACTCCGCCGACTTCGAGTTCCTCGAAAGCTTTCATCGCGCGGCCGATGTCTCGGGTGAAAACGCCGGCCTGGAGGCCGAAGTCGGAGTCGTTCACGATGTGCAGGGCCTCCTCAAAAGTCTTATAGGAATGGAGCGTGACCACCGGGGCGAAGGCCTCCTTCGCGCAGACGTCGAGATCGCGCGCGGGTTTCTCGATCACGGTCGCATCGAGGCAGCGTCCCGTGACATTGCCGCCGCAGAGAATCTTCGCGCCGGACTTGCGCGCGGCTTCGACCCAGCCGGCGATGCGCTCGAGCGCGCCGGAATCGATCATCGGGCCGATGACGGTTTTCTTGTCGCGCGGGTCGCCGGTTTGAATGTGCTCACGGACGTGCGCGACAAACTGCTTTTTGAATTCCTCGTAGATCGATTCCTGCACGAGGATGCGTTGCACGCTGATGCACGATTGACCCGCGTAGGAAAATCCGCCGACCGCGATCTTCGGCACGGCTGATTTCAGGTCGGCGTCGTCGTGCACGATGACACCGGCATTGCCGCCGAGCTCGAGCGTGATTTTTTTCTTCCCGCATTGCTCCTTCAACCGCCAGCCGACGTCGGGACTGCCGGTGAACGAAACCATCTTGATCCGCGCATCGGTCACGAGCGCGCCCGCGTCCTGATGGTTGCAGGTGACGAAATTTACCTGGCCCGCCGGCATGTCGGATTCGACCAGCACCTCGGCGAGCAGGAGCGCGGTCAGCGGGGTTTTCAGGGCCGGTTTGACCACGAGCGTATTTCCCGCCGCCATCCCGGGCGCGACTTTGTGCGCGACGAGGTTGAGCGGAAAATTAAAAGGCGTGATCGCGCTGATGACGCCGAGCGGAAATCGCCTAACGAAACCAAAATGTCCGCTGCCGGTGGCGTAGGCATCGAGGTCGAGCAACTCGCCCTGCTGCCGCCGCGCCTCTTCGCTCGCCACAGTGAAGGTGATGACCGCGCGCGTCACTTCGGCGTCGGCAAACGTGTGCGGCTTCCCCGCCTCGGCGATCATGGTTTCGACAAAATCCGCGCGCCTCTCCTCGATCCGCCGCGCCACTCGCGCGAGCAGATCACCACGCGCATGCGGCGGCTCTACGCGCGTCACCGCAAACGCCTCATGCGCGGTCTTGATCGCTTCGTCGATCGTGGCGGCGTCGCCGATCGGAATCTGCGCGATTTCCTCCCCGGTGTAGGGATTGACCACCGGCGCGGTGCGGCCGGTTTCACGCCATTCGGAGCCGATCAGCATCCGCGGAGATTTCGCGCCACTCTTCATGATCTAAAGCTGCTCGACTTCGCGCTTCTCGACGAAGATTTTCAGGCCTTCCTTGGAGAAATTTTCCATCAGCACGTCCGGGTGAAGCGACTCGGGCATCATCACGCCGCGTTCCTTGATCTCCCCGGTAACGAGGAGCCGGGCCGCGAGCGCGGGCGGAACGCCGGTCTGCACCACGGTGAGGGAGTAGCCGTATTTTTCGTAGGTCTCGCGGTGGCTATCCATGGTGTAGACGAAATACTCCACTTTTTTCCCGTCCTTCGTCCCGCGCACTTCGGTGCCGACGCAGGAATAACCGTCAACCGTGGCGCCGAGCTGCGCGGGCTTGGGCAGATTCGCGCTCACGACCCGCACCGGCGCGACCTCCGCGCCATCGACCTTCACTTTTTTCCAGGTGTCCATGTCGAGGAGGGCAAGTGATTTCGCGATGTGATAGACCTTGTCCGAGAGGGTGTATTTGAAGACGGAGTAGCCCACACCCTTCTCCACGAACGGCGGAAAGATTCCGAGACTCACGCCCTCTTCGTGTGCGACAGCGTAGGTTTTCATCATACCGATCGGTTCGGGAAAACGAACCCACTCGATCTCGGTCTCGAGCGGCCGGCCGGAGGTGACTTTGCCGTCCTTGACGAAATAAGGCGTGGCGCCAAGCTCCTCGAAAAGCGTTTCCGGTGAAAACAAAACGGCGAAGCGGTAGCCCTTCACCTCGGCGTTGTCGGCATCGAGCACGCGAATGCTTGTCGCGGTGTCGAGCCGGTCCATTGCCCAGCGGGCGAAGACATTCACCGCCCCGGGATCCATGCCCATGCAGAGAATGCCGGCGATGCCCTTCTCGAGAAAGCGCAGGTTGAATTTCTCGATCTCGGCTTCGAAGGAATTTTTCGTCGGCCGCTTCAAGCCGGGCGGCGAATAAATGTCCGCCGCCATGTCGAGGTAATGCGAACCGGCCTGGTAGCAGGCCTCGAGCACGGAGTGGTTGGCCTGCCAGGGGCAGGCATTGAGCGCGACCGCGATCTTGTGCTCGCGCATGAGGGTGACGAGCCGGGCGGTGTCCATCGCGTTGACGGTGCAGACCTGGAAACGGCTGCTCTGCGTTTTCCCATGCAGATGCTCGGCGAAAGTCGGATCCACGTCCGCGAGCAGGATGCGATCGAAACAATCGTACTCGTGAAGTTTCTGCCCGATGACGGAGCCGACTCCGCCCATTCCGATAACCATTGCGTTCGCCATAAAGTGAATACTAGCCGGTCATTTCGTCGATGAAGCAAACTGGCGTGCCCGGGGCACTACCCCATGGGCACGTCGGATTGCTTGCGCGTGGTGAGCCAGAACGCGATCGAGAACATGACCAGCAGGGTGATCCCGAGCGCCGCACCGAAGGGCCAGTCGCGCGCCTGGCCGGTAAACTGATCCTGGATCACGTTGCCGATCATTTTCACCCGCGCTCCGCCCATCAGATCGGTGATCGCAAACATGCCGATGGAGGGAATGAAGACGAGCAGCGTGCCTGCGACGATGCCGGGATTGGTCAGCGGGATGATGACTTTGGAAAACGCCCGGATCGGTCCCGCGCCGAGATCGAAGGCGGCTTCGATCAGGGCGTTGTCCAGTTTTTCCACGCTGCCGTAGATCGGCAGAATCATGAACGGCACGTAGGCGTAAACGAGCCCGATCACGACGGCGAACGGCGTATACATAATATCGAGCGGCGCGGTGATCACCCCGACGAGCTGCAGGGCGCCGTTGAGCAGGCCTTCGCTCTTCAGGATGGTGATCCAGGCGTAAGTCCGGATGAGGAAGCTGGTCCAGAACGGCACCATCACCAGCATGAGGAGTTTGTTCCGGTTATCCTCGCGCGCGCGGCCGATGAAATAGGCCACGGGGTAGCCGAGCGCGATGCAGATCGCGGTCGTGAGGGCGGCGTACCAAATCGAGCGCCAGAAGATGTAGAGATAGGTCGTATCGAAAACGCGGGCGTAGTTTTCGAGGCTGAAGGTGAAGACGAGTTCGCCCAATTCGTCGCGCTGGCAAAAGCTGTAGACGAAAAGGATCACCGTCGGCGTGATGACAAAGACGAGGAGCCAGAGGAACATCGGCGCGGCCAGCATCCAGCCGGTGGCGCCGGGCCGGCGCCCGGCGCCGGCCTCGGCTTTCGGTATCGTGCGAACGTCCATCCTCGTCTCTGCGGTGGAGCGAGCCTTTGCTCGTTAGTTGCTCTTCAGGTCAGTCATCAACTTGTCGATGACGGTCGCGTTCTTGCCGATGTCGCGAAAGATTTCGAGCTTCGGCTGGCCGGGCGGATAGCTCGCCGGGTTCGCCATTTGCTCGGGTGAAAGAAGCTTGCGCGCTTCCAGGTTCGGGTTGGTGTAAGGGAAGGCGTCGGAGATCAATTTGCTGACCTCGGGACGGAGGATGTAGTTGATGAACGCGTGCGCCGCATCCGGGTGCGGAGCGCCCGCCGGGATGGAAATACAATCGATGAACCGGTGCGCGCCTTCCGCCGGCAGGACGTATTTGAATTTCTTGTCCTCGGCATAAAGGATGGCCGCCTCGCCGCCCCAGACGATGCCAAGGTCCACGTCGCCGCCCAGGAGCGCGGTCTTCGGGCTGTCGGAGTCATAGACCTTCACCAGCGGCAGCCATTGCTTGAGGGTCGGCTTGATCTTCTCGATCGTCGCCGGGGTCACATCATTAATGTCGATGCCGGCGGTGGCGAGCGCCCAGGAGACGATTTCGCGGTTGTCGTTCAGGACCACGATGCGGTTTTTGAACTTCGGCTGGAAGACATCCTTGTAGCCCTTGATCTCGTCCTTGACCTTGTCGGTGTTGACCACGATTCCCGACCGAACCGGTCATGTAAGGAACGCTGTATTTATTTTCCGGATCGAAGGGCAGGCCCTTGTATTCCTGCCCGATATTTTTGAAGTTGGGGATCTTCGACATGTCGAGCGGCGCGAGTTTGTTCCGCTTGGCCAGCGCCTCGACGACGTATTCAGACGGAACGATGAGATCGTACTTGGCCTTGCTCGGCAGAAGCTTGGCCAGCATCTCCTCGTTCGAACCATAGGTCTCGTAATTGACCTTGATCCCGGTCTCCTTGGTGAAGCCATCGAGCACCGTCTGCGGGATGTATTCCGACCAGCAGAAGAGGTTCAATGACTTGCTTTGGGCGAACGCATTCGTCCCCAGCATGATGAGGGCGGCGCCGATGAAGGCCGCCATGATGTGCTTTGTTTTCATTTCTGTTTTTCCTTCTTGTTAGGCTTGATGAGGGTGAAAAAAGTTAGCGGCTGGTTCGCCTGATCCACTCCGCGAGAAAGACGAACATGACCGTGGCGAGGATGAAGATGGTCGAGATGGCGTTGAGCATCGGGTTCAGGCCCACCTTGGCCATGCCGAAGACCTTGATCGGCAGCGTCGCGGTCGACGGGCTCATGGTGAAATAAGTCACGATCAGCTCATCGAGGGAGAGCGTGAAACTCATCAGCGTGCCCGAAACGATGGCCGGCAGCATGAAAGGCACCATCACTTTCCAGAAAGCCTGCAGCGGGGTCGCGCCCAGATCCATCGCCGCCTCCTCGAGAAACGGATCCACTCCCGAAAGCCGCGCCTGCACCGCGACCAGGACAAAGGGGAAAGAAAAAGTCACGTGCGAGATGATGATCGTGGCGTAGCCAAACTCGAAGGCGATCGCGGTGAAGAAAATCATCAGGCTGATGCCCATGATGATCTCTGGGATAACCATCGGGATGAAAACGAGCGTCTGGATCGTGCGCTTGGCCGGAAAGCGATAGCGATAGAGCAACCACGCGCCCAGCGTCCCGAGCACGACCGAAAACATGCAGGTGAACACCGCCACGATGAGGCTGTTCTTGAGCGCCTGGATGAGCGGCGCATTCTGCCAGAGCTGCGCGTACCATTTCAGGGTGAATCCTTCCCAGAGAATGTTCAGCCGCGAGTTATTAAACGAGTACACGACCAGGAGGATGATCGGGACATAGAGAAAGATGAAAACCAGGATGCTCCATCCGCCAAAAAACAGGTCGATCAGCCGCATTCCCGAAGGGAAGTGGAAGCGAGCGGCGCGCGGCATGGGCTCAGTTAAACACTGGCCTCCCGCGATTTGGCAATGCAATTAATCGAAGTCGCGCCGCATCACGCTGATCTCGTGTCCCTGCAGCCGGGTCCGCTCCAGCACCTGCCAGCCCAGCTCGCGGTAGAGGGCCTCGAGGTTCTCCGTCCAGAGGTAAAGCGACGGAATTTTCAGCCGCTTCGCCTCCTGCACGGCGTGGTCGATCAACTGCCGGCCCGCGCCCCGGCCGCGCTCTTCTTTATTCACGAAAAGGCAGACCAGCCAGGGTGAAAAATCCTTGTAGGCGTGCAGGTCGATGTCCTCCACATCGAGCGTGACCGTGCCGCAAAGCCGTCCCTCCGCGAGCGCGACGTAACTGATCGGGATCCGGTCCCGCACCATGTTTGCGGCGAAGTATCGCTCCACATCCTGCACCGTTTGCGCGCCGTAAAAATCCTTCCATTCCTCGTGACACCACGCCGCCAGTTGCGGAATGAACTCCGGGTGCTCGTCGAGGAAATGTATCTCCATCGCGACCGAGTCTAACGGCGCAAATGCGGGCTCGCCAGAGCTCGCGCTCGTTAGTTACCTTGGCCCGGCATGCCTAACGTGAACTTCGAGATCACCGCCCCGCCCGACGCGTCGAAACAGCACGTCGTCATCGTCGGCACCGACCGCGCGCTGGGCGACTGGAAACCGGAGAACGGCCTCGTCCTGGAAAAGCGGGGCGGCAAATTCGTCGGGTCGACCGATATCCCGCACGGCATCGTCGAGTTCAAGATCACCCGCGGCTCCTGGCTGACGGAAGCGACGACCCGGGACGGGTTGCGCTATCCCAACTCGCTTTTCCTCGTGCAGCACGACATGACGATCACGAGCGAGGTAGAGAACTGGTTCGATTCCCCTCCAGCCAATCCCGATCTTCTTCACGGCAAGACTTTCGAGTGCCAACTGCATGCCGAGCTGCTCGACGAACAGCGAACGGCCTACGTCTGGCTTCCGCCCCGTTACCTGAGCAGCGGCGACACGCAATTTCCCGTCCTTTACCTGCTCAACGGGCAGCACGCGCTCCAGAGCCGCCCCTCCCCCGGCGTCGAATCCCTCGCCGCCGATGTCTGGGTGAACAATCTCGCCCGCCTCGGCCTGATGCGGGAGGTGATCCTGGTCGCCGTCTGCCATAACGAGTCGCTCACCCGGCGCAGCATGGAGCTTTCCCCGCAATGCGACGGCCCCAAACTGGCCGATTTCCTCGTCCACGATCTGAAGCCATTTATCGATTTCACTTTCTGCCGCGACCGCACCCTGGCCGATCCCGCCCACACCGGATTGCTCGGCTTTGCCCTCGGCGGACTCCTCACGCTGCACATGGCGCAACAGCATCACCACGTCTTCGGCAAGTTCGCCTGTCTTTCGACCTCGTTTCAGGATTTGAGCGAGGACACTCCCGACGAGTGCCTCATCATCGAGCAGATCCGCCAGGATCCGAAGTTTAAGCCGGACCGGAAACTCTACTTCGATTACGGCACCCTCGGCTTCGACGACCGGATCGAGGCCTACCAGCAGAAATTGAACAAGGTCCTGCTCGCGAAAAATTTCATCGAGGATTCCAGCTTCAAAGTCTTTCGGGCCGAGGGAGCCGAGCACTCGCTCGCCTCCTGGCGCGCCCGGCTCAGCCTGCCGCTGCAGTTTTTGTTTAATCCCGCCCGCTGAATCCGCCGCGGTCGTTCAGCTCGAGAACCCGATCCCGATCGCGTCCAGAAATCGCAGGAGCAAGCCCGGCTTCTTTCCCTCATCCACCCGCCGCAGCGCGCTCGTCACCGCTCCGACCGACCAGGAGCGGAACGGCTCCGGCGGATAGGGAAAGGGACGGCGTTTCACCATCGCGAGATCCAGCAACTCGTTAGGCGTGCCCAGGGCCATGTGCGCCAGGATCTTCCCCGCGACGCGCGTGCTCCCGATGCCGTGGCCGGTGTAGCCGAGCGCATACAGGATGTTGCCCGCCGTACCGAAAAACGGCGTCAGTCGCGTGGTTGCGGCGATCGGTCCGCCCCACGCGTATTCCCAATTCAATCCGGCGAGCTGCGGGAAATGGCGGCTGAAACTTTCTCGCAACGAGCGGTAATGCCGCTCCGAGTGATCGCAGGTTTCGTCCACCCGATTGCGCGGATAGTACATCGCCTCGCTCGTGCCCCAGAGGATGCGGTTGTCGGCCGTGAGCCGGTAATAATTAAAGAACGTGCGCCCATCGGTCACGCCCTGCCGGTTGCGCCAGCCGATCGCGGCCAGTTGCGCGGAGGTGAGCGGTTCGCTGACGAGGACGTAGTCGTAAAGCGGGATGAAATGCCGGCGCAGCCGGGGAAAAAGGAGATGCGAATAAGCGTTGGTCGCGAGCACGATCTTGCGCGCGCGCACCTCGCCGGCCGCCGTTCGCACCACATCGCCGTCAAAGGAAGTGACCGGCGAACGCTCGAACAACCGCAGATCGCGGCGCAGCTTATCGACCAGCTTGACCGGATTAATGATCCCGCCGCCCGGCACGAACGCGGCCCCGAGATAAAGCGGCGAGTTCAATTCCGCGCGCGTTTCTTCCGCATCGAGAAATCGCCCGTGCGTCATCGCCCGGCACGTCTCGACCTGCGCCGGCGTCAGCGCGACATGGAGCTGACCGGTTCGCTCGAAGTCACAGTCGTCCCCGGCGAAAGCGGCGAGCTCCTCGATATTCTGCAGCCCGATCCGGGCCAGCCGGTCCGCTTCTTCCTTCCCGAAATGAACCGCGGCGAGCTCGTGCGAGTGATCGAGACAAACGCTGATCATGCCGGCATTGCGGCCGCTGCCGCCATAACCGGCCACGCCCTGTTCCAGGAGAACGACGTTCAGCGCCGGATCGAGTTGGCGGAGAAAATGCGCCGTCCAAAGGCCGGTGAATCCCGCGCCGATGATCGCGACATCGGCTTCGATCCGGCCGCTTAATTGTTCGACCGGCTGCGGCGGGCGCGTTGCGAGCCAGAAGGCCGCTTCTTCAATGGGACGCGTGATCGAAATGGAATCACGCACACGCGATCACAACCCGTGAGTTTTGTAGGCGGCCTGCAGCGCTTCCTCCAGCAAGTGATGGAACCGATCGATCAACTCGTAGCTGATGACGAGCGGCGGCTCGATGCGGAGGACGCGGGCGTTGATGTAGGTGCCGGAGATGAGGATTTGCCGGGCGAAAAGTTCCTTCGCCACTTCATAGCCGAGGACGTCATCGACGAACTCGATCCCGAGCATGAGGCCCTTGCCGCGGCAGAGTTTCAGCACTTTCGGATACTTCCCGGCCAGCTCATTAATGTGCTTGAGCATGTAGTCGCCTTTCTCGGCGGCCTGCTGCGGCAGATTTTCCTCGAGCAGGACATTGATCGTCGCGATCGCGGCCGCACAACAAACCGGGTTTCCGCCAAAGGTGGTGGTGTGGAGAAATGGATTCTCGATATATCGCTCCCACGTCTTCGGTGTGCCGACGACGGCGCCGATCGGCATGACGCCGCCCCCAAAACCCTTGCCCAGCGCCATCAGGTCCGGCACCACGCCGTCGTGTTCGCAGTAGAACATTTTGCCGGTGCGCCCCATGCCGCATTGGATTTCGTCGAAGACGAGCATCGCGCCGTACTTGTCGCAGAGATCGCGCGCGAGCTGGAGGTAACCGGGCGGCGCGACGTTGATGCCGCCTTCGCCCTGGATCGGTTCGATGACGAGCGCGGCGACGCGGTCGCCGGAGAAATCGCAGCTGGCCATGATCATCTTCAGCGCCTCGGCGTCGCCGAACGGAATGTGCGTCCAGTTTTGCAGCGGCAAAAAGGGCTCGCGGAAAATCGCTTTCGACGTGCCGGCGAGCGAGCCGAGGGATTTGCCATGAAACCCGCCGAGCATGCCGATGAACTTGTGCCGCCCGGTGGTGAGGACCGCCATCTTGAGACAGCCCTCGACCGATTCGGTGCCGGAGTTGGTGAGGAAGGCGAACTGCAAATCGCCCGGCGTGATCAGGGCGACGAGATGCGCCGAGATAAGTGCGCAACGGATCGATCAATTCCTGCGAGTGAATGCCCTGCCGGTTCAGTTGATCGAAAACCGCCTTCAGAACTTTCGGATGCCGATGGCCGGTGACGTAAATCCCGAAGCCGCCCAGCATGTCGATGAATTCCTTGCCGTTGATGTCCTTGAAACAGGCGCCTTCATCCGACCACTCGACCGCGGTGTAATCGGTCGAGACCGATTTGCGGTACTGGAGAAAGCCGGGATTGACGTGGTCGGTCCAGTATTTGACCGATTCCTTGATCACGCGCTCGCGTTCCGCGGGAGACAACTCTTTCTTGCCGATGAGATCGAGGACGTAGGCGGATTCGCGTTGCGCGGCGGCAAGGTCTTGGCTCATGCGGCGCATCATCCGGTATCGGACAGCGAATGGCAACTTGCCGCCCGCGCGCGCCCTCGTCCTAAGTCTGGTTGGCAAAAACAGTTCGCCATGATTGACTGCAGCCATGGAACCACTTTCCTCGAAGGCGCTGCAGGAACTCGACACCCGGTTTCACCTTCATCCCTTTACCAATCACGTGGAGATGCACGCGCAAGGGACGCACCTCGTCCGCTCCGCCGACGGCGTGTATGTCGAGGATGAGAATGGCCGCAAATTGATCGACGGGCTGGCCGGTCTTTGGTGCACGAACGTGGGTTACAACCGGCGCGAAATCATCGAGGCCGTGACCGAGCAAATGTCGAAGGTGGCGTTTTATCCGTCGTTCTTTAACACCACGACCGAGCCGCCCGTGCGCCTGGCCGCGAAGCTCGCCTCGCTCGCGCCGGCGCGGCTCAATTACACGATCTTCAGCAACTCCGGCTCCGAGGCTAACGAGACGGCGCTGAAAATCATCCGCGCCTACTACAAGCTCCGCGGCCGCTCGGGCAAGTCCAAGATCCTCTCGCGCACCTTTTCGTATCACGGCGTCACGCTGGGCGCGACGAGCATGACGGGACTGCCTGGTTGTTATCAGCCGTTCGATCTTCCCCTGCCCGGTTTCATCCACGTGCCCGGCCCGCATCACTACGCCGCCGACACAGAAGCTCGACGCCGTCGCCTACGGCAAATGGTGCATTGAAGAAACGGCGCGGATTATTGAAAAGGAAGGCGCCGAAACGATCGCCGCGCTCTTTGCCGAGCCCGTGCAAGGCGCCGGCGGAGTGATTGTCCCGCCTGAAGGCTATCTCAAGGCGTTGCGCGAACTTTGCCGCAAGAACGACATCTTGTTTGTCGCCGACGAAGTCATTACCGGCTTCGGCCGGCTCGGCGATTGGTTCGCGAGCAATCTCTGGGACCTCGATCCCGACCTGATGATCCTGGCCAAGGGAATCACGAGCGGCTATCTGCCGCTGGGTGCGACGATGGTCTGCGACGAGATCGCGGACGTGATCGAAAACGGCGGCTATTTCGCGCACGGTTTCACTTACAGCGGCCAGCCCACCACCACCGCCGCCGCGCTCGCCAACATCGGCGTCCTCGAAAAGGAAAACCTGATCGCCTACGTCCGCGACGACGCCGGACCTTACTTCCAGGAAAAACTCCAGTCCTTCGCCAACCATCGCGCTGTCGGCGAAGTGCGCGGCTACGGTTTGATCGGAGCGATCGAGCTCATCCCGCGCGAAGGCAAGGCGGCCCTCACGCCCACCACCATGCTCGGGAACAAGGCGGTCAGCCTGATTCGCGCCGAGGGCGTGATCGTCCGCGGCATTCGTGATCTTATCGCGCTTTCGCCGCCCTTGATCATCACCCGCGCCGAGATTGACCAGCTTTTTGCCGCCGTCCGCAAAGGGCTCGACCGGCTCTGGGATTGACGGCCGTTTCTAAGCCTCTCGCCGGGTTCAACTTTTTTCTGGTCAGCCGGAGCCAGACCCTGTTAAACCTCGCCGCAATGAACTCACCGGCCCTCGCGCCGGGGAAAACAACCGAGAAACCTAAATGAAAAAACTCAGATTTATGTCCGTCGCGGCGCTCCTCACGATCGCCGCTACTGCGCAAGTGTGCCGAGCTCAGACCGCAGTCCCAACGTCCATCGCAGTCGCTGCCTCGGTCGAGCCCAGCGCACCGGCGGCGTCCTCATCCAAAGCCGTCGCCGAAGACGCCGCGAAAGCGGAAGAAGAAGAAAAACCGAGCCGCATTTCCGGCGAGATCGGGAACGCCCTGACCAACGCCTACATCTTTAATGGTCTGATCCAGGATAAGGACACCATCATCGCGCAGCCCTACGTCACCCTGAACTTCCTCCTCTATGAAGGCGAAGGCTTTCTCAATGACGCGACCTTCACCCTGCCGCTCTGGGCGTCGATTCATGACACCAACAAACCCAGTCAGGTGAGTCCAGGCTCGAGCCTCAGGACTTGGTACGAGTTCGATATCAGCCCGGGCTTCAGCTTCACCTTCGCCAAGAACTGGAACCTCACGATCAGCGACTACATTTACACCTCGCCGGGTGATTACTTCGATACCTCGCATAATCTCAGTCTGGCTCTGGAATTCGACGATTCAGAACTGATGGGAGCTTTTGCCCTGCATCCGCATTTCTACTTCCAACAGGAACTCAGCGGCCACGCAGGATTGGCCTACAAGAATGGGATCGCCTTCGCCACGGACGCGCCCAAGGGGCAGTACTACGAGTTTGGGATCACACCGGAATGCACCTTTGCCGAGAAGGCGACTTATCCTGTGACCCTGAGCTTTCCGACCGCCGTCGGCTTTGGCAGCAGTGGTTTTTTCGGCCAGGGATTTGGCTTCTTCTCGATCGGCGCTGAGCTGAGCGTGCCGCTGGCGTTCATCCCGGAAAGCCTCGGCTCTTGGTCCTCGTCCGTCAGCGGGCGCTACTATCGCCTGGGCAGCACCTCGGCCTTCTACACCAATTCAGGCGACCCAGACCAGGGCGTGTTTGCCTGGGCGTTGGGGGCGGAGTTCTAAGCGGCGGATCCAAGGCTGCAGTTCTATCGAGCCGTGCCCCGCGCGGCCGGTCGCCCCGACAACCGCAAAGAAGCACTTGCCGGAAGAATGGTGCTGGGCAACGTATATGCCCGCTCGGCGGAGAGAAATTTCCATCCGCCTCAGGCGGATCAAGGTGGAGAAACAATCCAGCGTAGCTCAGTGGTAGAGCGGTCGGCTGTTAACCGATTGGTCGTAGGTTCGAGTCCTACCGCTGGAGCCACTCCGCGATTTTGCCGGATCGTTAGGCCGAAACCTGCGTCACCTCCGCCGCGAGCGCGGCAAACTGTTCAAAATCGAGCGACTGCCGGCCATCGGAGAGGGCCGTGTCGGGTTCGGGATGAAACTCAATCATCGCGCCGTTCGCCCCGACCGCGCGCGAGGCGCGCAGCAGCGGCGCGACCCATTCTCGCCGGCCCGCGGCGTGGCTCGGATCGACGATGATCGGGAGATGCGTCCGCTCGCGCAGCACCGGGACGGCGGAAAGATCGAGCGTGTTCCGCGTCGCCGTCTCGAAGGTGCGGATGCCACGTTCGCACAGGATGACGCGCGAGTTCCCCTCGCTCATGATGTACTCGGCGGCCGCAAGCCATTCGTCCACCGACGACATCAGGCCGCGTTTCAGCACCACGGGCAGCCGGGTTTTCCCGACCGCTTTCAAGAGAGCGAAGTTTTGCATGTTGCGCGCGCCGAGCTGGAGGGCGTCGGCTTCGCGCGCGACCGCATCGACATCGCCGGGATGGACCACTTCGGTGATGATCGCGAGTCCGTAGGCATCGGCCGCTTCGCGCATGATCGTTAGGCCAGCAAAGCCGAGGCCCTGAAAATCGTAGGGTGACGTGCGCGGCTTAAAGCAACCACCGCGGAGGAGATGACCACCGGCCTCGTGCAAGGCGCGGGCGCAGGCAGTGATCTGTTCGCGCGATTCGACCGAGCAGGGCCCGGCGATAAGAACAAACGGCGCGTCGCCGCCGATGCGCGCGTTCTTGATTTCCACCACCGTGTCGGCGGCGCGATGCGCGCGCGAAGCCAGGCGATAGGATTTGCTCTCCTTCGCCGCCGGCGCCGCCTTGGCGTTTGGCGATAGCGCCGCGCTCGAGCCACCGCGCGCGGACGAGAGGTATTGCACCTGATTGGCGGAGCCAACTACGCTGCGTGGATACGATCCGAGGACGCGAACGGCCTCCGCGTGCGGCGCCAGTTCCTGCATCGCCGCCGCCACCTGCGTCTCGTGCAGTCCGCCTTCGAAATCCATGTAAAACAGGTATTGCCACGGGCGCTCGGGACTCGGGCGCGACTCGAGCTTGGTCAGGTTGACCTTGTGCTGGGCGAGGACATCGAGCGCCTTCGCGAGTGAGCCTTCGGAATGTTTGATCGTGACCAGCAACGAAGTCTTGTGCGGCAAGCGCGCGTCCGCCGTCCTGGGCTGGCGCGCGATGACAACGAAGCGCGTGTAAACTTCCTTCTGGTTCGCCACGCTCCGTTTCAAAATCTGCAGGCCGTAGCGCGTGGCCGCTTCCTCACTGGCGATGGCGGCGCGGGAGAGATCGCCCGATTCCGCGACCAGCATGGCGGCGCTGGCGGTGTCTTCTTCAAACTCAATCCGGCAATCCTCCAGCGCTCCGAGGAAAGTGCTGCATTGCGCGAGGGCCTGCGGATGCGAACCGACGCGGCGGATCAAGCCTAACGGAACGGGTTCAAGCGCGAGCAGGCAGTGCTCGACGCGGTGAATTTCTTCGCCAACGAGGTAAAGATCCGCGCGGCTGAGCAGATCGTAGGTTTCGGTAATGGAACCGACGACAGAGTTTTCGATCGGCAGAATCGCGAGCTCGGCGTCGCCGCGAACCACCGCGTCCATGGCCGAGCCGAAGGAGCGGTAGCCGTGATAACGCACTTCGCGCGGCGAGGCGCCGAGATGGGCGCGCGACGCGGCGTGGCTGTAGGAGCCGTCGATCCCCTGGTAGGCGACGACGAGCGCGGCATCACTCTTGGTTTCGCCCTGGCGAGCGGCCTGGAAGCGCACCGACTGCTCGAGAATCCGCCGGTAAAGCGACTGCACGAAATAGCCATCGAGGTTTTCGGCCTCGGCGAGTTTCGCGACGCGTTTCAGGAGGTCCTGTTCGCGGGTCGGGTCCTGTAACGGCAGCGTCGGATCGCTCTTCAAGGCGGCGACCTCTTCCACCAGCCGCTGGCGTTCAGCGAGCGCATGCACGACGCGCTGGTCGAGTTCGTCGAGGCGGTCGCGGGCAGATTGTAACTTGTCGGACGTCATGGGAATTCCTCCACCATGTCCCGGATCGCTCCCGAATTCGAGTTCCGCGGAGGATCCTTCACCTGCGCCCTTCGCGGAACGCGGCCTAACGGGGATCAGGCTTTTCCGCCGAAGGTCACGTAGTCATCGAGATCGAGCAGGTCTGCCCAGGTCTGAATGTCCTCGCGCGTCTGGCTGATCTTCCCGAGCATTTCGCCGAAGTATCCCCTCGTCTCCGCGTCGCTTTCAGGGCTGCGCCGCTGCATGTAATCGCTCCACTGCTCGATCTCCCACGGCGTGCGCTGATGCAACGCGGTCTTGTTGACCCATGCGAGAATTTCGCCGTCGCCTTTGCCGGCCGCGAGCTGCTCGCGCAGGACCGCGGGATCGATCCCGACGAACTCGACGAAACGCTGATCGAGCGGGCAGTTGTAATGAAACTCGCCGTTTTTTCCCGCGATCTCCGCCCGACCCTTGTCCAGCATCCGCGGCAGAAGAACATAGCCGCCGAGGCGGGTCCGCGGACTGCGGGGCGGACGCTGGGTCAGGTCGGGGGCGGAGATATTTTGTGTCGTCATGAATGCGTGGTGTCTGCTGGGGTTTCGTTAGGCGGAGGCGCCATTGAGCTGGCCAAGTTTTTCCAGGATTGCCTGTTTCGGCGCACCGCCAACCAGTTGGTCCCTCAATTCGCCGCCGCTGAAGAAAAGCAGGGTCGGGACAGCGCGCACCCCGAAGCGCTGCATGAGCGCCGGCTCGTCGTCGATGTTCACCTTCGCGACACGGAATTTCCCCTCGTTTTCGCGGGCGATCTCGTCGAGCAGCGGCGCGATCATTTTGCAGGGCCCGCACCACTCCGCCCAGAAATCGACCAGCACCGGGATGGGCGACTGGAGGACGGCTTTTTCAAAACTGGCTTCGTTGATGTTGATGGGTTCGTTCATTTCTTATTTTTTTGGTTGTTTATAATTGTGTGCCGCGGGCTTTTCATCATCCAGCGGTCCGGTCACCAGGGAAGCGGCTCTCCCATATGGACAAAGGTGCCGTTAGGTCCGTCATCCCGGAGCGTGGCAAGGGCGACGCTGGTCTTGGCTCCATCCTCAATATCCATGGTTGCTTCCTCGCCCCCCATTTCGGTTTTTACCCAGCCCGGGTGGGCGGCATTCACCTTGAGGCTCGTGTCACGCAGTTCGTGCGCGAGCTGCACCGTGTAGGCGTTGACGGCGGCCTTCGACACGTTGTAGGCGGGCGTTTCTTTGCTGTCGTAAACCGGGGCACCAGGCGTGGCGTGATATTCAATCGATCCCAGGATGCTCGAGAGATTGACGATGCGGCCCGCCTCGCTTTTGCGCAGCAAGGGGAGGAACGCCTGCGTCGTTGCGATCAAACCGAGGACGTTCGTGTCGAAAGTCTCCCGCCAGGTGTCGAGCGTTTGGTCACTCGGCTTTCTGGATCGGTCGTCGGTCATTATCCCGGCGTTATTGACCAAAATATCGAGGCGGCCAAATTCGCTTTCGACCTCTGCCGCGGCTTTCCTGATGCTCGCCGGATCGCTGACGTCGATTTCAAGCGCATGGGCGTCGATGCCTTCCTTGCGCAGCTCTGCGGCGGCCGTTTTTCCTTTGCCGGAATTACGCGCGCCGACCAGGACAGTGATGTCCCGCTTCCCGAGCTGACGGGCGGTTTCGAGCCCGATGCCCTTGTTCGCGCCGGTGATGAGTGCGGTCGTTTTCTTGTGCATGAATTTTCCTCGGTTGATTAGGCGGTGGGGATCTGCTCAGTGACCCGGAGATGTGCGAGAGCAGGGAAAAAGAGCGACGGGAAAGGAGTTTCCCAAGCCGCTTCCCGGGCATCGCGCAGGGCGCGGGCGATACGCTCGCGCTCGGATGGGAACGCGGCCTCGTATTGCGCCTGAATGGCTGCCTGCAGCCGCGTGAGCCCTTTCTTCAGTTTCCGGCAGTAATCCGCCGGAAAATTTTCACATGGGCCGCAATCGCTCTTGGCAGCGGCTGAATCGGATTTGTAGGAGTTTATTTGACTGGTCATCTATGGTTTCCTCATGGTTATGGTTGGATGAAATGTTTCGGTCTATTTGCTCGCCGATTCGCGACTGACCCCGAGCAGATCGAGCGCGCCGTCGGCCAGGGCTCGCAGCGGCCGCACGTCGTTTTCGATCCGCGCCTGCGCAAGGCAACCCTGAAGGAGGGCGACCAGCATCTGCGCCTTTGTCTTGGCGTCAGGCGCCGAGATCGATCCCTCGGCGTGAGCATCGCGAATGGCGGACTCAAAATAGCGCGCGTTGCGCTCGAGAATTTTGTGCACCTGGTCGCGGATTGCGGGGTCCTTGGTTCCGATCTCGCTCCCGAGGGTGCAATAGGGACAACCGAGAACCGAACCGCACTCGCCATGGCGTTTCGTCTGGCCTTCGTAAACGTGCTCGAAATATGTGCTCAGCCGATCGAGCGGCGGAATCGCGGCCGAAAAAATTTCGTCCATCCGCACTTTCTTGCGCTGCCAATTCGCCTCCAGAGCCACGACCGCGAGCTCGGACTTCGATTCAAAAAAGTGATAGAAGCTGCCCTTTTTCGCGCCCGCTTTTTCGCAGATGGCGTCGACGGAGGTGGATCCATAACTGTTTTCCCAGATCAAATCCATCGCCGCATCCATCAGCCTCTCTTTGGCGTCGCTCGTCCTCGGCATGGAGGATTCTCGTTTGCTTTACTGACTAGTCAACAAACTTTTTTGCGCGGTTTTCCGGAATCGATTCCGTGGATTTGATTCGGATCGTTTTAAGGCCGCCGAATCTTGATCACCGTGCCGTTGCTGTCGCCGTCCGGATCAGAGTTGCCGGCCGGGTCGTACGTCAGGTTGGCATGCGTTATCCCCGTGACTGTGAACTGCTCGTTTTTCGCCCTGGTCGAGAGCGCGACCGAACACGTCCCGCCCGCCGTCGTCGTGCACGTTCCAACATTGCCACGTCTCCAAGTCCCGCTCACGGTCGCTCCTGAGACCAGCGCGGCGCCGCTGTCCCGGACTGTCGCCGTGACCGTCGCGGTCCAGGTGCGGCCCATGACAACGGCGGCAGCGTCGAGGTCGGCAATGTGCATCGTTCCGGCAGTGGTTCCCGGCGGCCGGAAGGCCGCGACATAGGCGTCGTAACCACCGGTTGCAACGACGTCGCCGTTAGGCAAATCGGCCACCCAGACCGTGGCCAAGAGGGAGAATGCCTCCCACTGTAGAGTGCCGGCGGGCGAGTAGCCGACCGTCACGCCCGGAATGAATCCGCCGGGTAGATTGGGGCCCCCTTTTCCTGTCACCACAGTGGTGCCATCGGGCAAGACCAGGTCCTGCAGCCGGAATCTCGTCGGTGTTCAACCCGCCGTCGCGAACCGCCTCCCACCGAACGGCGCCGGTGGTCTCGAAGGACACCGTGTACCAATCAAGAAATCCGCGCGAGGCCTGGCCCGTCGCGACCACGCTTCCGTCGGGCGCTAACGCCAGGCGGAGACCCGCCGCGCTTCCTCCATCGGCGGGCTTCTTGTCCGTGCGCCAGAGGCGCGCGCCGGTGGCGCGGTCATAGGCAACAACGGTGAGGAACCCAGTGATGCCGACATTCCCGAGTCCGGTTACGTAGACCCTGCTGGCATCGACCACTACATCCCGCGCCGCGGTCCCTTCGGCCGCTACGACCAACCATTTCCGGACACCCGTGGAGGTGTTGTATAAAGCCGTGATCCATTCGGAGCCACCGCTGGTGTTTCCCGTCAGCGCGACCTCGGTCTCGTCCGGACTAAACCCCAGCGAAGTGGCGAGATTGTTGGAAGCGAAGCCGGTGTTGATCACTTGTGACCAGAGGAGCACGCCGGCCGGGCTGTATTTGTGCAGCCGAATGTCCTGGCCGTCGCCCAGAATGTTAAATGCCAGATAGGCATTCCCGCCGGAATCCACCAGCAATCGGCCGACGCCCGGAAAAAGCCCACCGAGATCGACCCGCCACTGGAATGTTCCGTCAGAACCAAAGCGGACCAGAGTGATCGCGATCGGACCGCCGCTGGAATTAACCGTGTGACCGACGGCCACGAAATCGCCGTTCGGCGCCGCCGCCACCCAGTCGCCTTGGAATGTCCCGACCGACGGGGCGATGACGCTCTGCCAGCGAAATACTCCGCCGGACGTGTACGACGTCACGGCCAGATCCTTTGCCATGGAAGGTCCTGACACGACCGCCACGTTGCCAAAAGCATCGGTGGCGATGCGCGCCGCCTGTCCTGCGCTGTCGCTCCCGGCGCTCTCTCCGCCGGCTTCCCACAAAATCGGCAGCGTATCGACGGCGCCGGCCGGCGTCGCCAGGATGAGGGGCGCGGCGAAGAGCGCGAAGGTCGCGGCCAGTTTCGTTAGGCGAAATCCCATCTCACTCTTCCCCAGCCAGGCCGACCACCGATCAGGACGTTCGTTTGTTTTCATAACGCAGAACTTTCTATTGTCGTCAGTACGCGGGCCGCCAGGACGGACTCTCCGCGAGTTGGGAAATGCTGACCGTTTCTTGCCAGCTTCATCCGTCCCGCAAGCCAGTTTCCTGGCTTGAAATGCATACGCGCCCCTCCCTCTCGGCGCGAAATTCGGTTAGTAACGCGATCGTTACTTTTCAAGCGCAGGTGACGCGGCGCGCACGTAGTTTAGATTCTAGCAACGCATGAACACGATCCACGGAATCAAATTGCGCTGGCTGCACGAAACGCTCGGCGACGTCACCTACCAAATGACCCGGGTGCAGCTCGCGCCACCCGGACGGTACCGGTGGCGGCCCGCGATCAATGCTTTCCAGTGCGTCAAAGGGCTGCGCATCTGTGTCGATCTCGCCGGGGTCGATCGCTCGAAAGTGGATCTGACCGTTGAGCCGCGACGTATCTCTATTCGCGGCACACGCCCGGCGCCGGAACCGACCGATGCCGAAGGCCGGGCCGTGCAGATGATCGCCTTCGAAATTGATTACGGACCTTTTGAGCGAATCGTTGAACTCCCCATGCCGGTCGATATCGAGCAGGCGAAGGCCGAACAACGCAACGGCTTCCTTTGGATCGAGCTGCCCTTTCAGAAATGAACGAACAACCTTTCAGCACCTTGCAGGGCTCGGGTGAGACTCCGCCTTCGGTGAGCGCGGCCGCGCAGGACGGCGGTCCGGAAACGATGCCCGCTATCCCGGAGACGCTCGCGATCCTGCCAGTGCGCGGGTTCGTGGTTTTTCCGCGAACGGTTTCGCCGCTCAATGTCCAGCGCGCGACTTCAATCCAGTTGCTGAACGAGACGCTGCCGCAGAACAAAATCATCGGGCTCGTCACCCAACGCGACGAAACCAAGGAAGAGCCCGGCGAAGCCGACCTTTACCATGTCGGCACCGCGGTGATGGTGCTGAAGCTTCTCCGCCAGGCGGATAATCACGTCGTCGTTATCGCGCAGGGATTGCGCCGTTTTAGGATTCGCAAAATCGTCCAGACGACGCCGTTCCTGCGCGCGGAGGTGGATGTGCTCGAGACTCTGCCGGCCCCGACGACGAAGGAATTCGAGGCCGAATTCCGCAACCTGCGCGACTCCGCGGGCAAGCTGCTCGAGATCACGCCCGACGTTCCGGAACAGGCGCGTGCCATCGTCCTCGGGATCGAGGGCGCGGAGGAACTGACCGATTTTTTGGCGCCGAACCTGAACCTCGACCTGGCGCAAAAACAGGCGTTGCTCGAGGAGAGCGATCTCGGAAAACGAATGCGCGCGGTGCAGGCGAGCATTTCGTCGCAGCTCGAGATCGCGCAGATCCAGCAAAAGTTGCAGCAGGATGTGCAATCGCAGTTTTCGGATGCGCAGCGGCGTGCCTATTTGCGCGAGCAGGTGAAAGCGATCCAGCGCGAACTCGGCGAAGCCGATTCCGGCGCGGAGGAACAGCGGGCCCAGCTGCGCGAGAAACTCGACGAAGCCAAGCCGCCGGAAGAGGTCATGAAACAGGCCGAGCGCGAGTTGAAACGGCTCGATTTCATCCCGCAGGCGAGCCCGGATTATTCCGTCATCGTCACCTACATCGAGACGATCGCGGAACTGCCCTGGACGAAATTGAGCGAGGACAATCTCGATCTCGACAAGGCGCAGGAGATTCTCGATCGCGATCACTACGATCTCGAGAAGGTGAAGCGCCGGCTGATCGAATACCTCGCCGTGCGCAAACTCAACCCCAAGGGACACGGACCGATTCTTTGTTTCCTCGGCCCGCCCGGCGTCGGCAAGACCAGTCTCGGGCAATCGATCGCCGACGCGCTCGGCCGCAAGTTCGTGAGGATGAGCCTCGGCGGAATTCGCGACGAAGCTGAAATCCGGGGCCATCGCCGCACCTACATCGGTTCCATGCCGGGCCGGATCATCCAGGAACTCCGGCGCGCCGGGACACGCAACCCAGTCATGATGCTGGACGAGATCGATAAACTCGGGACCGACTTCCGCGGCGACCCGGCGAGCGCGCTCCTCGAAGTGCTCGATCCGCGCCAGAATTTTGCCTTCGTCGATCGTTACCTCGACGTCGCCTTCGACCTTTCCCAGGTCATTTTCATCGCCACCGCCAACTATATCGAAGGCGTGCCCGAACCGATGCGCGACCGGATGGAGATCATCAATCTCGCCGGCTATACCGGGCGCGAGAAACTGGAAATCGCACGGCGTTATCTCGTTAGGCGACAACTCGAGGAAAATGGCCTTAAGCCCGAACAATGCGAATGGGAGGAAGCCGCGCTCGTCAGCGTGATCGACAGTTACACCCACGAAGCCGGCGTGCGTGAGCTCGAGCGCCAGCTCGGCGCGGTCATTCGCGGAGTCGCGGCGCGGGTTGCCCGCGGCAAGACCGGGCACGTGAAAGTCACGCCCGAGCTCGTGGCCGAAATGCTCGGACCGGCCCGCTACATTCACGACACGAAACTAACTGCAAACAAACCGGGCATCGTCACCGGGCTCGCCTACACGCCGGTCGGCGGCGAAGTGCTGCACATCGAGGCGACTCGTTTCCCGGGCAAAGGGAACATCACTCTCACCGGTCAGATCGGAAACGTGATGAAGGAATCGATGCAGGCGGCGATGAGCCTGGTCCGCAGCCGCGATGGGAAGGAAGGCATGACGCCGAAAGATTTTGGCGAAACCGATGTCCACGTTCACGTCCCGGCCGGCGCGATTCCGAAAGACGGACCTTCCGCCGGGGTCGCGATGTTCACCGCGTTGGCCTCGCTTTTCAGCGACACTCCGGTCCGTTCCGATGTCGCGATGACCGGTGAGATCACTCTCCGCGGCCTCGTCCTGCCGATTGGCGGGCTGAAAGAAAAAAGCCTGGCCGCGATGCGCGCCGGGATCACGACCGTGATCATCCCGAAGCAGAACGAGAAAGACCTGGTCGATATTCCCGAAGAGGCGAAGGAGAAAATCCAATTCGTTCCCGTGGAAACGGTTGACGAGGTCCTGAAGACTGCGCTCGAGCAGGCGCCCTCTCCTTACGAAGGGTAGTGCGCGGCCCTGAATAAATTCCTTGTCGCCTCTGCGGCAGGCGCTAAGATTGCGGTCCCGAATGGAGAATCGCCACCGGCAAACCCGGCGGCGATGCGCCAAAGGATGCATAACGACAACCACATCCCAGCCGCCGACCAGTCCGAGAACCGGATGGTCGCTTTCCATGAATCACCACCGTGCCCGCAGTCGTTAGGCGCGGTTTTTTGTTTATGAATGATAATCCCGCAGATCTGAGCCTGAGTAATTTCCTCGCCAGCGAAGGGCGCGACCCTCTCCAGGCGCCTCCCAGCTTTACCCGATGGATGGAAGCCGGGGCGTGGGCGGTCGAACTTTACGAGCCGGAGATGCGCTCCGCCGCCGAGGCCCGCACCACCATCACCTATGCCGGCAAGCCGCAGCCGGTCATCAACCTCTGCTCCTACAATTATCTCGGCCTGGCTAATCATCCCGAAGTCATCGCCGCGGCCCACGATGCCCTGACCACGCACGGGCTCGGCGCCTGCGGTTCGCCCATGCTTTCCGGTATGACCGATCTGCACCGCGAACTGGAGCGGAAGCTGGCGCAATATCTCGGGCGCGAGGACGCGATGCTCTTCAACAGCGGCTTCGGCGGCGCGCTCGGCACCATCTCGGGCCTGCTCCGCAAAACGGACGTGGCGGTGCTGGACAACCGCTCTCATCTCAGCCTGCGCGACGGCGCCACTCTCTCCCGCTGCCGGACGGAGAAATTTGAGCATAACGATCCGGGCGCGCTCGCGGCGTCGTTAGGCCGGCACACCGGCAAACGCCGGCTGGTTGTGATCGAGGGCATTTATTCGATGGATGGTGACTTTGGAAACCTCGAAGCCCTGATCGATGTCGCCGAGGAACACGGCGCGAGCGTTTTCATCGACGAAGCGCATTCCATTCTCGGATGCGGGGAAAACGGGCGCGGCGCGGCGGAGAAGTTCGGGGTCGAGGATCGCATTCCCCTCACCTACGGCACCTTCTCGAAAGCTTTCGGCGCGCTCGGTGGTTTCGTCGCCGGCTCGCGCGAGACGCTCAAATATCTGCGCTTCTATGCGCATCCCTATGTTTACTCCTGCGCCCTGCCGCCGGTCGTGGTCGCGGCCATTCTCAAGGCGCTCGAGATCGGCACGAGTCAGCCGGAACTCCGGACCCGGCTCTGGGAAAACGCCGATTATTTCCGCGGCCAACTCCAGAGCCTCGGGATCGACACCGGAAAGTCCAACACCTACGTCATGCCAATCGTGATCGGCGACCGCGAACGGATGTACCGCGCCGGCCACGAGCTGCGCGCCCGCGGACTCTGGGTCGCACCGGTCGATTATCCGGCGGTGCCGCAGGACCGGATCTGTTTCCGCGCCTGCGTAACGGCGCTGCATACGCGGGCCGACCTGGACGAGGCGTTGAATATCGTGGCCGACACTCTGGTGCCCTCACAGCTCGCGCAGCACGCCTGAGTGAGGCCGCGGCGGCCAGCGCTCGAGCCGGATCCAGTGGCAAACGAACGACCCGGCGACCGGGGCATCGAGCAGACCTACAAGGCACGCGCGGTCGAGGGATTTCTCGACCTCCATTTCTATCGCAAGGTCGGTTATCGGCTCGCGCTCGTCTTCGCCCGGCTGGGGATGACGCCGGCCCAGGTCACGCTCTGCGGTGCGGTCAGCGGCCTCGGCGCCGGGCATCTCTATTACTATTCCGATCTGCGCTGGAACCTGCTCGGCATGGTCCTCCATGTTCTGTGCAACGCGCTCGATAACGCCGACGGCCAGCTTGCTCGCCTAACGAAGACGGGCAGCCGGACCGGCCGCACTCTCGATGGTGTGGCCGACCACGTCGTCTTTGTCGGCATCTATGCGCATCTTGCCCTGCGTTTCATGGCCGAGGGCGGCTCGGGCTGGATCTGGCTGCTCGTCGTGGCCGCGGGCATTAGCCACTCGCTGCAAAGCGCGGCGGCGGATTATTTCCGCAATGCCTGGCTCTTCCTCGCCGAAGACAGCGCGCGCGCCGAGCTGGATTCCTCGGCCGGGCTTGCAACGCGACTACGAGCGCTCTCCTGGCGAAGTGCGCCGTGGCAAAAAGCGCTGCTCAAGCTGCACCAGAATTACACCCGGCAACAGGAATGGCTTGCGCCTTGGCTGAGCGGCTTCCTGCACGCGGCCGCGACGAGCAGCGACGACTCAATCGCCGCCGCTTACCGGCATGCCAGCCGGCCGCGGCTAAAATTGCTCAACCTGCTCGCGACCAATCCGCGCATGATTCTGCTTTTCGTGCTTCTTTTCGTCGGGCAACCGGCCTGGCTTTTCATCGCGGAGCTGACCTTCTTTAATTTCGTCCTCATCTTCCTGCTCCAGCGCGAAAAAAACGCCTGCCGACAGATCCTGGCCCGCGTCGAATCCCATCCGCGGCCGGCCTGATCCGACATTGCCTCCGGCGCGGGAATCGGTCATGTTTCTGCCGATGGCGAAGGGTTACGTTTCGAACAAGAACGAATCGGTCCGGATGTTCCAGAGCGATTTCATGGAGTTCTTCTCCCATGTGCATCCGGCCACGCCGCACGTGCTCTATCTGCCGCTGATCGGCTATTTGCTGTACTTCACGTCGGTCACGCGGGGATTTTCCGGCGCGCTGATCACGGGACTTTTCGCCGCCGGACTCCTCATCTGGACTTTTGTCGAATACTCGATGCACCGCTGGGTTTTTCATTACGAACCGCGCAGCCGCTGGGGCAAACAGCTCCATTTCATGCTCCACGGCGTGCATCACGATTACCCTAACGACGCCAGCCGCCTCGTCATGCCGCCCGCCGTCAGCCTCCCCCTCGCCGCGCTTTTTTATCTGCTCTTCCTTCTCCTCTTCGGGCGCTTTGCCCCGGCCATTTTTGCCGGAATGATCACCGGTTATCTCTTCTACGACACGCTGCATTACGCCACCCATCACTTTACCCTGCGCCGCGGAGTCTGGCTTTGGTTGAAGAAGTATCACCTGCGTCATCACTACCGGGACGACCGCGCGGGGTACGGCGTCACTTCGCCGCTTTGGGATTATGTTTTCGGGACCAAGGCCGCGCCCGAGGAGCAAGCGAGCGCGGCCGGGAAGCCGACGCCGGTTGGGCGATAGGCGGGTAGCGCCCTTCCGTGTCGTTAGGCTGAGTGGCGCGCGCTGTTTCTCATGATGGCGCCGATCGAAGTTTCCCAAGTCGTTTCCAAGGCCGACCGGGACGCGTTCATCAAGTTTCCCTGGGAGATTTATCGCGACGATCCGGCCTGGGTGCCGCCGCTTTTGCTCGAGCGGAAGGAATTCCTCGATCGGAAGAAACATCCTTTCTACGAACACGGCGACGCCGCGCTTTTTCTTGCCCGCGTTGGCGGAAAAATCGTCGGCCGAATCATGGCGAGCGATGACCCGAACTACAACGCCTACCATAAATCGAACGTTGGCTGCTTCGGCCTCTTCGAGTCGATCGACGATCCGGCGGTGGCGCGCGCGCTGATTGAGGCCGCGACCGGGTGGGCTCGCGCCAAGGGCCGCGACGAGATCATGGGGCCGATCGATTACTCGACCAACTATGTCTGCGGTCTGCTCGTGGAAGGCTTTCAGTTTCCGCCCACGATCCTGACCGCGCACAATCCGCTCTACTACGCGGCCCTGCTCGAAGGGCTCGGCTTTGCCAAGACGATGGATTTTTATGCCTGGTGGTTTGACGACCCGGCCGAGTCCGTCCGTCGCCTGCGCCGGCTATCGACCGCGCTCAAGAAGAAGCACTCCGCCACCATTCGGATGGGCGACCTGAAAAATTTGCGCAACGAAAGCGAGCGCCTGCGCGAGGTCTACAACGAAGCCTGGAAAGACAATTGGGGGTTCGTCCCCTTCACCGAAAGGGAATTTGAGGCCCTGACCCGCGAACTAAAACAACTGGTCGTGCCGGAGCTAACCCTGATCGCAGAAGTCGAGGGCCAGCCGGTCGGATTCATCCTCTGCCTGCCGGACATCCATGTCGCGCTCAAGAAAATCAACGGCCGCCTAACGACCTGGGGGCTGCCGATCGGGCTGGCGAAATTGCTTTACTACAAAAGCCGGATCCGGACGGTGCGGTTGATCGCGCTCGGGATTAAGCCCGGCTACCGGCGCGGCGGCATCGCCGAATTGCTCGTCCTCCGGATTATCGAACAGGCCATGCTGAAACGCGGATACATCGGCGAGGCCAGCATGATCCTCGAGAACAATATCCTCATGAACCGCTTCCTCGCCGCGATCGGGGCGCGAAAATACAAGACTTACCGGATTTATCGCCGGTCGTTAGGCGAAAAGGCGTCCTAGGCCGGGACCAGGTCGCGCATCCGGCCGCTCCCGCCATTCCGAATCCTCGAAAACCGGCTCCCGACCATCCCGCCAATCTCGCGGCCGACATACTGGAGCGGATGACTGACGGCGAGCGAAGCTTCCGCCGTGCAATAGACTCCGCAGCCGGCCTGGCAGCTCTTCTTCACGTTGTAGGCCAGCAAATCTTCGCGCGTGATCCCGAGAATATCGCGCTCCGTCCGGACCTGGCTGCAGGGCCAAAACTTCCCGCGCGACGAGACGAAGAAATACTTATAGCCGGCGATGCAGGTCCACTCGACCGGCTCCTGGCGCAGCATCTTCTTCTCGTAGCTGAAGAGATTCCAACTGGTATGAATCTTCTCGCCCCGGCGCTTCAGGTCCTCCTGCTTCTCGATGAATCGGAGCAGCGGCTCGCTCGCCTGCGGATCGCGCAGCGCGCGGTCGTGCACCAGGTCGTCGTGAATAACCCGCGCGTGCACCGGGATGCCGCGGTCGAGGCAGGTATCGATCACCTGCCCCATCTCATCGATCGTTTCCTTGAAGAGAACGCCGCTGACATTCAGGCTGATCGCCGAATTCTGGAACCAATCGAGCTTGTGCAGGATCGACTTCATCGATTTGCGCGTGCTGGCGATCGGCGTCATCCGGTCGACAGAAATCTGCAGTTGATCCAGACCTGCTTTTTCCAAATCGGCCAACAATTCCAGGGTAAGAAGAAAACCGTTGGTCGACATGCTGACGCGGTCGAACCCGAGCGACTTCGCGTAACGAACCAGCTCCACGATGTCCGGGTGCTTCGAGCGGTTCGCCCCCTTGGAATCCAATCCGGGCGACGCCGAGCGCGCGGATGTGGTCCATCCATTTCTGCAAATCGCCGAGGCTCGGATGCGGGATCGAGTTGTCGTACTCGTTGCAGTAATGGCAATCGAGATTGCACTGCTCGGTCACGTAGAGATGGGCCACCCAGGGCTTGCTGTCGAAAACCCGCGCGACCTGTTGGAGACCGATCATCGCTCTTCTTATCGCCCGCGCCCCGAGAGCGTCAAGCAATCACGTCGCCGCGTGCGCCGGGATGAGCTTGCCGCGCCGGTGCGCGCGCACCGCCAGCACGGCCTGCGGCACTTGCACGGCGGCGGTGAGCGCTCCCCACCAGGCGACGAGTTTGTAGGCCTCCGCCGGGGCGCCGAGCAGAATTCCGACGGCCAGCAGCCAGATGTAGATGTTGCGCCGGCCGCCGACCAGCCGGATGACCCGGTTGAAATCGCCGATCTCATCAATCGTCCGTCCGCAGGCGCGCAGCACGCTCCACTTCGCCAGGCCGGCGACGATTTCCGCGCGACGAGGAGCGCGAGGTAAAGGAAAGCGCCCGGGAGTAAACCGGAACTTTGCAGATACCACGCCAGCGCCAGCCACCACGAGTTTTCGAAGAAGGCGTCGAACCAATGCTCGAGCTTGCCGGCTTTCGACGTTTCGATTTTCACCCGGGCCTGTTTGCCGTCGAGGCCATCGAGCACGCCGACGATCAACGCCAGGAGCACGCCCCAGCCGAGCCGGCCGGTCGCGAAAAGGAAGGTCGCGCTCCACGCCGCCACGTTGGTGAACCCGGTCAATTGATTCGGCGTAATGCCCGTCCGGCAAAGGTGCGAGATGAGAAAATTCTCGATCGGCCCGTGGACGAGCGCGGGGAAATCGAGCTTCCCTTTCTGGGCGGAAGTCAGGAGGAGACGCTCCGCGCTTTTCTGCTGGTCGGGACCCGGGGCCGGAAACCAATAGGGATGCAGAGTGCGACGAAGCGAAACCAGGTTCCAGTCGCGGCTCGCGAGATCGATCGTGCGGATTTCTCCCGCGTCGATTTCTTCGGCCAGCGTTTCCTGGAGGAGAGATCCTGCCCGTTGCGGTGCGAGCAGCGCCGCGCCGCAGAGGAGGCCGCGACTTGTTTCCCGCACACCTTCGAGCAGAGGCTGAAGATTTGCGGGCGGCGCGGAATCGACCAGCACGCTGCTCGCATCCTGCTCGTCGAGCAGTTGCAGGAGCCGGGAATCAAAGACGCGATCGCCGGCGAGAACGAGGGCGAGGTCATTTTCGTTAGGCCATTTTTTCTCTTCGGCGGGGCGGCGAAACTCGAGCGCGAGCCCGGCGCGATTGTGCGACGGCCGGGCGAGATGCTGCGCCAGCGGTTCCGGCGCGGACGAAAGCACCGATCGCTTTCGTTAGGCCAAGGCGCTGCAATTGCCGGAGCAACCGCTCCAGCAACGAAACCCCGCACACTTCGATCAGCGCTCCCGGGGCCTCGGCCAGGATGATACATTCGTGACGCACCGGAGTTTCCTGAACAATTCTCGCCTCCTTGGCAAGCCTCGCGCGTCTTGTTCGCGCTTTCAGTTCGTGTTAAAACCCCGTTCTGCCGCGGCAGCTCCATGTCACCGAACCTTTTATCCCGGCTCCGCTACAGCCCTTTCCTGGCGCAGATGGTCGTGATCCGGCGCTGCAACCTGGCCTGCGGTTACTGTTCCGAGTTCGATAAAACAAGCGAGCCGGTTCCCTTCGATATCCTCGAGAAACGCCTCGAAAAATTGCGCGAACTCGGCACCTTCGGCATCTCGCTCACCGGCGGCGAGCCGACCCTGCATCCCGAACTGCCGCGCCTCATTCGGAAATGCCGCGAGCTCGGCTTCCTCCGCACCGGCATGATTTCAAACGGGTTTTTTCTCCGCCCGGAGTTGATCGCGAAATTGAACGAAGCCGGGCTCCAGGAGATGCAAATCTCGATCGACGGCGTGCGCCGCAACGAGACCACGGAAAAGGTGCTCAACAACATTCGCAAACGCCTGCTCGCCCTGCGCGAACACGCCCGTTTCAATGTCACCGTCAGCGGCGTGATCGGGGCGGCGCCGCCGGAAGAGGCCGAGGAAGTGGTCGCCTTCGCGCGCGAACTCGGCTTCACCCCGCGGGTTCTCCTCGTGCATGACGCGCAGGGGCAGCTCAAGCTTCAGCCCGCGGAAGTGAAAGCCTTCCAGCGCATCGTCGACACCCTTCCGAAAAGCTGGATGGATTTTTCGAGCTATCGCAAACGGCTGGTGCGCGACGGAGTCGCGCCGTTCAAGTGCCGCGCCGGCAGCCGCTATCTTTACATCGATGAATTTGGGAACGTGAACTGGTGTTCCCAAACCCGCACCGTCTGGTCGAAGCCGCTCCTCGATTACACGCGCGAAGATTTGCGCGAGCAATTTTACACCCACAAATCGTGCAACGAAACCTGCACCCTCGGCTGCGCGCGGTCCTCCAGTCAGCTCGACAACTGGCGGGCGCAGACCGCGCCGGCCGGACCCGCGACCGCGCGTCTTTCGCCCGGGTAGCGCACGCGTCTCGCGTGCTGGTCTCGGCGTCTCGCCGAGACGAACTTGTGGACCGTCCCGACGTCCACAGCGTTGCCAGATTTCCGGAAAAGTTCGCGACGGCGGGACACCGTCGCCAGCACGCGAGACGCGTGCGCTACCCGGATCGTACTTCCGTCCGCTTTCCCAGTTCGTCCTCCGCCCGCTGCCGCATCGCGAAATCATCGACATCCTGCCACCAGGCGTCGCCGATATCGATCACGCGCCCTTTCCCCTCCCCGGCCATCAGCCGGACTCCGTCCGCCAGGCTGCAATCGCCCTCGCGCCGGGCTCGCCGGAGATAATCGAAGAGCTCGTTAGGGCAAAGAAAAACGCCGGTATCGATGGCGTCGTAAGTCGCGAGATCTTTCGCGATCGCGCCGATCCGGTCGCCTTTGGTTTGCACCTTCATCGCGTCATCGAGATCGAAGATGGCGCTGATCTTGCGGTCGATCGCGAGATTCAGTTCGGTCGGATTCGCCTCCTCCAGGACCCGCTCGAGGATGGCGGGATCGAACAAGTGATCACCCATCGTGAGAAAAAACGGCGCCGCCGTGATCCCGGCCGCGCAGAGGACCGAGACGCCGTTTTGCTTCTGCCACTCGGGGTTGGAAATGGGATTCAAGCGCATCCCCGCCGGCACCAGCGGGCGCAGGGCCGGGACAAGGACCTCGGCGGTGGCCCCGACGACGGCGTGGAGATTTTCCACCCCGACGTTCTGGAGCGCTTCGAAGATGTAGCAAATGAGCGGGCGCCCGAAAATCGGGACGAGCGGCTTGGGCAGCAGTTCGCCGGAAGCGCGCAGGCGCGAGCCGGTTCCAGCCATCAGGACGACGGCGTCAGTGATTTCGCCTTGCCTCATATCCCGTAATATTTTTTCAAACCCCAGAGTCTGACGCGCTGCGGCAGGAAACGAAAGATGAGCGGCGCGACGCCCGCCTGAAAGAAATCGCCGACCGTGACGCGCGGCGGCGGATTGCTTTGCTCGATCAATTTCAGCACCGCGCGCGCGACCAGCTCCGGCGGCGGTGCGCCCTTCATATTGCGATCGACCGCCGCCCACGTTTGCTCGACGCGGGCGTCGTTCTGCTTCGCCCTGACGATGGCGTCGTTGAAGCCGGTGTTGATGTCGGCCGGCTGCAAATCGACCAGCCTGACGTCGCCGTGCGCGAGCTCGAGCTGGAGCGACATCGTGTAGGTCGCGAGCGCGGCCTTGGCCGCGTTGTAGGTCGCCATGAATGGCACCGGCAACCGCGACGCGAGCGAACTGACATTGATCACGAGCCCGCGCTTCTCTTGTTTCATGGCCTCGAGCGCGAGATGCATCAGTTCGATCTGGCCGAACACCAGCACTTGGAAGTGACGCGCCAGGTCTTCCGGCGCGAGCGCTTCCGCGCGCCCGAAATATCCGCTGCCCGCATTGTTGATCACGACGTCGAAATGTCCCGCCTCGCGCCAGGCCGAGCGGAAGATCTCGCCTAACGACTCCCGATCCGCCAGGTCGAGCGCGACCGCGTGCATCCCGAGCAGAGTCGGGATCCGCTCGGTCCGGCGCGCCGTGCCCCAGACTTCGTCGCCCTGGTCGATCAGCGCCCTGGCAATGGCGAGGCCGATGCCGGAACTGGCGCCGGTGAGAAAGATTCGTTTCATGAGACCGTTTTCCGCCAGCGGAACTGGAGCCACCATTGCAGACCGAAGACAGCGAGGAAAACCAAACCCGAGACCAGCTCCCCGATCCAGCCCTCGAGCAATAACCGGCAGGGCACAGCCGGCAGCGCCGCGAGCACAGCGGCATGAAGGGGCGGCCAAAGATTTGTCCACGGCCGCTCCCAGCCGAGGACGCGCCGCAGGGTCCGATGACGCAGGACGCCGAGGAGCAGATACGGCAGGAGAATGCCGAAGGCGGCCCCAAGCACGCCAAACGAACTGATCAGCCAGAAATTTGCCGCCACCGCGACCACCGCGGTGACCGCAGAGTTCAGGAGATTATGCCGTGGCTGCTGCACCATGATTACCGTTTCAGCCAGCCCAACGAAGCAGTTCGTCCCGCAGGCCAGCGCGACAATCACCAGCCAGACCGCGCCTTCGCGAAAAGCCGGGCCGTAGATGCTGAGGATGAGCGGCCCGGCCAGCGCCATGACGGCGAGCAGCGGCAAAAGAATCCAGAGCATCCACTGCGCGATTTGCGCGAACGTGGCCGCGGCCTGTTGCTGCTGTCCCCGGGCCGTCATCCCGGCGACGACCGGCGCGAAGATCGGATTGAAGGCCTGGTTCGCCTTGCGCAGACCGCTCCCCACTTCCACCACCGCCCCGTAAATCCCGACCGTGGTCAACGTCACGCCCGGGGCGCGGCCGATGAATGCGCCCAGCATGATGACATCCACCCTAACGATAAGCGCATTGAGCAAATCGTAGCCGCTGATCGCGGCCGAGTAGCGAAGCAAACCGCGCGCTTCCCGTGCATAAGAAATGATCCCCCGCGCCGGCGGCGCATCGCGAAAGAGCGACCAGGCCAGCCCGAGCGCGACCAACCCGGACGCGCCCGTCCCGATGATCGCCGCGATCGGCGCGCCGAAAGTCCTCCAGCCGAGCGCGAGCGCGCCGAGGAAAACCAGCGTCGTGACAAGCGGCTCGGTCAGGCCACGGGAAAAGATGTCGTGTTTCATCACCTTCATCGCGCGCGAAACGGCGGTGCAGATCCGGTAAAGAATCACGCCCGGCAGTGCGCCGAGGAGAACGGAAAGGACGGCGACCATTTGCGGATCGAGACCCCAGCGTGGCCCGGCGAAGCGCACCGCGAGAATGGCAAGCGCGGCCAGCACCGTGCTTTGCCCGACCGCGAGGAGGACGGCGAGCCGGAACAAAGCCCGGCTGCGCCCGCGCGCTCCTTCCGCCTCGGCCCGGGCGATGAAAGGAATGATCGCGTTATCGAGCCCGAACATCCCGATCTTGCTCAGGACATCCGTTGTCGCCCACGCCACCAGGAAAGTGCCGAGCGCCGCCGCCCCGAGCAGCCGCGCGATGAGAAAAGTGAAGACGCCGCGAAAGTTCGAGGCGAGCAGCGCGATGGTGTTGAAGAACATCCCGCGCTTCAGCTCGGTCCCGGTCTGGTCGGGCCCGGCGCGAAATTTTGCCGGCGGCAGTTCCGCCGTTGGCGCAAGCGCACTCACGAAACGATGGCTACCCGGCCGCGCGGATGGGTCGAGACAATTCGTCCGTCCTGCATCTCGTGAATCCAATCGCAGGCGCTCGCGATCCCGGGATTATGTGTGACCAGGAGAAGCGCTTTGCCGCCGCTCACCACCACTTCCTGGAGCAGTTGAAAGGCGCGATCAGAATTCTTCGTGTCGAGGTTCCCGGTCGGTTCATCCGCCAGGATGACGCGCGGATCGTTCGCCAGCGCGCGCGCGATCGCGACCCGCTGCTGTTCGCCGCCGGAGAGATGACGGCTCGGCCGCGTCACTTTGCTCCCGAGCCCGACCGCCCCGAGCAATTCCGCCGCGCGCTCCCGCATCGCCTCTTCCGTTAGCCGGCCGAGCCGCCGCATCGGGATCATGACGTTCTCCTGCGCGGTGAAATCCTCCATTAAAAAATGAAACTGGAAGATGAACCCAAGCAGTTCGTTGCGTTTGTGCGAAAGCGCGTCGTCGGGCAGCTGTGAGACCGCTTCGTTCTCGATCACGACCTGGCCGCGATCGGGATGATCGAGCAGGCCGAGAATGTAAAGCAGCGTGCTCTTGCCGCAGCCGGACGGACCGACGACGGCGTGCACCGTGCCGGCCTCGAGCGTGAGCGAAATGCCGCGCAAAGCGTGCACTCGTTCTTCCTCTTCGCCAAGATAGCGCTCGATCCCTTCGCAGCGCAGACAGACCTCATTCGTCATACGCTCGAGCCCCGCAAGGTTGCGACCGGCGGCAACTGACCCGCGCGGTAGGCCGGCACCCAGGTCGCAATCGCGACCGCGATGACCGCAAGAATCGTCGCCCAAAGGTAATGGTGCCAGTCCGACGCGACCGGAAAATAATCCGCGTACAGAAGTCCCCGCACCTTCAGTGGAATATGCGAAACGCCGATGACCGAGAGCCCACCAATAAGACAGCCAAGAATCGAACCAAGCGCGGCGATGAGTGCGCCCTGCCAAAGAAAAATCGCGCTGATGTCGCGCCGGCTGTACCCGATCGAACGCAGGATCGCGATCTCTTTCACTTTCGAGAGCACGGTCATGGTGAGGACATTGAAAATGCCGAAGCCGGCGAGCAGGATGATCAGCGAAACCGTGATCCCGGTTGAGACGCGGAGAGTGAGCAGAAGCTGCAGGTTGGATTCCTCGCGTTCCTGCCAGCTGCGCGCTTCGTGCTGGAAGAGATGTTCAAAATGTTGCGCCAACTCCGGGGCGGTCTCCGGATCGCGCAACTTGTAGAGGATCATCGTCGCCGGGTAAGGCTTGTGCAGAAGGCGCTGGGAGATTTTTTGCTGACAATAGACCCGGGTGGAATCGACCGCGCCCACGCCGCTCCGCGCCACGGCTGCGACGGTGAAGCGCCAATATTCGCCGTTTGGCGAGAGCAATTGCATCGTCTGGCCGACCGTCACCCCGAGCGCATCGGCCAGGCGCGAGCCGATGATGACCGAGCTCGGGTTGTTGCGAAAATCGTCGAACTTCCCGGCGATGATCTGCGTCCCGATGTCGGTCGTGCGCAACTGCAGGCCGGGATCGATCCCAAAGAGATCGACCGTCGCGGTCTCAAACTCGGCCCGGGCGGTGAGCGTCCCGCGCAAAACCGGGGCGCAGGAGACGACGTTGGAGAAACGCCGGCTGATGCGCATGATCTCGGAGGCGTTGGTGATGCCCTCGAAATAGCGGCGGCGGGCCGCTTCGACGGCGGCATTGTTCGGCGCGACGTAGAGGTTGTCGTAGCGTGGGCGAAACTTCGCGCGCAGCATGATGGCGCCGTTGCTCCCAAGAGTGGAATCGATGAACCGCTTGGCGAAGCCCTGGGTCTGGGCCTGAGTGGTAATAAAAATCGAGACGCCAAAAACCACCCCGCAAAGGCTGAGGATGAAGGCGCGTTTGCGGTGAAAAAGAAAACGCAGCGCGATGTAAAGCGTCGGCGTCACCGCGGCTTTTCCTGAGGCACGCGCCGGACACTGCGCTGCCTAACGAACCGGCCCGGCTTCAGTTTGTCCTGCTCCGAGACCACGACCCGGTCCCCTTCTTTCAAGCCGTCGAGGATCTCGGAAAATTCCAGCGTGCGATAACCCACCTTCACCGTCCGCTTCTCGATTACGCCCAGGTTTACGCGAAGGACCTGGTCGACGAGGATGGCGCGGGTCGGGGCAAGGAGCGCTTTGTCGTGCCGCCCGGTGATGATGTTCATCTCCCCGGTCATGCCGGCGAGGAGATTTTCCGGCGGGTTCTGGAGATCGAGCAGAACGGTGTAGCGCTGCGTATCGGGATCGGCCGCGGGCACGATCGAGGTGACGCTGGCGTTGAACTGGCGCGTTCGGTAGGCATACATTTGCAGGATCGCCTTCATCCCGGCTTTCACTTCGCCGATGTCCTCTTCGTTCACTTCCCCGCGGACGTAGTTGCGGCGGGACGAGACGGTGAAAAGTTGCGCGCCGTCGCTGACGAATTCGCCGTCGATCGCCTTGATGTCGGAAAGGATGCCGTCCATCGGCGCGCGGATCTCGAGGCGATTGGTCAGGACCTCGGCTTTTTTCACCGCTTCCTGGAGCGAATCGAGATTGCGTTCGCGCTCGATTTTTTCGGTCTGGAGCAAATCGCGCAGCCGTTTCGCTTCGCTCTTCGCCTTTTCATAATCGACGGCCGGGACGTTGCTGAGCGAAGTCAGCTTTTCCAGGCGCTGGACATTGGCTTCCGCGATCTTGAGCGGCTCGGTCGAAGGCAGCTCGAGCCGGGCCTGTTCCTGGGCGGCCTGCAAATCGGACTGGGCCTGCTTCAACTGCCGCGCCGTCGTCTCATCAGCAATCGTCGCCAGCAATTCATCCTTGGCCAGGCTCCGGCCGATCGCGCCACGGCCGGTCGCGACCGCATCGGCGAGCCGGATGAACCCGTTGTTCTGCGCCCGCACGTGGACGACGAAAACCGGCTCGATCCGGACCGTTCCGTAAATGGCCGAGATCGCGGTCCCGCGCCTAACGGATTCCACTTCCACAACTGGGAGGGTAAAAAAATAAATCGCGCCGAAGAGGAGCGCGAAAAGGAGGATGAGCGTCCAGAGCGCCCGCTTTGAAATTCTGGTCTTCAATCGCTCGAACTAATGCACCTTTTCGCCGGTGTCGCCGGAAAACTGAAAATAGCGGCCGGTCGCGCGATCCCATTCCGCAAGAGCGACTTTCTGCTCGTAGACCGCGCTGAGAATTCCGCGGCGGGTGACCAGCAGACTGCTCTCGGCGTTGCGGAAATCGAGCACGGAGGCGAACCCTTGGGCGCGATTCTCCTCGATCGAGGCGACATTTTGCTCGGCCACGTCGGCCGCCAGCAGGAGCGACCGGTGGCGGGCGGCGATGGCGCGCAGGTTGTTCTGCAATCGGGTCAGCTCGCGCGGGAGGTTTGCCTCCAGTTTTTGCAATTGCAGTTCATTGGACTCGCGCGCCGCGCGCTGCTGCGCGACCGCGCCGCCAACCTTGCCGTTGTCGATCACCCGCCAGGTGTAAGACGCGCCGGCCCGCACCTCGGAAGCAACCGTGTCGTCGGTCGACTGCGGCGAGCCGCCGCTGTCGCGGTGAATGCCCGAGACCGGAATCGCTTCGCCGGAAGCGACCGCGTTCAAGGCCGGGTAATAACCGGCGGCGATGATGCGCTGATCCTCGCGCGCGGCGCGGACGAGGAGGCGGGCCAGTTTCAAATCCACTCGGCGTTCCAGAGCGGGCCCGACTTCACCCTCGGCGCGGAAATCGATCGCCTCGAAATCGAGGGTTCCTTCCGGCAACGGCAAGGTCGCGCCGGGGCCGAGGTCCCCGCCCATCGACTGGACGAGCTGGACGATGGCCGCTCCCGAGGCGGTGCGCGCACTTTCGATTTTCGGATCGAGCTCGCGCGCGAGAAGAGTGGCGGAAGTGAAGGCGCCCCGCTCGCTTTGCCCGGCTTCGTAGCGCGCCTTTTCGCCCGCGATATTCTGCTCGAGGCGGGCGAGCTGGCTTCTGCCTAACGATTCCATGGCGCGGTAATAGAGCGCGCTGTAAAAAGCGAGGCGCGCGCGGTGCAGCTCTTCCACCACGGTCACGTTCAACTCCTGCTGGGCGATGAGAAGCGCGACTTCGCCGCGCCGGAAGGAAGCCGGAATCCCGGCGTGGAAGAGCGGCTGCAAAAACGAGCCGTAGGCGAAAGCGAAAGGCTGGGTCGAGGTCTGGGCCCGGCGGCCACCCTGGAGCCCGGCGATGCCGCCGATCAATCCCTTGGGAAACGCCGCCGAGCGCAGGATCAGTCTTTCGCCCGCGGCCGCTTCGAGCCCGGCCTTCGCCTGCTGGATGTGCGGATTTTTTTCGAGGGTTTGTGCCAGTGCGCGGTCGAGCGTGACCCCACCGCTCGCAGAAATGGCGCTGGCCAACAGGAGCGCGAAAGCGACGGCCGCGCCGGTTTTCATTTCCGCTCCCCTAACTTTGTCGGCGGACGGGTAAGGGAAAGAATCTGGAGCTCTCCGCTCGTCCCGCCTAACGACGCCGGCCGGCCGCCACAGGCGCGATCGAGCCGGGCGAGCGCGGCATTGTGGAGGTAAGTCGCGCTCAGGCGGGTGCTGCGGGTGCGGGTGAGATCGTTCGCCGCCTGCAGGACGTCGAGCTGGGTGCCGAGCCCGGCGGCGAGGTTGCCCCGGGCGATCTGGAGCGATTCATCGGCCGTCTCAACATTTTTCAATTCCGACTCCAGCACCCGGTCGGCCTGCTCGAGATCGAGAAAAGCACTCCTCACTTCCGACGCGATGGTCGAGCGGACCGCCTCCAGCGCCCGTGTCGCCGCCTCCCGCCGCGCGCGGGTCGCCTGCATCCGGCCGCGGGTGGCGAAGCCGTCGAAAAGCGCCCAGGAAGCGTTCAAGCCGATCACGTAACCGTGATTGAATTCCCGGCCGAGAGCAGGATCGCGTTCATTATAGATTTCGTAGCCGGTGAAAGCCTCGATCTGCGGCCGGGTCGCGCTGCGATCGAGTCGCAGTTGCTGTTCTTCGATCGCGATGTCGGTTTCGGCGACTGCGATCTCCGGTCGCCGGGCGTTGGCGTGGGCCAGGCACTGATTGAGGTCGGGCCGGCGCGGCTCGTAAACCAGCTCGCCCGCGACGACGAAGGCCTCCTCGCCATTCGCCCCGGCCTTCACGCCTAACAACTCCCCGAGACGAAGATGAGAGTTTTGCAGATCGGTCCGCGCCTGGATTAATTCCGGTTCCTCGTTGGCGAGGGAGACCTCGGCCCGGCTAACATTAAGGCGGCCGACCGTGCCGGTGCTGAAGCGCTCGCGCTGCGTTTTCAACTCCTGTTGCAGGACCGCGACTGATTCCTCGCGCACCTGGATGCGCTCGCGATTGAGCAGCAGTTCATTAAAAGCGAGCCGGGTTTCCATCGTTACCCGGTCGGTCACGGCGTCGAGTTGCGCCTGGGCTTTTTGGAAATTGAGCCGCGCAATCGCCACCCGGCTGCTGGTGGCGCCGCCGGTGTAGAGCGATTCCACAATCCGCACGTTGGCGTTGTAATCCTCCGGGCGCAGGCGGGTGTCGCCCTGCCGCTCGCGCTGGCGATAAATGCCGCTGGAAACGACCGAAGGCAGGTAGCCGGCCCGTGCCTCGAGCAATCCGCCGCGCGCCGCCTGCACTCGTTTCTGGGCAATGGCAACGTCCGGATTCCGGGTGCGGGCGACCTCGATCGCTTGCTCGATTGTGTAACGCAGAGGCGCACCCTCCAACGCGGCGACGACGAGGAAGAAACTCGTCCAGCTGATGAAAATCCTTCGTCGCATTCAGCTTTTTTCCGCGCCCCGTCTTTTTTTCGCAACAAAAATTCCGGTAAGAGCATTCCGGGGGGTCCAAAAATTTAGTTCGGATTGTGAACTTCCGGTTAACTTTGCGTCTTGCCGAGCCGAGACGACTGGGGCAACCTTGCGACTTTCCAACCGCTCCATGAGTAAAATTCGAATCGCAATCATCGGCGTAGGCAACTGCGCCAGCTCTCTCGTCCAGGGAATCAGCTTTTATCACGACACTCCCACCAACGGCTCCGCCGTCGGGCTGATGCACAGCGTGGTCGGGCCGTATCGGCCGAGCGACATCTCGGTCGTGGCGGCCTTCGATATCGACCGGCGCAAGGTCGGGCTCGACGTCAACCAGGCCATCTTCGCGCCGCCCAATTGCACCAAAGTTTTTTGCGCCAAGGTGCCGACCACCGGCGCGATCGTGAAGATGGGTTGCGTCTTCGACGGCTATCCCGCGCACATGGCCGACCATGATCCCGAGCGCAGTTTTCAGCCGCTGAAAAAGGAATCGACCCGCGAAGAAATCATCGAGGAGCTGCGGGAATCGGGCGCGGAGATCATGGTGAATTATCTCCCGGTCGGGGCTGAGGAAGCGACGCGCTTTTATGCCGCCTGCGCGCTCGAAGCCGGGCTCGCGTTCGTCAATAACATCCCGGTTTTCATCGCCAGCGATCCCGTCTGGGTAAAGCGCTTTGAAGAGAAAAAACTCCCGCTCATTGGTGACGACATCAAAGCGCAACTCGGCGCCACCGTGCTTCACCGCACGATCGTGGACCTCTTCCGCAAACGCGGCGTCAAGGTCGAGCGCACCTACCAGTTGAACACCGGCGGCAACACCGATTTCCTCAATATGCTCGACCGCGCCCGCCTGCAGTCGAAGAAAACTTCCAAGACCGAAGCCGTGCAGTCGGTCATCGGAAAACGCCTGACGGACGAGAACATTCACATCGGGCCGAGCGATTACGTGCCCTGGCAAAACGACAACAAACTTTGTTTCATCCGGGTCGAAGGGAAGCTCTTCGGAAACGTGTCGATGGAAATCGACCTGAAACTCTCGGTCGAGGATTCACCAAACTCTGCCGGGGTCGCGATCGATTCCATCCGCTGCTGCAAACTCGCGCTCGACCGCGGACAGTTCGGCGTTCTCCATTCTGCCTCCGCCTATTTCTCGAAACATCCCCCGATCCAAATGAGCGACGACGAAGCGCATCGCCGGGTGGAGGAATACATCCGGGGCGAGCGCGAGTCCTAGCCGAACCGCGAAACGCGCTGGGCGCGATTATCTATCTATGAAACCAACAAAGGTCATTCTGCTCGCCACTTGCCTGATCCTTCCCCTGGTTCTCGGCGCCTGCGAAACTCGCAATAAATACGAAACCCAGACGGTGGAGCCGGCCTCGACTCGCTCCACCACCACGCGGGTGGTGAAAGATGAGATCCCGGCCGAGGGCGGGCGCAAGATTCCGGTCATCAAGGAATACTAGGCCCGGCTCGCGAACGAGGAGTCCGCGGCACTCGTGGGATCGAATGCCAGAAGCGGTGCGCTTCTGGTCGCGGCTCACTTTTCCGAAATTTCGTCGCCCACCGCGAGCTCCCCGTCGTGCAAAATTTCGGCGACCAACCCGCCGCGGTGCACCAGGCCAGGGAGGGTCTCGGGATGCGTCAACCGCGCGAGATGCGTGCAGGGCTCGCTCAGGCGCAAACCGCGCAGCCGCACCGCACCCACGCGAAATTCGCGGCCGACCAGGTCGTTCAAGCGCACCCCTTTCGTGAGAAGGTTGCGGCGTGATTCCGCGGCCGAGAGCTTCTTCCCGCTTTCGCGCTCGTACGCTTCCAAAGCCTCCGATTCAATCAACGTGACATCGCGCTTGCCCGGATTTTCGGAAAACGTCCCGCCCTCTCCCGCATAACGATCCCCTTCCAAGCCCCGCCCGGCCAGCGCCCGGACCCGTTCCACCGCGCGCGGCAACTCGGCGGCCTTGGCCGCAATATAAATCCCGAGCAGCTGCGCCGGCGTCCTCACGTGACGAGATTAGACTTACGGTTCTTTCCCTGCAATTGATCGATTCCTTCGGCTTTCAGCCTGCTCTTTTCCAGCGTATCTTGCCCGCTCATGTTTGAGATCAAGGCCAAGGACAAAGCGGTCGAAAGGGCGTTGCTCGTCGGCGCGTACATCTCGGCTGAGGCCAAAGGCGAGGCGCAGAATCTTCTCGAGGAATTGGCGGAGCTGGTCGAAACCCTCGGCATCCCGATCGTCGGGCGCGAGCTCATTTCCTATCGCGAAAACCACGCCCGCTATCTCATCGGCTCGGGCAAGGCGCAGGAGATCGTCGATCGCGCGAAGGAACTCGAATGCGACGTCCTCATTTTCGACAACGAACTCAGCCCCTCGCAGCAGCGCAATTGGGAAGAACTCGCCGGCATGACCGTGGCCGATCGGCAGGAAATCATTCTCGATATCTTCGGCGCCCGCGCCCAGACCCGCGAGGCCCGCATCCAGGTCGATCTCGCGCGGATGCAGTACTCCCTCCCCCGCCTAACGAGAGCCTGGAGCCATCTCGGCCAGCAGGGCGGCGGGATCGGCGCGAAGGGTGAAGGCGAGAGCCAGCTCGAACAGGACAAACGCAAAATCCGGCTCCAGATCGACCGCCTGAAGGGCGAACTGGAAGAAGTGCGGCGCGCTCGCGCCACCCAGCGCAAGGACCGCAAACGCGCGCCCGTGCCCAATGCCGCCATCGTCGGTTACACCAATGTCGGAAAATCATCTCTTCTCCGCCGCCTCACCGGCGCGGACGTGTTCGTGGAGAACAAACTCTTTGCCACCCTCGACACCACGACGCGCAAGATCGCCTTGCCTAACAAACAACCTCTTCTCCTCACCGATACCGTCGGGTTCGTGCGCAAGCTCCCACACCAGCTGATCGAGGCGTTCAACGCCACGCTCGAGGAAGCAGCCCTGGCCGATTTCCTCATCCACGTCCTCGATGCCTCGCAGGAGGAAGTGATGGCCTTCTACAACACGACCATGAGTGTGCTCGCCAGGCTGGGAGCCGACACCAAGCAGATGCTGGTGGTTTTCAACAAGGTCGACAAAGTGACCGACCCGCACGTCCTCCCGGCCTTGCGCCGCCATTTCCCAGACGCCCTCTTTATCTCGGTCCAAACCGGGGAAGGGATGGAACAACTGATCGAGCGAATCTCCGACTTCGTCGCTCGCGGGACGGTCACGGTCGAGCTGCGTCTCCCGCCCGATCGGGCCGATCTCCTCGCTCGCCTGCACCGCGAAGGGACCGTGCGCGATCTTACCTACGAGGGCGAGTTTGCCGAAATGGTCGCCACCATGCCGGCCCGCCTGCTGGAGACTTACGCGCCCTACCTGCGGTCGCCGGCGCAGGAATTGGTGCCGACAACGCCGGAATAGCGACTCCGGGCGTCCGAAGATTCCATGACCGCGCCATCACTTATTGATCGGGTGCGGCGTGCCTGGGCTCCGGTTGAACCCGGAGCCCGCCCCAGGCTCTGGCCATGGTTTCTCGTTGCCATGCTCTACGCCGCGGGATGCGCTTTTCTCGCCCTGCGGCAGGCTTTCGCGTCGGAGTACACGCTGGCGGATGACGTCCGCGAACATGTTTTTTGGATGTTCCGCTATCTCGATCCCGCGCTCTTCCCGGGCGACCCGATCGCGGATTACTTCCAATCGCTCGCGCCGAGTGGTTTCGCAGCGCTTTACTGGATGCTCGCCCGGTTAGGGATCGATCCTTTGCTCGCGAGCAAGCTTATTCCCTCGGCGCTCAGTTTCATCGCGGTCGGATACTTCTTTTGGCTTGGCCTGGCGATTCTTTCGCTCGCCGGCGGCGGCGACGCTCACGGCGATTCTTTTTGTGCAGTGTCTCTGGTTAAATAGCGATCTTTCATCCGCCACTCCGCGCGCCTTCTTTTACCCACTCTTTGCTGCGTTCCTTTACTACCACGTGCGCAGCTCGATCATCGGCGTGCTGGCCGCGATCGCGTTGGAAGCGGCCTTCTTCCCTCCCGCTGCCTTGCTTAGTCTTGGCGTGCTTGCCTGGTCCTGTCTGCGCTGGGAACGCGGGCCGAGGCTGGTGAGAGAGTCGCGGGCTTATCTCGTCGCCGCTGCCGCCTTTGGCGTAACTCTCCTTTGCCTGTGGCCTTATCTCCGTAGCGCGGGCGTCTTTGGTCCGCTGGTCACGTTCACTGAGGCCAGGAGCATGCCGGAGTTTGGGCCCGAAGGCCGGGTGCCAGTCTTTCTTCTCACCTGGTGGGGCTATTGGGTGGGCGGAAATGCCGGCATTCATAACCTGCCCACCCGGCCGCCGTGGTTCCTCCTTGCCCTGCTCTGGCCTCTCCTGCGATTGTGGCCGGCGCGGTTCCCTTTTCTCAAGCCCATCCCCCGCGGTGCGCCACCGATTCCGCAGATCATCGGCGCCGCACTTCTGCTCTTTGCCAGCGCGCACGTCCTCCTCTTTCGCCTTTATCTTCCCAATCGCTACACCCAGGCCACCACCCGGGTTTTGCTCACTCTTTTGGCCGGCGGCGTTATCCTCGCCCTGCTCGATGCTGCCCTTCTCCGGCGGGCGCGTGCGCCTAACGACCAAGGGACGTTTCACGGACCTGTGATTCTCTCGGGCGTGGCCGCGGTGCTGATGTTGCTCCTCGCCTACCCTCTGCTCATTCCGACGTTTCCGACCAATAGTTACATCCAGGGAACTGCGCCGGATCTCTACCGCTTCTTCGCCAGCCAGCCCGCCACGATCCGCATCGCCTCGGTGGCGGATGAGGCTAACAACCTGCCCACCTTTACCCGGCGTTCGATCGTCGTCGGCGCCGAATGCGCCGTGCCTTTTCATCCGACCTACTATCTCCCGCTGCGCGAGCGCGGGCTGCAAATCGCGCGCGCGCAATACAGCGACGATCCTGTCACGGTGCGGCAATGCGTGCGCGATCAGCAGATCGATTTCTGGCTGCTCGACCGCAAGGCTTTTACTCCCAGATACCATCGCAAGAGCCGGCTCCTGCGGCAACTTCGTTTGGCCGCGCCGGGAGAAAACCTGGGTGTAGCGCAGGGGAAAACGCCTCTCCTCAAAGAGCCGCCTCCGGCATCGATCGTTTATCAGGATGCACGTTTCACCGTGGTCGATGCCCGCCGATACTTCGCGGCCGATTGACGCGTTTGCTTTTTTCCCTCGCCCGCCCAACGTCCCGCCTCATGGAAGCTTTCATCTTCGATCTCGACGGCACCCTGGTCGATTCCAACGAACTCCACGTTGACTCTTGGGATGCCGCCTTTCGCCATTTCGGGAAAAATTTTTCGCGCGAGCAATTACGGGCCCAGATCGGGAAAGGTTCCGATAACTATCTGCCCGAGTTTCTCACCCGGGAAGAGATAAAGCGTTTTGGCAAAGAGCTGGATGAATTTCGCTCCGAGCTTTTCCAAAACGAGTACCTGCCGCGGGTCCAGGGCTTCCCGCAGGTCCGCGAGCTTTTCCAGCGATTGCGTGACGACGGGAAGCAGATTGTGCTCGCCACCTCCGGCAAGAAGTCCGAGGCCAAACACTACACGAAACTCCTCGGCATCGATGACCTGATCGCGGGCCAGACCACGGCGGACGATGCCGATGAGTCGAAACCCGAGCCCGATATCTTCAAGGCCGCGCTGGAGAAGCTCGACGGTGTTAAGGCGAGGGAGGCACTCGTCATCGGCGACACTCGCTTCGACATGGAAGCAGCCGGAAAAGCCGGTCTCCGCGCCATTGGCGTAACCTGCGGCGGCACGGGCGCGGAGACTTTACGCGCCACCGGAGCCGTCGCTATCTATCGCGACCCGGCAGACCTTCTCCGCGCCTACGATGAATTTGTCACCTCGTGATCGCGAAGAGCAGTAACTCCTCCTCTGCGGGCGCGAGCCGCACTTTCTTTTCGAGGTGAAATCCCAGCTTCTCCAGTAAGCGGACGGAGGCCGCATTGTGCGGCGCGACGATGGCCACGAGACGCGAGAGCTTGCGCACCTCCAGCGCATCGCGCAGGACCGCCGCGGCCGCTTCCGCGGCATAACCCCGCGACCAGAACCGCTCGAGCAAACTGAATCCGATATCGATGTCTTCGAGATTGTCGCGTTTGATCAGGCCGCAAATCCCGACCAGCTCACCTGACTCTCTCGACTCGACCAGTAACATTCCGAAGCCATAGCTCTCGTATTGCGCAAGGATCCGCTCCCGCATGTAGATCACGGCTTCTTCGACCGTGCGCACGCCGCGATCGCCGATGTTGCGAATGAAAGCCGGCTCATTCAGAACTTCGAGCAGGAAAGCCGCGTCTGTTTCGCGGAACGGGCGCAACCGAAGGCGCTCGGTTTCAAGCGTATTCATGCCAGAGCCTGCTCAAAGAAGGAGACGCACATTGTAGGGCGGGCTTTCTGCCCGCCGCCCCTGCATTTCCGCTTTCCGCCGGTCAGCTTTTCCCCAGACTCTTCCACTCTTCCGGGGTGAGCTTCAGGTTCGCCGCCGCCACGTTCTCTTCCAGGTGCGCGATGGAAGCCGTCCCAGGGATCGGCAGCATCACCGGCGAACGCTGGAGTAACCAGGCCAGCGCGACTTGATACACACTCGTCTGGTGCGCCTTCGCCACCGCCTGCAGCGTCTCATTCGCCTTCAACCCGCCGCTGCCGCCGATCGGTGACCATGGCATAAAGCCGAGTTGTTCTTTTTCGCAATAGGCCAGCGTCTTTTCCCAATCGCGGTCCATCACGTTGTAACGATTTTGCACGCTCACGATCGGCAGGACTTTGCGCGCCTGCGCCACCTGCTCCGGCGACACTTCCGACAAGCCGACGTGTCGGATCTTTCCGGCGTCCTGCATCTCCTTGATCGCGCCTAACGACTCTTCCATCGGCACTTTCGGGTCGACCCGGTGCAGTTGATAAAGCTCGATCCGCTCGAGCTTGAGCCGCTTCAGGCTGCCTTCGACACATTTCTTGAGATAGTCGGGCTGCCCGTTTGGTTTCCACGAACCGGGACCGGGCCGGGTGTTTCCGCCCTTCGTCGCGATCACCAAACCCTTGGGATAAGGATGCAGCGCCTCCGCGATGAGCAGCTCGCTCGTATCCGGACCGTAGGCATCGGCAGTGTCGATCAGGTTCACTCCCAGCTCAACCGCGCGCCGGAGCACCTTGAGCGCGTTTGGCCGGTCCGCCGGCCAGCCCCAGATGCCGTCGCCGGTGATGCGCATGGCGCCAAAGCCCAGCCGGTTCACAGGCAGATCGCCGCCCAATTTAAAGGTCGGGTTCTCCGCCAGGGTCATCGTGCTCGCAAAGGCGGCGCCGAAAGGGTTGCCGGCCAGGATAGCCGCTCCGCCAGCCAGGCTCATTCCGAGAAAGGTGCGGCGGGTCAGCCTGCGGTCGCTACGTTCGTGATTCGCTTCTGCCGATGGATTGCTCATGAGGTTGAAATTACGTTTGCCGAAAACAACCGTCAACGAAGCAGAGATTGCAGCTGTCAGTTTTCAGCTTTCCCCTGCGGCGGTTCACGTCGGATCACCTGGGTCCGCGCGCCCGCGCGGTATTGCGCGACCGTCTCCCATTCCGTCATCCCTTCAGTCCAGTAGAAATCGTTCCGGCGCACTTCGCCGCGGAACACCTTGTCCCGGAAGACCTGCTCATTGAACTCACCGATGACGACGCCATCGCGTGCGACATGGAAGTTCATCGCTCCACTCCGCTAAAAAAACGCGGCAGTGTCGATCACTATTTTAGCATCCTCGGGAGCACGCTTGTAGGGCAGGCGCATCGCCTGCCGATCGATCAACGGGAGACTCGGACGACACGCAGTTGTCTGCAGATGGCAAGCGGGGCGCTGCCCTACAACTCGATTAGACAATTCTCGCCCTCGGCGGCGTCTTAGCAGGGAATGCAATTATCGATGCGCGGTGGTTTTATCTTTTTGTCGATTTCGCTGGGACTGCTGGGCTGCCAGCGTGCGCCCCTCACCCTGGAGCAACTGATCGAACGCCACACGGAGGCGGTCGGAGGCCGGGCGACGATCGAGGCGGTGCGTTCTATCCGGGTCGAAGTGCATATCGTCGATCCCGGTTTTGAAGTGGACGGAATCTACCTCGCGGCGCGGCCGGGCCGGATGCGAATCGATGTCTCGGCCGACGGCCAGCATGTATTCACTGAGGCACTGGGCGAGAAAGGCGCCTGGCAATGGAAGGGAAAAGGCGAGCCGGTGGAAGCCAGTGCTATGGCGACGGCGGCGTTGCGGCACGGGGTGGAATTGCCTGGGCATATCTTTGGACTGCATGAGCTAAGCCAACGCGGTCATCGCATAGAGCTGGCTGGTCGCGAAATGGTCGGGCAGGTAAATTACCATGTCCTGCGCGTGACCTTCGCCGATGGTTACAACACGAAGCTCTATCTCGACCCACAGTCATGGCTCATCACGCGGCGGCGCGATGTGCGCGCGTTGCATCCGGATGTCGATCCCACCGCGACGACGATCGAGAATACCATGACCGACTTTCAGCAGGTCGATGGCTTGCTCTTCGCCTTCACTTCCACCGATACCGACCTGGCGACGGGGAAGACGCTGGAGAAAGCCACGGTGCGCTCCATCACGGTCAACCCGCCGCTGGAACCAGGTGTCTTTGAAAAGCTGTGACCGGCCGGGGCTGACGCTCGGCTAACTCACGCAATCAGGGCGTGGCGGGTGTCGGGCTGGCCGCTTCGGTTTCGGTTTTGCCGGCCTCCACCTTTTCGCCTTCTCCCTTGTCGGCGGCTGCATCCTTGACCGTCAACTGGTCAGGCTCGCGGACGACGATCTGGGCCTTGTCGTTATGCGCGGTGATCTTGCCGGTGACGGTGATGGTGGCGCCTTCGAGCTTCTTGAAGTCGGGAAACTTTTCCGCCGAGGTGGTGGGAATAAACGCGGTGAAGGGAGCATTGGGATGGGCGCCGCCCATGTTAAGGAAAATGTTCCCGCCCTTGGCTTGAAAAACACCTTCCACCTTGTCGGTCACGGTCGCGGTCTCACCGATATGTTTGGCCGCTTCGGCGGCGGTGTAGTCGGGCGTTTCGGCCAGGGCGGTGGCAATCGTCATCACAGTGCAGAAGACAAGCAGGCGAAGTTTCATCTGCCGGAGATTGGCGAACTGCGCACGTGCTGTCGAGAAGGAATCGCGCGCATTTTTGCCTCGAACTCAAGAGGGCAGGTGCGCTCCAATCCTGGCGTGGCCAAGATCAGAGCAGATTGTAGGATTCGAGCACGCCAAATTCGCTTCCGCAAAATTCCAGCCGGGGCGGACGAGCTATCCCGCGATCGTTCCCCTCACTAGCCAAATATCAAATGTTTATAGAAACGACCCTACTCAGCTCCCCCAAAAATCGAAATCTCTGAATTCTCCGCTTTCTCATCTTCTGCAAGGAATTCACCCTCTTCGAAGACCGCGCCCGCGAAGAGAGCGAGCCGCCTTAGCGCCATCTCCGTAGCTCCGATTTACAATCGGAGTCATCGTCGATTGCAAATCGACGCTACGATGCCGCCGTGACATGGTAGATCGCGTCCTCAAATTCCAGCCGCGGCGGACGAGCCATCCCACGATCTTTTCCTTCACTAGCCAAATATCAAATGTATAGACACGACCCCGCTCAGCTCCCTTATTCCTTGTGCTATTCCTTGAACCCCTATTCCTGTGTCACGACAAAGGTCCGCACCGAACGACCCAGATTCAGACCGCTTCAGGCTCAGCGCCGCTCTATCTGTAACTTCACCCGTCTGATGTAAATGTCTTTTAAACTACCGTCCGCACTAAAGCTCCAAACAGCGCGCACGCTCGTGCGCGCGGAGCTTGCGTGAGCCTCATTTCCATATTCTCCCAGAATGACACCGGTTCCCGCTTTCTCTGTCAGGGCAATGCCACTTGCTATTCCGCTTTGAGAATAGAGCTGGAGCGCGATAAAGCGGTCTACTTCGGCCATCGGGCTCCCCAAAGGTGTGCTTTCAAGTAACTGTGCTCGTATAGCCCAGTCAGGTTGACGTAGATCAATTCTAACCTTTGGCGTCACGGTCGGATCAACGGCGGGGAACGGACCGCCCTTTGCTCTGGATTGCTGGACTCCGATGTTGCGCAGTTTCCTCCCCCCGTCGAACTGCCAATCCGCGTCGACAGCAACCCGTGAGAAAACGCCTCCGTAATAATTTCCGAGCGACACGCTAATTCCCGGCTTTGGCATAACCCCAATAGTGCTCGCGAATCCCTCACAATAAAGACGGGTGTGAACAAACTCCAGAACCACCTTAGCATCGCTTCCGAGAGGCGTGTAACCAAGCAATTGTGCGCGGATGGTTTCGTCAGGATGACGCACATCAATTCGGACTGTCGGGGACCTTGTCGGATTCGCGTAACTATGAGCCTGGCACAGAGCTGTCAACGCTATGTACAAAATGAGGATAGAGGTTCGTCTGTGCATGTTGCCATTTAATCCGAGAGAATGACGGTCAGCAAGCCGCGAGTCTCAGGGTTAGACGCCTCGCCGCTGCCATAGCGGCTGACCTCGACTCACGCGGCCAAGCCCGACCCGTCCCCGATCCACCGGTTGTCGACGGCTGTCTCCTGTCGAATCAATCGGCCGTCGCGCTCTTCCGCGAATCGCTCCTTTTAAGTTCGGAAAGCTCTTCTCCTTCAGTCCGAGACATTGCCGTCCGCGCTGCAATCTCCTCCGCCTGGTCCTCGTCGTGGCTTCACCGCAGACCCCGTCGACTCCTTCCGCACCCGTAGCTTGTCACTCACTCCATCCAGGGACCCGCGCCCGCTTGCGGAACGAACCGCCGGGATGACTTATGTCTTCGAGCTGATGGCGATCGGTGGCAGCACCGGCAAGGCGATTGGAGCGCTCCAGGCGAAGGCATGGCGCAGTAACGTAGCCAGCGGATTTAATCAATACGCCCGTCGGGGATCTCCGGCGGGCGTTTTTTTTGCCAGGGGGCGGCGCGATTTCGCCAGCGGCGGCGCGCCTAACGACCAGCGGCGGAAGCAACGGCATCGGCCGGGATGGTCTGGTTTTTGCCCATGTACTGGACGGTAATCCCCTGCCCGCTACGGGAAACGACCGGCAGCTTCAGACCGCGCGGGAGAACCGTCTCGCCGTAGGGAATCCTGATCGTGACCGGCCGCATGAGGGTGATGAACTCGGGGGTCGGCGCAGCTGAGACAGTGGGCACAAGGGTGGCGTCGGGCGAAGCGGATGGGGCGGTCTCCGGCGCCGGGCCGGCGTCGTCGAGCGCTTCTATCTTTGTCACCGGATGTATCTCCCAGGCGGTCGAGCGCCACGGATTATGATATTTGTTGGCGGCGACTTTGAGGATGGTGGGACCGATGTCAGCCGAGCCGTTGTGGTCGTCGTCCCAGAGGAGATGGCCGGTGAGGCGAATCCTGCGCGCGGGATGACCGGTCGGTTCATGACTTAGGTCTGGCGCGCGAATAAAGGCCGCGAGTGCTTGCAGCCGGATGCCGTCGCGGAAGAGGGCGCTCTGCGTACGCGGTGTGATTTCGCAGATGATCGGGGTCGGGTCGCCGGGCTGCGGCGGATGATCGGAGGGCTGAGCGAAGACTTCGAGGTGCCAGTCGTGGAAATCGGTGCTGCCACAGTTAGTCGACTCGGGCGGGCCGGAGTAGGCGAGTACGAGATAGCCAGTGAGCGTAACGAGCTGCTTTTCGTATCTCTCGAGTTCCGTATTCTGGGCGGGTGAAAGATCCTTGCGGCGTTTGCCCTTTGTCTGGGCGTCGAAGTCGCTGAGGTAGCGAAGAAAGCCGGCCGTGTCCACCTCCCTCGGCGGGGCGCCCGCGCTCGCGGCGGCGGAGCGGTTTTTCATGCGATTGCGCGCAACGCCGTCGGGGGTCTTGGCGGTTCCTTCGAGCCGCTCCAGGCAATCCCAGCCCGTGAGGTCGATCTCCTTGAGTTCGCGATCTTCCGAGATGCGCGGCCGTTGCGCGAATCCCGGGGAGACGAGGAGCAGGGTGAAGCAGACTGAAGCGACGAATGCCGCCTTCTGCAAAACAGGATGGTCGCGCCGGGCCACAAACATGTGCGCGATGATATCTGGGCCGGGCCCGACGGCAATTCATTCATTCCCCCCTCGCCCCGCGCGATTTTGCTTGCCCCGCCCCGCAATAATTCAGAACACTCGGCCGTGTTGTATCGCCCCCTACATTTGGCGCAGAGGGAGCAATCGGTCGGAGCAGATCGAGATGGTCGGCTCGCCCAAGTGAAGCACGGTGCCACGGCACCCTAGAAGTATGACGAGCGTTCCTCTGCCGAAGGAACCGACGCACTTCTTTGAACGCGCACCTTGGAATCGTTGCTGGCTCTCGGTGCTCTTCGCCGCCTTCTTTGCCGCGATCGATTACCGGACCGGTCCCTACATTCTCTTCCCGGTGCTTTACGTGCTGCCGGTGATGCTGATGGCGTGGAATTGCCACTGGAAACTGGCGATCGGACTGGCCTTCGCCCTGAGTGTGGCCCGGATTTCTTTTCAATTTCACTGGCAATTCCCGTGGGGGGAAGGCGTGACCGTGCTAAACGCGACCCTGCAATTTGGTGTGCTCGTGCTTCTGGCCAGCCTGACTTCGCGACTTGCAAATGCCACCCGCAGCCTGCGCGAACGGGTCCGCACGCTGGAGGGGATCCTGCCGATTTGTTCGTTCTGCAAGGCGATCTGCGACGAAGAAGGTCATTGGCAGAAGATGGAATCGTATGTCAGCAAACGATCCGAGGCCCAGTTCAGCCACGGGGTCTGTCCGGATTGCGCGGCCCGGCATTACAGCAAGGCACCCGGAGCCGCTCGCCCCGGGAATCCCACCGCCTAACGGCCGACGCAAAAACCGCGGCGAAGTTCCATTTCGCCGCGGTTTTGCGCCGTGGGGAGAACTGCGAGGGGGCTAGTTGCCGCAGCGCAGCGTCCCGAAGGTCACGGTATCCGAGATGCTCCGCCGGCCTTTCGTTACCTGCACCCGAGCGGTCACTGACTCTTCATCGGGGTAGAGATGACTGACCGTAGGATTCGAGCTCGGTTCGGTGTCGAGGACACCGTCGTTGTCGAAGTCCCACGCATAGGTGACACCTGCGCGCGGCGGGTTAAGCGCCGCGGTGAGGGTGACATTGACGAAGTCACCGCCCTGGCACTGCTGGTCGACCACGCTCGCTGTAAGTGTGACGGCGGGCGCGGTGAAGGCCGTCGGCACGGCCACGGCGATGAGAACGAGCGCGAGAAACGCTCCGGTTACTTTGCTTGTGTTGTTCATTGCGATGTTTTTCCTTTCGATGGTTATGGCAAGCACGGTTGGCGCGCTTGTTAGATGCACTTATGTGCAACGTGAGGGCCGAAAGGAATCCGGAAAAAGTTACGCGGTTGTTACTTTCCAGAAATAGTCCCGGGACCCGCCAGAGCGTGCTGGCCCGAGCGTCCTCTCGCCTGAGGTCCTTCGATGGACTCGTTAGGCCGCGAGATGGTCGACGGCGGAACGAAGAGTGCCGAGATCGAAAGGCTTCGGCAGGATGGCGTGCACTTTCATCCGTTCGTAGGCTTCGCGAATCTCGGACGAAACGTGGGCGGAGAGGACGATGATCTCGCCGGGGAGTCCGCGTTTACGAATCTCATCGACCAGTTCTACGCCGGTCAGATTCGGCATTTTCTGGTCGACGATGATCAGATCGTAGGGCGCGGCGACCGACTCGAGCTGTTCGAGGGCGGCGGCGCCGCTGTCGACGCTGAGCACTTCGAAGCGGGGGGCGGTGAAGACGTATTTGAGGGAGGTGGTGACGGAATGTTCGTTATCGACGGTGAGGATCCGGAAGGGTGCACTCATAAGTACCTTAAATAGAGAGCACCGACTATGCCCAGCAGCGCGGAAAGATGCGCGGTCGAATTGCGGGACAAACATTGATTGTTGAAGCCTAGGGCGGGTTTGGAATTTGAATTTCGTCAGTGCGAGCGGAATCGCATAACAGCCGGGTCCATTCGGCGAGGGTGCCGCGGTAGCCGTGCTCGCCGGCGGTTTGCCAGCTGATGCGCGCTTCGGTCTGGTGGCGTTTGCCGCTCTTGGTGTCGGACATCTCCCGGTAGTGTCGCCGGGCATGGAAAATATACTCCGCCAGCGGGTCACGCGCGGTCCGGCGCTCGGCCAAGGCGTCCTCGACCTCGCGCACGGCGGCGCTGAGCTGGTCGAGGGATTGCTGGAGACGGCTGGCAGGCACGATATGTTCAAGAGAACAGAATGACGCCAGAAGATCAATCTTTTCTCTCCCTGGTGCGTGCAGGTGCCTCGAAAATTATTTTGCGGCTTTTCCATGCGCAAAGATTGCCTCCAGAATTATTCCGCGACGCTTCCGTGCGCAAAGATTGCCTCCCGAATTATTCCGCAGCCCTTCTGTGTGCAAAGATCGCCTTCAGAATTATTTTGCAGCCCTTCCCTGCCCAAAGATGAGCTTCGAAATCATTTTGCGGTCCTTCCCTGCGCAAAGGTCGCCTCCAAAATCATTCTGCGGCCCTTCCCTGTGCAAAGATGACCTTCGAAATCATTTTGCGGTCCTTCCGTGCGCAAAGATCGCCTCCGTCGATCCGATATCGCCTTTCTTGACGCGGGGAAAGTCTTCGTCGATCCGATATTGCCTTTCCCGACGCACGGAAAGCCTCCGTCGATCCGATATCGCCTTTCCTGACGCAGGGAAGACCTCCGCTGATCCGATATTGCCTTCCGGCCCGGCTCAGATTGCCCTCCCTGCCCTGGCCTCCTGGATTCCGGATTTCGCGAGACCATCCGCTGAGACAGCGGACCCTACAACAAGGCGGCGGCACCGACAGAGCGGTGCCCTCCAAGGTTTCACCTTCGGAAAGCCCGGCCGTGGCTGCGCGTCCGTGACGGCAGTTGTCAGCAATCGCTTTCCGCCCGGGGCTCATCACTTCTTCATCTGCGCCTCGGCCCGGAGGCGGATGAGGACGTCGTTCTGCGGGACGATGCGCAACCCGGCGTCGCAATCCTTGATGGCTGCGGCCCATTCGCGTTGCATCATATGGATGCGCGCGCGGTTTATGTAGGCGTTGATCGACTGTGGGTCGAGGCGGATGGCTTTGCCGAGATCTCCCAAGGCGGCTTCGAACCGGCCGAGGGAGCCATAGGCCGCGCCCCGGTTGATGTAGGCGGAGGCGTGCTTGCTGTCGCTGGCGATGGTTTGTGTGAAATCCTTGATCGCTTCTTCCATTCTTCCTTGTCCGTAGAGGTCGACTCCCCGGTTGTAAAGAGAGTCGGCGTCCTTGGGATCGAGTGCGATGGCCCGGGTGTAGGCTTCGATCGCGCGCGCAGGCTCATTGCGCTGGTCGAGGATGAATCCCTGGAGATAATGGGCCTTGGCATGTTTGGGATCGAGGGCGATCGCCTCGGTGAGGTCGGCCCACGCCAGGTCGTAGTGACCGCCGTGCACGTAGGCGTCGGCGCGTGAGATATAGAAGAGTGATAGCTCTGGCACCCTGGGGCTGCGGGCGATGAGCGCGGTGAATTTCGTCGCGGCTTCATCGAACCGGCCTGCTTCTGCGGCGGCGAGCCCCTGCTCGACGAGTTGGGGCGCGGTCTCGGCCGGGCTGGAGGTGGCGAAGATGAGAAGGAGGGCCGCGAGGGGAAAAGCGATGGTGCGCATGGATGCCCGTTTAGATTGCAGCTACGCAGGTGTCAGGCAAGCCGGAATGTGCGGGTGTATTCCAAACCATGCTTCGATTAGGAGCACGAGCAGGAGGATGGGAGCTTTGCCAAGCCCACCCTCGGGGTGTTCCCTGCGGCCTTGCGATCCAGACTCCCACCAGCGCTCTTCCTTCCGTCCCTGGAGCGAAGCGCGTAGCCGGCCCGCCGCGGCGGGTCGCTTTCGCGGATGGATGCGTGGCCTCTGGCTGTCGCGCAGTCCACCGCCACGGCACCGACGGAGCGGTGCCCTCCAGGATTTGATTCGCTCATTTCCCATGTGCTCAGCTTTCAGTTGTCAGCTTTCAGCTTTCCGATGCGCTTTTCTCCTTGCCTGCCGGGTGCGGATTTGGCAAAAACCCGGCCGTGATTCCCCATTTTCCCGAGCTTTCTCTCGGCGGCTGCCGGATACTCGTTAGGCCTGGAGCGACGCTGCTTTGAATACGCTACCCGCCGACCGACGTTGCCTTCGTGAACCGATTCCGGAGATAGCTAACGCCGCGCGACTACTCGATGCGGCTGTGTCTGCTCACCTCATGGGTCGCTTTCAGCTAGCTGCTGAGCTGATACGTACAGCGGACATTCCGGCAATCACTGATTTTGGTGAGTCTCTGTGGGGTAGCCGCAGTCCGCATCGACACTATCGCAGCATTTCAGGCGGCCCGGAGCCTAGCCATCCGAAAGATCGGCGCTCGAAAGAGCGTGCTCCTAACGCGGCTACAATGCGGCAGTTGCTCCTGCGCGACGGTTATCACTGCCGGTTCTGCGGGATACCAGTTCTCCGAGCAGAGGTGCGCAAGCGGATCAGGAACGTTTACCCGGAGGCCTTGCGCTGGGGCAACACGAACGCAGAACAGCATGCAGCTTTCCAATTGATGTGGGCATATCCGGATCATGTGCTGCCGCACGCTCGCGGCGGTGATAGTAGCCTCGCAAATCTGGTTATTACCTGTGCGGGTTGCAATTTCGGCCGACGGCACTTTACGCTTGCGGAGGTCGGGGTCCTTGACCCACGCGACAGAGAACCCGTTCGCTCAACTTGGGATGGACTTGAACGCTTTTCATGAGGCCCCACAAGAAGCCTGACCATGCGACGATGCAGCGAACCGCGAGCAAGACTGCGACTGACGTTTGGAGTGTTTGCCATACACGTCGCGGCTGTGTCGCACGTCGCGGCGGAGCTCGCGGTCGCTCATCTTGTTCTCGTTAGGCGTTGTTGACCCATCCTGTACGGGGAGCCCGCTATGAGTAATCGACAAATCGACGCGAAAGTCTCAATCGGCCACGTACATCTGAAGGTTGCCGACCTTGAGCGAGCGCTCCGCTTCTACTGCGGCGTTTTGGGATTCGAGCTGACTCAGCGGTACGGCAACGACGCGGCTTTCATCTCGGCGGGTGGCTATCACCATCATATCGGGCTCAATACATGGGAGAGTTTGGGCGGCTCACCGCCGGCCGCAGGCACCACAGGGCTTTTCCATCTGGCCGTGCTTTATCCTACTCGCGCCACGCTCGCTGACGCGTTGCGGCGTGTGCTGGACGCGGGCATTTCGCTCGACGGCGCGAGCGACCACGGTGTAAGCGAGGCTCTTTACCTTCGCGACCCCGACCAGAACGGCGTCGAGTTGTATTGGGACCGGCCACAAGCAGACTGGCCGCGCACGCCCGACGGCGGCCTGGCGATGTTTACACGGCACCTCGACCTGCAAGCGTTGCTGGGTGAGGTTTCATCGGACATCCCATGAGAACTCCGCAACGCCTAGGCTCAACTTGAAGTGCAACATTTGTCAGTTACCAAGGAAGCATTGGTTGGGTGTTTTGTAGCCATGTCTTTTTCCCGGTCGGTTGTTGATAGAGTGCGGGATTCTCCAGCCGAATACTCGTTATGCCGAGTGGAACGCCAATAATGAATCATCGCGGTTTTTTATTAGCGTTCGTAGTGCCTTTCGTCGCATCTGCCGCTTTGGCCGCCGGCAGTGGCGTGCGCGTGAAGGTCGCGCTGCTCGATGGCACACCGGTCTACCACTGGCGCGTCTTCAAGAGCCGCTATTCCGACGACGTGGACCGGGCACTGGTGCTGCGAGAGTTCCGGCGTCGGGCGTTTACTCTGGCAGACCACTTCGTCGAGGAAGCGCTGCAGAACGAAATCACCGCACAGTTTCATGGCGACAAAGTTGCCTTCGAGGAGAGCCTTAAGCGGTCCGGCGCTTCGCTTGCCGACTATAAGCAGTTCCTGGCCGAGGAGATTACGCTGGCGGCGTTCCCAAAATTCATCGCCAAGCAATCAAAAGAACCCGATTCGCCCGCCGCACGCGCCAAGTGGATCGGATCGCTGCGCAAGAGCGCGAAGATCACACTGCTACGATGACGATTGTGATTCCATGTCGAAGGCCTATCCTGGCGATGCAGCTGACCGCGAGCAAGCCTGACGTTTACGCTGTGAGTGTTTGCCATCCACGTTTTTTCCCTGCGTCAAGACCGCATCGGGCTCGCAGCAGCTCATCTTGTTCTCGTTAGGCGAGCATGAGCTGGACGATTAGCATGAGAGTGTCGAGCGTTTCGATTCTCTTCTCCATCGGCTTGATCGCCATCCTGGGTGTAGCGTGTTCTCGGGTCAGCGAAGATACCAGGCAGGCTGCCGAGGTCGCCAACGCTCACGCCGTGCCGGTGGATCCATCTCACTTTATTCCCGGAGCTCTCGTCGGCGAGATCGTTCGCGAGGAAAGGAAGCTGGCCGACGGCACCAAGGCGATGTGCTACGTGATTCGCACCTATTCCGAACCACACGAACACGCAATGGGCCCGTGGTCGCCGAAGACCATCACCGACGGCAAGGAAACTGGCGGCATCTGGCTGCGCGACGGTCAGGTCTATGATGTGGATGGCCCCTTCATCAAGAACATGGCCGAGTTCTACGGCGATCCCGAATGGAAACTTTACCGCGACGACGGCTCGGTCCGCGTGACCGATACCAAGGAAGCCTTCGAAGCCGCCGCTCGACCCGACGTCGACCCCCGCTACCACAACTACGTCGTTGAGGGTCGCCCGGAGTGGTTTGGCCAGCACGTAAATACCTATGTCATTCCGGTGAAGCCGGTTTATCAGGTTCGCCCGACACCCCTTTCGCGCGGCGGGGTCGCTGTCGCCTTCAACGGGGTGAAGTTCGACCCGCCCGCTCCCCTTCACGCGATCCTGGGTGCCCATACGATTGCGCCGTTTGACGACGCGGGAGGCCACATCAATCCTCACGAAGGCTACCACTACCACGCCGCCACCGGCCGGACGAAAGAGATCGCCCAGCCCGACGGCCACGCCGTGATGATTGGCTACGCGCTCGACGGTTTCGGCCTCTTCGCCCACCTCGACCCGGCGGGCGACGCGCCCGCAAACCTCGACGAGTGCGGCGGCCACGTCGACGACACTCGCGGCTACCACTACCACGCCGGCGCTCCAGGAAGTAACCAGATCATCGGCGCATTCCGCGGCCAGCCCGGCTCGATGACGGTGGAGCGATGAAGGATTTGGCTATCATTGTGAGCAGGTTTCTCGCGGACATGTCCGATGTGCAGATCGCTCGCCTGGGGTTGCCTCGCGCGCCGTCGCCTAACCCGCCTGAGGCGGGCGGGCGTACAGACCCCGCTTTTCATCACTACTTCCCTTTGTATGGTCGCGCTGTTCCCATACCCTTTGGGCTAACGTCTATGTCACGGCTTGACAGTCCGTTCCATTCATCCGCCGCCACGCTCGCCGCCGGTCGCGGCAGCTCATCTTGTTCTCGTTAGATACATGAGCACTTCGCACCGAAATCTGACCGCCAGGCTCCTCGGATTGACGCGCTGTTTGGGTCTTGCCATCTTCGTTCTCGTTGTGTTGGTGCTCCGAGATCACGAGCGATTCTGGAGCTTTTCAGGTTCGACACCGCTTGGATGGGACTTCGCGTCCATCGGCACCACCGCCTTGCTTTCAACGGTGCCGATGTTGGCGTTTATCGCAGTGTTCATATGGTACTACCGCGACCTGGCAGAAGAGGAGTTTCGCCGGAAGGCTTCGTTGCGGAATCCATTTCTGACTGTGCCGGTGCTTCTGCTTACCGCTTTATTTTGGCATCTCCGGTTGCCCACGTAACCCGCCGCCGCTGATCTTGTCTCTCGCTAAAGGTATGGTCGCCACACCCGAAGCTTCGGTCCGATCCGCTCCAGCAACAGAGCGCTCGAGTCGGTTCATTCCTGCGTATCGCCGCTGGTTCTTCTATCTTGCGCTTGGCGCCGTCGTTTGCCTGGCTGAGCCGTATTTCACGACGAGGTCCAGTCGCGTTTATTCGCCTGCGATAGGCACGTTTGTCGAGACACAGAACGGACTTCAGCCGACGCCGGAACACGTCTGGATCGACGGCTTCACTGCTGCGATTATCCATTCACGCTTTTGGATCTTTATAGGCGTGCTTTTTGTGGTCGCGGACGCTTGTATGATCTGGTTTAGAGCACGACGCAATGCACACCGAGACGTCTGATTATGCGACGGAGCCGACCCGCCTGAGGCGGGCGGGCGTACGACCTCCTTTGATTCACTCGTGCACTCACTCACCCTTCGGGCTTCCGTCTATGTCACGGCGTGCCCGTCCGTTCCATTCCGTGACCACTTCCGTTCCACACGCTGCTGCTTGCTTTCCCGCTCGCGGTAGCTTCTTCTCGTAGCGCTGCTGGCCGCTCACTGTGAACGATACTGAACTAACCCAGGTTGCACGCGACCTTATCAAACGCCGCTTTGTCGAGGGTCGCCATCACATCGCCTCGGCTTTGCGGACTCGCAGCGGTGCCGTCTTCACAGGTGTCCACGTCGAGGCGTATGTCGGTCGCATCGCGGTCTGCGCAGAGGCTATTGCCATCGGCGCGGCTGCCACCGCTGGCGACACGGACATCGGGACCATCGTGGCCGTCAACGAACTCGGCGACGTCGTTTCTCCCTGCGGTATGTGCCGCGAGCTTATCAGCGACTACTCATCCACTGCTACGGTCATCATTGCACGCGCCGGTCAGCCCGTTACCGTTCCAGTCGCGGAGTTATTACCAGACAAATACCAGCGATGAATGCACCGATTCCAAACCCGCGACGCCTAACCAGGCGCTGCATCGAACCGCTGGCCGCTCCGCGTTCCCACTTTCAATGATTTTCCCTTTCAGCCAGCAGCCACACGCATCCTCGCCAGCGGTCGCTCATCTTGGGTGTCGTTAGATCTATGCGCGAGCTCATCGAGCGATTCGGTTACCGGTTCAAGCTTTGGCAACAGGAACGCTATGGCGATCGCTGGGGCGCTGATCCGACAGCGCCCCGAAATCCGCTCAGAATCATGGCGGTGCTTTGCGTAATATTCCTCATCCTCGACGCCACCCAGCCGTTTCTCTTTCATCGTGCGCCAGACGCACTCGTCTTCGTTCGCGTCCCCGCTGCTCTGCTGTTCCTCGTCCTTTACTCGTCACGGTCGAGGCGGGCATGGCACGTTCTGGTGGCTTGGTTCGTTCTCACCTTCGTAGTCTACTGGAGTTTACGCGCCATCGGGTACTCGCGGTTTCAGCCGCCGCACGGGGCAACGCCGCTGTTCTCGGTTGGGTTCGCGGTGTTTGACGTCGCGCTTACTACCGCCCTCCTCATCTGGCTGTTCCGGAATCGCGAGCGATATTTCCGCTACCTTGAGGACTGTCGTGCCGAAAGGACCTAACCGATGCGATGGAGCTGACCGCAAGCCGCCGTACGACCTTGTTTCCATGCCCACTTCACCTTCACCCGCCGCCGTGGGCGCCCTCGCTCGCAGCAGCTCATCTTGTTATCGTTAGGCAGTGAGCGACATTATTGAGCGCTTTCGGTATCGATTCGATCTTTGGCGGCGGGAGCGACGCGAGGAGTGGCTTGGAGTGCCCCGAGCTTGCCTGGAACCTCCGGAAGCGGGCGGCGGCTCCGCTGAAATCGACAAGGGCGTGTGGGAGCGAAAGAGCGCAACGGAAATTCGAGCGCTGGGCAGGCGAAGGCGTTTTAGCCCGGTACCTTCTTTGATTTTCGCTTTCATCATGGCGTTGATATGGACGGGTTCGCGTTGGATGGGTTGGCACGGCCAATTCCGCCCGACTACTGCGCCGCTGCCCTTTTTACAGGCATTCGCGGTGTTTCCCTTCTCATTCGCGATCGCGTTCCTGTTTTTTTACCTGGTACAGTTGCTTTCGCGCGTCCCCCGGGTGGCGGACCACGATTCGATGATCTGTGATACCTGCCATCAGGTCACCGGATACACCAGCCAAAAGCGCTGTGCCTGTGGCGGTCGCATGGAGTTCTTGACTCACTGGCGATGGATCCCCGAGGATGCCTCGAAACTTAACCCATACGTCTAACGAATCGCTGCAGCTGCCGGCGAACCGTCGTACGATCTCGTTTTCCATGACTTCCACCATTTCAACTGCTGCCGAGCACGCCCTCGCTCGCTGCAGCTCATCTTGTTTTCGTTAGAAGACTCAGAGCGTCACTCGTGAAAGCGAATACAATCATCTTGATCGCGTGGGTGGCGTTAAGTTCGGCTTGCGCTCCGAGTTCGCCCTCGCTGTCCCGGAGTGCATCTTCTCAAGGTGCTCGACCGAGTGCCGCCATTCACACTCCCGAACAAGCTGTTGGCTTGACTGCTCCGACGCGCGAATTCACCGCGGCCGTCGCTGAGGCGGCCAGGAGGTACCGCACGACCGAGGGACGCGCCTATGCCGCGCAGCTGATGCCGAGCGTTGCGCCCGCCCTCGCCAAAGCGATGCGCGCCTGTAAAAGCCGGGAGTTTAAAACGCAGTCGTTCTACGATCTTGTTTTCATAGTCTCGCCGGCTGGCAGCGTCAGGCGTGTGCGATCGACTCCGACGAGTCCATTCGCGCTGTGCATCGCCGCGCAGTTGCAGCTCCCGGCCTCTCTCGCGAAGCCGCCGCAAGGTTCCTGGCCCATTCACATCCGGCTGCTTCATGGTCGCATGCTGCTGGACGAGGCCGACCCGCCCTTCAATATTTTCTCAGATGATGTCAGGGCTCCACTTATCCGACCTAACCCACCATCGGGACGGCCTCTTTGACCAAGTCGCAAGCGAGCCCGGCTTGCTTTAGCGGGTTTCGCGGGCGTTCCGCGCCCAACGGCGGGTCGCTCGCTGAGAGAATGGGCGCTACAACAAGACGGCGGCACCGACGGAGCGGTACCCTCCAGATTTGATTTGCGCGTTTCGACCCGCTTACCCGTCGGGCTTCGTCGATGGCGCGCTCTCCCACGGGCGCCATTCAGTCCGCCTCAGGCGGATCCGCTTTTCCCACGCCTTTCCTCCTGGTCTCCTGGCTTCCAGATTAGAGGCGTTTTATTGCTTGCCTGCCGGGTTCGGATTTGGCAAAAAGGCAGTCGTGATTCCCCATTTTCCCGAGCCTTCCCTCGGCCGCTGCCGGATTACACGGAATTATTCCGTCTTTAATTGCGGAACAATTCCGGCGAATACTCGTTAGGCCTTTGACCCGTCCAGTGAAGAAAACCGTCAGGCGTGTAGTCATCGCCGGTGCAAGCATAGTTTTGCTGGCCATATCGCTCCCTTCGGGATGGTATTGGTGGGATCACTACCAGGGCGCACAAGCAGAGCGGGCGGTTGCCGCAGCCGCGGCTGCGCTCGGTCGCGGGGAATCGGTTCCGCAGCTTCGAATCAGCGCCTCCCTCTCACGCTCAGAGCTGTCGACAGCATTTGCAGATGGATACCAGGTCCTCGGGTATGATCCCATAGGGCTGGCGATCAACGCTTACGAGATAAAGGGACGCGTGGCGAACGGCGATTACTACAACTTCGACGCCTACAAGGTACATGGCGAATGGCAGCTCGACTGTTGCGGCCGGGGTAATCCAAAGAGAGACAAGGCGAGACAGTGACACCAAGGCCTAACCAATCGATGGAGCTGACGCCGGGCCGCCGTACCACCCAAGCTTTTACATGGCTAAAGCACTTCATGCTCCTCGCGCTTGTGAGTGGCTGCGCCACCGCACCGACTCAACCGCGCCTTGGCACGGCGGCGGTCATTCGTCTTGCCGATGCCGAGGCGCTTCGCTGCGGTTACGATTTGCGGGAGTATCAGCGACCAAAGGTGCGCTATAATCTCATGGCAGCGGACGACACTTGGTATGCATTTTACGACCAGGTTTACAAGGACGGCATGGGCGAAGTCGGTAAGCACTTCAGCGTCACCATCGAGGACAAGACGAAGAGAGCGTCGCTCGATCCCGGCAGATGAAGCTGACCGGGACCAGCGTACGACCGACGTTTTCCGTGGCCAGACCCATTCCGCTCCGCACCACGCTTGCCGCCAGTCCTGGCAGCTCCTCTTGTTCTCGTTAGACCTTATGCGCCGCGTCCTCGCCGTTGCTCTTGCTGCCAGCCTCTTCGCCCCGGTTGGCGTGGCCAAAGAACAGCCAGTTGTCAGCGTGTCTTCAGAGCCCACCGGGTTGACGGTCGAGTCGCAAAAGGACGGAAAGAAGCTTATTCCGGGGATCGACATCTACTCAGACGGCTCGGTCGCGATTCGACGATATGACGGTTCCGAAGCGACGAAGCAGATCGATGCCGGCGCCGTTCATCGCCTGCTCGCCGCCCTCGCCCGCACCAACTTCTACAAAGTCACAGAAGATTCGTTCCATTCGGAGCTGGCGAGCGCCGATAAGGGGGGCACCACCGAACGAGTTGTCATCACCGATTGCCCGGTCTGGAGCCTGCGCACGCAAGTTGGTGGGAGGACACGATCGACAAAATTCTACGCTTTGTGGGAGATGGTCGAGCACTACCCAAAGAACCGCCAGCTAAAGACTCTCCAAGATGCAATTCTCATGGTATATGCAGCCGTGGGTGAGAGGACGTAAATGCCTAACCAAACGCTGGAGCTGACTGCGAGCCGATGTACGAACTTGTTTCAGATGATTTCTACCTCTCTACCCGCTGTCGCGCGCGCCCTCGCTCGCAGCGCCTCAGCTTCGTCTCGTTAGGCCTCGCAATTCGTATGCGTCGACAGCTTTTTATTTGCGTGCGTGGGAAAGTGGGAGCCGGAGTAGCGGCGTCAATCTTTGTCTTGACCGCAACCCTGGGCTGGTCCCAGCCAGTGTCTGGATCATTGGAAGTGCACTGGAATGAGGGTGCTGCGGATTGCACGGCAACGCCGCAAAACCCGCTTCAAGTCCATACCTACGAGCCGCAGACCTTTATCCTGCGCCAGAGTCCTTGCGCTACCTTCGAAGCAAATTTCCTCTATCTCCTGGTCGGCTCCGACAAAGCTCTTCTCATCGATACCGGCGCGGTCGCGGACGCGAAAGAGATGCCGCTGGCGAAAACGATCCTGGAACTCTTGCCGGATAGGGACGGCCAAAAGCTTCCACTTCTGGTGGCGCATACGCACCGCCATTTGGATCATCGCGCCGGCGATCCTCAGTTCGCGTCGCTTCCATCGGTCCAGATCGTGCCCTTCGATTTGGAGGGAGTCCGAGCGTTCTTCGGTTTCACGAACTGGCCCAATGGGATTGCGCAGGTGGATCTGGGCGGCCGAACGGTGGATGTAATCCCGACGCCGGGACACAACGAGACGCACGTGGCATTTTACGATAACAGGACGGGGCTTCTTTTTTCCGGAGATTTCCTGATGCCGGCCCGGCTGCTGATCGAAGACGCCGCGGCTTATCGCGAAAGCGCGTTGCGAGTGATCGAGTTTCTGAAGACGCGGCCGCTGACCCATATCCTGGGCGCCCACATCGAATTGAACAAGGCCGGAGAGGCCTTCCGATTCAGATCTCGCTACCATCCCAATGAACACCGGCTCGAGTTGGCGAAGGAAGACTTGATGGCGTTGCCAGCGGCGTTTGAAAGCTTTAACGGCTTTTACGCACGGCATCCGAATTACATTCTTAGCAATCCTATTCGCAACCTTGTGGCACAGGCTATTATCGCGCTTGCGGTGTTGATTTTCCTCGTGTGGGGAGTGCGTCGGTTGCTGCGCCGGCGGCGCTTATGATCCCCAGCGTCTTTAGCTTTTGCGCGGTCGGTTATAGAGTTGTTGGGCGATTAAGTCGCATGCGCTTTGGGTGAGGTCGCCTTTACACAGAGCAGCAATACGGAGAAAAACATATGAACGCAATGAACACACAAATGAAAGCGACCTGGCGGAAGATGGTCGGCACGGCGTTACTCTGGGCGGCCCTGGCGGCTCTCGTTTATGTTCCGTCAGCCGGCGGCGGGGCGCAGGAGACGACGATTGTCGCGGGGCTCGGGTTTGTCTCTTTTGCGGCCGGTCTCGCCCTGTTTGCCGACGGCCTGAAGCGCGACATCGTCGCGCAACTGCGGCGGGAGCGAAGGGACTTCGCCGCCTGATCGCGCGCTGGCGTGTTTACTTCTCGCCTCCAGTTTCCCGGGCTGATGAGATGACGGGATGAAGCGAATTCTGATCGGGTTGGCGCTGCTCGGGCTGGCCGGGAGCGGCGCGGGACAGGAGATGAAGATGATCAAGCCGGAGGAGCTGGTCTGGACCGAGCATCCGGTATTCAAGGGCGCGCAGACGGTGATCCTCTTCGGCGATCCGACCAAGCCGGAGACGGTCGTGCAACGAATCAAGTTTCCGCCGCACTTCCGGGTGCCGCCGCATACGCATCCCTACACGGAGGTGGCGACGGTGTTGAGCGGGACTTACTATAACTCTTTTGGCCAGGACTTCGATAAGAGCAAGGGGACGAAGCTGCCGCCGGGGAGTGTGTTTGTGCTCCCGGCCGGGCACGCGCATTACACTTGGACGGAGGATACGGAGGTGATCGCGCAGGTGACGTTTACGGGTCCGGGAGGAGTGACTTTCGTGAACCCGGCGGACGATCCGCGGATGAAGAAGCAGTAGCCGGGACTGTCCGCTGAGATAGCGGATGCGGTATCCGGGCGGCACCGACGGAGCGGTGCCCTCCAACATTTCAGCGTTCAGGCCTGGAGGGAAGCGCTCTGTCGCTTCCGCGGAGGGTCGCGCCGGATCTGGTGGGCCGCGATGTCCACCCGGGCGGCACCGACGGAGCGGTGCCCTCCAGATTTCAGCTTCGGTTTCTTCCCCTTACTACGGCATGGCCTCGAAGGTCTCGCCTTTGCACTTCGGGCAGGGCGGGGCGACGTGGGCCGGCATGGGACGGGTGAAATGTTTCAGGTAGCCGCAGCCGGTGCAGCGCCAGCGCAGATACCGCGCCTCTGCGGGCGCCCCTAGCCGGGCGATGATGCCGCCAAGCCGGGCGTGGACCTGCTCGAGCGCTTCGCGCAGGGGGCCGATGTTGTCGTTGTCGCCAGGCATGGGATCAGGCCCGGCGGCTGCGACCGCGGGGTCGCAGGAGGGTGGCGCGGCGTGAAGATCTGACGTGGAAGGGAAACTGAAGCTGCTCGTGCCGGGCCCGGCCGCGGTGGAAGAAAGCGAGGAGATGGCGCAGGTATCGCATATGTTCAGTCGAACACTCGACGCGGCCTTTGACAAGAAAAAGCTGCGCGGCGCCGCGAAAAAAAGGGCCTCGCCTGTTTCGTCGGCTTCTGATTTGGTGCCCCGATGTCGCAACCACCTCATCTTTTCCCAGGGCGGACGTCGTTATGACGCGCCGGCGCGTGATCGAGCAACTGCGGAACCAGCAGTGGGTCGCGGTCGCGATCGAGCTGGTGATCGTGGTGGTGGGTGTGTTCATCGGTCTCCAGGTGTCGAACTGGAACCAGGACCGGGTGAGCGCGCGGCAGGGGGCGATCTTTGCCGAGCACCTGAAGGCCGATCTGCGGCATGAAGACTGGGTTTACCAGCTCATGGTCGACTACAGTCGCCAGGTGCTGAAGAACGCGGAGGAGGCCGTGAACGCGCTGGAGGGCAAGACGACGCTCTCGGACGAGGCGCTGCTGGTGAGCGCCTACCGCGCCACGCAATACAAGCAGCCGGTCCGCCGCCGCGCGGCTTACGATGAGTTGATCTCGACCGGCGCGATCAGCCTCATCCTGGATGAGAAGCTGCGCGACACGGCGATGCGCCTCTATAATATGCCGGCGATCGAAAATACCTCGCGCGAGGGCCGTGAATCGCGCTACCGCGAGGCTTTCCGGATGGCCCTGCCTAACGACGTCCAGCGCGCGCTGGGCCGGCAATGCGGCGATCGTTTCATCGTGCCGCGAGATTACGAGGCGATTGCCGGCATTCTCGATCATCCCTGCCGCCCGGAGCTGAGCGCGCAGGCCATGAGCGAAGCCGCGCAGATGCTGCGGTCCACTCCCAACCTCGTGCCGCTGCTCCGCCTGCGCATCGCGGATATCGAGACGCGGCTCGGCGACATGACGGTGAACAATCGAACGATCCGGGACGACCTGCGCGCCATCGCGACGGGGAAATAATGGGCGCAGGGTGTCGTTAGGCCGGGGCGAGGCGGGCCGGGCTTTATGAACTTCGCGATCAAGGCCGAGGTGCGCGATCCGCGGGTGAAGGCGTTCTCCTTCCCCGCGCAGAAGACGATGTACGGCGGGCGGAAGATCGCGGCCGGGGACACGATCTTTATTTTCGCAAGCGAGAACGAGGGCGGGCCGGGATTGATCGCGCAGGGGGTGGTGACGTCGGCGGCGGCGGTGGCGCGGAAGCCGGGGATCGCGCGGCAGACGCCGCGGGTGAGCATCGCGGTGAAGCGCACCGCGCTGGCGAAGCGGCGACTGGGACGGAGCGAGCTGCGGTTTTTTTCCGACTGGAAGGACGGGCGGCCCGAGACGGAGCTTAACTTCAAGTTCTATCGCCAGGCGACGAACAAGGTCGTCGGAATCTCGGAGGAAACAGCGGCGTTTCTGCGCGGGTTCTTCTGAGGACTGCCGCGAAGGCGCGAAAGGTGCCGGGCGCCGCCGGGGAACCCGGTGGCGACTGCGCGCCTAACGAACGCGAGAGCGCGGGCTAGGGCTGGAACTTCTGCTTCACCGCCCGCGGAGCGGCCGGGCCGCCATAAATGGGAGCGACGGAACCGGGACCGACGAGGCCGCGCCGGGAGGTGTTTTCGTCCACCGTGGCGCGGTGGTGATGCGCGCAGCTGCCCAGGAGTAGTCCCGCGCCAAGCACCGCGCAGAGATAGAAGGCTATTTTCATGGTAGTTTCGTTTCCTTTCTTGCGGCAGCGGCCAGGATGCTCGCCTGCCCTCTTTCCTGTTACCCGGCGGCACGGGAAAATGCAAGGCGTAAACGCGGCGCGGGAAAGCATTTAGCCGCAGGCGGACCGGCTGCCGGATGTTACGTTCGTTAGGCCAGCTCGGTCGCGGCCCAGAACTTCCGGAAAGCGCTGGGCCAGCTCCGGTCTTCCACGCTGCGGCGGGCGGCGGCGCTCATTTCTTTTCGGAGCGGCTCGTCCTCGACGAGGCGGCGGATGGCGGCGGCGAAGTCGGGGACGTCGAGCGCCCGGGTGATGAGGCCGGTGACTCCGTCGGTGACGAGCTCGCGCGGCCCGCCGGAATCGGAGACGACGACGGGCAACCCGGCGGCCTGGGCTTCGATGATGACGTTGCCAAAGGTGTCGGTGGTGCTGGGGAAGACGAAGATATCGGAGGAGGCGTAGGCCCTGGCCAGCTCGGTGCCGCTGAGATAGCCGGTGTAGCAGGCTTCGGGCATGAGCCTGGCGAGCGCGGCGGAGTAAGGTCCGTGGCCGACGATGGATAACTGGACGGGAACCTTGTCGGCGCGCAGTTTGGCGAAAGCCTGGACAAGGATATCGAGATCTTTCTCTTTCGAGACGCGCCCAACGAACAAAAGACGGACGCCGGCGCCGTTGCTGCCGAATTGTTTCCAGAAATCGGGCTCGCTCCGGCCGGGAGTGAAGAGCTGGGTGTCGAGTCCGCGCGGGAGGATCTTGAGCTTGGCGGGGTCGATGCCGCGATCGATCCAGCTCTGGCGGTATTGCTCGGAGTTGACGAAGATGGTGTCGAGCTGGCCGTAGAACCAGTGCATGTATTTCCAGGCCAGGCTCTCGAGGAAGCTATCCTCGGTGAGGATGCGGATGTATTGCGGGAAGTCGGTGTGATAGATGCCGCTGGTCTCGAGGTTGAGCATCTTCCCCGCGAGGAGCGCGGTGAGGCCGATCGGGCCGGGTGTGCTGATGATGATCTCGGAAAAGTTTTCGCGCTGGATGTAATCGAGCATCTGGAGAATGGGCGGGAAGCTGAGCTTCTGCAGCTCGTACTCGGGCAGCTCAAACTCGCCGATGGGCTTGAAGTTCCGGATCGGGAGGCCGTCGATGGTGAGTTCGCCGCGGGAGGTGATGACGACGAGTTCTTTGCCGGCGTCGCGCGCTTCCGCGGCCATCTTGCGGATGGTGGTGGAGACGCCGTTGACGTCCTCGAGGGTGTCGGTGAACCAGGCGCGCTTGTTATTCTGCAAGACGGGCGGGATAACGCCGGTGAAGTCGCGGCAAATCTCGCGCAGCCAGCGGCGCGACGGGGCCTGGCTATGGAAGGCGTAAATGTAAGGCGCGAGCACGACTAGGATAGGCGCGATGCTGGAGAGAGCCTGGATGCTCTCGATCATGTTCCCGGCGCGGATCTGCTGGACGAATTTCTCGAAGAAGCGAAAGGCGAGCTGCTCGCAAGCGGCGTTGGCCATGAGGAAGGTGCGGCGCTCGGGCTCGGTGACGTCAGCGATCTCGCGCGCCATTTGCGCTTTCACTTCCGGTTTCGAGAAATAACCGGAGAGCTCGCGCCAGAGGGAGATGTTAGCCGGCTTGGCGAGGTCGAAGATCTTGCCGGAGAGGACGCCCTGGGTGATGAAGCCAGCTTTTTCCTTGAGCGTAAACTCGGTCGGGTCGCGCCCTTCCATGAAGCGCGAGAACATTTTCTCCACCAGGCCGGCGCTCGGGCCGAGCTTCGTGGTGAAGCGGTCCTGGATGAAGCTGCCGAGGGTATTGTAAAAGCCGTGCGAGAGGGCGAGCGGAGTGCCGCCCTCACCGTGCGCGGAGCAGTTCCCGGCGCGGATATGGTCGAGAAACTCCGCGGGGGTCTGCGCGGCGGGCGTTTCCGTGAAGACGGAGCCGGCGAAAATCCCGCCATGGTCGTCGGAGCCGCCGACGAGGACTTTTTTCCATGGCTTGGGATGGGTCGGCGCGAGGTCGTGGCGGCTGGCGAACTCCTCGATCTTCGCCGGCGTGAGCTGGCCGAGGATATGCCGGGTGAGCTCGCTCAGGAGCGCGTCGCGGAGGCCGTTGATGCCCTCGAAGTGCCGGAAAAGGAGGATGAGCCGCTCCAGATGCGAGGTGCTAAGCTTGCCATTGATGCTGTAAAGCGGGTGCGCGACGGCGTGGGCGATCGACTCGGCCTGAAGGTAGGCCTGAAGGTCGAAAATGTTGTCGCGCAGGCGGACGATCTCGTCATGCCGCGCTTCGGTCAGGCCCCAGGCGAGGAGATTTATTTTGCATGGGTCCTGCGGGAAATAAGTCGTAATCTGCTCGCTGATAAAAGTATCGGAATACGATCGAAAGCGCGAGGCAGCCCTCGATCGTGTCGTGATCGGTGATGGTGACGAAGTCCATCCCGGCCTCTTTGGCGCGGGCGTAAAGCTCGTGCGGATCGGTGTAGCTATCGGGGAAATCGAACCGGCGAAAGATCCAATCCTCGGATCGATCGCTGAATTTCGAATGCAGATGAAGGTCGCAGCGGCTCATGCGGTCAGGGCAGGCTCAGCCGCCAGCCAATCCCGATAGGTCATCGGCCGGCGCGCGGCCAGTGCGTCGTCGATGAGCGCGATGATTTGCTCCCAGATCGCGGGGTGATCGAGATCGGGCGGATGAATGCCGAGCCGGAGGAGCGGGTTATTCGTCAGCCGCCGGAAAAGGGAGCGATTCCACGCCAGGCTCATGGTTCGGCGCCAGCCGCTGCGCACGCTATAGACGAGCGATTGCGAAGCGACGGTGCGATGGCGGGCAAAATCCTTCACTGTGCGCAGCGTGGTGGTGTAGCTCATGCCGGCGTCGATCGCGGCGCGCTCCGCCTCGGCCCCCAGCAGCCAGGCCGGAGCGATAAATCCGTGCGGATGAAATCCATGGGTCTCAAAATCCCGGCGCGCCTCGTTGATCAGGCGCAGCGCCTCGTCATACCCGAGATCGTAGAACTCGCCTTCATCCGCCGTATAAATGCGCGTGACGAACCTGGCCTGCGCCGCTTCCTTCGCCCGCCGGGCACGCTGGTGGAAGAAACCGTGGATCACGATCTCATGTCCCCGCGTCTGCAAATCCTGCAACCAGGCGCGGAAACCGGGATCGGCCAGCGAGCGCCCCTCGCGGTGATAATCGGGCACGACGAGGAGGGAGCAGGCCTCGACCCGAAGCCGCGCCAGGTGGGTGAGGATGCGCTCGGTCTTCTCGCGCGTGGCGGGCGCGACATCGTGAATGGAAACAACCAGAGCGCGTTGCACGCGGCTAGCCTCGCTGGGAGAGGAATGCGAACAAGTTGAAACTGCCGCGCTCTACATCTTGCAGATGTGATCGAACTCCGCCTTGCCCAGCGGCTGGACGGAGAGCCGCGAGTTCCGCAGGAGCGCGATCTCGCGCAACTTCGGCTCCGCCTTGATCTGCTCGAGCGTGACCGGCGCCCGCAGGACTTTGACCGGCTTGAGCTCGACTGCGCTCCAGTCCCCATCCTCCGCGGTCGGGTCGGGAAAAGCCTCGCGCGTGACCTCGGCGAGGCCGACGACCGCCTTCTCGCTCACGCTGTGATAATAGAGGACCTCGTCGCCCTTGCGCATGGCGCGAAGGTTGTTGCGGGCCTGGAAATTTCGCACCCCGGTCCATTTCGTTCCGCCATCGCGCACGAAATCGTTCCACGAGTACGACTCCGGTTCCTGTTTAACGAGCCAGTGCTTTTTCATCTCTTCCTTGCACAACATAGAGGCGGCCGCGGCAAAGTTGCGATAACTTTTGCCGATGACTTTGCGCCCTCGCCTCGCTCCGCTGGTTCTCGCGTTTCTTTTCCCGGCCGTTCTCCTCGCGGCCGATTACCCCGCGCCTAACGAGGGCGATTTCGTCCTGCGCGATTTCAAGTTCACCTCCGGGGAGACGATGCCGGAGCTGCGAATCCATTACCGGACGCTCGGCAAGCCGGTGAAAGATGCGAAAGGGGTCACGCAAAACGCCGTTCTCGTCATGCACGGGACGACCGGGAGCGGCGCGCAATTCTTCCGGCCGGAGTTTGCCGGCGAGCTTTTCGGCCCCGGCCAGCCGCTCGATGCGACGAAATATTTCATCGTGCTGCCGGACGACATCGGCCATGGGAAATCGAGCAAGCCGAGCGACGGGCTGCGCGCGAAATTTCCCGCGCTACGGCTATCGCGACATGGTCGAGGCGGAGTATCGCCTGCTGACCGACGGGCTCGGGGTCAACCACGCGCGGCTCGTCATGGGCACTTCGATGGGCGGAATGCACGCCTGGATGTGGGGCGAGATCCATCCCGAGTTCATGGACGCGCTCCTGCCTTTCGCGAGTCTGCCGACGCAGATCGCGGGGCGGAATCGCGCCTGGCGGCGAATTATTATCGACGCGATCCGGAACGATCCGGCGTGGGAAGGAGGCAATTACAAGACTCAACCGCCCAGTCTGCGGACCGCGGCCGCCATGCTCTGGCTCATGAGCAGCAATCCGGTCGTGCGGCAAAAAGAAGCGCCGAGCCTAACGACAACGGACGCGACGCTGGACAAGTTTGTCGGCGACTACGTCAAGACCGGCGACGCCAACGATGTGCTCTACGCGGTCGAGGCCTCGCACGATTACGATCCCGGCCCGGCGCTGGAGAAAATCCGCGCCCCGCTGACGGCGATTAATTTCGACGACGACCTGATCAACCCGCCCGAACTCGGCATCCTCGAGCGCGAGATCAAGCGTGTGCCAAAGGGCAAAGCCGTCTCCATTCCGCGGAGCGACCAGACCCGCGGCCACGGCAGCCACACCCTCGCGGCCCTCTGGAAAGAGGAGCTGGTCGAGCTGCTGCAACGCTCCGCGCCCCGACCGGCGCCCTGATTTTTTGGCGGGCCGAATTTGTCCCGCGAGATGATTCGACAAGCGCCGGATTCTGCTACAAAATCGACCGCATGCCGCGCCTGCCATTCATTACTTTTGAAGGTTCGGAGGGCTGCGGAAAGTCGACCCAGGTCAGCCTCCTCGCCGACCGCCTGACGGCGGCGAACGTGCCGCTGCTCGTGACGCGCGAGCCGGGCGGGACCGCGATCGGCGAAAAGATCCGGCACCTCCTCCAGTTCGCACCCGAGAGCGTGGCCATGACACCGGAGACGGAGCTGCTCCTGTTCGAGGCCAGCCGCAGCCAACTCGTTAGGGAAGTGATCCAGCCCGCGCTCGACCGCGGCACGGTCGTGATCTCCGATCGCTTCGCCGATTCCACCACCGTTTACCAGGGCGTGGCGCGGCGGCTCGACCAGGAAATGGTCGGCCACCTCAACACTTTCGCCGTCGGCAAATGCTGGCCCGATCTTACCTTCCTTCTCGACATCGATGTCGAAACCGCGCGCGCCCGCATGATGCGCCGGGTGCGCCCCGCCGCCGGGATCGACCGGATGGAACAGGAACCGCTCAAGTTTTACGAAGCGGTCTGTGTCGCCTACCGCGAACTGGCCGCGCGCGAGCCGTATCGCATCCGCGTCATCGACGCCACGCGGCCGATCGAGGAGATGGAAAAGGAGATCTGGGAAATCATCTCGACGCGTTTCGGCCATCTCGCGCGCATGATCCCGGCGCGGCGGCACTCCCGGCATTCCTGAACCGTGGCATTCACACCGCAAGTCGCGCTCGACTACCTCGCGGGCGCACAAAAACGCAGCCGTCTCGCCCACGCCTACCTCATCACCGGCGCGCCGGGGAGCGGGAAACGCGCCCTCGCGGCGGAGCTGGCACACCGGGTCAATGGCGCGCCCGCCGATGAAATCTTTGGCGGTAACGCGCCCGACGTTTATCTGGCCGGCCCGGAATCGAAATCGCGCCGGATCGTGATCGAACAAATCCGCGGCCTCGAACACGCCCTGCAAATGCGGGCGAGCGACGGCCGGCGCAAAGTCGCGGTCATTTCCGAGGCCGACCGGATGATGACGCAGGCCGCCAACGCCTTTTTGAAAACGCTGGAGGAACCGCCGAACAATTCGCTCCTGATACTGCTCAGCTCCATCCCGGAAGTGTTGCCGGAGACGATCCTTTCGCGCTGCATCGAGATTCCCCTCGCCTCCTCCGCCGAACTTGCACTCACGAGCGAACAGGAGGCGCTGATCGATTTGCTTAATCGCCTAACGAGCGGCTCGAACGGCAGCGTGCACGAGGCCTATCAACTGGCGCAGGGCGTGCACGGCCTGCTCGGGCAAATGCGCGAGAGCATCCAGGAAGAATCGGCGGCGGCGTTGAAGCGGGAGGAAACGCATTACAAAAACACGACCGACGGCGGCGCCTGGCTGGACACGCGGGAAGATCACTACAAGGCCCTGACCGAAAGCCGCTACCTGCAACAGCGCGCGCAATTGATCGAGACGCTCTTCCTCTGGTGGGGCGACGTTCTCCGGGCCAGCACCGGCGTGCCCGCGCGGGAACTGCCTGATGCCGCCGCCAGCACCGCAGCGATCGCCGCCCGCCTAACGACGCCGGAAATCCTCCGCCGCATCCGGCGGCTGGAGGAACTGCGCGATCATCTCAGCCGCAACATCCAGGAAGCGCTCGCGCTGGAAGTGGCGTTCCTTAATATTTTTCGCTTCTAGCCGGTGCGGCCTCGTAGCTCCGATTTGCAATCGGAGCATCGTCGATTTCAAATCGACGCTACGTCCGTCCTTTGCGTGAGGTGTTCTCCGAGCGCGGGCGGAAGTTCAGCATCAGAGGCAGGCCGGGGAACGGTTCCGCGGCGCGGATCTGCGCCTCGAGATAGCGCGCGTAGGTGTCGACCAATAAATTCGGGTCGTTGACGAAAAGGACAAATTCCGGCGTGGGAAGCGGACGGTTTTCTCCGCGCGTCTGCGTGGCGTAAAACAACTTCATCCGTTTGTTCGCGGACATCGGCGGCGGGCTGACGATAAATGCTTCGCGCATCAATCGGTTGAGCACACCGGTGCTGAGACGCGCGTGCGCCCCGCGGCGGATCTTGCGGATGGCGCTGAAGAGCCGGTCGACGTTTTCGCCGGTGAGGGCGGAGGCGACGAGGATGGGCGCGTAGGGCAGGAAGAAGAGGCGATCGCGCGTTTCCTCGATCAGTTTCGCGAGGGTGTCCTTGGCGCCGCGCTCCGGTTTCACGAGGTCCCACTTGTTGACCAGAATGAGCGAGGGCTTCTGCGATTTCAGCATCAGGGCCGCGATTTTTTTGTCCTGCAAAGTGACGCCGCTGGTGGCGTCGACCACGAGCACGCAAAGATCGGCCCGCCGAATGGTGCGCTCGGAGCGCATGACGCTGAAGACCTCGACCGAGCTGGAGTGTTTGCCACGCGGACGAATGCCGGCCGTATCGATGAGCAGGAAATCATCTTTTCCGTGCCGATAGGCGATATCGACCGCATCGCGGGTGGTGCCGGGAATGTTGCTCACGATCGTGCGGCGATCGCTCAGGATGGCGTTAACGAGCGACGACTTGCCGACGTTCGGGCGCCCAATGATGGCGAGGGAAAGCGGGGCGGCGGCGGACGGGTCCACTTTGCTTTCCGCGACGGGCAGGCGCTTTTCGATGCTTTCGACTAACGAGCCAATCCCAAGTCCGTGCGCCGCGCTGATCGAGAGCAGGTCAGGAAAACCGAGCCGCTGGAATTCCACGTCGAGGTTTTCATGCTTGGGATGATCGATCTTGTTCACCGCCAGGATGACCGGGCGTTTCGATCTTCGCAAAAGCTGCGCCAGTTCCTGGTCGACCGGGGTAAGGCCTTGCTGGGCATCGACGACGAAAACGATCACGTCTGCCTCGCGCATGGCCGCGTCGGCCGCGCCGCGTACTTCCTGCAGGAGCTCGGTCTCGCCTTTGCCGCCGATGCCGCCGGTGTCCCAAACGAGGAAATCGCCACGCTTGCTCGGGGCGGAGATCCGGTCGCGCGTGATCCCGGGTTGATCGTGCACGATGGCGATGTCGCGCCCGACGAGGCGATTGAAAAGGGCTGACTTACCGACGTTAGGCCGGCCCACGATCGCGACCTGGCGGATGCTTCCGGTGGCCATGCCTAACGTTTCCCCTGCTCGCCGTTCGCGTTGGCATGTCCCTGCGCGCCAAGCTGCCGGAAGCCATCCATGACGTAGATGATGCCGGAGACGAAGGTGAAAAAGCCCGCCGCCGCGACGACATAGATGAGCGGGATGAACATGAGCTGCAACATGACCCAGGCGATCGCCGCCATCTGCAGAAAGGTGGCGACTTTCCCGGTCCAGGCCGGGCGCACGGTCACCTTGCCGTTGAGCAGATGCAGGATCGCGCTCCCGATAAGGATCACGGCATCGCGGCTGATCACGAGGACCGGGAACCAGGTGGGAAATTGTCCGTACTGCGGATCGATGTCGCTCCAATTGCTGATGGAAAGGGTGATGATCGCGCTCAGAAGCAAACCCTTGTCCGCGATCGGATCGAGAATGACGCCGAGGGCGCTCTTCTGGTTGTAACGACGGGCGATGTAACCGTCGAGGCCGTCGCTCGCGGCGGCGACGAGGAAAATCACGATCGCGGCATAACGCTGCCACTCGATCGGTTCGCCGCGCTTGATGCTCTCGCCGTAGTAGAGCGCCATCAGGACGAAGCCCGGGATCATGAGGATGCGGACGAGCGTGATTTTGTTGGCCGTAGTCATGGCGGGAGGCAATATGACAGCGGCTCCGCCGAAAAAGAAAGAGGAAGCGCGGCGCAGGCTGCGCTTCCGTTGGCTTGCGGGGAACGAATCGCCTAACGCCTAACGGCTAAGTCTCGAGCGCGACGGGCGCGCCGGCGTCTTCCTGCGGTCGCATGCCTGGATGCCGGCCCTCGGCGAATTCCTCGATCATCTTTTTGTTGAAGGCCGGGATGTCGTCCGGTTTGCGACTCGAAACGAGACCGTTGTCGACCACGACTTCCTCGTCGACCCAGTTGGCGCCGGCATTCGTCATGTCGACCCGCAGCGCAGGCCACGAGGTCATGGTGCGGCCGCGCACGAGGTCGGCGTTGATCAGGACCTGCGGTCCGTGACAAATGACCGCGACCGGCTTGCCGGCCTCGAAGAAGCCGCGCACGAATTCGATCGCGCTCTCTTCCTGCCGCATGGCGTCAGGATTCATCAGGCCGCCGGGGATGAGGAGCGCATCGAAATCTTCCGCGCGCGCTTCACCGAGTGTGAGATCGACGTCGAACTTGTCGCCTTTCTCGTCGTGGTTCACGCCCTGGATCTTGCCGGACTTGATCGAGACGATTTTGGTTTCGGCGCCAGCCTCTTTCAGGGCTTCGCGCGGCTTGGTCATCTCGACCTGTTCAAAGCCATCGGTCACCAGGATCGCCACTTTTTTTCCGCTTAATTTTTCGGCCATAAATACTCCTCGACTGAACTTTCTGAAGAAGATGGGGGAATCCCATCACTTCTAGTTCGCCCGGAGGTGGGCGGATGGATGCAGGTTTCGGAGAACGGCAGGTCGGCTTACGCCGCGAAAGCGCGTGCCACGGTGCGCAGGGCAGACGCGAATTCCTTTTCATACGTCAATGAAAGCGCCAGCTCGCGGCCGCGGCGCGCGATCTCCTCGGCCGCCCGCGGATGTTGACGATAATGGCTCACGATCTCGGCCAGATCGCTCAAGTCGGATCGGACCGGCACGAAGTTCACCCCGGGAAGCAGCCGGTCGTAATACCATTGCACGCACCTTTCGGGTGACTGCACTTTCAGCACCAGCCCGCCCGAGAGAAGCTTCAGGAACAATCCGGCGTAGGAGGAAGCATGCCCATCGATGTCGATGTGGAAGCGATAATTGCTCAACTCTTTCCACGATACTTTTGGCTTAAGTAGCCGCCTGCTGCGCAGCGCGTCGGCGTCCGCTTCGGAGATGTGAAAGAGCTCGACCAGGCCGATGTCGCCCCACTCCTCGCCCATTTCCTGCGCCAGGAGGCAGAGGCGGGCGCGCGGCATTTCCAGGATGGGATGATTCTTCTGGCCAACCGAGCTTCCTCGCCAAAAGACGCGGGACGACCGCTCCTCCCACGCCGGTTGATGATGGGCAAAATATCGCCGAGCCTCGCGGTATCCGTGCGATTGGAGGAATGCGAAATCGGGCAACAGAATATGCCCGGGAGCATTGCCGCAAAACCCCAGACCCGGCTCGGCCGCGAGGTCGTTGAAACTGATCATGGTCGAGCCGCCTTGGTCGATTTCCCGTTGCGCGGCGAGAAAGAGATCGAAGAGCGAGAGCCAGCGTTCCACCACCACCTCGAGCAATTGCCCGGGTTGAAAGTCGGGAAAAGTGAAATGAGAACCGCGCTGCGGCGAGAGCGACCAGGCGCAACTCATCGGGTGCGGCACCAGAGCTTGATCAAAAGCCACCCTCACCCGGACCTTCGCCCGAAGCACCCCGGCTAGCGCGCGCTCAATCGCGATTCCATCCTGCGCGCAAAAATACTCGCACAAAGATCGGCGAAAGGCGGGGGCGAGAAGCGGGTTGGTCTCGGGCGTCGCTGGGCGCCGTAACCCTTGAAGAAGTCGGGTTAGCACAGTCTCCAGTGATGCCTCTTCCCTCATCAATAGGCAATCATCGATGACCGTTATGCGGCCTCCGATAATTCCCATGCGGCCCCGGACTTTTACGATAGACTGGCCCGGCAGCCGCCGATGTGGCGAAATGGCAGACGCAACGGACTTAAAATCCGTTGGGCTTAACGGCCCGTGCCGGTTCGAGTCCGGCCATCGGCAGATTCCAATCTTCCCTGTTTTCGCCTGGGTTAACGGGCAACCAATTATTCCCTTCTTCCACCCCGGGGTGCCCCCTACGCTCCCTTGGTCGACTCCTGCCTCCAAGGGGCGGCTCCAAGATGAGCGGCCGCATTCCAGTTACTCTCACCAAAGCCGCTCTTCTCCTGGGCGTCTTCGGAGCGGCTGCACCAAACGCCGTTGCCCAGAATTCCAACGTCCACACTTCCTGGCTCTGGCATTTGCATCAGCCGATCTATTGGCCGGACAAACGGGCCGCGAACAATCACTACGAAAACGCCTGGGACACCATCCAGGCCCAGAACGGCGGACGGCCCGTGCCGAGCGAGGCGCTGACGCCGATCTTTTCGTTAGCCGATCGCGTGAACGCCTACCAGGCGCAGCCGCGCAACACGCTGAGTGCGATCGGAAATTTCACCAACTCCGGCGCGCAGGTAAACATGTCGGGCGCATTGATGGAGAACGTGCAGAGCCTGGCCGCGGCCGGGCAGTTCGGTTATTCCGGCACCTGGTATCAATCGAACGCGGAAGCGCGGACGTGGACCACGACCGGCGGCAAGCCGCGGATGGACCTGGTGAATTTCACTTACCACCACGCCATGGCGCCGCTCGTGAGCGACGCGACGCTGCTGATGGAACTGCAGATCCATAAACGCCAGATGGAAATTTTCTGGGGCACGAACCCGGCCGTTTCGCGTGGATATTTTCCGACCGAGACCTGCTTCTCGCAGCGGATGATTCCGATCCTGAAGCAGGCCGGCATCACCTGGACGGTGGTGGCGAACAATCACCTCGCGCGCGCCTGCCCAGACATGCCGCTCGCAATCGGATCAGGCGGCGAGCAATGCGATTTGCCAAACAAGGCGGATCAGCTCAATCCCGCGCAAGGCGCCGGGAACTATCAACGCCTAACGATCGATCGCGGCTGCGCGCCCTCGGCCGCGATGCCATTTAGCTACCAACTCCACACTGCGCGCCATGTCGATCCTGCGACCGGCACGGCCTCGACCATCACAGTCGTGCCGGCAGACCAGGCGATGGGCTGGAAAGATAGCTACAGCGGCTGGGACGTGGGGCTCATCGGCCCGATCGCGGCGCGGAATAACTCGAGCAAGCCCGCCCTCGTGCTCCTCGCGCACGACGGCGATAACGCCTGGAGCGGCGGCTTTTCCTATTACAACGAATGGGTCCCGCAATTTGCCTCCACCGCCAGCAACAGCGGCTACGAGCCGACCACGGTCGAGCAATTCCTGCTCGATTGGCCGGCTGACCCTAACGACATCGTGCATGTCGAGGACGGCGGCTGGGTTTATGCCGACAGCGATTTCGGGTCGCCTAGTTTTATCAACTGGAACTGGCCGCCGAGTTACACCGCGAACGGCCGGAACGTGGTCGACCCGAGCGTCGGCACCACGACCAAGGGCGATTTTTGGCGGGCGACGATCGCGACTGAAAACCGTGTGCGCACGGCGCAACAGATCACGGGAATCACGCCGCGGACCGATCAGGTGCGCGATCCGGGGAGTTTTTCGACGACGCCGAACACGGTGGAACTTGCGTGGCATTATTACCTCGGCGGATTGGACAGCGGGTTTCTCTATTACGGCGTAGCCGACCAGATTACCCGAGCCGGCGTCGCGCAAACCAACGTCGTGCGCGAGATCGACAGCACGGTGAACAACAATCTTCCCCAGGACACGACGACGCCGACGGTGTTCCTGCCACAACGTCATCCCTGGAACCCGGGGAGCCAAAACTACGGCGTGCAATACAGCTACGTTCCGACGACCCCGGCGAACACGGATTTCTGGATCTGGACTTACGCCTATGACGCCTCCGGACTTGGCAGCGTGACCCTGAAGTATCGCTCGAATGGGAACGGCGGCGTGCCGAATCGAGATGAATTCAAAACCTACGCGGGCGGTCCGAACACGGCGGCGTGGCAGTCTGTGACGATGACCAAGCGAATCGTGCCGAGCCTGCTTGTTCCCGCACCGCAGTACTCGGCGGATTATTATTACAGCAAGATCACGGGCCTGAGTGACTCCTATGTGGATTACTACGTCAGCGCGACGGATGCGCGCGGGAATGTGTCCAACTCGCAGATCCAGCACGTCTATGTCGCAGCCGGCCCGAACAGCACGCCGACGCCGACGCCAACGCCAACACCGAGCGCGACCCCTACGCCCACGCCGACGCCAACTCCCGGAGCGACGCCGATTCCTTTCGTCCTAGACGGGCAGGCCGACGCCGCCGGCTATCTCGAGAATAGTTCCGGAATGACAATCTATGCGGCGGTGCGCGGGAACATTCTTTATCTCGCGACCTGGTCACCCGGAAGCAGCGGCGGGCCTAACGATCATTACATCCTGTTGACCGATCAACTCCTTCCTTCGGCCCTTGCGCCTGCACCTTGGGCGAAATCGGGAATGGTGGCGACAGCCGCGACCAAGCCGTTTATCGGCGGTGAAAGCCTGAGCAGCTTCTGCGGCTGGTTTAACGCGCCGACTTCTTCGCTCGTCGTGAAATCAGCCACCAGCAGCGGCCAGATGGAAGGGACGATCGATCTCGCGGCCGCTTTCGGCACCGTGCCATCGACGGTTTATGTCGCGGCGGTCGCCTACGCCACGGCCGACGGCGGTTTGCTCGCGGCCCAGGGCCCGCTCGGCAACGGCAACGGGAATATCGACCCCGACGAATTCATGCCGCTCGCACTCGCCGCGCTGAAAGATGAAAATGCGGATGGACTCTACGATCGGCTCGATCCCTCCCTGGGGTTTGGCATCACCCAGATCTCGCGGGTGAACGGCGTCACGACGATCACCTGGGCATCCGTGCCGGGGAAGACCTACCAACTCGAGAGCTGCGATGCACTCGGCGGAGCATGGGTCCCGCTCAACGCGCCGCTCACCGCCGCCGCCGGGCAGCTGACCCTTTCGACCACGGACACGACCGGCCTAACGACCCGCTTCTACCGCGCTCGTTTGTCCAACTAGCCGCTTCCGCTTCCAAGTGCGATCCTCTCCGCGATGACTCTGGCGGAACGAATGCAACGGCTCGGAGTGCGGGAGGCGGACCTAAAGGAAAGTTTCGCGCGCTCCTCGGGGCCGGGCGGGCAGCACGTGAACAAGGTCTCGACCGCGGTCACGCTCCGGCATCAGCCGAGCGGAATCGAGCGTCACCGTCCAGGACTCGCGCTCGCAGGCGCGCAACCGCCAACTCGCGCTCGAGCGTCTGCTCGCCGCGCTCGAACGGCGCAAGGAAGAGGCGAAGCAAAAACGCCGCGCCGCGGCGGCGGAAGAGCGCCGGCGCAATTCCCCGCGCCCGCCGCGCTTGAAAAGGAAAATCCTGGAGAGCAAACGGCAGCGCTCTGTCCTGAAGAAGCTGCGCGCGAAACCCGTGGATTGAGGTTTTCTGCCAGTCGTCATGCAAACCCAGGTGCGAGTGGGAGTGGTCGGAGCCGGCTGGCCGGGGCAACAGCACGCGCGGGCCATCGTCGCTTCGCCCGACGCGGTTCTCCAGGCGCTGGCCGAGCCTAACGAGAAGCGGGCGGCAGAATTCCGCGCCGCCTACGCGCCGGAAACGATCCAGGCGCACTTCAATGACCTGCTGGTCGATCCGGGAGTCGATGCGGTCGTGATCTGCCTGCCGAACCACCTCCATTTCCCCGCCACCCTCTCCGCGCTCCGCGCCGGTAAACACGTCCTCTGCGAAAAACCGCCGACGATGAACGGCGCCGAGATGCGCGTCCTGCAGGAGGAGGCGGAAAAGCACGGACTGGTCTATTATTTCAGCCGCCAGTTTCGGTTCACACCCGGGATGCGGATGGCGCGTGATCTCATCTCACGCGGCGCGCTGGGCAAAATCTATTTCGCGGAAGCGGTCTGGGTGCGTTCGCGCGGAATTCCGTTAGGCATCGGCGCTTGGTTTACGGACAAACAGCGTTCCGGCGGCGGGACGCTGATCGATATCGGCATTCACGCGCTCGATTCCGCCTGGTATCTGATGGGAACGCCGCGACCGGTCTCGGTCACAGCCTCGGTCTTCCAGAATTTCAAGCACCTCGTCTCCGCGCCGGTTTTCGATGTCGAGGATTCCGCTTTCGCTTTCATTCGCTTCGAGAACGATGCGGTCGTGCAGTTAAAGACTTCCTGGGCGGGCAACCTGACGGATGAGATTCCGCAGGGCGATGTCTTCGGGCGCGAACTCAACAACTGCACGGTTTACGGCGACAAGGCGACGGTGCGGCTGAAGCCGCTCACGCTTTTCCAGGATGTGAAGGGCGAGCTCGTCGACAAGGCGCTCGTCCCGACCGACGATGCAGATTCCTTCGAGTTGCAGATGCAGAATTTTGTCGACGCCATCCGGGGAGTGGCGGCGCCGGTCAACAACGCCCAACAGGCGGTTTACCTGATGGAAATGCTGGACGCGATCTACCTTTCGAGCAGCAGCCAGCGCGAGGTGCCGATCGCGCAGGTGTAAATAAATTGCTCCAAAGCCATCCGCCAAGGGGGTTTGTCGCGATCTGGGTGTGTTACCAATCAAACCTACTTATGAAAAAACTTATCTTGTTAGTCCCGGTCATCGCGGTCTGCGCTCTCTCCTCCTGCACCACCGTGGTGAAGGAAGAACCGTCACCGACGACCACCACGACCACGCACACGGAGACTGCGGTGGAACGCACACCGACCAGCACGAGCACAACGGTGACTCGGCAGAGCGCGGGCGGATACTAAACCGGAAACTGAATCTTCAGGGAAGGGAGACGCGCGAGCGTCTCCCTTTTCTGTGTGTAGAGGCGGCTGTGTCGGCCGCAGAGCAAACTGCGGCGGCAAGATCCCGGTGAGATCGAGGGTTGGTTAGCGGAGAGACATTCCTGCGGGCGCCACGCCCGCCGCTACACTTCTTCCACTTCCGCGTCTTCCTTTTCCTCGCTCACCACCGGCGCGATCGCCTGCAGTTTTTCGGCGCCGCGCAGGTCCATTAATTTCACGCCCATCGTATTGCGGCCGACCGCGCGAATCTCAGAGATGCGCGTCCGCACCATTTGCCCCTTGGTCGTGATGAGCATGAGCTCGTCTTTCTCCGTGACGGTGAGTGCACCGACGACGCGGCCGGTCTTGTCCCCGGTCTTCATCGTGATGATGCCTTTGCCGCCGCGTTTCTGGGTGCGGTAATTATCGAAAGCGGTCCGTTTGCCGACGCCGTTTTCGCCGGCAACCAGGAGCATGGCGTCGTTGTTCACGAGCGCGATCGCGACGATGTAATCGCCCTTCGACGGCCGGATGCCCCAAACGCCGACCGTGTTGCGGCCCTGGTCGCGCAACTGTTCTTCGTGGAAGCGCAAGCTCATGCCTTCGGTCGTGATCAGAACGATCTCGTTATCGCCATTCGTGAGGACGGCATCGATCAGGCAATCGTCGTCTTCGATGTTGATCGCGATGATCCCGCCTTTGCGGACGTTGCTGTAATCGGAAAGGTTCGATTTCTTCACGATGCCGGTGCGGGTCGCGAACACGATGTGAAGATTTTCATCCCAGGTTTCGTCGACCAGGTTCGGCGCGGTGCCGCTGCTCTTCGATTGAATGCGAATGGTGGCGGCGATCTTTTCGCCCGCGCGCAGTTCGAGCAGGTTGGCGATCGAGCGGCCCTTGGAAGCGCGGCCCATTTCGGGAATCTCGTAAACCTTTTCCACATAGCAGCGGCCCGATGTCGTGAAAAACATCAGGTAATCGTGGGTCGTGGCGGTAAAAAGATTTTCGATGAAATCGCCTTCGTCCTCCTGGGTCGCGCCTTCACGCGTGGTCATGCCAATGACGCCTTTGCCACCGCGACGTTGCGCGCGGAAGGCACTGACCGCAGTGCGCTTGATGAAGCCGTTATGCGTGATGCTGATGATGCAGCCTTCGTTGGCGATGAGATCCTCCATGTTGATCTCGCCTTCATCGGGCACGAGCTGGGTCAGGCGCGGGCCGGCGTGCTTCTGCCGGATCTCGCGCAGCTCTTCCTTGATGATCTCGAAGACGCGAATCTCCTTTGCCAGGATGTCGCGCAGGTCCTTGATCGTCTCGATCAGCTCCTTGTATTCGTTGATGACCTTCTCGCGCTCGAGGCCGGTCAGCTGGTAGAGGCGCAGCTCGAGAATTTGGTTCGCCTGGTGTTCGCTGAAGGCGTAACGGCCATCCGTTAGGCGGGCTTCGTTGCGAATGAGAAGGCCGAGCTGTTCGACCTGCTTCCGGGTGAATTCAAACGCGAGCAACTTGACCCGCGCTTCATCGCGATTCGCCGATCCGCGAATGATGCGGATGAATTCATCCATGTTCGCAAGGGCGATGAGGTAACCCTCCAGCGTCTCGGCGCGCTCTTCGGCTTTGCGCAGTTCATAACGGGTGCGGCGCAGGACGACTTCGCGGCGATGATCAATGAAGGCCTGGTTCGCTTCCTTGAGCGAAAGCAGCTTCGGCTTGCCGTGATCGATCGCGAGCATGTTGACCGCGAAGGACGATTCCAGCGCGGTGTGCTTGTAGAGATTGTTGATGACGACCTTCGGCAAGTGCGTCGCGCTTGAGCTCGATGACGACGCGGGTGTTCTCGTCCGACTCGTCGCGAATCGCCGTGATATCGGTCAGCACCTTGTCATTCACTAAGCCGGCGATCCGCTCCACGAGAGTGGCTCGGTTCACGTTGTAGGGAATTTCCGTGATCACGATCTGCTCGCGGTTGCCCTTCAGCTCCTCGACCCCGGCCTTGCCGCGCACCTTCATGCTGCCGCGTCCGGTTTCGATGTATTGCTTTACGCCGGCGACTCCGCAGATGGCGCAACCGGTCGGGAAATCCGGGCCCTTCACATACTTCATTAGACCCTCAGACGTGATGTCGGGATCGTCGATCTGGGCGCAGATGCCGTCGATCACTTCGCCCAGGTTGTGCGGCGGCATGTTCGTCGCCATGCCGACGGCAATGCCGGTGCCGCCGTTGACGAGCATGTTCGGGAAAGCGGCAGGGAAAACGGTCGGCTCGGTCAGGCGCTCATCGTAGTTCGGGACAAAGTCGACCGTGTCCTTGTCCATGTCGGTCATGAGCGCGGCGCCGAGATGCGTCATGCGCGCCTCGGTGTATCGCATCGCGGCCGGCGGGTCGCCTTCGACCGAGCCGAAGTTGCCCTGGCCCTCGACGAGGGTCTCGCGCATGGCCCACGACTGCGCCATGTGCACGAGGGTCGGATAAATCACGGCCTCACCGTGCGGGTGATAGTTACCACTCGTGTCACCGCAAATTTTCGCGCACTTGTACGGCTTGCGGCCGGGATAGAGCGAGAGCTGCTGCATCGCGTAAAGGATGCGGCGCTGCGAAGGCTTTAATCCATCGCGCGCATCAGGCAGCGCGCGCGAGATGATGACCGACATCGAGTAATCTAGGAACGACCTAGAGACCTCTTCGGCGACGTTAATGGGTTCTACTTTTTCGTTGGCGTTATACACGGGTAAACTTCTTGGGACAGGATCGGGGCTGACGCCGGTTACACATCCAGGTTGCGAACATTGAGGGCGTTGTCCTCGATGTACTGGCGACGAGGCTCGACCACGTCGCCCATCAATTTGGAAAACATCTGGTCGGCTTCGACCGCGTTGTCGTCGTTCAGGTCGACCTTCAAGAGCTTGCGCCTCTCCGGGTCCATCGTGGTGCTGAAGAGTTCTTTGGCGTTCATTTCACCAAGGCCTTTGAAGCGCTTGATCTGCACTCCGCGCCGTCCGATTTCCATGATCTTCTCCAGAATCTCGGGGATGGAGAAGAGCGGATGCGCCGTCGCCTTCTCACCTTCGCCCTCGATCAATTCGAAGATCGGCTTATCAGCTGCGGCGTAGTGATCGACCTTTAGACCCTTGCGTCCGAGTTCGCCGATCAGCTTTTGAATGCCGGCCGCTTCGTGCAGCTCGATCAGTTTGCCGCGGCGCCGGTTGCCGTTGGTTTTCGCTGCCGGTGCATTCGTTAGGGGGAGAAGTTCCTGGCCGATCTCCACGTCGAAAAGACTGAGATCGAGATTGTTCTCGTGAAATTGCCGGACGGAACGCTCGTCGTGGAAATAATGCACCGACTCTTCGTTGCCGTCGCGCATCTTGACCAGATAGATCGGCAGCTTGTCCGTTTTCGCATCGCGATGGCCGAGGAAATCCTCAAAGTCGCCCCCATGACGCCGGACGGATTCGCTCAGCTTCGCCAGTCGCTCCAGCTGTTCGAGCATGTCCTTGAGCTGCGCCGTGGTCAGCTCCTTGTTGTCGGCCAAATTCCTGAGCCGGACGTCTTCCGCGCCTAACGAAATCAAAATTCGATTCAACTGGATGTCGTCGTCGACGTACTCCTCGCGCTTCTTGCGCTTGATCTGGTAGAGCGGCGGCTGCGCGATGTAGATCTTGCCCGCGCGGACCAGCTCGGTCATTTGCCGGTAGAAAAAGGTCAGAAGCAGAACCCGGATATGCGAGCCGTCGACGTCGGCGTCGGTCATGATGATGATCCGGCCGTAGCGCAGCTTCGTGATGTCGAAAGTGCCTTCGTTCTCCTTGCCGCTGCCGGCCTCTTCCTTCGGCCGGCCGATACCGGTGCCGATGGCGGTGATCATCGCCTGAATTTCGGTGTTCTTGAGCGCCTGATCGAGCCGCGCTTTCTCGACGTTGATCAGCTTGCCGCGAATGGGCAGGATCGCCTGGTAACGCCGGTCACGGCCCTGCTTGGCGGAGCCGCCGGCCGAGTCGCCCTCGACGATATAGAGCTCGGTTAATTCCGGATCGCGCTCGGAGCAATCGGCCAGCTTGCCGGGCAGACCGCCGCCGGTCAGCGCGCCTTTGCGGATGGTCTCGCGAGCTTTGCGCGCCGCCTCACGGGCGCGGGCCGCGGTCAGCACCTTGTCGAAAATCTTTTTCGCCACCGGCGGGTTGGAATCGAAGAAGGTCATCAACCCGTCGTAGACGACCGAGTTCACCACGCCGTCGATCTCGGTGTTGACCAGTTTCACCTTGGTCTGCGATTCGAAGCGCGGGTTGGGCAATTTGATGCTCAACACGCAGACGAGGCCCTCGCGCACGTCGTCGCCGGAGATGGCCGGGTCTTTCTCTTTCACCAGGCTGTTGGCCTTGGCGTACTGGTTGACCGCCTTCGTTAGGGCGGTGCGGAAGCCGGTCAGGTGGGTGCCGCCGTCCGGATTCGGAATCGAGTTGGCAAACGGCAAAATCTGATCGGTGTAGCTGTCGTTATACTGGAGGACGACATCGACAAAAACCTCATCGCGCTGCCGCGAAATCACGACCGGCTTGGGATGAATGACGGTCTTGTTTTCGCCCAGCTGCTTCACGAATTCCTCGATGCCGTGTTTGTAGTAGAACGTTTCTTTCCTGGTCGGCTCGGTCCGTTCGTCCTGGAGCGTGATCTCCAGCCCCGGGTTGAGGAACGCCAGTTCGCGCAGACGGCTGGCGAGACGCTCGAACTTGAACTCAGTCGTGATGGTGAAAATCGTCGGATCAGGCAGAAAGGTGATCAGCGTGCCGGTCGTCTTCTTGCTCTTCAGCTCCCCGATGACACTCAGCTTTTCGGTCGTCTTCCCGCGCTCGAAGGCCATGTGATAAACCTTCGCGTCGCGCGAGACCTCCACCTTGAACCAATCGGACAGCGCATTGACGCACTTCGCGCCGACGCCGTGCAGACCACCGGAATATTTGTAAGCGCCTTGCCCGAATTTTCCGCCCGCGTGCAGATTGGTCAGGACCAACTCGACCGCCGGCATCTTGAACTTCGGATGCATGTCGACCGGAATGCCGCGGCCGTTATCCCGGATCGAGACCGAGCCATCGACATGAACCGAGACGTCGATCTTGGAGCAGTAGCCGGCCAAGTGTTCGTCAATCGAGTTGTCGAGCACCTCGAAAACGCAATGGTGCAATCCGCGTTCATCCGGATCGCCGATGTACATGCCGGGCCGTTTCCGGACCGCTTCCAGCCCCTCGAGTTTATCGATCTGGGCGGCATCGTATTTTTGAGTTTCGCTGATGCCGGCGGGGCGCTCGGCTGGTGAACTGAAAACTTCGGTTTCTTCGTTGGTTTGGAGCATAGAAACGCGGGTCGCCCGCGAGGCTGGAAACATAGGCGAAAAAGGGCGTCGGACAACTAATTATCTGGTGTAATCGCGACTCATTTTACCCCCATATCTTGCGCAGCCGACGACGCCGGGATGCAAAATGTTGTGGTCGCGATCAAATTTGCCGCCCAGCCAGGATACGACCGTCTGTGCAGCGGTCTTTCGGCATCAATTTCGGCCTCGCAGGGCAGGTCCGCCGCAATCTCAGCGCGCCAGGAAAAACTCGGCGATCCCGGCTTCCCGAAAGCCAGGCTGGGATCGTTAGGCACGATCACGCAGAAAAAATTGGCCTGGCACACGGCTTGGCATGCAGGCTGCTTTTATGAAAGTCGTTAGTGCGACGCGTTTGAAGCGTCGAAACAATTTGCGGTTGTTCTGGGGGGAACAGGCCCGCGTCACTCAGGGGGGTGGCGCGGGCCAACTTCTTTTTCGGACCCGAAGTTTAGTTTCCCTCCCGCATCAGAACGGGCGAAGCAGGAAGCTTATCGAGCACAATCTCTCCCTTCTCGCCGTAGCGACCAAAGGCCAGGACGCCGGTCGGACACTGCTGGACACACGCCGAGCAGCGGACGCATTCCGGATCTTCCATCGGCAGCCCTTTGTTGGCGAAGTTCATGACGTCGATCCCCTGGTGGCAGACCGAGGTGCAGACGTTGCAGGAAATGCATTTGTGTTTGTCGGGAAAAATCCGGTAACGCGAAAAGCGCGTGTAGACGTGCATGAGGGCCGCCAGTGGGCAGGCGAACCGGCACCAGACCCGGCCGCTGAACCAGAAGTAGAGGCCGACGCCGAGGATGCCGGCCATGAAAATATCGACACTCCAGCCGTAGCTCAGGAACGGGATACCATCGAAAAGCTTGTGATACCAAACCGTGGCCCACGATTGCTCGCCCAGAGCCCAGCCGGCGATGCGCAGCGCGAGAATGACCAGCGCAAAGAGGAGCGCCCCCTGCCCGACCATGTTGAGCCGGTTCCAGAACGGCCCGTGCGGCATTTTCGAACGATAGGAATCGCCCATCGTCTCGGCCAGCGCGCCGCAGGAACAGATCCAGCCGCAATAGGCGCCCTTGCCCCAGCGAAAGATGATGAGCGGGATGATGACGAAAGTCTGGACGAAACTGATCCCGAGCCAGAGCCACATCGGATGCTCGGTGAAAACGTTGTAAACGTTGAGCGGGAAGGCAAGGATCAGACCGTAGGCCCGCCAATAAGCGCGCTCATGGCCTAACGAGCCGTCGTAGCTTTCAAATAACTGGTCCGCCAGCCAGCGCAACGGTTGTCCAGGCTCGAAGAAACCGTTCTGCCCCATCCACGGCAGGATGATTTCCGGGAGAATGAAGAGCGGGATCCACTGCGAGCCGATGAGGACGATCGTCTGCCATTTCACATAGGGCGTGCGCCGGCGCCGGATGCGCTTGATTCCGAAGACGAGGACGCAGGTGCAATACGCCAGCGTGTAATAGAACGACGGATTCCCGAACCCGCGCTTGAGCGTGTAGAGCAGGTTGGTCTCGCTCCGCGACCACTCCGCGACCGTGCCGCCGGCGGCGTCGATCGCTTTCGGAACGTTGTAGGGAAAGGCGTGCGCCTGGCTGGCCCAGCGCTGGACCGGGAATTCGTGTGGGTGATTGCTCTTCCAGTGGTAAAGGACGACGCAGAAGAGCAAAAAGGCGAGGCAACTGATCCAGGTGATCGGCCGCCAGTCGCCCCTCACATGCAGTCCGCTGCGCCGGAAAAAATCGAGCGGCGCTTCCCGGCCGATCATGGAGAAGACGTTGTCGTTAGGCAAAACCACTTCCGTGCCGTCCTCTTTTTTCAACGTCACCTTGTCCGGTTCGATTCGCGTCACCGCTGTCGCCATCGCCAGCGTGACCGATCCCGGCGGCGCATTTTTCATCATCTCGCTCGTGAAAGCCGTCGTGACCCGTTCCGAACTCGGCCGTTCCACCTGCACGTCAGCCTTCGGATCGTGCTCCAGCATTCTCAGCTTCTCGACATTCTCCGGTTTCGGTCGCGCGAACTCCGGTTTGCGATAACTGACCGTGACGCGCGCCCCCGAACCGGCCAGCGCGATGGCCGATTCCAGCGCGCTGTCACCGCCGCCGACCACGAGCACGTCCTTGCCGCTGAAATCTTTCGGGTCGTAGAGCCGGTTGAAGACCTTGTCGAGGTCCTCGCCCGGGCAGCCGAGCTTGCGATGATTTCCGCTCCGCCCGATCGCTACGATCGCCCGTCGCGCCCGCGTTTTTGTCTTCTCCTTGTCGCCATGATGCAAAACGATTTCGTTCCCGCTCGCTTCCAGCCGCTCGATCCGCGCCTCGGTAAACTCGATCCCTGCCGCCTTGCGCTGCGCTTCCATTTCCTCGAGCAGCGGCTCCTTCACCTTCTCCGTAAATTGGAGCCCGCCCTCGAGTTTGAGATCGGTCGGATAAGTGTAGATCGGCTTCGCCTTGGGAAAATTCACCACCGTCGAAAACGGTTGCGTGGCCTCGAAGATCTTGAAATTCAGCCCTGCTTTCTTCGCTTCGATCGCTGCCGAGACACCCGAGACGCCCCCGCCGATGATCGCCAGATCGAGCCCCTCACCTTTCGAGAAGTCGGGTTCGGCCAAAATCGCCCGCACCGCTTCCGCCCCGGTCTTGGAAGAAAACTTGAGCAGCGGAATTCCCGTCAGATCGCCCACGATGCGAACGCCCGGGATATTGGTGACGCCGAGCTCACCCGACTCGGGCAATTTCTCCACCACTCCGGCCGGCCAGCAAGTGTGCAGCCAATGCGTGTAGCGTTTGATCGGATTAGACATACAACGCGCGCAGGAGCGCAGTTTCAACGAGAACGGAGCACGGAGGAAGCGCATTTATTCCCGCTCCTTTCAGGGATGGACAACCGCACTGCCACGCATGGTCGAATCGAGGGCGTGGGCGAGCAGCATTTCAAACGCCGGCTCCCGATCGGGGCCGAAGTGGTGGCGCCGGGCCGGACGCATTTCCGCGTCTGGGCGCCGAAGGCGCAGAAGGTCGAGGTCGTGATCGAAGCGACAGTGGAACCACAAACCGACCGGAGTTTCCAAGCCCTCGAGCCCGAGGACGGCGGTTATTTTTCCGGGACCGCGGAGATCGCCGCCGGCGCGCTCTATCGTTTCCGGTTGGACGAGAGCGAGCATTTTCATCCCGACCCGGCTTCGCGTTATCAACCGGGCGGACCGCACCGCTCTTCCTGCGTCGTCGATCACACCGACTTCCGCTGGACCGACCAGAAATGGCGCGGCGCAGACTTGAAGGGCCAGATCCTTTACGAAATGCACGTCGGCACCTTCACGCCGGAGGGAACCTGGGCGGCGGCGGCGGAGCAATTGCCGGAGCTGGCAAAAATCGGCATCAGCGCGATCGAGATGATGCCGATCGCAGATTTCCCGGGCGAATTTGGCTGGGGTTACGACGGGGTCGACTTCTTTGCTCCCTGCCGGCTCTACGGCCGGCCGGACGATCTGCGGAAATTCATCGATACCGCGCACTCGTTAGGCCTGGCCGTCATCCTCGACGTCGTCTACAACCACCTCGGCCCGGAGGGCAACTACCTCGGCATTTTTTCCGACCACTACACCACCGATCGCTACAAGACCGATTGGGGCGCGGCCCTGAACTTCGACGGCCCAAACTCCGGGCCGGTGCGCGAATTTTTCATCAGCAACGCGCGCTATTGGATCGAGGAATTCCACTTCGACGGTTTTCGCTTCGACGCTACGCAGAGCATTTACGACGAATCCGAAGAACACATCCTGGCCCGCCTCGGGCGGGAAGCGCGGGCCGCGGCGGGCGAGCGCGCGGTTTTTTTCGTGGCGGAGAACGAACCCCAGGAAACGAGGCTGGTCCGCCCGCCTAACGAAGGCGGGTATGGCCTGGACGCCCTTTGGAACGACGATTTCCATCACAGCGCGGTCGTCGCCCTGACCGGGCGCAACCCGGCCTATTACACCGATTACCGGGGCACGCCGCAGGAGTTCATCTCCGCGGTCAAGCACGGCTATCTTTACCAGGGGCAGCGCTACGCCTGGCAGAAACAACGCCGCGGCACTTCCACGCGCGGTCTCGGCCCGGCAGCGTTTGTCGGCTTCATCGAAAATCACGACCAGGTCGCCAACTCCGGCACCGGCGAGCGCGTCCGCCTCGCCACATCGCCCGGGCGCCATCGCGCGCTTCTCACTCTTCTCCTCCTCGCGCCCTGGACGCCGATGCTTTTCCAGGGCCAGGAATTCGGCGCCACCACCCCGTTCCTCTACTTCGCCGACATGTCGGGAGATTTGCGCGCACAGATTCGAATGGGCCGGCTCAAGTTCCTCAAACAATTCCCGGAATTGGCCGCGCCGAAGATCCAGGCCCGGCTCGCCGACCCCTCCGATCCGGACACCTTCGGGCGGAGCAAACTCGATTTCGCGGAACGGGCCCGGCATCCGCAGATCGGCGCGCTCATCCGCGACCTCATCCGGTTGCGGCGGAAAGATGAAAATTTTTCGTCGCAGGAGCGCGGGAACGTTGACGGCGCGGTTCTCGGAACGCACTCTTTCGTCTTGCGCTATTTCAATCCGTTAGGCGACGACCGCCTTCTCTTGCTCAATCTCGGGCCGGCTCAAACCCTCGCAGTCGTGCCCGAGCCGCTTCTCGCTCCGCCCGCGCCCGGGCGGTGGAGGACGCTCTGGACGACCGAGGCGCCCGACTACGGCGGCCCCGGCGCCGTGCCTCCGGAAACGAAAAGCGGCTGGACGCTGCCGGCGGAATCTGCTTTGGTCATGCGGCCGGTGCGGCACGCCTGATCGCCCCATGAATCTCGATCTCCTTCGCGAAATGCCCGCGCCCCGCGTCATGCCGTGGCAGCCGGAGCAACCCGCGCACGAAACCCTCCTCACCCGGGAATGGCTCGTGACCAATGGCCTGGGCGGTTACGCCTCCGGCACCATCTCCGGCGCGGTCACGCGCCGTTACCACGGGCTGCTGGTGGCGGCGCTCCCGGCCCCTTTCGGCCGCACCGTCATGTGGAGCCATCTCTCCGAAGTGCTTCGCTTCGGGCCGGACGACATCGTCTCGTTAGGCGCGGAAGAGCGCGCGGGCGGTCAGCTGGATCTTCACGGGGCCGATCACTTCAAGGAATTCCGGCTCGAGCACGGCCTGCCCGTCTGGCTCTACGAAGTGCGCGGCCTGACGATCGAGAAACGCATCATGATGCCGTACCGGCAAAACACCGTGCTCGTCAGTTACCGGATGAGCGGCCGGGGGAAACGTCCCCGCCTCGAAGTGCGGCCGGCCTTCAATTTCCGGCATTACGAAGACCGCGTCGACCGGCTGCCGGCCGAACCCTACGAGATCCGGGCCAAGGACGGCCGCTACGAAGTGGTCGATCCGAATCGAAAATTCCCGCCGCTGCGTCTCCGCCTCTCCGATTGCGAGTGCGATTTCGTGGTCGAGCCGCGCAAGATTCACGAGATCGTTTACCGGACGGAACTGGACCGGGGCTACGATTACGAAGGCGAACTCTGGAGCCCGGGGGTGTTTCGCGTCGACCTCGAGAAAGGCGCCACCGCCACGCTCGTCGGGTCGACCGAAGAGTGGAACATCCTCGACATCCTGAACCCGCGGGAGTCGCACAGCGCCGAACGCACCCGGCGCGAACGTCTGCTCGAACTCGGGCACATCGCGTCGACCGATAGTGTCGCGGCCGAGTTGATCCTGGCGGCCGACCAATTTGTCATCACCCCGGCCGGTCGCGCGGAGGAGGAAGCGCGGGCGCACGCCGCCGGCGACGAAGTGCGCACCGTCATCGCCGGTTATCATTGGTTCACCGACTGGGGCCGCGACACCATGATCAGCCTGGAAGGCCTAACGATCACAACCGGACGCACGCTCGAGGCCGGTTACATCCTGCGCACCTTTGCCCACTACGTCCGCGACGGTCTCATTCCCAATATGTTTCCCGACGGGGAACGCGCCGGCCTTTATCACACGGCCGACGCGACCCTGTGGTTCTTCCACGCGCTCGGCCGTTACCTCGCGGCGACGAACGACCAGACCACTCTCGCGGCGCTCCTGCCGACGTTAGGCGATATCGTCGATCACCACCTGGCGGGGACCGATTTCAATATCCACGTCGACCCCGACGACGGCCTCCTCTACCAGGGAAAGGAAGGTTATCAGCTCACCTGGATGGATGCGAAGATGGGCGACTGGGTCGTCACTCCGCGCCGCGGAAAAGCGGTCGAGATCAACGCCCTTTGGTTTAATGCCCTCCAGCTTTTCGCCGGCTGGCTGCGGGCGAGCGGCCAGACAGAAGCGGCCGATCGTTATGCCGCCCACGCCCGGCGCGCGCAGCAATCCTTCAACGATCGCTTTTGGTATTCGAAAGGCGGATATCTCTACGACGTGATCGACGGGCCGGACGGCGCGGCCGACGATTCCATTCGGCCGAACCAGGTCTTCGCCATCTCGCTCGATCACCCGGTCCTGCAGCGAGAGCGCTGGGAATCGGTCCTGGCGGTGGTGGAAAGAGACCTGCTCACGCCGGTGGGTCTGCGCTCCCTTTCGCCCGGCAACACCGAGTACAAGAAGAATTATCACGGCGACCTGAAGACGCGCGACGCCGCCTATCACCAGGGCACGGTCTGGGCCTGGTTGATTGGGCCCTTCATCGATGCCTGGCTGAAACTTCACCCTAACGAACAGAAGAAAGCTCGCGCTTTCCTGCAGGCTTTCCCCGCGCACCTGGATGAATCCGGGCTTGGCACCATCAGCGAAGTGTTCGACGCCGAAGCGCCGCACGTCCCGCGCGGCTGCGTCGCGCAGGCCTGGAGTGTGGCGGAAGTGTTGCGCTGCTGGGTCAAGACGCAAACCTAGCGCGAGAAACTGGACGCGCGGAAGCGCGTCCCTCCGGAGGGACATGCTTCCGCATGTCCAGGCTTGCGCTCGCCAGTCTCACGGGCTGCGAATCAGTAGTGATGCCGGAGACTGCCGAAGAACTTTCCAAACATCACGACGTCCGCGAAGCCCTCGAGCAGACGACCGGGAAAAAAACGCGCGCCCCGGAAAAGAGCGACAAGTTCTGGTTTGCCACGCATCTCCTGCTCCTCGTCGCCTGCGCCGTCCTCTATTACCTCGTCGGATCGAGCCTTTTTCCACTCGCCAAGGAGCAGGTCGATCTCGCCCACCGTCTTCTGCGCGGCGCGGGCATCATCATTGTTCTGCTGGCCGTTTCCGGCGCCATCTCGCTCTACAGCATCGCCCGCGTCTCCGATCCCTCGACTCGTTTTACCCTCAAGCGAATCAAGCGCCTGATCGTTTTCCTTCTCATCCTGCTCGTCGCGGTCTCGGTCACATTCGTCAATTGGTACACGGCGCTGATTTCGGTCGGGGTCATCTCCGTCATCGTTGGGCTTTCTGTCCAAACCCCCATGACCAGCTTCATCGGCTGGATTTATATTCTCGTTAGGCGGCCCTACCGCGTCGGCGACCGGATCAAGATCGACGACGCCACCGGCGATGTCATCGATGTCGGCTACATCGACACCACCCTCTGGGAATTTGGCGGGCAATACATCTCGGGCGACCACCCGAGCGGCCGGATCATCAAGTTCCCGAACGCGAAGGTGCTCGACTCGATCGTTTACAACTATTCCTGGCCGCTCTTCCCCTACATCTGGAACGAGATCACTTTCCATGTCGGTTACGAAAGCGACCTCGAATTCATCGCCCGCACCATGCAACAGATCGTCGAGGAAGAACTGGGCGAAGCGATGCTGGCCCGGGTCGGGCAATATCGCGAGCTCCTCGCCCGCACCCCGGTGGACGAACTCGAGGTGCGCGAGCATCCGCGCGTCCTCTTCCGCGTGAGCGACAATACCTGGCTGGAAGCGACCGTGCGTTACCTCGTCGCCCCGCGCGAGTCCGGCACGGTCAAGACCCGCCTGATCAAGAAACTGCTCCCGGCCCTCAACGCCGCGCCCGACAAAGTGCTCTTCCCCAAAGGGCCGAATCGTTAGGGCGAGCGCTCCGCCTGCCGAAATTGTAGGGCGGGCGCTCCGCCTGCCGACCTGATACGCGGCAAGCGAGGCGCTTGCCCTACAATTGTACAAATGCACGATCTCACCGCGGAGCGACGCGCGCGCCGAGGCCGGGCCGTGGAGCGACGCGGCCAAAGCCTCCCGCTCCGGCGCTCTTTGAAAGCCCGGCCGTTTGCTGCGCAATCCGTTACGGCTACTTTCTACTTTTCACTTTCTACTTTTCCCTACTTCTTCCTTCATCCTTCTTCCTTCTGACTTCTCTTCATCGGATGATTCCGTGGCGCAGAGCCACGCCGACCGCGCCGCACGCGCACGGCACCCTTAGCTTGCAGCGGATGCTGCGCTGCTGGGTCTCCACCGTCGCGAGACTTACCCCGCGAATATCGGCGATCTCTTTGCCCGACTTGCCCTGGGAAGTCAGCTGGAGAATCTCCAGCTCCGACGGGGTCAGCGGGACGAAGCCCGGCCATTCCTCCGCCGCCTGCTGGCAGAGCTGGGTCGCCTCGCGCGAGCGGAACTGGCGCTGCTCCTGGATGATTTGCAGACCCAGGGCCAGCTCGGGGATTGGCTCGCTCTTGAGCACATATCCCGCCAGGCCGCTGGCATGGAACATTCGCAGGAGCAGGTAAGGCTTTGTCACCTGGGTATAGAGCATCACCCGGAGCGAGCGGCGCACCTTGCGCAACTCCGCCGCCAGCTCGAGGCAATCCATCCCATGGCCCTCATATTCCACGATCGCGAGATCAGGCTGGAGGCGCACCGCCTGGGCGATGGCCTGGATGGCATTGGATTCCGAGCCGCACACCTCCCAGCGCGCCGGATCGGCGGCGAGAATTTGCCGGATACCCTCGCGAGTGATCGGGTGAGGATCAACGATCAGTATGCGAGCGGCGCTCATTCCGGGAGAAACAGGGCTGATTGATCAGGATCATGACGGCCCGTTTAGCGGGAAAGCGGCAGCATGGGAAGCGTTTTTTTAAGCAGGAAGACAGAAGCACTCTTAGGAACGCAGGAACGCAGGAAAAAGAATGGACGGAGGAGAGGATCAATTAGGAAGCCAGGAAGCGCCGCCCGCCGGCGCAAAACTTCTTCCTTCTGCCTTCATCCCTCTGACTTTGCAACGGCCGGGCTTTCCAAGGACCGCTCACCGCGTAGCCGAGTTGCGCGAACCACTCCAGCGCCGCTGCTTCCACCGCAGCTTCATTCAGATTAGCCACGCCTTCTCCTTTCCGTTCGAATGCGGTGCAGCCGTTCGGTGAAACCGCCTTCCTCAGTGAAGGCGGCGGCCTGCGCTTCGATCTGTCGATCGAGAAGCGCACACGCCACTCCGATAAGGATTAGCGCGGCATTCGCCGCGATCTCAGGGTAGGTCGACTTGATCGACGATATGGACTTCAAAGGCTGGGTATTCTGCTTCGGCTGTCCATCAGGTCCATGCCGTCCATGTATTTCCCCCACCCAATCCGCCACGCCCTCGGCCGTGGTGCAGCGCCGCCGCACCAGTGCGTTCCTGCGCGGATCTTCCTTTGGCCAAAGCGGCAGGCTGCGCTGACGCAGATAGTCCTCATAATCCAGCCGCAGTTCTTCCAGACTCGCCCGGGCCACGTTGGTTAGCTTCAACTCCATCTTCCTGGAAGTTCCGCTCGCCTTGCTCCCCTCGGCGATATTCTGCACTCCGCTGCGAGCGGCTTGCACCATCTGATCGTGAGTGCGGCTGCGCTTCTCGATGTAGCGGTCACAAAACCGCACCGTTACGTCGTAGCAAAGCTGCGCGATCTGGAAGCTCTTCAGGTTCCGGTAGCCGCCGTGCGTCGGGATAAGACCCTCGGCATCGCTCCGTTCTTTTTTGCGGCGCGTTTCCATCGATTCAACACCCTTTCTTCGCGACCCCGCAGCCACACCCGCCGCCCTCGCTCTGATCGGCAGCTACTCGAACCAGCAAACCCTTCATTTTGCGGCGGCGAGAATTTGCCGGATTCCCTCGCGAGTGATCGGGTGGGGATCAACGATCAGTATGCGAGCGGCGCTCATTCCGGGAGAAACAGGGTTGATTGATCAGGATCATGACGGCCCGTCTAGCGGGAAAGCGGCAGCATGGGAAGCGTTTTTTTGAGCAGAAACAGAAGCAATCTTAGGAACGCAGGAAAGCAGGAAAGCAGGAAAGTAGACAGCTCAGGCCGCCCACTCGGCGCAAAGTAGCTTGGCCTGTTCGAGAACGAGCTTTGTAGCTTCCTCTTGGAGGTCTGGCGGGTAGCCGTGGTTGCGCAGAACACGTTTCACCATCACCCGAATCCTCGCTCGCGCACCCTCACGCACCGTCCAGTCGATCGTGACGCTTTTTCGGACCTGGGTGACGAGTTCGGCGGCGATCACTTTCAGCTTGTCGTCGCCCATGGCTTCGACGGCGCTGTCGTTGGCTGCAAGCGCGTCGTAAAAAGCAACTTCGTCGTCCGTCAGGCCGAGGTCGACACCGCGCTGAGTAGCGGCACTCATTTGCCTCGCTAGTTGGATCAGCTCCTCGATGATTTCCTGCGTTGCGATGGCGCGATTGTGATACTTGTTCAGCGTCGCCTTCAGCATCTCGGAAAACTCGCGGCTCTGGACGAGGTTGCGCTGGGAACGGACCTTGATCTCGTCGCCTAAGAGTTTCGCCAGACAGCTCTGCCGCGACGTTCTTGTGTTTCAGCCCGCGCACCTCAGCGAGGAAGCTGTCCGACAGAATACTGATATCCGGCTGCTTCAGCCCGGCCGCGCTGAAAACGTCGATAATCTCGCCCTCGGGCACGATGGCTTTGGCGACGAGCTGCCGGACGGCGTGGTCGAGACTCTCGGAGGACTTCCGTTCGCCTCGCTGCTTCGACAGGCCGGCTTTGACCGCCTGGAAAAAGCCGATGTCGTCGCGAATCGCGAGCGCTTCTTCGCTGCCGGCGCATAGCGCGAACGCTTGCGAGAGCTCCGTGACGATCTGAACGAAGCGCTCTTTGCCGTTTTCCTGTTGAAGAATGTGCTCCTGCGCGGGCGGCAGGAGTGCCAGTTTCTCGGCAGGCGTGCCGTCGCACCAGTTCGACCAGTCGAAGCCGTGCATGATGCCGCAGGCGATCTCGTACTTCTCCAACATTACCGCGATCGCCTTCGCCGTATCGATACTTGGTGTCGCCTTTGCCGCCGCTCTGCGTGTAGATCGCGAGCGCGTGCTTTAATTGATCGGCCAGGCCGAGATAATCGACGACCAATCCGCCCGGCTTGTCGCGGAAGACCCGGTTCACCCGCGCGATCGCCTGCATCAGTCCATGGCCGCGCATCGGCTTATCGACGTACATCGTGCTGAGCGACGGCGCATCGAAGCCAGTCAGCCACATGTCGCGGACGATCACGATCTCGAATGCGTCTTTCGGATCCTTGAACCGGTCCGCGAGTGCGCGCCGTTTCTCTTTGTTGCGGATATGTTGTTGCCAGTCGGGTCCGTCTTCCGGCGCTGCCGGTCATGACGATCTTGGCCACGCATGATCTCCCATTCTGTCATCGTCGTCGGCCCGCTCGCCCACTCCGGCCGCAGCTTGATGATCGCGTCGTACATCTCCACGCAGATCCGACGGCTCATGCAGACCACCATCGCCTTGCCGTCCATCGCTTCCAGCCGCCGCTCGTAGTGCTGCACCAGATCGGCCGCGATCGAGGTTGATCCGCTTTGGGGTCCCGACCAGCGCTTCGAGCGCCGCCCACTTCGCTCTTGAGCTTCTTCCTCTTCGTCTGACTCTCTTCGCCTTCGGTGATCTCATCGAATTCCTCGTCGATCTTCGGCAACTCGCTTTGGTTCAACCCCAGCTTGGCCACGCGGCTCTCGTAATAGATCGGCACCGTCGCGCCTTGTCGGCCACGGCGCGCTGGATGTCGTAGATCGCTGATGTAGTCGCCGAAGATCGCTCGCGTGTTGGCGTCAGTCTGCTCGATCGGCGTGCCGGTGAAGCCGATGAAGCGTCGCAAAGGGCAATGCGTCTCTCAAGTTGCTAGCTAAGCCATCGATCAGATCGTACTGACTTCGATGAGCTTCATCCGCGATAACTTCAATGTTGCGACGAAGTGAAAGCGCCTTTCCATCATCAGCGTCGTCGCGGTTCTCGGGTAGGGTGGGCATCCTGCCCGCCGAGCGACGCATCTTGCGTCGCGGCCTTTCGCGGCCGTGCGGAAGTTCGTTCGGGCGAGACGCCCGAACCGGCGGGCGGGACGCCCACCCTACCCGAGAACTTCTGGATGGTGGTGAACACGACCCCACCGCTCGCGACATTGAGCAGCTTGCGCAGATGCTCGACAGAGTCCGGCCTGCACCGGAGTTTGCCGCAGGATTTCGTGGCAACGCTGGAACTGGCCGAAGAGTTGATCGTCCAGGTCGTTTCGATCGGTCAGGAAAACCAGCGTCGGATTCGCCATCGCCGGCTCTTCGATGATGCAACCGCCATAAAAGAGCATCGATAAGCTCTTGCCCGAACCTTGCGTGTGCCAGATGACGCCGACACGGCGATCGCCTTCCGTCTTCCATCCTTGAAAACGCCTGCGATCTCCGTCACCGTGCGCAGATGCCCCTACCGACTACTGCATCGTGGTCATGCTTAACTTCCAACGCCGAGTTTAATCTAGAAGCGGCCGTCCTTTTGGCCCGCGCATCCGAAGCAGCATACGGCAGTCCCCTAGCATCGACTGCCTGGTCGAAGTCACATAATGTTGACACCTGCGTGAGGAGTTCGATCGAGGAAATATCCAAGGCTTTTGGGCTCTCAAAGGTTCTGAATCAGTTTTGTGCTTTCGTGGTACAAGCAACATTGGCCAGTGGATCCGTGATTTTCGTATCCTGCCGACTACCCATCCCTGGGGCGATGTCCACTTAGGTTTCATGGATGGCCTTGGCCATGTAACCGAGGAAATAGCTGCATTTGCAAAGGCTGTGCGGCCAGACGGCAGAATTTCGGTAACGGTCATAGCCTCGGTGGAGCGTTGGCAGTTCTCGCCGCTGCTTCACTCCGCTCAGATGATCTGAAGGCGAGTGTACACCTTGGTCAACCCCGGGTCGGCCTTGGAGCGTTTTGTGATCGGTTCGAACTTGAGCTTCCAAAGAGAATGTTCAGACTGATAAACCAGAGTGACATAAGTTCCAAGGATTCCCCCAGGCCTTATTTATCGCCACGGTGGAGTTGCGAAGCAAATCGTGCGCCCCGGCGTGCTGGAAATCGTGGGCGGAACGCAACGTGCCGTACAAATCAGCGACGAGGAGTTGCCGTCTATGACGGAGGATAGTTGCGCTGCTTCAACGCAGCCTTCAAACGACCCGGGATTACCCGCACAGGGCAGGCAAGTTCAACAAGAGGGTAACTTCCCACTTTTTGCACATCATTCGATCGCGGAATACGCCAAGTTACTTGCTGAGATTTGGTCGGCCGTAACTACGTCATGCTCCCTGATAGTACCACTTGATGTTTCACGACCACGTAATTTGGAAGTCTTCTAAGAACGGATCGTCGACTAGTCTCCAAGTCGGAACTGCGCCATTTGCCTCAAAAAGGTCCGCCAACAACGTCCATTGACGGGCGTAACTGCCACCCTGCGGCCAACCTCCAAAATGGAGCCCACACAGGGCAAGAGTTTCCAATCGAAGACGCATGATCCCGAACTACCTGAGAGGGAGCAATCCGTC
>CAWIBC010000004.1:0-26434 GCA_963834255.1 uncultured Verrucomicrobiae bacterium | reverse complement strand
CGGTCTCGTCCCTTACCGCCTTCGGTCTCACGGGCGTGCTGCCCGATCCGGTCCTCGAACTCCGCGACCAGGAAGGGTCGCTCATTTACCAGAACAACAACTGGCAGGGCTGAACAGGCCCAGCAGATCGCCGACTCGGGCCTCAAGCCTACCGACGCCAAGGAATCGGCCATCATCGCCACGCTCTCTCCCGGCGCTTACACCGCCATCTGTGCACCATGCCGGCACTGGCCAGGGCGTCGCCCTTGTGGAAGTCTACGCGCTCGATCCGTAATCCGGGCTGTTTCGGATAATCGCGGCGGGCAGACAATAATTTTTTGCTATTTCGTAATGAACCATTCGTTCGCTAGATTTTTTCTCAGCGCCGCTCTTTCCCTTTGCGCCACGGGCGTCTTTGCGGACAACCTCTCGCCTTCTGGAATCATCGGCGGCGGGTCCGCGTCCTGGACAAATCCGCACACCGCCGGCCGCTACAAAAAGTACGACTGGAAAAATATTCAACCCACCAGCAGCACCGCCTACGATTGGAGCGATCTCGATTCGCCAGTTGCGAGCGCGGTTGCGAACAAGAAGCAGTTCGTCGTTCTCCTCAACCTCAATTCGGGAGACCCGACAGCCGGAATCGGCGCGTTGCCCTCGTGGCTGATCACCGCCGGAGCCAGAGCGTATCCCATGGTCAGCACCAAGACGGGTGAGACTCTTTACCAGTTTTTGCCGTGGGACCCGGTATGGCAGAGTCACGCGCTACTTTCTGATGCGGCATTTTGCGACCGCTATGACGGGCAGCTGGCGAGCGTTTCGATGGGCGGACTTGGCGGCACCACAGAGATGCACATGAACGACACTTTCCCATATCCCGACGGCAAAGACATCGTAGCGGCCGCGGCGGCATGGGTCATCTCGAGTAACACCATCATCGCGCAGGAACGCCGCACATTTAACCAAGACGCCGTTCGTGGCGGCTCTCGCGGTGCCCTTTAACGGGACGATAGGGACGACTGCGCTCCAGTCCGTCGTGGATACTTCGCTCAGCCTCTACGGCTCGCGCATCGGGTTCGAAAATTGGGGCTAAATGCTGAGAGTTCGACGAACTATCTGCCTAACGCGATCATCTACAATCATCGTTTTACCAATCCAGTTGGTTTCCAAATGACCGGAAACGCCACCACCGGAGGCGGAGGCGACCTTCGTGGAACATTGCGCCAGGCGATGGACGCAGGCGTCGCCATGGGCGCCCAGTATTTGCAGGTCTACGGTGACGACGTCGCGAACCCGATTTACTTCGACGATCTCGACGCGGTCGCCGCGCAGCTTCTTCCACCGCCAAACCCGACGCCGACGCCTTCCGCCACGCCGACTCCGATCGTCGACCCCGACCCCGACACCGACTCCGAGCCCGACCCCGACACCCACCGCAACGCCACCTCTGCCACCTCAATACCTGCTTAACATTTCCACCCGCGTGAAAGTGCGCGGCGGAGACAACGTCATGATCGGCGGATTCATCATCAGTGGCTCAGCGCAAATAAAGACGTCGTCTTTCGCGCTCTCGGGCCCTCTCTCTCCGACCTGGGCGTCAAGAAGGTCCTGAGCGATCCGAGCCTGGAGGTCTACGATTCTGCCGGCGCGCTCATTCATCAAAACGACAACTGGACGACTTCACCGCCGGCACCGTCCCAGCTGGACTTGAGCCGAAATACGCGGCCGAGGCGGTCATCGTGGCCAGCCTTGCGCCCGGCAGTTACACCGCCATCCTTCGCAGCGTGAATGGCGTCGAGGGAAATGCCTGCGCGAGCTCTACGACCTGATTCCCGGCAGCTCCAGCGTGCGCAACATCTCGACCCGCGGCCAGGCCGGCGCCGGTGAAGACGTCATGATCGGTGGCTTCATCGTGGCTGGCACCCAACCATCAAAAGTTATGATCCGGGCCATCGGTCCGTCCCTTACCGCCTTCGGTCTCACGGGCGTGCTGCCCGATCCAGTCCTCGAACTCCGCGACCAGGAAGGGTCGCTCATTTACCAGAACAACAACTGGCAGGGCGAACAGGCCCAGCAGATCGCCGACTCGGGCCTCAAGCCTACCGACGCCAAGGAATCGGCCATCATCGCCACGCTCTCTCCCGGCGCTTACACCGCCATTGTGCGCGATGCCGGCACTGGCCAGGGCGTCGCCCTTGTGGAAGTCTACGCGCTCGATCCGTAATCCGGGCTGTGTCGGATGACCGCGACGGGCACGCCATAATTTTTTAGCTATTTCGGAATGACCCATTTCTTCTTTAGATTCTTCCTCAGCGCCGCTCTCTCCTTTTGCGCCACCGGCGTTTTTGCGGACAGCCTCTCGCCTTCTGGAATCATCGGCGGCGGGTCCGCGTCCTGGACAAATCCCCACACCGCCGGCCGCTACAAAAAGTACTACTGGAAAGATATTCAACCCACCAGCAGCACCGCCTATGATTGGAGCGATCTCGATTCGCAAGTTGCGAGCGCGGTTGCGAACAAGAAGCAGTTCGTCGTTCTCCTCAACCTCAATTCGGGAGACCCGACAGCCGGAATCGGCGCGTTGCCCTCGTGGCTGATCACCGCCGGAGCCAAAGCGTATCCCATGGTCAGCACCAAGACGGGCGAGACTCTTTACCAGTTTTTGCCGTGGGACCCGGTATGGCAGAGTCACGCGCTGACTTTTATCGCGGCATTTTGCGACCGCTATGACGGGCAGCTCGCGAGCGTTTCGATGGGCGGACTTGGCGGCACCACAGAGATGCACATGAACGACACTTTCCCATATCCCGACGGCAAAGACATCGTAGCGGCCGCGGCGGCATGGGTCATCTCGAGTAACACCATCATCGCGCAGTACGCCGCGCATTTAACCAAGACGCCGTTCGTGGCGGCTCTCGCGGTGCCCTTTAACGGGACGATAGGGACGACTGCGCTCCAGTCCGTCGTGGATACTTCGCTCAGCCTCTACGGCTCGCGCATCGGGTTCGAGAATTGGGGGCTAAACGCCGAGAGTTCGACGAACTATCTGCCCAACGCGATCATCTACAATCATCGTTTTACCAATCCAGTTGGTTTCCAAATGACCGGAAACGCCACCACCGGAGGCGGAGGCGACCTTCGTGGAACATTGCGCCAGGCGATGGACGCTGGCGTCGCCATGGGCGCCCAGTATTTGCAGGTCTACGGTGACGACGTCGCGAACCCGATTTACTTCGCCGATCTCGACGCAGTCGCCGCGCAGCTTCTTCCACCGCCAAACCCGACGCCGACACCGCCGCCAACTCCAACACCGACGGCGACACCCACACCGACTCCGACCCCAACACCTTCCGCGACGCCGACCCCGAGCCCGACACCAACTCCTCCGCCTCAGTACATCCTTAACATCTCCACCCGCGCGAAAGTGCGCGGCGGTGACAACGTCATGATCGGCGGCTTCATCATCGACGGCAGCGCCAATAAGGACGTCGTCTTCCGAGCTCTCGGACCCTCCCTGGGCGATCTCGGGATCAAGAAAGTCCTGAGCGATCCGAGCCTGGAGGTCTACAACTCTGCCGGCACGCTTGTGCAGCAGAACGACAACTGGACCACCCTCCCGCCGGGGACCGTTCCCGCCGGCCTGGAACCGAAATACTCGGCCGAGTCTGTCATCGTGGCCAACCTCCCACCCGGCAGTTACACCGCCATCCTTCGCAGCGTCAACGGCGTCACGGGGAACGCACTTTGCGAGCTCTACGATCTGGTCCCGGGCAATTCCAGCGTGCGCAACATCTCCACCCGCGGCCAGGCCGGCTCTGGTGAAGACGTCATGATCGGTGGCTTCATCGTCGCTGGCGCCCAACCCTCAAAAGTCATGATCCGCGCCATCGGCCCCTCCCTCGCCGCCTTCGGCCTCACCGGTGTCCTCCCCGACCCGGTCCTGGAGCTGCGCGACCAGGAGGGATCGCTCATCTACACGAACGATAACTGGCAGGGCGAACAGGCGCAGCAGATCACCGACTCGGGCCTCCAGCCTAACGACGCCAAGGAATCGGCCATCATCGCCACGCTCAATCCCGGTGCCTACACCGCGATTGTGCACGACGCCGGTGCCGGCCAGGGCGTAGCCCTGGTGGAAGTCTACGCTCTCGACCTGTAATTGGGTCCGAACAGCGATCCAGCCTAACGCCTTAAGGCATCTGGTATACTTCCACCAGTCCGACGCCGGTCGTGCTGTTTTTTCCGCGGATGACGGCTGAGTAACTGCCCGGATCCAGCGTTACGAGAATGGCGGATTCCTTGTCGTTGGTCGGGGCCAGGCCGGTCGCCTCGATCGCCGCCTTGTCGTCAGTCTTCCAATTGTCGTTGGACAGGATCAACTGCGAACCGCGATAGAAATCGAGCGTCGGATCCTGCAGCGCGCCCTCCACTCCGGCCCCAGTCAGGCTTGGACCCCGTGCTCGGATCATCACCTGATGACCAACCTGACCGCTGATGATAAATCCGCCAATGAGCGCCGTGTTATCATCAGCTCCAACGCTGGTTCGGGTCGAGATGTTGACGAGCAAAGTGGCGCTGGTCGTATCGAGGTCATAAACCTCCACCAAACCTACTCCGTTCGTCGTCCCGCGCAGAATCGCAGTGTATGGCCCGGGCGCCAGAGTGATGACGATGGCTGATTCGCGATCGTCGGTCGGGGCCAGTCGGTCGCTTCAATCTCCGCCTGCTGACTCTCTTGATAGCTCATCATTATAGACAAGCTGCGTCCCCGCTCCGTCATGAAGATCAAGCGACGGATCTTGCAGCGCGTTCACCACGCCCTACTGGGTGAGCGAGGGACCAAGGCCACGAATGATGACCTTCTTCGGTGTATTGCCCTGGATGATGAATCCCGCAATCATGACGCCATCCCCACTCTGAACGAGACCGCGCGTCGAGATGTTAACGGGCTTGGTCGAAAGATCCGGGATTCGTGATGCTGACAAGCGTCGATGAGGTTGTCCCGAGGAAAGCGCCATTGGTCGGATTCGAGAGGTTGATCGTGAACTGCCGTGTCGGCGAGCCGACCGGCTGGTTGATCAGAGTGATGTTGACGACTTTGGAGGTGACACCCGGCCCAAACGTCAGCGTCCCAGATGCGGCCACGTAATCGATTCCGGCCTTGGCCGTCACGTCGCTGGTCGCGTAGCTCACCGAGTAAGTCACATTCGGATCGCCGATCCGCGACAGGGTAATGGTCGTGCTCGCCACCCCCGCCTGGTTGTTCACCGTGTAAGTCGGCGAAGCGAATTGAAAAGTCGTCGCGTCATTATCGATGATCGTGACCGTCGCCGTGCTCGGTGTCCCGAGCCGTGGCGCCGCGTTCGTCCCGTCGCCGAGGGGATTCGAGAGGACGACGCCAAAGGCCGTCGTGCCATCGGTGCTTGTGTTATCGATGATCGGGACCGTAATCGTTTGCGAGACGATATTCGGTCCAAAAGTCAGGCGGCCCGATGTGCGCGTATAGTTGGAACCCTCGATTGCGGTCCCGTCGCTGGTTGAGTAATCGACCGTGATCGTCTCGTTAGGATCACCAACCCGAAGTGCTTCTACCGTCAGCGTCACCGTCCCCGAGCCCTCGTCGACGGAATAACTGGAAGGGTTAAAGCGAAAAGCGGTCGCATCGTTATCGATGATATTGACGGTCGCCTGGCCGATGCCGCCGACGAAGCCGGTCCCATCCGGCGAAGTCAACGTGACGGCAAAGAAGAGCGTCGGGTTAGTCGTCGGGTCGTCGATGATCGGAATCTTAATCGTCTTGCTGACTTCGCCCACATTGAAGGTGACGCCGCCCGTGGTCGCGACATAGTTGATGCCGGCGATGGCCGTGCCATCGCTCGTCGAGTAGTTGACGGTCGCCTGAACACCCAGCCCGCCCGACCGGGTCACGGTGAGATCGGCAAACCCCGCACCTTCATCGACATCAAAGGAAGATCTGCTGAAGCCAATCGTGGCAGTGGGTGAATCATCGTCGGCGATATCGACGGTAGCGCCGCTATTCGTGCCAATCGCCGCTCCCGGGCCAGGTTCGCTCAGACTAACGACAAAGCTTTCCGTACTCTCGATAAGGGTGTCGTTGGTGATTGGGACATTGATCGTCTTTTGAGTCTCGCCCGCGTTAAAAGTCAAGGTATCGCTGCTAGAAGTAAAATCAGTTCCTTGGGCCGCCGTTCCGCTGATCGTCTGATATTTAACAGTAAGAATGTCGTTGGGGTTGCCTTGACGACTGGCGGTGACCGTGAGGTTAACGGAGCTACCGTTTTCGGCCACGGTATAATTGGCCGGACTGAACTGGATAATGCTGCGGATATCGTCATCGATGATCGTGACAATGGAACTACCCGGCGTCCCCACGATTGCCCCCGGACTGGGATTGCTTAGTGTAACCCGGAACGTCTCCGGGTCCTCCGAAATGGTATCATTGTTTATTGGAACCAAAATTTTCTTACTTGTCTCTCCCGGGGCAAAGGTGAGAGTGCCGATAACTGGCGAGAAATCGAAGCCAGAAAAGGCTGTAATCGGAGTCGCGGCGTAATTAACTGAGGTTGCCTTCGAGGCATCGCCATTAGGGATAAGATTCACGGTCAGGACCGCGTTTCCGCCTGCCTCCGTGATGCTATAGGTCGCGCTGCTGAACTGCACGACATTGCCGAGATCGTCGTCCGTGATCGTGATCTGGGTCGAAGAGATGCTGCCCAGTTGCGCGACGTCGCTGCTCGTTAGAGTCAGGTGAAAAGTTACGTCACCTTGAATGAGAGTGTTATTGGGGATCGGGATAATGATTGTCTTTTGATGTTCGTTATCAACAACCACAGTCACGTCGTTGATCTTCGCGACCAAGGGCGCGAAAAAGATCGATCCGGAGACTGGGGTAAAGTTTACCTCAGGTTGGGCGGTATCGCCTATGCGCAGTTCGGTCGTGTAATCCACCGAAGTGCCGTTAACATCGAAGTCGCCGAACCGGACGACGGTGATGGCGATTGCCAGCTGGTCGCCCTCTTTGAATCGATTGGCGGAGGTGAGAAATTGAGCCGTGTTGGGACCGGCATTATCGAAGATTGTCACCCGGGCTGTAGCCTGGGCTCCGATGGAGGTGAAGGGCCCGGGATTAATCAAGCCGACCGTAAACGTCTTCACACCTTGCGCGGCAGGATTATCTGCGACCGGGATGGTCACATTCTGGACGTTCACACCAGCGGAAAAGGTAACGGTGGTCGAAGACGGCAGGCCGTAATCAACGCCTAAAATCGCGGTATCTCCGGTTGCACCCAGCGACAGTTCGACAGTCAGGACTTGATTGGGATCGGCACCCCGCGTTGCCTTCACCCGCACCTGCACAGCCCCGTTGATTTCCACGACACCATACTCCGGGGAATCAAATTCCACGGTGTTCAGGCCATCATCATCCTGCAGAGCGACCAGCGCCGAGGAAGGAAGTCCCAGGGTAGCGTTGACTGGATTACTTAGTTCTACCGTAAAGGATTGAGGAGGTTGCACCACAGTATCGTTGAGAACAGGCACCGTGATCGTTCCAACCGCAGCGCCCGGGGCAAAGGTCAGAGTTCCGCTGGTCTGAATAAAACGGCTGCCATCGGCGGAGCCGGCGACCGTTTGGTATTGCACGCTTACCGGGGAAGTGGTGCTGCCAGTTCGGTTCAGAAGCACAGTCAGAGTAATGGCACCTGCATTTTCGGAGACGGAATAGGCGGGACTGCTGAATTGCACAGTACCCGCGGTATCATCGTCCAGTATCGCCAAGCTCGAGACCGCTAGACTGCCCAAAGTCGCGCCCGTCGGATTCGCCAGCACCAATCCTACCGTCTCGGTGTTCTCGACCAGTGTGTCATTGAGAAGCGTGACCGTGAAAGTCTTTAGCGTCTCTCCTGCACTGAAAGTCAATCTTTTGTTCGAGCCGCTCGAGATAGCGGTGTAATCCTGGCCCGGAGTCGCCGAACCTGTCTCAGTGAAATACTGCACCGTGACAACTTGGTTTTGGTCGCCGACACGATTCACTCGAACAGTGATGGACGCGGTCCCGGCATTCTCACTTGCCGAATAGGTGGTGCTGACGAACTCGACCGTGTTCGCGCTCTCATTATCGATGATCGAGACTTCCGCCGTCTGCGTTCCGCCCGGCACGATGACTCCGGAGTTGGGGCTCGCGCTAAGCACGATAAAGAAAGACTCAGTGCCTTCGACTTCGGCGTCGTCGAAAATAGGAACGTCGAAGATCGCGAAGGTCTGGCCCTGGGCGAAGGCCACCGTCCGCGAGACGGTCGCATAGTCCCGGTCGGCGGTGGCGGATACCCCGACGGTGCTGATGTTGACCTGCACTGCGCTGTTAATGTTACCGCTTCGCAGTAGAGTGATGGTGGCATTCACCCCGTTCTCCGCCACTTGATAAGAAGTATTGCTAAAAGTGACTGTGCTTGCCTCATTGTCGACGATCGTGACCACCGCCGTTGCCTGGCCGAAAGCAAAGTTACCGCCCTGAGAAGAGAGATTGACCGTAAAAGTCTCGTCACCCTCGACGACCGAGTCGTCGAGAATCGTCACGGGAATAGACTTCGACGTTTCCCCGGGATTGAAAGTGAGCGATCCGCTCGCCGCCACATAGTCTGCATTTTGCGTCGCGGAGCCGGAAGCGGTGCTGAATTCCACCGTATCAGTCCCGGTCGTAATTCCGGTCCGTGTGACCGTGAGCTGGAGGCTGCCAGCATTCTCCGCAACGGGGTAAGTCGCAGGATTAAACCCGATCGTCGTGCCGCTGCTGTCGTTGTCGTTGATGGTAATCGTGGCGACGCTTGTCCCGAGAGTGGCGTTGGTTGGGTTTGAAAGGGTGAAGCTAAACGTCTCCGTGTTCTCCGCGACAAAATCGTCCACGATTGGAACTACGACCAGCTTGGCGGTCTCATTCGGCGCAAAACTCAACGTGCCCGAAGTCTTGGTGTAATCCGAGGGCTGTTTTGCGTCCATTCCCGCCACAGTTCCATCCGCCGTCGTGTAAGAAACGGTGATGGTGTCCTGGTTGCCCGTGTCGCGTGTCACGAGCACAACGATCGCCGCCGAACCTGCACTCTCCGAAACCGAATAAGTGGAGGACTGGAGCGAAACGGTATTGGCCGAAAGATTCCCGGCAAAGCCGGCAAGGAAGAGGAAAAGCGCGGGCAGATAGGCCGCTCGAATGATTTGCATAGGTTTCGTTAGGGAATTTGATCGCCAGCATTCGACTGGCAATAACGGCAGCAGAATGAGCGCGCGGAGATTCACAGATTCCCGAAACTGTGGCAAGCACCAATTGCTCTTTTTACGCTTTATTTTTAATCCCCCCGACGGCTCGGATGTTCGGCGTTCAGTGTTCCGATTTCGGAACCTTAAAGCATCGCTTCATCATTCGCCTTGGAGGGAAGCGCTCCGTCGCTTCCGCGGGGGTCGGGCGTGGCCACGGTTTGGCGCGATGGTTGCCTACTGCGGCACCGACAGAGCGGTGCCCTCCAATTGCCATTTCTGAACAGGCGCTGACGAGGTGTTCGCGCCGGCCGACATTAGCGCGGGCGGAGGCAAGGCGGCCGGGGTCACCGCCCCCGGCTACAAAGCCTCACGTGCGCAGGCTGGTTTCCGCTCGTCCGCCATGGTAACTTCCTGCCATGACTCGATTTATCTTCGGTCTCGTCCTTTTTTTGCTTGCCTTCTCATCCCTTCGAGCCCAATCGCCCGCCCCGGCCGGCTCGGCGACGCCTTCTCCGACGCCGGCCTGCCAGGCGGCGGAGTTCCGGCAGTTCGACTTTTGGTTAGGCAAATGGAAGGTCTTGCTCCCGAACGGCCAGCAGGTCGGTTCGAGCGAGATCAGCCGCCAGGCCGAAGGCTGCGCCATCCGCGAGCAATGGACCAACGCTTCCGGCAAGGGCGGGATGAGCATCAATTACTACGACCCAGCGGAGAAGAAATGGCACCAGGATTGGGTCGGCGGCGACGGGACCATCCTGCACCTACGCGGCGGGATGAAGGACGGCGTCATGGTCCTGAGCGACGAGCCGGCGACCGGCGAGAGCGCGCTCGTGAATCGCATTTCGTTTACGCCCATGCCGGATGGAAAGGTGAAACAGGAATGGGCAACCTCGAAAGATAACGGCCAGACCTGGCAGACCAGCTTCCTCGGGATTTACCAAAAGCTGTAGCCGGGGCTTGCCCCGCGCCCGGCGGTTGTCGCAGGCTGGAGGCCGGTCATGGCGAAACCACCCGGCGATCAATGGCGCTACCTTGCGCTTCTCATTTCGATTCTTTTTCTTTTCGTGGTCACGCCTGTGGCCACGCTCTTCCCGCATGGCGTCCTGATCATGGACGCCCTCGCCGCGGTGGTGCTGGTGAGCGCTTCTTATGCGCTGAGCGAACGCAAACGACTTCTCGCCGCCGCCTTGGCGCTCTGCGGCGTGTCCGTCGTCGCGACGGTGCTGCTGCTCGCCACCGCGCAGCGCTGGGCGGCCATTTTCTCGCATGCCAGCGTCGTTGTTCTGATCCTTTTTTTCTGCGTCACGATCCTGAGTTACGTCCTGAGCGGCGCCCGGATCTCGCTCGACAAGATCTTTGCCGCGGTCTGCGTTTACATGCTCCTCGGCTACGCCTGGACTTTCGCCTACGCCCTCGTGGATGACTTGCAGCCGGGGTCGTTTGTTGCCGCTTCTCCGTTGAACCCCAACGAGTACGTCGGCCACGTCCTGACGTTGCGCTACTTCAGCTTCATGACCCTGACCACGGTCGGTTATGGCGACATCGTCCCGAAGGGGACGACCGCCCGCACTCTTGCCTCGCTCGAGGCGGTGACGGGGCAGATCTACCTCATGGTGCTGGTGGCGCGGCTCGTCGGGCTGCACATCGTGCACGCCCACGGCAGACGAAAAAACGGCTGAGACAGGCCGTCACACACCCGCCCGTCAAGCTATTTTTCTTTCGGTTAGGCAATTTCAGGGGTCGTTATTCTTGAAATTTGGGCTATAGTCCGCGATGGCTAAACCATCCGGTACGTTCTTTTCTCGTCGCGCCCCCGATATCATCACCGAAGAGCTGGTGGCGGTGTTGTCTTCCAAGACCTCCTATGAATTCAAGCCGCTCTTCGACATTCTCCTCGCCAACCTGCGCGAGCGGAATGCAGCCAGTGGCGGCGAAGAAATGCTCCGGCTCCGTTCCTACGAGAAACTCCAGGGACTCGTCAGCCAGGGCGCGGTCGACCGCAAGGTCAACGGCACCGTGAAAAAATACAAAGGGGTGCCGGCGCGCATGATGGCTCTGCGGGCGGAAATGAAAACGCTCCGGGCCGACTGGAACGAGCGCGCCCAGGCCAAGGCCGCGGCCGCGAGCTAGGCCGCCTTCGTTAGGCCCAAAAATCAGGCGCTGAGCGAGTGACCGCCAGCGCTGTAAACCATGATGACGCGCCGGAGATCTCCGATCTCCGCCCGCATCCTGTCCAGCGTCGCGAGATCTTCCGGCTCGTTCGGCGGGGTGAAGCCCTTTAGCACCAGCGCCGCGTTTTCCGAAGCGCCGCGCATGGCGGCGATCGGGTCCTCGCCCGCGACGATCTCGAGCGTGGCCGGGACCCGCGCCGCTTCCATGAGCCGGCTCAACTTCTCGCGCGCTTTCGCTTCCTGTTCCTGATCCTCGACGGCAAAGACCAGCCGGATGGAATGGTTCCGCCACGCCTGATTCTGCCCGAGCATGTGCGCCAGCAAGAGCATGAGCGCGCCGTTTTTGCCGCCCTGCCACCAGACGTCGATCGTGCCCCGCGGCGCAGCGGTGAGCCGTTTTTCCTCGTCCGGGCAATAAACGATCAGCGCGCTGCGCTCGAGCTCGGCGATCCGCCGCAGCACCTGGGAGAAACGCTCCAGCCGTTTCGGATTATCGGCCCAGCCGATCAGGACCGTGTTGGGCCGGATGCCGCCGATCCCGCAGCATTCCACCAGCGACTCCACACCGCTTAAGAGATCGGGTTCAATCACGACCGCGGGGAATGCCTGCAGCCCCTCCCCGGCGATAAATTTGCGCAGCTTGTCTTCCTCTTCGTCGCGGCGCTCGTTCAGCTTTTCTCCCGTCTCTTCCATCACTTGCGCGAGAATCATGATGCCGCGGCCCGCGGTCAGCCAGGAGCCGTATTGCGCGAGATGATTCCGTCGCCAGGCTCCGCCGCTGAGCGCGAGGATGATCGGCCGCCAGTTCTTCGGGTGGTAACGCGTTTCCTCCAGTTTCAACAGCGCGCGCCGCGCCTGCTCAAAAGCCGTCCCGCTCCGCACGTCGCCCCAGGCCGCGCGGATTTCCTTGCGGCCGATCCACCATTTCAGACAACACCATCGAGCCGATCCCGACCGCGGCCCAGACCGGGTCGAGCAGGAGCATCGCGGCCGCGCAGCCGATCGCGCCGAGAAGCGCGCTCGACCAATGGCTGAGCTTGAACGACGGGCGATAGCTTGGGTTGCGCGTGGCCGACTCGTAAAAGCAGGCGAGGTTGATCGTCCCGTAGGTGACCATGAAAAACATCGTGATGATCGGCGCGATCGCGTTCAGGTCGCCGAAGACGATCGCGACCTGCGCGATGATGAGGGTGAGGATGGTGGCGCGCCGCGGCTCGTTGCTCGCGCCGCTTCCGCGGGCGAGCGGGCGCAGCCGGGGAAAAATATCGTCCCGCGCCAGCGCCTGCAGGATGCGCGGCGCGCCCATCATGCTCCCGAGCGCGGAAGAGAGCGTGGCCGCGAAAATACCGGCATTGATGAGCATGGGCGACCAGGCGACATCGAGAATTACGAGCGGCTTCGCGAGGAGCGCATCACGCGGCGCAGCGGCCGCGAAGAGGAACGCCATCGCGATGTAAACCACCGCGGTAAATCCGATCGCGGCCAGCGTCCCGCGTGGAATCGACTTCGCGGGATTTTGCAGATCGCCCGACATGTTCACGCCCGCCATGATCCCGGTCACGGCCGGAAAGAAGAGCGCGAACATGACAAAGAAACCGCCGCCCGCGCTGTAGGAGGATTGCAGATTCGCGCGCAGCGTCTCCTCCGTCGCGGCCGGGATCGCGCCGGCAAAAAACGAGCCGAGCGCAAGCGCGAGAATGGCGAGAATGCCGAACTGCACCTTGATCGCCCAGCTCGCGCCGACGTAAACGCAGATGAAAATGCCGACGTTCACGATCGTGCCGATGGCGCGCGCCGAGAGTCCGAGATCGGGGAACAAATTCTGGAACGCCTCCGTGAAACCGATCACGTAGAGCGCGACCGAAATGGCCTGCGCGAGAAAAAACACGACCCCGATGGCGCCGCCAAATTCCACCCCGAGACTGCGGCTGATCAAATAATAAGCGCCGCCGCCCTGCACCCGCGTGTTGGTCGCGAGGCCCGAGACCGAGAGCGCGGTCAGGGTAGTGATCAGCTTCGCCGCGAGCACGATCATGATTGCCTGGATCAGGCCCGCCTCGCCCACCACGAGGCCGAAGCGGAGGAACATGATGACGCCGAGAATCGTCAGCGTGCTCGGCGTGAAGACACCGCCAAAAGTCCCAAACTTGGTCGGCGCTGCGGGAGACGAAGAACTGTTTGCCACTCCGTTAAAGCTTCTATCTACGACCCCTCGCAAAGTCGAAGGGGAAAAATGGTCACGTCCACTCCGCGCGACATGATGAGGTGATCGGGCGCGCGGCCAGGGGAAGCGAAGCCGTCGAGCGCAAAGAGACGATCGTCCCACGCCGTCACGCTGGCTTCGCAAAGCGGATACGGCTGATGAAAGACCGCGCCGCTCCGCAGCCGGCCGTGGGCGAATGCAAAAAGCCGGTAGCGTTCGATGAGAAAAAACTCGAGCGAACCGGGCGCTGCCGTCGGCAGTTCCGCGCCGGGCGCGTACTCAAAGATCGTCGGCTCCGCGGTACCAAGGCGGAGCGAGCGATAATGGATCGCGCCCGCTGCCGTGCGGCTCGATTCCATCGCCGCGTGCTCGTAGGGCAGATGAAAAAAGCGCCGCGCGATTTTCACCGCCAGCGGCTGATTGGCATCGAGCGAATAAAACCAGACACCCGGCATGCCCGCCTCGTCGTACACGTAAGTGCGCACATTCAGCTCCATGAAATTCGACAGACGCGGCAGGCCGGGGAGAAAGCGCGGGCGCACGTTGCGCATGAAAAACGGCACGAACCCGAGCCAGGCCTTGCCCGCAAAAGTATCGACGTGCAATCCCTCCGGAAGCGTCGCCTGGATCGCCGCGGCCGGGTATTCCCAGTGCACGAAAAGCAGCTCGCGCCAATGCTGGAACATGACCGGCCGCCCCGCTGGCCGTGTGCGCACCGCCAGCCGCTGCTGCTCGGTCGGCAAAGGCGCATCGGAAACCATTTCCCCACAGGCTACAGCGGAACGCCGCGTTTGAAAAAACCCGGGCCAAAAAGTGCATCTCCCGGGCGCGCTGATGCGGATCACCTTGAAAATGAACGACGCCCGCAAATTCTCAGCCCAGCCTTTCGACGCCCTCATCGTCGGCGCCGGCATGGCCGGCCTGAGCGCCGCCGCCGAGTTGCAGCGCACCGGTCGCGATGTCGTCCTGATCGAGAAAGCCCGCGCCGTCGGCGGGCGCATGGCGACTCGCCGCATCGGCTCCGCCACGTTCGACCACGGCGCGCAATTCTTCACCGCGCGCACTCCGCGTTTCGCCAGCGCGGTCGCGCACTGGCAGGAAATCGGCGTGGCTACAGAGTGGTCTCGCGGCTTCACCGAAAAGCCGGATGGACACCCGCGCTGGCGTGGAACACCCGGCATGACCGCCGTCGCGAAACAGTTGTCCTGGGACTTCGAAATCTTCCTCGAAACCGAGATCGAAGCGCTTCGCCGTTCCAAAGACCACTGGATCGTGGAGACCACGGCCGGGGAAAACTTTCGGGCGCGCGCCATTATTCTCACGCCGCCGGTGCCGCAATCGCTCGCCTTGCTCGAGGCCGGTGAGATTGCCCTCTCCCCGGAAGCGTGTGCGCGCCTAACGAGTATCCGCTACGAACGCTGTCTCGCCGTCATGGCCGTCCTGGCCGGTCCGTCGCGCGTGCCCGCGCCCGGCGGGTTCGCCCCCGCCGCCGGACCGATCGCGTGGATTGCCGACAACCAGCAAAAGGGAATTTCGGCGGAGCCGGCGGTGACCATTCACGCCACCCATGCCTTCAGTCTCGAGCACTGGGAGCGCGACCGGCAGGAGAGCGGCCAGCTTCTGCTTTCCGCCGCGCAGGAATGGTTAGGCGCGGATGTCACGACTTTTCAGGTGCACGGCTGGCGCTACAGCAAACCGATGGAAGTGGATGCTCAACCCTGCGCCATCCTGAGCGAATCTCCGCCGCTCGTTCTCGCCGGGGACGCGTTTGCCGGTCCGCGCGTGGAAGGCGCGGCCCTCTCCGGTTGGGCGGCCGCGAAAGCCGTCATGCGGGCAGAGAAAACCAGCCCGCAATTTCATTTCGCCTAACGACAGGATGGAAGCGCAAACGAAACCCCGCGTCTGGTTGATTACCGGCTGCTCGAGCGGCTTTGGCCGCGCCCTGGCCGGGCGCGTCCTGGCTCACGGCGACCGGGTCATCGCCACGGCGCGCGATGCGAGCGCGCTGGAAGAGCTGACCGTCCATTATCCCGAGACTTGTCGCGCTCTCGAATTCGATGTCACCGATTCGGCGCAGGTAAAAACCGCTGTCGCGCGGGATGCAGATGAATTCGGCCGGCTCGACGTGGTCGTGAATAATGCCGGCTACGGACTGATCGGCGCTTTTGAGGAACTGAGCCGGGAAGAAATCGAGAAGAATTTTGCCACCAATTTTTTCGGCGCGCTGGAAGTGATTCGCGCCACCCTTCCGATTCTGCGCGCGCAAGGCAGCGGTCATATCGTCAACATTTCCGCCGCGGCGACGATCTCAAATTACCCCGGCTTCTCGATCTACGGCGCGGGCAAGGCGGCGCTCGAAAGCGTCTCGGAAGCGCTCGCGCTCGAGCTGCAACCGTTCGGGATCAAGGTCACAATCGTGCAGCCGGGACCGTTCCGGACCGATTTCGTCCGGACGCTCGCTCGCACGCGCGGAAAACGAGATCGCTGACTACGACCGGACCAGCGGCAAATTCCAGCGTCTGCTCGAAACGATGGACGGCAAACAACCGGGCGACCCGGACAAGGCGGCCGGCGCGATCATCGCCGCGGTCGAATCGGCGACGCCGCCGCTGCGTCTCGTCCTCGGCAAATACGCGCACGACAAGGTGCGCAAGAAGCTCGCCGCCACCGAACGCGAGATCGCGGCGTGGGAAGCAGTCGGTCTGCCGACCGAGTTTACTGTCAGGTAACGAAGCGACGCGCTCGAAATTTCATCGACAAGGCGCGCCCCGCCCGGGAATGCTCGCCGCCATGTCCAAGACTCTCCTCTACTCGTTGGCCGCGGTCGGTGACCTCGTGCTCGCCTACTTTTTCTTCCGCAGCGGGCGCCTCATCGTTCCGGGCATCCTTCTGCTGGCCGCCGTTTTCTTTATCATCGCGGCGACCGGCAGCGCGCTCGGCAAGGGCGGGCCGAAAGCCTGACTCCCCGTCTGCGCCCGCCGGCTTAAAACACCAGCACCTGATAGCCGGCGTCGATCAGTTTCTTGAAGCTCGGGTGGCCCTTGAACTCGTCGATCAGCGGAATGTCGACCGCCTTGATCTTCTCCGTCATCTTGTAGGCGCCGGCGCAATAGCTGCAGGCGCCTTCGACCTGGCCGCGCACTTTTTCGAAGAGCTCGTTGTATTTGTGATCCTTGGCCGCGAACGCCGCCGCCGCCTGGGTGCCGGCGCCGTCGAAAATGATCTTCGCCGAATCGGTCCCGCCGTCTTTCACATATTCGTAGGCGCCCATGAAGGCGTTTACGACGCGTCCCATGCTCTCGTGTGTATCGCCCGCGGCGAGGATGATGAATGCTGCTTTCGACATGGCTTAATTCCCTCCGGTTAAAACTTCCCTGCGTCAGGAATACGTCCGGCCGTTGGTGGGCGGACGCAACCCCGCGCGGCGGGCGCGGCCACGAGAAAAGCAACGCAGCGCGCGTCTCGGCGGCGAATTCTTTATGGAGACGAGAGAACATCCCTCGTCCCGTCGAAAAAAATTCATGAGCTACATCAAACAAATGTTCGAATCCCACCCGGTGAATCCTTCATCGGACCACGCCACTAACATCGAGTGCATCACCGCCTGCTATTCCTGCGCCGAAGCCTGCAATGCCTGCGCCGACGCCTGCCTCGGCGAGAAAAACGTGGCCGAGATGGTCTCGTGCATCCGCCATTGCACCGATTGCGCCGACGTCTGCCTCGTCACGGCGCGGATCGTCTCGCGCTTTACCCGCACTGATTTCAAACTCGCCGGCGCCCAGCTCCGCGCCTGCATCCAGGCCTGCCAGAGCTGCGGCGCGGAGTGCGAGAAACATGGCGCGAAGATGGAACATTGCCGCGTCTGCGCCGAAGCCTGCCGCCGCTGCGAGGAAGCCTGCCGCGCCCTCCTCGCCGAGTAGATGCCGCGCGATCACGCGGGGTAAAAAAAAGCGGGACCATTACTGGCCCCGCTGAAAGCTGACGGAAGGAAACGTCAAGTTAAGTGTAGTAAGAAGTAGCCTCCGAGCTTTGCGCATTATTTAGCAGCCGGTGTGCCAGGAGCCCTCCTGGAATTGGCCAACCCGGATTATTTCCCGCGCAAAGCATCGCCGGCCGGCGATAAACCCATCGGAGCCACGCGCTTCAATCACCACCCGGCGAAAGGAAAACACCATGGCCAAATGCGACATCTGCGGCAACGACTACGACAAGAGCTTCACCATCCAGATGGCGGGGCGCGAACACACCTTCGACAGCTTCGAGTGCGCCATCCAGAAGCTCGCGCCCACCTGTCCGCGCTGTAATTGCCGGGTCATCGGCCACGGCGTCGAGACCGGGGGCGCGATCTATTGCTGCGCCCATTGCGCGAAAGAGAGCGGCGCCACCGGCGTCGACGATCGCGCCTGATCCCCGCCCCCAGGGCCGATCCTGCCTAGGCGGTGATCGCTGCCGCCGCGCAGCAATTCTTTATTTGCGCCCGCCGGGCCCAGTCGCAAAAAAAGCGGGCGGGAGTCTGCCCCGCCCTTTTGCTCCAGACGCAACCGCGAAGATCTTATTTTCGATTGTGACTCATAGTCCGTGGATTGAAATTCCACATTCGGGTGGAGTCTTTCGTCAGGGTGCCGGTTCCTGCTGGGTCACGCAATGAATCAGCCCACCGCCTTGCGCGAGGCTCGGGAGCGGGATTTGCACGATCGCGCGGCCCGGGAACGCGTTGGCCGATACGGCCGCGGCCGCTGCGTCCGTCTCCGCGTTGCCATTCCGGATCATCAGGACCGCGCCATTCACCGGATACATGTTGGCGTAGCCGGCATACTCGACGTTCGCCGGGAGTTTGCTGTAGTCAGGGTCGCCGATTCTCGTCACCGTGATCGGACGGCCCTGGGCATCGGTCGAAACGGCCAGCACCGCCGCCTGGTCCTCCTGGTCCATCGCCCAGATGGAGTTGTCGCCCGGGAACGGCGCCTCTACCAACGCCTGGCCCGGCGCGGAGAAGAGCGAGACCGCGTCCACGTGATCGTCGGTGATGTCGCGACCCTTGATTCCCTTGAACCAGATATATTTCGTCGCGCCCATGACCGCGAGGATCTCCGCCTCGAGTTGGGCTTTGGTTTTGCCCGGGTTGCGGTTGCTGTTCACGATGCTGCTCTCGGTTGAGATGAGCGTGCCGACGCCGTCGGTCGAGATCGCGCCTCCTTCGCCCACAAACGGCGCGGCGGTGAAGGGCAGGCCGAGGTAAGCCGCAACGTTCTGCGCGACCAATGCGTCTTTGGCGTGCGGCTGCCGGTTCCCCCAGCCATTGAAATTCAGGCCGAGACAATCGATCCCGCCCGTCCCATTGATGCGGAAGACCGGGCCGCTGTCGCGCATCCAGCAATCGTCGAGCGGCATGCTGATCACCGTCACGCCCGCGCCGACCATCCGCCTTGCCTTGGCTACGCTGGCCGGGTTTGCGATCATGAAGACCGGCTCGAAGTTCGCGATGTTATTCGCGACATTGGCGATGTCCCTTTGCAAGCCGGCGAGCAGCCGTCGGCCCCAGATCGCCGCGCTATCGGGAAACGCCATCCAGGTGCGGGTATGCGGATGCGTTTCGTCCGGAAAATAATAAGCGCCGCTCCCCTGGGAGAAAGCCAGCCGCGGACTCACCAACGCCGCCGCGGAAAGCATGATCGAGGATTTAATGAACCGACGCCGGGTCGTTTTCATATCCCCGATGGAACCGCGCCCAAAGGCGAAACTCAAGCTTCGATTCTGACCGCCCGAAGCACGGGATCTAGGCGGTCATCGCCGCCGCCGCGCAGCAATTCTTGTATTTGCGCCCGCTGTGGCAGGGGCACTTCTCGTTCCGCCCGATCTTCGGGTAGAGCCGGCGGGCCTCCACCAGGTGCCCCGAGATCAGCTTCTGCTCCTTTTGCATCAGCCAATGCAGGAACTTATTGACGTGATCGCAGAACTCATCGCCCAGGGTGGTCACGAGCAGGGCATCGCCCAGCGATAACTCCAGATCCGCGGCCGAGCGCGGATGCACGATTCGGTTGCGGATCTCGATCCCGGCATGCAATTCATCCCAGAACCCGTCGTCCAGCGCCGCCAGCGGCGAGCGCGGCAGGAACTCGCCGATCAAGCGGTAGCTCGTGTAGATGCGGTGATGCGTCGTCGTCCCGCGCTCCGTCGCCTTCTCCTGCAGAAAGGGATTGAGTGGCTGATGGAAAAGCCGGCAGGTCGCGATCGCGACCCGGCGCATGGCGCTGCTCACTCCATCGATGAGCGAGCCGAAACAATGCACCATCGCGCGCGCCTCGGCCTGGGGCAGCTCGGCGTGGTAACTCAGGATTTCGCAGGCCGCGATATAATCGGTCTGGAGGATGCGGCAGAGATCGAACTCCGCCCGGTACTCGCGGCCAAACCGCTGCCAGTCGTCCCGGGAGAGGACGAAGTCATTCGCCTTGGGCACGATGCCATGCAGCGCAGCCATGCCGGCTTTCACAGCATAGAGCTTGCCCGCGCCGGCCCATTCACAAAAAAAAACGGGCGGAGCCTTCGCCCCGCCCGCTCTCTTTGTTCGTTAGTCTCAGTCCCGTTTTACATCGACCGATGCGAAACCGGATCGCTCCAGTCGCTCTGCCCGGTCGAGCCGCCAAGCGCCCGGTCTCGAGCGGAGAAGCCTTGGCGTCGGCGCCCTAAACAACAGGAACGTCGCCGTAACGCCTCTTCGGTTATAGCCGAATAGACCGCGGCCGCGCGAACGGCTGAGACTTCGCGGCGTGACGCGCCGGAAAAAGTCAGCCTCCAAGCCCGTCCCTGGCAAGCCGCTCTCCGCCCACGAAGCCGGCAAACTCTCGGCCCGCGTGCGCGAAGAACCCGCCGCCACGGAAGATTACGGCGTGTGCCCGGTAAGCCGTGAGCGGGCGGTCCTCGATACCCTCACCGACGGCGAGATGGAAGTCCTCTCCCTCATGGCTGAGCGGCTCAGTAATGCGGGGATCGCGACGCAGCGAAACGTGGGAATCTCCACCATCGAGAAACATATCGAGAACATTTACCCGAAGCTTGGCGTGAACTCCCGCGCCGACGCCGTCGCCCTTTTCCTGCACGCGGAGCAGGAACGTTTGCGCCGCGAGCTGACGGAACTCCGTCGCGAAAATGTCCGGCTCGCCGGCGAGAACGCCGCTTTGCGCGCCGAAACCAAGCGGCTCCGCGCACGGCCGGGCAATTGATTCGCAGAGCCCGCGCCATTTCTTCGGTCTTGGCCGAATAGACGGTCCGCGCGCCATTCGCGCACACTGCCGCCCTCGTCTCCCGAAACACATGATCCTGCGAGGAACATCCATGGTCCATTCGCGCGAACCCCGCCGAGAGCCACGGGACAATTTTTCGGCCTCGCACGCCCTTCCACAACCGCACATAACCGCGCGCCGCAAACGCGCCGTTCACAGAACAGAAAGAAAATAAATATGTCAGACCAAAACCTCGTCTCCGCCACGCTGAGCGATGCCGACCGCGACGCGGCCCTCGCCGCCGTGGCCACACTTGAAAGCAAGCTGCCGTTCCTGCTCGGCCTGACCATGGCCGACCGGATCAACCTGCAAAAGATGGGCAACATCCGGCGCACGTTTGTCGAACAAACGGTGCCGATCGCCAACCAGAACGCGCAGGTCATGCCAGCCTCGTTCGACCTTGCCGGCTTCACCGCCGACATGGACCTCTACCATCAACTCGTCCCCATCATGGACGACCTGAAACCATTGTTCGAGAAACTGGATGACACCCTGATGGCGCTGGGCAGCGACCTCTACTCGGCCGCGCTCGAAGCCTACGGCTACATCAAGAGCGCGGGCAAGAGCCAGGGCCTCGACGCCCTGCGTCAGCAACTCAAAGCCAGCCGCCAACACGCGCCGAAACCCAAAACGCCCCCGACTCCCTGATGAAATCGGAGCGCCGGGGTCACCTCCTGAGGTGGCCTCGGCGACCCGGCGGTGTCGGGTTCGGCCGACCCCCAAGGTCCGCTCGGCCACCTCGGAGGTGAACATTTGCACGTCCCGCGGTCCAGTTGTCCACCGTCAAAGGCGCCCGCTTCCACCGCACAAGCCTTGCCCGGCCACCCTTCAGCCCAGCCGCTCCCACCTCCAAGGGTGCCCCTGCTCCACGTTAGAGGTGAGGCCGTTCACCTCTCAAGGTGCAATGCTATACCGTCGATCCCGCCGCAGGCATCTTCAGAGTCCAAAAACACGCTTTTCATGCTTCCAAACACCTTCGGAATCCGGAAAAACGCCGAACACTCGCAAGATTCGCGGACTGCCCCCGATCCGCCTCACGTGCGCTCTCTTGTGCAGAGCGTCATGTCGCCCCGCTATCTCGAAAACGGCGCTCGCGCCGCGTGGCGCACATGGCCGATGAGAATGACATCGCGGATGATTCGGTAGAACACGAGATAGTTGCCGATCGGCATCATGCGCCAGCGCGGCGCGTGTGCGTAGCTCGGGAAGCGTTCTGGAAAGCTCGCGAGCGAATCGCACGCGTCCAGCATCCGCTCGATGAGCCGGCGCGCGATCTCAGACTCCCCGCTCTCTTCCGCGACGTGCTTAAGGATCCCATCGAAGTCACGCTGCGAGCGGCGTGAGTAATCGACGCGATACGTCATCGCAGACCGAAGTGCCTGCGGAGCGCGTCCGAGCTGTCAACACGCTCGTTCGCAGCATCTTCGTCCGCCTCGCGCAGCGCTTCCGCGATTTGGTCCACGTCATTTTGCGAAAATATGCTTGCGAGCATCTGCCCGATCCCGCTTTGGATCCGAAGCCAGTCTTCGACCGGCATGTCTTTAATCTGGTCGAGAATCTCGCCGGTGCTCACGTGCTCATTGTCGCACCCGCGAATCGCCCGTGCAATTCCTAAGCATCCACCGCGTCAGCTGCTGCACAGGACCTCCCGACATCCCCGCGAACGTGGTCTGCATCTTCTACTTCCTGCTTCCCATTGCCCGGCCAGGTACGGGATTGGAAGGCGGCCGTTAGACATTCGCCGGGGGGAGTGATGAACTGCGGTCCGTTTGCAATCCGATCGGGTTCTCCTGGCCATCGGTAATTGATTTTGCTTCACTCCGCGCCAGTGGAACTCGATGTCGTTATGACCAGAACCAAGGCGACGTCGATGCGCTATTGGTATGGCGCATCCATAGCGAATTTCGTTGCCGCGGCCCCTGAGACGGTAATCGGACACCTATCCACTAATGGCACCTTCGCTTTACTCCCGACCCAACGCGATGCGTGGCTTGCCCAGATCGAATTACTGCGCGGCCACCTCGTCGGTCTCACTGGCTCGATCTTCTTTGAGTTCAACATCCCACGCATGGGTCGGCGAATTGATGTGGTGCTGGTGATCGGGCCGGTTGTCTTCGCTGTCGAATTCAAAGTCGGCGAGAAGATGTTCGATCGTTCTGCGATCGATCAGGTGTGGGACTACGGACTCGATCTGAAGAATTTTCATGAGGCAAGTCATGACGCGTCGATTGTTCCGCTTCTGATTGCGACCGAAGCAACTGAATGTCCGAGCGTCGAATTACAGGCTGACGCGGACAAGCTTTACCGACCGGTGGTTCTTGATCCTGGAAGCGTTCGCGGGGTTCTCGACGCTGCCCTTGCGGAGATTGGCGGCGCTATGATGGATGCCGAGTCGTGGTCGCTTGCCTCCTACCATCCGACACCCACGATCGTCGAAGCAGCGCGTTCGCTCTATGCACAGCATTCTGTCGAAGCGATCGCGCGGTTCGATGCCGGAGCCCAGAATCTGCATCTGACTTCGCGGCGAATCGAGGAACTAGTGGACGAAGCACAAGCGAAACGTCTGAAACGTATTTGCTTTGTAACAGGCGTGCCCGGGGCCGGGAAAACGCTCGTCGGACTAAACCTCGCGACACGCCGCCGTGACGCTCACGAGCCGACGCACGCCGTCTTTCTCTCCGGGAACGGTCCGCTCGTGGCGGTTCTTTGTGAAGCTCTCACCCGCGACGAATTCGAACGGAGCAAGAAGTCGCCGCAAAGAATTCGGAAAGGAGAGATCCGGACGAAGGTGAAAGCCTTCATTCAGAACGTGCATCATTTCCGCGACGCTGGATTGGTCGATCTGGAGGAAAACAAGCCGCCGATTGAGCACGTCGTCATCTTCGATGAGGCGCAACGCGCGTGGAACCTGCGGCAGACGGCAAACTTCATGCAGCGCAAGAAGAACCGGCCGGGCTTCTCGCAGTCGGAGCCGGAGTTCCTGATCTCTTACATGGACCGGCATAAAGATTGGGCTGTCATCGTCTGCCTCGTCGGCGGAGGTCAGGAGATCAACACCGGCGAAGCTGGTATCGAAGCGTGGCTCGAGGCCGTGCACCGCAGCTTTCCACACTGGGAGATGTTCATCTCCGCGCGCCTCACCGACAGCGAATACGCGACGAATAAAACGGTCAGCGTTGTGCAGGAGCGTTCCAAGACGCACCTCGATGATTCGCTGCATCTAGCGGTGTCGATGCGTTCATTCCGCGCTGAGAACGTGTCGGCGTTCGTCAAGGCATTGCTCGACTGTGATGAGGCGCAGGCAAAACGCGCGTTTGCGGAATTGGCCCCAAGATTTCCAATCGCAATCACGCGTGATATTGAAACTGCGCGGGAATGGGTTCGCTCAAAGGCACGAGGAACAGAGCGCTACGGGCTCGTCGCCTCATCGAAAGCGATGCGACTGAAACCGCACGCGATCGACATTCGGGTGTCGGTTGATCCGGTGCACTACTTCCTCAACGAGCGCCACGACACGCGCTCCAGCTACTACCTAGAAGACGCCGCCACCGAGTTTCAGGTGCAGGGGCTTGAGCTCGATTGGGCCTGCGTCGCCTGGTGTGGCGACTTTCGCTTCAACGGATCGGCGTGGAACTATCACGACTTCCGCGGCGACCGCTGGTGCAACATCGGCAATGCTGACAACCGCACATTTCTACGAAACGCCTATCGCGTCCTACTGACGCGTGCGAGACAGGGCATGATCATTTTCGTGCCGCCTGGCGACTCGAACGATCCAACCCGGCTGCCGGAATTCTACCAGCCGACATTCGAATACCTCACCGGGCTTGGAATTCCGGAACTCATCCGAATGTGACACCGACCGGAGCGAGAATCACAGACTGACACCTCCCCCGTATTCCTCTCTGCAGGAGACTTAGAGGGTGAAGTGAAGTTAGCTTCAGAATCTCCCTCTAGGACGTCGGAGGTCTCGGAAAAGCCGAAGGCTGACAACTCCCTTCGCGCGAGGCCAGGCGGCTACGCCGCCGCCGCGCGTTCCAACCTGGCCAGGTCGAGCTTCTCCATCTGCCGAAATTTCACTGGTGACTCGTTGCACGCGCGCGGGATCTTCGTCGCTGAGCCAATCCCAGATGCGGCTCGGAACGATCTGCCACGGCATGCCGAACTTGTCGTTAATCCAGCCGCACTGGATCTGCTCGCCGCCGTCGGCGGAGAGCTACGCGGTTCGGTCACCTTTCGTCCTGCATGATTGAACCGAGGAAAGGTTAACGCCACACTCGCCCTGTGAGTTTGGAGCAATTGGAAGATGCCATTCTTGGGCTGAAAGCGGAGAAACGACAACGTCTAGCAGTGTGGTTCGAGGAGAACCGAAGCGAATTGCTCGGCGACGACCCGGATGATTTAAACGCCGAGCAAAAGGCTGAAATCGTTCGCCACCGCGATCTGGCCCTGGCGCATCCGGAATTATTGGAGTCATGGGACGGCACGATCGAAAGGGTGCGCGCGCGACTGCATGAGTTTCGTCGTCCGAAGACTTCCCCTCGCTGAGGAGGACGCGCTCGAAGCGGCCGTCTGGTACGAGGAACAGCGGGCTGGTCTCGGCGAGGAGTTTCTCGACCAATTGGGTCGGTCAGCCCGGGCGCTCGGCGATTCCGCGTTGCATCATCGCATCCGATTCTCAGATGTGCGGCGATCGTCGATCCAGCGCTTCAAGTTTTACGGCATCTATGATCGCATTCAGGAGAAACGAGGTCTGGATATCTGGCGATCTTTCATGGACCGCGTCATCCGCCGGACCTTCCCAGGAGCGCGCGACTCACCAAACGCTGAGGCAGAAGTCAGTGGGCTACGCCTCCGCCGCACGTTCCAGCTCGGCCAGGTCGAGCTTCTCCATCTGCCAGACTTCGCTGGTGACGCGTTGCACCCGCGCGGGATCTTCGTCGCTCAGCCAATCCCAGATGCGGCTCGGGACGATCTGCCACGGCATGCCGAACTTGTCGTTGATCCAGCCGCACTGGATCTGCTCGCCGCCGTCGGCGGAAAGCTTTTCCCAAAAGTAATCGATCTCTTCCTGCGTGTCGCAGTTCACCACGAGGGAGACGGCGTTGCTGAGCGGATAGCCCGGGCCGCCGTTGAGCGCGATGAAGCGCTCGCCTCGCAGCTCGAAGACGATCGTCATGACCGTGCCCGCCCGATTCTCCCCCGGCGAGCCCTCCGGGTAACGCGTCTTCGTCAGAATCTTCCCGTCCTTGAAAACGGAGAGGTAAAAGTCGACCGCCTCCTCCGCCTGACCGTCGAACCAAAGAAATGGCATGATCTTTTGCATGAGGAATCATTAGCGCCCGGCTGGAATGGTGGCAACCAGAGCGGCCAAAGTGCGACGAGATGTCTTGACAGCGCCCGGCTCAGCGGGCGACGCGCCTTCGTTTGACTTCGGCGTGGCCTGCAAGATCGACATCTTCGTGCGAGGCTTGACATCGCACCGGACGGCGACCGAAATGGCGCCCCATGTCATCACGTAAACTTTTCCCGAA
>CAWIBC010000003.1:0-478685 GCA_963834255.1 uncultured Verrucomicrobiae bacterium | reverse complement strand
TTTCCTCGGCGGCGGGCTCGGTTTTCGGCTCAGCCTTGGTCGCTTTCGCGGCCGGGGCTTTTTTCTTCTTCGCTCCGCCCGGCTTCTTCGCCTTCTTCTCGCGGGTCTTGATCTCGATCTCGTCGGTCAAAATGATGCGGATGTGCGCGCTCCGTTTGCGGATGGTGCTGCCGCTGCCGCGGGCCCGGGTCATCATCCGCTTCATCGTCGGGCCCTCGCCGACGGTCGCTTCCTTCACGACGAGGGAATCCACCCGCAGGTTGTTGTTGTTCTCCGCATTGGCGATGGCGCTTTTCAGCGTTTTGCTGATCATGCCGGCCGCTTTCTTGGGGCTGAACGCGACAATATCGAGCGCTGCCGAAACCGGCAGACCCTGGATGGCGCGGGTGACTTCGCGCGCTTTGAACGCCGAAATCTTCGCGTAACGATAGGTTGAGCTTACTTGCATTACTTTAAACTTATTTCCGGGCGGGCATCCACTTGGAGGCGATCGCCCACTTTTATTTTTACCTTCTCCGAACCCAATTCTTGAATCACCGCTCCACTGATTTTCTCGCGCACGTCCACCACTCGCAATGTGGCGACCGTTTTCCCGCCTTGCACCACGCGCAGCGGCATCCCGATCTTCACTCCCTGCTGCGCGCCGAGGTTGCCGACCACGAGCGACCATTCCTCTTTCACGCTCAGGACTTTACCGTCCATCAGGTCCGGCCGTGTTTCATCCGGCGCGTCCTTTGCCGCCAAAAGCTGGCCGGTCGAGCGCACCTGCGCTTCCACCTCCGCCCGCGCCTCGGGATCGCCACTCGGCGTGCTTTTCACGTAGCGCAGCACGGTCTCGGTCAACTTCAGCAACTGCTCGCGGTAGGCTTCCTTCTCCTTGTTCAGGAGTTGAAGGTCGCTCACGGCGGTCAACAGGCGCTGCTCGAGTTTGGCCCGGTCTTTACTGACCGATTCGATCCCAAGAGCGTCCATCCGCAATTGCAGCTCGGAGAATTTCCGGCGAAACAATTCCGCTTCCGCGTTCGAGACGACGAGACTTTCGGTCAGCGTCTTCTGCGTTTCGCGGTCGAGCGAGAGCTGTTTGCGCAAGAGATCATTCTGCGAAAACAACGTCTCCGACGTCACTTTCGCCTCTGCGATTTCAAGATTTGGATCTGACAAAGAACTATCTTCTGCCGCCAGCCCGGGGGCCGACAACAGACACACCAGCACAACTTTGAGCCGGAGATTGAGAGCGGAGACTTTCATCCCATCCTCTCAATCCGCAACCATCGGTTGAACTACTTCGTCACCTTCGCGGTGTGCGACCCGTGCTTCTTAAAGATTCGGGTAGGTGAAAACTCGCCGAGTTTGTGGCCGACCATATTTTCGGTCACGAACACGGATTGAAAAATTTTGCCGTTATGAACGAGGAAGGTGTGCCCGACAAAATCCGGGGTCACCATCGAGCGGCGCGACCAGGTCTTGATCGGCTTTTTCGTGCCCGCCGTGTTCATCTTGTCGATCTTCTCGAGAAGATGCGGCTCTACAAAAGGTCCTTTTTTTAGCGATCTGCCCATAACAAATTAGCTCTTCTTCTTCCGGCTTACCCGGCGGTCCTGCATGATGAAGCGGTCGCTCGGCTTGCGCTTCGAGCGCGTTTTGAAGCCTTTCGCCAATTGACCCCACGGGCTGGTCAAATGCTGGCGTCCGCCGCCGCCCTTGGATTTACCCTGGCCACCGCCGTTCGGGTGATCGATCGGGTTCATGACCATGCCGCGCACGGTCGGGCGGATGCCCTTCCAGCGTGACCGGCCGGCTTTGCCGCTGACCACGTTCATGTGATCGACGTTGCCCACCTGGCCCATCGTGGCACAGCAGGTGTCGTGGATGCGGCGAATCTCGCCGGACGGAAGTTTCACGAGCGCATAGCCAGCTTCGCGGTTGCTCAACGTCGCCTGCTGGCCGGCGCTGCGCGCAATCTGGCCGCCGCGACCGGGAGCGATCTCGATATTGTGAATGCCGGAACCAAGCGGGATCTCGCTCAAAGGGAGCGAATTTCCAACTGCGGGCGGCGCCGTCGGACCGGACATCACCTTGGCGCCCGTCATCAGGCCGTCCGGGGCGAGGATGTAGCTCATCTCGCCGTCGGCATACTTGATCAAAGCGATGCGCGCGGTGCGGTTCGGATCGTACTCGATGCCGATGACCTCGGCGGCAATGCCATGCTTGCGACGTTTGAAATCAACCTTGCGGTATTTCTGCTTGTGTCCGCCGCCGATGTGACGCGAGGTCAAACGGCCCTTGTTGTTGCGGCCGCCGCTGCGCTTCTTCACCTCGGTCAAAGCCTGGTGCGGCTTCGACTTGGTGATTTCGGAAAAGGTCGAGAGCGTCTTGAAACGCTGGGTCGGGGTAAGTGGACGGTAATCTCTAATGGCCATAACAAATTAAACGAGATCGATCTTCTCGCCTTCTTCCAAGGTTACGATGGCTTTTTTCCAGTGCGCCTTGCGTCCGAAATCAGCGCGGCGTTCGCGCTTTTTCTTGCCGGCGTAATTGCAGGTGTTGACGGAGACGACCTTCTTCTTAAAGAGCATCTCGATCGCCTGCTTGATCTGGATTTTGTTGGCGCGCGGGTTCACGCGGAAGACGTACTGATTGAGCTTTTCGCTCAAGAGCGAGGCCTTCTCGGTCAACTGCACCGTCTGGATTAAATCGTAGGGCTCGTTCATGAGCGGGTCGTCCTTTCAGCCAACTGCGGGAGGGCGCTGTCGGTCACAATGATCTTGTCGAACGCCAGCAACTGCTCGGTGTTCACGTCGGTCGCGGTCGCGAGCAGGACGGGCTTCACGTTGCGCGCCGAACGATAGAAACTCTCCTCAAACGAATCGGAAATGAGCAGGACCTTCTTCGCGTCGGTGTGGCCTTTAACCAGGCTCACGAACGCCTTTGTCTTCGGTTCCTTGACGCTGAAGCCGCTCACCGTCATGACATCGCCAGCCTTGATCCGCTCGCTCAGCGCTTTTTGGAACGCGAGACGACGGACGGTCTTCGAAACTTTCTTGGTGTAGTCGCGCGGCTTCGGGCCGAACACCACACCACCACCACGCCAGATGACCGACGACTTGTAACCCGCACGCGCCCGGCCGGTGCCTTTTTGGCGCCAGGGTTTCGCGCCGGAGAGAGCGACTTCCGCCTTCGTCTTGGTGTTGGCCGAGCCGGAGCGGCGCGCCGCGCGCATGGCCACGACGGCATCATGCATCGCTTGCGTTCCGCGACCGTTCTCGATCAGGGTGATGTTCGCCTCTTTCGCGGCGGCTGCGGTTAAAACTTTCGCGCTCATTTACTGGCCTCGGCTGCGGCGGCGGGTTTCTTGAGAGCCGGACGAACGACAACATAGCTGCCATTTGCGCCGGGAACTGCGCCGCTGATTAAAATGACTTTGTCCTCTTCGCGCACCTGCAGGACCTGCAGGTTCTGCACGGTCACGCGCTCGTCGCCCATGTGCCCGGGCATGCCCATGTTTTTCCAGATGCGGCCCGGAGTGGAACGATTGCCGATGGCGCCGTTGCGCCGGTGCGTCTTGGAACCGTGCGCCGCGCCCTGGCCGTGGAAGTTGTGCTTCTTCATTACGCCCTGGAAGCCTTTGCCCTTGGATTTGCCGACGACGTCGACCCAGTCGCCCGCCTGGAATTGCGTAACCGCGAGGTTGATCTCGCCTTCCGGCGCATCTTCCTTGAGGCGAAATTCCCGAACGAGCTTCTTCGGCTCGGAATTGGCTTTGCCGAATCCGCCGAGGAGCGCCTTGTTCACGCGCGACTCTTTCTGCACGTCGAAGCCGACCTGGATGGCCGAGTAACCGTCGTTTTCCGTCGTTAGGCGACGAAGAAGCGTGTTATCCCCAGCCGCAATCACGGTGACCGGGCGCAGCCTGCCATTGGCGTCGTAGACGCTGGTCATGCCGATTTTTTTTCCTAAAAGTCCGATACTCATGGTCGTGCGCTGGCAAAAGTGGTGCTGCTAAAAATTAGATCTTGATGGTGATATCCACACCCGCCGGGAGGTTGAGTTTCTTCAACTCATCCACCGTCTTGGCGGTCGGCTCGATGATGTCGAGCAGGCGCTTGTGAGTGCGGATTTCAAACTGGTCCATCGACTTTTTGTCGACGTGCGGAGAGCGGTTGACCGTGAATTTCTCGATCAAGGTCGGGAGCGGAATCGGTCCCGCCACCCGGGCGCCGGTGCGCTTGGCCGTCTCGACGATGTCGACGGCGGATTGATCGAGCATCCGGTGGTCGAATGCTTTCAGGCGAATGCGGATGCGTTGTGCGTCGGCCACTTTATTTGGTCTCCTTCTGGTCGAGCACGGCGGCCACGAGTTGTGACGGCACTTGTTCGAAATGTGACGGCTCCATCGAGTAACTCGAACGGCCTTTGGAAAGTGAACGGATGGCAGTCGCGTAACCGAACATCTCGGCCAGCGGCACTTCGGCCTGCACCATCGTGAGATTTCCCTTCACTTCGATGCTGGCGATTTTGCCGCGGCGACGATTCAAGTCGCCCATGATGTCGCCCTGGTATTCTTCCGGGGTGGCGTTTTCCACCTTCATGATCGGCTCGAGCAGGATCGGCTTGGCCTTCTTGAAAGCGTCTTTGACTGCGAAAATTGCCGCGAGCTTGAACGCCATTTCGTTCGAATCGACGTCGTGATAGGAGCCATCGATGATGTCGATGTTGGCATCGATCACCTGGTAGCCGCCGATAACGCCATTGAGCATCGCTTCTTCGATGCCCTTCTTGCAGGCCGGGATGTATTCCTTCGGAATGTTGCCGCCGACGACCTTGTTCTCAATCGTGATGCCCTTGCCGCGCTCGTTAGGCTGGACCTTGACGATGACGTGGCCGTATTGACCGCGACCACCGGACTGCTTGATCAGCTTGCCTTCGCCGTCGGCCGGGCTGGTGATGGTTTCGCGATAAGCGATCTGCGGTTTGCCGGCGTTGGCGTCGACCTTGAACTCGCGCAACATACGATCGCGGATGATTTCCAAATGCAACTCGCCCATGCCGGCGATGATCGTCTGGCCGGTGTCTTCGTGGGTGAAGACCTTGAAAGTCGGATCTTCTTCGGAGAGGCGCTGGAGCGCGACGCCCATCTTTTCCTGGTCCTGCTTCGTCTTCGGCTCGATTGCCATCGAGATAACCGGATCAGGGAAGGAAGGCGGCTCGAGCAGGATCGGGAAATCTTCGTCACAGAGCGTGTCGCCGGTGGTGATGTTCTTGATTCCGACGATGGCCGCGATGTCGCCGGCGTAACAGGTGTCGATGTCTTCGCGCTTGTCGGCCTGGATCTGGATCAGACGCGAGATGCGCTCGCGCTTATTCGTGCGCGGGTTGTAAACGTTGTCGCCCTTGCTCAGCGAACCTGAGTAAACGCGGAAGAAAACGAGCTTTCCAACGAACGGATCGCTCCAAAGTTTAAACGCGAGCGAACAGAATTTGCCGTTGTCGTCCGTCGGCGCTTCCATTTTCTCGTGCGTGTCGGGTTCCATCCCGACCGCGGGCGGAATGTCGAGCGGGCCCGGGAGATAATCGATCACGGCGTCGACGAGATATTGGACGCCCTTGTTCTTGAACGCCGATCCACCAACGACCGGCACAAATTTGTTCGCGATCGTCTGGCGACGAATGCCTGCCTTCAACATCTGCGGAGTGATTTCCTTCTCTTCGAGGACCGCTTCCGCGATCTCGTCGTCGATGTTGGAGATTTGTTCCACCAGCGTCGCGTAAGCTTTCTCGACCTGCTCCTTGTTCTCCTCGGGAACGTCGCGCACTTCGTAGACAGAACCCATCGAGTCGTCGTCGAGATAGAAAACCGCCTTGCGGTTCACGACGTCGAGCTGGCCTTTGAGATAATCTTCTTTGCCGAGAGGAATCAGGATCGGCCACGCATTTGCGGCCAGTTTCTTGTGCATCGAGTCGATCGCCGCATCGAAGTCGGCACCGACGCGGTCCATCTTGTTGATGAAAGCGATGCGGGGAACCAAATACTTGTTCGCCTGACGCCAGACGGTCTCGGACTGCGGCTGCACCCCGGCGACCGCGTCGAAAACGGCAATCGCGCCATCGAGCACGCGGAGCGAACGCTCAACCTCGGCCGTGAAATCCACGTGGCCGGGCGTGTCGATGATGTTGACGCGCATTTTGATGTCTTCAAACATCTTATAAACGCCCGCTTCCTTCTTCTGCATCCAGGCGCAGGTCGTGGCGGCGGAAGTAATCGTGATCCCGCGCTCGCGTTCCTGCTCCATCCAATCGGTCACGGTCGTGCCTTCATGCACTTCACCGATCTTGTGGATCATGCCGGTGTAAAAAAGGATCCGCTCGGTCAGGGTCGTCTTGCCGGCATCGATGTGCGCGGCGATCCCGATGTTCCGCGTCTTTTCGAGCGGGAACTTGCGGTTCGGCGAATTCGGATTCGACGATTTGGGTTTATCTAGAGTCGCAGAGGCCATGACGGAAAATTTTCTTTACCAGCGGAAATGGGCGAAGGCGCGGTTCGCTTGCGCCATTTTATGGGTGTCGTCGCGTTTCTTGATCGCGTTGCCTTGTCCGGCGGCGGCGTCCTTCAATTCGTGCGCGAGGGCATCGGCCATCGGCATGCCGCGACGGTTGTCGGCGTAGGTCACGATCCAGCGCATCGCGAGCGAGACCTGGCGGGAAGCGGTCACTTCCATCGGGACCTGGTAGGTCGCGCCACCCACACGGCGGGATTTCACTTCGAGCCGCGGGCGCACGTTCTCCAGCGCCTTGTTCACGACTTCGAGCGGATCGACCGCGTCGGAGCCTTCGCGCGATTTGTCGATCGCGGTGTAAACGATCCGTTCCGCGAGCGATTTCTTGCCGCGCTTCATCACAGTCGAAATCAAACGGGCAACCGCCACGCTTCCGTAACGGGAATCGACCTTTTCTTCTTTTTTGTAAGTTCTACGACGACGAGACATGGGAAAACCTGGTTATTTCTTCTTGCCGCCCTTGGCTTCACCTTCGGCGCCGGCCTTCGGGCGTTTCGCGCCGTACTTGGAACGGCTGCGACGGCGGCCATCCACTCCGAGCGAATCGAGCGTGCCGCGGACGATGTGATAACGCACGCCGGGCAAATCTTTCACCCGTCCACCGCGCACGAGGACGATCGAGTGTTCCTGCAAATTGTGACCTTCGCCCGGGATGTAGGCGATGATTTCCTGGCCATTCGTTAGGCGGACTTTCGCCACTTTGCGCAAGGCAGAGTTCGGCTTCTTCGGCGTCCGCGTCATGACCTGGGTGCAGACGCCGCGCCGCTGCGGACAATTCTTCAGCGCCGGTGATTTTGATTTCACCGAAACCTTCTTTCGTCCCTTGCGAATGAGCTGATTAATAGTTGGCATTTTCGTACATTGCAGCCGCGAAACTGTGAAGTTTCAGACGACAAAAAAACCGCCTCAAGCCGTGTCCACCTTCCTCACGCACCTGATACGGAGAGCGCGCAATATAAAAACAATTGTTAGCGTCGCAAGATTATTTTAGCGCGGCGCACCGCCATTGATCTCCGCCGTGGAGGAAAGGGCGATCGCGCCCAGCTTTTCCCACCTTTCGTAAAGGTAAGCCACCCGCTTTCGGGCGGCTTCCAGTTCCGCTTCGATCCGCGGCCACTCCGCCGCCTTGCGCGACAAAAAAATCGGGCGCGGCAACGAGCGTTTCAAGCCTAACGACCTCATTTTCGGCGGCGAGGATGGCGTCCTCCATGCCCTCGAGTTCGCGCTGTTCATTCCAGCTCAACTTGCGCGGCTTTTCCTTCCTGTAGCCGGGGGCGGTGACCCCGGCTGCTTTCGGCGCCGCCACCGGGCCGGGGTCGACGCCCCCGGCTACAGTCGTCGCTCGTTTTTCGAGGTAGTAATCGTAGTTACCGACCGTGTAGTGGATCGCGCCTTCGCCTTCGAAGGCGAGGATGGCAGTGCAAACGCGATTCAAAAAATAACGATCGTGGCTGACGACGATGACGTTTCCCTTGAATGCGACGAGAGCTTCCTCGAGCAAACGCAACGTCCCGAGATCGAGATCGTTTGTCGGCTCGTCGAGAATCAACACATTGCCGCCGCGTTTCAGAATTTTCGCCAGCAGGACGCGGCTGCGTTCGCCGCCGCTCAACTGATCGATCTTGGTGTTGATCCGCTCCTCGGTGAAAAGAAAACGCCGCAGGTAGCCGCGCAGGGTGATGTTTTCCTCGCCGAGCCGGACGTATTCCATCCCCTCGCCCACTTCTTCCCAGACCGTTTTCGAATCGTCGAGCAGGAGGCGGTTTTGATCGACGTAATTGATCTCCGTGCGCGCGCCGATCTCGACCTCGCCGCTCGTCGGCTCGACTTGCCCGAGCATGATCTTAAGCAATGTAGATTTGCCGAGCCCGTTGCGCCCGACGATCCCGAGGCGCTCGCCCGCCGCGAGGTTAAGCGTGAGATTGTCGATCAACCTCCGGCCCCCGAGATCCATCGAGACTTCGCGCAATTCGATCACCCGATTCGCCAGCTTCGGCGCGGGCGGAATGATGAGGTCGACATCGAGCTCCGCTTCCGGGCCTTCCTGCGCCGCCATTTCAAAATAGCGCTCCACCCGATCGACCGATTTCGTCCGGCGCGCCCGCGGCGCCTTGCGCACCCAGGCCAGCTCGCGCTTGAGAAATTTCTGCCGCTTTTTCTCCTGCATCTCCTCCACGGACTGCCGCTCGGCCCGGGCCAGCAGGTAGTCGGTGTAATTCCCGGCGTAACTGAAAAATTTGCCGCCTGAGAGCTCCACCACCCGGGTCGCGACGCGATCGAGAAAATAGCGATCGTGGGTGACGAACAAACACGTCCCGCTGTAGCGGGCGAGGAAATCCTCCAGCCACTCGATCGACCCGGTATCGAGATGGTTCGTCGGCTCATCGAGAATCAAAAAATCGGGCCGGGCGAGGAGCGCGCGGCAAAGCGCGACGCGTCGTTTCTCGCCACCGGACAAGGTCGAGACTGCGCGTTCCGGATCGGGCGCATGCAGGTTGGTGATCAGGCTCTTGGCTCGATGCTCGAGATTCCAGCCGTCGAAATGATCGATCTGCTCGAGGAGAATCCCGCTTCTCGCGCTTTCCGGCGGCGCGGTTTCATATTCCTCGATCAGATCGAGCACCGACTGCGCGCCGGCCAGAATATTGCCATGGACGGTTGTGGTTTCATCCAGTTCAAACATCTGCGGCATGTAGCCCACGACGAGATCACGGCGCCGGTTGAGTTCGCCGGCGTCCGGCGCCATTACACCTGCGGCGATCTGGAGAAACGTCGATTTCCCGGAGCCGTTCCGACCGACCAGGCCAACGCGCTCGCCTTCGAGAATCGTGACCGAGGCTTGATCCAAAACGACATGGTGGCCGAAACGAACCGTCAGTTCGGTTCCGCTCGCGATAGTGTTCTGGACGGCTTCGGCCACCGCAAGACATAGCACAGGTTGTCGGTTTGCGTCTCGTCGCGGAGGCGGCAACGTAGCCGCGAATGTTCGAACTCCTCACCACTGATCCGGCGAGCAAAGCGCGCCGCGGCCGGCTCACGACCGCGCATGGTCTGATCGAGACGCCCGCTTTCATGCCGGTCGGGACGCAGGGGAGCGTGAAAGCGGTCAGCCCGCGGGAACTGCGCGAGCTCGGGGCGCAGATCATTCTCGGCAACACCTATCACCTTTTCGTTAGGCCAGGGATGGAGGTGATGCGGCATTTCGGCGGGCTGCATCGCTTCATGAACTGGGACGGACCGATCCTGACCGACAGCGGCGGCTATCAGATTTTCTCGCTCGCCAAGATTCGCAAGATCACGGAGGAGGGCGCGCATTTTCAAAACCATCTCGACGGGACGCCGACTTTTATCTCGCCGGAGATCGCGATGGAAATCCAGGCCACGCTCGGGAGCGATATCGCGATGGTGCTCGACGAATGCCCGCCTTATCCGTGCGAGCACGATTACGCGGCGCGAAGTTTGGAGCTGACTGCGCGCTGGGCCGCGAGGTGCAAGGAAGCGAACGTCGAACGTCGAACGCTGAACGTCGAACGTCGAACGGGGGAGGTGGCGCGGCAGCTTCTCTTTGGCATCGTGCAGGGTGGGACGTTTCGAAGACCTGCGCCGCGCGAGTGCGGAAGCGACCGTGCAGATCGGTTTCGACGGCTACGCCATCGGCGGGGTGAGCGTGGGCGAACCGGAGCCGGAGATGATGCAGGCGGTGGAATGGAGCGAGCCGTTTTTGCCTAACGACAAGCCGCGTTACGCGATGGGCCTCGGCACTCCGCCGCAACTGCTCGAGCTGATCGCGCGCGGGGTCGACATGTTCGACTGCGTCCTGCCCACCCGGCTGGCCCGCAACGGCACCGCCTTTCACCGCCGGCGGCACGCTCAATCTGAAGAACGCCGAGTTCACCCTGCAGAACGGCCCGATCGAGGAGGGTTGCACCTGTCCGGCGTGCCGCGATTTCAGCCGCGGTTACCTGCGCCATTTGCTCAAGGCGGAGGAAATTCTCGGGCTGCGCCTCGTTACCTTGCACAACCTGCATTTCTATCTCGACCTCGCCCGGCGCGCGCGGGAAGCGATCGAGGCGGGAACGTTCGCGCAGTTTCGCCGCGGCTTTGTCGGCGGCTATCGCAGCACCGCCGGAGCGATCCCCTAACGAGCCTGCGCCACCGCGGTCGGATTCCCGCCCGCGAAGATGCGTTCGAGCGCGGCGAGGGCGTTTTGCGGTCCGAGATATTTTTCGCCGTCGTAGCTGCTCGCTACCATGCGACTATTGCGATCGAGCACGAGAAGCGAAGGAATGCTCTTGCCCCCGAGATCCCTGATCCCGCCGAGCTCGGCCACCTGGTCGAAATCGACCGCCAGCCACGGCATTTTCGTTTCCCGGACGTAAGTCTCCCAGCCGAAACGCGAACGATCGGCGCTCACAAAAATAATCTCGAAATCTGGATGCGCCGCCACCACGCGGTTGTAGTACTCGACCAGTTGCGGAGTGAACTTGCGGCAGGGTCCGCACCAGTGGGCCGAGTAGTAAAGCGCGACGTATTTCTTCTTCTCCAACTCGGAGCCGTCGACGCGGGTCGTTATCCCGTCGCGACAACGCACCAGCCGCGATTTCAAGGCGTCGAGCACGAGCGTTTCGCCCGCTGGCGGCGCGGCCGGGGCCTGGGCGCGAGCTTGGGCGCGCTGGGCTTGCAGCAGGGTGTTGAGTTTTTGATCTTCCGCGATCTGGGCCTGGCGTCGGGCCGCGATCTCCGTTTCGCGTGCCTTGGCGCGGTCGGCTTCGAGATTCGAAACAATGTAGACGCCGCTCTCGAGCGCGGTGAGGAGCTGGGCGCTGGCGCCAAATTCGAGCATCGTTTTCTTGGCCGCGGGATCGAACGGCTCGAGCACGCGACGGTTCTGCAATTCCGCGAAGACGCTCTCGCTCGAGTAGCCGGAACGGAGCATGAGGGCGATCTCCTTATTTGTCAGGGGAGCGGGCCCGGCGACAGCCGTCGCGAGCAGGCAAATCGTTAGGACACAGGGCCAGCGCATCCCTCCAGAGGAGCAGATGACGCGCCAGCTATTTTTTTGGCCCGGGAAAATAGCGGGGCAAAAGCGCGCGGAACTCCGCTTTCGCCTCGGCCGCCTTGCCCGCGAGTTCCTGGGCGACCTCGCGCTGCCCGGTTTGGGCGGCGAAGACTGCGCTGAGCCACTGCCGCTCCGGGATATCCGAAGCGCCCGGGCGAATGAAGGCGGTCGCCATCTTCAAGAGCATGTTGGGCGAGAGATTGAGCCAGTCGGTCATGACGCTGCCGTAGCGGGTCTTGAGCTCGAGTTTGTCAGGCGTGGCCCGCCGCACCGGGCCGCCGTAGCGCATGCCGTGGATGTCGGTCACCGCGCCGCCGTAGCCGGTCTGGTTAATGTCGCTGATCAGTCTGGCCTTCCATTCCGCCAGCCATTTCACTCGTTGCAGTTCCTGGTCGCGCTCCGCCTGGAGTGATTTCGCTTCGAGCCTGGTTGATTCCAGGAGCGCGAGCGCGTTTTCAAAGCGGTAGGTCGCGAGCGGTTTACGCGCGGCCGCGAGCGCGGCCTGCCAGCGCGGCCCCTCGGTCGCGGCGAGTTTCTTGTCTTCCGCGGCGCGCTTTTCTTCCTCCGCCGCCCGCCGGGCCGCAAGCTCCCGTTCCTGCGCGGCGACTCTCGCTTCTTCATCTGCCACCCGGAAAGCGAGCGCGCCCTTTACTTTCAGTTTGCCGGCAAGAGCGCGGAGCGATTTCAGCGCGGCATCCTGGTCCCGCGTCGCGTCGCGCTTTTTTTCCCATTCGCTGAAGAGCCGGTAATCATCCAGCCGATCCTGGGCGAGCCGGCGCGTCTCCTTGAGCCAGGCAAAGCGCGGCGGTGGTTGATATTTCACGAAGCGCTCGAAAATCGCGGCGGCCTGGGCGAAATCACCGCGTTCCCAGATCTGCAGCCCGGCGCAAAGCTCGGCCGCCGGTTCGATTGCAGGATCGATCTGCCCCAGTTCGCGGAATTGCGCTTCGGCCGTCCCGTAATTGCCGGCTTCCAGCTCGCGCCGGACCGGCTCCACCTGCGCCTGCAGATCGGGAATCGGCGTCGTGGTCCCGCCCACTCCAGCGGGGAGGCGGAGCGTGGGGCGGGGCAGATGTTTCCAGCCGACCGAAAGCCCATAGCCGATCGCGCCCAGAAGGAGCAGCGCGCCTAACGACACCGCAATCCGCCGCGGCCAGCCCCAGCGGGCGCGCAATTCCTCCTCCCGCGCCAGGACCGCGGCGCGGGCCGACTCCAGTTCGGTGATCAAAGTCTCGTAGGAAGTTTGGCGGTCGGCCGGATTCGGCCGCAGCATCCGATCGACAACCGCGGCTGTCTCCTCGGAAACTTCCGGCGCTTTCGTCCGCAGCCCGGGCGGATTCGATTTCAACTTCTTCAGCTCGGCCGCGGACTGGGTTTCATCTTCAAAAATCGGATGACCCGAAACTGCGTGAAAGAGCGTGGCCCCGAGACTGTAGAGATCGCTCAGGAAATTTTCCTTCGTGTTCGTGAGGCGTTCGGGCGCGACATAATAAGGCGTGCCCCAGATTTCGCCTTCGGTTTCGGCGTGGGCGGCGGCGAGAAGGGCGAGGCCGAAGTCCACGATCTTGGCCGTGTGCCGGTCGGTGAAGAGGATGTTGCCCGGCTTGATGTCGCGGTGGATCAGACCGGCCTTGAGCGCCGCCTGCAGTCCTTTCGCGACCTGGAGCCCGACCTCGAGCATCTCCATTTCGGAAATGCGCTTTTCGTCTTCAATCCGATCGTCGAGACTGCCGCCATCGACCAGCTCCATCACGACGTAAAATTGCCCGTGATCTTCGCCGACCGAGTAAACCTCCACCACGTGCGGATGCTTGATCGAGGCGGTGATGCGCGCCTCGTCCTGCAACTTGGCGGTGAACTCGGCGTCGCCGGCGAATTCCTTGCGCAGAAGCTTGAGGGCGACGAAACGGTTCAGCCGCGTGTCGCGCGCCTTGTAAACCGAGCCCATCCCGCCCGTCCCGAGCGGCTCGACGACGAGGTAATTTTCAAAAATGCGCTCGACCCGGAGCTGATGGCCGCAATTCGGACAATCGACCTTGCCGAACGGTTCGAGGCCGGCCGTGACCACGCTCTGGCCGCAACTCGGGCAGGACTGCACCTGCGCACCGCTCCCTGTCGAGGCCATTGCGCGGATCATAGCACCCCCAGCGCTCAGCCGCGATGATAGAATTGACCGTGCCTAACGACCAGTCGGGCGAGCGCCTCGATCGCTACCTCGCCCGGGCTCTTCCGCAATTTTCCCGGGTCCGGCTCCAGGCCCTGATCGAATCCGGCGACGCGCTTCTCAACGGAGAAAAGGCGCGGAGGCGCGAGACGGTCCGGAGCGGCGATGTCGTTAGGCTAGTTGAGCCGATGGTGGAGGAAATCGAGGACAAGGCGGAGGAGATCCCGCTCGAGATTCTCTTTGAAGACGAGGACCTGCTCGTGCTAAACAAGCCGGCCGGGCTGGTCGTGCATCCCGGGGCGGGCAACCAAACGCACACCCTGGTCAATGCCCTGCTTCATCATTGTCCGAACCTATCCGGTATCGGCGGCAAGCAGCGGCCCGGGATTGTCCATCGGCTCGACAAGGAAACCAGCGGCTGCCTCGTGGTGGCGAAAAACGACGCGGCTCACCAGGAGCTGGCGCGGCAGTTCGCCGAACGGGAGGTGAAAAAGATCTATCTCGCGCTCGTCGCGGGGACGCTGAAACGACCGCGCGGCACAATCAACGCGCCGATCGGGCGGCATCCGGTGCAGCGCAAAAAAATGGCGATCGATCAGCGGAAAGGTCGCGAAGCAATCACCGAGTATCGCGTCTTGCAGGCCGGCGCCGGGGTCAGCCTGGTCGAATGCGCGCTCCACAGCGGACGCACCCACCAGATCCGCGTGCATCTCCATCACCTCGGCCACTCCATTATCGGCGATTCGCTTTATGGAAAAAAAACGGGCGCCGCGCGCCAGATGCTGCATGCCTGGAAACTCGGCTTCACGCATCCGCGCAGCGGCGAGAGGCAGTTTTTCGAGGCGCCGATCCCGGAGGATTTTCGCAATTTGCAGGAAGCCGCTTTTCGTTAGGCTTAACGACCGCCGCTCAGCTCGTCTGGGTAGCGCACGCGTCTCGCGTGCTGGCGACGGTGTCCCACCGTCGCGGACTTTCTCTGCAGCAGCGCGGGCAACAGGAGTTCGTTGCGGCGAGACGCCGCCACCAGCACGCGAGACGCGTGCGCTACCCGGCACTCGCCGCGTCGCCTTTTCCGGTTTCGTTAGGCAGATTCCTTTTCCGCAGCGCAAAGAGCATGGCCACGATCGGCGGGATGAGGATGAAGCCGCGGAGCCAGGGCTCGGAATGCCAGGGGAGAAGGAAAAGCCGCTCGTTCCAGAAGAGGTAGTAGGCAAAAACCGTGACCGAGAGCACCTGCCAGGCATCGACCCGGCGCCACGCGGCCAGCGGCAGGATCCAGGTGACATACCAGGGATGCAGCACCGGGCTGAGGATGAGGGCCAGCCCCATCGCCCAAAGCAAACCGCGCCGCCAATTGCGGACGAAGAAAAACGAAACCAGCACGACGGCGACAACGATGACGACGTTGTAGCTGAAATTCTTTCTGGTGCGGATTCGGCCAGAAAGTTTCCTCGATCAGCCACCAGAACATGTCGTTGACGCGGGCGATGTAAACGAACTTGCCTAACGACTGCCAAATCGGCACTTGCGGCACGCCGTAGGGCAAGCTGAGGAGCGCGGGAATGACGAGGCTAAGCCCGAGCGCCCAGGCCCGACGGCCGAGCGCGAAAGCGCAGACCGGCAAAAGCAGCAGCGGGATCAACTTGATCGAAATCGCCGCCCCCATCGCGGCCGCGCCAAGGAGGGCCCAGCGCCATTGCCCGCTCGACTCCTGCGCCGCCCGGCTGCGCACAAAGCAGAAAATGCCGGCAAGCATCGGGAGGATCATGAGGCTGTCGAAATGGGCCGCGCCGGCGAAGCTGTAAATCACCAGCGGATTCCAGGCGTACCAGGCCGCATCGAGATAGCGCTCGCGTCCGCCGAGCAGCCGCAGGAGGAGGACGATCACGCCGAGATCGGCCGCGGCGAAAAGCAGTTTGTAAGCGAGCGTCCCCGCCCCCACGCCGCTCAGGCCGGCGAAAATCAGCTCCGTGCCCGGCGGATAGATGGCGCTGAAATTGCGGTGGTTGATCTGGTTCCACTCCGGATACTCCTTTCGCACCTCGGCCAGGCGGTCATCGTTAGGCGCGAGGAGGTAGGGATTAAAACCGGCGTTCTGGACTTTGCCCTCCCACTGGTAACGCCAGAGGTCGTCGCCCGGGACAAGCGGGAGTGCGACCAGGCGCAACAGAATGGCCACACTCCAGAAAATGACCCGCAGCGTGCGCCCGGTGAAGAGATTGGCAAAAAATGAGGTGGCGGCGAAATAGGCGATCCCGCAAAGGACGGCGGTCTCGACAAACCGCACCGGCATCGAGGCATAACGCCAGTCGTCAAAACGGTTGAGGGTGGCGAGAAGAATGAATTCCGCGGAAAGCGCGAGCCAGAAACGCGCCTGCCTAACGAATAACATCTTCCGCTCCCTTTTTTCCGATCCGCTGCAGGCCGAGGCGATAGGCGGCGACGTCGACGATCTCCGCCACCCGCCGTTTCAGGCGCCGCGCGCGCGTTCCGAGGAAAAGGAGAAAAATGCCGTAGGGGATGAGAATGCGGAGGTCGATCGTGCCGGTATTCAGGTCGCGATAAATGATCATCGCGAGGAAGAAAAGATTGAGAATGACGGTGGTGGTGACGAAGCGATAGCGCAGCCGCACCCGCGTCAGGCATTTTGGTCCGCCGTGGTATTCGGTCACGGTCTGGAGGACGACGCTCCAGAAAAAATTGCCGTAGATCTGGATGTCCCATTCTTTCCAGCCGGTGTCAGCCGAGTAGCTCCAGCCTTCCTCTTCCAGCAGCTGGAAGGTCGATTTCAGGAGCGCGTTTCGCTCCACCCCGTCTTCGCTCCAGTAATTGCGCCGGCGTAGACTCCCCCGCCCGGCTTTGCCGGATGGCATCTTCTCGTGCGTGGCGATGACGCCGCGGGGCGTACGCTTGAATTCCAGCCAGGTGAAATAACGGTTCCATCCCCTCACGAGCGGCTGCGCGAAAGCCAGGAACATGACCAGCAAACGGGCCGGGACGGTGTCGAACTTGGGCTCGATCCGCGCCCGCAACATATAGGAAAGGGCGACGCAAAGCGTGCCGCCGAGCATGAGGTAGGGAACGATCCGGAGCACGGGCAGGAAAATGCCGAGCCCGAACAGGAATAGGGTGAGAACAAACCATTCGATGCTGCTGAGATAGTTTGCGATCTCCGATTGCGGCGAGGGATAGATCGACTGGAAAAAACCTTCGCCGAAAACTCCGTGATAGATGATCGGACGGTTGATGAACCAGCTGAAGCGGGGCGAGCCGTAGATTTGCCCGCGCCATTTCGCGGTCCCGGTCGGCCCGAAAAAGATGAGGTGCTTGAATCGTAGCATGGATTCCGCTTCGCCGTAGCCGGCCTGTTGTTTGCGAAACGCGCCTAACGTAAAGCGGCGATGATGCCAGACGATCGCGGTCGGAGCGAAAGCAATGACGTGGCCTTCCTGTTGCAGCCGCCAGCAGAAATCGACGTCGTCGCCCGCCTTGCGATACTCGACGTCGAACCCGCCGACGGTATCAAAGGCCCAGCGGTAAAAGGCCATGTTACAACCCGGGATATGTTCCGCCACGGTGTCGGTGAGCAGCACATGGCTCGGCCCGCCCGGCGCCGCCGCCACACAGGCCTGGACCCAGTTTTCCGCCGGCGGCGAAATGTTCGGTCCGCCGACGCCGGCGTAGTCGCCGCTCACAAGCGTACCGATGAGGTAATAGAGCCAATCGGGATCGGCCATGCAGTCGGAGTCGGTGTAGGCGAGCACCTCGCCTTTGGCCGCGGCCGCGCCGGCGTTGCGGGCGTAGCTCAGGCCGTGATTGTCCTGACGGATGTAACGGATGTTGGGATAACGAGCCGCGATTTCGGGCGTGTTGTCGGTCGAGCCGTCGTCGACCAGGATCGCCTCGTAGGACGGGTAATTGATTTTGCCTAACGACTCGAGGCATTCCGCCAGCGTCTTCCCGCCGTTGTAGGAACAAACAATAACCGAGACAAGCGGCGTCTTCGGCAGATCGCGGTGCGGCAGGGCGGAATCGTCCTGGCCGAGCTTCTTCTGGAGCGCAAAGAACGATTTCTTCGGTGTGCGATCGCGCCGGACGAGCCCGAACGACCAATCGGTGATCTCCTGCTCGCCGGTAAACCATTCATCGGTCCAGGCGAAGAAGATCGTCCCGGCGAGACCGCATTTGACCACGCTGTCGACATGCCAGCTGAGCATCTCGGCCTGCTCCTCCTCCGGGTGCCGGATCGTATCCATCCCGAATTCGCCCAGCATGAGCGGCTTTTCCTCGGCCAGGTTTTGCAGGCGGAGGAGATACTTTTCAAAGTCGCGCTGGTCGTGCAGATAGACGTTGAAGCAGCAGAAATCGACGTTCTGCGGGAGCAGGTATTCCGTCGGCGGATAGCTGGCGTAGGAAAACAGAACATCCGGGTCCGCTTCGCGTCCGACCCGGATGAGCGTCTCGAGAAATTCGGTCACGCGCCGCACCCCCAGCCAGCGGACCATGGTGGTCGGAATTTCGTTCCCGACGAGATAACCAAAGATCGCGGGATGACCGGCGTGGGTCGCCACCGCTTTGCGCACGGCGTGGACGATCTCGCGCCGGGTTTTTGCCCTAACGAGAAACTCGATGTGCTTCGCCCAGGGCAGGGTGATCAGGACTCGGACACCCGCTTCGGAGCAGCAATCGAGAAACCAGCGTGGCGGGAGGTGGTAGATGCGCGCGACGTTGATCCCGAGCTCGCGCATCTGGGCGAGATCGCGCCGGGCCTGCTCCGGGTGGCCGAGATAATCGCCCGCGGCATCGGGCCGGAAGGGTCCGTAGGTCGCGCCCTTGACGAAAAATTTGCGATCGCCCTCGAAGAAAAACTTGGCGAGAGCTCGGACGCGAACGGGCGAAGTCTGACTCACGAGGAGCCTTCCTAGTGCAGGGCGATGACGGACGCAAAGCTTTTGCGCGAGTCGCGCCTAACGGCTGAGCGCCGCCAGCGCCTCATGGACCACCCGCGCGGTGGCGTCGATCTGTTCCGGTTGATGCGCGGTGGAGATAAAACCGGTCTCAAATTGCGAGGGCGCAAAGTAGATCCCGGCATTGAGACAGTAAGTGAAGAAGCGGGCGAACTTCTGGAGGTCGCTCCGCTTCGCACTGGCCAGGTCGGTCACCGGGCCGGAAGTAAAGAAAAGGCAGAACATCGAGCCGAGGCGGTGAAAGACTGCCGCCGCGCCGGTTTTGCCTAACGATTCACGCGTCGCGTCTTCCAGCCGAGCGCCGAGGGTCTCGAGTTGTTTCCAGCCATCGATCCGCTCCAGCTCGCGCAGTTGCGCGAGGCCGGCCGCCATCGCGAGCGGATTACCGGACAGCGTCCCGGCCTGGTAGACCGGCCCAAGCGGCGAAAGCTGATCCATGATTTCGGCGCGGCCGCCAAACGCACCCACCGGCAAGCCGCCGCCGATGACTTTGCCGAGCGCGGTCAGATCGGGACGAACGCCGTAGATTTCCTGCGCCCCGCCGCGCGCAACGCGGAACCCGGTCATGACTTCGTCGAAAATCAGGAGCGCCCCGTGGGCGTCGCACTCGGTGCGCAATCCTTCCAGAAAACCGGGCTGAGGAAAAAACAACCCGGCGTTGGCCGGAATCGGCTCGAGAATGATCGCGGCAATCTCCTGCGGGTTGCTGCGGAACGCTGCGCGCACCGCCGCCAGATCGTTGAACGGCAGCGCGATCGTTAGGTCGGCAAATCCCTTCGGCACGCCGGCGCTGTCCGGTTGCCCGTGAGTGAGAGCTCCGCTGCCGGCGTGAACCAGCAGCGAATCGACATGGCCATGGTAGCAGCCTTCAAACTTGATAATCTTGTCGCGCCCGGTAAAACCGCGCGCGAGTCGCACGCACGACATCGTCGCCTCGGTCCCGCTGTTCACCATCCGCACCTTTTCGATCGATGGCACCCAGGCGCAGATCAGTTCCGCCATTTCCACCTCGAGCGGATTGGGAATGCCGAAGCTAACGCCGCGCCCGGCGGCTTGGCGAACGGCCTCGATCACCACCTTCGGCGCGTGCCCGAGAATCGCCGGCCCCCAGGTGCCAACGTAGTCGGTGTACTCCTTGCCATCGACGTCCCAGAGGGTGGCGCCCTTTGCGCGCTCCACGAAGAACGGATCGCGGCCGAGGCCGCGGAAGGCGCGGACAGGAGAATTCACCCCGCCGGGGATACGGGCGAGAGCGCGGGCGAAGAGTTGAGCAGAGACGTCGTTCGTCACGCCAGACGTTCAACGTTCAACGTTGAACGTTCAACGTTTCAATAATGAGCGCAGGAACGAGCTCCACCCGCGGTCCTCGCGGCGGAGATTCCGGCTCATCGCCAGAATCTCGCCACGCCCAAGGGCCGCATGGAGGAAGAGATTACGGGGTCAGGTTGTAGACTTCTACCAAGGCGACGCCGGTGGTGGCGTTCTTCCCCCGCACGATGGCGGTGTAGATGGCTGGACTCAGACTCGTTAGGATGGCTGATTCGCTCTCTTCCGTCGGCGCGAGACCGGTCGCTTCAATCTCAGTCTGGCGGGTGTCCTTCCAGTCGTCGTTGGCGGCGATGAGCGCCCCGTCTCCGTTGCGGAGTTCCAGGGTTGGATCGGCCAGGGCATTGCCCACTCCGGCAGCAGCCAACGACGGCCCGATCGCACGCACGAGCACATCGGTATCGGTATCGCCGAGAATGATTAATCCGCCGATCAGAACGTCGTTCCCCGTTTGGACCAGGCCGCGAGTGGAAATGTTGGCCAGCTTCGAATCGACGCTCAGATCCAGATCGTAGATTTCGACCAGCGCGACGCCGGTCGTCCCGCCGACCCCTTGCAGAATGGTGGTATAAACACCAGGATCGAGAGTCATCAAGATGGCCGACTCATTCTCGTCGGTCGGCGCCAAACCAGAGTCGACGATCGCCTGCTCGTCCGCGCTATCCTGCCAGTTGTCGTTCGTCGCGATGAGCGCGCCAGCCTGGTCGCGCAGTTCCAGAATCGGATCGGCCAATGGCCCAACGACCGGCAGAGATGGCCCGATAGCCCGGGCGATCACTTGCTTTGGTTCAGTGCCGGTGATGATCACTCCTCCGATCAAGACGTTCTCACCCGTGCCCACCGTCAAACGGGTCGAGATATTGCCCAGTTGCACCGGGAAAAATGGCGTCGGCGTCGGCGAGGGTGATGGAGTCGTGCTGGGTGACGGCGAAGGGCTGGGCGACGGCGATGGGCTCGGACTTGCGCTCGGCGAGGGTGACGGGCTGGGGGTTGGCGTCGGTGTTGGGGTTGGCGTCGGTCCTGAATCCGCAGTGATTTTGAAGACGTCTCCCCCCAGAGTCGTGATGTAAAGCTCGTGATTGGCGTCTTCTCCGAGGGAAGTGACACCGGTCAGGGGATGACCGCCGATCTTCGTCGGAAACAGCTGCGAGGTGATGTTCGTGAATTCCGACGCCACGCCGCCCTCATAGCGAAGGGTGAAGATCCGGCCGGTAAAGTCTCCGGTAGTCGGCCCAAAGCAGTCGCCGAAAACGTAGAGACCATCAAGATCGGGAACCGCCCCGGCGTGATAGACATAACCGCCGATCACGCAGATACCGGTACTGCTGTGCGTATAGTCGAGAATTGGATAGACCGGGTTGGGCGGTAGAGGGTCGCCGTCGTAGCGGGGATTCCGAATGTTACCCTCCAACAGGCGCCATCCGTAGTTCTCGCCCCCGCCCGGATTCGAAGCGAGGTTCACGTCCACCTCTTCGCGCAAGGTCTCCCCTACGTCGCCGATAAACATGTTGTGGGTGACCGAATCAAAGCTGGCTCGAAACGGATTGCGCAAGCCAAAGGCAAAAATCTCCTGTCTCTCCGTAGGCGATCCAAAAAACGGGTTATTGGGCGGGATCGTATAAGTGCCATTGTCCTCGATATGGATGCGCAGGACTTTTCCGAGCAAGGACGTGGTGTTTTGAGCGTTGCCGTTCGGGAGGAGAAAATCCAATCCGCCATCACCGGTGCAGATATAGAGGTTGCCTTCATCGCCGGGGCGCGGGCTAAAGCCGATCCAATCAAAGTTGTGGTCGGTATCTGGCTGATCCTCACTAATTATCCGGACCTCGGACGCCGGGTCCGCAATGTCGGGGTTAGCTGTGACAGTGTAACGAGCCACATATGAAATGCCCTTGCTAAAACTTCCATCGCCCCCACTGGTCCAGCTCACATAAAAGTGGCCGTTGACGGCGTAGTTCGGATCGAAGGTCATGCCGAGAATCCCCGGGCCCTGGCCTTGGCCGACTGTCGAAGTGAGATCGAGAAACGGGGTCGCGTTTACCGTCCCGGAGGGCAGTTTGATGATCTTGATCTGCCCATGCTGCTCCGCGACAAAAATCCGGGTGGTATCCCCGGGCGGCGCGCAAACGTAGAGCGGCGTGTCGAAGCCGGTCGCCACCCGCACCGCCTCGATTCCGGCGTGGCTGGAGGCAATGGTCACGGCCAGGGCAAGGATCGCCAGGAATCCGGCGCCAGGAATGCGTCGCATGGCACTGGCCAAGGATCGGATTCGTCGATTGGTTTTTATTGTCTTCATGGGTTGTTTGTTTGCTCCCGGGGGGTGGTGATATCTAGCTTCCACCCGCCAAAGGAGAAAGCTAGAGAGCAGTTCAGGATCATGGTTCTATCCATCGTCCGTCAGCGCCATGTCCCAGGTGTGGCATGGGACTTAAGGGCTGAGGTTGTAAACTTCAACCAGCGCCACGCCCGTGGTGTCATCTTTTCCGCGCACGATGGCGGTGTAACTGTCCGGACTCAGAGTCGCCAGGATGGCTGATTCGCTCTCCTCCGTGGGCGCAAGATTGGTGGCTTCGATCTCCGCCTGTTGGGTATCCTTCCAGTTATCATTGGTAGTAATGAGCGCGCCATTCTTGTCCCGGAGCTCCAGGATCGGGTCTGCCAGCGCATTAGCGACTCCAGCAGCACCAAGTGTCGGACCGATCGCGCGCACCAGCACGTCGGTATCGGCATCGCCGAGGACGATCAATCCGCCGATCAGAATGTTGTCCCCCGTCTGGACCAAGCCACGGGTGGAGATATTGGCCAGCTTCGAGTCGACGGTGCGATCCAGATCGTAGACCTCGACCAGGGCAGCGCCGGTGGTTCCACCTACCCCACGCACAATCGTCGTATACAATCCCGGATCGAGTGTCGTTAAGATTGCCGACTCGTTTTCGTCGGCAGGATCAAAACCGGCATCGATGATCGCCTGCTCGTCCGCACTATCCTGCCAGTTGTCGTTCATCGCGATCGTTGCGCCAGTCGAGTCATGCAATTCCAAAATCGGATCGGCTAAGGTCCCGCTGACCGGCAAGGATGGTCCTAGCGCCCGGGTGATGATCTGCTTCGGCTGCGATCCGGTGACGATAAATCCGCCAATTAGGACGTTATCCCCTGTTCCGACGCTCAGCCGGGTCGAGATATTTCCCAACTGTACCTGGGAAAAATGGCGTCGGCGACGGCGTCGGGGTAGGACTCGGCGACGGAGTCGGACTTGGGGTCGGTGTAGGTGTCGGGCTTGGACTTGGAGTCGGTGTGGGCGTCGGAGTGGGCGTGGGCGTCGGGGTCGGTGTGGGCGTCGGAGTCGGAGTCGGTGCCGATGCTTCAACGATCTTGAAAACGTCTCCCCCCAGGGTCGTGATGTAGATCTCGCTATTGGCGTCTTCGCCGAAGGAAGTGACACCAGTCAGGGGGTAGCCGCCGATCCTCGTCGGAAACAGCTGCGAGGTGATGTCGGTGAACTCCGAGGCAACCCCTCCCTCGTAGCGAAGGGTGAAGATTCGACCGGTAAAGTCTCCGGAACTCGGACCGAAGCAGTCGCCAAAAACGTAGAGACCATCCAGATCGGGAACCGCCCCGGCGTGGTAGACATAACCGCCGATCACGCAAATACCGATATCGCTGTGCGTGTAGTCGAGAATCGGATAAACCGGGTTAGGCGGTAAAGGATCGCCTGAGAAGCGGGGATTCCGAATGTTACCCTCCAACAGGCGCCATCCGTAGTTCTCGCCCCCGCCCGGATTCGAAGCGGGGTTCACGTCCACCTCTTCGCGCGCCGTCTCCCCCACGTCGCCGATAAACATGTCGTGAGTGACCGAGTCAAAGCTGGCTCGAAACGGATTGCGCAGGCCAAGGGCCCAAATCTCCTGTCTCTCCGTTTCCGACCCAAAAAACGGGTTATCGGACGGGATCGTGTAGGTGCCGTCGTCCTCGAGGTGGATGCGCAGGATTTTTCCGAGCAACGTCGTGGTGTTTTGAGCATTGCCGTCCGGTTGCAGGAAATCGATTCCACCATCGCCCGCGCAGATATAGAGATTGCCTTCATCGCCCGGGCGCGGGCTAAAGCCGATCCAATCAAAGTTGTGTTCGTGGCTAGGCTTATCGACCGTGATCACCGTCACTTCGCTCGCCGGGTCGGCGATGGCGGGATTGGCGGTCACAGTAAAGCGGGCGACGTGAGATACGCCTAAGTTGAAAGATCCGCCTCCGTTGGTGGTGTAGCTGACGTAGAAATGGCCGTTGACGGCGTAGTTGGGATCGAACGCCATGCCGAGAATCCCTGTGCCCTGGCCTTGCCCAACTCGGGCGGTGATGTCGAGAAACGGGGTCGCATTCACCGTCCCCGAGGGCAGTTTGATGATCTTAATTTTTCCGTGTTGTTGCGCGACAAAGATTCGGCCGGTGTCCCCCGGCGGTGCACAGACGAAAAGGGGAAGGTCGAAGCCAGTCGCCACCCGCACCGCTTCAATGCCGGCGTGGCTGGAGGCGGCGGTCACCGTTAAGGCGAGGATCGCCAGGAATCCGGCGCCCGGAAAGCGCTGGAAGGCACGGCGGAAGGATAGGATTCGTGGGTTTGCGTTTAATGTCTTCATGGTTGTTTGATGGCGGGTGAGATCTATCTTCCACCAGTTAGCGGAGAAAGCAGAGAGTCATTGAGGATTACGGTCATTAGAGTCGGATCAGCCTTTGATACCTAAGGGCTTAGGTTGTAAACTTCTACCAGGACAACGCCCATGGTGTTATCTTTTCCGCGCACGATGGCGGTATAGCTATCCGGGCTCAGCGACATCAGGATGGCTGACTCGTTTTCACTCGCGGGCGCGAGGCCGGTCGCCGCAATCTCCGCCTCCTGACTCTCTTGCCAGTTGTCGTTAGTCGCAATGAGAGCGCCGTCTTTGTCGCGCAATTCCAGGACCGGATCGTCCAGCACTCCGTTCACGCCTGCATCAGCCAGCGTCGGGCCGATCGCGCGCACCAGCACAGCGGTATCAGCGGCTCCCAGGATGATTACTCCCCCGATTAGGGCGTCGTCACCCGTTTGCGTCAGGCCGCGCGTTGAGATGTTGGCCAGTTTCGAGTCGACGGTGCGATCCAAATCATAGACCTCGACGAGCGCGGCGCCAGTCGTGTTAGCAACCCCCCGCACGACGGCGGTGTATAACCCCGGATCGAGTGTCCTTAGAATCGCCGATTCGTTTTCATCGCTCGGCGCAAAACCAGCATCGATGATCGCCTGTTCGTCCGCGCTATCCTGCCAGTTGTCGTTCGTGGCAATCGTTGCGCCAGTCGAGTCATGCAGTTCCAAAATCGGATCCGATAAGGCCCCAGGCACAGCCAAAGATGGTCCAACCGCTCGAGCCACGACTTGCTTCGGTTCACTTCCAGTTACAATGAATCCGCCGATGAGAACGTTATCTCCCACTCCCACTCGCAAGCGGGTCGAGATATTTCCCACCTGCACTTCGTAGAAAGGCGTGGGAGAGGGAGTCGGGGTCGGCGAAGGGCTGGGCGACGGCGAGGGAGTGGGAGTGGGGGTGGGAGTCGGCGTCGGGGTCGGGGTCGGGCTAGGCGACGGCGAAGGTGTCGGCGTCGGGGTGGGAGTCGGCGTCGGCGTCGGGACCGGTGTTCCCTTGATGTTGAAGACGCGTCCGAAAGCATCCGTCAGATAAAGCTCGCCGGCAGCGTCCAATCCCATCGAGGTCAGTGGGCCGATGTCGAAACCGCCCACCTTGGTCGGAAAGAGTTGCGCGGTAATGTTCTGGAAATTTGAAACAACTCCATCGTCATAGTTAAGAGTGTAAATCCTGCCCTTGATGTCGCCGATGCTCCTTGGCCCAAAACAGTCGCCAAAAACGTAGAGACCCGAAAGCTCACTCGCCGCGGCACCGTGATAGACATAGCCACCGATCACGCAGATGCCGGTATTCAGATGGTCATAATCAAAAATCGGGTCAACGGCATTTGGGGGAACTGGATCGTTCGGATAAACCGGGTTCTGGATAAAGCCTTCGCGGATGCGCCACCCGAAATTCTCGCCGCCACCGGGATTGGAGGCGGGTTGCAAGTCGATCTCCTCGCGCTCGTGTTCGCCCACATCGCCGATCAGCATGTCGTGGCTGACCGGGTCAAAGCTGGCTCGGAACGGATTGCGCACGCCATAGCAGAAGATTTCCTGTTTCTCGGTCGGCGAGCCAAAGAAGGGATTGTCACTCGGGATGGTGTAGCTGCCGTCGTCTTCGATGTGAATGCGCAGGATTTTCCCGAGTAATGTTTGGGTGCTCTGCGCGTTCCCGTCCGGTTGGAGATGGCCAAAGTCATCGTCATCGGTTCCACCCCCGTCGCCGCTGCAGATGTAGAGATTTCCCTCGTCGCCCGGCCGCGGGCTGAAACCGATCCAGTCAAAATTATGATCGGGTTGTGTCTGATCGGCAGTGAGGACAGTGACTTCGCTGGCCGGGTCGGCCACGTCAGGATTGGCGGTCACCGTGAAGCGGGCAATATGCGAGACGCCTTTGCCCCAAAATCCGTCGTCGTCAGTCGTGTAGGCGACGTAAAAATGGCCGTTGGTGGCATAGTTTGGATCGAAAGTCATGCCCAGAATCCCAGTGCCCTGGCCCTGGCCCGACCGGTCGGAGATGTCGAGAAAGGCGGTGGGATTCACCGTGCCCGAGGCGAGATTGACGATTTTAATCCGGCCTCCCTGTTCGGCCACGAAAATCCGAGCCTGATCGCCTGGGGGCGCGCAGACATAGAGGGGGAGCGTAAACCCGCTGGCCACAAGGCCCGCCTCGAGAGCGCCGTGGCTGGCAGCTGGACGAGCCAGGTTCAGGGCCAGGAAAAAGGCACAAAAAACGACTCGAATGAGAGGTCTAAGGGATCTCTGATTTTTAGGTTCGCTGCTTTTTCTCCGTAATTCCATAGTCCTCTTAGGCATGAGCGGCAGTAGCCCTTCGCTCAAAGTAAAAAACGCCGCAGAAGGAGAGCCTATTTGGAGGGCCGACGGCAGACGTTGGACTCCTTTTTACAGGCAATATCCCGTAAAGTGCAAGAAAAAACTCCCAATTCCTCGTTACAAAACAATGACAAAAGCTCTGCCAAAAGCGTGTGCTGGCGCGATGAGGTCAGGGCGCGGGTCGCCCGCGTGTGCACGATTGCAAGATGCGTCGCGTTGACACCCCCGAGGCGTGCGCCTACGCTCCGGTTCGCAATTCTGGGCGGGGTAGCCAAGTGGTAAGGTCGGGGTCTGCAAAACCTCTATTCGCGGGTTCGATTCCCGCCCCCGCCTCCCTCCTCGCGCTCGGTGGGCCGGGTTTTTTTCTCTGGAGAGACCCGTTAGGCCGCTCGTGGATACCGCCAAAACAATCGCCTGCGATGCCGAGGCGCGGGTCGCGCCTCCATGCCCGGACCGGCCCGGACGAACCGCGATCTCTCCAGCCGTGACCTCCCAATCACATCCTGCGTTTAAGAAACTGCAGAAGCTGATCGCAGAAAGCAGCGGCCTGCCGCGGCCTTGGGCAGGCGCCGCTTATCGTGTGACGACTCTCGATTATCCAAACTCGAAAAGCATTCTCCTCGGGCAGGGAAATTTCCTTCACGGCGGCCGCTGAGACGCAATCGGCTCCTTCCGCGCGGTTTACGGCAGCACGCCGAATCGCGCGCAACGGCGGACTACGCAGGGGTGCCGCAGCCATTTCATACTCCGCGACTGCTGATCGCGATCGAGTTTTCGCTCCGAGCGGTGCTGGACCTGACAAGCGCTCCGATCTGCGCCCGGCTCGGCCTCACCCCGGGTTGCACTGCGGGAGGAAGATTGGCGCAAAACTCAGTAGTCCGGACGAGAAAGTTTTACCCAGGCGATCGGCCGCGCGGTTTTCGCCCAGAGCGGCGAAGGCTTCCTCGTGCCCTCGGCCCGGGTGGCCAAAGAAGTGAACGTGGCCTATTTCCCGGAAAACCTGCGGCGCGAAGGCCGGGTCACCGTCCTGGAATCAGAAAAGCTGGATCGGGCCCGGTCCCTGATAATATTTATATGCATATGTGCATGAAAAATTGCTTGCTCATGTGCGCAACGAATCATAGATGGGCTCTGTGAAAGCGAAGAAGAAATCAGGCCCGCGTGCCGCCGCGAGTGCGCGCGTCAAAGAAATCGCGGCGATTTATCACCCGGCGATGAAGGTCGCCGCACCACCTGCTCTCGACAAAATGGCGGAGAAGTTTGGCCTCCGGCAGGAGACTCTCAGCCGCATGACCGGTTTTTCGCTTCGCGCCGTGGCGGGCTGGAGCAGTGGCAAGACGCCTTCCGCGCCGGTCAAGCGCGCGCTCGTCGAAATGGATCGCCTGCTCGATCATCTCTCCCGCCTGATGAAACCAAAAGATGTCGGCCGCTGGTTGAAGGCACCAAACCCGGCCCTTGATGGTTCCACCCCAGTCCAGGTGATCGAACGCGGCCAGACCGATCGCATCTGGCGGCTGCTTTATTTTCTCGAGTCGGGCGAGCCCGGTTAAGCGACCTTTTTCAATTGCATCCCGCCGCGGAAAGCTCACGATGGCGGGAATTAACAGCGGGCCGGAACGCTTTGCCCGCGGCAGAAAAACCGCCCACCCGAGATGCGCAAGCGGTTCTTCGATGCGAACGTTCTGAGTCCAAGATGCGTATTACACGATATGAATGAGCGTTCGCATTCTCCGCACGGCAAAATCAACCTGCACGGCAACGGTCTCGGGGTTCCCTCTCCGGAGATGGTCGAGAAGCGCGCGCGCGAGATTGCGCTGATCGATGAGCGCAATCCGGACGAATTTACCGAGAACGATTGGCATCAGGCCAAGAACGAACTGACTGGAGTCGAAGCCTCGCACACCCCGGAAGTGGGCGACGACAGGGACGACGATCGAAGCGAGCGCGACGAAGTAATCGGAGCTTCCGGTCATCGCGCACCGAAGAGCGGTTACGAAGACGAGAACAATGTCGGGGAAGAACTCGTCAGTGGCGGGATCGAGGAAGCGGCGCACGATCAGATGGTCGAAGCCCGGCTCGAAGAACTGGATCACGAGCGTGAATCGCAATGAATAGCGCATCACTTACCGAACCGGTAGCGCCGGCCACGGTGAAGCCGCCGGCTGCCAAGAAGCGAACACCGCGCCCGGCATTTGCTCACCCGCTTTCAACAGGTCCGCAAATTCTCCGAGATGCTGGTGGACACGCTCGAACCGGAAGACTGCGTCGTGCAGTCGATGCCAGACGTCAGCCCGACGAAGTGGCACCTCGCGCACACCAGTTGGTTTTTCGAAACTTTCATTCTCAAGGTTTGGATGCCCAGCTACCAGACCGTGGTGCCGGAGTACGCCTATCTTTTTAATTCCTACTACAACGCCGCCGGCAACATGCATCGGCGCGATCTGCGGGGATTGATTTCGCGGCCGACCGTGGCGGAGACGTTGCGCTTTCGGAAATCGATCGACTCGCACATCCAGGAATTGCTCGAGACAGCGGACGACGAACTATTGGCCGAGATCGAGCCGGTTTTCATCATCGGACTGCACCACGAACAGCAGCACCAGGAGCTGCTCGTGACCGACATCAAGAACGTCTTCTCGCATAACCCGCTCCACCCCGTCTTCCGCAAACGCGACGACCGAATCGAGAGACGCGAGATCGCTCCCGCGGGCTACGTCGATTTTGACGAGACCACGCTTGAGATCGGGCACGGCAGCGACGATTTTAGCTACGACAACGAAGGCCCGCGCCATCGCGCGCTCGTTCTTCCCTTCTCGCTCGCCACCCGGCCGGTCACGAACGGCGAATACATCGCTTTCATCGAATCCGGCGGCTACACCCGGCCGGAGCATTGGCTCTCGTTAGGCTGGACGACCGTTAATGAGCCCGCCTTAGGCGGGTGGGAAGCGCCGCTTTACTGGACGAAGCGCGACGGCCGTTGGTGGAATTTCACCCTCTCCGGCATGCGCCCGGTCGACGAATCCGAACCGGTCACGCACGTCAGCTATTTCGAGGCGGATGCCTTTGCCAACTGGAGCGGCGCCCGGCTGCCGACCGAATTTGAATGGGAACGCGCCGTCGCCGGCCTGCCGATCGAAGGCAACTTCGTCGACACCGAGCGCTTCCATCCCGCGCCCGTATCGGATCAGCCTAACGGAAAGTTGCGGCAGATGTATGGCGACGTCTGGGAATGGACCCGGAGCGCCTACCTCCCCTACCCCGGCTACCACGCCGCGCCCGGCGCGCTGGGCGAGTACAACGGCAAGTTCATGAGCAACCAAATGGTCCTGCGCGGCGGCTCCTGCGCCACTTCGCAGAACCATATCCGCCCGACCTACCGCAACTTCTTCCAACCGGAAAAACGCTGGCAGTTCACCGGCATCCGGCTCGCGCGCGACCCGAAATGAAGCATCCCCCCGGCGGAGTTTCCGTACTCGATCTCGAGCCGGATGCTTCCGAATTCCTCGACCAGGCAGTCGCGGGGCTCTCGGCGACGCCCCGCACCCTTCCGAGCAAATTCTTCTACGACGAACGCGGCTCCGATCTCTTCCAGGAAATCTGCGAGCTGCCCGAGTATTACGTCACCCGCACCGAGACGGAGATCCTGCGGCATTACGGCCCTGAGATCGCGGAGTCGATCGGCGACGGCGCGGAGCTGGTCGGCTTTGGCACCGGCGCCGGTGTGAAGACGCGCATGCTCCTCGGTCATCTGCAAAACCTGATCGCTTATTTGCCGGTCGACATTTCGAAACAGCGCCTCACGGAATCGGCCGAGGCGCTCAGCCGCGAAATGCCGGCGCTCGAGATTCTGCCGGTCTGCGCGGATTACCTGCAGCCCTTCGAACTGCCGACGCCATCGCGAAAGCCGGCGCATATCGCGGTCTATTTCCCCGGCTCCACCATCGGCAACATGCAGCCCGAAGTGGCGCGCCATTTCCTGGGACGGGTGGCAAAACTTTGCGGCCATAGCGGTGGCCTTATCATCGGCGTCGACCTCCAGAAATCGAAAGACGTCCTCGAAGCCGCCTATAACGACAGCGCGGGCGTGACCGCCGCCTTTAATCTCAACATACTCGAACGCGCCAACCGCGAGCTCGGTGCCGACTTCGATCTCTCACAATGGCGTCATCGCGCCATCTACAATGACGAAGCGCACCGGATCGAGATGCACCTGGTCAGCGAGAGCGACCAGACCGTTCATCTTGGCGATCGTGAATTCCATTTCGCCGCCGGCGAAAAGATCATCACCGAATTTTCCTACAAGCACACCATCGAAGGCTTCAGCGCGCTGGCCGCTACGGCCGGCTTCGAGATGGCGCACGTCTGGACCGACCCCAGGAAGCTCTTCGCCGTTTTTCACTTCACAACTCGCTAGCGCGTCCGCTCTAGTGACGGTCGTGTCGACCGCTGACTAAATCATGGAGCCGTTGGTCCAACTGATCGGGGTCAGCAAAAATTTCGGCAGCGCCACCGCGCTCCAACCCACCGATCTCGCCTTCCAGCCAGGCCTAACGACCGCGCTCATCGGCCCGAGCGGCTGCGGAAAATCGACCCTGCTCCGCCTCGTCATCGCTCTTCTCCAGCCCGACAGCGGCAAGATCCTCTTCGACGGCGCGGAGGTGACCGCCGCCAATGCGCAGGATATTCGCCGTCGCGTCGGCTACGTCATCCAGGAGGGCGGGCTCTTCCCGCACCTGACCGCGCGCGCCAATGTTCTCCTCATGTCGCGCCACCTCGGCCGACCCGATGCAGAGATGGAAACGCGCCTGGAAGAGCTCTGTGCGCTCTCGCAGTTTCCGCGCGACGCGCTCGATCGTTATCCGGCCGAGCTCTCCGGCGGACAACGCCAGCGCGTCAGCCTCATGCGCGCGCTCATGCTCTCGCCCGAAGTGCTGCTGCTTGATGAGCCGCTCGGCGCGCTCGACCCGCTCGTGAGGTCGGCGTTGCAGCGCGATTTGAAGGAAATTTTCGCGCGCCTGAAACAGACTGCGATTCTCGTCACGCACGACATGAGCGAAGCCGCTTATCTCGCGGACGAGATCGTGTTGATGAACGAAGGCCGCATCGTCCAGCGCGGCAGCGCCGCCGACCTGCGCGATCGCCCGGCGAGCGATTTCGTTTCCGAATTCATCAACGCGCAAAGGAGCGCCGCATTTTGAAAATCGGATTTCTCATCCTGAGCCTCGCCGCGACCTCCGCCGTCGCCGCGCAACCGATCGTCGTCGGCTCGAAAAAATTCACCGAGTCGTACGTCCTCGGCGGCATCGCCCGGACCGTTCTCGAACGCGCCGGCCTTGCCGCTCAGGAGCGCGCCGGAATGGGCGGTACGATCATCCTCTGGCAGGCGCTGGGCGGCGGACAGATCGATGTCTACCCGGAATACACCGGCACCATCGGCGAAGAAATCCTCAAGACAAAAGAGCGGCTTTCCTCTGCAGAAATGCGAGCGGCGTTAAAAAAATCCGGCGTCGGGATGTCGGCCGATCTCGGTTTCAACAATACCTATGCGCTCGTCATGCGCCGCGCAGCCGCGGAGAAGCTCGGCATTCGCGCGATCAGCGATCTGCAACAGCATCCGGAATTGAAAGTCGGGCTGACCCACGAATTTCTCGATCGCCAGGATGGCTGGAAGCCGCTCGCCGCGGCCTATGGCCTAACGATGCCTAACGTGAGCGGAATCGATCACGCGATCGGTTACGCCGCTCTCGCCCGCGGTTCAATCGACCTCAAGGACGCCTACTCGACCGACGCGAAGATCCAGGAAAATGACCTGGTCGTCCTGCACGACGACCGTCATTTTTTCCCGGAATACAAGGCGGTCTTTCTCTACCGGCTCGACCTCGATCCGCGAGCGGTCGCGGCCCTCAATCATTTCGGCGGGATCGATGAGGCAAAAATGATCTCGCTCAACGCCGCCGCCGAGCGCTCCAGGGATTATGCCTATGCCGCCTCGCTCTATTTCCAGCCCGCGCCGGCCGAAGGCGCTCCCCGGCGCGATCTCTGGCCGAAGCTGGCCCGCTGGACCGGACGTCATCTCGAACTTGCCGGCATTTCGCTCCTTCTCTCCGTCCTGATCGGCCTCCCGTTAGGCATCGTCGCCAGTCGCGGCGGCCCGGTCGGGCAGGCGATCCTCGCGATCGTCGGAATGATCCAGACCATCCCATCGCTCGCGCTCCTCGCCCTGCTCGTGCCCGTCCCGTTTCTTGGCATCAGCGCGACGACTGCGATCGTTGCGCTCTTTCTTTACGGCTTGCTCCCGATTGTGCGAAACACCGCGACCGGCTTGCAGGATATCCCGCCGGCGCTGCGCGATTCCGCGACCGCGCTGGGCCTCGAACCGGGCGCGCGGTTGCGGAAAATTTATCTCCCGCTCGCTTCGCGGACGATTCTCGCCGGCATCAAAACGAGCGCGGTGATCAACATCGGCACCGCGACTTTGGCGGCGTTGATCGGCGCCGGCGGCTTGGGCGAGCCGATCCTGAGCGGGCTCAATCTGAACGACCACGCGACCATTCTCCAGGGCGCCATCCCGGCCGCGCTTCTCGCCCTACTTGTGCAGGGGTTGTTCGATCTGCTCGATCGCATTCTAATCCCGCGCGGCCTGCGGTAGCTCCGATTTGCAATCGGAGCATCGTCGATTGCAAATCGACGCTACCCCGCAAACCTGCTCGGTACCAGAATTGCGTCCGTCATTCCGTGGAGCAGTTTTTTGTCCGCCGGGCAGATGGTGGCGAGAGCACCGCGCAACTTCACGCCCTCGGTTTCGACGAAATAATAAGGAGTCAGTCGCACCCGGCCGCGCATCGTTTTCAACTCCTCGGTCGCGGGGTCCCAATGCGGATGATCGAAGAGACGGCCCTTGTGAAATTTCTGCATGATCGTCGGTTCGCGCTCGAAATTGGCCAGCGCGTCGTTGATCCGCTGCTCCCATTCCGAATGCGGCAGATCCGCCCCGAGCGCGACTCCGCGACTGCCCCAGCCCAACGGCGAAAACCCGCTCACCTTGAGCAAGAGATCGCGCTCCTTCTGGCTGAAACGGGCCGCTTCCCGCCAGTCCTGGATCTCCAGCCGCGGAATGACGGCGTGCTGCGGCAACGGCGTCGGATCGAGAATCCAGGTGTAGGGAATGATCTTTTGGAACGTCCGAAAATATTTGTCGCCCAGCTCGCGCCGCCAGAAATCGCGCAGCGGCTGGAGCCAGAAAAATGCGAACCACATTTTCTCCTCGAGATAGGGCTTGAACGGCGGCGTGACGGTCAGCTCGTCGCGTCCCGCCGTCTCGATCAGCGTCGTGATTCCGGGCAGATTCGGCAGGTCGAAGAGCTCGAAGAACCGGTAAACATCGCGCCCGGCTTGCGGCTGATAATTCTCCGCCGCTTCCACTTTCCATGACCGCTCCGGAAAACGCTCGTTCAGGTGCCTAACGATCCATTCCATCTCCGGCCGATAGGTGGCCGACTCCTGCGAGACGACGATATCGCCGCCCTTCGGCAGGACCGTGGCGAACCCATCGAGCATGCCGTCGACCCCACCGATCACGTCCGACCCGAGGCCGGCGTAGGTTTGATTCAGCCACGCCGTCAGGCCAATGCCGCCCGGCACGGAATCCACCTCCGCAATTGTCCAACCTTCGTCAGTCAGAACGAGATCCGGCCGGATGACCCGCGGGAGCGCCTCGCGGAATTCCTTCCGCCGCGAAAACTCGATCAGCTCCGGGGGTTTCCCGATGTCGAGATAGCGCGCGACCCAGGACGGTTGCTTCCCTTTGACGCTCTGCTGGTAGAGCTGATTGCAAGCGCGCTGAAAAACGAAAAGCTGATGACCGAGCCGGTCGAGGTCGGCGCGTTGCTTTTCGTCGATCGCAAAAGGCTCAGGCGAAAGCAGCCACTCCTTCTCGGCAAAGAGGCTCTCTTCCGGGCGAGCCTCGCGGATGGCGGATAAACGATCGATTTCAGTAAGCATCAGGGCCCCGCAACTTTCAACGCCTCGCAAGCTGCGTCCAACCGGGATTGGCCGCACTTTTAGGTGCGGTCGCTTGCTCCGCGGAAGTCAGGAACGCGCTGGCGCTTTTAATTTCGGCAGGCCGGCCTCGATCGCGGCCCGGTCCGCTTCCAGCCACGGCGGCAGCACGAGCGTTTCGCCTAACGAAGCCGACGGCCTCGTCGACATGGAACCCGGGACCGTCCGTCGCCAACTCGAAGAGAACCCCGCCCGGCTCGCGAAAATAAACGGACTTGAACCAGAAACGATCGATCACCGGCGTCGGCTGTACGCCATGTTTCGCCACCTGCTCCCGCACTTCCAACTCGTGCGCGTCGTCCTGCATCCGCCAGGCGAGATGATGGACGCAGCCCGTGCCCCAGGCCCCGCGGCGCGCCGTCGGCAACGCGCGCAGATCGACGTACTGCCCCGAAGCCCCCTGGCCGAGGCCGTAGCGCGTCCAGCCATCTTCCTCGCCGATCTTTCGGAAGCCGAGGCTCCCGGTGAGAAAAGCAATCGTCGGGGCCAGGTCCTGCTCCACCATCCGCGCGCACTCGAGGCCGCGAATCTGGTGTTCGACCGGGATCGGACTTCGCTCCCATGCCGTAAACAGCCGACCTAACGACGATTCGCTTTCCGTCAGGGCCAGCCGCAAACCATGGGGATCGGCCAGCGGCAGGACTCGTTGACCAAAACGCGTTTCGAGGTCGAGCATCGCCACGCCCGAGCTTTTCAGCCGCTCCGTCCAAAACGCCAGGCTCCCCGGCGGCACGGCGAGCGACACCTCGGTGCTCAAGCCATGGCCGTCGCGGTGCGGCGCCAACTCCGCCCATGGGAAAAAAGTCAGGTCGGTTCCGGGATTCCCGTCTGCGTCGGCGTAGAAAAGATGATACGTGCCCGGGTCGTCCTGGTTGACGCTTTTCTTGACCAGGCGCATCCCGAGCACGCCCGCGTAGAAATCCAGATTTTCCTGTGCGGGACCAGCGATGGCAGTGATGTGATGGAGGCCGGCGATCGGTTGCATGCCCGACTCTCGCGCAACTTGCCCGCAGGGAAAATGCGTTATCGTCCCGTTATGAAGCGCATTCTTTTCTGTCTTGCCGCTTTGACGTTCGCCAGCCACGCGCTGGCCGAATCCCCGGTCGTCTATCTCGTCCGCCATGCCGAGCGCGCCGCGATCAGCGGCCGCGTCCCTTCCGATACCGGGCTCTCCCGGGAGGGTAAGACGCGGGCAGAGTCGCTCGCCACAGCGCTGAAAGACGCGAAGATCGCCGCCATTTACACAACGGAATACAAGCGCACCCGGGAAACCGCCGCGCCCGTCGCGCAGTCGTCAGGCATTCGGTCCGAGGTCGTTTCCGCGGGCGACCTGAGGCCGCTGATTGCAAAAATAAAAGCCGCCCGCGGGAATGTGCTGGTGGTCGGGCATTCCAACACCCTGCCGCAGATCATCAACGCGCTCGGTGTGCACGAACGGGTCGCGATCACCGAATCCGATTACGACAATCTTTTCCTCGTCCTGCGCGAACCGAAGCCGCGCCTGATTCGCCTGCACTTTCGTTAGGCCAAATTACTTCTGCTCGAAGATCTCGGTCCGCCGCACCCGCTCGCCCTTGAGGAAGACATTTGAGATGGAAGAAAGCGCGCGCACATCCTGCAGCGGATTGCCATCGACCACGAGAAGCGACGCCTCTTTTCCTTTCTCGATCGTGCCGATGCGCTGGTCCGCCCCGAGCAATTTGGCGGCATTGTAGGTCGCGGCCTGGAGCGCCACCTCGGCCGGAATTCCCGCCGCCACCCAGAGCTCGATCTCGCGCTGCACGGTCGGACCGTGCAGGACGAGGAAGTTGCCCGCGTCCGAGCCGATCACGAGCATGACCCCGGCCTGCCAGGCCTTGAGCAGGTTGCGGCCGCCCAGTTCCATCGAAAGCGGATAATGGCTCAGCCCATCCCGCATCGATTTCATTTCCGCGTTGCTCCCGGCGCGCTCGGTGCCGGTGAGAAGCTCCTTCGTCGTGACCTGCTGGACTAACGACCGCTTGAGCAGGTCGGTTTTTCCCTTGGCAAAATCCGACAGCCCCTCCACCACGCTGAGGGTGGGATTGAAGGCGATCCCCTTCGCCTTCATCTCGGCGAAGGTGGCGTCGGCGATTTCGTCGCGGAAAGATCCGTGCTCGATCGAGTCCGCGCCTAACGACACCGCATCCGCGACGTCGCGCGCGTCGCCGGTGTGAATCGAGACCGGCAACTTCTTCGTGCGCGCTTCCTGCACGACCGCGCCGAGCAGTCCGACGTCCATCCGGTTGAAGGTGTAACCCGGCACGCCGGCCTCGAGGACGCCCTTGATCGCATCCACGCCCTTGGCCGCGAGCTCGCCGACCGCCTGGCGCGCTTCCTCCTGCGTTTTCGGGATGCGCAGGAACTGCGCATCGAAACCGACCCGCGCCATTTCCGGCATGTTCTTCGCGTACTCGGTTCCGTGCCCGCCCTCGGCGGTGAAGAGCGGCCCGCAAAGAAAGAGCTCGGTCCCCAGGCGTTCGCCGCTGTTGAAGCGCTCGCGCAACTTGATCATGTCATCGACCTTGTCGCCGGTACTGCGGACGGCGGTCACGCCGCAGTAAAGATAGGCCGCAAGCGCGCGCTCGTTCGCTTTCGCGGGATCGAATTTCGACCAGTCTTCGTAGAAACCGCCGGGGCCGCCGATATGCACGTGCGCGTCGATCAACCCGGGCAGGACGGTCTTGCCCGCGCCATCAATCGCTTCGGCGTTAAGTGTTTTCGCATCGGGAAAGGTGCCGTTGTAGACCTCGGCGATCTTGCCGCTTTTGACGAGGACCGCCCCCGACTCAATCACCTGCCCGTTCCCGACAAAAATGCGCGCATTCTGGATCAGCCAGGTCTGGCCGCGGCGCATATCGCGCGCGAGGATGCGCGCCTTCACGAGATCGTGCTGGCTCCACGCCTGGTAGGCGCCGAGGAGCATGAACGGGAGCAACACCACCAGCACCCAGAGCTTGGCCGAAGGACGGAGCTTTTCCTCTTTCTCCCAGCGGAACAATTTCGTCGCGATGAAAGTCCCGACCGCGGTGGTGAGGACGAGCGCCACGACCGAGAGCCAATTGGCCGCGATCGTTTCGCCGCGCTGCATGATCCCGCCGATCCCGGTCATGAGATAAGTCGCGGGAATAAACTGAGTAACATTCTGCAGCCAATGCGGCATAAACGTGATCGGGATGGTCGCACCGCTGAGGAAGAGCATGGCCATGTAGATCGGCTGGATGAGGATGTTGCTTTCCTGCGAGGAATTAACGACCGCGGCCACGATCAGGCCCAGCGCGCGGAAGGCGATCGCCCCAAGACAGACGAAAAGAAGGAGCGAACCCAGTTGCGTCGGCACCGCCATTCCGTAGAACTGGTAAGCGAGAAAAAGAATCAGGATGACGCTCGGGACAAAGAGCACGACTCCGGTGATCATCGACGCCGCCAGCAGCGGCACTGGCGTGATCGGCGTCACCTTGTAGCGGCGGAGCACGTTTTCCTCGCGCTCCTGCACGGCGCGCATGCCGGCGCCGAAGAGTCCGTTTCCGAGAATGCCGAGCACGACCACCATCGCCACCACCTGGAGAATGGCCGAGCCCTGATTGGCATCGAACATCTGGGCGAAGATGAAAAAAAACATGAGGGGAAAGAAGAAGTTGAAGAACAGAACCGTTCGGTTCCGGGCCGCGAGCTTGAGGTCGATCTTGAGCAGGGCGAGAAACGCTTTCATGTCCTTAGTCGCGCAACTTTTTGCCCGTCAGCTCAATGAAGACGTCCTCGAGCGTCGGCCGCTTGAGGTGCACGTCGACCAGCTCAATGCCCTGGGCATCGACCCAGCGAATTAGCTCGACCAGCGTTTTGGCCGGCTGGCTCGAGCTGACCGAAATTTTGCGCCGGTCCTCGCTCACGAGCGTGCGAATGGCGCCCGGCCATTCCGGCAATTCCCGTGGCGGCAGGGGCTGGCCTAACGAAATCTCCACGCCCGATTGCGTCGCGCTTTTTTCCTGCAGCTCGCGCGGCGAGCCGATCGCGATGATGACGCCGTCATCGATGATCGCGACCCGGTCGCAGAGCCGTTCCGCTTCCTCGATGTAATGCGTCGTCATCACGATCGTGCGCTTTTCCGCACGCAGTTCCTCGATCAGATCGCGGATCTCCAGCCGCACCTGCGGATCGAGCCCGGTCGTCGGTTCGTCGAGAAAAAGCATCTGCGGATCGTTGATCAGCGCGAGCGCGAGAGCGAGGCGCTGCTTTTGTCCGCCGGAGAGCGTGGCGTAACCAGCGTCGCGCTTTTCCCAGAGCTGTAACCGGCGCAGGAGCGCGTCGCCGTCGACCGTCTTGGAGTAAAACGCGCCGAAGAGTTCGAGCGCCTCGTGCACTTTGATCTTGTCCGGCAGATTCGTCGCCTGCAGGCAGACGCCGATGCGGTCTTTCAACGCCTGCTTTTGCCGGTCGGGATCGAACCCGAGCACCTTGACGTCGCCGGCCGTGCGCGGGCGCAGGCCTTCCAGGATCTCGACCGTCGTTGTTTTACCAGCGCCGTTTGGCCCGAGCAGGCCGAAGACTTCGCCGGCCGCGACTTCGAAATCGATCCCCTTGACCGCTTCGAGCGGGCCGTACGATTTGCGCAATCCGCGCGCAAGGATAGCCGGCTCACTCATGTGGGATGCGTCCACTCCGGGTAGCGCACACGTCTCGTGTGCTGGTCGCGCTGTTCCAGCGCGACGAACTTTCCTTGAATCGCCGCGCCAGCAAAAGTTCGCGACGACGGGACGCCGTCGCCAGCACTCGGGACGAGTGCGCTACCCGGATGCGGCATCACTGTTACGCTCATCCGCTTTTCGCCTAACGAGGCGCGGTAACTGCGTCAGCAAAAAGAGCAGGGCAATACCGCCGCAGATCTTCGCGAAAAGTTCGCCATGCCGGACGTAAAAGGTCATCTGTCCGTCGATCGGCACCGCCACCTCGCCGGTCAGCACGCCTTCGGTGAACTGGCTCCCATTCGCGTCGAGCAGCGTCTGGGTGACGCGGCCGAAGCGATTCACAAAACAGGTCACGCCGGTGTTGGCCGCGCGCGCCATCGGCCGCCGCGTCTCGACGCAACGGAAAATAGCGTTGGCGAGATGCTGCTGCGAGCCGGCGGTCTCGAGGAACCAGCCGTCGTTCGTCACGTTCGCGAGCAGGTTGGCCCCGCGCAGGACGAATTCGCGGGTCAATTCCCCGAGGGTGTCTTCAAAACAAATCAGCGGCGCCACCTTCACCGCGGGGTTCGTTAGGTTAAACACCGTCGCCTCTTTCCCGGGCGTGAAATCGGCCGGCACCTGGTCGCCGACAATGCTCGAAATAAAAGGCACGGTATGCCGGCCCGGGACGTATTCGCCGAATGGCACGAGGTGCAGTTTGCGATAAACCTGGATCTTCTCGCCCCCATCCGAAACGAGCAGGGCGGCGTTGTAATCCCCGCCTTCATCGGCGTCGATCGTCCCGAGGAGCAGGTCGGTCTTGATCGAGGCCGAGAGATCCATCACGAAGCGATAGTTTACCTGGTCGAGCAGCGCCGGCGCCGGGGTCGAGCTCTCCGGCCAGATGATCAATTGCGGTGGCGGCTGGGTGGCAAGGCCCACCCGGGTCAGCCGTTCGAATTGCTGGAAAATTTTTGTCTGGAATTCTGGGCTGAATTTCTCGTCCCGCGGGATGTTGGCCTGCACCGCCGCGACGCGCAGCGACTCCGTCTCCGCCGGCATCTGGAGTTGGCGAATGCCATAGCCGCAAAGGCCGACAATGGCGGCGAGCGTGAGGGTGAAATCATAGTGCGGACGCCGGACCCGGATCCGGCTCTCGATCGTAAATCTTCGCACCGTGGCAACACCGATGACATTGCTGAAGGCGACCACAAACGAGAGCCCGGCCACGCCCGTGATCTCGGCGATCTGGATAATCGGCAAAACATCGTGCAACGGAACCCCGAGGCCGTTCCAACCCCAGCCGCTGAACATCCAGCTCCGAACCCATTCCAGCGCGGTCCAACCGGAGGCGAGAACAAGCGCGAGCCCGAGATTGCGAAAGGAATTGAGCCAGGGCGAGCGCGCCTCCGGCGGCGAGTCGTTAGGCTGGGCGGTCGGCCAGGCGCTGGGCCGCGGCGCGGGCGCGGGCAACGGCTGGCGCGGACGGAGCAACCCGGCGAGCCAGGCCCAGAGCGCAAAATACACCCCCATGTAGAGACCGACGATGACCATGCCGGGCACCGTCACGGTGTGGAGCCAGGAAAAAACGCCCCAGAAAAAAATCACCCCCGCGACGTAGCCGAGAAAGAGATCGCGCAGCCAGCGGCGCTTTGACCCTTCGCCCGAGAACCAGACCGCGGTCAGCAGCGGCGTGAGCGCGATCCAGCAGATCCAGGTCTGCTCGAAGGGCGCAAAACAAAGCACCGTCAGCACACCCGTCGCCATCGCGGCGAGCCACGGCCACACTCCGAGCCAGCGCTTGATTCCTGACTTTTCGCTCACTCGAAAATCAGGAGCGGCGTTTGCGGCGCCCGGTGTCCTCTTTCTTCCGGGATGGATAAACCGCGTCCTTGAGATCACGGGCGACGGCCGGATTGACCCGGAAAGAAGCCGACTTCACATCATCCATCGTGCGGACATTGACCTTGTTCGAGACCACATAATCCTGCGAGATCAAGCCAGAGAGAGTGTCGAGAAATTCGGCGCTGTCCATCTCGTCCGCCCGATCCGCCAATTGAGCCCCGGCCATCATGCCGCCGCTCAGGCCGAGCGTTTTCAGGATCGAGATTTCACCGCCATTGAGACTGATGTCGCTCATACGGAACTATTCGATGGCCGGGCGGGGCTGTCCAGAAGCCGTTAGGCCGCAACCCGGCGGTGGGCGTCTTCCTGCAGCCACTGCCAGAGGGTTTCGAGTTTTTTCTCCACCTCGGGCTTGAGCGCGGCCAGCTCCGCCGGGGAGAAATTTTTCCCGGTCGGTCGACGCTGCGCGAAAAGGTAATACTTGATCTTGGGCTCGGTCCCGGAACCGCGGACCGCGATCCGGGTTTCGTCTGCCAGTTCGAAGATCAGCATTTTTTCCCGCGGGATCTGGTCGCCTTCGACGTCGGTGACAGTGTCGGTCTCGAAATTCCGGATCGAGGTCACCGCGCTCCCCAGCATCTCGTCCGGCGGATTCTGCACATAAGTACCGAGAAGCCGCTGAATTTTCTTCGCGCCTTCCGCGCCTTCGAAAGTGAGGGCGCCATTTTTCTCCTCGTAATAACCAAACTCAGCGAAGACTTGGTCGAGCAAACCGTCGATCGTCAGGCCGAGTGACTTGGCGTGAGCCGCGACTTCGCAGAACATGATCGCGGCGCCATTGGCGTCCTTGTCGCGCACGAAATCCGCGCCGCTGTAGCCGTAACTTTCTTCGCCGCCAAAGATGTAATAGGCGGAGTGCGCGAGGCGCAGGCGCCGCGTTTCGTCCTCGGGGAGATCGCGGTAGTCGCCGCTCGTTTTCGCCCCCAGAGCGCGCTCGTATTTCTCCAGTTTCGCTCCGATGTACTTGAAACCAGTCAGGGTCTCGACGCAGCGCAGGCCAAACTTTTCCGCGATCGCTTTCTGCAGGTCGGTCGTGACGAAAGTCTTGATGATGACGCCGCGTGACGCGTTCTCGGGCGTGAGCACGCCGAGTTCGAAAAGTTTTTTCGCGCGGTAGTAGGCGATGAGGGCGCCGATCTGGTTGCCGGTAAGCAATTTCATCTCGCCCGCCCCACTCCGTACCGCCACGCCCATCCGGTCGCAATCGGGATCGGTCGCGATGACGAGGTCGGCGTTTTTCTCCTTCGCGAGCTCGATCGCCAGTTTCAAGGCCTCGGCATTTTCAGGATTGGGCGACTGCACAGTGGGAAAGCGGCCATCGAACTGATCCTGTTTCTCGACCACGTCGAAGGTAAACCCGAGCCGCTTCAGCATCGGCTTGATGATGACGCCGCCGACCCCGTGGATCGGGGTGAAAACGATCCGCAGATCGCCCTGCGAGCGGACCAATGCCGGATCGAGCACGAGCGTCTCGAGCCGCGCCATGTAGGCCTTGTCGATTTCGGCGCCGATGGTCGTGACCTCTCCATGCGATTCGTTAGGCGCGGGTTCTTCGGCGGCGTTGACCCTGGCGATGATTCCGCTGGCGTGCGGCTCTACCACCTGCGCGCCATCGCCGAAATAAACCTTGTAGCCGTTGTCATGCGGCGGGTTGTGGCTCGCGGTCACGACCACGCCGGCATCGGCCCGGAGGTAACGGACAGCAAAGGAGAGCTCGGGAGTGGAGCGCGGGCCGTCGAAGATCGCGGCGTCGCAGCCGTTGCGGGCCGCCACCTCCGCCGCGAGGCGGGTGAAATCGGAGGAGAAAAAACGGGTGTCGTGCGCGATAACGATTTTCGGCCGGCCGCTCCGGCCTTCGTCCTGGAACCATCGGCACAAGTACTCCGCCAGCCCCTGGGTGGCGCGGGCCACGCTGTCGTAGTTCATCGCGTTCGTCCCGACGCAGGGATATTGCGGGCGGCCCAGCTCGTTAGGGGTGCCGCGTTCCGCGGTGGTCACCACCTTGCCGATGGTGCGCCCGCGAATGCCGCCGGTCCCGAAAGCGAGCGAACGATAAAAACGGTCGTTCAATTCCGTCCACTGACCGGCTTCGATCAATTCCGCGATCGACTGGGCGGCGATAGGCGAGGCCGTACTCTCGAGGGTGCGCCGGATGTTGGTCGCGCTCGATCCGAGCAACTTTTCCGCCGCCACTGCGCTTTCGATTGCCGCCGCCTTCTCCATCCTGCCACCTTTCCGCAGCGGTCGTTCTTTGCAAGTGATCGCGCCGGCCTAACGACGAGGAAGGCTTTTTCGCGCGCGCTTCGGGACGCCGGCGTTCTCCCAGGCCTGGCGCAGAACGGGGCTGAGCGTGGTCGCTTTTGCCGAAGCCAGGAGGACGGTGGTGCTGCCGCTCCGGCCCCACGCTCCCGCGGCCGGGCGAAATGTTTCCGGCGCAGTGCCGAGCAGTTCCGTCTGTTGCTCCGGAGTCAGCTTCACCATCCCGTGTTTTGGGTCGGGATAACCGAGGCTGGCGAAAATTCGACCGCCGACTCGAAAGTCCGGGTGCGCCATGTGCGAGCTCTCGATTGCCCCGGGCAAAGTAAGCGCGAGACGCCGAAATTCGTCGGCAGTCATAATCAGATCAGAGAAAAGCTATCCCGGCCGAGACGGTGAAAACGTGGCGGCTGCTGTCCTCCTCCAAACGCGCAACCGGTTGCGATGTCGCCATGGGCGAAGGCTAACCGAAGCACGCCGCCGGAACAAGCGAAGGCTGGCCTAACGACGCAGGGTAAAGCGATTGTTGGGCGTTTCCCAGAGGCGCAGGCGGACGAGCCGGTCATCCAGCCGGGCGTTGAACTTCGGCCAAAGGGCGCGCACGATATTTTCGCCGGTCGACGGATTTTGGCGGAACTCCCCGGTCTCGAGATCGAGATGCTTATCCTGCCAGGGCACGAGCGCGCGATCGAGCCCGTCCCGGAAGGCGACAAAATCGTAAAGCGTACCGCTGCGTGTGTCATAGGGGCCGTCGATCGTCGCCTCGATCAGGTAACGATGACCGTGCCCGCGCGGGTTGTTGCATTTGCCGTAGAGGGCGACGTTCGCGGGCTCGGAGAGGGCCGGTGCGTGCAGGCGATGGGCGGCGCTGAACGTTCGCTGCATCCCGAGGAAATAGTTTCCGCCCGTCCAGTACTCCGCGAAAAAATCTTCCCGTTCGTGCAGGCGGACGCGGTGAATCGGAAGCTCCGCGGCCACCCGGGCATGGAGATATTGCGCCAGGCTTTCGGTCGTCTTCGGGAGGTTCGTTAGGCCGGGGACTTCGTGGTTGAGGTTTTTGTGGTCGAGCTCGGACCGGAGCGATGCGAGACATTGCGCCAGCCGCGCTTTGCCGCGTCTCGTCGCGAAAAGTCAGGCGGGCCCGGTAATGATGCCCGTGGCCATGCGGCGAGGCGGCCGCGCCGAAAAGCTCGTCGTTTTCTTTCGCGCTGAGCTGGGGCGACATCGTTTGCCGGGCGGCGGAAAATTCGAACCAGTAATTCGCCTCGCTCAGGCCATCGGCGTAGACGGTCGCGCTCCGTTCCGGGGTCTCGACCAAATGGCAGGCAACGAGGCGGGCTTCGAGATCGTGAAAGAGCGGCTCGACCTCGATGAAGAGCCGGCGCGCGATGTTTTCCGCCGTCGGCGCGACTTCGCGGAAGTGCGGGTGATCTTCGTTCAGAAATTTATGGTCGAATCGCGCGTGCAGGACCTCTTCCACCCGCGCCTTGATTTCGCTGATGTTGACCAGCATCCCGTTCTCTGGGTTGACCTCGCCGCTGAAGACAAAATAGGCGACGTAATTTCGGCCGGTGCCGTACTGGGCCGCGCTTTCCTCGCCGAAAGCGGCGAAGTTTTCCGCCGATGACCAAGCGGGATTGAAAAGCCGGCGCGACGCGGAAAACTCCAGGCGTTTGCTGACTGTAAGCAGCATCGACCTTTTACTGGCTGAGAAGGGCGAGGAATTCTCCGCGGGTGCGGGCGTCTTCCTTGAAGCTGCCGAGGAGACAGGAGGTTTTCATGATCGAGTTCTGCTTCTCCACCCCGCGCATCATCATGCAGAGGTGCTTGGCCTCGATCACGACCGCCACGCCTAACGGATGGAGCGATTGCATGAGAGCGTCGGCCACCTGGGTCGTCAGTTGTTCCTGGATCTGGAGGCGGCGGGCAAAGACGTCGACGATGCGCGCGACCTTGGAGAGCCCGATCACTTTGCCATTGGGAATGTAAGCCACATGCGCTTTGCCGATGAAGGGCAGCAGATGATGCTCGCACATCGAGTAAAGCTCGATGTCTTTCACCATCACGATCTCGCTCGCGTCGGAATCGAAGATGGCGTCGTTCACCACCTCGGCGACGCTTTGGCGATAGCCTTGGGTGAGAAACTCAAACGAGCGCGCGGCCCGGCCCGGCGTCTTGAGCAAACCTTGCCGCGCGCGATCCTCGCCGACGGCGTCGAGCAGTTCGCCAAAGACGCGTTCCATTTCCTGGACGCGATCGGCGGCGAGACGATTGCGCTCCAAAGTCAGGCGCTCGGAAGTGTCGAATTTATTCTCCTGCACGGTGGAAGCTAGTGGGCTGGGCCGCGGAGGACAAATGACCGTCGTTAGTCCAGCCAGCTCAGCGGATATTTCTCGTCGTCGAGGGCGACGGCCTGCTCGGTCAACTCGAGCGTGTGCTCGGTGTCGAACATGACCGCCAATTCCTCGGTGCGCTGCGCGTCTTTGCTCGCCATGATCGTCCCCGGATGCGGGCCGTGCGGAATGCCGCGCGGATGAAGGGTCATCGAGCCGGCCTCGATGCCTTTGCGGGAACCGAAATTTCCGCGGACATAGAAGAGCACCTCGTCGGCCTCGACGTTGTCGTGCACCCACGGGATTTTGACCGCGTCCGGACCGTAATCGAGCATGCGCGGCGCGAAGGTGCAGACGACGTAGCCGCGAATCTCGAAGGTCTGATGAATCGGCGGCGGTTGATGGACAAAGCCGGTGATCGGCTCAAAGTCCTGCGCGTTGAAGGTGAAGGGATAAACAAAACCATCCCATCCGACGACGTCGAAAGGATGATGCGCATGAACCACTCGCGTCCAGCGCGGGCCATCTTTCACGAGGACGGCGACGTCTTCATCTTTATCGACCACCAGCGTCTCGGTCGGCCCATGGAAATCGCGCTCCGAATAAGGCGAGCCCATCCGAATCTGGCCGTCGTGATTTAAATATCGCCGCGGAATCCGCACCGGCCCGGTTGATTCGAGGATGAGATAATCTTCCTCCTCCACCTTGTCCGGCACGAGCCGGTAGGTGATCCCGCGCGGGATGACAATGTAATCTTCCGCGCGATAACGCAGCTTACCGAAAGGCGACTCGAGCGTCCCCGCGCCGTGGAAAACGAAGATGATCTCGTCGGCTCCGCCATTGCGGTAATACTCATACTCGCCATAGGCCTTGGCCGGTTTCAACCGGTAGGCGATCATGTCCTGGTTGAACAACATCGGGATGCGCCCGGTGTAAAGGTCGCCCTTCCGCGGGACATTCGCGGCTTTGAGATGATGATGGCGCAGCGGCGCGTCCGTCACCTTTTTCAGCTCCTCGCACTTGATCAATTCCACGCTCCGCACGCGCGTCGGCGGGCGCAGGTGATACATGATCGAGTAAGCCTCATTGAAGCCCTCGGTCGTGATCACGTGCTCGTAGTAGATGCCCTCGTTCTTGTAACCCGGGCCCGCACCATTGCGGTGGAACCAGACGTGATGTTTGCGCGGGATCTCTCCCAGTTTCTGATATTGCGGCATACTGAATTTTCCCCTAGAGGTTGCCCCGAAGCTCCTGTTCCTTTTCCAAGGCTTCGAAGAGGGCCTTGAAATTTCCTTTTCCGAAACTCTGCGCGCCTTTGCGCTGGATAATTTCGAAAAACAAAGTCGGCCGGTCTTCCACCGGCTTGGTGAAGATCTGGAGCAGATAACCTTCGTTATCGCGATCGACCAGGATGCCGAGGCGCTTCAGCGGCTCGAGGTCTTCATCGATTTTCCCGACGCGATCGAGCACCGTTTCGTAATAGGTGTTCGGAATATTGAGAAACTCGACCCCGCGGCTTTGCAAGTCGGTCACCGTGGTCACGATATCCTTGGTCGCGATCGCGACGTGCTGCACGCCTTCGCCGTTGTAGAAATCGAGATACTCCTCGACCTGCGATTTCTTTTTGCCCTCGGCCGGCTCGTTGATCGGGAACTTCACGAAGCCGTTGCCGTTGCTCATGACTTTACTCATGAGGGCGGAGTATTCGGTCGAGATATCCTTGTCGTCGAAGGAAAGAATGTTGCGGAAGCCCATCACATCCTCGTAAAACTTGACCCAGGGATTCATCTGGTTCCAGCCGACGTTGCCGACGCAGTGATCGACATACTGCAGGCCGGCATCGGGCGGGTTGTAGTTCGACTCCCATTTGCGGAAACCGGGCATGAAAGTGCCCTGGTAATTCTTGCGCTCAATAAAGAGATGTACGGTCTCGCCGTAAGTGTGGATGCCGCTGATCACGACTTCGCCGTCGGCATCTTTCAACGTCGTCGGCTCCATGTAACTCTTGCCGCCGCGTTTGGTCGTCTCATTCCAGGCCGAGGTCGCGTCCTGCACTTTCAAGGCAAGGTATTTCACCCCGTCGCCGTGCTTATTAATATGGTCGGCGATCGGGTTATCCGGCCGCAGCGGCGTGGTCAGGACAAAAGTTAGCTTGTTTTGCCGAATGGCGTAACTGACGCGGTCTTTCTGGCCGGTTTCGGGCCCGGCATAAGCCAGGCTTTGGAAGCCGAAAGCGGTCTTGTAAAAGTGCGCGGCCTGCTTGGCGTTGCCGACGTAAAACTCGACGTAATCAGTGCCTTCCAGCGGCAGAAAGTCGGTTTCCGGCGCGGAAGTTTTTTTCGGTGCGGCGATGGTGGTTTCCATAAGATGAGTGGTTGCGGAATCGAATCGGCAACGGTCGCCGAGCGCCCGGTGAGGCGAACTCAAATATAAATCGTCCGGCCGGGGTGGCAAGGTTGCTATCGTTTTACATCCTTTTCCGGGCCGCCGGGAAATTGCCGCCACCCGCGCCGCCATGTAGAATGCGGCCATGAGGCGGTCGCTCGTTATTTTCGCCGCGATCGGCGCAGCCGCGGCTTCCCTGGGCGCAGAGAACGCGGTGCTCCCAGAACCGGAAACCGCACATTCGCAGGAAGTGGAGCCCCCTCTCCTGTTTCAAAACCTCACGCCGGACGAGCCTGTGTCCGGGCCGGGGCGCGGCGCCGTTGCGCTCGAGCGTGACCTGGCTCGCGCGCAAAAGCGGGCGGCCAACGCGGAGCGCCTCGTTCGGGCCGGCATCATCGCGAAGGTGGAAGCGGAAGCGCGCGCCCTGGAAGCGGTGCTCCTCGAATCCCTCCTGGCCGAGACCCGGCTGGCGGAAGCGCAGGCCAGCGCGCCGCAGGCGAGCGAAGCCGAGATCGCGCGCCTGACCGAGGCTGCGCGCCTCGCGAGCGAACGAAAACACTCCGCCGAGGTCGAGGCAGCCGAGCGCCACCTGCAACGACAAAAAAAGCTTCTCGCCCTCGGGAGCGCGCGCAAAGTCGACGTCCATCGCGCGGAAGAAAAGCTGCTTGCGCTACAACGCGGCAATTAAGCGGCGGCAATTGTTCATGCTCCGCCGTTTTTCGATCGCGCTCATTTTTCTGATGACCCTTCCCGACGTATCCGCCACCCGAAAGACTATCGACGATCGCCTGGCCGAGTACGGCGCCGCCGCGCGCGCCCGACTCGCGCCGAGTTTCGCCGCCGCCGGCGTGAGTTATCCGCCGCGACGCGTTGTGCTCATCGGCTTAAAGGCAGAACGCCTGCTCGAAGTCCACGCCGCGGGGGCGGACGGCGTTTTTCACTTCGTGCGCGATTATCCCGTGCGCGCTGCCAGCGGTTCCGCGGGGCCGAAACTGCGCCGCGGCGACAAGCAGGTGCCGGAGGGAATCTACCGGGTCGAAGCGCTCAACCCGAACAGCCGCTTTCATCTTTCGCTAAGGCTCGATTATCCAAACGCCCACGACCGCGCCCGCGCCGCGGCGGATGGCCGGACCGACCTCGGGGGCGACATCATGATCCACGGCGAAGCCGCTTCGAAAGGTTGTTTCGCCATGGGCAACCCGGCGGCGGAAGACCTATTCGTGCTCGCGGCGGACACAGGTCTGCCCAAGCTCGCGGTCATCCTCGCCCCGTGCGATCTCCGCCGGCAATCGTTAGGCGAGAATTCGGGCAGGCCAAGTTGGACGCGTGAACTTTACGAACTCATCCGGCAGGAGCTGGCGAAATACCCGCGCGCCGACGGCTCCCCACCCGCGTCCTAAAAGGCGAAGCCGAAACTGAAATGGAACGCCCCGAAAGCCTCGTTCTCCTTCGGGCTCGGATTCACTCCGTAATCAAGACGCACCGGACCGATCGGCAGGTTGTAACGCAGACCGGCGCCGATGCCGTAACGCAGATCGTTCAGGCCCGGCTCGCTCGCGTCGGGCAAAAGGTTGCCGGCGTCGACAAAAACCGCGCCCAAGATTTCCCCGTAAATCGGGAAGGTGTACTCGACGTTGAAAATGCTGTAATACTGGCCGCCGATCGGGTTGCCCCGCGGATCGTGCGGTCCGAGATCGCGCTCCGCAAAGCTGCGCACGGTCGTGCTTCCGCCGGTGAAAAAACGCTCGTCGATCGGAATCGCATACGCGGCGGGCTGCCCGGCGGTGTCGAGCGGATAAACAATGCCGGCGCGCGCGCCAAAAGCGAGCAGGCTGCGCTGAAACCATTTTTGGAACGATGATTTCTCCAAATCCTCGCCCGTCAGCTGCAACGGGTCGGGCGCAAACGAAAGATAGTAGCTGACCCGCCCAGTCGCGCGCAGCAGGTCGATGTTGCTCCCGAGCGCGCTCGTCGCGAGATCGACAGTGTTGTCGAAAACAAACCCGCGCGGGGCGACGAGCGGGTTCTTGCGCAGGTCGAGCGTCTGGGTGAACCCGATCGAACTGACAAAATAGGAAGTCCGGCCGAGAAAAACCTCCTTGATTGTGGCGTCGGTAATATCGACATGGCGGCCGCCGTAGACGAGCCCGACGGAATATTTGTCGGTGATCTTGCGGGAGAGAGTGAAGCGTCCACCGAGCTCAAACTTCGAATAGCCATCGTAATCGAAGCTCAGCGCCGAGAGTCGCGTCTGGAGGCCGAACTCAGTGTTAAAAAGATACGGATCCTCAAACAGAATTTCGCCCTTGTAACTGCGCTGGGTGTATTCGACCGAGGTCGTGATCGGCCGGCCGTAACCGAAGAGATTGCGATTCGCATAAGAGGCGCCGACGATCCCGCCTTCATAGGAGCCGTAGCCGATGGAGAAGCCAAACTCCTGCGACTTCGCTTCCTCCACGCTGATGTCGAGGCGCAGCTCATTGCCGTTCACCGGCGTCGGTTTGACTTTGAGGATGTTGAAGAGACTTGTCCGCATCAACTCGCGAAACGTCCGGTCCAGCACCTCCGGGCTGTAGGGCCGGCCCTGAAATTTCTTGAAACGATTGACCAGGTAACTCGGGCGCAACTTCCGTGTCCCGGAAACGGTGATGCCGTCGAAATAATAGACCGGCCCCGGCTCGACCATGATCCGCACCGGCACCTTTCCGCTAACGGCGAGCGTCGGATCGCCGATCGCCTCCACTTTCACCCCGTAATAGCCGCGCGTTTTGTAATAAGACTGCAATCGCCGCGGGATATCGGCCAGCCGCGCCTCGGTGTAAGGAAGCCGGAGGAGATCGAGCATCTGCCCGCGCAACGCCTCGCCGCCGTAAATCGTCGGGCCGACGAAATTGATGTTGCCGAAGAAATATTGCTGTCCCTCGTGAATCGTGATGCGGGTTTCGACCAGGTCGGGTTGGACGTAACGATGATCCGGCGGCTCCACCACCGCGTCGATGAATCCCTCCGAAATATAAAAGCGCTGCACGAGATCGACCCCCTCCTCCAGATCGCCCGGAACAAACGGCAGCAGCGCCGTCGCTTTCGAATATCGCGAGCGAGTCGGGCCGACCGCGTAATCAAAAAGCTTCTCTTCGGGCAACTGGCGCACGCCGATGAACTGGACCTTGCCCAGCCGGACAAGCGGGCCTTCCGCGATGTCGAGCCGGAAGCGATTCCCGGAGACGATGGTGTAGCGCACGTCGACCTTGGCGTAGCCGTGTTTCTTGTAATAGAGCTCCAGGAAAAAGGCGGCGTCGTCCGCCCGCGCCGTCGTTAGGCCGTATTGCTCGATCGTGGCCAGCTGTTCCTTGAGCTGCGAGCGCAGCTCCTTTTCCGGGAAAGCGGTGTTGCCCCGAATCTCGAGGTTGGCCTGCTGCGCGACTTTCTCCTGCGCCTTGGCCGCGGCCTTTTTCTCTTTTTCCTTTTGCTCTTGCTCCGGGAGCTTGACCGCCGTCTGCGCCGGCAGATTTCCGGTCGTTAGGCAAAGCGCCAGGGCGATGAGACCGATCTTTTTCATCCTAACGAAAGCGAATCAGGTATTTGATCTGCCCGCGAAAACCGCCCGCCACCCCGAGGTCGCCGACGAGCACAATCTGATTGCTGACCTTGAAGCGCGCGGTCGCGGTCTGCTCGCCGGTCCGCGGATCGGGGTTGCCAAACTCCACGCTCAATCGGTTGAAAATGGAATCGGTTCTCGGCTCTTCGTTCCCGCCTTTCTTGAAAATCTTCCGATAAAGCTCTTTCCCGAGAAGCAAAATGGCCCGGCTCGCGAGGACGTTGCTGCCGCCGGTCAACTCTTCGCGGGTCGTGCCGGTGGCGAGGAGCGAGATGATCTCCTCCTGCGGCAAAGGCGGCTCGCTGCTGAAAACGGCTTCCGGCGCATTCGCCGTCCCGTAAATGTAAACGTTGATCGTGTAATCGCGGATCAGCGATTCGCCCTGCAGCTCGATCCGGGGGTTGAGCGGATCGTCCGGGTCGAAATAGAGAAACCCGAGCCGGATCGTGAGGGTGCTAAAAGGCAGGGTGGCCTCGAAACTGTCGAGCCGCACCTGTCCTTGGAGCTGCGGATGAAGCCCGGTCCCCGCCAGTTTCATGTCGATGATCGCGCTCCCGGTGGCGAGGTTGCCGCGAATCAGGAACGGGTCCTTGCTCTTGATCGCGACGTCGAATTTCCAATCGCGCAGCGGTGGATTCGGAAAGGAAAGCGTCGGCGCCGCGGATGGTGGCTCCGGTTGCGGCGCAGGCCGGCCGGGGAGGCCGATCGGGATGATCTCGATGTTTTTCAGGAAACGGCTGTTCGTCGTCAGCACCTGCCCGCTTACGCTGGCGCTGTTCAGCGGGCCCACGACCGTGATGTCGGCGTCAACGCGCGCGGTGAGGTCGTCGTTCCGGGCCACCAGCACGCTGTTCGCTTTTAACCGGAGATCGAATTTCGGCTCGGTCATTTTCGGCAAATCGATCGAGCCGCTGAGGGTGAAGGGTCCGCCCGCGAGATCGCCGCTGAAGCGGTCGAAGGTGAGCCGGTTTCGGCGAAAATTGAGCAGCGCCTTGAAGTTCGTTAGGGCAGGCAGGGTCGCGTTTTCAAAGCGCGCCACGTTGATGTTCATGTCGGCCGACCCGCTCAGGTCGGGGCTGGCGATGGTGCCGCGCACGTTGACGTCGAGCGCGACCGTGCCGTCGAGCTGGTTGAGCGCGGGCACGAATTGCCGGACAAAATTGACCGAGCTTCGCGGCATCTGAATCCGGGCGTTTACGGGCGTCTGGTCGTCCAGCTTTTTCGTCTCGATCAACTTGTCCACGTTGAGCGGCAGATTCGCCGTGATCTGGACCGGCTGGATCCGTGGTTGCTGCACCGTGCCGTTCAACTTCAGCTCGTTCTCCCGCAGACGGAACGCGAGGTTCACCGTCGCCGGCTCCAATTGTTTGACCGCGTCAGAGCGCAAACTCTGCAACTGGAGATCGAGATCCGCCTGGAGCTGCTCGAGCGGCCCCTGGGCGTCGAGTGCGACCGTCAACTGACCGGAAACCGGGGCCTTGGCGCCGAAGTTCTGGAAGAGCTGCGCGAGGTCGAGATTTTCCGATTGGAAACTGATCTGCACATTTCCACTCGGCGGAAAAAGCGGCTGTCCGGTGCCGAGTCGTTCCCAGTAAAAGGGAATCGCGGCGTAGGCCGTGGCGTATTTCGATTTTCCTTGGACGACCTGGAGATTGCTGATCTCGAGCTGCCCGCTTTTTGCCTGCACGCTGGTTTGCAGGCTGAGTTTGTCGCTCGCGAGATAGACGAGCGGCACCTGCAATTCCTGCGGATTGTAGTGCGCCTCGATATTGGCCTGGAGGTTTTCCATTTCGGCATAACGGGCCTTCTCGAGCTTGAGCATGAGGTCGCCGGTGTTCTTAAAGGACGAGATTTCGCCATGCCCGTTCCAGTTCACGACTAACGAACCCGCCAGCGGCGTTTTCTTTTCTGCCGTCGCCAGGAGCGGCTCAAAGGTTGCGAGATCGGCCACGTTCACCGTCGCTGCGCCGCTGTAGGCAAACGGCTTCTGCAGCTTCAGCGTCCCGTTCGCCCTCACGTAATCCTTCTCGTTCATGTTCGCGGTGAGATCGTTCAGGTAGGCGACGTTCTGCGCGATCGCGAGCTGGGCGCTGAGCTGCTGCACGCGGAGTTTCTGAGCCGCGATCTCCCGCCCGGAGAGATCGAGCCGGCCGCTCGCCACCCCTTTTCGGATCTGCACGCTGCCGTCGGCCTGCAATTCGCCGGTCACCTTGCCGGGCGCGCCCTCCTGCCAGAAATCGGCCAACTCCGGCGCGCGCAAGGCCAGTTGTAAATCCGCCGGCTGGTCCAGCGCCTTTCCGTTAGGCGGAGGAAGCTGGTAGGTTCCTCGGACGACGAACGAATTGGCCTCCCGCTGCACCGAAACCGGCTCCAGCGAAACCATCGCGCCATTGCTCCTGATCTCCGCCTGGACGCTGTCGACCACGTATTGGTCGTAACGCACGTCGCTCAACCGGGCGCTGATCGACGACGTCAGATTCTCGTAGAACGCCTCCTCCGTCGCGTCCGTCGCGGGCAATTTCTTCGTCGCGGAAATTTTCGCGGCCAGCGTGTTCACCGCCGCTTTGTCGAATCCAATCAGATCGCCCTTCGCCGTCAGCTCCACCCGCGCGATCGACTGGTCGGTCTTGATCGTGCCGTTGGCCTGCAGGCTGCCGGTGACCGGCGGCGACATGAACGCCGTCAGCTCCTGCAGGTTCGGCGCGTTAACCGTCAGCGTCAGATCACCCGGCGTGCGCCGGAAACCCTCCGTCGTTTTCGGCAACTGCACCGTGCCGCCGAGCTGGATGTGATTCGTTCCCCGGTCGATCCGCGCCTCGCGCACCGTCGCCGTGCCCTTGTCGGCCACGATATCAAGAGCGACATGATCGAGCGCAATCCCGCTTTGCTTCACGTCATCGACCTGCGCGGTGATCGTCCCGGCCCAGGTCTGGGGCGCATCGAGCGTCCCTTTCCAATCCATCGCGAAATTCTTGACCTCGCCCGCCAGCGCGCCCGCCGGTCGCCCGAAGTATTCGCTCAATTGCCCTAACGAAATTCCGGCCGCCTTTACCTTTGTCGTCGTCTCGTAGGACGACTTGGTCGTGCTCAGGCCGACATTGCCCTCGATCGTTCCTTCCCCGACCGAGCCCGTCACCTGCAATTCCAGTTTTCCCCCGCCCGCCTTGGAAGCGTCGATGTTGATCGTCTGGAAATGATGGCCCTCGTCGAAGGTCAGGTTCTTCAGGAAAAGATTCTTCTTCGCGTAGGTGGTGGTGGCGGTGATGTTTTTCCAGTCGTGCACGTTCGGGATCTGCAATTGCGCGATTCGCAGCGCGCCTTCCTTGTCGGGGAAAAGCCCGAGATTCAAATCGCGCAGGATCGTATCCTGCCCGTCGCCGCGCACCGTGAGATTCACATTGCTGACCTGGAGCCGATCGGGGAAATACGCCGGCAGGCTGATCTTCTCGTTCTGCGGCGGCGGAGTCGGCGTCGCCAGGGGCGCCTTCGAGGGATCGATCACTGCGGTCACATTGCGCACTTCGATATCCTTCAGGAAATCGGACATGCCGTGAAAAAGCAGATCGGCCAGGCTGTAGTCGACGCGGATGAGATCGGCATCGAGCGCCTGCACCGCGCTCGAGGGGCCGGTCGGGGTCGCGTGCACGTTGCGGAGTGTGATCCCACCGAGAACGCTGCCTTCGACCCGGAAGTCGAGCTTCAGGTTTTCCTTCGCCGCGACTTTGACCGCGACGGAATGCAGGACCGAACGCAGGATCGGGCCATGGAAAACCGTCAGCAGGAGGAAAATTGTCCCGAGGCTGATGAGGAGCCAACGAATCCAACTTCTGCTGCGGTGCCGTTGGATGTTGTCTGGTCCATCGTCGCCCACGAGTTCGGTAACCTAATTTCCGCACCTACTATTCGCAAACCGCCCCCTGCCGGATGTCCTCGTTCTGGACTAACCTGCCGCCCGGCCTAATTTTGCGCTCGCCGTTTCCGTCAAACCGACTTTCATGACGCCCGAGAAATTCTTCGATTACCTGGAAGGAAAATTGCCGCCACCCGAGCGGGAAAAGCTGGAACGGGCGCTGATCGCCGACCCGGAATTGCAGCAACAGTTCGTCGCCGCGCGGCAAATTCACCGCAGCCTGGAACGGCCCGCCGGCGAAAGCGCCGCCACCACCCGCGCCGGAACGCGCGGACGCCAACTCGCGGCGGCCTTTGCCGTCCTCGTGGTGATGAATGTCGCGCTCGGGCTCTTCTATATCTTCCGTTCCAACCTCCCGACGACCGAGGTGCAGAAGGCGCGGGAGGACGCGCTCCGGCATCAACTGCAAAGCTCGCTCGAGAAATCGGCCGCGGCGGCGTTCACCCCGCCGACGCTCGGGCTCGAGCCGATCTCGATCACCGTCCCGCTCGAAAAACAGGACGAAGCCGCGCGGGCCATCATCGCGGCCGCGACGCAGGCCGGCGGCTCCGGGACGAAGGACTTGCCTAACGACAGCGGAGTCAAGGTGTTCGTCCTCGTGCCCGGTTCCGCGGAAGTGCAATTCCGACGCACGCTCACCACCCTGGGCGCGCCGGTCACGGCCGCAAGCGGCGCTCCGCCTAACGAGGCGGTCAATCTCGAGATTCTCCTCGCCTCGCCGCGCTGAGGAATCGTGATGATTGCGGTTACCTTCGCCCTCGCGGACGAAAGCCGGGATTTCCGGCGTCTCCTGGGCGACCGCGCCTCTGACGTGGCCATTCTCCACACCGGCGTGGGCGAAAAAATCTGCCGCCGGCGCATCGGGCCATTTCTCGACGCGCAGCCGTTCGATTTTGTCATCGGCAGCGGCTTCGCCGGCGGGGTCGAGCCGTCGTTAGGCGTGGGCGATCTCTTCCTGGCGGAGAATTTTTCCGATCCCACGCTGCTCGCCCGGGCCCGCGAATTACTCATCTGCCGGGTCGGCAAACTCGCCACCGTCGACCGGGTGGTGGAGACCGTCGCGGAACGCGCCCGGTTCGCGCGCGAGCACAACGCCGTCGCGGTCGACATGGAAACGCAATGGATCGCGGAAGCCTGCGCCGCCCGGAAGATTCCGTTCCTCTCGCTCCGGGTCATCAGCGATTCCGCCGCCGCTCCGTTTCCCGCTCCGCCCGAAATCCTCTTCGACCTCGAACGGCAGCGCACCTCCCCGATGCGCCTCCTCGGCTACCTGCTCCGGCATCCGGCCGGGATCGGCCGGCTCCTCCGCTTCGCCCGGCAAATTAAAACCGCGCAGACGAATCTTGCCGTGGCTCTCCAGCTCGTCCTCCGCGAAATCGATTTCCCGACTCTCGCGCGCTCCGGAGAGCCGGGCGGAAATCAGAAAATGTAGAGGACGGAGGCGGAAAGAACCGCTCCGGCGGCGAGCCAAAACCAGCGCCGGCTTCGTTGCGGTCCGTCCGAAGGAAGCGAATAGCCTTCGGGGCTGTGTTTTAGAAGGGGAAAAAGCTGCTCCACCGTGCTCCAGGCGGCTTCGCCCTTGGGTTTGCACGGCACCTTGGGGTGGAGTTGCCCGTAGCGGAAGAGCTGGGAAATCTCGCGCGCATTCAACGGGCTCGAGAGGTGCGCTCCCTTCACGTCAAACAGGTCCATGCCTTGCGAAGTAGCAGTTTGAATGCCGAGGCCGGGTCGCACCGGCGCGACCGCTGCGTGCATCCCCTAACGAACCGCGTCCGCGGGCTCGATGTGCACGAGCACGTCTGCAATCCGCGGATTGGCCTGCCGGACCGCGTCCTTGACCGCGTGCGCCAGGTCGTGCCCGGCGCGCACCGAGATGCGTTCATCCACTCCGACGTGGAGATCGACATAGAACTCCAACCCCATCTTGCGCACGAAACATTTGTCGATCTCGATCACGCCTGGCACAGCGGCGGCGGCCGTGCGCACCTGCGTGACGATTTCGCCCCGCGGGGCGGTATCGAGGACTTCGTGCAAGGCGGGATAAAAAAGCCGCCAGCCGTTGGCCGCGATCAGGACGCAGGCAAACAACGCCGCCCAGGCATCGGCGCTTTGCCAGCGCGGCCCGCCGATGAGCGCGATCGAGATGCCGATAAAGGCGGCGACCGAAGTGAGGGCATCGGTCCGGTGATGCCAGGCATCGGTTTGGATGGCGGTGCTCTCGGCGTCTTTGCCGAGGCGGTTGACGGTCCGGAAAAGCAGCTCCTTCACCACCACCACCACGACGAGGACAATGAGGGTAAACGGCTCCGGCGCATGATGCGGCTGGAAAATTTCCATCACACTCCGGGCCGCGATCACGACCGCGGCCGCCAGCACGCCTAACGAGACGATGATGGCCGCGACCGGCTCGGCTTTGCCGTGGCCATAGGGATGGGTCTCATCCCGCGGCCGGGCGGCGAATTTCAGCCCGCCCCAGATGATGGCCGAGCCCGCGATATCGAGCGCCGACTCGATCCCGTCCGCGATCAGGACGTAGGAATGCCCGAGCGCGCCGGCGAGGATTTTCGCGGTCGCGAGGACGACGTTGGCGGCCATGCCGACGAGGGCGACGCGGGCGCCGGATTGGAGATTGCCGGCCGGAGTGTACGCGTTAGGGTGCGGGGCCATCGAATGAGCGAAAGTATTAAGGCCATTGTCTACGAGGCGCACGGAAAACCGGAGGAGATGCTCCGCCTCGAGGAACAGCCGTTGCGCGAGGTCGCCGCCGGCGAAGCGCTCGTTCGCGTCCTCGCCGCGCCGGTCAATCCCGCCGACCTGAACCAGATCGAGGGCAAATATCCGATCCGTTTTCCGCTGCCGGCGACGCCCGGTTTCGAGGGAGCGGGCATCGTCGAAGCCGTCGGGGCCGAGCGTGCGGGATCTCGCACCTCGGCGCGCAGGTCATCCTGCCGCACGACCTCGGCACCTGGCGGGAAAAAGCAGTCGTCGCGGCCGACAAACTGACCGTCGTGCCTAACGACATCGCGCCGGAGCAGGCCGCGATGCTGAAGATCAATCCCATCACCGCCTGGCGGATGCTGCACGATTTCGTTCGCCTGGAAAAAGGCGACTGGGTCATTCAAAACGCGGCCAACTCCGCCGTCGGCCGGGCCGTCATCGTGCTCTGCCGCGAACTCGGTTTCCGCAGCGTCAACGTCGTCAGGCGGGAAGAGCTGGTCGAGGAACTGCGTGCCGCCGGCGGCGACGTCGTCCTGCTCGACAACGATGAACTGCGGGACGCCGTCGCCGCCGCCACCGACGAGGCGCCGATCCGGCTGGCGCTGAACGCGGTCGGCGGGGAAAGCGCGCTGCGCCTGGCCAAGATCGTCGCCCCGGAAGCGACCATCGTCACCTTCGGCGCGATGGGCCTGCAACCGCTGCGCGTGCCTAACGGACTGCTCATTTTCAAGAATCTCCACTTCACCGGCTTCTGGGTGAACAAGTGGTATGAGCACGCCAGCGCGGAGGCGCGCCGCGAAACCTTCGCCCCGCTGATCGAGCTGACCCAGCGCGGCCTGCTCGAGACCAAGGTGGAGCGCGCCTACTCGTTAGGGGAATTCCGCGAGGCCGTGACCCGCGCCGGCGAAGGCAAGCGGGCGGGCAAGATCATCTTCCGCATGTGACTGTTCCTGTAGACGCCTCCCTCTGGGAGTTGCCGCTTGATCGAGTTGCGCGGTCGTCATCTTCGCGGGCGATCTCTCCCCTCGCGCTTCGCAGAGCGAAGCGTCTACAATCGCAGCGTGCACGAAAGTCAGGCGAGCCGCACTGCCCTCCTCATCGCGGCGGCGATGGTCTTGCTGCGACGGGACACATCCACGGCCGCCCTCGTCTCGCCCGCGACGGCCGAAATGGGCGAACGAATCCTGGAAACATATTCCCCCGCCACGCGACGGCTGCGACGCGCCATCGACCAGTTCTGGTTCCCATCACTCGCGCGCGCGGTGCAGCGTCTGACCGTCCAGGGAATTTTCATCCACTACGCGCTGCGCAAAAAATGCATCGCAATCCGGGCGCGGGCCGCGCTCAACCGCGGCACCACTCAACTGGTGGTGCTCGGCGCCGGCTTCGATGGCTGCGCCCTCGAACTTTCGCGCGATTTTCCGCAGGCCTGCTTTTGGGAAATCGATCATCCCGCGACCCAGCAGTGGAAAAGTCGCGTTCTGGGCCAGATCGACCGCGAGCGTTTCCATCCCTTTGCCGCTGCGGGCGGATGGCAGCACCTGGGTCAACGACATCCATTCCCAACTCAACCGCACCCGGGTGCGCGAGCTGCTCACGCCGCGCACGGTCGAGGAACTGGCCGCCATCGTCCGCCGGGCGGCGCGCAACCGCACTCCGATCTCGGTCGCAGGTTGCCGTCACTCGATGGGCGGGCAGCAGTTCGCGACCGACAGCATCTGTCTCGACACCCGCCGCCTCGCGCGCGTGCTCTCTTTCGATCGCGCGCGCGGCCTGATCGAAGTCGAGGCGGGCCTGCAATGGCCACGCCTGATCGAGACCTACCTCGAGGAGCAGCGCGACGCGGCGCAGCCCTGGGGGATCGCGCAAAAACAGACCGGCGCCGACACCTTCACTCTGGGCGGCAGCCTGTCGTCAAATGTGCACGGCCGCGGCCTAACGATGAAGCCGCTGATTTCAAACGTGGAAAATTTCACCCTGCTCAACGCCGAAGGGAAAACGGTGCGGTGTTCGCGAGAGGAAAATCGCGAGCTGTTTCGAGCCGCGATCGGCGGTTATGGTTTGTTCGGTTTGATCACGCGCACGACCCTGCGGCTCGTGCCCCGGCGCAGGGTACGGCGCCGGGTCGAGATCGTTTCCGCGGGCGAATTGATGAAGAAGTTCGAGGCGCGGATCGCAGCCGGATTCTTGTACGGCGACTTCCAGTTTTCGATCGACGAAAAGTCACCCGACTTCCTGCAGACGGGCGTGTTTTCCTGCTACGAACCGACCGAAGACGACACCCCCGCGATCGCGGCGAGAAGGTTGGCGAACCAGGATTGGCTCGATCTTCTCACCCTGGCCTACACGGACCGCGCCAAAGCTTTTCAGCAATATGCCAGTTATTACCTGACGACCGATGGCCAGAACTATTGGTCGGACACCAACCAGCTGAGCGCCTACCTGCCAGACTACGCGCAAAAATTACGCAAAAAAATCGGCGGCCCGAAATCGAGTTTGATCATCACGGAAACCTACGTCCCGCGCTCTGCGCTGGCGGGATTCCTGGCCGCGGCGGCCGAGCTTCTGCGCGAACGCGCTTCGCCTGTGATCTACGGGACGGTGCGCTTGATCGAGAAGGACGACGAAAGTTTTTTGCCTTGGGCGAAAGAGTCGTACGCCTGCGTGATTTTCAATCTTCTCGCGCTTCACAGCCCGGACGGACTTGCGACGGCAGCGCAGTCGTTCCGCGGGTTAATCGACCTCGCGATCGAGCGCGGAGGAAGCTATTACCTGACTTACCATCGTTTCGCGAGCCGGAGTCAGGTCGCGGCTTGTTATCCCGGGTTTGAGAAATTTCTGGAGCTGAAGAAAAGACACGACCCAGCCGGTATTTTTCAAAGCGACTGGTTCCGGCATTACGAAAAGTTGTTCGCGAGCGCGTAGTGCCAGGAGATCTCCGCAAGGCAGCGACCGGGATAACTTTTCAACTTTGCTTCCCGGCTTTCCGGTGGCACTTTTCTTCAACAAATCTCCGTCGGATGCAATTCCGGAAGCAGCCCTGCCGCCGCTTCGAATTGGTTGCTGAATGGAATTTCATTTTGCCGGGCCCAAGCAAAAATGAAAACACCTCATACCAGCCAGCGCTCATCGTCTCGTCCTCTCACGCGGGCTCGCGCTCGCCTTCATCGTCGGAATCTTCTCCTCGCCTCACCACCACTCGCCCGCGCCCTTGAGCCAGGCGATCTACGCGCCGCGGGCAAAGTGGATTTTCCCATCACCTGCACGCCGGAGGTGCAGCCGGAATTCAACCGCGGGGTGGCGCTGCTTCACTCGTTTTTCTACGAGGAAGCGCGCCGGATTTTCACCGCGGTGGCGGAGAAGGATCCGGCCTGCGCCATGGCGCATTGGGGCATCGCCATGTCGTGGTGGCATCCGATCTGGACGCCGCCGACTCCGGATGAAATGCGCCAGGGGAAAGCGGCGATCGACAAGGCGATGGCCCTAACGGGCAGCTCGGAGCGCGAGCGGCAATTCATCACCGCGCTCAATGTTTATTACAACACCCCGGAAGGCGCGCCCACGGGCGAGGTCGGCCAGTCATGTCACGGCCCGGTCGGACCACGCGACCGCGTGCTGGCGTATGAGAAGGCGATGCGGACCGTCGCCGCGCGGCTGCCGGATGATTTCGAGGCGCAGGCCTGGCACGCGCTCGCCGTGCTCGCCGTCGGCTACGCCACGCCTAACGACGCCAAGCTTTCCCATCAACTGCAGGCCGCGGCCGCGCTGGAGAAACTTGTGGAAACAGAATCCGAAGCATCCCGGGGTGACGCATTACCTGATCCACAGCTACGATTACCCCTCGCTCGCCCGACGCGGTCTGCCGGCCGCGAACGCCTATGCCTCGATCGCGCCCTGGGTGCCGCATGCCCTCCATATGCCGTCGCATATTTACACCCGGCTCGGCATGTGGGAGGAAGCGATCGCGTCCAATCGCGCGTCAGCTGACGCGGCGCGGGATTATGCGGCCAGTCTCAAGCGAGAAGTGACCGAAGCGCAGGAACTTCACGCGCTCGATTACATGGCCTACTCCTTCTTGCAGCAAGGGCGCGACGCCGAAACCAAGAAGATCGTCGATTACGTCGCGACCGTGCGGCAGACAAATCCCGAGCTCGAGTTCAGCGCCGCCTATGCCCTCGCCGCCATTCCGGCGCGCGACGCGCTCGAGCGCAATGCCTGGTCGGAGGCGGCGGCCCTGCGCATGCCGGAGGTGCCGCACTGGAAGTCGTTTCCGTTCATGGAGGCGTTAATCGAATACAGCCGCGCCCTCGGCCGCGCGCACCTCGGCGACCTCGACGGTGCCTACACCGCACTCAGCCGCATGCAGGAGTTGCGCGAAGCGACCAGGGAACCGCGGTTCGATTATTTCCGGCAGCACCTCGACCTGCAAATGCAGGCCGTCTCCGCCTGGATTGCGCACGGCAAGGGCGAGAAAGACGAAGCGATTGCCAGCCTGCGCCGCGTCGCGGACGCGGAAGACCTGCTCGGGAAGCATCCGGTTTCGCCCGGCGCATTGGTGCCGGCGCGCGAACAACTGGCGGGTTTGCTGCTGGAGCTGGAACGGCCAAAGGAAGCGCAAAAGGAGTTTGAAAACGCGCTCAAGATTTATCCCGGCCGCTACCACGGATTGTACGGCGCGGCGGAGTCGGCGGAGCGAGCCGGGGACAAAAAAACGGCGGCGCGCTACTACGCCCAGCTCGTCCAGCAGACAGCGAAAGCGGATGATTCGCGCAAAGAGCTGGCCCGCGCCCGGGCCTTCCTTGCCGCCAACGATTCCGCCAAGTCGGAGAAGACCGCGCAGGTTAGCGACTAGCGTGCGGTCCGAAAGCGGTTGCCGGAAAGTGCGCGCCGCAGTTTCTTGCCGGATGAAACGCTTCTTCCTCTCGTGCGCCTGCCTCGCGACCTTCGTTCTCACTTCGCCGGATGCCGCGGCGCAGGATTGGGCAAAGGAGCGCCTGAATAAATCGCCGCGCCACAGCGAATGGGTCGACCTGAAACAGGGCGACCGGACGGTGAAGACGTTTGTCGTTTACCCCGAGGTGAAGACGAAGGCGCCGGTCGTGCTGGTGATTCACGAGATCTTTGGCCTAACGGATTGGGCGAAGAGCCTGGCCGACCAGGTGGCGGCCGCCGGCTACATCGCGATCGCGCCGGACTTCCTTTCCGCGCCCGGAAAAGAGACCGCGAGTTATCCCGACCAGGGGGCGGCGATGAAGGCCATTTCTGCTTTGCCCGATGCGCAGGTCATGGCCGATCTCGATGCCGCGGCGGAGTACGCGGCCAAGTTGCCCGCCGCCAATGGCACGATCGTCGTGACCGGTTTTTGCTGGGGCGGCGGGAAGGCGTTCAGCTACGCGAATCACAATCCGAAGCTGAAGGCGGCGTATCCTTTTTACGGACCGGGACCGTCCACCGCGGCGGAGGCGGAGAAGATCGCCGGCCCGGTTTACGGGTTTTACGCGGAGGACGACGCGCGGATTAACTCCGGGCTGCCGCAAACGGAAAAGGTCATGAAGGAAGCGGGGAAAACTTTCGAGCCGGTGATCTACTCCGGCGCGGGACACGGATTCATGCGGGCCGGGGAAGCGCCCGATGCCAAACCCGCCAATGCCAAGGCGCGCGACGATGCCTGGGCGCGCTGGAAGAAGCTCCTGAGCGATCTGGGCAAGTAGCGCCGGCCGCCGAGCCGACCCGGCGATCGTTAGGCGCGGCCGCCTTTCCAGAGCGCGGCGTCGAGGATCGACCAGAGGTGGATGAGCCACCCGAGGAGGACGATCCAGAGGAGCGCGGCGAGGACGAATTGCACGATCGCGATGAGCAATCGGCCTTGGATGAGTTGCCCGAGGCCCGGGATGAAGAAACTGCAAAGGGCCGCGATGACGTTACCGGTAGAACCTTGTCCTGCCATGAGAGATTTTCTCCGGCGGGGCGGGATGCGCAACCCGCAAGAAAGAAAAGTGCGCCCGTGAAGATTCGAACTTCAAACCTTCTGATCCGTAGTCAGATGCTCTATCCAGTTGAGCTACGGGCGCGAAACTTGTTCTGCCAACCCCCGGCAGGCGGGAGCGCCCTTACTATATTCGTTTCGTACCTTCGTCAAACTGGCGCCTCGCCCTCCCGCCGCCTTCTGTGGCACGCTTCATCCACACGGACGCGAAATGGAAACACCGCTCACACCGATGGAATTCGCGCGCCGCGCGCGCAAACTTTACGCCGACCGCGAAGCGGTGGTCGATGGCTCGCTCCGGCTAACTTACGGGCAGTTCTTTGATCGCTGCGATCGCTGGTCGGCGGCGCTGCAACGGCTCGGCGTCGGCCCGGGCGACCGCGTGGCCAGCATCTCGCCAAACACGCACGCGCAGCTCGAATCCTTTTACGCCGTTCCGCAGATGGGCGCCGTCACCGTCCCGATCAACTACCGCCTGAGCGCGGAAGATTTCGCCTACATCATCAATCACAGCGGAGCGCGCGTGGTCTGCGCGCACCCCGATTTTCTCGAGACGTTGGATGGCATCCGGGGGCAATTGCCTAACGTCGAGCACTTCGTCGCGCTCGCCGGGAGCAAGTCGGGCTGGATCGATTACGAAGAGACCCTCGCCGCCACGCCGCCGGATTTTATTCGTCCGGAAATCCGGGAAAACGATCTCCTTTCGCTCAACTACACCAGCGGCACGACCGCGCGGCCGAAGGGCGTCATGATCACGCATCGCAACGCCTGGCTCAACGCCGTCGGCACGCTCGTGCATCTGCACATGACCAGTGCCGAGCGATATCTTTGGACGTTGCCGATGTTTCACGCCAACGGCTGGACCTTTGTCTGGATCATCACGGCGGTGGGCGGCGCGCACATTTGCCTGCCCAAACCCGAGCCGCGCGCGATCTTCGAAAAGGTCGCCGCGGAATCCGTGAGCCTGCTCTGCGCGGCGCCGACCGTTCTCATCGGCATCGCCAACGCGCCGGCAGAGCTGCGCCGCTCGGCGCCACGGGGCGTGCGCGTGCTGACTGCCGGCGCGCCGCCCGCGGCAGCCACGATCGAGTGCGTCGAGGGCGAGCTGGGCTGGGAAATTACCCAGGCCTATGGGCTGACCGAGGTGTCGCCGTTTATTTCCATCTGCGAGCCGCGACCGGAACACGCCGCGCTCGACCCGCGCGCCCGGGCTGAAATCAAGGCGCGCCAGGGCGTCGAACTCATCACCTCGGGAGATCTCCGGGTGGTGGACGAGGAAGGCCGCGAAGTCCCGCGCGACGGCCTAACGACGGGGGAAATCGTGGTGCGGGGCAACGTGGTCATGGCCGGATATTATCGGGACACCGAAGCCACCGCCGAGGCGATGCGCGACGGCTGGTTCCACAGCGGCGACGCGGCGGTCGTGCATCCCGACGGCTATCTCGAAATTCGCGATCGGCTGAAGGACGTCATCATCAGCGGCGGCGAAAATATTTCGTCCGTGGAAGTGGAAGGCGTTCTCCTGCGGCATCCCGGTGTGCAGGAAGTGGCGGTGGTGGGGATGCCGCACGAAAAATGGGGCGAGTCGCCGCAGGCCTTCGTCGTGCTCAAGGCCGGCGCGCGCGCGACCGAGGAAGAGTTGCGGCAATTTGCCCGCGATCACCTGGCGCATTTCAAAGTGCCGCAGGGTTTCACTTTCCTGGCAGAACTGCCGAAAACGGCGACGGGTAAGATTCAGAAATTCGTCCTGCGCGGAGGCCGCGCGAATCTGTCGCGGCAATAAGCGGCCGCGAAAATTTCCCCGGCGACAGGGCTCTTCCCATCCCGGCGTGCGATGAGTGGACGGTGACCGTCTTTCTCGGCTGTGGCTTTGCGGCAAAATATCGCGAAGGGGGCGGGAATTTCTCCGTGCCGTTGCAATGGATGCTCGGCCTGCGCCGTCTCCGGCAGGACGCGATCTGGCTCGAGGTGCTCCCGGCGACGGAAGATCGGGCGGCGGACGCGGCCTGCATCGCGAATTTCCAACGGCAACTCCGCGGACACGGATTGGCGGGTCGCTATTGCCTGCTCCACCAGGACCCGGCCGGACCGGAGCACGACCTGGCCGCGATGCGCTGCCACGGAATGTCTTCTCGCGAACTGCGGGCGCGCCTCGCCGGCCCTAACGTTCTCCTCAATCTCGCCTACTCCCTTCGTCCCCCCTTCCTGCTCGAGTTCGAGCGCCGGATTTTTTGCGATCTCGATCCGAGCGAGATTTTTTACTGGATGACGAAACTCGATCTCGGCCAGCACGCTCATCACGAGTTTTGGACGATCGGTCTCAACGTGCACGGCGCGGATTGCCTTCTCCCGAAATCCTCGCTGCCATGGCGCACCTTTTTCCCGCTTGCCGATACGGAGTTGCTCCAGCCCCGCCCCCGCCCGCGGCGGCCGAAACTGACCACGATCGGCCAATGGTACTGGGGCGGGAGCGTGGAGGTGAACGGCGAATTCCCCGATCTCTCGAAGAAGGAAATGTTCGCGCCCTATCTCGATCTCCCCTCCCGCGTGCCGCAGGCGCGGTGGGAACTGGCGATGAACATCAAGGCCGACGATCCGGAGACGCAGCGCCTGACCAAACTCGGCTGGCACCTGATCGATCCGCATGCGGTGGCGCGCACACCGCCCCGGTATCGGCGTTATCTGGCCTCGGCGACGGCGGAATTTACCGCGATCAAGGGCGTCGATGTGAGCTGGCGTACCGGCTGGGTGAGCGATCGGGCCGCGGCGTTCCTCGCTCTCGGCCGGCCCGTCATCACCGAGGACACGGGAGCCGGAAAATATCTGCCCGTCAGAAAACGGTTTTTGTCTTGTGCGCAACGCCGGAGAAGCGGCGGACGCGGCGCGGCGGATCCTGCACGACTGGCCCCGGTTTTCGCGGGAGGCCCGCCAGTGCGCGGTCGAGGTTTTCGATTCGGCGAAGAATCTGCGCAAAATCCTCGGCCTCTAGTGCGATAAACACGCACCCGCTGCGCCCCTGAAAAAGCGGTCCGATTCTCCGTTGCAAAAGCAAAACGGGATGCTACTCGTGTTGCCGTCATGGCCGAGCTAATCAAAGCAGACCGAGCTGAAAGAACGCCTAAAAAAGATCCCGGAATGGGAGCTCGAGAAGAAACACATCGAGCGGACCTTCGAGTTCGACGAATTCTCGGAAGCGATCGATTTCATCAACAGCGTCGCGGAAGTGGCCGAGGACGAGGAACATCATCCCGACATCGACATCCGCTACAACAAAGTGCGGCTGGTCCTTTCCACTCACAGCAAAGGCGGCCTGACCGATCTCGATTTCGGCCTGGCGGAGCGGATCGATACTCTCTCGGAGTAAAAGTTGATGGCGCCCCCTGACGATGCAGCCGCCCGGCCATCGCGGCTGCGGCTAATCGTCGCCGCCGTTATCGTTGCGCTCGTCGTCGCGGCCGTCTGGGCCGTGATCGAGCAGCGCCAGAAACCGCCCCCGCCGCCACGACCGGTCCCGGAAGCGGTTCGTTAGGCCCGGCCTTCGTCGGCGTCGATAAACTGGAACATCGTCTCGATGTCGGCGCGGTCCTGCAAGCCGCTCTGCTCTTTGCGCCATTCCAACGTGGGCGTGATCGAATCTTTCCAGCCGCATTTTCGCAGGAACTCGTTCCAGTTTTCCTTGTCCTCGGCGGACGTCTCGCGGCCGTTCTCCAGCGCCCATTGCCAGATTTCCTCGTCCGTGCCGCCCTTTTTCACGCGCGCGACGACGTCTTCATATTTCAACCCGAGAAAGCGCACGCAGCGGCCATCGAAGCCGTCGCCGAGTTTCTCGACATACTCCGGCGGCAGCTCGCCGCGGGCGTGAGCGCGGATTTTGTCGAGCATGCGCCCGAAGTAAACCAGCCCGCCCACTTTCTCGGCCGGACTGCGCGCGGGAAACGGCTTCGTCGTCATGCGGCAAAGTTGCGCCGCGCTTTGTCCCTTGTCCACGGCGCGCGGGTGTCGGACAATCGCTAGGGATGGATCGGATCGCAGGGATCGAGACGGAATACGGTTGCCTGGTGAGCGGTGACGCCGCTCACCCCAACGGCGACGCGTGGCCGGTCCGGGTGAAAAATCAGCTCTTCCGCAGGATGCGGGCGGGCGCGATTGATCTGCATTATCGCGACTATGAAGAGCCGCCCGGGAATGGCGGTTTCCTCCTCAACGGCGGCCGGATTTACCTCGACATGGGGCACATCGAGTACGCCTCGCCCGAGTGCCGGCAGTTGCGCGACATCGTGGCCTACGACCTGGCGGGCGACCAGCTCCTCCAGTCCGGGCTGGAGTCGTTAGGCGTGGCCCACACGGTCTCGTTCATCAAGAACAACATCGATCACCACACCGGCGCGACCTTCGGTTGCCACGAAAATTATCTGATGAAACGGGAGGCCCAGTTCACCCCCGCGGCGCTCGGCGCGCTCCTCGCTTTCCTCGCCACGCGGCAGATTTTCACCGGCGCCGGCCGGGTCGGGCAGGCCAATCCCCTCGCCTTCGATTTCGAGGTGCCGGCGGCGGAAGAGACGGTCGATTTCCAGCTCAGCCAGCGGGCCGACCACATCGTGAACGACATTTACCAGTGGGTGCAATTCAACCGCGCCATCATCAACGCGCGGGACGAGCCGCTGGCCGATTACCGGAAATATCGCCGGCTCCATCTCCTCATCGGCGACTCGAACATGAGTCCCTTTGCCAATGCGCTCAAGATCGGCACGACCGCCTGCATCCTCAGCCTGCTCGAGGCGGGACTTTTGCCTAACGACCTGACCCTGCTCGACGCCGTCCAGGCGACGCGCGACGTCTCGCGCGACTCCACCCAGCGCTGGCTGGTGGAACTGGAGAACGGGCGCACCATCGGCGCGCTCGATGTGCAATGGCGCCTGCACGCCCTGGCCGCGAAACATCTCGGCGGGACGGACGAGGAAACCGACTGGCTCCTGGAAAGCTGGCGCTACACCCTCGATGCGCTGCCTCACAAACCCGAGGCCCTGCTCGGTGGCGTCGATTGGATCAGCAAGAGGTGGCTCCTCGATACCTTCCGGACCTCGGAAAACCTGAGCTGGAGCGATCCCTGGCTGCAAAGTCTCGACCTCGAATATCACAACATCGATCCCGAGCGCGGTCTCTTTTTCGGGCTCCAGCCGGCGAAACGGATCGGCGAATGGAACAATCTCGTCCGGCAAAAAGACGTCACCCGCACCCCGCCGGCCGACACCCGCGCGAACGGTCGTGCCCAGGCCGTGGCCGCCTTCCGCAAAGCGAACCGGCCCTATGTCATCAACTGGGACTCGATTGCCTGCGAGACGCACGATTGCCTCATCATGGGCGATCCCTTCAAGACCTACGTCGCGGAAGTCGACCAGTTCGTCCGGCAGAAGCGCGGGCCGCAGATGTAGAAATCGGTTGCCGCACCCGGGCGAGTCCCTAAATTCCGCCACTCAACCCGCTCCACGCCCATGATTACGATAATACGCAAGCATCATAAGGTCCTGATGATCGTCATCACGGCCCTCGTCTGTATTTCCTTCTCCTGGTATTGGAACAAGGCCGACCTCTCACAATTGGGCGACGGCACCGTCGGCACGATCTATGATCGCAGCGTTACCCAGGTCGAATTTCAACGCAACGTGCGTCTCCTGCGTCTCGGCAGCCAATTGGGCATGCGCGACCTGCTCATGGAATTGACCGCCGGCGCCCAGACCGAGGACGACGCCTTCGAGAAATTTTCCTGGAACCTGATGGTCCTGCGCCACGAAGCACAACGGATGGGGATCAAGCCGAGCACGAGCGAAATCGCCGATTCCATTCGGGCCCTGCCGGCTTTCCAGGGAGAGAATGGATTCGACCCTTCGCGCTACACCAGTCTTGTCGACCAGGCGCTGGCCCCGATGGGTTTCAGCGAGGCGCAGATCGAGGAACTCGCGGCCGACCAGATCCTTCTCCAGCGAGTGAAGAAAGTCCTGAGTGCCGGGGTCAACGTGCCGGAGGGAGAAATCCGGAGCAATTTCGAGAAAGCCTACGCGAAGATGGACGCGAGCCTGGTGCGTTTCAGTTCCGACGATGTGGGGAAAGAGGTCACTGTGACCGAGGATGAGATCGCGAAATATTATGAAGCGCAGAAGGCGCAACTAAACTCGGAAGAGAAACGCAAAGTGAAAATGGTCGAGTTCGGCCTGACCGAAGAGCAGAAAAAGCTGGCTGGCAAACAGCGCGTCGACGTCCTGCAAAAACTGGCCGACCGGGCGAACGAATTTACCGATGCCTTGCAGGTCCAGGGCGCCGCTTTCGACCAGGTGGCGGCCAAGTTTCAACTGACCCCGAAGGAAACGGGCGAGTTCACGAAGGAATCGCCCGATCCCCTGCTGGCGGGAACTCCGACGCTGGTGACGGCGGCATTTGCCCTGACCAAGGAGGCGCCGAATAGCGAAGCGATCCAGGCGCAGGACGGGTTCGAGGTCATGCATCTGCTCCAGGTGGAGCCGTCGCGGCCGCTCACGCTGGAGGAAGCGCGGCCGAAAGTTGTCGAGGCGTTAAAGAAGCGCAACACCCAGCAAATGATCGCAATGAAAGCCGCCGGCGTAGCGAGCAGACTGCGGGAGGAATTGAAAAACGGAAAGCCACTCGCGGAAGCCGCCACTGCCGCCGCGGTAACGTTGGAAAAGATCCCCACCTTCGCGCTGGTGGACGAGCCACCGCCCGGGGCGGCGCCGGCCGCGAGTCCGGAACCGAAAAACGAGAATCCCGAGATGCCCTTCATCAAGCGCGCCGTGAGCGACCTGAGCGCGGGCGAAGTGAGCAATTTCGTGTCGACCACGGACGGCGGCCTGCTCGTCATCCTCGAGAAACGCGAAACCATCGCGCCGGCGGAATACGAAAAATCGCGCGCGACCCTGGAAAGCCAGGCGATGGAAAACCAAAGCCAGGTAGTCTTTTACGAATGGCTGCGCGAACGCCGCCGCGAGGCGGGCGTGCCGGAGCCGAAAGCGCCGGAAGCGACAGGTTAGCGGAAGGCTGGGCGTGCAGAAATCGCGCTCGATCCTCGCTTCACCCGGAAGGACCGTTTAGAGATCTGGGGTGATGGAAGAGGTCGAGGAGATTTTTGACGACGCAAACGGCGACCTCGCGGTCGGCGAGCTGGAGAGCGCGGTGGAAAAATATCGGCGCTGCGTCGAACTCGATCCGCAATTCTTCGACGGCTGGCACGCCCTCGGCATGGCGCTGATGAAACTCGGGCGTTTCCCGGAAGCGATCGAAGCCGGAAAGACAACGGTGGCGCTCAAGCCTAACGACCAGATCGGCTGGACCAGCCTCTCCTTGTTCTACAACCGCAACGGCGACATCAAGGAAGCGGAAGCAGCCGGGACGAAGGCGAAGATTTTGTCCTGGGGCGGGAAGATCGCGAAGGAAAGTGACGAGTGACGAGTCAGCAGCGCGCGCTTTCCACTCATCACTCGTCACTCATCACTTTCCTTACTTCCCGGCCCAGCGATAGAAGCTTTGGTAATGGCCGACGCCGCTCCTGTAATTGACGTAAGTGGCGAGGGCGAGGAGCGGGAAGTTTTGCCGATACATGTCGTACTTCAAATAGAAGACGCGCGGAAAACCGGTGCCGGTAATTTCCAATTCGTCCCAGGCGCCGTCTTCGCGTTGCGTGTCGAGCAGGTATCGCAACCCGCGCTGCACGCTCGGCCGATCGAGGTCGCCACAGGCGCACAAGCCCATCAGGGCCCAGGCGGTTTGCGAGGCGGTGCTGGCGCCTTTGCCTTTTAAATCCGGATTCTCGTATGAGGCGCACGACTCGCCCCAGCCGCCGTCGTCGTTCTGGCAGCTCTCCAGCCAGTCGCGGCCGCGCAGGATCCAATCCTCGGTCATGTCTTCGCCGATCGCGCGCAGACCGCGCAGCACCTGCCAGGTGCCGTAAATGTAGTTCACCCCCCACCGTCCATACCAGGAGCCATCGTCCTCCTGCGTCTCGCGCAGGTAATGCACCGCCTTGCGCACGAGCGGCCGGCCGGGATTGAAGCCGATGTAGCCCAGCAATTCCAAGGTCCGCGCCGTCAGGTCGCTGCAAGTCGGGTCGAGAATGGCGTTGTGATCGGCGAAGGGCATGTCTTCCAGCCAGTGCCGGGTCACGTCCTTGTCGAAGGCGGCCCAGCCCCCGTCGCGGCATTGGAAGCTGAGCTGCCAATCGAGCGCGCGATCGAAGACTTCCGCGAGCTGCGCCTGCTCGTTAGGCCGAACCAGCCGCAACGCCATCAGCACCATCGCGGTGTCGTCGGTGTCGGGATAAAAAACGTTGTTGTACTCGAAAGCCCAGCCGCTCGCTTCCGGGTGCGGGTTGTTGACCGTCCAATCGCAGCGCACCCGCACTTCCTTGTCCACCAGCCACTGGGCCGCTTTGCGCAGGGCGGGATGCTGGGCCGGAAAACCGGACTCGGCCAGCGCGATGACGTTAATCGCCGTGTCCCAGACCGGGGAGAGGCAGGGCTGGATTCGGAAATCTTCCGGATCGTTGACGAAAAGACCGCGAAAATCCGCCATCGCCTTTTGGTAAAGCGGATGGGTAGCGGGATAATCGAGCGCGCGCAGAGCGATGATGGAGTTGAGCATCGCGGGGAAAACCGCCGCCAGTCCGTCGCTGCCTTCGCCGATGCGCTCGGTCATCCAGCGCTCGGCCTCCTCCAGCGCGCGCTGCCGCAGCGACCGGCTGTGCCAGCGCTCGAGCAGCTTGAGGGCGCGATCGGCGCGGAGGAAAAAATTCCGCCAGGTCAGGAGCCGCTGGTCGCGCGCGAGGGTGAAGTCGTTCCCCTCCGTCCCGACCGGGTAAAGCTCGTGCAGCTGCTTGTTCGGCGGCAGCTCGCGGGTCGGCTTGAAATGATTAATAATCGCGAGCGGGATGAGCATGGCCCGGCTCCAAGACGACATTTTGTAGATGTTGAAGAAGCACCAGCTCGGGAGCAGAACCATCTCGACCGGGATGACGGGCAGATATTTCCAGGGAAATTGCCCTAACAATGCCAGGTAAAGCTTGCTGTAGGTATTCATCCGCGGGATGCCGCCGAGCCGGAGAATGTTGGCGCGGGCTTCCTGCATGAACGGTGCGTCGGGGCTGTGCCCGGCGAGCTTGAGCGCGAAGTAGGCTTTGACGCAGGCGTTGATCTCGCTCGGGCCGCCGTAGAAAATGTTCCAGCCGCCGTCCGGGAGCTGGCGTTTGAGGATGTGTTTGGTGCAGCGGCGTTGCAGGGTCTCGTCGACCTCGCCCAGCCAGTGCATGAAGAGGACGTAATCGGAGCAAAGCGTGCTATCGACCATCAGCTCGCCCACCCAATGGCCGTCGGGCTTTTGCTGGCGGAGAAGATTCTGCTGCGCGAGCCCGATCGCCTCCGTCAGCTCCGCGTTGCTCGTTAGGCGCGGCGCGCTCTCTTTCGCGATCCGCGGCAGAGTGATGATGTTGGCGGACGGATTACCCATGCTGCGACCGCTCAAGATGCCTGGGCGGTGGGTTCAGCTTTTGTGCCGGTGAGATGCCCGTTGCCGGAGGTGACGCCGTTGTAGGCGGTGATCTCGTTGCCTTTGCCGGTCGGCTTCGGCTTTGGGCCGAAGTTAAAGCGCACCGTCTTCCAGGTGTCGCCGCTCTGGGCGTTCAGCCCGAGGCTGGCGGTCGGTTCGTAGCCGCAATGAACCATGCAGTTCTCGCACCGGCTGTCTTTCACGACGCCGTTTTCGACGCCGTATTTATCCCACTGCACCTGGTCGAGCAGCTCCTGGTAGCTGGAGTAATGCGCGTCCGTCATGAGGTAGCACGGGCCTTTCCAGCCGCGAATGTTGCGGGTCGGGATGGCCCAGGCCGAACAGGTCAGGTCGCGTTTGCCGGCGAGGAATTCGAAATAGATCGGCGTCCCGAGCAGGGTGTAGTCCTTCATCCACTGCTCGATCCGCTTGAACTTCTCGATCGTCATCTGGCGGGTGAGAAAGAAATTCTCCGGCTGCAGGTTGAGCCGCTTGATCATGTCCTTCTTGGCCGCGTCGTACTCGTAGCCGGGCGAGATGGTGTGGCCGTCGACGCCGAGGTCGCTCAGGAAATCGAACATCTGCTCGATCTCGCCCATGTCGGTTTCCTTGTAGATCGTGGTGTTGGTCGCGACCTGATAACCGAGAATCTTCGCCATCTTGATCGCGAGGATGCATTCCTTGAAGACGCCTTCGCGTTCCACGATCAGGTCGTGCGTCCGCTCCAGGCCGTCGAGGTGGACGTTCCAATACATCCACTTGCTCGGGCCGATCGTCGGCTTGGTCGGATCTTTCGGACCCTGCTGAATGGCGGTCGCATCCTTTTCCGTCATCAGGCCGGCCGCGATCAGCTCGCTGATTTTCTGTTCGATCTCGGTCGAGCGCCTGGGATATTCCGCCGCCATCCATTCGCGCATTTTTTTGCGCATGAACATGGCGTTGGTGCAGATGTAAATGATCCGGCCCTGGTCGTGCAGGCCCTGCACCAGCTGCTCGATCTGCGGATAAATGAGCGGCTCGCCGCCGCAGATGGAAACCATCGGCGCGTTGCATTCCTCGGCGGCGGAGAGGCAATCCTCCAGCGGCAGGAGGTCTTTCAGGTTGGTGGAATATTCCCGAATCCGGCCGCAACCGGTGCAGGTCAGATTGCAGGTATGCAGCGGTTCGAGCTGCAGCACAGTGGCAAATTTTTTCGTCCCGCGAAGTTTGTGGCCGACGATGTAGGCCGCGATCTTCGTCGTGAGCGCGAGAGGAAATCTCATAAGTGCCGGATACTAACAAGCATGCCCTAACTGTCAATGGAGGCGGCTAACGAGCAGATGCCGACCCGGTTGCGGGAGCGCCTGTTGACGCTTCTATTCTCCGATGGCCCTGATCCCGCAGGAGAAACGCAACGTCGCCGTTCTCGGCGCCTCGCCCAAGCCCGACCGCTACTCCAACCAGGCCCTGCGCTTGCTGGCCAAGCTGGACTACCGGCCGCTGCCGGTGAACCCGGCTTTTCCGGAGATCGAAGGGATGACCTGTTTCCCAAACCTTGCCGCCATCGGGGAGCCGGTACACACCGTCAGCCTCTACCTCAGGGAATCGCGCTCGACTCCGCTGATCGACGACATCCTCGCCGCCCAGCCGCAACGGATCATCATGAATCCAGGGGCCGAAAACGAGGAACTCGCCGCCGCCGCCAGCAGTGCAGGCATCGAAGTTGTCGAAGCCTGCACCCTGGTGATGCTGCGGACGGGGTTGTTTTAGGAATTCTATTTCCCAGTGCGCTGTTACGGTGTGCAGTCCGGTGTCAGCTCGCCGTGATTGTAGCTGCGTAAGGTCTCGGCGGCGTCCACCATCGCGCGGCCGGTTTCGGAGCCGCGTTTCACGCCATAAGGCAACTTGCCGTCGAAATCGCCCAGCAGTTCGTCCGCTTCCGCGATCGCGTCGGCCACTGGCGCGGGATCGGAGCCGTTCGCGAGATTCAATTTGGCGGCGATGAGTTGCCCGGCCAGGATCAGGGACGCATCCGCTCTCCAGGCACTCCGCAGGATTTCCCGGAGCTCATCTTTGCCATAGGTCTGGCTGCCTAACTCGAGCGCGTCGACCGGCCAAAGCGCGATTTGGTTTTTCCAATAGGCCAGCCGCTGCGGACACACGTCCGCATCCGAACCGACCGTGCGCAGAATTGCTCCAAATCCTCCGACCGCGGTACCGATCGTGGCCTCGGGAAACGCCACGTCGTAGAGATCCTGGTTCGTCCCGCTTTCCTGCCGCGTCCAACTTGCTCCGCCGTCGGTCGTCGTCAGGATGGTGCCGAGCTGGCCGACGGCGGTCGCCTGGTCGGCAGCCGTCATCGTCACGGCGAGGAGAGTCTCAGTCGCTCCGCTGACTTGGCTGACCCAGGTCTGCCCGCCATCAGTCGTCCGCAAAATCAGCCCGGACTCGCCGACAATGGTTCCGGTGTCGGCATCGGCAAAGGAGACCGCCCGCAGTTGGCTGGTGGTGCCGCTCACCTGCGGAATCCAGTTCGCCCCGCCATCGGTCGTGCGCAGGATGGTGCCGAAACTCCCCACCACCGTGCCGGTATTGGCATCAGTGAAGGAAATTCCAAAGAGCCCGTTGCTCGTGCCGCTGACCTGCGTTTCCCAGTTCGCGCCGCCGTCGGTCGTATGCAGAATCGTTCCGAAAAGGAAACCAACGGCGGTGCCGTGGGCGTCGTCGGTGAAGAAAACCTTGTAGAGCCAATCGCTCGTCCCGCTCGTTTGTTCGACCCATGTCAGGCCGCCGTCGACCGTGCGGAGGATGATTCCATCCTCGCCCACGATCGTGCCGGTCGTGGCGCTGCTGAAATCGACGCTGAAAAAATTGACCCCGCTGAAGGTATTGCTGATGCCGCTCTCCTGCCGAACCCAGGTTTGGCCGCCGTCCGTTGTCCGCAGAATCGTCCCGCTCGGGTAATCGTAACCAACCGCCGAGCCCGTGTTGGCGTCGGTGAAGGAAACGCCGTAGAGAAACTGGAAGGTCGCGCTCGGCTGCGTGAAGGCCCAATTGGAACCGCCGTCAGTCGTGCTCAGGATCGTCCCGGCGTTGCCCACGACCATGCCGGTGCTCGCATCGGGCAGAGCCACGGCATAGAAAAGATTGATCGTCGGAGTGGTCTGCTCCGTCCAGCTCGCGCCCCCGTCAGTCGTGCGCAGAATGATCCCGGTTCCGCCCAGTTGGAACCCGGCGACCGTGCCATTGTCCGCGTCGGCAAAAGAAACGCCGTAGAGCGTTTTCGACGTGCCGCTGACTTGCGCAACCCAATTCGCCCCGCCGTCGGTCGTGTGCAGGATCGTTCCGCCGTCGCCGACCGCGGTGCCGGTATTGGCATCGGTAAAAGCAACGTCGAAGAGGAAAACCGTGCCCGGGTTTGACTGACTGACCCAGGTCGCTCCGCCATCGGTCGTCCGGAGAATCTCACTTTGACCCAGCGTGCCGCCGACCGCAGTGCCGGTGTTCGCGTCGATCAGTGAAACCCCGAAGAGCGTGTTGAGAGTGCCGCTAACTTGCGGAACCCAGGTGCTCCCGCCGTCGGTCGTATGCAAAATCAAGCCGCCGAATCCGACCGCGATTCCATTGTTGGCATCGGCGAAAGAGACGTCGCGCAGTTCTTCCACCGTTCCGCTCGCCTGGATGTTCCAATGCTCTCCTCCGTCCGTCGTCCGGAGAATCATTCCGCCGGCGCCGACCGCGGTGCCGTTACTGGCATCGCTGAAGGAAACGCCCCAAAGATCCAGCGCGGTGCCGCTCTGCTGAATCGTCCAGCTATTTCCGCCATCGGTCGTGCGCACGATCGTGCCGTAGTAGCCGACGGCGGTGCCGATATTGGCGTCGACAAAGCAAACGTCGCGCAGGTCGTTCCCCTGCGGGAGGGGATTTTGCCAGGTCCATTCGTCGGATTTGGCATCGTTGGTCCGAGCCGCGGAAGAAAAAGAAAAGGCCAGCAGCGCGAGGAGAATCGCGAGCACTTGAAAACAGGCGAGAGAAGATGTGGATCGTAATTTCATAATAGGAATGAGCGGCAGGGTTCGGTTTTAATGGCGGCGCGGCAGATGCAGGGCCGCGTCGCGATGCAGACTCGTGACAACCTTGTACTGCAGAAAAGTCTGCGAAAGGTTACGCGAAAAGGCCTGAAATATTTCGTCGTGCCTCGCCGGCCGCGCGGCCGTTCCGGCGGGCGCGAGTGAGGCGACCATCCTCTCGAAGCGGGGATCGCCGCGCAACGGGTCCCAGCCCGGGAGCAATTTCAGCTGGCCGTAACTCAGGGTATTCGGCGGGCGAATCGCGGTCGCGAGCTGCTGGCAGGCCAGATCCTTCTCCCCCACCCACGCCGCGATCATGGCCAGGTATTCGATCATGTGCGCGCCATTCGAAGCGTCCTTCGCCACCGGCAGCAGCTCGACTGCGCGTCGCCCGGCGCGCAGCGCCTCTTCTTTCCGGCCCAGCCCGGCATCGATCAATCCCAGCACGCAGAGCGACGGCCCATAATCCGGCTCGGCCGCGACGATTTTCTCCTGCTCCTGCCGCGCGGCGGTGAAGGCCGCCCTCGCCCGCTCCGGATCGTTCGTCATGCGCGCGACCAGGCCCTCGCCGAAATTGCGGCTGAACCGAACGGCGTCGTTCCCGAAGGTGTTCTTCCCCATTACCGCCAGGGCATCGCGCGCCGCCGCGGTGTCGCGTTCCGCCAGCGCGCAAATGAAGAGGCTGTCGGAGACGCTCGGCAACGCCGTCGGATTTTTGGTGTGCACTTCCTCCAGCAATCGGCGCAACGGCCGCGGATCGGCTTTCCAATCCAGCTCGAGCACCGCGCCCGCGATCTTCACGTCGCGATCGTCCGGCTCGATCGCCTGGGCGCGCTCAAGCGCGGCTTTGGCCTCGGCGTACCGGCGCAGGTCGCGGTAACTCAAGGCGATTTGTTCCAGGATGAAACTGTTGCGCGGGTCGAGATTGGCCGCCTGCTCCAGGCTGGCCAGCGCTTCCTCCTGCCGGCCGCGGCGGCGTTCGATGTAACCCTCAAGCGCAAAGACCCGGTGGTCGTTAGGCAAAGTCCGGCGCGCGATCGCCAGCTCGGCCAGCGCGCCCTCGTAATCGAGCCGGCCGCGATAAAGATTTCCCGCCCGGGTGAGATGCGCTTCCCCCGCCTCCGGCCGGAGGCGAAATGCCGCCGCCGTCGCCGCCTCCGCCAGGGCCAGCCGCTCCGCGGTGTGATCGAAGCCGAAGAAGTAGAGCATGTCGTGCGCGTAGGCCAGTTCGCAGTAGGCCTTGAAAAAGGCGGGGTCGAGCGCGGTCGCCTTCGTCAGCAGTTCGGCCGCCTCGAGCAGGTGGGCCCGGCCGCTGCCGTCGAGGTTCGCGCTCAGGAGAAGAATCTCGGCCCGTGAGTAGAGATCGAACGCGGCCAGGTCGACCGTGGGCGGCCGCGCGATCGCCAGTTTCTCCGCCGGCGAGATTTTCACCCGCAGCTGTTCCGCAATCTTGCGCGCGATCTCGCCCTGGAGGGCAAACATTTCCGCCACGTCGCGATCGTATTCCTCCGCCCAGACGTGGGTGTCGCTGCGGGTGTCGATGAGCTGCGCGTTGAGATGAATCCGCCCCTGCTCGCGCCGCACACTCCCTTGCAGGACATGGGAAACGCGCAGGGCTTCCCCGATCTCCTTCGTGTTTTGCGACCCGCGATACTTCATCACGCTGGAGCGGCTGATGACCTTGAGGCCGGCGATTTTCGCGAGCTTGGTCAGGATGTCGTCCTGCACGCCGTCGGCGAAATAGGCGTTCTCTTGCTGCGCGCTCAGGTTTTCAAACGGAAGGACTGCGATCCCGGTCGGCATCGGCCGGCGGGCGGCCGTACTTTTCCAGACGATCGTGCCGAGCGCCGCGACGAGTGCGACTAACGACGCCGCCAGGGCCGCCTTGGTGGCGTTGCGCCGCACCCATTTTGCACCCCGCACCAACATGCCGGTGCGGCGCGCCTGGATTGGTTCATGTCGCAGCCAGCGCTCGAGGTCTTCGGCCAAGGCGAGGGCGGTGGCGTAGCGACGCAGCGGATTTTTCTCGAGGCACTTCAGGCAGATCGTGGCGAGGTCGCGGTCGACCTTGGGATTGAGCAGCCGCGGATTTCGCGGTTCGGTGCCAAGCACCATCCGCACAGTTTCAAACGTGCTCCGGCCCGCAAACGGCGGGCGGGCGGTGAGGAGCTGATACAAAACCGCGCCCACTCCATAGACATCGGTCGCGCGGGTCGCGGGCGCGCTTTCCGCGCCGCCGGCCTGTTCCGGCGCGATGTAACTCGGCGTGCCCATGAACTCCGTCGTGCGCGTCATCGTGCTCTCGGCTTCGACCAGCCGGGCCAGGCCGAAATCGGTCAGATGAGGCTCGCCCTTCTGGTCGAGCAGGATGTTTCCCGGCTTGATGTCGCGGTGGAGGACGCCGCGCTCATGCGCGTAGTGCACGCTGCGCGCCATTTTCGCGCTTAGCTCGACCGCCTGCCGGAGCGGCAAGGGCTCGCGCCTAACGACGCGGTCGAGCGGCCCGCCCTCGACCAGCTTCATGCTGAAGTAGCAGCAACCGTCGCGTTCCCCCACCTCGTAGATCGGGACAATCCCGGGATGATCCAGCCCGGCGGCCGCCTCGGCTTCGCGCCGGAAGCGCCCGAGATGCGCCTCCGTGGCCCACGGGCCAAGACCGACGACCTTGAGCGCGACGATTCGATTCAGGCTTTTCTGGCGCGCCCGGTAAACCACTCCCTGCCCGCCGCGCCCGATTTCTTCCTCCAGTTCGTAATCGCCAAAATCGCCCAGCTTCCCCGGTTCCGTTTCCAAGCCGATGGCGTCGCCGGGCACCGAGGTCAGCCCTTCTTCCAGGAGACAGGCGGCGCATCCTTGCGTCGGATCGTCCGTCAGGGTCGTGGCCCCGCACTTCGTGCAATTCCCGCTCTCCGTCAGCATCCCCTAATCATTGCGCAGAACCGCGATTAGGTGCCGCAGTTCATCCTCCACTTCGCCCGGCAACATCACCGTCCGGCTGATCTCTTCCCGCAACAGTTCCCGATAACGCAGTCGCAGGCGATGAAAGGCCTGCTTGACCGCGTTCTCGGTCATGGCCAGTTCCGCAGCCACCCCGGCCTGCGAAAGCTGGGCGGCATCGTCGGTCAGGATTTCATGGAGCCGGGTGAAAAGCTGCTCGTTCCCCGCCGCGCCGTATTCCTCGCGCAGCCGCGCCAGGACTTGCTCGAGCACGGTCAAGGCCCAGCGCCGCTCGTAAATCACCTCCGCCGTCGCCGTCTCCGAACCGGCAGCCGCACTATCGCCCAGTTCCTGCAACGGAATGATCCGGTCGCCCGCGCCCCGCTTCAGGGCCATGGCACGGTCGCGCGCATTAAGGAGAAAATGTTTCAGCGAAATAAGGAGGTAGGAACGCAGCCGGCCTTTCTCCCGGCGCACGACGGCGAAATCGCGACGCTCGAGCAGGAGCGCGAAAAAACCCTGAGTCAGATCCTGCGCTTCCTCCGGCCGCCAACCCTGCCGGCGGACGAAGGCGTAAAGCGGTTTCCAATAAGTGCGACAGAGCCTTTCCAGCGCTTCGTCGGCCGCCCGCGAAGAACCCTGGGCCGCGGCCAGCACGCTCCAGTGCGTGGTCGCAAATGCGCCCGCTTCGTTCGGTTCGCTCAAGGCGAGCACCGTCGCTGGAGATGAGTCCTTGTTAGCCAACACGTTGCAATTCCCGGTCACGGTCGCGCGACGACCTGATCTGGCTTCTTTCGCGCAACGATTATCGCGCAGACCGACTTTTTCGGCAATCGGCTTTGCCGCCTAACGAAGCGCGCCGGCCGCGTTTATTGCCCGACCAGGCCGCGCCGGATGAGGCTGACCGCGATCGCGGCGAGGAGGAGCGAGACCAGCTTGGAAACGCCGTTGATGCCCTGTTTGCCGAGGATCTTGGTCAGGCGATCGGCGTAGCAGAAAACCACCGCCACGATGAGCAGGTTCACGATGAGCGAGAGAAGCGTGTAAGTCACGCCGACCGAGTCGGTCAGGACGAGCAGGGCGGTGAGCAGGGCCGGGCCCGCGATCAACGGCATGCCTAACGGGACGATTCCGAACGACTCCGTCGTCGGCCGTTTTTCGCCTCCCATGTCGAGCAGGTCGCGCACGGCGAAAACGAGCAGGAGCAGGCCGCCCGCGACCTGGAAATCCGCCACCGTGATCCCGAGCGCCTTGAAAATCAGTTTCCCGAGAAACATGAACCCGATCGAGATCGCGAGCGCGGTCCCGATCCCGAGAAACGCCTCCTGCTGGCGGCGCTTCTTTTCCACGCTCGCCCCCAGCCCGATGAAAATCGCCACCATCCCGACGGCGTCGATCGCGACGAAGATGGGAATGAAGGCGATCAAAAACTTGGTCACGAAATCCTGCACGACCGGACTGTGGCTGGCCGGGGGCCAATTTCCAATTGCCAATTGCAGAGAAAACGAGTCGAGTTCCCTACCGGTCGCCGTTCCCCTCTTCTCCGTTGGGCGACCGGAGATTTAGAAATCACCAAACTTATGAAACGCATCCTGCTCGTTAGTCTGTCCGCTTTTGTCGCTCTCTCGGCTCGCGCCGAATCGGTCAAGAGTCTGTCCGATTTCAAGGCCGCGGCGGAGAAGGCCAAGGCCGTCCTGGTGATTCCGGAGTGGCCGAAAACGCCGATCGAAGTGCAGGGCGAAGTCAACACCGCCATCGCCAAAGCCAACGCCGCGCTCGATGTGATCGGAAAACAGGACCTGGCCAAGGCGAGCTTCGAAAGCACCGTCCTGGCGATCGACAACATCCAGAACGCCGCGCAGATCGCCGTCTCCAAAGCGGCCGTGATTCAGCAGACCAACCAGGAGGCCGCCATGCGCGAAGCGGCCGAGAAAGCGGTCAAAGTTTTCCAGGAATGGGCGGTCGGGGTCGACTATCGCGAGGACGTTTACAAGGCGGTCAAAGCCTTTGCCGACACCAAGCCGAAACTGGAAGGCGAAGACGCGCTGCTCCTCGAGCACGCCTTGCGCGATTACCGCCGGGCCGGCCTCGCACTCCCGCCGGAGAAGCGGGCCGAGGTCGAAAAGCTGCGCAAGGAACTGGCCCAACTCGAGACCGATTTTCAGGCCAACATCGTGGCCGTGAAAGCGCCGGTGGTTTTCACCAAGGCGGAGCTGGAAGGCGTGCCGGATACGATTCTCCAGTCACCCGGGGTCAAGACCGGCGACGATTCCTACACCCTGCTCGCGAACGTGACCTTCCACTACAACACCGTGCAGGAGACCGCGAAAAAGGAAGAAACGCGCAAGCATCTTTACCAGGTGCGATTCAATCTCGCGCGCGAGAAAAACGTCCCGATCCTGAACAACATTCTCACCCATCGCAACCAGATCGCGCTCAAGCTCGGCTACAAATCATGGGACGATTTCCAGACTGAAATCAAAATGGCCAAGAACGGCGCCGCGGCCAAGACCTTCATCAACGATCTCGTGGCCGGGATTCAGCCGAAGTTCGACGCCGAGGTGGCGGAGCTGCGCAAGCTCAAGGTCGCCCAGACCAAGGACGAAAACGCGCAGATCAATCTCTGGGATTGGCGCTACTTCCAGGACGAACTGAAGAAGGCCAAATACACCGTCGATACCGATGCGCTCCGGGTTTACTTCCCCTTCCAGCGCACGCTCGACGGGATGTTTAACATCTACCAGAGCATCTTCGGGCTGAAGTTTACCAAGATCCTCGCCCCGCAAAAATGGGTCGACGACCTCCAGCTCTACGTCGTGACCGACTCCGCCAGCGGCGACCCGCTCGGCATGTTTTATCTCGATATGTTTCCGCGCGACGGGAAATTTAATCACTTCGCGCAGTTCGGCATCGTCCCGGGCAAACGGATGGCCGACGGGAAATACCAGCGCCCGACCGTCGCCCTCGTCTGCAACTTCCCGCCACCGGCCCAGGATAAGCCTTCGCTCCTCAGCCACAGCGATGTCGAGACGCTCTTCCACGAGTTCGGTCATGCCCTTCACTCCATCCTGACCCAGGCGAAGTATGTCCGCTTCTCCGGCACCAGTGTGCCGGCGGATTTCGTCGAGGCGCCGTCGCAGATGCTGCAAAACTGGGTCTGGGACAAGACCGTGCTCGACACTTTCGCGGCGGATTATCGTGATCCTTCAAAGAAAATTCCGGCGGAGATGATCGCGAAAATGAAGGAAGCGAAACTGGCTACGGTTGGCGTCTTTTATCGTCGGCAGTTCACTTTTGCCGACATCGATCTCACCCTGCACGACGTCCATCCCGAAGGTAAACCGTATGATTCCGTGGCGATGTCGAACCCGGTTTTCGTGAAGGATTTTCTGCCGATCGATAACAACACCGCCTTCGTCGCCTACTTTGGCCACCTCGCCGGCTACGACGCCGGCTACTACGGCTACGCCTGGGCGGACGCGATCGCGGCCGACATGGCTACGGTGTTCGAAAAATCGCCTAACGGATATCAGGACAAGGCGGCGGGAATGAAATTGCGCAACGAAATTTACGCCCCGGGCGGCTCGCGCGACATCGCCACTTCGATCCATAAATTCCTCGGGCGCGACCGCTCCATCCAGCCCTACCTGAAGACCCTCGGGATCGAAACGCCGGCCAAGGCCGCAAGCGCACCCCCGGCCGAGAGCGATCCCGGCGCCGCCCCGCCGCAGCCGCCGAAACCGTAAAGCGCGTGTCGCGGCGAACTCTTCCTCCGGGGAGCACAGGCCGCCGGCCTGTTCTTCGCGGCGGCTCGCCGCGAAGCGAGGGCGAACGGCGCGCAAATGCGCCGGAAGATCCGCGCCTAACGTCTGGAGCAACGCGTGACCTCAGCGCGCTGATGCGCCGTGCAAAGAGGCGTTCGGCGAGCCGCCGAACGCGACAGGCCAGCGGCCTGTGCTCCCCGGAATTTTGGCGCGGCGTTGTCGCGGTCGTCACCCTTCTGGTTGTGACCTCCTGCCACCGCCCGGAGTCGAACGTCGACAAGGGCAATCGCGACCAGATCCTGCACAAGGGCAACGGCCAGGAAGTGCAGGACCTCGACCCGCAACTGGTCAACGGCGTCGGCGAATACAACGTCATCTCCGCGCTCATCGAGGGCCTTGTCTCAGAAGACCCGCGCGATCTCCACCCCGTTCCTGGCGTGGCCGAGCGCTGGACCATTTCTGCCGACGGCAAAACCTACATTTTCCACCTTCGCCGCAACGCGAAGTGGTCCAACGGCGACCCGGTCACGGCGCGCGATTTCATCGAGTCGTACCGCCGCATCCTCTCCCCCGCCCTCGGCGCGGACGGCGCCTACATGCTGCACGTCGTGCGCAACGCCGAGGCCTTCAACAAGGGCACCCTGAAAGATTTTAGCCAGGTCGGTTTCCGCGCTCTGGACGATTGGACGCTGGAAATCAGCCTAACGAATCCGACGCCTTATTTTCTTTCCCTGCTCAACTACGACGCCTGGTTCCCGGTTCACATCCCGACGGTGAAAAAATACGGCCCGGTCTACGAGCGCGGGAGCTATTGGACCAAGCCTGGCCGCTTCGTCGGCAACGGGCCGTTCGTCCTCGAGGAATGGCGCCTGAACCAGGACATCCGGGTGAAAAAAAGCCCGACCTATTGGGACGCCGCGCGCGTCCGGCTTAACGGCATCGTCTTTCACACCATCGACAGCAACAACGTCGAGGAGCGCGCTTTTCGCTCCGGCCAGTTGCACATCACCGACACCGTCCCGATCAACCGGATCGATCGTTACCGGCGCGAGCAGCCGGAGCTTCTGCGCATCGACCCGTACCTCGGTTCCTATTTTTTTCGGGTCAACGTGACCAAGCCGATCCTCAATGACCGACTCGTTAGGCGGGCGCTCGGGATGGCGATCGATCGCCAGAGCATCGTCGATCATGTCACGCGCGGCGGACAGTTGCCCGCCTTCGCTTTCACCCCGCCGGACACCGCCGGCTACACCCCCGAAGCGGTCTTTCCCTACGATCCCGCGGCCGCGCGGCTGGCGCTGGCGGAGGCCGGTTTCCCGGAAGGTCGCGGCGTTCCACCGATCGAGATTTTGTTTAACACCTCCGAGAACCACAAGATCATCGCCGAGGCCGTGCAGCAGATGTGGCGCAAACAGCTCAACATCGATGCCCGGCTCGTGAACCAGGAGTTGAAGGTCTATTACGACACCCGGCGCGAGATGAATTACGAGGTCCTGCGCTCGACCTGGATCGGCGACTACGCGGATCCGAACTCGTTCCTCAACCTCTGGATCACGAACGGCGCCAACAACCAGACCGGCTGGTCGAATCCCGAGTATGATCGACTCATCGCCGAGGCCGGCCGGACGAGCGACCAGACCGCGCGCTACCGCGCCTTCCAGCAAGCCGAGGCGATCCTGCTCGAGGATGCGCCGATCCTGCCGGTTTATTTTTACACCCACGCTTTTCTCATCCGGCCCGAGGTCAAAGGATGGTTTCCAACTATTTTGGATCACCACCCTTACAAACACGTCTATCTGGAATAGTGCTGGGCGTCCCGTTGTAGCCGGGGGCGTTGACCCCGGCAATTCGAAGCGAGCCGCTCCCGCCGGGGTCACCGCCCCCGGCTACAACGTGAACGAGGCACGTTTCCAAGCTAGGTTGCCAATCCATGACACGCTTTTTTCATCTCTCGCTCGCTCTCTCGCTGCTTGTTTTCGTCGCTGCCGCCTCCCCGACGGCGCCGCCGAAGGAAGCGATCGACGCGATCGAAACCGGCGAATTGCTCGAGCACATCAAGGTGCTGAGCGCGGATGAATTCGAGGGCCGCGCGCCCGGGTCGAAGGGCGAAGAGAAAACCGTCCAGTACCTGACCGAGCAATTCAAAAAGCTTGGTCTGAAACCGGGCAACCCCAATGGCAGCTACACCCAGGAAGTGCCGCTGGCCGGGGTGCTGAGCAAACCGAAAGCGACCTTCCGCGCGGGCGAGCAGACGATTGAGTTGAAGTCGCCGGCGGATTACGTCGCTTTCACCCAGCGGATCACGCCGAAGATCGAGGTCAATGATTCCGACGTTGTCTTCGTCGGCTATGGCATTGTCGCCCCGGAATACGGCTGGGACGATTACAAGGGCGTCGACGTTAAAGGCAAAACCATTGTCTTCCTGATCAACGACCCGCCGCTGCCCGACCCGAAAGACGCGACGAAGCTCGACGACGCCATGTTCAAGGGGCGGGCCATGACCTACTACGGCCGCTGGCGTTACAAATACGAGATCGCGGCCGAGAAAGGTGCCGCCGCCGCGGTCATCGTGCACGAAACCAAGCCCGCCGCCTATCCCTGGGGCGTGGTCGGAAACAGCGCCGGAAAACCAAGTTTCGTCATTGATGCCGCCGACCGGAACATGAGCACGGTCGGGATTCGATCCTGGATTCAACTCGCGACCGCGCAAAAGCTGTTTCGCGCCGCGGGCCAGAGCTACGACGAATTGAAACAGGCCGCGCTGAGCAAGGACTTCAAGCCGGTCTCGTTAGGCTTGAAAGCGAGTTTTCTGCTCGAGAACGAGATCAGCCGCTTCCAGTCGCGCAACGTGGTCGCGCGCCTCGAAGGCAGCGACGCGCAAAAAAAAGATGAGCTTGTCATCTACACCGCGCACTGGGACCACCTCGGGCGCGACTCCAAACTCGAAGGCGACCAGATTTTCAACGGCGCGCTCGATAACGCCTCCGGCGTTTCGGCCATTCTCGAGATCGCGCAGGCTTTCACCAAACTGCCGCAACCGCCGCCGCGGAGCGTGCTCTTTATCGCCACCACGGCGGAGGAATCGGGATTGTTAGGCGCGAAATATTACGCCGCCCATCCGCTCTATCCACTCGATCAAACGCTGGCCGACATCAACATCGACGGAGTCAACGCCTGGGGAAAAACGCGCGACCTGGAGGAGGTCAGCGACGGCCAGACCACTCTCGGCGGCATCCTGAGCCGGGCCGCGCAGCGTCAGGGCCGGGTGTTAAAGCCAAACAGCGAACCGGAGAAGGGCAGCTTCTACCGCGCGGATCATTTTGAGCTTTCGAAGCTCGGGGTTCCATCGCTTTACACCGGCAGCCGGCCGAAGGAGTTCCTCGGCAAATCGGCTGATTTCGGCCAGAAAAAAAGCGAAGATTACAATGCCAATCGTTATCACCAGGTCTCTGATGAAATCGATTCGGCCTGGGATTTGTCCGGTGCGGTTCAGGATATCCAGCTTCTCTTCGAAGTCGGTTATGAGGTTGCCAACGCCGAAGAATATCCGACCTGGCTGCCGGGCTCAGAGTTCAAGGCGGTACGCGACGAGATGATGTCCCGCAAACGCTGATCGCGGACGGCCTTTTAGCGCCGCCCGTTGCCGTAGCGTTGCATGAAGCGCTGCTCGCCTTCGGTCGTGCAGATGAGGAGAAGTTCCGCATCGGCCTCCAAGCGCGCTTCGGGTCCGGGATTCATCGTTAGCTGTCCATTGCTGCGCAGCGCGACGACGTTGCACTGCGTCTGCCGGGGGATGGCCGCTTCCTCCAGGCTTTTGCCGACCAGCGCGGGCGGCACGCCGATCTCCGCCACGTGCAAACCTTCCGCGATGACGAGGATGTCTGTCTTGCGCAGGACGTTGAAAATCATCGTCGCGCCCATCGAGGCGTAGGAAAGGACGAAGTCCGCCCCGGCCCGATGCAGGGTGGAAATGTTTCGCTCGAGCGTGGCCCGGCTGATGATCTGGACATCGGGACGCAGGCGCCGGCAATAGAGCGTGAGATAGACATTCATGTCGTCGTCATGGGTGGTGATGACGATGGCGGGCGTATCGCGGATGCCGGCGCGCTCGAGCGTGGCGAGATCGGCCGCGTCGCCCAGAAAGTATTTCTCGTTGCCAATGCGATCGGGATTCTTCTCGATCATGCGATAATCGCCCTCCCGCTCCGTGATCGCCCGCGCCGTCGCCCGACCGACCCGGCCGGCGCCGATCAGCAGCACAGGATCGGGGCTGACGTGGTAGATGCAGAAAAGTTCGTCGAACGTGTGCAATTGCTCCTTCGAACCGACCAGCACCATGACCGAGTCGGCATCAATCCTGGTCTCCGCCGTGGCCATTTCGAAATTTCCCCGACGCCACAACCCGATCACCGTCACGCCCGCACTCTGCCGGAGCCTGATTTCGGCCAGGGTTTTGCCCACTAAGGGAGTCCCGGCGGCCGTCGCTTCCGCGAGCAAAATGCCGCGGACTTCGCCGATGATGTGTGCGCGCGCATCGACGCCGGTGATGCGCCGGGCGAGGGCCTGGCCCATGATCTCGGCCAGCTGGATGACCTTGGTGCTGCCGGCCAGCTCGAGAATATCAACCGCGCTCTCGGAATTGACCGTGGCCACGATCGGGACGTCGGAACAAAGCTCGCGCACAGTAAAGGCGACGTTGGTGTTGACGACATCGCTCCCCGTGGCGGCCACCATGAGCGCCTGCTGGACCTGCGCGTGCTGATACGTCTGGGGCCGGTCCACTTCGCCGTGGACGACTTGGACCCCAAGATCGTAGAGACGCAGCGCCTCCTCCAGATCACCCACTAAAAGCACATAGGGATACTCATAGCGTTTGAGGCGCTGGATGAGCGCGAGCGAAACCGGATCGTAATGGGTCAGAATCACGTGCCCGCGGGTCGAACTCGGCAGGCGCCGGCCGGCCCGGGCTTCCGATTGCGCCCGCATCCAGGGCGCATAAAAAAATTCGATGAAGGTGAAGGGAAGAAGCATGAGGAGCGAGACCATGCCGGAGAGCAGCACGACGATCGAAAAAAAGCGGCCCAGATCGCTCTGAAAGGTGATGTCGCCAAAGCCGAGCGTGCTCATCACCGTCAGGGTCCAGTAAAACCCGGTCATCCAACTATGCCTTTGGCCTTCGTAGACCATGAGGAGATGGAAGAGAACGCTGTAAAGCAGGACGAGGAAGGCGAGCGCGAGAAGGAAGCGGGAGAGCAGCCGGATGTTGCGCCGCGTCGTTGCGGTCCTGAGGAAAAACGTGAATTGAGAAACAAAAAATTTCATCCGACCCTCGGCCTCCGGGCGCTTCGGCCTTAGTCTAGGCCAGATTAAGTGCGGCTCGCCAGCCGCGGCGCCGGAAATCGCGTCGGTGACAAGATAGCATCGAGATGACTTCGCCGGATTTTCGCGCAAAGTCGCTCATGGAGCCGCTTCCCATCGCCAGCATTCTTATCGGCGCGCTGCTCCTGTTTTTCGGCCGCCGGCTCTTCTGGCTTTTTGTCGCCGCGCTCGGCTTCGCCATCGGGTTGCAACTCGCTCCCTACCTCAGTCAAAACCCGCCGCTCTGGCTTTCCCTTCTCCTTTCGCTCGGTCTCGGCCTGCTCGGCGCGCTCATCGCGCTCCTGCTGCAAAAGATCGCCATCGGCATCGCCGGTTTTATTGTCGGCGGCCGCGTCGCGATCGCCATCGCGGCGGCGTTCTGGGTCAATCACGCCCATTATTCCACCATCACTTTCGTCGTCGGCGGAATCGTCGGCGCCCTTCTCCTGCTCGCCCTTTTCGACTGGGCGCTCATCATCTTTTCCTCCATCGAAGGCGCGCGCCTCATTGCCGATGCCGTTCAACTGCCGAGCACTGGCACGAACATCCTCCTCGTCGTCCTGGCGATCTTCGGAATCGTCGTCCAGGCGATGATGTTCCGGCGCAGCCGGCGTCTTCGTTAGGGAAACTTCAGTGCCGGAAATGGCGGACGCCGGTGAAGACCATCGCCATTTTGCGCTCGTCGGCCGCCGCGATCGCTTCCCCGTCGCGGACGGAGCCGCCCGGTTGAATCGCCGCCGTGGCGCCCGCTTCGGCAGCGGCAACCAGGCCATCGGCAAACGGAAAAAACGCGTCGCTCGCCACGGCGCTCCCGGCGAGGGAAAGCCCGGCTTCCTGCGCCTTCCAGACCGCGATGCGCGAGGCATCGACCCGCGACATCTGGCCCGCCCCGATGCCCAGCGTGCGGTCGGCGGCGGCGTAGACGATGGCGTTCGATTTCACGTGCTTCACCACCCGCCAACCGAAGAGCATCGCGGCCATCTCCTTCTTCGTCGGCGGACGCTTGGTCACCACTTTCGTCTCCAAGCCCTCGAGCTCGGCGGAGTCTTTTTGCTGCACGAGAAGCCCGCCGCGCACCGAGCGCACATCCATCCGCCCCTTTTCGTTAGGCGTGACCGGCGCCAGCGCCCGCATCAGGCGCAGGTTTTTCTTTTTCTGGAGCAAAGCGCGGGCATCGGCGGTGAATTCCGGCGCGATGATCACTTCACTGAAGATTTCGCTGATCGCTTTCGCCACCGGCAGGTCGAGCGGGCGATTGCAGATGATGATGCCCCCGAAAGGCGCCTGCTTGTCGGTCGCGAAAGCTTTCATCCACGCCTGTTTCAGATCGGGATCACTCCCGACGCCACACGGGTTGGTGTGTTTCAGGATCGCAATCGTCGGTTCCTCAAATTCCTCGATCAGGTCGGCCGCGGCCGTGATGTCGAGGAGGTTGTTAAAGGAAAGGTCTTTGCCGTGGAGCTTCTCGAAATGCTCCGTGAAATTGCCGTAGAGCGACCCGGCCTGGTGGGGATTTTCGCCGTAGCGCAGGCGGCTGACCAGCGGCAGCGAAAGCGAAAACGAAGTTTCGGTTTCCTGCTTCTCGTTTAGGAAAGTCGCGATCGCGCGGTCGTAATCGGAGGTTTTGATGAAGGCCTTGATCGCGAGCCGCTCGCGCAATTTCAACGTCGTCTCGCCTTCGCGGTTGCGCATCTCGTCGAGGACGGCGGAATAATCCGCCGGGTCGACGACGACGGTGACAGACTGGTAGTTCTTGGAAGCGCTGCGCAGGATCGAGGGCCCGCCGATATCGATCTGCTCGATCGCTTCGGCCAGCTTCACGCCCGGTTTCGCGATCGTGGCTTCAAAGGGATAAAGATTGATCACGACGAGATCGATCGGCTCGATCCCGTGCTCGCGCGCCGCGGCCTCGTGCTCCTTGTTCCCGCGCACGTAGAGAAGTCCGCCGTGCACTTTGGGGTGCAGCGTCTTGACCCGGCCGTCGAGCATCTCGGGAAAACCGGTAAACTCGGAAACGCCGCGAACCTTCATCCCCGCCTGCCGCAGGAGACTGGCGGTGCCGCCGGTGGAAATGATTTCAACGCCTTCTTTTTCGAGCTCGCGCGCGAAATCGGCCACGCCGGTTTTGTCGGAAACAGAAATGAGAGCGCGGGAAATTTTCATGAGGATTTTCGCTGCACCAGAAGGTAGGCGACCGCGTACATGACGAAGCCAAAGCCGAGCGAGACGCTGAGCGAAAGCGCCAAGCTCGGAAGATGAAGAACACCGGGATCGCCGGCATAGAGTGCGCGCCGAACAGCGGCGACGCCATAGGTAAGCGGATTCAAATGCACCGCCCAGTACACCCAGGAGTGCGGATTGGTCGCCGGGAAAAGCGCGCCCGACATGAGCCAGAGCGGGATGAGGAAAACATTCATGATGGCGTGAAAGCCCTGAGTCGATTCCATCGGCCACGCGACCAGAAAACCGAGCCCCGTTAGGCCGAAACCGACGACGAAAAGCGTCCCGAGACAAATCAGGATCCGCTCCGGCGTGATCTGAATTCCGACCAGGGGCGCGAGCAAAAGAAAAAGCAGCCCCTGTAATAGCGCGAGCGTGGTGCCGCCCAGAATTTTCCCGCAAACGATGCTGCCGGGCGAGATCGGCGCGACCAGGACGGACTGGAGAAATCCTTCCCGCCGATCCTCGATGATCGAGATGGTGGAGAAGATGGCGGTGAAAAGCATGATCAGGATGAGCGTGCCCGGATAAAAATATTCAAGGTAGCTGACGCCGTTAGGCGCGGAGCCGACGCGGAAGGACGGCCCGATCCCGGAGCCGATCACAAACCAGAAAACCAGCGGCGAAAGCAGCGCCCCGATGATCCGGTTGCGCTGCCGGTAGAAGCGCACGATCTCGCGCTGCCAGAGGGTCGCAGTCGGTAAAAGAAAAAGGCCGGAGCGTTTCCCTCCGGCGCTGACGGCCGCGGCACTCATTCCGGCCTAACGATCGAGCACGATATGCTTCGCCGCCGGGTAGAGGACCGGACAACAGCCGATCGTCTCGCAGAAAGCCTTGCTGAAATGACTCAGGCTCGAGTAACCAACCTCGGTCGCCGCTTCGGTCACGTTGTAGCGCCCGCTCCGCAGCAGCTCGGCCGCGCGTTCCATCCGCGCGTTGCGCAGAAATTGCGGAATCGTAAGGCCAACTTCTCGCGAAAAAATCCGGCTCAAATAAAAGGGGCTGCAACCGACCTCCTGCCCGAGCATTTCTAGCGTGGGAGGATTGGCCAGATCGCGCACCAACAATTCCTTTGTCCGCACCACCCGATCGCGCGCCACTTTCTTTTGCCGCATGCAAAAGAATTCCGGGTCTTTCGGCTCGAAAAGAAAATGCGACATCAGCTCCAGCGCTTTGCTCTGGTACCAGAGAATGCGCGCTGCTTTCGGCACCGGCGGCTCAGCCAGGCTGGCCACGATCGCCCGCTGCTCCGTCGTCATCGGCTGGGGGGCCGAGACGATGCTCTGCTTGTGCTTCGGAAATATTGCCGCCCGCATCGCCGGGGTCAGGTCACCCTCGGAATCGGCCAACTGCTTCTGCAAATGCGGTCTCGAATATTCCAGGGTAACGAAGCGATGACGATCATGGGCCTGCCGCGTGGCGCGAAGCGGCTCGTCGCCGATCGCGTAATAACCGGAACTGCTCGGACCGTAATCGTGCGTCGCATTCCCGCGCCGAATCGCGCCGCGGCCGTCGAGATTCAGGCAAAACTCGATGCTGCTCGGCCGAAAACTCTCCGCCCAGTCGAGCGGACGGCTGGTTTGGAAATCGTGCCACTCCAGGCTGATCCCCATTTCCTCGAAGCTGCCGTAGAGCTGTTGCCAGCCGTGTCGCACGTTCGTCCACGCGGCGGTGGCCGGGAATTCGCCTTTCATTGCCGTGATTTTCGGGTCTCAGGCGGAGAATGCAAGGCCCGCAGTTGTAGCGGCGGTCTGTGACCGCCGAACCAACGCTTCCTCTCCGGCGGGCTCGGCGCTCACAGAGCGCCGCTACAAAGAATCATTTATCCTGAAAAAAATCCACGAAGGAGCGGCGCACCTTGTAGAAAGTGCGTTTCACGTCGTCCCGCGCCTGGCGAAAGGCCTGCTTGATCCGGCGCTTGACGAAGTTCTCGTCGCCGTCGTCTTCCTCGTCGACCTCGGAACCGTTCAGGTCGGTTTGTTCGTCGACCACCGCCCGGTCGCCCCCGCTGAAGAGCCCTTCAGTGCGGGTGATGGTCCCGTGATTGGCGCCGATAAAGATCGTCCCGGCCGGGTCGCCGTTCTGCCGGAAGAGGGCGATCATCCAGATCGGGTTCCCGCGCTCGTCCACCCGCAGGGTGTAGTCCGCGGTGGTGAAGGTGACGTGCGATTTCTCCGCGGTTTGCTGGGCGAGGGTGAAGGCGCCGCTCGAGTCGAGATTCAGCTTCGCGGTGTCGATCGTTGCGCCTAACGACCCCTCGACCGCCGAGCGCAGGGGGGTGCGTTCCGAGGTGATGCGGCCGTTGCTTACTTCCAGCTCGCGCACTCCGCCGCGCGCCTTCGGGTCATCGAGCAGGATTTTCCAGGTCTCGGGCTGGGGATCGCCATTCGTGCCGACGACCGAGATCACATGATTGACGAGATCGCGATCCATTTGGGTGCCGACCGTGCGGAGAGCCTGGTAGGCAGTCGGCCGTTCCTGGGCGAGGGCCGGAGCGGCGAGGAGGAGCAACAGGATGAACCATTTCGACATGCAAAAATAGTGCATCACTGGCGGCGGATTGCCAGCGCCGTTCTCTGCTGCTGAACCTGACGTCCGTTTTTTCCGTGAGAAAGTCGCGTACCGGAAGCGAAACTCGTTGCGGGAAGCGCGGAAATTGTCCAGCTTTGCACCCAACACGGGCGCGGCGATTGTTAGGCGCCCCGGCGCGATGAGGAAAAAGAAGAAACAAATCGAGTTCTGTAGTCACACCGGAAATCTCGCCCTGATGCGCAACTGCGTGCGCCGCTTCCTCGAAAAGTTCCCCTTCTCCGAGCGGCAGCGGACGCTCATGGTTCTCGGGGTGGATGAGGCCTGCACGAATATTATCCGGCACGCCTACCACCTGCGCGACGACCAGCTCATCTCCCTTTCTCTCGAGGGGAAAAACGACTGCGTCTGCCTGCGCCTGCGCGACTACGGCAAACAAACGGCGCCAACGGCAATGAAAAGCCGACCGCCCGATTTAATCCGGCCCGGCGGGCTCGGGCTCCACCTCATCCGCAACGCCTTTGACCAGGTCGACTACGTCCTGCGCAGCCGCGGAACGGAATTGGTCCTGACTAAAAATCTGGAATAAGGGACAGACAGGGTTAACAGGATTTTCAGGATTGAGGCGGCCTGAAAATACCGCGTGAGAATTCTTCGATCCTGCTAATCCTGTAAATCCTGTCTATTTTCCTGCATGGCCACTGCCGTCCCACCACCTGATCCGGCGTTCGAGATTTCGCTTCGGCCGCCGATGTTCAGCGAGTTCACTGGCCAGGAGAAGGTCTGTGAACGGATCGAGGTACTGGTCCAGGCAGCGAAGAAACGTGGCGACGTCCTCGAGCACATCCTGCTCAGCGGCCCGCCCGGTCTCGGGAAGACGACGCTCGCGCACATCATCGCCAACGCGATGAGCGTGAACATCAAGAACACGAGCGGCCCGGTGATCGAAAAAGCGGGCGAGTTGGCCGGCTTGCTGACGAGCCTTGAAAAAGGCGACGTCCTTTTTATCGATGAAATCCATCGGCTCCAGCCGACGATCGAGGAATACCTCTATCCTGCGATGGAGGACTACAAACTCGACATCATCATCGACCAGGGCCCGCAGGCGCGGAGCCTGCAATTGCGGCTGCCGAAATTCACCCTCATCGGAGCGACCACGCGCTCGGGCATGCTGAGCGCGCCCTTACGTTCGCGATTTGGCATGACGGCGACGGCTCGATTATTACAGCGCGGAGGAAATGCAGAAAATCATCCTCCGCAGCGCGGGCCTCTTGAATGTCGAGATCGATCCCGCGCGGCGCGGCCGAGATCGCCACCCGCACCCGCGGCACGCCGCGGACCGCGAACAACCTGCTCCGCTGGGTGCGCGATTACGTGCAGGTGAAGGCAGACGGGCGGATCACCGCCGAACTGGCGGACCGTGCCCTAACGATGCTGGAAATCGATCGCGATGGCTTCGACCAATGGGACAAGCGGATCATTGAAACGCTGATCTACAAGTTCAACGGCGGCCCCGTCGGGCTGAGCTCGCTCGCGGTCGCGGTCGGCGAGGAGGCCGGCACGCTCGAGGAAGTGAACGAGCCGTATCTGATCATGGAAGGCTACATCAAACGCACCGCCCAGGGACGCGTGGCCATGCCTAACGCCTACCGAAAACTCGGATTGAAAGTTCCCTCCGGGGCGCAAAGTGATTTGTTTAGTTCCTGAAATGCGCCGCGGCGGTACTCCGGGGAGCACAGGCCGCTGGCCTGTTGGCGAAGGCCGCCGGCCTTCGCGGGCTTTCCTCGGCGATCGATCGCAATTCACCCGATCGGAAAGTCTGTTTCGGCGGGCCGCCGAAACCCACAGGCCAGCGGCCTGTGCTCCCCGGAACGTGGCGCGATACCTCCCATGAATTTGGAAACCGATCTCTTTCCAAACGTCGCGCGGGTGCTGAGCGTGGCGGAGCTGACCCGTTCCATTCGCGGCATGCTCGAGTCACGTTTCGGCGCGGTCTGGGTGCAGGGCGAAATTTCCAATTATAAAAAGCACACGTCCGGCCATCAGTATTTCACCCTCAAGGACCAGCGCGCGGCCATTTCCTGTGTCATTTTTCGTGACTCGATGCCGCCCTTCCCCAGCCCGCTGAGCGACGGGATGCAGGTCCAGGCTTTTGGGACGGTCACCGTCTTCGAGGCGCGCGGGCAATACCAGCTCAATGTCCAAATCCTGCAGTCGCGCGGCGTCGGTTTGCTCCAGGCAAAATTCGAGGCGCTGAAGCGAAAGCTCGAAGCCGAGGGCCTTTTCGAACAGGCGCGCAAACGCGCGCTCCCAAAATTTCCGCGCCGAATCGGCATCGTCACCTCCGCCAGCGGCGCGGCCATCCAGGATATTCTGAACGTCCTGCAACGGCGCGCGCCAAACGTGGAGGTGCTGATCAGCCCGGTGCGGGTGCAGGGCGCGGGCGCGTCGCTCGAGATCGCGACCGCCATTCGCGAGCTGAGCGCGCCTAACGAGGCTTGGAAAACAATCGATGTCCTGGTGGTGGCACGCGGCGGCGGCAGCATCGAGGACCTGTGGGAATTTAACGAGGAGATCGTGGCCCGGGCGATCTTTCACTCACCCATTCCCGTCGTTTCGGCCGTCGGCCACGAGGTCGATTTCACGATCGCGGATTTCGTCGCCGACCTGCGCGCGCCGACCCCGAGCGCCGCAGCCGAACTGATCGTGCCCGATGTGCGCGACCTCGATCGCCGAGTAGGCGAGCTGCAAAACTGTCTCGGCAAATGCTGGCGCGATTTTCTTGCCCGCGCCCGCGCCCGGCTGAGCGCGGCCTCGGAGAAAGCGTTGTTCCGCGAATTGAGCGGCCGACTGCGCGACGCGCAGCAGCAGCTCGATTTCGCGAAGGAATCGATCGTGCGCACGCTGGAGCGCCGCCGCACCCTGGAACGGACTCGCCTAACGAACGCGGTGCTGGCGCTGAAAGCGCACAACCCAGCACGCGAACTGGCGGCCCGCCGGCAACGGCTGCAGGAAATTCGCCGCCGCCTCGGCGAACGCTCGAAACAGCGCCTCGCGGAAGTGCGCGAGCGCTGGGACCGCATCAGCGGGATGCTCCGCATCCTCGGCCCGCAGGCGACCCTCGAACGCGGCTACAGCATCACCTTGAATGCCAACGGCAAAGTGATCCGCCGGGTCGCAGAAGCCAAAACGCGGACGCAGGTCAAGACCCGCGTCCGCGATGGTGAATTTGAATCGACGGTTAGCTAAACGGTCTCGGCTTATTCTGGATTCAGAGTCGGATTGGCGGTTGCGTCCAACCAGTCAGTGGCATGACGGCGAAAAAGTCTTGACTCGTTGTGGTGCCGCTGGCAATTTCCGCTGAGGCGTCAATGTCGGTCAGCGTCGACCTTCATGATCTGGCCGCTCGTATCGGCGAAAATGACGATCGCTTTCTTTGCCGCCCATACTCCGCCTTTGAGAGACTTGTTTGTCTCGTAAGTTGGGGCTCCAGCTTCGACAAAGCCATCACAAAGCAGCGGGAAGGCCGGATTCGAGGTATCGGTAAGGCCGGTAACGTAAGCGTAATTATTTTCTCCTGCTTTTAGAGTCTCGCTCTGTAGTACCCGCGTCGGCGGTCTGATCGATCTTGTTGTCAGGATTCTTCGGGGTCCATTTCGATGCGGCCACCGTGAAGATGTCCTCGCTTTGCAGGTAATTGGGGAAGCAGCCACCAGAACGCTTCGTTGGCATTAGTCGGCAACGTCTCCGGCGCGCCGTTGTAATCTGGCGCCGGTACTTCGAGGGATAGAAACCGTTGTTATCGCTGGCAAAGAGTTTCGCTGCGATGCCGATTTGCTTGGCGTTGGAAAGGTCCTTGGTCTGATTCGCGCGTTCCGTAACTCCGTTAAAGACCGGCAGCGCGATGCTGGCCAAAATGGCAATGATCGTGATCACGACCAGGAGTTCGATGAGTGTGAAGGCTGAGTTGTTTTTTTTCATTTGCGGTGGTTGAGCCGCCGAGACTGAGCGATTCGGCAAATACGGTCAATACGAAAATTTAAAAGCCAGTTAACTGCTTAAACTCCGGCGGGTTCCGTGCCCGCGAGCGCCGCGGAAGCTGCGGGTAGCGCTTCGCGTTTGAAAGCGACCACCGCCAGCGGCGGCAAATTGATCACCATCGAGTGCGTTCTCCCCTGCCACTCCACCGCGTCGGCCTCCATACCACCGAGGTTGCCGACGTTGCTCCCGCCGTAGGTCTCGCCATCGGTGTTGATGATCTCCCGGTAAAATCCCTCGCCCGGGACGCCCATCCGGTAATTGTGGCGCACGACTGGCGTGGCATTGACCGCGAAAACCAGCACTTCGCCCTCTCGCGACCGGCGCAGGAATGCGACCACGCAATTATCCGCGTCGTGGAAATCGATCCACTCGAAGCTTTCGTGCGAGTCGTCCATGTCCCAAAGCGCGGGCTCGTTGCGATAGACGTGGTTCAGATGCTGAACGAGGCGGCGGAGCCCGTCGTGTTTGGGAAGCTTGTTCAGGTCCCAGTCGAGGCTTTGGTCGTGGTTCCACTCCCGGTATTGCCCAAACTCGCAGCCCATGAAGAGCAGCTTTTTCCCCGGGTGGGCAAACATCCAGGCGTAGAACATCCGCAGGTTGGCGAACTTCTGCCATTCGTCGCCCGGCATCTTGTTCAGCATCGAACCCTTGCCGTGCACCACTTCGTCGTGGCTCAGGACGAGGACGAAGTGCTCCTGGAAGGCGTACATGATGGAGAAGGTCACGTTCCCCTGGTGGAAGCGGCGATAAATCGGATCGAGCGCCATGTAATGGAGGAAGTCGTGCATCCAGCCCATGTTCCATTTGAAGCCGAAACCGAGCCCGCCGAGATAGGTCGGGCGCGAGACGCCGGGCCAGGCGGTGGATTCCTCGGCGATCGTCATCGCCCCGGGGAAACTCTCGTAGCAGAGCTCGTTCGTCTGCTTCAGGAAATGGACGGCCTCGAGATTTTCGCGGCCGCCGAAGGCGTTCGGAATCCATTGCCCGGGCTCGCGCGAGTAGTCGAGATAAAGCATCGACGCGACTGCATCCACTCGCAGGCCGTCGATGTGATATTTATCGAGCCAAAAGAGCGCGTTGGCGGTGAGGAAATTGCGCACCTCGTTGCGGCCGAAGTTGAAAATCAGCGTCCCCCAGTCTTGGTGCTCGCCCTGCCGCGGGTCGGCGTGCTCGTAGAGATCGGTCCCGTCAAATTCCGCCAGACCGTGCGCGTCTTTCGGGAAATGCGCCGGCACCCAATCCACGATCACGCCGACTCCAGCGCGATGGCAGGCGTCGATGAAATGCCGGAGCTCGTCCGGATTCCCGAAGCGGCTCGTCGGCGCGTAGTAATTCGTGACCTGGTAACCCCACGAGCCTTCAAACGGATGCTCCGCGATCGGGAGCAACTCGATGTGGGTGAAGCCCATCTCGATGACGTAAGGGAGCAGGCGTTCGGCAAACTCGAGATAGCTCAGGGAGCGGTTCCCCTCCTCCAGCACTCGTTGCCAGGAACCGAGATGCACCTCGTAGATGCTGACCGCGCTCTGGTGCCACTGCTTCTTCTCGCGCTCGGCCATCCACTCGCTGTCGCTCCATTGGTAACGCTCGAGGTCGTAAACCATCGAGGAAGTCTGCACCCCGTGCTGACTGAAATATCCAAACGGATCGCTCTTTAAAAGCAGCGCGCCGCTCGCGGCTTTGATCTCGTACTTGTAGTGCGCGCCCTCCTTCACTCCCGGGACGAAAATTTCCCAGACGCCGCTCCCGACCAGCTTGCGCATTGGGTGGACCCGGCCGTCCCAGAAATTGAAATCGCCGACCACGCTGACCCGGCTCGCGTTCGGCGCCCAGACGGCGAAGTAGGTTCCGCGCTCGCCGCCGATCTCGCGCAGGTGCGCGCCGAATTTATCGTAGAGTTTCTTGTGATTTCCCTCCGCAAAGAGGTGGAGATCGATCTCGCCCATGATCGGTCCGTAGCTGTAGGGATCGCGCAGGAGCTGCTCCGAGCCGTCAAAGCCGATCACCTTCACGAGATAGACGAAATCGGGCGATTCGTCAGGCACCGTCGCCTGGTAAAGCCCCTCAACGTGGAGCCGCTCGGCCGGGAAAATTTTCTCCGGGTTTTTCGCCGAAACGATCTGGATTTCCTTCGCCTCCGGTCGGAAAACGCGGATGACCAGATCATCGCCCGACTTATGCGGCCCGAGCACGCGGAAAGGATCGGCGTGGGAAGCATGGAGGAGGGCGGCGATCTCGTGCGGGTCGATGGGATGGATGGCAAATGAACTCATGTCTCGCCTAACAGCCTATCGGTTGAGGTCGGCATTGCAATTTATCGAGGGCTCCCAGCCCCGGCTTGCCCGAAGACAATCCTAGCGGGGCCCGACCGCTTTTTAATTTCCAATAGCGGTCACCTCACCGATATTTCCCCCGATGGATGAAGTTCCTAAAGACGCGGCCGAGGCCTTGTTGCGCACTTATAGCGCGGGCGGCGGGATCAATTACCTCGACGCCGCCGCCACCCTGCCCTCGCGGCCGGCGATCGATGCCGCCTGCGTCGAATTGCTCAGCCTTCTCTTTCCCGGTTTTCACGGCGAACCAGTCGTGCACCCAGGCGACCTGCCGGCGCTCACCCGCAGCCGCATCCGTTCCCTTCACGCCCGGCTTCATCCCGAGATGTGCAAAAGCCTTGCTCGCAAGGGCGGCAACGGCTCGGTCGAACCGGACGCGGACCGGATCCTGAGAAATTTCTTCGCCCAGCTCGCGAGCGTGCGCGAGATGCTCTGGACCGATATCGACGCCGCCTACGAAGGCGATCCGGCCTCGACCAGTTTCGAGGAAGTCATCCTCGCTTATCCGTCGCTCGAAGCGATCGCGATCCAGCGCATGGCCCACATTCTTTACCAGGCCAGTCTCCCGCTCATTCCACGCATGATGACGGAATGGGCCCACGGTCGCACCGGAATCGACATTCACCCGGGCGCTCAGATCGGGGACCACTTTTTCATCGATCATGGCACCGGCGTGGTCATCGGCGAGACCTGCATCATCGGCTCGCATGTGAAGCTTTATCACGGGGTCACACTCGGCGCGCGCAGCTTCCAGAAGGATGAGGAGGGCCACATCAAAAAAGGCGGCAAGCGCCACCCGAACGTCGAGGATTATGTCACGATTTATCCCAACTCCACCGTCCTCGGCGGCGAGACCGTAATCGGCGCGCGGAGCACGATCGGCGGCAATGTTTTCCTGACCCAGAGCGTGCCGCCGGATTCGCTCGTGGCTTATGATGGCAAGCCGTTCCAGGTCATGCACAAGCGCAGCCGTCCTCTCGCCGATCCGGATGCGCCGGTGGAGCGATGAAGGGAAATGAATGACGAATTCCGAATGACGAATGACGAATCAATTCCAAAGCCCGAATGACGAAAAAGCACGCTTTTGGGGCGGCATCATTCGCGCTTCGGAGATTATCCGGCCGATGACACTGCGGCGCAGTGACGGCAGACCATTCGGGCTTGGTCATTGGTCATTCCTTCGTCATTCGTCATTCGGAATTCGTCATTGTCCCCGATGATCTATCTCGATTACAACGCCACCACCCCGCTCTGCGCGGCGGCCCGGTCGGCGATGCAGCCTTATTTCGACGATAAATTTGGCAATCCCTCCAGCGTCCACCACGCCGGGCGCGAAACCCGGGCCGCGCTCGACCACGCGCGCGACCGGCTTGCGGCATTGTTAGGCGCAAAGCCGCACGAGATCATTTTCACCGGCGGCGGGACGGAGGCGAACAACCTCGCCCTCCTCGGCCTCGCGCGGCATTTCGCGCCGGACAAGAAGCATTTGATCAGCAACCGGGCCGAACATCACGCCGTCCTGCACACTTTGGAGCACCTGGAAAAGCGCGAAGGCTTCGAAGTCACGTGGCTCGATCTTTCAGCGGAAGGATTGATCGACCCCGACGCCCTCGAACGCGCTTTCCGCCCCGGTACCACGCTGGTCTCGATCATGACCGCGAATAACGAAACCGGCGTCCTTCAGCCGATGGCGGAAATCGCCGCGCGCTGCCAGAAGCATGGCGTCCTCCTGCACAGCGACATGGTGCAGTCCTTCGGGAAACTCCCAGCTGACCTGACCGGAATCGACGCCGCCAGTTTTGGCGCGCACAAATTCTACGGACCCAAAGGCGTCGGGTTTCTTTATCTCCGCGCGGGATTGCCGATCGATCGGATCCAGTTTGGCGGTTCGCACGAGAGCGAACGCCGGCCCGGGACCGAAAACGTTCCGGCGATTGTCGGGATGGCGGCCGCGGCCGAGGAAATCCTGCCCGGTTTGCCTAACGAGCAGAAACGGGAGGCGGAATTGCGCGATAACCTTTGGCGCGGCCTCGAGCGCGTTTCTCCCGAGCTGCAACAAAACGCCGCCACCGCGCCGCGCCTCGCCAACACCCTCAACGTCAGCTTTCCCGGCTTCACCTCCGAGACCCTCCTCATGGCGCTGGATCTCGAGGGCATCTGCGCCTCGAGCGGCTCGGCCTGCATGGTCGGGTCCGTCGTCGCCTCGCACGTTCTGCTCGCGCTCGGTCTCCCCGCCGAACGGGCCGCCTCGGCCGTTCGCTTTTCGTTAGGCAAGGAAACGACTGCGGTCGAGATAGCGGAAACCGTCGACGCAGTGCAGCGAATCCTGGAGCGGCGCAACTCCCGCGCGCGCTCCGAACCGGCGACCCATGCTGTCGTTTAGCCAGCTCGAATTCATCCTTCGTCCCCCGCCCCCCGCGCGCCCGCCCGGCCGCGATCCGGCGCTCGAGCAGCTCGCGCGCGAGCTTCTTCTCCAACAGGGCGCGGCTGACCTGGCCGGGCGGGTCGTGGTCGAATGGTCCAGCCGCCTCCGCACCGCGGCGGGCCGGGCCGAGTATCGCGTCTCGCGCGTCCTGCTTAATTGCCGTCTCTGCCCGCACGGCGAGGCGGAGATCGACCGCACGGTGCGGCATGAGCTGGCCCACCTCCTCGCGCAATTCCGCGCCGGCCGCCGCCGGATCGCGCCGCACGGACCCGAATGGCGCCGCGCCTGCGCCGATCTCGGGATCGCCGATGAAAAACGCTGCCACACTCTGCCCTTTCCCACGCATCGGCAGGCGCGCCGCTATCTTTACCTCTGTCCGCATTGCCGGCGCGAGTTTCCCCGCACCCGTCCGCTCCGGCGCCCCTCCGCCTGTCTCGCCTGCTGCCGCGCCTTCGCCCGCGGCCGCTTCGACCGCCGCTTCCAGCTCCAGCTCGTTAGGCGTTAGGCATCCTTCTCATTCCGGGGAGCACAGGCGGCCCGCCTGTTCTTTGCGGCGGCTCGCCGCGAAGCGAGGGCAAGCGCAGAGAACAAATTAAATGGGTCTCTGAAATCGTAGGCGCGGCAAAAATGTCCGCGAAGGCCAGCGACCTTCGCCAACAGGCGGGCCGCCTGTGCTCCCCGGAATCTTGCCGCCCGACTCTCTTTTTCGCCGGGAGCGGAATACAGTTCCGGCGATACTCCATGATCCTCTGGCAAAAACACGCTTCCGCGGAGTGGCTGGCGGCGAATGAGGATTCGCTCCTGCAAATCGCGCCTAACGACCTCGCGATCATTTCGCGTCCCGGAAAAAAGCGCAGCCTGCTCCAGGTCCCCTGTCGGAGGCGCTCGCTGGCGGAAAAGCTCGTGCGCAAATTTGGCGGAACGGCGCGCCCGCTGCCGCGCGCCCTGGCGCAGTCGCAAAAGGCTCACGCGCCGATCCGGGTCGGGCGCCGTTTGCAGATCGTAAGCGAACCGGGGCCGGCACCGAGCGGCGTTGAACAGCTCGTCATTCCCGCCGCCGGGGCCTTTGGCACCGGCGAACACGCGACTACCGCAATGTCGCTCCGTTTGCTGGAGGAAACAGCGCGCCCTCTTGCGCGCGGCTGGCGCTTGCTCGATGCCGGAACCGGCACCGGCATTCTCGCCCTGGCAGCGCGTCTCTTCGGCGCGAGCGAAGTGCTCGGACTCGACAACGATCCGCGGGCGGTGGCGCACGCGCGCCAGAATGGGCGGCTCAATCACACAACCCGCGTCCGGTTTCTGATCGCGGATGTCCTAGCCTGGAAACCCCCCGGCCGTTTTGAGATCATCACCGCTAATCTTTTCAGCGAACTGCTGATCGCCTCGCTGCCCAAATTCCGGCGTGCGCTTCACCCGGAAGGCCGGCTGATTATTTCCGGCATCCTGCGCGAGCAGACCGGCGCGGTCAAACGCGCGCTCCGCCGCGAGCATTTCGCGATCGAGAAGACACGGCGCCGCGGGAAGTGGGTCGCGCTGCTCTGCCGTCCGCGCGGCCCCTCCGGGTAGCGCACGCGTCTCGCGTGCTGGTCGCGGTGTCTCGCCGCGACAAACTTTTCCCGCGTTCCGCAGTCGGGTTGAATTCCGCGCGCCCTGGAAAGTCCACGACGTCGGGACGACGTCGCCAGCACGCGAGACGCGTGCGCTCCCCAGAATGGCGCAGCCGCGCCCTCCCACCCGGAAAACCTAGTTGAAGGCTCGTTAGCGGCAGCTACCTTCCTCCCGTCCGAGCGACCTCGATAGCCTGCAACCCCGCGGCTTCATCCGCCCCGCCGCTCGGGAATTCCTTATGCAGGCAGATCAACTTTCCTACGTCATCGTCACTCCCTACTCGATGCGCAAATCGCGCACCGGGGGAATCGTTTCGCGTCTTATCTCGCGCACCGGGCTCGACCTCGTCGGCGGCCGCATGTTCGCCCCGAGCGAAGAACTCGTCCGGCGCTACACCGAGGGCATCGTCACTTCCAAGGACCCGCGCCATCGCGCCACCCAGGAATTGCTGCGCGATTACGTCCGGAAGAATTTCACCGGCGAACGCGACGGGCATAATCCGCGCGTCCTGCTTCTGGTCTTTCGCGGACCGGACGCGATCGAAAAGATCCGCCACGTCGTCGGCCACATCGTGCACGAGCGGACGAGCGGGGAGACGATTCGCGACACCTACGGCGATTACATCACGGATGAATCGGGCGAGGTCACTTACTTCGAGCCGGGAGTGATTGCCTCGCTCGACGAGGTATCGGTCGAGGAAAATCTCAAGCTCTGGGCTGAATTTTCTGACAGCGATGGCGGCATCCTGGACGACGTCATCACCTATTCGGCGGGCGCCAAGGTGGAAAAGTCGCTCGTCCTGATCAAGCCCGACAATTTCAAATTCCCCAACATCCGTCCGGGCGGCGTGATCGAGGTTTTCTCGCGCACCGGGCTCTACATTATCGGGTTCAAAGTCCACCGCATGAGCGTGAGCCAGGCCGAGACGTTTTACGGTCCCGTGCTCGATGTCCTGGAAGATAAACTCGGCGCCGGCAAAGGCCGCGAAGCGTGGGAAGACATCGTCGAATTCATGTCCGGCGGACGCCCGAGCGCGACGGCCGACGACCAGCGCCTCGCCCCGGGGACCGAGAAGTGCATCGCGATCGTCTATCAGGGCGAAGATGCGGTTCGCAAAATCCGCGACGTCCTTGGTCCGACCGACCCGAGCAAGGCGCCTCCAGGTTCCATCCGGCGCGAATTTGGCCAGACCATCATGGTCAACGCCGCCCACGCCTCCGATTCCGCCGAAAATGCCAAACGGGAGATGGAAATCGTGCAGGTGAAAGAGAACAACCTGAAACCTTTAATTGAAAACTTCTACGCTCGCCGATAGCTTGCGCTCCCCTTTTTCGAAACTTTAAGATGAACACTTTGGCCATGGATATCTCAACCCGCGCTTCTCAACTGACTCCTTCCCTCACCCTCTCGATCGATAGCAAAGCGAAGGCGATGAAGGCCGAAGGAATCGACATCTGCGGCTTTGGCGCCGGCGAACCCGACTTCGACACCCCGGAGCACATCAAGGCCGCGGCCATCGCCGCGCTCGAGGGTGGGTTTACGAAATACACGCCCAGCTCCGGTCTCCCGGAATTGCGCCAGGCCATCGCCGATAAACTCGCCGCCGACAACGGCCTCGAGTATCGCCCGAGCCAGATCATCGTCAGCAACGGCGCGAAGCATGCCTGTTACAACGCCATCCTCGCGACCTGCGAACCGGGCGACGAAGTGATCATTCCCTCGCCTTATTGGGTGAGTTATCCCGACATGGTGAAGCTCGCCGGGGCCGAGCCTGTCATCGTCCAGACGAACGAGCGCAACGGCTGGAAAATGACGGCCGAGGAATTTGAAAACGCGATGACTCCGCGGACCAAAATGGTGATCCTGAACAGCCCGGGCAACCCGACCGGTGCGGTTTACAGCCGGGAAGAATTGGAAGCGATCGTCGAGGTCGCGGCCGAGGAAGACATCTACATTTTGTCGGACGAGATCTACGAGAAACTCATCTATGACGACGTGAAACACGTCAGCATCGCCTCGCTCTCGAAGGCGGCTTACGACCTCACCGTCACGGTCAACGGTTTCAGCAAATCCTACGCGATGACCGGTTGGCGTCTCGGCTACATGGCCGCGCCGGAAGCGATCGCGAAAGCGGTCGACTCGATCCAGAGCCACAGCACTTCGAACCCGTGTTCCTTCGCGCAAAAAGGCGCGATCGCCGCGCTCAAGGGCGACCAGCAGCCGCTCTCCGACATGCACGACGAGTTCGATATGCGCCGCAACTACATGTATGACCGCATCTCCAAGATCGCGAACATCACCGCGGTCAAACCGCAGGGCGCGTTCTATGTTTTGGTCAACATCAGCCAGCTCGGCCTGACCTCGCAGAATTTCGCCGACCGCCTTCTCAGTAAAGCCAACGTCGCCGTCATCCCGGGCGCGGCTTTCGGTGACGATCGCACCATTCGCCTGAGCTACGCCACGAGCATCGACGTGATCAAGAAGGGGCTCGACCGGTTCCAGGATTTCTGCCGCACGCTGTAAGAGCCTCGCTCTGCGAGGCGCCGACCGGGGCGCGTCGACAATGACCGGTTCCCTGGCGCTCATCCTCCACGCGCATCTGCCTTTCGTCCGGCACCCGGAACACGAAAATTTCCTCGAGGAAGACTGGCTCTTCGAGGCCATCACCGAAACCTACCTCCCGCTCCTGCGCATGATGCGGCGGACTGGTCGACGAAGGTGTCGACTTCCGGCTGACGCTTTCGCTTACCCCGACTTTGTGCGCGATGCTGCGCGACGAGTTGCTGCAGCAGCGCTATCTGCGCCACCTCGAGCGTGTGATTGATCTCACCGCGCAGGAAATCGAGCGCAATCAAAACGATCCGCCGCTGGCGACGCTTTCTCGTTTTTACGCGCAGTTTTTCGCCGAGGCCCGGGAGTTTTTCGTCGCAACGCTGCACCGCGATATCGTTAGGGCATTTCGCGAATTGCAGGATACCGGCTGTCTCGAAATCATCGCCAGCGCCGCGACTCACGGCTTCTTGCCTCTCCTCCAGGATTTCCCGGAGGCGCAACGCGCCCAGATCCGGATCGGTTGCGACAGCTACCGCGAAATGTTTGGCCGCGAGCCGCGCGGCTTTTGGCTCCCGGAATGCGGTTACAGCGACGGTCTCGACCTCCTTCTCCAGGAAGCCAACGTGCGCTGGAGCGTCCTCGACACGCATGGCCTCCTCTTCGCGCAGCCGCGCCCGCTGCGGGCCATCTACGCGCCTTGTTTTACTCCCGCCGGCCCGGCGGTTTTTGCGCGCGACCGGGAATCGAGCCGCGAAGTCTGGAGCGCCGAGAGCGGTTACCCGGGCGACCCGGTTTACCGCGATTTTTACCGCGACGCCGGCTTTGACCGCTCGGAGGACGAACTCCGGTCGTTCCTCCAGCCGCCCGGGGTGCGGAAATTTACTGGGCTCAAGTATCACCGTGTGACGGGAGGAACGGACACGAAGGAACTCTACCATCCCGCCCGGGCATTGGCGGCGGCTGATGCACACGCCGATGATTTTTACGCCAAACGCCAGGCCCGCCTGCGCGAAGTGGGCGCGCTCGATTTGGAGCCGCTCATCGTGAGTCCATTCGACGCCGAGCTTTTCGGGCACTGGTGGTTTGAAGGTCCTCGTTTTCTGGAGAGTTTCTTGCGGCGCGCCGCGCGCGAGCGGGAAGATTTCATGCTCACCACCCCCTCGGAATTCCTCGCCGCACATCCGTCCCAACAGATCGTGAGGCCAAATCCTTCGAGCTGGGGCGAGCACGGTTTCAACAACGTCTGGCTGGACGCACAAGCCGCCTGGATTTACCCGCAACTCCACGCCGCCACCCGCCGGATGACGGAAATCGCGCGCCAGCATCGCGCCACCGGCGATCCCGGGATCGAGCGCGGATTGCGGCAGGCCGCGCGCGAACTCCTCCTCGCGCAATCGAGCGATTGGGCCTTCCTCATCAAAACCCAAAGCGCGCCCGACTATGCGAAGCAGCGCACGGAAGATCACCTCGCCCGGTTTCGGCGCCTGGCCGCAGATCTCGAGGCGAGCCGGGTCGACCGCGAATTTCTTGGCGAATGCGAAGAGCGCGCTAACCTTTTCCCCGACCTGAACTGGCGCTATTACCTTTAGCCGCCCACCACATGCGTCTCGCCATCCTGCTCTGTTCCATCCTCGGACTCCTGCCGCTGCAGGCGCAGGAACCTCCGATTCCGTCGTCCTCTCCCACGCCGTCACCCTCCGCCACTCCATCGCCGACCGCTTCGCCGCGCCGGGTTCCGCTCCGCTTCGCCCTGCCGCCGCTGGAGGGAACAATCAGCCTCGGGATTTATGACGCGACCGGCAAGCTGGTCCGCGTGCTCCATCGCGAAGACGAGATCTCCGATTTCAATGCCGGTCATGACGCCCTCGAGACCGAATGGGACGGAACAGACGAACAAGGCCAGCCTTCGCCTAACGGAAAGTACCGCGCCCGCGGTTTTGTCGTCGGGGATCTGAAAGTCGAAGGGGTTGGTTATTTCTTCAACGATTGGGTAACGGATGAAAACTCGCCGCACCTCCTTCGCTTCACCCAGCTCCGGATGAAGGACGGCGAACTCATGGCGGATGCGGAACTGGCCGGAGGCCGAAAGGCGACCTTCATTTGCGACCGGACAACAGGTGCGATCCGCGCCGAGACCAGCCCGGTTGCCGGCGAACACTGCCCGCAGCTCGCGACGCTGCCGAACGCGGTCGATTGTGCTCAAGGCAGGGATGGCACGCTCTGGCTGATCGATTCCAGCGAGCCTGGTGGTCTGCGCCACGTCCGGCAGATCGCCCGGAACCAGGAGGTCCTGCGGACGCTCGAATATCTCCCGGGAGATCCACAGCCGCACCACATCGAGGCTTCGACTACCGGCGAGGAAATTTTTCTCCTCGAACGCAACGACCTCGTCGAACGATTCCTCGGCCTGACCCTGCTCCGCACAACAGACGACGCGGAAGGAGCCGTTTCCGATTGGAAGAATCTCTTCGAGAAAAAAATCATCGCGCACCAGAACTTTGCGCTCGAAAACAACAAGCCGGTGGCGACCCCGTCGACGCCGCAACCACAGCCCGAAAAGTTCCTGCAAAAACTGCGACCCGATCCGTTGCGGCACGATCAGCCCGGCAAAGTCGAGCTCGCGGTCGGGTTCGATGCCGATGGCAGTTTCCTCAAAACCGCCGACGGCCTCCCGCTGCGCACGATCAGCGACACGCCCCATCTTGTCCGCGCTCTGCTCGCCCGGCCGCTCGACAACACGCTCGATATTTTCCAGGACGACGGCGCCGTGGTGGAACAGTTTCGAATTTCGAACCTGACCGAAATGATTGCTTTTGATTGCGGCGATTTCGAGTTGAAATAGCCCGATGCCCCGCGACATCGTCTACTTCGATCTCGAGACTCAGCGCACCGCCAACGACGCCGGCGGCTGGGATCGCAAAGGCAACATGCAGATGTCGATCGGCGTGACCTACAGCACCCGGACCGAGCGCTACGAAATCTTCCACGAACCGCGCGTGCACGATTTGATCGAGCGCCTGCGCCAAGCCGACCTCGTCGTCGGTTTCAACGTCATCAATTTCGATTATCACGTCCTCATGGGCTACACCGTGCTCGATCTCGCGCACGAATTGCCGACGGCCGACCTGATGGTCGACATGGAAGCAAAACTCGGCCATCGCCTCGGGCTCGACGCTATCGCGCAGGCGACGTTAGGCGTGCGCAAGACGGCGATGAGCCTCGACGCCATCCGCTGGTGGCGCGAAGGGCGCATCCTCGAGATCGCGGAGTATTGCTGCTTCGACGTGAAGGTGACCCGGCTGGTGCACGAGCACGGCTGCCGGCACAAGGAGCTCTTCTTTCACGATCGCTTCGCCCGCAAACAGCGGGTCGAAGTCGAGTGGGAACACCTCAACGAATTGAGCCCAGCCTAACGAATCTCGACCTCGATCGGGAGACAATGATTGATCTCATAACTGCCGCGATCGGGATCGCGCTCCAGCGGCTGGGTCCGGCCGCGGGAATCGGTCGCGCGCGCGAGCAGAACACACGGCCCCGGCGTGGACGGCACCTTCCAGTCGTATTCCCAGAGCTGCCAGCTGTTGCGCGCTTTCTCTTTGCCTAACGACGCCGTTTCCCAGGAACTCCCGCCATCCGTGCTCAGCTCGACCTTTACGATTTCGGCCTCGGCCGTCCAGGCCGCGCCCGCCACTTTGTAGTTCGAACCCGCGGCGACGACTTCATTGATTCCGGGGCGCGCGATGGAGGCCTTCACCTGCATCTCGGTGATCGGGATCAGCCGCACGCCCGTCTCGTCGCGCTCCCAGAAGGCGTAATCCACCGTCTGATAATATCCGTTGAAGGGCCGGTCGGTGACGATGATGCGTTGCAGCCACTTCACCGCCGCCATGCCGTACCAGCCAGGCACAATCGCGCGCAGCGGAAAACCGTGGGCGGGCGTGAGCGGCTCGCCATTCATCTCATAGGCCAGCAGGACGCCCTCGTGCGCCTTGGCCAGCGGAACGCTCCGCGCGTAGTGAATTTCGCCCGCCGGCTTGGGCGGATCAGCGATCTTGCCCTTGTCCGCGCCTTCCAGGATAACCTCGGTCGCGCCGTTGCCGACACCGCTGGCGCGCAGGACTTCGCCTAACGACACCCCGGTCCACTCCGCGTTCCCGACCGCACCCAGGCCCCATTGCGCTCCCTTCACCTTGGGGACGAGAAAGACCCGGCCGTTACCGGCGCATTCCAAAGTCGCTGGGACGGTCGTCGACGGCAGCCGGCGCAAATCGTCCAGGCTAAATTCGCGCGCCGCCTCCACCTTCCCCTCGATTTGCAGGCGCCAGGTTGCGAGATCGGCCTCCGGGACGGGAAAGTGTGAGCGGATGTAAAACTGCTCGTTAGGCGTGAGGAATCCCTTGAGCTCGCCGAAGGGCATTTCCAGGTTGGCCGGCTCTTTTTCGCGAATGATCATATTTTTCCCAGCCTAGCCCGGGCAGTTTTCGGAAACCCAGCGTAAATATTCCGGCAACCCCTGCGCGACCGGCAGGGCGATGATCTCCGGGACGTCGTAAGGATGTAGCTGCCGCAGCGACGTCTCCAGCGCCTCGTAGCGGCCGGTCGTCGTTTTGAAAAGCACCAGCGTTTCGTTCCCGGTTTCCACCTTCCCTTCCCACCAGTAAATCGATTCGACGGGCGGCAGCAGATTGGCGCAGGCGGCACATTTATTTTCGACCAGCTGGCGGGCAATGCGCCGCGCGGTGGCCGCGTCCGGGAAAGTGCTGAGGACGAGGAGCGCTTCGTCCGCCATATATCGTTAGGCGAGCGCGACTGCGGCGTGCCGGCAAATCCAGCCCCCGGCCACGACGACGTCGCCGTCGTAGCAGACCGCGGCCTGGCCCGGCGTGACCGCCTTCTGTGGCTCGTCCAACCGCACGAGCGCGCGATCGCCTTCCAGCGGCACGAGTGTGGCCGCCGCACCCGGGTGGCTGTAGCGGATCTTCACCGTGACCGCGCGCGGCTCGTCCGCAGGCGGGCGGCTGCTCCAGTTGATCCGATCGATCTCAAATTCCTCGACCAGCAAATCCTCCGCATCGCCGACGAAGACGCGGTTGGTCCCCGGGTCGATATCGACCACGTAACGCGGCTTCGGCGAACCGCCGGGCAGTCCTTTGCGCTGGCCGATGGTGAACATCTCGATCCCTTCGTGCTCGGCGATAAAGTTGCCGGAAAGATCGTAGATTCCGCCGCGATGAAATTCGTCTTCACCGAGATGACCGCGGAGAAACGCCTTGTAGTCATTCCCCGGGACGAAACAGATCTCCTGGCTGTCGACCTTGTCCGCGACCTTCAAGCCTAACGAACGCGCGATCTCGCGAATTTCCGACTTTTCCATCGCTCCGAGCGGGGTGAGAGCGTGCCGGAGCTGCGGCTGACGCAGGCTGAAAAGAAAATACGACTGGTCTTTGCGCGGATCGGCCCCCTTGCGCAGGACAGCGCGGTCAGCGTGATGCTCGATGATGGCGTAGTGCCCGGTGGCGATGTAATCGCAATCCAGCGCGCGCGCTTTTTCCCAGAGGCTGCCGAACTTCAGCTTTTCGTTGCACATCACGCACGGGTTCGGGGTCCGGCCAGCCTGGTATTCGCTCGAGAAATAATCGATCACGACCCGCTCAAACTGGTCCGCCTCATCCACCACGTAATGCGGAATGCCTAACGAGTGGGCGACACCGCGCGCGTCCGCGATGGCCTGCGGGCCGCAGCATTTGTCCTCCGCCCGCGAGATGCAATCCTGCGGCCAGACCTTCATCGTCACGCCGACGACGTCGTAGCCCTGCTCGCGGAGGAGATAACCCGCGACGCTGGAATCGACCCCGCCGCTCATGCCGAGCAGGACGCGCTGTTTAGTTCCGTTCATCGAGCGCGTAAAGTCGGCGCGTTTGCCGGGATGGTCAACGGGACGGCCGGGCAAAGGTTACAACCGAGTAACTCTTCAGGAGGTGCACGTTACGCGGCGGCGCGGCTAAGTGGAGGCATGAATGCAAGCGCACAGGTTCCACTAGTCAAAGATGTTGCGATGGTGCGACGCGACTTTCACCCGCTCGCATTTGGCCTTCGATCCGGGGCGGTCAACGGCACGCGCCGGTCGGCCAAAAAGATGGTCGATCGCTCCTTGCGGGCAAAAGCGATCTGCTGTCTCGGGCTGGTTTGCGGAGTGCTTGGGCTGGGTTTTGCGAGCGTCTTACAGAATCAGGCACCGATCGTGAGCGGTCCGGAATGGATCGATGCGGCGCACAAGTTACCGGGCGCGGCAGTCCAGATTCCGCAAGTAGCGGCCGCGACCGAACCCGTCGGACCCACGCTCTCGATCTTCATGCGCGCGGCGCCGAATTGCCCGGCCCCGGCCCAGGCGGCGGCGGAAGCGAAGCGTCTCTCCAAAGCGGGAGTGAAACGGATCATGCTCCAATTCAAGCAGGACGAAAGCGACGAACACGAAGGCGGCACGCTGTTTTTCCCGACCACGCTCGGCCCGGTGGCGCGCGGGTTTGAAGACGGGCGTCTGCTCAAATTTGCGCAGGCGCTGGACGCCGAAGGAATCGAAGTTTGCGCCTGGGTTCCGCTTTTTAATGACGCGGCGAGTGCGCGGACGCATCCTGACTGGCGCGCGCTCGTCTATTCCGAAGAGCACGGGATCACGCCGCGCGAACATTGGCTCTGCCCGCGCCACCCCGACGCGCTGGCCTACGAAGCTTCCATTGTCCGCGCCGCGGTGCAGGCGGGCGGGCCGCATCTGCGCGGCGTCTTTCTGGATTTCATCCGCTTCGACGACGATTTTTCCTGCACTTGCGAACCGCTGTCTGGACGCGACCGCCAAACGCCTCGGCCGATCGTCGATCCAGGCGCGCGAACTGCCCCGCGCGCTGAAAAGTCACAGCAAACTTTGGGAAGCCTGGACCGCGACGCGCGGCAGCGCCATCACCGCCGCGGCCGATGCGATGCGGTCCGCCATCATCGAAGAGGCGCCCAACATGTGGATGGGAGCGTGTGTGCTGCCGTTTAGCGCGCAAGCCTATTGGCTAAACACCCAATCGGGCCAGGACCTCGGCGAGCTTAGCCTGGCCGGGCTCGATGAAATCATGCTCATGGGTTACTGGGACGACTGGGGACTTTCCCCGCAGTGGCTGGCCAAGAGTCGCCTGGCCGCAGAAAAAGAGACGGAAGGGGAAGCGAAACTCACCACCGTGATCGACGCCGATATGTCGATCGCGCGCACCATGACGACGCTCGAGGCCCTGGCTGGCGCGCCCGAGGCGCCCTCGTATTTTCTCTACGGCAAGTGGACTAACGAGTCGATCGCGGCCCTCCATCGGGCCAAGAACCAGCTCGCCGCGCTGGGAGGTAATCCGCGCCCGGAATTCACTGCCGTCTCGATCCGGATCGATACCGAACCGGATAATCAACGCAGTTACGGAGCAGTGAATCCGGGAATGATCCGGAGCCTCCTCCAGCTTTTCGCGGAAGAAAAAGTGCACGCCACTTTCGCAACCTGCGGGCGGCTGGCGGAGCTGCAGCCGGAGGTGATCCGCGAAGCGGCGGAGCAAGGACACGAAATCGCGGTCCACGCCTACGATCACGAGCAGATCGACGAACTGCCGGACGAGCAGCAGATCGCGGTGATCGATCGCAGCCTCGGCGTTTTCCGGCGCATGGGCATCCCGGTCTCGGGTTTTGCCGCGCCGCGTAACAGCATCACCGGGCTGACCCGCGATCGCCTGATCGCGCACGGCCTGCTCTGGGATGGATCGGAGGCATTTGATCCGAAGGAAGGCTGGCTCAACGCCGAGCCGGTCGCGTCCTCCCGCGACCCGCGCGCCGGGATCGTCGTGATGCCGTTTACCATTCCGAACGACTGGGACGCGCGCTACATGGCGAAAATTTCCGCGCCCGCGATGGCCGCGATCTGGCTGGAGAATCTGCGCGCGGCGGCGGCGGCGGGCGACACTACTTTTACGATCGATATTCACCAATGGATCGCCGCCCAGGACGACAATCTTGCCGCGGTGCGCCAGTTCATCCGCGAGGCGAAAAAAATTCCCGGCTGCCGGATCACGACGGTGCACGACGCCGCCATCCATGTCCTGCAGGAAACCGCGCGCGCCGATGGGCTCGCCTGGAAATGGAAAGAAACGGCGACCTCCTGTCCTAACGGATCTCTAAATCAGAATGTGGACTTCATTCCAACTCTACGTCGCCCTTTATCCGGCGCTGATCTGCGCCTGGCTGGTGCTCGCTTCGCTCCTCGAGGTCATCTTCCGGGAAGCGTGCTGCCATGTCCCGGTCGAGGACGACGAGCTGCCGTCGGTCGCGATTCTCATCCCCGCGCATAACGAGGAAGCGGTCATCGAATCCTGTCTCGCAGCGCTTCTCGCGGTCGATTATCCGCGGCTCGAGGTGCACCTGCTTTCCGATGGGAGCACCGATCGCACGGTGAAGATCGCAAGAAAATTTGAAGCGCGCGGGGTGACGGTAACGGAGTTCGTCGAGAACCGCGGGAAGAGCGAAGTGCTGGAGAGCGCGCTCGCCGCGTTGCGGACCGACTTCGCGATGGTGGTGGATGCGGACACGCGGCTCGCACCCACGGCGGTGCGCGAAATGGCGATCTTTCTCGCCGACGAACGGGTCGGCGGCGTGACGGCCAACGTGCGCGTGGCGGGCAAGGGTTCGTTCCTCGGCCGGCTCCAGCAAATGGAATACGCCAGCATTGTTGGCCTAACGAAACGCGCAAACGGATTGCTCGGCGGGCTCTTCACCGTCAGCGGCGCGGCGGCTTGTTTCCGGGTGCGCGCGGTGCGGGCGGTCGGCGGTTTTCGATCCGCTTCCACGACCGAGGACATCGAGCTGAGCTGGCGCCTGCAACGCGCGGGCTGGCGCCTCGCCTACGCTCCGCGGGCCGCGGTTGAGATCAGCGTGCCGCATCGGGTTTCGGCACTCTGGAAGCAGCGCCGGCGCTGGTCGCAAGGGCTGGTCGAAGTGCTGCGCATGCACGGCGACCTCTGGCATCATCGCACGGCGGTCCTGCTCCCGTTCATGCTCGAAGCGCTCGCCAGCATCTGCTGGGCCTTGATGCTCGCGGGAACGCTGGCCGTTTTCGTTGGCCTCTGGTTTACGCGGGGCGATTTTCACGCGCTCCATCTCGATTTCTGGAGCTGGCAGGTGTTCACGATGGCGCTCTTCAGCGTGCAAAGCCTCTCTGCCTGGATCCTCGGCCGGCATTACGCGCCGCAGCCGTTCTGGCTCCTCTTTCTCTCGCCGCTCTACCCGTTATATTTCCTGAGCGTCATCCTAACGAGTGCGATCGCAGGCTGGAGCTGCGGGCTCTTTAGCCAACAGGCCGGCCGATGGGCACGCACCGCTCGCGTCTAAAATCCTGCACCGCCGCCCTCCTGCTCGCCGCGGGTGTCGCCTTTGCCGGCACGCCGCCGCCGCCGGTGGTGGTGGAGGAGAAAAGTGATCTCCGTGGGATCGATTGGAACGTCGATGCGGTCATCGAAACCGTGCAAGCTCCGCGCGCGGACACGCTCGACTGGATTTTCGAAGCCGCCCTCTCGCTCGAGCTGGATCTCGGCGAGCTCGCCGGTCTCGATCACTGGTATGTCTTCGCGCACCCGACGCTTTCGTGGGGCGTGGAGGAAGCCTACGGCTGGAAGCTGCGGTCCTATCTTGCCTGGTTGAGCTGGGACGGCAGCGAACACTGGAATTTGCTTGGCGGCCTTTACGATCTCGGCTGGCATTTCCAATCGCTTCCGTCCGCTTCCACGTTCTCGCGCTTACCGGGGGAAAATATCGGCAATTTCTCGCCCGGCGCGATCGGGTTGCTCGATCCATTTCCCCTCTCCGCGCCCGCGCTGCGGGTCGAATGGAAACCGCGCGCAGAGTGGGCGGTGCAGCTCGCCACGATCTGGCTCGAGGAAGGACACAATCTTGCCGCCCACCGGTTGGCGCGCGGGAGCGCGCGCTGGCTCGTTGTTGCCGAAACCAAATGGACGCACGAGGGCACGGCAGAGAACGGTTACCGGCACCGGGTCGCGGGGATCGGCGGCTGGGTGTCTGCCGGGCGCGCGGCTGGACGAAGAACGCCGGACGCCGCTTGGAATTTATGCTTTTGGCGATGCGCGGTTGTGGAGCGAACCGGCTGATCCCGAGCAGGGGCTCGCGGGTTTCGCGTCGATCTCCGCCGCCGCGCATCGCAACGGCCCCTGGGAAAAACGCGCGGTGACTGGCCTGGAATGGACCGGCCTCATCCCGCACCGCGCACGCGACCGAACGGCTCTCGCCGTCATCGCCGAGGAATCCGCCGGGACGACCTCATCGAGTGGCCGACGCCGTCGCAGCGTCGCAGCAGAGTTGCTCCACCGGGTGCCGATGAGCGATCGCGCCTACGTCCAGGGCAGCGTGCAATGGCGGAGCGCGCTTACCGGCCAGGATCCGGCGGAACGCTGGAAGCTCGGGTTCAGTATCGGCGTTTCCCTTTAGCGGGTACTCGCGGCGCCATTTTCACCGGTCGGCTAACGAACGGGCTGTCGCGCAACGTGAAACGCCAGGGAAAATCCTTCGCCCGGCTGATCCCGATCCGCGGATCCGCGACCACGGCGACGTCACCTTCAGGCCGGGCGCGAAAGCAGTGCGCGGGATCGGAGCAAAGATCGATTTCGTGATGGCGCCGGTTGATGTCGAGCGCCTGGGTCAGCTTGCCTGGCCCGGAGCAAAGGCGTTTCAATTCCTCAACCCCGCGCCGTTTTCGCATGAGCGCGAGCCCGCGTCGCGGCTCGATCGCGCGGATGAGGATGAGACCGTCGCGCGGGCCGCCCTTGATCAGGACGTTGAGCATCCAGTGCACGCCGTAATTGAAATAAATGTAAGCCGCACCCGCCTTGTTCCGCTCCACAAAAGCGCGCGTGCTCGGCCGCATGAAAGTGTGGCAGGCCTCGTCGCCTTCCACCAGATAAGCCTCCGTCTCGACCACGATGCCGCCACATTTTCCCCAGACCAGCTCGGTCCCGACCAGGTTCTCGGCGCAGCGCAACGGATCGGTTCGAAAAAAATTCTCAGTTAATTCGCTCGCTCGAGCGCGGCTGGAATCATCGAAAACTGACTTCCCCACGATAACGCCCATCAGGCGAAACGTATTCGGTGGTCTGGAACGTGCAGTCAATCGGTTTGCCATCGCGAAAAGCGGGAATGAAGCGAGCGGCCTTGAAAGATTTGAGCACCGCTGCGCCGAAGTGCAGGTTTGGCGGATCTTCCGAGACGATCCGAGATGAAAGCAGCTCTCCTTTTTTTCCGACGTGCAACGAAAGAACGACCGCGCCGGTCTTCCTTAATCTTCGCGCCGTCTCCAATTGCGGATCGCTCGCGTCCCATTTCGTCGAACCCCCGATTAATTGCGGAGCGATGAAGTCGGCAAAGCGCGCCAGCTCGCGCGTTTCCTGATTGGCGAAGACGCGCAGGTGAGGCTCCTGGTTGGCGAAAAACATAACCGTCCCGCGGAAGTCGACCGCCGTCTTTTTGTGTTGCGCGATCGCCGGAATGAATTGCGCCCGGTCCAAGGCACGAAGGACTGCTTTTTGCAGAGGTTGCGAGTTTTCCGTGCCTCTATAAACGCTGCCGTAGGCGCCTTTCACTGGGAAGGGGAAGACCATCTGATCAAACATAACCACCGCATCACGCTGCCCTGCCTGCAGGAGCTTCTCGGTGTCGATCAGATTGACCAATGAATTTGGCCCGCTGCCGACGAGAGCGGGACGAAACTCCGGGTTACTCTGACCCACCAGCGGCTGAGTCAAATTCTGCGCCAAGAGGACGAAGACCAGGATCAACAGTTTGGGTGGGACCAGGACTAAACGCATAAAAAATTGAAAACAAACTACCCTCTGAGGTCAAGCACGGGAGGCGATGTGATCACGTTGTGCCGGCGGAAATAATCAATCAGCGCCTCGCGTGTCTGCACCGGGTGCAAGATGCAATTCGACTCCGGCCGCTCCAGGATCGAGCGCAACTTCATGAAGCGATGCCCGGCGCTGCGGGAATCGAAAGTATTGAAGGCAATCCGGTAGCGCCGGGCGGGATCGAGCGGGCGGCCGTCGGCGGCGCGGAGATTCGTGACACGTGCTTCCTGCCCCTGCCCGTTAACCGACATTGCGAAGCCGGTCAGACTGCGGCGTTCCCGGCCCTGGAAGACTTCTTCCATGATCACCCTCAGCTCGAGCGGGGTCAGATCGCCCGTTACGAGATAGTTTTCGTAAGGCAGAATCTCCCAGAGATCACCGATGGTTTTGCGGCCCTTTTTCAGAGCGCGGTCGTCGAAGAGCCCGTGGAAAACTCCGTCGACCTTGAGCCCGCGGCCGGCCAGCGTTGCGGTCACGGCGGCGGCGATCAACCTTTCGACCTCGCTCGGCTCGCCGGGCTCGGAGCGCGCACTCAGGGTGTCGGTGAGTTCGCCGACCGGCTCGGCCATGACCTCGGCGGCGCGGTCGAGCCGCGGCTGGGTTCGGCTTAGGATAACGGGATCGAGCGCGAAGCGATCGTCCATTAATTCGGTCCGGGCTTCGCGGCGAAGCAGTTTCTTGGAATTGCGATCGAAGACGAGGTCGACCCGCCCGAGGTGAATCCCAAAATGATCGGCCTGGGTGAGAAGTACCCCGTTCGTCAGGCGACTGGGGATATTCTGGTGCGTGTGACCGGCGATAAGGACGGCAATCTCGGGAAATTCCGCGGTCAACGCCATCACGCAATTGGCAAAATCGTCGCCCCCGGTACGCTCTTTCAGCCCCATGTGTCCGGCAAGCACGATGGCGTCGGCGTCCGCGGCTTGGGCTTGGCGAATGGCGCGACGGGTGGCTTCAACCGGGTGCGGAAACTCGATCCCTTCCAGGAAACTGGGCAGAAACCAATAAGGCATTCCCGGTGTCGTTAGGCCAACGACCGCGACTTTGATCCCGGCAATTTCCCTGAGAATGAAAGATCGAATTTTCGCGAAAGGATGGCCCGCATCGCGGAATTGGCCAGCCGGGTTTCCTCCGAGGAGCGTGTTCGCCGCCAGCACCGGCATGCGCGATCGCACCACCGCCCGGAGAAAAGGCTCGATCCCCCAATCGAATTCGTGATTCCCGATGATCCAGGCGTCGTAGCGCAGGAGGTTGAAGAGATCGATCATCGATCGTCCCTCGTCGCTCAGCGCGAACTGCGTCCCCTGGTAAACGTCGCCGAGATCGAGGAGGAGCGAGTGAGGGTTCTCGCTCCGCCAGCGGCGAATCCGGGTAACGCACCGCGCCAGGCCGCCAAGATCCGGGCGGCCGTCGTAGTCGCTCGTGGGCAAGATGTGACCGTGCAAATCGGTCGTGTGCAGAATCGAGATCGTGACCAGGTCCTGCGCCGGAATTCCCGCCGTGCGGCCCCACGAAGGCAGCGCGCTCGCCAGTGTCGCACCGGCGAGCAGGCGGAGAAATTCACGACGATCGGGAGAACGGACCTTCACGGCGAACGGGCGTGATTTTGACGAGGCCGCCGCGCGGGCACAATCTTTATTCCATGAATCTCGAAGGTCTGGACCACGTCGCGATCTCGGTGAGCGACATGGAGCGCTCGGTGCAGTGGTACGTCGAAGTCCTCGGTCTCGAGCGCCAGCACGCCGAGGTTTGGGGCGATGTGCCGCAGTTTGTCGGAAAGGGCGCGACCGGGATTGCGATTTTTCCGGCTCGGGACGCGGCCACCGGTAGGGCCAAGCCGCCGGGAGTCGGTCTGCGCCATTTCGCGCTGCGGGCGGACCGGGCAAATTTCCTGCAAGCCCAGCAGGAGCTAAAGGCGCGCGGAATCGATTTCGAATTCGAAGACCACCAGATCGCGCACTCGATTTACTTTCGCGATCCGGACGGCTTCGACCTCGAGATCACGACCTATGAAGTCAAGGGATAAGGCCGGGGCGCCAAAATCCCAGGACCCGTCCATTCGTATGGGGACCGATGCAAAGGGGGCCACGGCGGGATACTCCGGGACACCGCTCTGGAAAAAACTCGGGTATCGCGCCGGCACCTTGGCCTACGTGGCAGGAGAGCCGGAGGATTACCTTCGGATGCTGCAATTGCCCTCGGAAATTACCGTGCGCTGGGCACCGCGCGTGGTCCACGGGATCGCGTTTGTGCATTTTTTCACGGCGTCGAAGTCCGCCTTGCGGAAAAGGCTCTCGTTCCTCCGACGGAGAATCGCGGCTGGCGGAATCGTCTGGATCTCCTGGCCGAAGAAAAGCTCCGGGGTCGAGACCGACATCACCGAGGACGTCGTTAGGGAAGTCGCCTTGCCGCTCGGATTTGTCGATATCAAGGTCTGCGCCGTAAATGAAACCTGGTCCGGTCTCAAGCTGATGATCCGCAAGGAACTGCGTTAGACAAAACGCCATTGGCTTCGGCAAGAAAAGGTGTCCGGCATTTGCATGCAGCCGACGACCGGTTGATAGCTAGCGCTCATGAAACCGGCCGTTTTTATTTGCCTCGCGCTCTGCGTGTTCGCAGTGCGGACCGACGCAGGCTGGTTCTCGCGCCGGACGCCGACGCCCACGCCGACCCCGATCCCGGTGCGCAAAGCTCTGCCAGCGCCGACCCCAACGCCGGTGCCGACGCCCAAACCGCCTCCGCGCGAGCTGGTCGCGCTGCCGATTTACGACGAAGCGACGAGCGTGCGGCTCCAGATATTCCTTGATAATCACGCCTTCGGACCCGGGAAAATCGACGGCAAGATGGGCGAGTTTTTCGGCAAGGCGCTGGTCGCTTACAAGAAAGCGAACGGACTTCCGCCGACCGGCGCGGTCGATGCGGAGTTGCTCGCCCAAGTGCCCGAGCCCTACACCACCTACACCATCCGGCCCGAGGATTTGAACTTCGTCGGCGAGGTCGCGTCCAAGCCTTCGGAGCAGGCAAAACTGAAGGCGATGAAATACGGGTCGCTTCTCGAGTTCGTGGCCGAACGCTTTCACGCTGCGCAGGAGTTCCTGCGCCGGATCAATCCGGGGATGGATCTCGAGAAGTTGAAAGTCGGCGATGTGGTGCGTGTGCCTAACGTTCAGCCTTTCGAGGTGGAAAAACTCTCGGAGAAATTTGTCCCGAAAAATCCGCTCTTCGCCGCCCGGCAAATCTTCATCGACACCCGCGAAAATTTTCTCGAGGTGCGCGAGGGCGACAAACTAATCGCGGAATTTCCGATCACTCCCGGCTCGAAGGCATTGCCGGCGCCGAAAGGCGTCTGGAAAATCCTTGGCATCGCGACTCTGCCCTGGTTCCGGCACGACGAAGGTGTGCTCAATCACGGAGTGCGCACGAGCGATTTCCACAACATCCCGCCCGGGCCTAACAATCCCGTCGGCATCCTCTGGTGTGGCCTGAACAAACCGGGCATCGGCATTCACGGCACGAACAACCCGGAAACGATCGGGCGCGCCGGGAGCCACGGCTGCATTCGGACGGCGAACTGGGATGCCGCGCGGCTGAAAGACATGATCAGCCCCGGAACGGTCGTGACGATCTTTTAGCGGCCAACGACGACACCGCTCTTCTTGTCATCCCGAGCCGCGCAGACGGCGAGGGACCTCGCAAGCGTCGAGCGGCTCTGCCCCAGCCGAACAGCTCGCGCCGAATCAGGTCCTGAGGCGGCAAGAACACCGATCGCCTCTTGTGGGGTCCCTCTCCGCGCTGCGCCGGCTCGGGATGACAAAGGGGACGGGGCGGCCTAACAAATTCGCTCGGCTGCGAAAATTTTCGCGCGGTTTCGAAACCTCGTGCGTCTAGGCTTTAGATCGACCGATGGATTCCACCGAACAAGACACATTTCGAGCGGCCATTCACGGTGATCGCAACGCCTTCGAGATGATCATCCGCAGCCAAAGCCGGGCCCTTTTCGCCATCGCCTACGGGATTTTGCAAAATCGCGAGGAAGCCGAGGACGTCGTCCAGGACGCACTGGTCAAAGCCTGGAAAACACGCTGGCGCGTGCGCGATCCGGAGAAATTCCCAGCCTGGCTCGGCACCATCGCGCGGCACCGGGCGCACGATGTCGCGCGCCGGCGGCGGAGTGTCCCGTTTCCGACGGAAGCCGAGGAGCCGATCGACAACCAATTTGAAGAAGCCGCGCAGGCCTCGAAGGAAAAAGCCATGAGCGAACAGATACGGGCCGCGCTTGCCACCCTGCCCGAGATGCACCGCGCCGCGCTCACCCTGCGCTATTTCGAGGCGATGGATTACGCCGCGATCGAACGCACCCTCGGCCTGAGCAACGGCGCGCTCCGCGGCATCCTTGGCCGCGCCATGGAAACACTGCGCCAGCGCCTTCGTCCCGCGCTCGCCACCCTGGAGTAACAAAATGCCTAACGACACTATTCATGACGAGATCGAGAGCTGGCTGGCGGCCGACGTGCACGACCAGCTGGCCGCGGAAGAACGCGCCGCTTTCCAGCAACACCTGGCCGGCTGCGCCTCCTGCCGCGCTTTGCACCTGGAGGAAAAACAAATGCATCAACTACTCGAAAAAACACTCGCGACCGAAAGCGCCGACCCGGCCTTCGAACAAAGAATGCTGAGCCGCTTCCGCGGCAAAGTCCCCGCGCCGAACGGCGGTTTGATTTCCTTCTTCGCCGGTCTCATGCGGATGCGCGCGGCCCAGATCACCGCCGTCGCCGCGCTTCTGCTTACGCTCGTGCAGGTTGGGAAAATGGTGACCGGTGAAGGTGGCGAGTCCCAGTTAACGCGATCCTACGCGTCATTTTCTCCTCCACTGACGCGGAATGAAAAGAAACCCGCCAGCGAGCGGACAATCGTGACCGGCTCCGGAATCCCGACCGCTCAGGAAGCCGGCCCGAATCCGGTTCTGGACATCAATCGCGATCTAATCGATCGCTCTGGGCAATACGCCCCGCTGATGGAGGACAATTCCCTGGCTGATGCGAGCAAGGATGCGGAAGAAAAGGCGAAAAGCGCCCCCGCGAGCCTTTCCCCCGCGAAGATTCAGCAACGGGAGAGCGACCAACCGGTTGAGGGAGGCATCGTCGGCGCGGACAAGAAGGAGAATGAAGCGCTTCCCGCCCCGGTCACGCCGGCCGATTCGCGCAAGCTGATCCGCAACGCTCAACTCGACCTCCAGGTATTGAACTACGAGGCCGCGATCCAGCGCCTGACGACGTTGGCGACCGAGGCGCGCGGCTTCATCGCGACCCAGAGCTCGGCAAAGTTGCCTAACGGAAAGCTGCAGGGCACGGTCGTGGTCAAAGTTGTTCCGGAAAACCTGGAAAGTTTCCTGCAGAAAGCGCGCACCCTCGGCGAGCTGAAAAACCAGACGCTCGGGACACAGGATGTGACCAAGGCGTATCTCGACACCGACGCCCGGATGCGCAACGCGAAGCGGATGGAAGCACGTCTGCTCGAGATGCTGGAGAAGAAAACCGGCAAGGTGTCGGACCTGCTCGAGGTGGAAAAAGAACTCGCCCGGGTGCGCGAATCGATCGAGCAGATGCAGGGCGAGCTGAAGTATTACGACGCGCTCGTGCAGTACGCGACGGTCACGATTTCACTCGCGGAAAAAGACCTCGATGAACCGGCGGCTTTTCTTCTGCGAGAGACCGCCAACCTTTCGCTCTTCGCCGAAGACGTGGAAAAAACCTTCGCCCAAGTGAAGGCCGCGTTGCAAAACGCCAAGGCGCAGGTGGTGCAATCGACCCTCGACCGCGACAACTCTGGCCAGGCGACCGCGCGCATGACGCTCCTTCTCGCTCCCGAGGAAAGCGATGCCGTCATCGCGCGGATCAAGGGCATGGGCCGGGTGCAGAATTTCAACGTCCAAACCGAACGCGTGGCGCAGAACGGTTCCGGCATGTCAGAAACGGCGAAGGTTGAGCGCGACAAAGTACAGTTAAATCTCGTCATCTCGCGCACCGGCGAAGAACAACCGGTGCAACAAACCAGCCTGCGCATCGTTACGTCCTCGGTTCCGAAACAGGTCGAGCAACTCAAAGCCGCGGTTGCGACAAGCCGACGGCGCGCTGCGCAGTTCGACTTTTTCGCGCAACCCCGATGGACAGGAAGTCGCCAACCTCACCCTGCGCGTGCCGATGAAAAATTATGCGGCACTGGTCGCGACCTTCGACCGGCTCGGTGAAGTGAAGGACCTGAGCGTGCAGCGCAACGACCAGCCCGGCACCACCGCGAATCCCGCGACCGCACCGGCCGAGATCAGCCTGCAAATTTACAGCCCGGGCAAGATCGTCTCCGACGAAACCGGCCTGGCCGCGACGATTCGCCGCACCCTCGGCCAGGGCGCCGCGGCGCTGATGTGGAGCGCGCGGATGATCGGCGTGGCGATCGCCTTCCTCGCCCCTGGGCGCTCGCGCTCGGCCTGCTCGGCTGGCTCCTCAGCCGGATCGCCAAACGCCGGAGCAATCGTTAGGTATCAGCTCCGGGTAGCGCACGCGTCCCGCGTGCTGGCGACGGTGTCCCACCGTCGCGAACTTTTCCCCCAACAGATTCCGCCATGAAAGTTCGTCGCGGTGAGACACCGCGACCAGCACGCGAGACGCGTGCGCTACCCGGAGGAAATCCGCCTCCACCGTTCCGAGCGAACCAACTCGTTAGGCGAAAGAACCGACATGGTGCAGGAGAAACCGCGGGCCCGGAGAAGGTGGCCGTATTCGATTAGTCGCCCGCCCTCGATACCAGCCACCAGACGGAAAAAACCGTACATGACGGCGATGAGCCAGCGGGCCCAGAGACGACGCCATCCTCGAGGCGGTCTGCAAAAATCGGCGATGAGCCATTGGGCCTCCGAGGCGGCGGAATCGGCCAGCTTTGCAACCACCGTCGCCAAGGCCTCTTCCGCAAAGCAATCGAGAAAAAAATGGGTCACGACAAGATCGTAACGACCCGCTGCGAGCGAGAGATTCCGTAGATCTGCCTGGATGAAGTTTACTGCCTGCCTCTCGCCCAACCGGGAACGCGCGAGCGCAATCATGCGCGCGCTCGCATCCACACAATCGATCTGCGCCGCAGGATATCGCCTAACGAATTCGACAAGAAACCGCCCGTCCCCCTCTCCCACGATCAGGACCCGGCGCGGCGGCTCGAGTTCACCGAGAAAAGCAACCCGCGCCTGCTGGAGTTGATCGCCAAAGACGAGCCGCTCGAGCCCGCGATAGAAGGGCGCGACCCGGTCGAAACTCACCGGAGCGAAAACGGCAGCGCGAGCAGCGGCGTAAGGAGGACGAGGTCGGCCAGGGCGGTCCGGTGGTCGCGCGGCAGCCCGTGAGCGTGGTTCAGCCTAACGAGCAGGAGAGCGCTCGCGGCGAGGCAAAAGAGGAGCGGGAAGGCGGCAAAATGCCAGAAGAAGGCGCAAACGAGGGCGACGAGCGCGATCCCGTAACCAATCGGCTGGAGGGCCCCGGCAACGGCCGGCCAGCCGGTCAGGAAAGAGACCTTCCCCTGTGCCAGGTCCAGCTCGCGTTCCCAGGCCGCAATTGAGAGGCAATTGAAAGTGCAAAGGACGGCGAAGAGAATGACCGCGGCGCCAAAGGAGAGCGTCAGGCCAGGGAGCTGACCCACTACGCCGAGGACCGTGCCGGCGGCGAAAAGAACACCGATAGCTTTCTCCTTCATCGGAAAGGGGCGCCACTTTCCGCCTAACGAGTGGTTGATGGCGAGGTAAACCAGACAAACCAGCGCGAGCGTGCCGCCGAGGAAAAGCATCTGGAGATCGAGGGTGCGCAGGGCGAGCACGGCATCGAGACAGAAGATAATCACAATCGCGATCCACCACCCGACCATGTGCTCGCGACAAAAGCGGTGCCGGAGCGAGATCGGACTCTCGGGCGACAACTTGATCGTGTCGGCAAAACGATCGGCGAGATAAATCAGCCAGGCGGTCAGGAAAAGCAGGGCGCGCAGGGAAAAATTGAGATCTGCGCCGAAGGCGTGCGCAAAAAGCCATTGCCAGCTGACCGCGACAATCGGGGCGTCGAGGCAAAGAAGATTGAGCCAGACAATCGGCGAATAGTCCACGCGCCCGGCAGCAGGAGATGGAGCAGCGGCCACCACTTCGGGCGGGTTGGACATCGGCGAACCTATCCAGCGTCGCCGATTTCCGCAATCGGCCGGCCGGCTTCGATGCGGGCGCGCATGGCGAGGAATTTCTCACGGAGATGGACCGGAAGCGCGGCAGTCTCGAGCTGCTCGTAAAAGAATCCGTAGGTGAGCAGATCGCGCCATTGCAAGAGCAACGAAATCCACTTCAGCCACGCCGGATTGAAACGGCGCACACTCTCGTAACCGCGAAGCAAAAGACGAAAGGCCTGCTGCGCCTGCGCGGCCGTCGTGGCGGGCAAGTGAAAGATCGGCACGATCAAATCGTAGGCGAACCAGCAATAACAACTGTCGTCGAAATCGAAGACGCTCAGACCGTCCGCGGTGAGAAAAAAATTGGCGTGATTCAGGTCGGCGTGGATCAGACCGTAAGCGTCGCGCGAGCGCGGGAGGGCATCGAGTTTCGCCAGGACGCGATCGAAAGCGTCGTGCACTGCCGTCTCACCGACCGGAACGTAGAAGTGGAAATTCTGCGCGACGCTTTCGTCGCGCCAGGTGCGGCGTGGAAGCGTCGCCGGCGTCCAGGCCGCATCATATGAAGCCTGGTGCATTCGCGCGGTAAGCGCTCCGAGCTGTTCAAACATCCGGTCACTCCAAAGCTCCGGAGTTTTTGGATCAGGCTCGGTCCCGGCGAGGTGCTCGAAACAAGCGACGATGAATCTGCCATGAGCGGACGGCACTATTTCCGTCCGCGCATCGCGCCGGGAGCGGTAAGGCGCCGCCACCGGCAGCCCGCACTCTTTCAAGTCGAGAATCCAGCGCAATTCCGCCTCCACTTCTTCGGCGCTGCGGTGGGAGTCATGCGTCAGGCGCAGGATCGCCGGGCGGCCCGCGCGTTCGACGGCAAAAACATAATTCTGTACCGCCCGAACCGGCTCCTGACCGATCAATGTTGCGCCCCAGAGTTCCGCGGCCTGAAGCGCGATTGCGCTCGTAGCGGCACCCTCGATGGCGCGCTGCGGCGAGCTTCGCCGCGGTGAACCTGGGTCGTTCATCGGCTCAATGTCCCTTGCCCCTGAGGGCGTTCGGCCATAAAATCCATAAGTGCGGCTGTATCGTTAGGCGGCCGCGAATTTTACTCCGAGGTCTGGCAATGAAAACAGGAATTCCAATGCACAATGCGGCCGTGGCCGCGCTCCCCAAACACTTGCTGCAATTTGCGGTCGACCAGCGTTACGACGATTACACGCCGGTCGATCACGCGGTCTGGCGGTTCATCATGCGCCAGAACACTTTTTTCCTGAAGGAATACGCGCACAAGGTTTACTTCCAGGGCCTGCTCGAGACCGGCATCTCGTTTGAGCGCATTCCCCGGATTGACGAGATGAACGAGATCCTGGGCAAGATCGGCTGGGGTGCGGTGGCGGTGGACGGTTTTATTCCGCCGGCGGCGTTCATGGAATTCCAAGCCTACAAGGTGCTGGTGATCGCCTGCGACATGCGGCAGCTCAATCACATCGAGTACACACCGGCGCCCGATATCGTGCACGAGGCGGCGGGGCATGCGCCGATCATTGTCGATCGTGAATACTCCGATTATCTCCAGCGTTTCGGAGAAATCGGGGCGAAGGCGATGTCCTCGAAAAAGGATTTCGAACTTTACGAAGCGATCCGGCATCTCTCGATCCTGAAGGAGTTGCCGAACTCGATGGCGGAAGAAGTGGAGGCGGCGACCAAGCTGGTGGAAGAGCGCCAGCAAAATCTCGGCGAACCATCGGAGATGGCGCTGATTTCGCGGCTGCATTGGTGGACGGTGGAATACGGTCTCATCGGCACCCTGGAACAGCCGAAGATTTATGGCGCGGGCCTGCTTTCCTCGATCGGCGAATCGGTCAGCTGCCTCGAGTCGCAGGTGAAGAAGCTGCCCTATTCGGCCGAAGCGGTCGAGACAGCCTTCGATATCACGACGAAACAACCGCAGCTTTTTGTCTGTCGCGATTTTCAGCACTTGCGCGATGTGCTGGAGGAATTTGCCCGCCGGATGGCGTTCAAGGTCGGCGGGCTGGAGGGGATTCGGAAGGCGATCGAGTGCAAGAATGTGACGACCTGCGAATATTCGTCGGGCCTGCAGGTCTCGGGCATTTTCACCGAGGTGCTGACCGACGCGAACGATCAGCCGATTTATCTGCGCAGCACGGGGCCGAGTTCGCTCGCTTACGAGCAGAAGGAACTCGCCGGCCACGGACGCGATTATCACAAGGATGGATTCGGTTCTCCGATCGGCGCGTGGAAGGAAACCGAGTTGAGCCAGGGGCAAACCGCGCGTTTGGAATTTGAAAGCGGCGTGACCGTCGAAGGCAAGGTCGAGAGGGTTCTGCAGCGTGACGGTAAGCTCTTGCTCATCTCGTTCTCCAATTGCACCGCGAAACTGGGCGATCGGGTTCTCTTCGATCCGGCCTGGGGCACCTACGACATGGCGGTGGGCGAAAAGATCGTTTCCGTCTTCAACGGCGCCGCCGACAAGGACGCCTACAACGAAGTCGCGCTCGTTCCAAAAGAACGCACGATCAAGCATCCCTCCGATGCGAAGCGGAAAAAACTCGAGAGCCTTTATCAGCAGGTGCGCGATATCCGCACCCGCAAGACCGGCTACGAACGTCTCGGCGAGATCTGGGAAACGCAGCAGGCCGAGCACCCGGACGACTGGCTTTTGTCGATGGAGATTTTCGAAATCCTCGACGAAACAGAAGAACAACCGACGCTCAAAGAGAAGGTGCGGAAATTCCTCGACCGCAAAAAAGCACGCGACAAGGAGCTCGCCACCCTTATCGGCTGGGGCTTTCGCCTGGTGGAATACCACCGGCAAGGCGCGCACGCTCCCGCCTAGTTGCCCTCGACAGAACGCGAGGGCCTGCTCCGAATGCCACAGCGCGAGCGTTATCTTTTCGTCTGCACCAATCAGCGGGCCGCGGACGACCCGCGCGGCTCCTGCAGCGCGCGCGGCTCGGGCGCGGTCCGGCAAGCCTTGAAGGAACAGCTCGCCGCCGCGGGCCTGGCCACCCTGAAGGCGCGAGCCTGCACCAGCGGCTGCCTCGATCAATGTTCGAGCGGGGTAACGATCCTGGTGGAACCGGATCATTTCTTTTACGGCCGGGTCACCGTGGCCGACGTGCCGGAGATCGTGGCCGCGCTCCAGCGCGGGGAGCGGGTGGAACGATTGGTCCTGAGTGAGAATGACCTGGCCCGCGGCTGACGTCGTTTCGCGCAGGACGTGGAAATTCGCAGTGGAACGCACTCCGTTAACGGGCAAGTTACCCGACATTTTATGAGCCGATTCTTGTTACTCCTTTGCCTCGCCGTCATTTTGTTCCAGCCCGGCTGCGCCATGGGCCCGCCGATCGATCAACAAACGTTGGAAAACTCGAGAACGGAGCAACAGGTGAAAAAGAGCGACGCCTTCGCTCGCGACCTGGAGCAGTGACCGCCGGCCGCGCTTCGGGAAGGCCGATCATTTGAAGTTTCCAGCCGGAGACTCGATACAATTCGATGACCAACAATTTGATCACGCGCCGTTTGATTCAGCTCGGTGCCTTTGTTCTGATCGGTGACGGTGTGATGGGGCTCTTAAAGCCGCGCTGGCACTCGCTTCTGTGGCGATTCGGACCCGAACTGGCGCGAGCCGCGACGGAAGAGCTCGCCGAACACCCGAAAACCGCGCGCGCCGTCTATCTCGCTGAAGCCGCAATCGGCATCGCCCTGGCTTCGTGTCAGACGCCAGAGGTCGAATAGTCGGCGGTTACCTGAGGCCACTGTCGCATTTCCACGCGACCGATTTCATTTTTCCAGGGGCAACGTCGACCTCGAAGGGTCCGTAAGAGCCGACCGCGCTGCTCCAATCTTTCCTCACGACCGTGTAGCGGCCCGGTTTCAATTCAATCCGGAAACGGCCTTGTTCGTCGGTCTGGAAAGTATGCACTACCCGGCCCTCTTGTTTGACCTCAAAGGCCATTGAAGACAGGGGCAAGGAATCAGGTGCTCCCTGCCTGGTCGGACCACCCCGCACTGGCGAAATGGTGATCGTTCCTTCAATTCCGGTTGCGCCAGCGCTGGGAGAAACCGTGGGCGACTGGCTCATCGCCAGACCCGGCAACATACAGACGAGGGTGAGAAAAAGGATTCTGTTCATCGATCGCTACCGACCACGTCACCCACAAGGCATGCTGGATGAGAACTATTTCGCATGTCCCTGGCGATTACACCAGCCGCAAGGACGTTCGAGGTCTGCTAGTCACGGATCCCGCGTTTCAGTTCCCAGACACGGAGCGCCGCCAGGATCAATCTCCTGGTGCGAGCCATAGTGCCGATCGCAGGCAGGCGAGGATCGACCGGCGGCTCTTTCACCACTGGTGGTTTCGGTCGCTTCACCTGACGTTTCGACGACGATCCAGAACGGCGCCGTCGAGGCCGAGGGGGATTGGCTGGTGCGTTTTCATCAGAAGACGGATTCATTTTTGCGTCGTCTGGGGGAACCCCTCCAGCGGGTCCTACTAAATATTACGAAGACCGGATGCCGACCCTTGGAAGCTCAAGGCTGGCAGCCCTTTGTTACGGCCCGGTGACGACAGTGGAGCAATTCCGCAACATCGCTCCCTCCCGCGGGCAGAACGCCACTTTGCGCCTGCCTGAGAGCGGCTCCGGCGGCATGTGAAAGCCGCCTAGCTGCGGATGCCACGCTTTAATTCCCACACGCGCAGTGCCGCCAGAACCAAATTGCGGGTCCGCGTGAGCGTGCCAACGCCGGGGCGCTGCTTCAGCTCGTCGCAGCTCGCCGAAGCAGTTACGCGTCGGGGCTTGGAGTGCCGCCGGACACGGGGGCGGGGTCCAGGCTTTGTCAGGTTGTTTAAAACCGTCTTCGTCGAATCCATGACGAACGCTTAAGCAGCAAGCAAGCCACCGTTGGTTTCGTCGGAAAATCCGACCAAAGCGTGCGCGAGTTGTTAGGCAATAACTCATTGGAGACCAGTGATATAACTGTTATCTATCATTCGAAAACACGCTGACAGTAGTCAATCGAGGGAAAGATTTTGCTGGAGTCGTTTTAATACAATTTGGTGCAGATTTGGACACGCTCATTTCTGACCAACCGTCGCACGGCATTCGCGGCTTAGCGGGGAGAACTCCCTCGGAAAAGTTCCAATAGGCTTTGGGCGAAGTGATCGTGGTTTAATCGCTCGAGAGACGGCATGGAGTTTGCTCATAATTATAGTCGTTATAGAAGACTTGAGATCCATCGAACCTGCCAATCCATCCATTATGACCACCACTTTCTCACAGCCCTTCATGCCAAAAAGCGATCTCCCTGCCTCGCCCGATGCCAACTGGAAATCCACGGTGTTTGAACCTCTCCTCGTCGCAGGGGCCTGTCTCTTCTGGCTCGCCGTCCTCCCATTGACCGGCGTCTTTTGCGCCGGCGTCGCTCTTTACGATAAACTCGCTTCCCTTAAGACCGGCTCGCTTCGCCTTCCCGATCTGCGTTACAGCGCGGTGAACAATCCTCTCGTCCTGCGCAAGAAAAGCGCCCCGAAGCAGAGCACCGCAGCCCAGAGCAGCAGCGCAGCCCGGGCCTTTCAATCCTGATCGCACCATGTTCGGGTCCGTTCCGTTTCGGCGAAGTCGGAACGCGACCGGCAAAGAGCCGACCCGACGTGACTCGTCGCGCGAGACCGGCGTCAGAATCGTGCTCGACACGATCTACCGGTTTTCGCCAATCTTAGAATTGCCTAACGCGGAGTGATGCAGAATAAGTGCCAGGCCGAATCACTCGCCGGAGGTCGGTCGTTAGGCGGATAAAACCATGACCGAACCAAAAAAAGAACCGCAGGCGAAAGAGGAGAAAAAGCCAAAGGAGCTGCGCGATCTCAAGCCGACGAAAGAGGTCAAGGGCGGCGCCCGCAACGGCGGCGGTGGGGAAAAGCGCGCTCCCGAGAAAACCGGCGAGATCGATTTCATGAATTGGGACTAGGCGGCGCGCCCGCCTCAGCCCAGCAAGCCGCGGCACCGGCTCGATCCGCAATGGCAGCGCCGATCAGGATGTTGTGAGGGTCTGTAATCGAGCGTGATCTCTTCCCCGGTCTCGATTGTGCGGAGGGCGTAAAACCAAATCCGGCGCTGGGCAATCCTGGCGTAGGCATTTGGACTGCAGGAGTGGTTGATGAACGCCGTCGGGCTCCCGCTCGCAGTCGCGTCGATGCTCCAGCGGTGATCCAGTTCGCAGATGCTGATCCGCCCGCCCTGCGCGACCCGGGCGCGAGCGTCCCGCACACGGATCTTTTCCCCGATAAATTCCCCAAATTTTTTCCGGGCCGGCAACCGGACACGACTAAAGCATCCCATTCCATCAATCGACGATCGTCCAATCGTTAGGCGATCGTCCCCGCTGGGCCGGGACGCGCCATCTTTGCGGCGTCGTTCCGCGAAGTTTTCTGCCTTGGTTTGGTGGCGGAGTCGGGGCGGCCGCTTCATAATCCTCGGTGCGTTATGACGTGACCATCGTCGGTCTGGGCGGGATGGGAAGCGCCATCCTCGCCCATTGTGCGCGACGCGGCGCTTCCGTCATCGGTTTGGAACAACACGCGCGCGCCCACGACCTCGGTTCCTCGAGTGGGAAGAGCCGCATGATTCGCAAAGCCTACTTCGAGGATCCGGCCTACGTCCCGTTACTCCTGCGCGCTTACGATTTATGGCGCGAGCTGGAGCACCACACCGGTCAGGATCTGCTGCAGATCACCGGGCTGCTCATGGTCGGGCCGGAAAACGCCGAGGTGATCAACGGCGCACAGCGCGCCGCCCGTGAGCACAACCTTCCACTCGAATCGCTGACCGCCCGCGACATCCGCGCGGGTTATCCCATGCTCCGGGTGCAGGATGATGAAATCGGTGTCTTCGAGCCCGACGGCGGCGTGCTTGACCCGGAAAGATCGGTTCAGGCGCACCTCCAGGCCGCCCGCGCCGCCGGCGCCCAAATGCGTTTTGAGACTCCCATGGAATCATGGGAGGCGACCGGCAGCGGCTTCGCCGTTCGGCTGCTCGATGGCGCCACCATCGAAAGTCGCGCCCTCGTCTTATCGTTAGGCCCGTGGTTCAAAGACGCGCTCGGAAAACTCGGAATCGAAATTCACGTGCAGCGCAATATCCAGGCTTGGTTTGGGCCGGCGACGAATGATTTCGCCGCCGATCGATTTCCGCCCTTCCTCCTCGATCGCAAGGGTCTCCCTTCGCCTCTCTACGGTTTCCCGGATTTCGGCGATGGCGTGAAAGTCGCCTTTCATGCCCATGGCGATTTCACCGATGCCGCCCATCTCAAACGCGCGATAGATCCGGAGCGCGACATCGCCCCGATCGCGCGGGCAATGGACGATTGGATGCCCGGCGCCGCCCAAAACCTGCGCGCTGCGAAGCCCTGTCCTTACACGCTGACGCCTGACTCCCATTTTGTCGTCGATCGCCACCCCGCCCATCCCGGGCTCGTGCTTTGCGGCGGTTTCTCGGGCCACGGCTTTAAGTTCGCGCCGGTCATGGGCGAGATCTGCGCCGACCTTGCGCTGGAAAAAGAATCCCGGCACGAAATCGGTTTTCTCTCGCTCCGCCGTTTCGCAACCTCGCAACCGTGAGCGGCGGGCGCGGGAGTGATTGACGCCATCGCTTCGGCCCACTAAAACGCGCTTATGACGAACATCCAAGTCAACCGCGGGGAGACGAAACTCGGTGTGTTTTCCGAGGAAGAAATCAGGGAGGGATTGGGCAACGGCCGCTTTCTGCCAACCGATCTCTACTGGAGCGAAGGAATGCCCGCTTGGCTGACTCTGGCCCAGTTCCCAGGGCTCGCCGGCGCGGACGCGTCGTTAGCCGTGGACCAGGCCGGCCTGCCGTGGGACCGACGCGCAGAGCTTGGATTTTTCACCGCCTTCATCGAGACAGTGAAGCTTGTCCTGCTCAATCCCACGGTCGCTTTCACAAAAATGAAACCGGAAGGCGGACTGGGCGAGCCGCTGATTTTCGCGGTCATCGGCGGCAGCATCGGATTCATTATCAATCTCCTCTTTTCCCTCCTCATGAGCTCTCTCGGCGTGATGAGCGATCGCAATGCGCTCGCCGGCCTCATGGGGCTCGGCATCGGGATTATTTTCATCATCATTTTCATGCCGGTTTTTCTCGCGCTCGGCTTCTTCATCGGCGCCGGCATCCTGCACCTTTGCCTGATGCTGGTCGGTGGAGCGAAGCGCAGCTTTGAGACAACTTTCCGGGTGCTTTGCTTCGCCGCGGGATCAACCTACCTCCTTATGATCGTGCCGTTCTGCGGAGGTGCGATCGCGGGTGTCTGGCTCCTGGTGTTGGAGTGCATCGGCCTGATCCGCGCCCACCAGACCACCACCGGCAAGGCCGTGCTTGCCGTGCTGTTGCCGGTCATCGTCTGCTGCGGTGGCCTTCTCCTGCTCAGCTTCTTCGGCGCCCTCGGCGCGCTATCGGGGATCAATCGCTAAGCGGCCGGCGCCTCCCATGCAGGCCTGTCGCCGCTCCCTCGCGCCGCGTGAAATCGATCACGAACTGCTCTGGCTCCTGGTCTCGTTAGGCGCCTGTGCTTCGCTTGCCTTTTGGTTCGCCGCTCGGCTGCCGACGCCCCCCTGCATTTTCCACTCCCTGACCGGCTTTCCCTGCCCGACCTGCGGCAGCACCCGCGCGGCCTACCACTTCCTCCACGGCCACTTTGCGGTCTCCTTCCTTTTCAATCCCCTCGCTTTCCTCGCCTTCTGCGCCCTCGTGATCTTCGATCTCTACGCTCTCGTCATCCTCCTGCTGCGGGTCCCGCGCTTCCGGCTCCAAAATTTCTCTCCTCCGGAGAAATCGCTCCTGCGCTCACTTGCCCTCGCGCTTGTCGCCGCCAACTGGCTCTACCTTCTGGCCAGAGCTCCCTTCTAGTGCCGGCAGGTGCATTCTGCACTTGCAGTGTAGCCGTCGTCCTTCCGACCTTGGAATACTGTTTTCTCCGCTGACAGCCTCTCGCGTGCGGTGCGGCGGCGCGACCAATACCCCGCTTGCCTAACGACCGGGATTCCCAATCGCCGCGCCCGCCGCCGCGGCCGAGCTCGCGCCCCCACTCACGTCGCTCGCGTCCGTCACCCCGCTGCCTTCCGCCCGAGCGCCGCTCGCCGTGGTGTGGATTTGCGTTTCGCGCGAAGCGCAGCCGGACAGGGCCAAACCGGCCAGGGTCACGAGACAAAGTTGTCGAATCGATCTTTTCATTTCCACTGAATCGCCGCTCGACCAGGATCGGGCTGCGCCGCGGGTCCACTTTGTGGCAATCGGACGGACGGAGCTTATCTTGGCGGGCGATGATCGAGCAAAGAGATCTGATAGTCTGGGGCGCATCCGCCATTCTTGCCCTCGGCATTGGCTGGAGCCGCTTTGCCAAGAACAAGGCGCGCAACGATCTCGTTAGGCAACTGGCGGCGATGGAGCCGGAGCAGCGCAAAAAAATGCTCAGCCGCTACAATCCGAAAGTGGCCCTCGAACTCCGGCAGGAGCTGCTGGAGAAATTTCGGATCATGTGCTGAGTGGCTTTTCCTTGCCGACCCCTGATTAATCACGCTTAATCCCAGCGATGCCGCCGGAAGATTCGAAACGCCCACTGGATCCGACACCGATCGTGGGCGCGCCGACCGATATTTCTCCCCTCACCCACGCCGGCCCGAAGGCGGCGCACGAGCGGACAGCAGCCGAGGAAGCGGGCTCGATCAACTGGGAAGCGATCGCCGCCAGCAGCCGATTCAAGGAACTCTTGCGCGCGAAGAAGCGCTTCATCATCCCGGCGATGATCTTTTTCATCGTCTACTATTTCGCCTTCCTGCTGTTGGTCGGTTACGCCCGGCCGCTGATGGAGACGCGCGTCTTCGGGCCGGTGAACGTGGCCTACCTTTTCGCGCTCTCGCAATTCTTTATGGCCTGGATTATCGCCGCGCTCTACGTCCGCGCGGCCAATCGTTTCGATCGCCAGGCGCGCGAGATCATCGCCAAGGATTCCGTCGTGCGATGACGGTGCATGATCCGGAAATTCAGGAGCTAAATTCATGACCTCGGCCCTCGGAATGTTCCTCGTCTTTGTCCTCGTCACGCTCGGGATCACCTGGTGGGCGGCGCGGCGATCCCAGAGCGCGGCGGCATTTTTTACCGCCGGACGGCGCATCACCGGCTGGCAAAACGGCGTCGCAGTCGCGGGCGATTACATGAGCGCAGCTTCGTTTCTCGGCATCGCCGGGCTCATCGCCTTCTACGGCTACGACGGCTTTATGTTCTCGGTCGGCTGGCTCGTCGCCTATCTCACCGTCCTGCTCGTCGTCGCCGAGCCGCTGCGCAATTCCGGCAAATACACCATGGCCGACGTGCTCGCCTACCGGCTAAACCCGCGGCCCGTCCGCGCCATGGCCGCGCTGAGCACGATCACGGTCAGCACCTTTTACATGATCGCGCAGATGGTCGGCGCGGGCGCGCTCGTCACCCTTTTGTTAGGCAGCACCGTCAGTTATCACACCGCGGTCATTAGTGTCGGCGTGCTCATGATCATCTACGTCGTCTTCGGCGGCATGCTGGCCACGACCTGGGTTCAGATCATCAAGGCCATCCTTCTCATGGCCGGCACCATTCTGCTCAGCATCCTCGTCATGGCGCATTTTGGCTGGAGCTTCGCGAATTTCTTCGAGGCCGTGACCCATGTCACCTATCACGACAAGGGCGAGGTCGTGACGAAGAATTTCCTCGAGCCCGGGCTGCGCTACACCGCGGCGAACCACGGCGCGCTCGACCTCATCTCGTTAGGCATGGCGCTCGTTTTCGGCACCGCCGGCCTGCCGCACATCCTCGTCCGCTTCTACACCGTGCCGGATGCAAAGACGGCCCGGGTCAGCGTTGTCTGGGCGATGGTTTTGATCGGCGCCTTTTATATCATGACGACATTTCTCGGCTTCGGCGCCGCCACCATCGTCGGCCGGGATCACATCGCCGGGAACGGCGGCAATAACATGAGCGCGCCGCTCCTCGCCCAGGCGCTCGCGGGCGACATCTTCTTTGCCTTCATCGCCGCCATCGCCTTCGCCACTATTCTTGCGGTCGTTGCCGGCCTTACGATCAGTGCTTCGACTTCATTCGCGCACGATTTTTGGACCTCGGTCATCCACAAGGGAACCGAGCGCCGCCCCGGCGAAGAAGTGCGGGTCGCGCGCATCACCGCGTTCTTTGTCGGCGCCATCGCCATCGCGATCGCCATCTTGTTGGGCAAAGATGCCAACGTCGCCTTCCTCGTCGCCCTCGCCTTTGCCGTCGCTGCCTCGGCCAATCTGCCGGTCATCGTTCTCTCGCTCTTCTGGAAGCGCTTCAACACCACCGGCGCCGTCGCCGGTCTCGCTACCGGTCTGCTGGCATCGTTAGTCCTGATCGCGATCAGCCCGAGCATCATGCAAGTCGACCCGCCGGGCGTGGTCGGTGCGGCCCGTCATCTCATCCAGCGTCCGCCCATCTTCCCGCTGGAAAACCCCGGCATCCTCAGCATTCCGTTAGGCTTCCTCGGCGCGATCCTCGGCACGCTGCTGCGGCGCGAACCGGCCGCGGAAGCGCGTTTCGACGAACTGGTCGTGCGCGCCAATACCGGTCTCGGCGCCGAGGAAGCGACCGAGTTGTAGTCGAGATCGGCGAGCTTGGCCAAGTGGGACACTCTCTTCATGTAGATCCGCGTGCTCGCCACCGTCTCGGCGCCCGGCGGCGGCGGTGACTCCGATCTCGCATGGGCCGAAAGAACCCTTTGGTTCAGGCAATATCGGGAGCGAGCGCGGAATCGGGAATCTGCCTTTACACAATCATCGACTTCCCGGCAGAGTATTTCCCGTCAAGCTTTTCATTTTTTCTCGGCTCATGCAGAAAGTGCTGACCTGTCTCATCGTCTTCGCCTGGCTTGCGGGCGGCGCCCGGGCGGCGGACCCGCGGGACGAGACTCCCGCGCAATTGAAACAAGGAATCGAAGGGAGACACCCGGCGGACTATTACAAGCTGGCCGCCAAACTCTTTCAGGATTCCTCCACCAAACAGGAAGCGGTCTTTTGGTTTTACGTGGGGCAACTGCGCTATCGCTACTATCTCGCAGCGAATCGCGATCTGAAACCCGATGGCGACCCGGCGGTCTATGCTTCGCTCTCGGAAGTAGTCGGCCGCCCGATCAATGAATTTGCGGGTGGAAAGCCGGATCTCTGGATCGGCGAGATCAATCACGCGCTGCAATGGGACGCGACGCACGAAAATAGGTTCACGCCGAAGAGCAAAGCGCCGGAGAGTCTTCAGCAAATTCGCGCCGGGCTGGTCGCGATGCGGGACCATCTCTCGACCATAAAGGACAAGCTCCCGGAGATGCGCCGGCAGAACGGATTAAAGTAGCCGCGGCGCGAGCCGCGAGTATCTCGCTCCCGGGATGAGTCTTCTTGAACGCGTCTTCGTAACCTTGGCCGTAGGCTGACTTGCAGGTCATCGGTTCGGCTTTGCCTCCTTGTTGGTCGAAGGCTTTCTGCGCCATCGAGCGCCATGAGGACGAAAAAGCGAACGGGCTTAAAACTCAGCGCTCTTTTGAAAAGTCGGGCGTCCAGCAGGCAACGATTTTTCGCCGCCTTCACTCCAACTCCGCGGCCCAGACCGTGCCGGTATATTTGCCAACACGATAGGAGACTTTCACGCGATCCCCGACGTGAACCTTCTCGTAGCGGACGCGGTCGGCGTGAACTTGGAAGGTCCGCCCGCTATCGGTCGTCCGCAGTTTCACCAGCCATTGCTCATCGCCGGAGGCGCGCGGATCGTGCTCGGTCCCGCGCAGTGCCGCCTTCATCACCACGCCATCGACCGCGATTTCGTCCGGCGCCATCTCCCGTGGTTCCGGCTCATGAGCCTCGGCCTCAGGTTTCGCGGTCTCGGGTAGCGTGTTCTCTACTGTCACCGACTGGTCGTTCAAGCGCGCCGGCGTGGAGGTCGGAGCCCGGACCGCGATGTGTTCCTTTTCCAGCACGATGGCTTCGCTGTGGCGGCGTTCGCAACCGGTCAGGGTGGCGAGGATGATCAGCCCGGCCAGAATTCGATTCATCGTGGCATCACAACTGATCGCGGCTTCCGCTTCAATCCCGTTTGGTGTCGATGGCCTTTGATCGCTTCGATTGCAGGTGATCAGCGGCTCAGCCTGGCCGGGACGAGAAAGCAATCCTTTTACCGCGGCAGCCGCCCTCGTCGAAAGTCGGCGTGTTTGACACAGGTTGGGCGGCTGCGAAGGAAAAATTCAGCCTTTTCTTTCCCATAACTCAGCCAAATGAGCGCAGGCCGTTACGGCTAACTCCATATCCTGTACCGCGACCCATTCGAGCGGCCCATGCACATTGTGTTCGCCGCAGAAGAGGTTAGGGGTGGGCAGGCCCATCTCGGTCAGGCTCGAGCCATCCGTGCCGCCGCGCGCGACCCGGTGGTAGGGTTTGAGTCCCGCGGCAGTGAAAGCCTCGCGCGCCAGCTCAACCGGGCGCATGTCCTTCTGCAACCAGTACGCCATGTTGCGATATTGTTTGCGGATCTTGCAGCGGATGCGCGCCCGCGGCTCAGTGGCCTGTAACCCTCGGCAAAGGCCCTGCAAGATTTTGCCTTTCTCGGCCAGGCCCTTCAGTTCGAAATCGCGCAGGAGAAATTTCACGACGGCACGCTCCGTCCGGCCCTCGACGTGGATTGGATGAATGAAGCCTTCCCGTCCATCGGTTGTTTCCGGCGCAAGGCGCTCGCGCGGTAGCGCGGCCAGGAGTTTGCCCGCCAGGTAGGCCGCGTTCACCATTCCTTTGGCCCGCGCTTCCATCGTATGCGTGGTGATGCCATCGATGACGACCTCGGCCGCATCGCCGGAAAAAGTTTCCCAGCAAATCTCACCGGGCGCACCGCCGTCGAGGGTATAACCGACATCCGCCCCGAGCATTCGCAGGTCCAGTTTATCGACGCCACGGCCGATCTCTTCATCGGGGGTGAAGCAGACTCGAACCAGCCCGTGCTTCCGCTTTTTATCCCGCAGCAATGTCTCGACCAGCGTCATGACCACCGCCACGCCTGACTTGTCATCGGAGCCGAGAAGGGTGGTGCCGCTGGCGGTGACGATGTCTTTGCCTAACGCCGTTCGCAGCTCAGGCGAGGTCGCAGGATCCAGGGTTAGGCCGCGGTTATCCGGAAACTTGATGACACGGCCATCGTACTTGCGATGCACGATGGGTTTCACGTCTTTGCCGGAGCAATCCGGCGCCGTATCGACGTGGGCGAGAAAGGCCACGGTCGGCACGCGGGCTTTGCGCGTGTTGGCGGGGATGCTGGCCATGACATAACCGTGCTTGGTCATCTGTACGTCGGCTGCGCCCAATTCAGTCAGCTCGTTCTTCAACATCTCCAGCAGGACTAATTGCCCTGGCGTGCTGGGAAACGCCGTGCTGGTTTCGTTCGCCTGCGTATCGATTTGGACGTAGCGCAGGAAGCGTGAGAGAAGGTTGTCGCTCATGCCCGGACTCTCCGCCCCGCCAGTGACCGCGCAACTCGATCCGGCATTTGAGGCCGCCGCGATGCATGTTAGGGCGATCGCTCGAGAGTGAACACGCCATGGAGAAACCGAGCAAAACATTTGCAGGAAAGAAACGCCGGCCCGCCGGCCGCTGGAAACGGCTGCTGATCCTACTCGCCGTTCTCCTCCTCGTTCCTGGTCTGCAAGTGGCGGTGATTCGATTCGTAGATCCGCCGCGGACGTTGCCGATGCTGCTCGAACAGGGCGGCTCAGTGTTTTCGCGCAAGGCGCATCTCTCGCTCCGGTATCGTTGGATCGATCTGGAGCAGATGCCGCCGATGTTCCTGAAGCATCTCTGGATTTCGGAGGACGAGCGGTTTTTCCAGCACGATGGCTTTGACTGGAAGGAGATCGACCTCGCGATGGAGAAGGCGGAGCGGACCGGGAAACCGGTGCGCGGGGCGTCGACGATCACGAACCAGTGTGCGCGGTCGATCTTTCTCTGGCAGGGACGTTCCTGGATCAGGAAAGGGCTGGAGTCGTATTACACGATCTGGATGGAGGCGCTGCTGCCGAAGCGACGCATCCTCGAGCTCTACGCCAACGTGATCGAGATGGGCCGCGGGATTTACGGAGTCGAGGCGGCCTCGCGGTATTACTTCGGAGTGAACGCGCGCGGTCTGAGCAGGACGCAATCGGCCCGGCTGGCGGCGGTTCTGCCGAATCCGAAGGGCTGGAATCCGGCGCGCCCGAACGTGGCGTTGCGGCGGCGCGAGCAGCGGATTCTGGCGCGGGAGCGCAGGGCGCGGTTTCCGGCAGGATTGCTGCAGTGATCCTAGGCAGAAGCGACGCCTGCGGTCGCCTTTTCCCACTCGGCCGTCAGCCGCTCCAGCTCCGCGGAGACGGCGGAGAGTTCGCGATTGATCGCGACGGCGCGGCCGCCTGGCTCGTAGACGGCGGGGTCTTCCAACTCGACTGCCAATTCCTTCTGCTGGCCCTCGAGGGTGGCGATGTGCATCTCGAGTTCCGCACGCGCTTGGCGCGTTCGCGTTCTTCCTTGGCGAGCGCCTTGCGCGTTTCGGCTTCAGCGCGCCTTTGCGCTTTTTGTTCGCGCAATCCCGGTTTGTAGCCGGGGGCGTTGACCCCGGTCCGGCCGGCCTCAACGCGGCCGGCTACAGCGGGTTGTTCGTTCGTTAGGCCATTACCCGACGTGAGCGCGGCGCGCTCCGAAGTGGCCTGCGATTTGTCGAGGTAATACTGGTAATCGCCCGCGTAGGGCGTGAGCTGGCCGCCGTGGATGTGCAGAACGCTCTGCGCGATGGCGCGGATGAAGTGGACGTCGTGGCTGATGAAAATAAGCGTGCCTTCGTATTGCCGCAGCGCGCCGATGAGGGCGTCGATCGAGCCGACGTCGAGGTGAGTCGTCGGTTCGTCCATGAGGAGGAGATTGGGCGGATAGAGAAGCAGTTTCACGAGAGCGAGACGCGATTTTTCGCCGCCGCTCAGGACACCGACGGTTTTGAAAACGTCGTCACCTTTGAAAAGGAAAGAACCGAGCACGGTGCGGGCGGTTTGCTCCGAAACCGGCTCGGAAACGTCGAGCACGCTCTCGAGGACGGTGTGACTGACGTTGAGCATCTCGACCCGATGCTGCGAGAAATAGCCGACCCGCACATTATGTCCGGGCTGGCGCTCCCCGCTCTGCACGGGCAGGACGCCGGCGAGCAGCTTGAGGAGCGTCGATTTGCCGGCGCCGTTCGGGCCGACCAGCACCGTCCGCTGACCGCGCTCCGCTTCGAAATCTAACGTCTCATAAACGACGAGGTCGCCGTAGGCGTGTCGCACGTCCTTGAGCGTGATCGCGCGCAAACCGCTTCGCGGCGGCTGCGGGAAGTGGAACTTGATCGTCTTCGCCTGCGCGGTCGGCGCGGCGATTTTTTCCATGCGATCGATCTGCTTCAGCTTGCTCTGCGCCTGCGAGGCCTTGCTCGCCTTGGCCCGGAAGCGATCGGCGAATAACTGAAGCGAGGCGATCTCTTTCTGCTGGTTCTTGTATGCAGAGAGCTGCTGTTCTTCGCGCGCCGCTTTTTGTTCAACGTAGCTGTCCCAGTTGCCGCGATAACGCACCAGCTTGGCCTGTGCAATCTCCACGATGCTGCCGACGAGCGCGTTCAGGAATTCGCGATCGTGCGAGATCATGAGAATCGCGCCGGGGTAATTCTTCAAATATTCCTGGAACCAGACCAGGGAATCGAGATCGAGATGGTTGGTCGGTTCGTCAAGCAGGAGGAGATCTGGTTCCAACACAAGCAACCGCGCGAGATGCGCGCGCATGATCCAGCCGCCGCTCATGGTGCTGGCGCGGCGATCGAAATCGCTCTCGCGAAAAGCGAGCCCGGCAAGGATGCGTTTCGCTTTCGGCTCAATCTCCCAGTCGTGTTCGTCCTCCAGTTCCTGGTGCGACTTGCCGCAGGCAAGCTCAAGGACCGACTCGTCGCCGGCCGCGGCCGTCTCTTGCGGGAGGTATCCCATCGTCGCGCTCTTCTCGAGCGAGACCTTGCCCGCGTCGGGCGAGGCTTCGTTGAGGATGAGAGAGAAAAGCGTCGATTTTCCCGCGCCGTTTGGCCCAACGAGCCCGACGCGATCGCCACGGTTCACCTGGAGCGAGACATCCTCGAAGAGGACGCGCCCGGCGAACGATTTGGAAACTTGTGAAACGGTGAGCATTGCAACGAACGGAGGAAAACGGCGTGATTTTCGGAGCGACGGACGCGGATCTTACCCGTCACTTGTCACTCATCACTTTTCTTCGAGTGGTGCCGGCGGAGGGGATCGAACCCACACACCCTTGCGAGTACCAGATTTTGAGTCTGGCGCGTCTGCCAGTTCCGCCACGCCGGCTTTTCGAGCGGCTCAGAAGCTACGGAGAAGGACCGGGGCTTGCAAGCCGTGCCCTGGATTTACGCGCAGTCCCTCCGCACGGCCGGGAGCGGGCTTAAAAGATGTTGTCGAAGAGCAAATTGACCTTGCTGTCGTTGCGGCCGCGTTCGCCCTGGTCGTTCAGGCTCCAGTGGTACGACAAATAGGAGGTTTAAATTTTTCCCCGTCGGTTGCGAGCTTCTGCGCCGCGCTACGCGGGAGCGGAAGTCCTCTGTAACTGGAGACCAGCCGGCGGTTCCGGCAGATCGACCCAGCTTCGGCAACCGCCGTACGCTTTTGCGTTCGGAAAACGCCAGACCGGATCGAGCCGGAAGACTTCGACAAAAGCCACGTGCACCCCGGGCGCTTCCTCGTATTCGAAGCGCTCCCGCACCACGCTCTCGGCCAGGATGTGCAGCGGCGCCAACCCGCGGACGTCTTCCCAGCGTGTCATCAACCGGACGTCCTCGACCCGCACGAAATAGCGAATCTCCACCTCGTCACCGGGCGGCTCCGGCAGCTCCGGGTTAGCCAGGCGGACGCGCTCCACCTGCTCGTGAAAGAAAGTCGGGAAAAGGAAAAATTCCCGGTGCCGAAAGGCAAAGCCATCGCGCCCCTCAGCGATTCCACCTTTGCGGATGATCACGCTCTGCTGTCCCGACCCGAGCGCCTCGCAAACCAGGGCCCATTCCTTGAAACCGATGCTTTGCATTTGGCGGCCCGCAAACTACGCTCCCGCGCATGTCCTTCAAGATCGACCTGCACACGCATTCGTTCTTTTCGGGCGACGGCGTCTCCAGCCCGGAGGAGAACATTGCCTCCGCCAAGGCGAAGGGTCTGCATGGCTTTGCGCTGACCGATCACAACACGATGGACGGCGTCAGCTACCTCCTGGAAAAGGGCCTCATGCGCGAGGACGGCATGCCGGTCGATGGTTTTCTCATCATCCCCGGGGTCGAGGTTACGACCGCGGAAGGGCATCTCCTCTGCATCGGCGCCTCGCTGCCCTATCTCAAGGGACGGCCGGCGCGCGAAGTCTGCGATCTCATCCACGAGCGCGGCGGCCTGGCCATTCCGCCGCACCCCTACGATCTGTTCCGGGCCGGGATCCGGTTTTCCACCCTCGAGACATTGCCGATCGATGCCCTCGAGGTCTTCAACGCCGCTACCACTCTGCGCCGCTACAATCAATTCGCCTTTAAATACGCCAAGCTCCGCGGTTTGCCGATGACGGCGGCGAGCGACGCGCACCACCACGCCGCCATCGGCACCGCCTACACCATTCTCGACACCGACGACTTTTCGCTCCGCGGCATCCTCGCTCAGGTCCTGAAAAGCAATGAGCTAAACGAGGAATACCTCACGCCGAGGGACAGCGTGCGCAAGACCTGGAACAACTGGATGCGCCTGCGCCGGCGCAAAGCGCTGCCCACGAACCCTTCCCGCGCCTAACGAGCGAGCAGCTTGCGCAGGTCCTCGACCGAGGTGACGGGCGCTTTGCAGGTGAAGTTTTCGCAGACGTAGGCCGCCGGTTTCCCGTCGACCGGGCCCATCGCCTTCATTTCGTCGAGTTTGCTTGCGAGATATTTCTGGCCCTCACCGCCGTCGGCCAGGAGCACGATGGTGTTCGGCAGGTAATGCCGCCGCGTTTCCGCGAGCAGGTCGCGCGTCTCCGGCGCGTCCGGTTTGCCCGCGATCACGATCTGCTTCGCTTTCGTCAGGCTGGAATCGAGCGCCACCAGCATCTGCGGCATGGCGCTCGGGTAATGATTCAGGGCCGCGGCAAAAGCGGCGATCGTTTTCTTCGCCTTCTCGCGCCATTCCTTCGAGTCCCGGATCTGCCCGAGCCGGAGCAAATTGAGCGCCGCGATCGAGCTCGGGGCCGGCTCGGCGCTGTCGTTGTCTTCCTTCATCCTGAGCAGGATGCTCGGATCCTCGCCCGTGCTCGAAAAATAACCGCCGCCCTTCCCGTCCCAAAAAAGCCGGTCCTGCGTCGCCTGCAATTGCTCGGCCAGCCGGAGCCATTGCACATCGAAGGAGGCCTCATAAAGATCGAGCAGGCCCTGGATGTAGAAGGCGTAATCCTCCGCAAATCCGCCCACCTCCGACGCGCCATCCCGGTAACTCCGGCGCAGTTTTCTCGTTTTCGCGTCGTAGAGATTGTCGCGGACAAACTCCGCCGCCCGCGTTGCGGTCTCGAGATAATTGGGATCGCCCAAAACTTGCGCGCCGCGGGCAAAGGCGGAAATCATGAGCCCGTTCCAGGCGGTAATGATCTTGTCGTCGAGATGTGGCCGCGGCCGCTTCGCCCGCAGCTCGAGCAGCGTCGCCCGCCGGTAACGCATCGACTCATCGATGTCGAGTTCGCTGCGCTTGAAGTGCTTCGCCGTCTCGGCAAAAGTCTGCCGCTCGTAGAGGATATTTTTGCCGGTGAATTCCCCCTGCGGATCGCTCCCCTCGGGCGCGTTCCCCGCTTCCTCGACCCCATACAGGTAATCAAAAATCTCGGCATACTCGCCCAGCGCCTCGTCGATCTCTTTCTTCGTCCAGACGTAGAACGCCCCCTCAGCTTTCTCTTTTCCGCCCGCAGTTGTCAGGCTGTCCGCATCCTCGGCCGAATAAAATCCGCCCTTTCCATCGGTCAGGTCGCGCCGCACATAATCGAGGGTGTCGCGCGCGATCGCCTGGTAGCGCAGATCGCCCGTGATCTGGTAGGCAGTGAGGTAAGCAGAGGCCAGTTGCGCCTGGTCGTAGAGCATTTTCTCGAAATGCGGCACCCGCCAGAGGGCATCGACCGAGTAGCGATGAAAACCGCCCCCGAGTTGATCGTGCATTCCGCCGGCCGCCATCTTGCGCAAGGTGAAGAGCGCCATTCCAAGCGCCGCTTCGCCCGCTTCCGACTTGGGCGCGGAGCGCTGGTAAACGTGAAAAAGAAAATCGAGCGTGACCGGCCGCGGGAACTTCGGCGCGCCGCCGAATCCGCCCTCGCGCGAGTCGTAGCCGCGCGCGATTTGCTGGTAAGCGGTATCGATCAGCTTCGGATCGATCTTTCCACCTTCCGCCGAGGCACCGGCGGCGGAGCGCTCGAGCGCGATCATGATCTGGCTCCCGCTCTCGCTGATCTTGCCGTGGTCGTTTTGCCACGCCTCCGCGATCTTGCGCAGGACCTTGAGGAAACTGGGCTGCCCGTGGCGATCTTCCGGCGGAAAATAAGTGCCGCCGACAAACGGCTTGAGTGCCGGGGTGAGCCAGACGTTCAGCGGCCAGCCGCCACCGCCGGTCGTGGCCTGGACGAAAGTCATGTAAACGCGATCGACATCCGGCCGTTCCTCGCGGTCGACCTTGATGTTGACGAAACGCGAGTTCATGAAAGCCGCGACTTCTTCGTTTTCGAAGGACTCGCGTTCCATCACGTGGCACCAGTGGCAGGTCGAGTACCCGATCGAAAGGAAGATTGGTTTCCGTTCCTTGCGCGCCTTGGCGAAAGCTTCCTCGCCCCACGGGTACCAATCGACCGGATTGTGGGCGTGCTGGAGAAGGTAGGGCGATTTCTCGTGCGCGAGCCGGTTGGTGTGCTCGACATGCGCAGGGCGCGCCTCGGTCGCAGGTGGTGGAGTCGGTGTCACGCGTTCAACTTACAGGCAACCCGCCCGGAGCAAAGCCTGCTCCTAATCCTAATCCTGCTCCCAATCGACCCGAGGAAGGATTAGGAGCCGGAGCAAGAGCAGGATTAGGAGGAGAGGGCTCGGTTTGCAAGTTGGGCCAACCGGATGCATGCCAAAGCCCAACCCTGTCATGGACACGACCCATCTCGCACTCCTCTTCGTGGTCATCGGCATCGTCGCGTTCCTCTATTCCTCCGTCGGACACGCCGGCGCCTCCGGTTACATCGCGGTCATGACCCTCTTCGGAATCGCGGCCACAACCATCCGGCCGACGGCGCTGATCCTGAACATCCTGGTCGCGACGATCGGCTCCATCCAATTTGCGCGCGCCGGATACTTTCGTTGGCGATTGTTCTGGCCGTTTGCCGTGCTCTCAATTCCGGCGGCTTATCTTGGTGGCTATCTGCAACTCCCGGTCGCGGTCCTGCGCATCCTGATCGGCCTTGTCCTGCTTTTCTCCGCCGCGCGCCTGTTTCTGCGCAAGAGCGATCCCCACGAGATCCAGGCGCCTGCGCTGCCGGCGGCGCTCGGTCTGGGTGGAATGGTCGGCCTGCTGTCCGGCCTCACCGGAACCGGTGGCGGAATCTTTCTCACTCCGCTGCTGCTCTTTTTTCGCTGGGCCCGGATCCGGGAGGCGGCCGCCGTCTCGGCGCTCTTCATTCTTTTCAACTCCATCGCCGGGCTGGCCGGTTATTTCATCGCGCACCGCTCGGTTGCGTCGCTCGGCTTTATTCTTTCGGGCGCCGCCATAGTCGGCGGCGCGGCCGGCTCGCATTTCGGCAGCCAGCGTTTCCCGGTGCGGACGATTTCGTTAGTCCTGGCCGTCGTCCTGGTCATCGCCGGGACGAAGCTGATCTTCACCCGGTAGCGCAGGAACAGGGTCACCGCTGGAGGGAAGCGCTCCGTCGCTTCCGCGAACGTCGAGTGGGCGAGTCTTGCCTTCCACGCCCACCCCCGCGGCATCGACAGAGCGATGCCCTCCAGCGCCCGCCCTACAAAAGCTGGATCTGCGGCGCCGCTTTTGGCGACCAGGGGTTCTGCCGGTGTTCCGAGGCCAGAATGGAATCCACCTGCCGCCGCAAGAGCTGCAAAAAGTCCGCGACATCGAATCGATGCCGCACCGGCGCGAAGGGCGTGAGATTTTTTTCCGCCAACCGAAACAAGCGCACCGCCGGATACATCCGCCGCCCGTCCTTCGGGTGCGTCGGTCGCGCATGTTGCTTCTGCAAATGCACAAACCCACCCGCGGCCTGGATCAAGCCTTTGAAATAGTTCGCGTCCTCCGATTTCGTCCGCAGCCAGAGATGCTCGAGCACGTCGTGCGCTTCGTAATAACGCTGCTCGTTCCAGCAGCGAAAAAAGCCGACATAACAGGGATGCGCGGCGATCTCATTGCTCGTCTCCCCGGGCGCCTGGCCGCTCAGTTCCTCGACCAGTTGGGAAATTCTTTGGCCTTTGTTCACGGAAAGCTTACCTTCGGGGCGGCAGTGATGACCGGCAACCGAGCACACATTCTTTCGGAGGGCTGGGCTGCGCACGGCCGCGGTAAAGGATGACGGCAGTCGGACTCACGCTGCTCCTCTTTGCGATCGCATTCCTGGTCACCTGCTCCGCGCTTTTTTCCGGACTGGAGACAGCGCTTTTCACTCTCAAGAGTCACCAGATCCAGCGGCTCCAGGAGCAACATCCGTCGCTCACCAACTTCCTCGGGACCTTTCGCGACAATCCGCGCCGCGTCCTCAATGTCCTCTTGTTAGGCGACACCGTCGTCAATGTCCCACTCGTCATTCTGTGCCTGGTTCTGATTTGGGAAAGCCCGCTCATCACCCATCTCCCGACCTGGCTGGCGGCGCTCGCGATCTTCGCCCTCGTCGTCCTCTTCTGCGACCTCATACCGAAATTGCTCGCCCTTTCCACCGCCTACCGGATCTCCGCGCTCGGCGTTTTCACACTCAAGGTGATGATGCCGCTGCTCGATCGCATCGGGCATCTGCTCGAAAACGTCAGCACCCTCGTGATCGATCGCCTCACCCCGGCCAGGCTGCGCGTCCGGCCGCGGATCAGCGACGAAGAACTCGAGACCCTGGTCGAGATGGGAGAGGCCGAAGGCACGCTGCACGAGGCCGAGGGCGAGATGATCCAGGAAATCATCAAGCTGGGCGATAAGACGGCGAAGGATTGCATGACCCCGCGGGTCGATACTTTCGCCCTGCCGGACGATTTGCCTAACGAGGAAGCGATCCGGCTCTGCAAGGAACGGCGCCATCGCCGGGTTCCGGTCTATGCCGAGACGCCAGACCAGATCGTCGGGATCATCGACGTGAAGCAATTCCTGCTCGAATCCTCGCCGCATTATACCGAGACCTTGATTCCGCCCTCCTTCGTCCCGGAGACGATGCCGGCGATCGAATTGTTGCGCCGCTTTCTCTCCCATCCCCAGGGGCTCGCGATCGTGGTCGACGAATTTGGCGGGACCGAGGGAATCATCACCCTGGGAGATATTATCGAAGAAATCCTGAGCGATGCCGCGCCGCTCGGGGATGCCGATCTTTACATCGAGCCCCTGGAGGACGGTCGCTTTCTCGCCAGCGGCAACGCCCGGCTCGACGACCTGACCGAGCACGTCGGCTTTGAGCTGGTGGCGGATGGGATCGACACCATCGGCGGCTATATTTTTAACCGGCTGGGCTATTTGCCGAATGTGGGAGCGCGAATCGAAATCCCGCGCCTTGCCATCACCATCCGGCAGGTCAGCCGGAAACGGATCGAGCAAGTGCTGCTCGAAAAAACCGCGGCCGGGGCGGAAGAAGCGCCGGCAGAGGCTTTCGATTCCCAAGCATGATCGCCTGGATCGCCATATCGATCTGTTGGGCGTTGTCGTTCGTCTTCGGCGGGATTGAGGCCGGGCTGCTCTCGCTCGACCAGGTGCGGCTCAGGCATCAGGTGAAGCTGCGCAATCGCTCCGCCATTCTCCTCGATCACCTCCTGAAAAAACCGGAGCGCCTCCTCGCGACCATCCTGCTCGTGACCAACCTGACCGACATCACCGGCCTGCTCCTGCTGACGAAACGGCTCGTAGCTTCGTTAGGCATGGTCGGGTATCCGGTCGCTCTTCTTGTCGCCGGGCCGATCTACCTTTTTCTCCTCGGCGTTTTGCCGAAGGCGCTTTTCCGTCGCTTCCCCTACCGCGCCCTGGCCGCCTTTGCCGGCCTGCTCGTTTTCACTTCGCGCCTGCTCTGGCCGGTCCTGGAGTTGGGTTCACGGCTCGGCCAGCTCCTTTTCCTCCGCACCGCCGCGCCCCCTCGCCTCTTCGCCGCGCGCGAAGATCTGAAGCAACTGGCGGTAGAGAGCGAACGCCAGGGAGCCCTGACCTCGGCCGAGCGCGCCATGATTCACAACGTGGTCGATTTCCGCACCGTCAAGGTGGCCGACGTCATGATCCCGCGGGATAAAGTCGTTGCCGCACGGCTCGAGACGACGATTCCGGAGCTGCTGGCCCTGAGCGCGCAGACCGGGATCGACCGCGTGCCGGTGATCGCCGAGAACGGCAGCGCCCTCGGCCTGGTCAATGTCCTCGACGTTTTACTCAACCAATCCGCGCCCCGCGAACTGGCGCAGTTCATGGGGCACATCGTTTCATCCGGCGAAACCGAAGCCGCTTATCGCACGATCCGGCGCCTGCGCGCGGCCCATGCCACGCTCGCGGCCGTCTTCGACGAACAACGCCGCCTGACCGGAATCGTCACCGTGGAAGATCTCGTCCGGCGCCTGGTCCAGAGCGCCTAGGCAACGAGCTAATAGCCGCTCGGCGTCAGGTACTGGTAAGCGACGACCCGCCCGCGCTGGAACGAGACCGTCTTCACCGGATAGCTGACCGTGGCCGGAAACGGGTGATAGAACGGATCCCAGAAAGGATCGACAAACGCGCCGTAGTAGCGGTGACGGCCATGACGGCCATAAAAGCCGACGCGGCCGGCATAGCCATAACCGTAGCCGAAACGTCCGTAGGGATAGGGTCCGTAAGCGGCCGTGGAAAGAGTATAGACCCAGGTCTCGGTCGGGACCCCGCGCACCATCCCGGTGCCCTTTTGCTGCGGCTGGCCCCAGGCGATGAAGACCGCCTGCTGCGACATTCCGCCATCAATCTTGCCCTGGCTCACGAGCGCCCTCTGCTGCGGAGAAAGCTGATCGAACGCCGCCCGGTTGGAGTCGATCCGCGATCCGACCGTGCTGCAGCCCGAGAGAACCAACGCGCCCGTTGCGATGCACGCCAACAGCGCCCCCGAATACATTTGACGCTTCATGCATCAAACCTAGGCCAGCGCCGAACAGCGTCAAACCTCGTCCCGCAAAACCGGCACGCCCTTCGTTGCTCCGATTTGCAATCGGAGTCCCGTCGATTGCAAATCGACTCTACGCTCGCCCCCATCTTGATTCAGGAAACGCGCCACCGTAACCTCGGCCATGGAGGATCGCTTCGGGCATCGCATCTCGTATCTGCGCGTTTCGATCACCGACCGCTGCAACGAGCGCTGCACCTATTGCATGCCGCAGGAGTTGCAAGAGTGGCTCCCGCGGCAGGATATCCTCACCTTTGAGGAAACCATCCGCCTCATCCGGATCGCGAGCGACCTCGGCGTGACAAAAATCCGCCTCACCGGCGGCGAACCGCTCACCCGGCGCGACGTGATCAAGCTTTTCCGCCAGTTACCCGGCCTAACGACCCTGCGCGACATCGGACTCTCGACCAACGGCACTCTCCTCACCCGCGAAGTGGAGCCCGGCCTAACGATGGCGGCGGCCGTCCGGGCCTGTGGCTTCAATTCCGTCAACATCTCGCTCGATACCCTCGATCGCGAGGAATATGCCCGCGTCACGGGCCGCGATCTGTTGCCCGACGCGATCGCGGGGATCGACGCCGCCATCGCCGCCGGTTTTCCGCAGATCAAGATCAACTGCGTTCTCATTCGCGGCCGCAATCACGAAAACCTCACCGCGCTAATCGATTTCGCGGCCGAGCGAAATTTGCTCCTTCGTTTCATCGAGCTCATGCCAGTGAGCACGACCGAGGTCCTGACCGAGACTAATTTCCTCCCCGTCGCGGAAGCTCGGCGCACGATCGAAGCCAGGTTCGGCGCGCTGATTCCCCAACCGGAATTCAAGACGAACGGCCCGGCCAGTTATTACCAGGTCCCGGGCCGCGACCAGCGCATCGGGTTCATCGGCGCGATGACCAACCTGCATTTCTGCGAGAGCTGCAACAAGCTGCGGCTCACCTGCGACGGGAAATTGCGACCCTGCCTCGGCAGTTACCTCGAGTTCGACATCATGAAGCCGTTGCGCGCCGGGGCGAGCGACGACGAGCTGCGCCAATTCTTCCTCGACGTCGTCGAGCGCAAACCGGAGCAGCACGATTTCCGCACCACCTATCAACCGGGCCGCAAGATGGTCGCGATCGGCGGCTGATGATGGACAAACTCACCCACCTCTCCAGCGACGGGAGCGCAAAGATGGTCGACGTCTCGGCCAAACCGCTCAGTCATCGTGAAGCAATCGCCAGCGGCCGGATCGAGCTGCAACCGGCCACGCTCGAGTTAATCGCCTCCGACCGGATGGCCAAGGGAAATGTATTCGCGACTGCGCGGCTGGCCGGCATCCAGGCGGCGAAACAAACCGCCCAGCTCATCCCGCTTTGCCACACCCTTGGCCTGAGCCACGTCGAAGTCGGCCTAACGAGCGACGCGACCGGCGTCGAGGCCACCTGCACCGCCCGCACCACCGCCCAGACCGGCGTCGAGATGGAAGCGTTGACCGGAGTCTCGGTCGCGCTGCTCACCATCTACGACATGTGCAAGGCGGTCGATAAAGAGATGCGCATTCACGATGTCCACCTCGTGCGCAAAACAAAGAAGGAAGTGAGACAGGATTCACAGGATTAGGAGGATTAGAAAAGGTAACCGCGGCGGAGTTCTTCTCCCATCCAGTAAATCCTGTTAATCCTGTCAAAAAAATGCAAATCACGGTCGGCATTATCACCGTTTCCGATCGCGCCAGCCGGGGCGAATACGACGATCTCGGCGGCCCGGCCTTGAAGGAAGCGGCTCTCGCAAACAACTGGAGCGTACTCGCGGAAGCGGTCGTGCCCGACGAGCTGGAGCGCCTCCAGGAAACGATCCGCTCCTTCGCCGCGCAGGGCTGCGGCCTCATTCTCACCACCGGCGGCACCGGCATTGCCGCGCGCGACATCACGCCCGAAGCGATCCGCGGGCTGATGCGGGTCGAGCTGCCCGGTTTCGGCGAAGTCATGCGCGCCGAGTCGATGAAGATCACGCCGAACGCGATCCTGTCGCGCAACCTCGCCGCGGTCGTGGACCGGTCGCTCGTCATCGCCCTGCCCGGCAAACCAAGCGGCGCGGTCGAATGCCTCGGTTTTGTCGCGGGCGCGATTGCGCACGGGGTTGCCCTCGCCCAGCGGGCCCCGACTTCCTGTTAACCCATCGGCTTTTTTTCTGAATCCAAAATAGCTCGCCGCCACATCTCACTGGAGAACCCAATGAATAAAAAAATTTCCATCAGCGCACTTTTTCTCCTCGTTTTGCTTTCTGCCGGATGCGACTGGAGAGGCGAACGCGGCAACGGCACGCTCAAAACCGAGCAACGGCCGGTGAGCGCTTTCACCCGCATCGACGCGGCCGGTTTTTACGACATCCAATGGCGGCCCGGCGCGCCTTCCTTGAGCATCAAAACCGACGAAAATTTGCTCGACAACATCTCCACTGAAGTCGACGGCAACGTCCTCAAGATCGAAATTCGGGGACAAATTGCCCCCACCCGCGGCATCACGGTCCATCTCACCAGCCCGTCGTTAGGCGGAGCCGACCTCAGCGGCGCTCTGCGCCTGGACGCGGCCGATCTAAGTGGGGATCGCTTCACGCTCGAGACCAGCGGCGCGGCCAAGGTCACGCTCTCCGGCAAATCCACCCGCCTCGTCGCGAATCTGACCGGCGCGAGCAAACTCGACGCCGAGACATTGCAGGCCGAGGAGGTCGAGATCTCCGTCACCGGCGCGGGCAAGGCCGACATCAACGCGATAAAGACGCTCAAAGCCGCCATCACTGGCGCCGGCCGCGTCACCTACAGCGGCAATCCCCCGACAGTGCAGAAGAACGTGACTGGTGCGGGTAAAATCTCGCCGCGCGACTGACGGCTCTTGACGCGGTCGCGGGTTGCGCCGGAAGATTCGCCGCGAACCGCGCATGCATCCCGAACCTGTCTTTCGCGTCTTCGGATTGGCGCATCTCGCCGTCCTCTTCCTCATCGTCGCCCTCCCGGTCGGTCTTGGCCTCGCCGTCCGGCGCACGAACTCGCAGCGCCTCGATCGCGCGGTCGCGATCTGTCTCGCTCTCATGCTGGCCTCGAACTACATCGGCTACGCCACTTACCTCTGGCAGCACCAGCTCCTTTTTTGGAAACTCGCCCTGCCTTTTCAGCTTTGCGATTGGGCAATGGTGACGATCATCGTCGCCCTGCTCACGCGACGGCACCGCTGGACCGAGGTTTCCTACTTCTGGGGAATCGGCGGCACCTTCCAGGCCCTCCTCACGCCCAATCTTCAGGTCGATTTCCCCGATATCCGCGCGATCAGCTTTTTCATCGGCCACGGCGGAATCGTCGCCGGCGTTATCTACCTCCTCGTCGCGCGCCGCTTTCGTCCGACCCTCGGTTCGGTCGGGCGCACCCTCGCCTGGTCGCAGCTCTACCTCGTCTCCACCTTGCTGGTCGATTACGCGACGGGAGCCAATTACGGCTTCCTCCTGCACAAACCCGTCGTCGCCTCCATCCTCGACCTCCTTTCCGACACCCATTGGATTTACGTCCTGCAACTGGAAGGTCTCGCGCTGCTCTTTTTTGCCATCCTCTATCTCCCGTTCGCCTTCAGTGGCGCGAGGAGGCCGAGGCATCAAAAACTCCTCATCTCTGCGCTTGCGGTCGCGGCCCTAACGAACGCCAGCGCCGCCGCGCCGCCGACGGAAAAACCGGTCGATACGCTGATTCCGTGGCTCCTGCAGGCAGACGACCAATTGCGCGAGATTCCTTTTGCGAAAGTGATCCAGGACACGACTGGCCGGAAAGTGCTGGCGATCGATCCAAAAAACACGACCGACCAGCGCGTCCTGAAACAACTCGGCGGCGTCGCTCGACGAGGTTCTCACGCAACTAAATCAGCCGGAGAACGCGATCCACCGCCTGCCCCGGATCAACGAGGCGAGCGGGCATTTCGAGGACCTGATGCACCAGCTCCTCAACGCCGCCCCGGGATTGAGCTGCGATTTTCCGCGCACCGCCGACGGCCATGCGCAGCGCTCCGGTTATCCCGATCTCCGCGTGGTCGATCTGGAAACGAAGCGCGTCTATTACCTCGACCCGAAGCTCTACGCCGCCGGCAGCCGGGAGAGCAGTTTCCGCACGTTTTATTTCGAGCCGAAGAAGCGGACCAACAAGGTCCGTGACGACGCCGTGCATCTCGTGGCCGGATTTGAGCACACGCCGCGGGAGGGTGGCGGCTGGAAATTCACCCGCTGGGAGCTGGTCGACCTGGCGCGCTTCCAGGTGCGGCTGAAGGCGGAATTCCAGGGCAGCAATCGCGACCTCTACCGGCCGGAAGCGATCGTCGGGTCGAGCGCGAAGTGAATTCACGTTTGCCGAGGGCGGGCGCGACGGCAATGGTAAGAGGGTGATCATCCAGGCCCCGGAAGCCTTTCAATTCGACACGATTGAAGATGTGCTGCGCGATGTTGCGGCCGGGAAAATCGTGATCGTAACCGACGACGCCGACCGCGAAAACGAGGGCGACCTCATCATGGCGGCGGAGAAAGCGACCCCGCCCACGATCAACTTCATGACCATGCACGGTCGCGGGCTCATCTGCGTGCCGATCACGAGCGACCGCGCCGACAAGCTCGGCCTCCAGCGGATGGTGGCGCAGAACCGGGAAATGTACCGGACTGATTTCACCGTCTCGGTCGACGCCGCGAAGGGCGTCACAACCGGGATCAGCGCTCACGATCGCGCCGCGACCATTCGCACCCTGGCGCGGCCGAAAGCCGGGCCTAACGATCTCGTCCAGCCCGGCCACATCTTTCCGCTCCGGGCCAAGGAAGGCGGCGTCCTCCGCCGCGCCGGGCATACCGAAGCGGCGGTCGATCTCGCGCGCATGGCCGGGCTCCAGCCCGCCGGCGTCCTCTGCGAAATTCTGCACGATGACGGCACGATGGCGCGGCTCCCGGAGCTGATGCAGTTCAAGAAAAAGCACAAGCTGCGCATCTGCACGATCCAGGCCCTGATCGCCTACCGCCGTCTGCGCGAGAAGCTCATCGTGCGCGAACAGGTGGTGAAATTACCGACCGACTACGGCGATTTCGAGCTCCACATGTATCGCTCCACGGTCGACAACGCCCACCATCTTGCGCTCGTGAAAGGCAAGATCTCGAAGTCCAAGCCGACCCTCGTCCGCGTCCACAGCGAGTGCCTCACGGGCGACGTCTTCGGTTCGCGGCGCTGCGATTGCGGCAACCAGCTCCACGCCGCGCTCAGCCAGATCAGCGAGGTCGGCGGAGTGCTGGTTTACATGCGCCAGGAAGGCCGCGGCATCGGCCTCGCCGCGAAAATTCACGCCTACAAATTGCAGGAGGAAGGCCTCGACACGGTGGAAGCAAACGCCAAACTCGGCTTCGCCGGCGACCTGCGCGATTACGGCATCGGCGCGCAGATTCTGCACGATCTCGGCGTGCGGAAATTTCGTTTCCTCACCAACAATCCGAAGAAGGTGGTCGGGCTCGAGGGCTACGGCATCCAGATGGTCGAACAGGTGCCGATCCGGAGCGAGGCGAACCCGCATAACGCCAAGTATCTCGAGACGAAACGGGTAAAAATGGGACACCTTCTCTAGCCGGAGCGGATCAAACAAGATGTCGAAATTTGTTCCGCCAAGGCCGCGTGTGATCAATGTGAAGCGCGGGTTTGTCCTCGTCGCGAGCCAGTTCAACGCCAAATACGTCCAGGGTCTGGTGACGCATTGCACCGACGAGCTGCGCGCGCTTTCGCCGATCTCGAGCGTCACTCTCCATCTCGTGCCGGGAGCCTTTGAAATCCCGATCGTCGTCCAGGAAGTGGCCCGGCAGAAAAGCGCGGATGCGATCGTGGCGCTGGGCGCAATCATTCAGGGCGAAACGCCCCACGCCGAGCATCTCGCCCAGTCGGTCACCCAGGCGTTGCAGCAGATTTCGCTCGAGCACGGCATCCCGGTGATCAATGTCGTCCTGAGCCTGAACAACGAAGAGCAGGCCCGGAAACGTTGCCTGGAAGACAAGATCAATCGCGGCACCGAAGCAGCGCGGGCGGCCTATGAAATGGCCAATCTCCTGACCGAGTTGCGCAAGTAGCATGGGCAAACGTCACGCCGCGCGCCGGGCCGCGCTCCAATACCATTTCTGGCGCGACCTCCACGGCGGCGAGGGGCCGGAAAAGATCGAGGAATTTTGGGAGCTGTGCCCGGCCAAGGCCAAGGTGCAGCTTTTTGCCCAGCCCCTGATCGACGGGATGCTCGCGCACCTGCCCGAGATCGACGAACGCATCACCCGCTACTGCGAAAATTACGAATTCCGCCGCATCTCGGCGGTCGACCGCAACGTCCTTCGGCTCGGAATTTTTGAAATGTTCTACCGGGACGACATTCCCCCTGTCGTCTCGATCAATGAAGCGATCGAGCTGGCCAAAGAATTCGGCGGACCGGACTCCGGGCGTTTCGTCAACGGCATCCTCGACCGCGTAAAAAATGATCTGACGCGACCGCTGCGAGAGGCCTCGCCGTCCGACGAGCAGTCGGAGAAGAGCGACCTGTAGCGTTAGACCGGCTTCTGGATTAAGCCGACGCCGCAGAAATCCTGGTAAACCATTCCCGGCGTTTCCATCGCCGGGACATTGTGGTTGAGCGAAATCACTTCCACCCCGGGATGCGATTCGCGCCACTCGTGCAGCGCGCGCCGGACACCGCCTTCGCCGGTGACATCGAAGCTGGCGGCAAATTCACTCGTGTCGTGGAGCACGATGAAACCGCCCGCGGCCAGGGCCGGATACCAGGCCTCGATCTCATTCAGCGTCTGGCGATACTCATGAGAGCTGTCGAGGAAAACCAGCTCCGGCGCGCCGCCCAGGTAAGCGCGAGCCAGGCCAGGCGACGCAGGATCGAGCGAGCTGCGCAATTCCACTTTCACCAACTCCGTGAGGCCGGCCCGCTCCAGCCATTCCCTCGCAAAACGGCAGAGCGGCTCATCGATTTCAAAGGTAAAAAGACCGCGCTGCGCGTGCATCTGCCGCAAATAAAAACCGAGCAACAAGGAGGAGTAACCGGCGTGCGTGCCTAACTGAACAATGCGCTGAATCCCGTTCCCCATCACCATTCCGTGCAGGAACGACATGATGGGCACGACGCATTCGCCGATCAGATTCTGGCGCGTGGTCTCGGCAAACCAATCCTCCATTAACTGCCATTCGTCGTCGCTCAAGCTGGCAAAAATCGGCGGGACATAGTTGCTCCGCGGCAACCGGTGCCACCAAAATCGCGGCTCCGGCGAGGCCGAAAGAGCCAGAGAGCGGCGAGGTGTCTCAGGACCGGCCATAGCCGAGCAACTTCAAGCGCAGTCCGGCGGACGCAAGCTGAGAAATGGTCGCGACTCAGGGTGCGGCGTGGCTCGCCCAGGTCCGTTTGCCGGCGTGCGGCCACAAAGTTCGTCCAAGCTTGGTGCTCCCGCGCTCCAGAAGGAGATAGCTGGCATAGGCGACGGCAAAAAGCAGCGCAAACGCGACCGGAAACACCACCATCGCGTGCCAAGGTTCCGGCAAACTCTGCCCGAGAGGAATGCGACGCAGCAGATCCGGGATAAAGGGATAATGCAGGAGATAGAGCGAATAACTGCACAAGCCTAACGGGACCAGGAGACGCTCCGGCAAACTCTCCCCCTGCTCGCGCCAGAGGTAGCTTTCGACGAGCAGGACGAGAGCGCAGGACGAGAGCGAGAAAGCCAGGGCGTCGCCCGGTTTCCAGAAAGTCGCCGACACCAGGACCAGCACCGCCACCAAGCGCAGAGATCGCGACCGGGGAAAAGCGCGACGGCCGGCGAGAAATTCCTCCGCCAGGTAAGCCCCTAACGTCCAGTCGAACCAGAGCATGGTCGGAAACGTCCAGACCGTCCCGGAAAAATCCTTGCTCCAGTCGGTGAAAAAGACAGCCGCCACCAGCCGCGTGGCGAGACTAAGCGCGAGGGTGGCGAGGAGCGCGCCGCGCATCGTCCACCGCCCGCGCAGCCACCAGAGCACGGGATAAAGCAGGTAAAGCTGCGCCTCCACCGCCAGGCTCCAGAAGGCCCCGCTGATCGCAAAGATCCATTCCGGATGGAAATTATAGACCAGAAAAACGTGCGAAAGAATCTGGGCCCGCCCCTCGGCGGTGGCAAAGCTGAGACCGTCGCGCCAGGCGAAAAAAGCGAGCCAGGCAAAATAGGGCGGACAAATGCGCCAGAATCGGCGCCAGAAAAATTTTCCGGCTCGCAGTTCGCCCGCCTGCAGGGCGGAAGCATGAATGCAAAAACCGCTGATGAGAAAGAAGAGCGAAACGCCCATCCAGCCGTAACTCATCGGATAGAAAATCCAGAACCAGCCGCTCGGCGCAGACGCGAAATCGCGCACCAGCCCTTTCCACTGCAAATGATCGACGCCGAAAGTCGCGCCAAACCAGTGCAACAGCAGGACCGCGAGGATGGCCAGGCCGCGCAGAACGTCGATGCGACGGAGATGAAGTTTGCGCTCCACCGCGCGCGACGCCGCCGGGCCTGTTTCGGCTCCCATTACTTCGAATCCGACTCGAGCCGATGCGGCGCGTGGGCGCGCACTCGCAATTGCACTTCCAGTTCTTCCCCCGGCGGGATCGTCACCATCGGCAGCCGCAATTGCGGATCGATCCCGGTGATTTTGACGCGCAGAAATTTGGCATTGGGCACGCGCACGGCGTCGCCGGCCAGCGTGATGCCGCCAAACCGACCGTCCGCGGCTGCGTCGTAACAGGTGTTTCCCGCCGCCTTGAGGCGAATGCGGCCGACGTCGACGACCGGAAACGGGCTGATGAAATCGATCCGGAGCGGCGCGCCAGCGGCGCCTTTCGGGAGCCGGAAACACAGATCCCGCCACTCGTTAGGCGCGAAGCGCTGGAAGAGCGAATCCGCTTCGCGCAATTCCCCGCCGAGCATGGGAAAGACCTCCACGATCGTGTCGGCCGGCCCCGGCGCGGGCTGGAAACGCCGTTTCAGCCAGGTAAAGAACGCGAGCTGAAGGCGAAGCCGGAGCGGCAGCTTCGGTTTGCGCGCGATGAGGACGGAATCGTGCCATTTGTTGTTCTCGTCGTCGTATTCCGGGAGATCCTCCCATTGCGTCTGCGTCTCGAGCACTTCGAGGTGCGCATGGCGCGCGACCGCGGCAAAGCCATCGGGGAAAATGCGCCAGCAATCGCGCGGATAGCGATGCTGCGGCCCGCTGGAAGGCGCGATGATGCAGCAGAGTCCGCCCGGTTTCAGGACGCGTGCGATCTCGCTCATCGTCTCCCAGAAAAATTCCGTGTGCTCGAAGGTTTGCCCGGAGACAAGCACATCCGCGCTCTCGCTTTTGAGCTCCCGCCATTGGTAGGCGTCCTGCAAAACGAGGTCGACGTTAGGCCCCGGCGTCAGGTCGACGCCGATATAGCGCCAGCTCGGGTTCGCCAGCACGGTGCGATAGGAGCCGTTAAAATCCTGGCTCCCGAGATCGAGAATCGTGAGCGCCTCGTTCCTGCGCGCGTCGAGATACCCGCGGCGAAAATCCTCCATCAGGTCTAACGAGTGTTGGTGCATCGTAAAATTTTTACCGCCGAGCCCAAGCTATCCCGAAGTTCATTCCAGTCGATCCGGTTCGGCGCCCGTATCGACCCAGCGCGCAATGGTCGCCCCGACTTTCAGGTAAGTGGCACCGCGCATGTGCTCGTCGTAATCCCAGTACAAATGCCCGCCCTTCTCCTCCGCCTGCCGAAGCAAGGGCGTCAGGTCGAGAAAAGGAATGGCCAACTCCGCGCAACTGCGGCGGAGCGATTCCCGGTGAATTTGATAGGCCGGGTCGCGCAGCGAGACGACCCCGCCGTGCGTGTCGTATTTCTGCTGGAACGGCACGTAGCGATCGGAAACCTGGGAAGAAAAAGGAAGATAAACCAGCCGCAGTTCGGTCCCGTGGCCGCGGCTGAAGGATTGCAGCTGGCGCAGGGTCTCGCTCATCTCGATCGGCTCGCGCAGCGCGGTGGCGGCTTTGCTCAGGACATCGACCACGAAGGGATTGAAGTCGCCCTGGCGCATCGCCTCGGCGAGCGCGGGATCGACCCGGGAAAATTCCGGCGGCGGATCCGACCACGGATTCAGGGGATCGGGAACCACCGGAACAAAAAGCACCGGCGGCGAATGCCAGCGGCGCGGGACCAATTCGTGCCGCGCGACTCGCTGGAAAATTTGCAGCAGCCGCGGCTTCCACACGCTTGCGCGTTGAAACGGGAGCGACTTTCTCGGCGGAACGCCGTCCGTCAGCGGCAGATCGTTGGCATAGAGGACCACGATCAGCCGGCGTGGACGAAAGAGCGGGACCGCGTCATGGATCAACGCCAGGTATTCGGGAATCCCGTTTCCACCGATGCCGCAGTTCATCGTCTCCGAAAGATCTCCCGCCACCTTTTCGTAACCGCGCGCGATCGTCTCGTCGTCCGTCGCCATGAATCCCTCCGTCAGGCTGTCGCCGACGAACATGACCCGTTCCGTCCCTTGCGACGGCGCGACGCTCCATTGCCGATCGCGAAACCCGTAAAGATTAAGGTGACTAACGAAGCTGGCGCCGTCCGGTTTTGAGTTCCAGCGGAAGGAGGCGTTCATCGCGGGTTGGCGCTTGGCCAGGAAAGACAACGCCCCGTCGCGGGCGAAGGCCGCATAGTTCACCCGGTTGAAATTGGTCACCTCCGGCAACGGAAAAATCGCGCGGACGATCGCTTCCTGGAAAGCAAAGAGGAGGGCAAGGAGCAGCCCCCAGTTGATGAACTGCTGCTTCATGCGCGGGCGATTCGTCGCTTGAACCCGGCACGAGGTGGAACCACGCTCGGGCGCGGCATGAACATTCTCGGCATCTCCTCCTTTTATCACGACAGCGCCGCCTGTCTCGTGCGCGACGGCGAAATCCTCGCCGCTGCCCAGGAGGAACGGTTTACCCGGATCAAGCACGACTCGGCTTTCCCGAAGCACGCCATCGCCTATTGCCTGGAGGCGGCGGGACTTACGAGCGGCAGCGGGCTGGACCTGGTCGCGTTTTACGAAAAGCCGTTCGCGAAATTCGATCGCATCCTTTCCACTTCGCTCGCCCTGGCGCCGCGCGGCCTGCAGCCGTTTCTCAAGGCCGCGCCGACTTGGATCAAGGAAAAGATCTGGCTCAAGGAAACGATCCGCCGCGAGCTGAACTTTGAGGGGAAAATTCTTTTCCCGGAGCACCACGAATCGCACGCCGCCTCCGCCTTTTTCCCCTCGCCGTTCGAGGAAGCAGCGGTGGTGACCATCGACGGCGTGGGCGAATGGACCACGACCAGCCTCGGCCACGGCGAGGGCAATCGGGTCGAGCTCCTGCGCGAGATGCGTTTCCCGCATTCGCTCGGCCTGCTCTACTCTGCCTTCACTTATTACCTCGGGTTTCGGGTCAACTCCGGGGAATACAAAGTGATGGGGCTCGCGCCCTATGGCGAGCCGCGCTTCCGCGATCTCATTCTCTCCGAGCTGATCGATCTCAAGCCCGATGGCTCGCTCCGGTTAAACCTGAAGTATTTCAATTTCCTCGCTGGCCTAACGATGACGAATCGCCGCTTCGCCGCTCTTTTCGAAGGTCCGCGCCGCAAACCGGAGATGGCGCTGACCCAACGCCACATGGACGTGGCCCGCTCGCTTCAGGCGGTGGTCGAGGAGGCGATGCTGCGCATGGCGCGCCATGCGCACGTCCTGACGAAGTCGCGCCATCTCTGTCTCGCCGGCGGCGTCGCGCTCAATTGCGTAAGTAACGGGCGGATCCTGCGCGAGGGACCCTTTGAGAAAATCTGGATTCAACCGGCGGCCGGTGACGCGGGCGGCGCGCTGGGCGCGGCGCTCCTGGCCTGGCATCATTTTGAAAACAAACCCCGCCAGATCGCGACCAACGGCGGGGACATGCAGCAAGGTTCCTTCCTCGGCCCCGGCTACGACGCGCGCGAATTTCTGCGCGCGCAAGGGATCGCCGCCAGCGAGTTGCCTAACGACGAACTCTTCGCCCAGGTTGCGCGGCTCCTGGCCGAGGGCCACGTCGTCGGTTGGTACCAGGGTCGAATGGAATTCGGGCCGCGCGCCCTCGGCAATCGCTCGATCCTGGCCGACCCGCGGATCGCGACGATGCAGGAAACGCTAAACCTGAAAATCAAGTTCCGGGAAAGCTTTCGCCCTTTTGCCCCGGCTGTTTTGCGCGAGCGGGTCTCTGATTATTTTGAATTGGAAGAAGCGAGTCCGTACATGCTGCTGGTCGCGGCCGTGAAGAACGGCCTGCATTCGACCGAACCGAAAAAGAACGCCGAGGCTGACTTCATCCAACGATTGAAAGCGCCGCGTTCCACCATCCCCGCGGTCACGCATGTTGATTACTCGGCGCGCGTTCAGACCGTCTCGACGGAGGAAAATCCGCGCTTCCATCAATTGCTAACCGAATTCGAACGCCAGACCGGCTGCGCCGTGCTCGTGAACACCTCATTCAACGTGCGCGGCGAACCGCCCGTCTGCACGCCGGAGGATGCCTACCGCTGTTTCATGCGGACCGGGATGGATTATCTCGTGCTTGGCAATTTCCTCGTCGCCAAAGCCGCCCAGCCGAAACCCGCAACGTCGCCTGCCGATGAGCTTCTCACCGCTAGCCTGGATTAACGCGGAATACCGCAAACTCGAGCGCTCGCCGGGCGCGTTGCGCAAGTTCGGGTTCACCATGGGAGGCATCCTCCTGCTCATTGCCCTGTTCCTCGCCTTCCGTGGCCGCGAGGCGGCGTGGGTTTGGGGATCGGTCGCGCTCGGATTTCTCCTCGCGGCCGGCGCCGTGCCGGGCTGGCTCGGACCTTTTCACCGGGTCTGGCTGAGTCTCGCGATCGTTCTCGGCGCGATCATGACGCCCGTCATTCTGACCCTTTTTTTCTTTGCGGTTGTGACGCCGGTCGGGCTATTGCAACGTCTCCTCGGGAAACGCAGCGTCGAACTCCGGTTCCGCACCGGGGAGGAAAGCTACTGGCGGGAGCGGACGGTGCGCGATCGAGATTACGAGAAGCAGTATTGATTTCCGATGACCGGCAAATTCGCCATCGCCCGTGAGTTCCTCGCCTTCTTGCGCGAGCGCAAGAAATGGTGGATCGCGCCCATCGTTCTCCTGCTCCTGCTCATCGGCCTCATCCTTGTCCTGACCGAAGGATCTGCGCTGGCACCGTTCGTCTATAGCCTTTTCTAGCGGCGTCGCGGCGGGGATAGGAACGGGACGGCCTTCCAGCCGGCCAACCCCCCAACCGACAGGCCCGCTCAATCAACCCTTGCGCAGCTTTGGGTCCCAGCAAAGATGAGCGAGGAACCGAACCGCGTGCCGTCACTAATCCTTTCAGCTCTTCGCCGGATCGGGATTCTGCCCCGGGTTCGCGTTCTCTTCTTTTTCCACGAAACGACGTGGAGCGGCGCGCCGATTCAGCTCTGGCATATCGTGCGGGCGCTCCAGGCTCGCGGATATGATGTCGCTGCCGCGGTGCCGAAGACCGGCGCTCCGGAGTCCGGACCGATCTCCGGGTTGCTCGCGCACATCGGCGCCGAAGTGTTCCCGCTGGTGGATCTTTCCGCGGCGCCGAAGAGGGATGAACTGCGGGCTTTGTGCCGGCAATACGACGTCGTCGTCGCCAATACGCTCGTGATGTGGGCGGCAGTCGAGTCAGCCCACTCCGAGGGCGTCCCTGTGATCTGGTATATCCACGAAAGCCGCGTGGCGGAGCAATTACTCGCGCACAATCCCGGGATGCAGCCGGCGCTTGCACTCGCCGATCTCGTCGTCATGCCGACGCGCCGGACGGCGCAGCTGTATGCGGCTTTTACCGATCGGGAAATAAAGGTATTACCTTATGGAATCCCAGCTGCGCCGGGAAAGCCAAAGCGGCCGGATCGTGCGCCAATGACGTTTCTTCTGCTTGGAAGCTACGAACGGCGCAAAGGGCAGGATGTTTTCCTCGAGGCGATCGCGCAGATTCCGGACGAGCTGCAACCGCGAGCCGCGTTCCAAATGGCGGGCCGCAAATTGGAGACCGAATTTTACGAGGCGCTCGAACGAGGGGCTTCCGAATTGCCTAACGTCGAACTGCGCGGCGACCTCGAACATGAAGCCGCGCTCGCCGCCACGAGCTCGGCCGACGTCCTCGTCTGCGCCTCGCGCGATGAGACGATGCCCATCGCGATCCTGGAAGCGATGAGTCTCGGCAAGGCCATTGTCAGTACGGACGTCGGCGGAATCGCGGAATGGCTGAGCGATGGCGAGGATGCGCTCATTGTTCCACCGGAAAACAGCGCCGCCCTCGCGCAGGCGATGAGCCGGTGCCTGAGCGAGCCCGAAATTGTGGCAACGTTAGGCGCGAACGCGCGCCGGACGTTCATCGAAAATTTCTCGATCGAACGACTGGGAAAATCATTCGCGCGCTTGATCGAAGAGGTGCGAGGAAAACGATGACTTACCCGGAGTGGATCGCGGCCTACGACACCCTCGCGTCAAAGGAACGCGACGCGCTGCGGCGCGAGGTGGCCGGCCTGAGCGAGCAGCCGCTCATCTCCGTCCTGATGCCGGTTTACAATCCTGACTTCAAATTTCTCGAGGACGCAATCGATTCGGTGCGCGGCCAGATCTACCCAAACTGGGAATTGTGCGTGGCCGACGATCATTCGACCGACGGAGAAGTGCGATCTTTCCTTGAAAATATGGCGGAGCGCGATTCGCGCCTCAAAATTTTCTTTCGTGCCGAAAACGGCGGAATCGCCCTCTGCTCAAATTCTGCCCTCGCACTCGCGCGCGGCGAATGGTGCGCCTTGCTCGATCAGGACGATCTGCTGGCGGAAAACGCGCTCGCCGAAGTCGTCCGCGAAATCGATCGCCAACCTGAAGCGGGGCTCATCTATTCCGATGAAGATTTTCTCGATTCGTCAGGCGCGCGCACCAACCCGTTCTTCAAGCCGGATTGGAACCCCGAGCTTTTTCTCTCGCAGAATTACCTCAATCACCTCGGAGTTTATCGCACCAGCCTCCTGCATGAGATTGGCGGATTCCGCGCCGGATTCGAAGGCTCGCAGGACTACGATCTCGCCCTCCGTTGCAGCGCGCGTTTGCGCGCGGAACAGATTCGGCACATCCCGCGTCTCCTCTATCACTGGCGAATGGTGACCGGCAGCCTGGCCGACCAACCGGATGCCAAACCGCAGGCGCGTCACGCGGCGCGGCGGGCGTTGAACAGCCATTTGCAGGAACGCGGGATTGCGGCGCGGGCCGAAGCCTGCCCGGAAAATCCGGAATCGCATCGGGTCGTTTACTCGCTCCCGGCGGTTCGTCCGGGGGTCACAATTCTCCGTCCCGCGCGAGAAGGCGCGGACCCTTGGCTCGAATGCGATTATCCGGTCCTGGAATGGATCGCTTCCGCGCCGGGGGCAGCGGCCGCAAATGCGAGCGCCCAGAAAGCGAGGGGAGAGATCCTCCTCTTTTTGAGCAACGGGATTTCCGCGACCGAGCCCGGCTGGCTGACCGAGATCGTTAGCCAGATCGTTAGGCCAGAAGTGGGCGCGGTCGGCGCGCGGCTCTGGTCGCCGGAAGGAACGCTGGAAGGAAGCGGGCTCATTCTCGGGCTGGGCGGAATCGCCGCCCCCGCCTGGCGCGGGTCGCCGCGCGGTCATCCTGGTTATTTCAATCGCGCCTGGCTCCAGCAAAATCTTTCAGCTGTCTCCGGCGCCTGCCTGGCGATGCGACGCGCACTTTTTCACCAGCTCGGTGGATTCGACCAGGAAAATCTGCCGAACCATTTCTATGACGTCGATCTTTGCCTCCGGCTGCGGGAACATGGTCTGCAAACTATTTGGACCCCGTATGCCAGCCTGCGCCTGGAGGAGAGGCTCCCGGAGGCGGCGGACGCTTCCGCGGAAGCGGATTACATGAAGAAGCGATGGGGCCGATTCTTGCGCAACGATCCGTTTTACAATCCCAATCTATCGCTGGAGCGGCCGGGTTTCATCCTCGCGGTCCCTCCCCGGCCTAACGAACCTGCCGGCACAGGCGGTCCCGCGTCATGAGCGAGAAAGAGGGCAAATGAAGTTGATGGCGTGACTCGCCGGTTCCAGACTCTGCTCATTCGATGCAAAGAACCATTGCCCGCCGTCCTGCCCGGTGGCCGCCGCCAAAGGTGAAAGGCAGGCCGGCCGCCGCGCTCGTCATTGGTATTTCGTCATTTCCTGGGCATTCATTCGTTCCTGATCCTTCCACCCGGTGAAGTCTCGGGCCATGCGATGAAAGCGGCAGGCGGGAAGCGGGTCTTCGGCCTGGATTTTCTCCGGGCGCTCGCAATTTCGGGGGTCCTTTGCGCCCATTCTTGCACCCTCCTCTACGCTCTCCTGCCGGTCTGGTTCGGTCTCCTCGGGCACCTCGGCTTTTATGGAGTCGAGCTTTTTTTTGTTCTGAGCGGATTCCTCATCGGGCGCATTCTGATCCGTTCCGGCGCCGATTTGGCAAACGCCCGCGCCGTCCGTGTTTTTTATCTGCGGCGATGGTTCCGCACGCTGCCGCTTTTTTGGCTCTTCGTCGTCTTTAACGTCTTGCTCGAGACGCAGGTCAAGGATCACCCACTCACGTTTGGTGAAATCCTGACCCATGGCTTCTTTTTGCGTACCCTGCTGACTTATCACCCTACTTTCTTCGCCGAATCCTGGAGTCTGGCGATCGAGGAATGGTTCTACCTTCTCTTTCCGGCTGCGATCTGGCTGGGCCTGCGGCTGACGAAGAATTTTCTCCTCGTCTTTGTGACCGCCGCCGCCGCTTTTTTTCTCTTCTCCACCGTGGGGCGGATGATCTCGGCGCTGCAACCGGACGCCACCTGGACGCAATGGCAGCGGGTGATCGTGATCTACCGGTTCGATGGGCTCATGATCGGCGTGGCCGCCGCCTGGATTTCGTTGCGCTGGCCCGAGAATTGGCGGGCCCAGGCGGGCCAATGGGCGCTCGGCGGCGCCGCGCTCCTCCTGGTACTCTACGCTTCGCTCTGGAACTGGAGCGGAGGAGATCTCGCGTTTGCCGCCGACGATTATTTTGCCCGCACCTTTCGCTTTACGTTCGTCTCTCTCGGTTTTGCCATGCTCCTGCCTTTCGCGTCCCTCTGGAAGATTGAACGGGAAAACTTCGCGACTCTGAGCGTGCGCAAAATTGCCCTTTGGTCTTACGCGCTCTACCTGACCCACCTGCCCGTGCTCCTGCTGGTTACCAAATATGGAGGACGGAGGTCGGGCGAAACCCTGGGACACGCCCTTCTCCTTTTCCTGCTCGCGGTGGCTGGTTCGGTCCTGCTGAGCGCGCTTCTCTTTTATTTTTACGAGCGGCCCTGGACCGGATTGAGGGAACGTTTCGCGCCCGCCCCGGCGAGAGTTTCGAAGGCGAGGTAACCGCCGCCGGCGTCGGAAAACAATCTTGCAATCGGGGCGACCCGACCCGAATTCTGAACCGCGATGCGCAAGACCCGAATCATCTGTACCCTTGGACCTGTTTCCGAAAGTTCCGAGATTATCGAAAAGATGATCCGGGCCGGAACCGACACGTTTCGGCTCAACATGAGCCACGCCAAACACGAGTGGGTGCGCGAGATCGTCCCCCGGGTCCGATCGATCGCGCAGCAGTGCCAACGCAGCGTTGGCCTCCTCCTCGATACCCAGGGCCCGGCGATTCGCACCGGGGTGCTGGAAAAAGATCTCCAGCTCGCGGTCGGCGACACGCTCGAGATCACGGTCGGCGAAGCGACCGCGACGGAAAAGAACTCGATCACGGTGAATTACGACGGCCTGATCGACGACGTCTCGGTCGGCGACGTCGTCCTGCTCGACAACGGCCTCATGCAGGTGCGGGTGGAGGAAAAGAAGGACAATCGCATTCGCACCAACGTCCTCACCGCCGGCGCCCTCGGCTCGCGCCGCCACATCAACCTCCCGGGGGTGCATGTGAATCTCCCCGCCCTGACGGAGAAAGACCTCGCCGATGTCGCCCTCGGGATTGAGCTCAAGGTCGACTTCGTCGCCCTCAGTTTCGCCCGAAAAAAACAGGATCTCGACCAGCTCCGCCGGATTCTGCGCAAGGGCGGAAGCAGCGCTTTGGTCGTGGCAAAAATCGAAAGCTCGAGCGCAGTCCGCGATCTCGACAAGATGATCCGGGCGGCTGACGTCATCCTCGTGGCGCGCGGCGATCTCGGGATCGAATGCCCGATGGAAGATCTGCCGATTATCCAGCGCCGGATCGTGAAACGTTGTCTGCGCATCGGCAAACCGGTCATCGTCGCGACCCAGATGCTCGAATCGATGATCGAGAATCCGCTCCCGACCCGGGCGGAAGTGACCGATGTGGCCAACGCCGTTTTCGAGCAGGCCGATGCCATCATGCTCACCGGCGAAACCACGAGCGGCCGCTATCCGGTTGAGTGCGTCGAGGTGCTGGACCGCGTCGCGCTCCGGATCGAGCGCAGCGGCGGGGCCGGCTACGGCAAGGACGCGCTCCTCGAGGATAACCGGCAAAAGACGGTCGCGGCCGCGGTCGCACTGGCCGATTCGCTGCACCATCCCAAGATCGTCGTTTTCACCCGGCACGGCACGATGGCGCGCTACGTCTCCAACCTGCGCCCCGGCCACGCCCCGATCTTTGCCTTTACGCCTAACGAAATCGTTTATCGCCAGCTCTCCATTTCCTGGGGCGTCTTCCCCGTCCTGCTCAAGTTCACGGACGATCCGAACGCGACGATCGAGGCGGCGGAGAAGCATTTGCGGGCGACGAACTGGGTCCAGCCTAACGACAACCTGGTGGTCCTGAGCGACGTCCGGGCCGGCGACGATTTGGTCGACTGTGTGCAGTTGCGACACGTGAACTAAGGTGTGAGCGCACCCGTGGATCTGCCCAGCCTGCTCGCTTTTCACCCGCGCTTCTACCGCGGCGGAGCGATCCGGCATCACCTCGCGCTCCTCTACGATCTGGTCGCGATCCGGCGCGCGCGGCGGATCGTGGTGGTTGGGTTTGGAAATGGCGAGGCTTTCTTTACCCTCTGCCAGGCCGTCCGCGAAACCGGCGTCGAATCCAGCTGCACCGCGATCTGGCGCGGGGCGGCAGAAGAGAACCGGGAAGCCGATCACGCCTGGACGGAAGGGAAAAAATACGCGGCCGAAACTTATGGCGAACTGGCGCAGTTTTCCGCCGATGATCCGGCGGCCGCGGCCCAAAAATTTGCCGGGAACACCGTCGACCTTCTGCTGATCGACCAGTGCGAGAGCGGAGCGGAGATCGCCGCCGAACTTCAACGTTGGGAGGCCGCCCTCTCTCCCGTGGCGGTTGTCCTCGTTCACGGAATTCAATTGCATCGGCCCGACGCCCCGGGGACCGCCTGGCGGCAATGGCGAGGCGTGCGGCCCGGGGCGGAGTTCTCCGCCGGGATCGGCCTCGGCGTTTCCTCTGCCGGGGGAGATCCCGTTCTGTTGCAAGCAGGCGCAGAGCAACTTTACGCGCTGGCCGCGGCGCGAATCGCGGCGCAGGCGCAGAGCGAGCAAAGCCAGCGCGATCTCGCGGCCCTCTCGGCCCGCCAGGTCTGGCTCGATTCCCTCCTCGAGGATCGCTGGACCGCGCAGGAAATCATGGACGAGCAGGGCCGGCAGATGGAGGAACTGCGGAAGCGTTTCGAGGAACTCGGTCGCGACCGGGCGAAGGCGCAGCTCGTGATGGATGGACAGCACGAGCAGCTGCGGCATTGGGTCTCGGAAAGCGAGTCGCGCAAACAGCAGGTCGATCAGCTCAAGAAACAGCTCCGCGAACAAAAGCAGATTTTGAACGCCGCCAAGAGCGCTTGCCGCAAGGGCGGCAAGTGTTTCCGCCCGGGAGGCGGCCCGAAAACGAAAAAGCCCCTCGCCGAACGAATCGCGCTCGAGCTCCGGCGCATTCCCGCCAATCTCGGTCTGCGCCGCGGCAGTCCGGTCGATTCGCCGCCGACGGCGAAGGAGAAAGCGCCCGCGACCAAGCCCGCCAAGCCGGTCGATCGTTATGCGGCCTGGCGGGAGGAGCATGAGCCTAACGACACCGCGCTCGCGGAACAGCGCCGCCTCGCCGCGCTCTGGCCGGACCCGCCCACGATCAGTTTCCTGCTCCCGGTGAAAGATCCGCCGGCAAAATTTCTCGGCGAATTGCTCGCCTCGGTCGCCGCCCAGAGCGCGCCGAATTGGGAAGTCTGCCTGGTCGATGGGGGATCGGCTTTGACCGAGACGCTCGAGACGATCGAAAACTGGAGCGCGCGTGAGCCGCGGATTCGCGTCGAGCGCCTGGAGGAAAATCTCGGCATTTCTGCGAACACCAATCGCGCGCTGGCGATGGCGACGGGCGAATTTGTCGCCTGCATTGATCACGACGATCTGCTCGCGCCGTTTGCGGTTTACGAAATGACCCGCGCAATTCTCGCGGCGCCCGAGGCGGATATTTTTTACAGCGACGAGGATCGTTGCGATCTGGAAGGCCGGCGGCATTCGCCCTTCTTCAAACCGGAGTGGAGCCCCGAGTTGCTCCTCTCTTATATGTACATCGGTCACCTGACCGCTTACCGGCGTTCGTTGATCGAGCGCGTCGGCGATTTTCGCAAGGAATTCGATCTCTCACAGGATTACGATCTTGCTTTGCGCGCCACCGAGCAGACGCGCGGTGTCGAGCACGTTCCGCATGTGCTTTATCATTGGCGCGAGCATCCTGAGTCCGGCTCGACCGGCGGAAAACCGGATGCGCGTAAGACCAACCTCGCCGCCCTCGGCGCGGCGATGGAGCGGCGCAATCTGCCGGCGGAAATCGTCGAATATCCGACCGCCAATCGCGCCCGGCTCACGCTCGCAAACTGGCCGCGAGTTTCGATCATCATCCCGACCGATTCGCCGACGCGCGCGCAAAGTTGTCTCGAAAGATTGCCGCGCCAGACCCGCTATCCGGATTTGGAGATCGTCATCGTGACGAACAGCGGCTTGATCGAGCCGCTGCAGAAATTGCAGCCGGAAGCCGCGACGCTGCTTTGCGTGCCGTACGATCAGCCCTTCAACTTTTCCGACAAATGCAACGTTGGTGCGCGGGCCGCGAGCGGTGAGCGTTTCATCTTCTTCAACGACGACGTCGAAAGCGTGCAGGCCGATTGGGTGCAGAACCTGATCGAGCCGCTGGAAAACCCTGAGGTGGGCGCGGTTGCGCCAAAGCTGCTTTACGAGACGGGCAAGATCCAGCACGCCGGCCTCGTCACGGGGGTGCGCGGGTTGATCGGGACCGCGCTTCATCAACGCGCGGCCGATTCGACCGAGCATTTCAACCTCGCGCAGTCGTTGCGCAACGTCGCCGCGCTCTCCGCCGCCTGTCTTGCGATTCGCCGCGAGGATTTTTTCCGGGTCGGCGGTTTCGATGCGGTCAATACTCCGATCGGGCATTCCGACGTCGATCTTTCCTTCAAGATTCGCGAGGCCGGGTTGCGCTGCGTTTACACGCCATTCGCGACGCTCTATCACGCCGGCCACGTCTCGATCGGGAGCGAAGAAAAAACTCCGGAGCGCGACAAGTCGTCGATCTACCTCCTGAAACGCTGGCCGGAATTCACCACTCACGATCCCTATTTCCCCGAGAACATGCGGGACTGGCTGCATACCGATTCGCCCACGCCGATTCGGATGATGGCGCGCCAGAAGCCACAAGCGGTCAGCGACACGCCCGATCTGCTTTTTGTCTCGCACGATCTCTCGCTTTCCGGCGCCCCGATCATGCTTTACCACGCCGCGCGCTGGTGCCGCGAGAACGGCATCTTCGTCGTAGTGATGGCGCCAAAAGACGGCCCGCTGCGCGAGAAGCTGGTCGAGCTCGGGCGTGCCGGTCGTGATCGACCCGCTGGTCGCGGACGGACATCCCTCCTTTGCGAAATTTGCGCGCGACTTCGATTGCGTCATCGCCAACAGCATCCGCAGCAAAGCCGTCGCGCCCGCGCTGAAGAAAGAAGCGGTGCCCGGTGCTCTGGTGGATTCACGAACCGGGCTCGGTCGGCGAACATTACCTGCGCGAGGACGCGGAATTGCGCCGCGCCTTTCCGCTCGCGGAATTCATTCTCGCGCCTTCCGAACGAACGGCGCGAATCTATCGGCCATTCACCGATCGCCCGGTAAAAACGCTCTACAACGCCATTCCCGATCTTGGCGTCACTCCGAGTGAGCCAGCGAACGGGCGGCGCTTGCGCTTTGTTCTTCTCGCCAGCATCGAGCCACGCAAGGGGCAGGATATTCTCGTCGAAGCTTTGACTTTGCTGCCGCCGGAGTTGCTCGAGAAGGCGGAGTTTCAATTGGGCGGGCGCATTCTGGATCCGGAGTTCTGGCTCAAGGTCGATCGCATCGCCGCGCCCCTGAAAAATATTTCCGTCACCGGCGCACTCGATCACGCCGATGCCATCGGGCTGATGCGGAACGCGGATGTGATCGTCTCGCCTTCACGGGACGAAGCGCTCCCGGTCGTCATCCTCGAGGCGCTCAGCCTGGGCAAGGCGCTGGTCGCCTCCACCGTCGGCGGCGTCCTGGAAGTCCTGGTCGATGGCGAAGATGCCCTGCTCGTTAGGCCGGAGTCGCCTGAGGCACTGGCTGCGGCCCTGCGGCGCCTGCTCGAGAATCCGGCGCTGATCCCTCAACTCGGCGAGAGAGCACGCGAGACCTATGAGCGGCGTTTTACACTCGACCGTTTTGGTCGCGACTTCCGTGCCCTGATCGACGAGGCGATCTCGCTCGCCGCCCACCGCGGCGCCGTCTCCGGATGAAGTTTTTCAAAACGAAAATCCCGCCCCCGGAGAAACCGCCGACCTACCAGGAGTGGCTGCGGCGATTTGCCGCGATCGATCCCGTGGCGCTGCGCCGGGACCTCCGGCAGATCAAAGAGCAGCCGCTGGTTTCCATTCTCCTCCCGGTTTACAACCCCGACCTCGACCTGCTCGAGGCCGCGATCGATTCCGTCCGAAATCAAATCTACGAGCGCTGGGAACTGTGCCTCGCAGATGATGCATCCGATAACCCGGAAGTGCGCACGCGGCTGGAGCGCGCGGCCGCGAATGAGCCGCGGATCAAGCTGACGTTCCGCGAGAAGAACGGCCACATCGCGGCCTGCACCAATTCCGCGCTGCAACTCGCAACCGGCTCCTGGTGCGCGCTGCTCGACCAAGATGACCTCCTGACGGAAGACGCGCTTGCTCAGTTCGCGCTCGAGCTCGACCGGCATCCCGAAGCGGGCTTGATCTATTCCGACGAGGATAAAATCGACGAGGCTGGCGCGCGTTCCAGCCCCTATTTCAAGCCGGATTGGAACCCGGAACTTTTTCTCGGTCAGAATTTCATTAACCACCTCGGTCTTTACCGGACCGAACTGGTGCGCCAGGTCGGCGGCTTCCGCGAAGGCTTCGAAGGTTCGCAGGATTACGATCTCGTCCTCCGCTGCGTCGAGCAGCTCGAGGCGCGGCAGATCCGACACATTCCCCGCGTGCTTTATCACTGGCGGATGGTGACCGGAAGCGTCGCCGCTCTCCCCGATGCCAAGCCCTACGCGCGCGAGGCCGCGCGCCGCGCGATCACGGAGCATCTCGCCCGGCAAGGCATCGCCGGCAGAGTTGAAGCGAACCCGGAAAACCCGGAAGCGCATCGGGTGGTTTATTCGTTAGGAGAGGCAACCCCGGCGGTCTCGATCATTATTCCCTTCCGCGACCGGGTCGAACTCCTGCAGCGCTGCCTCGAAAGCATTCGGGCCCGGACTGACTATCCGAACCTTGAGTTCGTCCTCGTCGATAACGGCTCGCGGGAAAAGAGCACGCTCGATTTTCTCCAAGTCCTGGAGGGTAGCGCCGGCGTTCGCGTCCTGCGCGACGCCGAACCATTCAACTTCAGCCGCCTAACGAATCGCGGAGCGGCCGCGGCCACCGGGGAAATCCTGCTCTTCCTCAACAACGACATCGAAGCGACCGAACCGGGCTGGCTACGCGAGATGGTGAGCCACGCGGTGCGCCCGGAAGTTGGCGCGGTCGGCGCGCGCCTTTGGTTTCCAGACGGCACCATGCAGCACGGCGGCGTTATCCTCGGCCTCGGGGGCGTAGCGGGGCACGCGTTTCCTCATCTCAAGCGCGGCCGAGGCGGGTACTTCAGCCGCGCCTTGTTGCAGCAGAATATCTCCGCCGTGACCGGCGCCTGTCTGGCCGTGCGGAAGGAGCTTTTCGAAAAGGTTGGGCCGTTCGACGAAAAGAATCTCTCCATTAGTTTCAACGACATCGATTTCTGCCTGCGCCTGATGGCGGCGGGCTACCGCAACGTCTGGACGCCGTTCGCCAACCTCATCCACGCCGAGTCGGCCTCGCGCGGACATCAGCCGACGAAGAAAGAGCAGGCCCATTTCGTGAATGAAGCGACCTTCATGCAGCGAAAGTGGGGCTTCGAACTGCTGCACGACCCCACTTACAATCCAAACCTGTCGCTCAACCTGCCGGGTTTTGAGTTGGCCGTCCCGCCGCGCCGGTAGACGCTTCGCTCTGCGAAGCGCGGGGGAAAAATCTCGCGCTTCAATCGCTCTGCGCTCGGAGCGCAGGCCCGCCCTTCGCAGAGCGATGCGTCTACGAGCAAACGAAAAAGCGCGCGGACGTTTCCATCCGCGCGCTTGTAATTCGTTAGTCTGGGAAAGTATTACACTTCCGCGGTCAGCTCGACGTCGACCGGGCGTTCTTTTTTGCTCAACGCGCGGCGCAGTTTCGAGAGCGCAATGTTTTGCAGCTGACGAATCCGCTCGCGCGTCACGCCAAACTTCTTGCCCACTTCCTCGAGCGTCTTCGGTTTCCCGCCGTCGAGCCCGAAGCGCGAGAAGATGATTTTGCGTTCGCGATCGTCGAGCACGTCGAGCAAACCGCCGACTTCGTTGCGCAGGTTCTTGTCGCGGAGCAATTCGAATGGCGTCTGCGCATCCTCGTCGCCGACGATCTCGCCAAACTCGGTCGAATCATCGTCGCTAATCGGCGCGTCGAGCGAAGCCGGGCGAATCGAGACGGTCTTGAGCTGCGAGACCTTGCCCGCGGCAATGCCGATTTCCTCACCGAGTTCGTCGTCCGTCGGTTCGCGGCCGAGTTCCTCGCTCATCTGGAGCGAGACGCGGCGCATCTTGGAAATTTTATCGACCAAGTGCACGGGCAACCGGATGGTTTTGCTCTGGTTCGCCAGGGCGCGCTTGATCGACTGCTTGATCCACCAGGCGGCGTAGGTGCTGAGCTTCCCGCCCTTGGCCGGGTCGAAACGCTCGACGGCTTTCATCAAGCCGATGTTGCCCTCGGAGACGAGGTCGAGCAGCGGCAGACCGAGATTGGCGTAATCGTGCGCGATCTTCACGACCAGACGCAGGTTGGAGCGAATCATCAAGGCTCGCGCCTCTTTGTCGCCTTTCTTAATTTTTGCGGCAAGTTCGATCTCCTGCTGCGGGGTGAGGAGCGGGATTTGCCCGATCTCACGCAGGTAGATTTTTATGCCTGTGTCGCTATCTTCAGCGGCCATATAAGTTCTCATGAATTAGGTGGAAAGGTAAGTGGTGGGGGCACAAGAGACCGGCGATCTTAAAGTCCCCGCTTTTGTGGAGTGCGTGTTGTAGCATCGGTAAAACTATTTAACAAGGTTAAATATCGGAATTAAGACAGCGAATGGATGCTTGTTGTTCATTTCTTTTCCTCTGTCGAGCACCATTTTTGGCCAGACCGGAAACCGTTTCGCTTTCCCGGGGTAAGATGCTGAAAACGGGCGTTTTATTCCCCGCTCTCGACTTCACAACCCCGGTGCCTCCTATCTCATTCGTGCGCGCAAACTTTCAGGACGCCTTTTTCGCAAAACCGCCAGGATTTCCCCCAGCACGCTGACCGCGATCTCGGCCGGCGAGTCTGCTCCAATGTCGAGCCCGATCGGGGCGTGGACCCGGGCGAGAGCTTCGGCGCTTACACCTTGGGCGCGAAGCTGTTCGAAAACGTGCCGCACCTTCCGCGTGCTTCCGATCATGCCGATATAGCCGGCGCCCGGGGTTCGCAGCGCGCTGGCGAGCGCGTCACGGTCCAGCTCGTGATTGCGGCTTACGATCACAATGGCCTCATCCGGTTGCCATTGGCGCTGCGCGATGAACTCCGGCGCGCTCGCGGCCGATTCCCGCAACGCCCCGGCGGGAAGCACATCGAGCAGTTCGGTCCGATCCTCGACCACCTGCACGAAAAGCCCGCACTCGACCGCCAGTCGCACGATCGCCTGTGCGCAATGACCGGCCCCAACGACGAAAAGCGCTTCCCGCATCACCTGCGGCTCGATCAGGATCGTCGCCTCCCCGCCACAAACCGCGCCGAACGAATCTGGCTCGCCTTCGCGCAGGGGGAAGGTCTTGAGCAGCGGACGCTTTGCCAGCAGGCAGGAGAGCGCGTCCTCAATCGCCAAGGCCTCGAACTTTCCGCCGCCGATCGTCCCGCACGTCCGGCCATCGAGATAGACGAGCATCTTGGCCCCGGCCTCACGCGGGACCGAGCCCTTGGTCGCGGCCACCGTCACGAGCGCGCACGGTCTACGCGCCTGCCGCGCGGCCAGCAGTTCGTCGAGCAGCGCGTCGGAGATCATTGTTCGCGCGCCACGCTCGCCTCGATCGAGCCGTGCGGCTCCTCCGTCGGGACGAAAACCTCATTCTGATTCTCGAGTCCAAAGGGAGCGAGATTAAGAAGGAGACAATGTTTGTTAGGCATGGCCAGGTCGATCCGCGAAATCTCCCCGCAGGTTGCGAGAGCGGCTTCGCCCATCTGGAAGAGGGTAGTCTGCGCCGAGGGACTGATGTTCTCCGCAAAGACTTTCAACATTGCGGCCAGGATGGCGTCACCCGCCCCGCGATAACTGGCCGGCGCGGACGTAAAATGCCAGGTTGCGCGAAAGGAGGTCGCGAGGATGCGATCGGCCGTCGCGGGTAGCGTCGTGTATTCGCACTTTGGATAGCCTTCGAAACCAGAGCCGGTCGATTTCAGGATGACGAGATCGCGAATGCCGGCGCTCAAATCGCTCGACCCGGCCCGGCAGAACGCCCGGGCAAAACGCCGCGCCTCGCTCCCGGCTGCGAACGAATGCGGATGCGGTTTCCCGCCGACCTCGAGCCGGTTCCAGGCGCGTTCGGTGATCTCGATCGTCGCTTCCGCCACCTGCTCGTAGCGACTCACGAAAATGCTCGCCCAGGATGGCCGCGAACCGTTCCACGTCGTCGTTAAGGTGTTGCTTGGCCAGGACGTTGACCGTGTTCTTGATCGTATCCGTCGGGACAACCTTGGAGTTGTCTCCGGCGGTGTAGGAAGTCTCAAAATCGCCTGCCAACAGCGCCGAGACTTCGATCTCCCGAACGGTGTGAATCGGTCCGTCGCGCAGGATTTTCAGCACCCGGACCCGCGCTTTTCCATAACGTTGCTCGATCAGTTTCGCCATTGCGCCACAGGACTAAATCATTTAGTCCGAAAGCGCGATGCTAAAGCTGTCCGAGCTCAATGCGCTTGATTTGGAGCAATTCACTCTTCACCTCCGACCCGTTTTTGAACATTCGCCCTGGGTCGCGGCGCGCACCTTTAAAGGGCAACCTTTCGCCGACCTCGCGGAACTGCATGCGGCCCTTTGCCAAACCGTCCACGCCGCGAGCGAAGATGAAAAACTCGCCCTTATCCGCGCCCATCCCGACCTCGTCGGCAACGCCACCCTGACTAACGAATCTCGCGCCGAACAGAAAAGCGCCGGACTCAACGATCTTTCTCCTGACGAAATCGCGCGCTTCCGCGACTTCAATCAGCGCTACCAGACAAAGTTCGGTTTTCCATTCGTCATCTGCGCCCGCCTGAACAAAAAAGAAGCGATCCTGAACGCTTTTCCCGCGCGTCTCGAAAATTCGCGCCAGCAGGAAATCGAAACCGCGCTCGGCGAGATCTGCAAAATCGCGGAACTGCGCCTGCGCGACCTGGTGGCATGAGCCTGACCACCCACGTCCTCGACACCCGCGACGGCCGCCCAGCGGCCGGGATGAAAATCGAACTCTGGACGCTCGAACCGCGGCAGCTCCTGCAAAGCGTGACCACGAACGCCGACGGCCGGACCGACCTGCCCCTGCTTTCGCCTAACGAGAGCCGTAGCGGAAATTTCGAGCTCGTTTTTTTTGTCGGCGACTACTTCGGCGAGCGCGCCTTTCTCGACCAGGTCCCGGTCCGCTTCATCATTTCCGACGCCTCGGCGAAGTATCACGTTCCTCTCCTCGTCACTCCCTGGGCCTACAGCACTTATCGCGGGAGTTGAATCGGGAGGCATGAGCGCCAATGACTCTTCCACTCCAGCCGGCCTCATCGACCTGGCCGCGGCCCGCCTTGGCGGCGTTGCCCTCCTCGCGAACGACGAGTTTTTCGCCGAGAAAGAGAACCTCATTCAGCCCGGCCGGGGCGTTTTCATTCCCGACAAATATACCGACCACGGCAAATGGATGGACGGCTGGGAAACCCGCCGCCGCCGCGTCCCGGGACATGACTGGTGTGTCGTGCAGCTGGGACTGCGCGGCATCGTCCGGCAGGTCGACATCGATACCAACCATTTCCTCGGCAACCATCCGCCTTTCGCTTCGCTCGACGCGCTTTGCCTAACGACTGAATTTCCGGACGATCCCGCGCTGGTCGAGAGTCTGCCCTGGAAGTCCATTCTCGCGGAATCACCGCTCAATCCCGGCTCGCAAAATTGTTTCGCGACCAGCGACGACCAGCCCGTCACCCACATCCGTCTCAACATTATCCCGGACGGCGGAGTCGCCCGCCTGCGCGTCTACGGCAGCGTCGTCCCCGACTGGAGCAAACTGAAGACCGGCGAGCAGATCGACCTCGTCGCGGTCGAGAACGGCGGCGTCCCGCTCGCCTGCAGCGACATGTTTTTCAGCTCGATGAACAACCTCATCATGCCTGGGCGTTCCGCCAACATGGGCGACGGCTGGGAAACCAAACGCCGGCGCGGCCCCGGCTACGACTGGATCATTCTCAAACTCGGTTTGCCCGGCGCGATCCAGAAGATCGAGATCGATACCAACCACTTCAAAGGCAACTACCCCGACACCTGCTCCATCGAGGGCTGCGGCGCACCTGGCGCCTCAATCGAGGAACTGGCGACCCCGCAAACTCGCTGGCAGGAAATCCTGCCGAAAACAAAATTGCAGGCGGACACGCGCCATTATTTCGAACGCGAACTCTCCCCGATCAGCGACTGCACCCACCTCCGGCTCAATATTTATCCCGATGGCGGCGTCAGCCGCCTGCGCGTCTGGGGCACGCCGATCCTGCCTAACGAATGAGCGATTTCGATCTGCTCGTCCGCGGCCGCGAGCAAGACATCGGGGTCAGCGACGGCAAAATTGTCGCCCTCGGACAGAACCTGGCCGGCTCCGCCACCGAGGAAATCGACGCCCAAACCCTGGCGATCTTTCCCGGCGTGATCGACGCCCACGTCCATTTCAACGAACCCGGGCGCACGGAATGGGAAGGCTTCGCTACTGGCTCGCGGGCCGCCGCCGCCGGCGGAACCACAACGGTTTTCGACATGCCGCTGAACGCGCACCCGCCCACGATCGACGGTCCGGCGTTCGACGCGAAACGGGCGGCCGCGGAAAAAAGTTCGATGGTCGATTTCGGATTATGGGGCGGCCTTGTCCCCGGAAATCTGGACCAGCTCGAAACGCTGCGCGATCGCGGCGTCGTTGGGCTGAAGGCGTTCATGTGCGCGAGCGGGATCGAAGATTTTCCGGCGGTCGATCACGCCACCCTGCGCGCCGGGATGAAACGCGCCGCCGAGTTGGATCTGCTTGTCGCAGTCCACGCTGAGACTAACGAGTCGATCGGCGCGCCCACCGATCACGGAACCGTGCGCGATTTCCTCGCCTCGCGACCGGTCGAGGTCGAACTCTCAGCCATCCGCACGGCGCTCGATCTGGCACACGAGACCGGTTGTCGATTGCATATCGTGCACGTGAGCTGCGGGCGTGGCGTCGCCCTCGTCGCGGAAGCGCGCGCCCGGGGCGTGGATGTGACCTGTGAGACCTGTCCGCATTATTTGTTCCTGACTAATGAAGACATGGTCCGGCTCGGCGCCGTCGCGAAGTGCGCGCCTCCGCTCCGCGCGCAGAACGAACAGGACGAACTCTGGCAGCGACTGGCAGACATCGCGACGATCGGCTCCGATCATTCGCCCTCGCCCTGGTCGATGAAGGAGGGGGAAAACTTCTTCCGCGTCTGGGGCGGCATTTCGAGCTGCCAGCACCTCCTGCCGTTGCTGCTCGACGCGGCAGAAAAGATTTCGCCGCAGGAGATCACCCGCCTAACCAGTCGCGGAGTCGCGGAACGTTTTCGAATTCGCGGAAAAGGTGGCCTGGAAATCGACCACGATGCCGACCTCACGCTGGTCGACCTGGCGGCGGAAGAAACCGTGCGCACCAATACGTTGCACTATCGCCATCGCCACACCCCCTACCTTGGCCGGCGACTGCGCGGTCGGATCGTGCGCACAGTTTTGCGGGGACAAACAATCTTCGACAGTGGTAATCTCGGCCCGCGCCCGGCCGGTCGACTGGTTAGGCCGGACGCAACACCATCAATTTGAACTCAAAAACGTCTCTGCAGCCTAACGAAGTCGAAGAAATCAGCGCCACTCTCGCCGAGGCCAACCAGGCCTTCATGCGCCGTTATCCTGGCGAATCGAACCGCCGCCAGGCCGTGCACACCGTTTACGGAGGAGCGCACCTCTTCAAAGCCGACTCCGCCCAAAAGATTGGCGCGGTCGCGCTGCGCTCCCTCGAGGAATACGGCCCGGATGCGGCAACGCTGGCCGGTGCGCTCGGCGTGGGACACACCGATGAGCTCTCGCAACTGGTCTATGATCGGATCATCGAAAAACTGCGGCGCGAGCCGGTGGAGGATTTCCGGCTCGATTTCGAGGACGGCTACGGCAACCGGGCCGACGCGGAGGAAGACGCGCACGCCGAAAGCGCGGCGGGAGAAGTGGCGCGCGGACTGAAAGAAGGCACCCTCCCGCCCTTCATCGGCATTCGGATCAAGCCGCTGAATGAGGACCTGCGCGCGCGCAGCATGCGCACGTTCGATATTTTCATCACCGCCCTAACGAAGGCGACGGGCGGGAAATTGCCGTCTAATTTCGTCATCACGGTCCCAAAGATTCAGCTCCCCGAGCAAGTCGCGGCTGCCGTCCATCTCTTCGCCGCAGTCGAGAAGAAGACCGGCCTAACGAGTGGCGCGCTTGGGCTCGAGCCGATGATTGAGACCCCGCAGGCGATCCTAAACCAGCGCGGCGAGGTCGCGCTGCAATCGCTCGTCGAGGCCGCGGAAGGCCGCTGCCGGAGCGTCCATTTTGGCGTTTACGATTACACCGCGAACTGCGGGATTACCGCCGCCTACCAGACGATGGGGCATCCCGCCTGCGATTTCGCGCGCCAGATGATGCTCGTCTCGCTCGCAGGCACCGGCGTTCATCTCTCCGACGGCGCGACCAATATTCTGCCGGTCGGCCCGCAGCGCGCGAGCGAAGGTCACGCCCTCAACGCCGCGCAGCAAAGTGAGAATCGCGAAGCGGTCCACGCGGCCTGGCGACTCGGGTTCAACGACAACATGCATTCGCTTCGGACCGGTTTTTATCAGGGCTGGGATCTGCATCCGGCGCAGCTCGTCACTCGTTATGCCGCCGTCTTTACTTTCTTCCTCGAAGGCCTGCCGAGCGCGTCCAATCGCCTCAAAACCTTTGTCGAAAAGGCCGCGCTCGCCTCGCTCTTCGGCGATGTCTTCGACGACGCCGCCACCGGTCAGGGCCTGCTCAATTTCTTTCTCCGTGGCATCGCCTGCGGCGCCATTACCGAAGCCGAGGCGCTCGCCACCGGCCTAACGATCGAGGAAATCCGTTCCCGCTCTTTTCTCAAAATCCTGCAGGGGCGCCGTCGGTAAATGAGCCGGCCGATCGAATTTCGTCTCAACGGCAAGCCGGTTCGGATCGAGGCCGTTTCGCCTAACGTCACCCTCCTGCAGTGGCTGCGGACGAACGGCCTGACCGGTTCCAAGGAAGGCTGCGCCGAGGGCGACTGCGGCGCCTGCTCGGTCGCAATCGTCGATCGCGACGCGCGCGGGAAACGCTGCTACCGCGCAATCAATAGCTGCCTCGTCCCGCTCCCGCTCATGGCAGGGCGCGACATCGTCACCGTCGAGGGCGTGGCCTGCGGGAGGAAGCCGCACCCGGTGCAGCAGGCGATGGTGGAAAACTTCGGCTCGCAATGCGGCTATTGCACGCCCGGGTTCATCATGTCGCTCTTCGAGAGCTACTACCGGAAGGACCTCAAGAACGGCGCGCAACTCGACGAACAGCTTTGTGGGAATCTTTGCCGCTGCACCGGCTACCGCCCGATCCGCGACGCCGCGGCCGACGCCCTCGCGCAACGCGGCGCGCCGGACGATTTCGATGCACAACTCAAAGCGTCGAAACCGAAGCTGAAAGCGGTTCGTTACGCGAGTGGGGACGAAACTTTCCTACGCCCGGCTTCGCTCCCGAAATTATTCGCGGCGACGGAACAATTCCCCGACGCCCGCCTGATCGCCGGGGCGACCGAGCTTGGCCTCGAAATCACGAAAAAGTTCCACAAATTCCGGACACTCATCTCGGTCGAGGCCGTTCCAGAGTTGAATGCACTCACTTCCGCGCCTAACGATTGGACAATCGGCGCGGGCGTCACCCTCACTCGAATCGACGAAATGCTGGGCGACGAGTTTCCCGAGTTGCGAGAAATGCTGCTGGTCTTCGGTTCGCGCCAGATCCGGAACCGCGCGACGATGGGTGGCAACCTCGTCACCGCTTCGCCCATCGGCGATTCGGCGCCGGTTCTTCTCGCACTCGAAGCAAAGGTGGTGCTCGCCTCGGCCACCGGCCAACGCACAATTCCCCTCGACGAATTCTTTGTCTCCTATCGTAAAACGGCGCTCGAACCGGGCGAGATCCTGCTCTCGATCATCGTCCCGCGGATCGCGGCCGGGACGCGCTCGATCCGGAAGTTCTACAAAGTTTCCAAGCGCCGGGAGATGGACATCAGCACTGTCGCGGGCTGCTTTGCGGTGTCGTTAGGCGAGAGCGGCACAATCGTGCGCGCGCGACTCGCCTATGGCGGTGTCTCCGCCATGCCGGCCCGGGCGCGGAAAACGGAAGAGGCGTTGATCGGGAAGCAATGGCGGCGCGAGACCGCGGAGGAAGTGCTCGCGCTCCTCGAGACGGAGTTCACCCCGATTTCGGACGTGCGCGGCAGCGCGCTCTACCGGCGACAGCTGATCAAGACGCTCTTCCGCAAGTTTTTCGCCGCGGAAGAATCTGTGCCTAACGAACGCAAGATCGCGCGTTTTCTGCCCGAGCCCGACGATTCGATCCCGCATGAAAGCGGTCACAAGCATGTCAATGGCGAAGCCATCTACGTCGACGACGTCGCGCAGGCCGAGACCATGCTCGAGGTCTGGCCGGTTTGCTCGCCGCACGCGCATGCGAAAATCCTGCGGCGCGACGCGAGCGCGGCCCGCACGATGCCGGGAATCAGCGCGGTCCTGCTGGCGGAAGATGTTCCGGGCTTGAACGATGTCGGCGCGGTCCGGCATGACGAGATTTTGCTCGCGGACAAGGAAGCGTTTTACCACGGGCAAATCATCGCGCTGGTGGTGGGCGAGACGCAGGATGCGTGTCGTGCGGCGGCGGCCAGGGTGGAGGTGGAATACGAAGCCTTGCCTCCAATCTTTACGATTGAGGAAGCGATCGCGGCCGGCAGTTTCCACAGCGATCCCAACTTTATCCGGCGCGGCGACGTGGCTGCGGCCCTAACGAGTGCGCCGCTAGCACTCTACGGCGAATTTTCCTTCGGCGGTCAGGATCATTTCTATCTCGAGACGAATGCGGCCTGGGCGGAGCGGGGCGAGGACGGCACGATTTTCCTCAGTTCGTCGACCCAACATCCGTCGGAGGTGCAGCACATCGTCGCGCACGTCCTCGCACTGCCAATGCACAGCGTAGTGGTGGAATGCCCGCGGATGGGCGGCGGATTTGGCGGCAAGGAAACGCAGGCTGCGACGCTCGCAGCGCTCGCAGCGCTGGCCGCGAGCAGGACCGGCCGCAAAGTGCGGGTCCGTTTCGACCGCGATCAGGACATGATGATCACCGGCAAGCGCCATCCGTTTCTCGGGAAATTTCACGTTGGTTTTAATAAGGAAGGCCTGCTGCTGGCGGCCAAGGTGGAGCTGTTTTCGAATGGCGGCTGGTCGCTCGATCTCTCTCGGGCGGTGACCGATCGGGCCGTCTTCCATCTCGACAACGCCTACTACATTCCAAACGTCGAGTTCAGCGGGCGGGTGGCGAAAACGAACCTCGCTTCCAACACCGCCTTTCGCGGCTTCGGCGGTCCGCAGGGCATGCTCGTGATCGAGGAGATCATGGACCGGATCGCCCGCGCGACCGGGCTCGCGCCGGAAGTCGTCAGGCAACGCAATCTCTATCGCGAGCAGGGCGAGACCAACACCACGCCGTACGGACAGGAAATCGAAGACAACCGGCTGCAAAGGATCTGGCAGGAACTGAGCGTATCGAGCGAATTTGCGGCGCGCCGAAAAGAGCTGGAGGAATGGAACGCGGGGCAGCCTGACAAAAAGCGCGGGCTCGCCATGACGCCGGTGAAGTTCGGTATTTCCTTCACCACCACCCATCTCAACCAGGCGGGCGCGCTCGTTCTGCTCTACCAGGACGGGACCGTGCAGGTGAACCACGGCGGAACGGAAATGGGCCAGGGCGTTTACAGCAACATCGCGCTCATCGCCGCGCGCGAGCTTGGCCTAACGAGCGAGCGCGTGCGGGTGATGGCGACGCGGACCGACAAGGTGCCGAATACCTCGGCGACGGCGGCTTCCTGCGGAACGGACTTGAACGGCGCGGCGGTGAAGAACGCCTGTGACACCTTGCGCGCCCGTTTGCTCCCCTTCGCGGGGGAAATGCTCTCGGAAAAACGCGGCGCGCCGGTCTCGATCGACCGGATTGTCTTCAACGACAACATGGTCGTGAACGTGGACGACCCGGGCTCGGCTTTCCCTTTCGCGGAGCTGCTGCAGCGGGCCTATTTCGCGCGGACCAGTTTGAGCGCGACCGGATTTTATCGCACGCCGGAGATTCACTACGATCGCGAAACCGGACGCGGAAAACCGTTTCATTATTTCGCGGTCGGCGCGGCGGTGAGCGAGGTCGAGGTGGATGGTTTCACCGGGATGATGCACATCCGCCGGGTCGATATCCTGCACGACGTCGGCGACGCGATAAATCTCGGGATCGCGCGCGGACAGGTGGAAGGCGGGTTCGTGCAGGGCGCCGGCTGGCTGACGATGGAGGAGCTGGTTTGGGATTCGGAAGGCCGGCTGCGGACGCATTCGCCGGACACTTATAAAATTCCCGCAATCGGTGACACGCCCGACGTTTTCAACGTCGCGTTCCTGACCGACGCGCATCAGCCTAACGTCATCCACGGAAGCAAAGCGGTGGGCGAGCCGCCGCTCATGCTCGCGATCTCGGTGCGCGAGGCGATTCGCGATGCAGTGGCGGCATTTGGCGACGGTGGCGGGCAGGTTCCCCTCGCCTCGCCCGCGACCTGCGAAGCGATTTTCAACGCGATCAGCGGTCGCAGGAGCGCGCCGCAACCGGCGGAAGCAACGCCCGAGCACGCCATGGCGGAACAGGTCCTGCGATGAGGAAGGTCCAGCACAAGCTGAGCGTGGCTCGCGGCGAGGAGCCGGCTGAAATCGTTTTCAAGAACGCGCAACTGGTCAACGTCCTGAGCGCGGAGATTTACCTGACGAACGTGGCGATTGACGACGGCCGTGTCGTCGGGGTCGGTGATTACGAAGGGCGCGAAACGATCGACCTGGAGGGCGCCTATCTCGCACCGAGCCTGATCGACGGGCATTTCCACGTCGAGAGCACGATGCTCACGATCCCGGAGTTCGTCCGGGCCGCGGTCCCACATGGGACGGGCGCGATGGTGATCGACCCGCACGAATACGCCAACGTCCTCGGGCTCGATGGCATCCGCTATGTGCTCGAGTCGAGCAAGAACCTGCCGATCGATTTTTTCATCATGCTCCCCTCCTGCGTGCCGGCGACGCACCTGGAGACGGCCGGGGCGCGTTTCACGGCGGACGACCTCGCGCTCATGATCGCGGATGATCGGATCGCGGGCGTGGCGGAGTTGATGAATTACCCCGGTGTTTTCCTTGGGAATGGAAAGCGAGCTGGCGAAAATCCGCGCGGGCAAAGGGAAAGCGATCGACGGCCACGCGCCGGGATTGCGTGGAAAAAATCTCAACGCCTACGCGCTCGCCGGGGTGCGCTCCGATCACGAGAGCACGGAGCTGGAGGAAGCGCGCGAGAAGCTGCGGCTCGGAATGCATCTTCTCGTTAGGGAAGGAAGCACGGAACGCAACCTCGAGCACATCATCGCGCTCGTGACGCCGCAAAATTCGGCCAACTGTTCCTTCGCGACGGACGACAAGCTGGCCGGCGATCTCGTGCACGAAGGTCATCTCGATCATTCGATTCGGCGCGCGATTGAGCTGGGAGTGGCGCCGATCACGGCGATCCAGATGGGCTCGATCAACACCGCGCGGCATTATCGACTCCGCAATCACGGCGCGATTGCACCGCGCTACTGGGCTGATTTTCTCGTCCTGGACGACCTGGAGAAGTTTGTTGTCCGGCAGGTTTATAAAAAAGGAAAACTGATCGCGGAAAAAGGCCGTTACCTCGGCGAAATGCCGGCCCACACACCGCAGCCGCGGAGCACGATGAACCTGCGCTACCACGCGCCCGACGATTTCAAGGTGCAGGCGGAGGGCGCGCGCAAGATCAAGGTGATCGAGATCGTGCCGAACCAAATCATTACGCAACAGGCGCTGGAGGAACCAAAGGTGGTCGATGGCGAAGTGCTTTCCGACCCCACGCGCGACATCCTCAAACTGGTCGTGCTCGAACGGCACCAGGCGACGGGCAACGTCGGCGTCGGTTTCGTGCGGGGTTTTGGTCTGCAACGCGGAGCGCTCGCCTCCACCGTCGCGCATGATGCGCACAACGTGGTCGTGGTCGGGACGAACGACGAGGATATCGGCGCTGCGGTGCGCGCGCTGGAGGAGTTGCGCGGCGGACAGGTCGCGGTCGCCGGTGGCAAAGTCGAAGCGGCGTTGGCCCTGCCCATTGCCGGCCTGGTCTCGGATCAACCGCTGGAGGTCGTGATCGAAAAGATCGCGGCGCTGAACGCCGCCGCCAAGTCGTTAGGCTGCAACCTGCCGGCGCCGTTTATGTCTCTCTCGTTCCTCAGTCTCTCGCCGATCCCGGCGCTGAAATTGACCGACCAGGGATTGGTTGACGCCGTGGAGATGAAATTGACCAGTCTCTTTGCGGAATAGTCTCGTTCGCGCAGCGACTGCGCATGAAATTTTGCAAGCCGCGAGTAGCGTCCTTCCATGCCGACAAATGTCTTGGGCACTGATTTGCGCCCCTGTTGCTCCGATCCCGCGACGGGATTTTATCGCGATGGTTATTGCCGGACCGGGCCGGAAGACACCGGCCTGCATACCGTCTGCGCGGAGATGACGCGCGACTTTCTCGATTACTCGGTCCTGATGGGCAACGACCTTGTGACGCCCCATCCGGAATGGGGTTTTGCCGGGCTGGAACCGGGCGATCGTTGGTGCATCTGCGTTTCGCGCTGGAAACAGGCACTCGAACGCGGAATGGCGCCGCCAGTCGATCTCGAGGCGACGCATTCCTCGGCGCTGGAGTTTGTTTCGCTCGAGGAACTTCAGGCGCACGCCCTGAAATAGTTCCGCCTAACGACGCCGGCCGCGCACGCCCATCGCGCCGAGAAGTGAACGGGTCAGGGTGCCGGTAATGTTTACCGCCACGCTGCGAATGACGCTGCGTGCGACGGAGCTGCCAAGGATCTCGCCGATTACATTTTTTTCCGGAGCGGCGGGCACGACCGGCCGCGCGTACGGGGCGCCGGTTGCCGGAACCGGCGCTTCTGGAGCATTCGGGTTGCCGCTGCGCGCAGCGGCCGCACCGGGCGTAAAGGTTCTGCGCGCGGAACCGCCGATTCTTTGTGCCTGTTCGGGCGAGGCAGCGGCGGCAATTTTTCCGCCAAGAATTTCGTAGGCGCTCTGCGGATCGAGGGTGGTGTTGTATTTCTGCGCGAGCTCGGAGCGGTTCACGATTTCCTGCAGCTCGGCGGGCTCGAGCGGACCCATGCGGGAACGCGGTGCGCACAACATCGTCGCGGCCAGCGGGGTCGGGATGCCGCGTTCGTCGAGCACGGTGACGAGCGCTTCACCGATACCGAGGTCGGTCAGGAGTTGCTCGGTGTTGTAGAAATCGGTCTCGGGATAGTTGCGCGAGACGGCCTTGATCGCAGTTCGGTCGCGGGCGGTGAAGGCGCGCAGGGCGTGCTGCACTTTCATCCCGAGCTGGCCGAGGACGTCGTCGGGAATATCGGTTGGCAATTGGGTGCAGAAAAAAATGCCGACGCCCTTGGAGCGGATGAGTTTGATCACGGTCTCGATTTCGTTGAGGAGCGATTTTTCGGCGTCGTCAAAGATGAGGTGCGCTTCGTCGATGAACAGAACCAGCTTCGGTTTCTCGAGATCGCCCACTTCCGGGAGTGTGGCGTAGAGCTCGGCCAGCATCTGGAGCATGAAGGAGGAAAAAAGCTTCGGGCGATTCTGCATGTCGGTGAGGCGCAGGATGGAGATGCCGCCAAAGCCGTCGGTCACGCGCATGAGGTCGGTCATCTCGAAAGAGGGCTCGCCAAAAAATTCCTCCGCGCCCTGCTGCTCGAGCTCGATCAATTTGCGCAGAATGAGCGCGGTCGAGGTGGTGGGCACGAGGCCGTATTCCGCAGTCACGTTGGCCTTGGCTTCGCCGGTGATGTACTCGAGGACTTTTTTGAAATCCTTCAGGTCGAGGAGCGGGAGACGCTTGTCGTCGCAGAACTTGTAGAGAAGAGCCACGAGACTCGACTGGGTTTCGTTTAACCCGAGCATCCGGGAAAAGAGCAGCGGACCGAACTCGAGCACCGTCGCCCGCAGGCGCGCGCCGGGTTCGTGGGAGAGGGTCAAGAATTCCACCGGGTATGCGCTCGGCGACCACTCCGAGCCGATGCTGGCGTGACGCTCGTTGATGCGGTCGGAGGCTGTCCCCGGCAGGGCGAGGCCGCTAAGATCACCCTTGATGTCCATGAGCAAAGTCGGCACGCCCGCCTCGGAGAGCTGTTCCGCGATCATCTGGAGCGTCTTGGTTTTCCCGGTTCCGGTCGCGCCCGAGATGAGGCCGTGGCGATTCATCGTGCGCAGGGGCAATCGGACTGGCGCGTCGGGGAAAACTTTTCCGTCGCGCGTCGCGGCGCCGAGCAAAATCGAGCCTCCCTTGAAAGAATAACCGTCCTGGATGGTGGTCACGAAGTCGGTCTTGCTCATGGGCCGAGGATAGGTTTCGGGCTGATCCGGCGCAAGCCGGGGGATTTCCGCACTGGAAATTCGACGAAAGAGACCGAGCCGCTCAGGCATCTGGTCCTGATATTGCTCATAAGACGTAAACGGAGAGTTGGTTGCGCGGCGAGGCCCGAAACTCCTTGACGAAAATGACAGAAAACATGCATTCTCATTACCGTAAACGGCTCCCAATTCGGAGTTTCCCACCCGGCCCTTTAATTTATGGTTCCTAAAAAACACCCTGTCATCATCCTTGGAGGCGGCCCTGCTGGCGCTGCCACGGCGATGTATCTGCTTCGAAAGGGCATCACCCCCATCATCGTCGAACGCGACGACCACCCTCGCTATCACGTGGGCGAGTCGCTCACGGGGGCGAGCCAGGTGGCATTGCGGGAGCTTGGGCTGGGACCTGCGATCGACGCGCAGCGGTATCCGGTGAAGCACGGGGCGGTTTTCTACGGACCGGACGGCAAAAATGACTTCTGGGTCGGCCTTGTCCGGCGCGATGAAAAGTTTCAACAGGTGCCCAACTACACCTGGAACGTGATGCGGAGCAGCTTCGATAAGATCCTTTTCGAAGCCGCAATCGAACGCGGCGCCACCTGGGTCAAAGCCACCGCGGTCGCACCGATCATGAACGGCGACGCGGTGGTCGGCTTGACCATCCGGACTCCGGAAGGGGCGACAGACAAGCTCTACTCCGAGGTGCTGATTGATGCCTCGGGCTGCGCCACCTTTTTGGCCAACCATCGCGTGACCGGCAAGAAAGAGCCGGGCGCGTCGGACAAGCAGATCGCCTTGTTCACCCAATTTGCCAATACCATCCGCGACGACGGTCCAGAGCTGTCGAAGCAGCCCGGCAACACTCTCCTGTATTACCAGGCGAAGCACTACTGGGCCTGGTTCATCCCGGTGAACGACGAGATCACCAGTGTCGGCGTGGTTTTCCCGACCGCTTACTTCAAGAAGACCGGCATGACGAAGGAGCAGATGATGCTGCACGAATGCCGGCACATGACCCCGGTGCTCTCCGAGCGACTGCCCGACCTCACCCCGCAGGAGCCGATTCACGCCATCCCGAATTTCTCCTACCGCGTGCGCAATTACACCGGCAAGGGTTTCCTCTGCATCGGTGACGCCCACCGTTTCATCGACCCGATCTTTGCTTACGGCGTCTATTTCGGCATCCAGGAAGGGCAGTTCGCCGCCGAAGCGATCGCTAATTATCTGTCGGGCGAAGTGAAGACGAACGGCAACCCGTTCGCCGATTTCGAGGCGCTGTGCGACGAAGGCAACGATGTGGTCGAGGACGTCATCGGCGTGCTTTGGGAATATCCCCTCGCCTTTCAGCGCATCGTGACCTGGAGAGACAAGGTCGATTCGCTCGATCTCCTGGCGGGCCGAATCTATGGCGAAGAAGCGCGGAAAAATCCAGCGCGGCTCGCCTTGCGCAGGTTGATGGCGACCCGGGAACGGGAACGGGCCGAGGCGGCGGCGGCCATGGCCGGTACGAAAAGCCCGCAGCTGGCACACGTCGCCTAAGGCGCGAAGTTCGGGACCGGCGCTTTCGCACGGGCGGGCTGTGCGTAAATTCGTCGGATGTCGCGCGGGTTATCGGCACGGAAACGGAATGCGGGATCCAAGGAAATCCCGTTCCATCTCGTGCTCGTCGACCAGGGGCCGCTGCGAGACCGGGTAGCGGCAGAATGCTCCGAGTCGATGGTTCGCCTGGAACGCGCGCGCGCTGGCTGGCATCATTTCGAGCGTAAAGACAAGCCGGCGTTTGCACGCTGGCGGGCGCGCGAGTTTGGCGCGCTCCTGAGCAAGGCGCGCGAGGTCGAAATTCAGATCCGCGATTACCAGACGCTTGTCCACGAGGTGGAGATGGAGATGCGGCGTGGCTTCCAGGACGCGCACCGCGCCTATCAGCGAGTCATGTTTCGCCGGGCCAATCCGACGGCGGAAACGATGGAGGAGGAACCGGGGACGGAGCGCGAACGCAACGGCGCCGCGCGGAAGCTGACCGATTTCGAAAAAGAAGCGCTCTTCCAGGAGTGGGTGAAACGTTCGTTAGGCACGAATCCCGACAAGATGGATGACGACGCCTATTCGGCTTCGTTCGAAGCGTTCAAGTCGCACATGTTCCGGCTCCCGGCCGAGGAATCGCTTCCGCCGAGCGCTCCCCGGCAAAGGGCGCCGGAGCGTCCAGTCCGGCCGGCGGAGCCGGAAGCCGGCGCGGAATCGCCGGAGGAAGTGGATGCGCGAGTGAAGGAGCTTTATCGCCGGCTCGTCCGTCGGCTGCACCCCGATCTGCGCGCCGATGGGAGCGCGGCGGTCTCGGCGCTCTGGCACGAAGTGCAGGAAGCCTATGCGGCGAGCGACGTCGCCCGGATGGAAATCCTGCTCGCCCTGAGCGACATCGAAACCCGGCGCACGGCTGACCAGTCGCTTTCGCAAATGCGCGCGGTGCAGGCAGAATTGGAGCGCGCTCTCCAGGCGCTCTCGAAAAGCCTGCTCGAAGCGGAAGGCGAAGATGCCTGGGATTTCGCGCGGATCGGTCCGAATCCTGGTCTCCGGTTGCGCGTGGAGCGGGAATTAAAATCTGACCTCGCCGGGCGCACCCGCCGGCTCGATATTCTCACCCGCACGATCGCGGAGTGGGCCGCGGGACCGGCGCTCAACCGGATGGTGCGTGTCGGTCGTTAGGCCCGGATGTCGTGCCTCGCCACTTGCGCGGGAGGGCGAGCAGGGCTTAGGTCTCGTCCCGCGACAATGCCTCGTGGTGTAATGGTAGCACGAGAGATTCTGGATCTCTTTGTCAAGGTTCGAGTCCTTGCGAGGCAGCGCCCCTAAAGTTCGAGGTTGTAGGCTTCCACCAAGCCGATACCGGTCGAGTGGTTGGTATCGCGCACCAAGGCCGTGTAAGAGCCGGGCGGCAGGGTGGCGACGATAGCTGCCTCGAGATCGTTTGCGGGCGGGAGGGTAGCCTCAATTTCCGCCGTTTGAGTCGAACGCCAGTTGTCGTTCCCCGCGACGAGGGTGCCATCGGAGTCGTATATTTCCAGCATCGGGTCGGGGAGCGGGTTGGACACTCCGAACGTCGCCAGCGATGGACCGAGCGCGCGCACAATAACCTGCGTCGGAGTGGCTCCGCCGACGATGAACCCACCGATAATCACGTCCGTCGCATTGGCGATGTCACCCCGCGTCGAGATGTTGGCCAGGCCAGAACTGCCCGGCTCCATGTCATAGACTTCCACCAGGGCCACGCCGGTAGTCGCCTGCACTCCCTCGACGATCGCGGTATAGCTGCCCGCCGGCAGGATGGCGAGGAGGTACGATTCCGACGGATGCGGTGGCAGCAGCGGATTGACGACGCCGTCGAGCACGAGCCGATTGTTGTTCGATTCGATCAAGATGCCGGCGGAGTCATAAAGCGAGATCATGGGATTAGCCAGCACCCCGCTCACGCCCGCCCCGTCGAGAGATGGCCCGAGGGCGCGCAGGGCGACTCGCTTGTTTGAATCCCCGGAGACAATAAATCCGCCTACCATTACGTTCTCGCCAAGGCCAGCATCCGCGCGGGTGGAAACATTGAGCAACTTCTTGGAGGTCGTTCCCGGCGCCGGGGGCGGGAGCGGTGGAGGCGGCGGCACACCGGCAAAGCCGTCGGCCAGAAAAGCCATCGCCTGGTCCTTGACCGCCGGCCAATGGGCAAAGGAGTGGGCTCTCCCCAGGAGACTGAGAGTTTGATAGTTCGTCAACCCGAGGGCGTCGAGATGCGCAACCATGTCAGTGAACTGGGAATAAGGCATCGGATCTCCGAGGCTAGTGACCAGAAACAAGGGCGAGGTCGCGGCATCCGCCACCCAGGCTGGAGACGCCTCCCTCAGGGCCGCTGTGTCCGTCGTGGTCACACCGACATAATTGGTCACCTTCTCGGTGAAGGCACCGATATTTGGATTCGCGCTGAAATCCGAAAGATCGTACGCGCCTGAGAGACTGACGGCGACATCCACGCGGTCCACGCCCACGGTCCCAGTGGCGGCGGCAAAGCTGGCATGATACCCGCCGCCGGAACCGCCCACCGCGCCAACCTGCCCGTTGGCCCGCGAGTCGATTCGCGCCGCGTTCACAGCCACTTTGACGTCGTCGGTCTGATCTGGGAACCGGCCGTCGGAGACCTGGCCGGGCAAAGCGCCAGGTGGCGCCAGACGATACTCGATGGAAAAGGCAATGTAGCCAGCGGCGGCTAAATCCCGCGCGCAAGCGATCGATTGCGGGGAACTAGACGGCGTCCCGGTATAGAAGCCGCCGCCGTGGATAACCAGGACCGCTGGCCACGGTCCGGGAGTGGAGGGCGTGTAGACAACCCAGTGCAGCGGAGTGCCATCCGACGCGATCCCGTAAACTTCCACCGGTGGCGTGGCCTCGCTCCCGCTTGTCGTTTCTCCTGCCTTGGCGCGGGATTCAGCGGGGGCGGATGAGATCCCGGCCACGGCCAAAAGAAAAGCGCCCGACGCCAGCAAAAGCGTCCCCAAAAATCCAGTCAGACTCTTCATAAGTTTACGGTGATCGGGATAGTCGTTTTAGAACGTTTACGGTCAAGCCGGGCGGAAAAGATTTCGGGAACGTAATCCAAACGTCAGACTCGCGGCGGCACCTGATTTTTCGGGATGAATTCGACACAATCCTCGAACCTAGGACAACTGATCGTTTCCTGCCCGTCTCACCCGAAAAAAAGTTTGTAGCAGGGTCGCGCAGTCCTCGCCCAGCACGCCCGAAGTGATGTCGCATTGGTGATTAAGTGAAGGATTCTGTAATAAATTAAGCAAGCCGCCTGCCGCGCCGCCGCGTAAATCTGCGCAACCAAAAATAACCCGGCGGATCCGGACGTGCACGAGCGCGCCGGCGCACATCGGACAGGGCTCCTTCGTGACATAGAGATCGCAGTCCGTCAGGCGCCAATCGCCGACGGCGGCCTCCGCCTGGGTGAGAGCGAGCATTTCGGCGTGCGCGGTCGCGTCCTTCAGCAGCTCGACCTGGTTGGAGGCGCGGGCGATGATCCTCCCCTCGCGGACCACGACCGCGCCGATCAGGCACTTCCTCGGCCTCATAGGCCCGCACCGCCATGCGCAATGCCTCGCTCATGAAATAGGCGTCGCTTTGCAGATCGATGATCGGTTTCATCTTTTCCCGGGCGCTTTTTTGATAAAGCCACTCGCTTCCGCTAAAGAACCCGGAGATGACGCCGCGCAAAGAAAAATTTCATCCCCTCCGTTCGTGGGGTCCGCTGTTCGTGCAAAGTTTCAAGGATTGGCTGGCCGACCGGGCCCTGCGCTTCAGCGCGGCGCTGGCCTACTATTCCATCTTCGCGATGGCGCCGCTGATCATCATTGCCATCGCGGTCGCTGGTCTCGTTTTTGGTGAAGAAGCGGCCCGCGGGCAAATTTACGAGCAGATCGAATGGCTCCTCGGGCCCAGGGGCGCGACGGAAATTCAGAGCCTGATCCAAGCCTCGAGCGACCCGCAGCAAAGCCTGCTCGCGACCATCGTCGGCGTCGTCACGCTCCTGATCGGAGCCTCTGGTGTTTTCGGTCAATTGAAGGACGCCCTCAACTCTATTTGGGGCGTGATGCTCAAGCCCGGCGGGATCCTGGCTTCGCTGAAGGAATATCTTTTGAACTTTTCGATGGTGCTCGGCGTCGGCTTTCTCCTCATCATTTCGCTCCTCCTTAGCGCCGTCCTGCAGGCGGTGAACAATTTCATGACCGGCTACCTGCCGATCCCGAGTTTTGTCGCGCCGCTCACGGCCGCGGTCAGCTTTCTGGTTTTGGTGCTGCTCTTCGCGCTCATCTACAAAGTCCTGCCCGACGTCAAAATCGGGTGGAAGGACGTTTGGATCGGCGCCACCGTGACCGCGCTCCTCTTCACCGGCGGGAAATACCTCATCAGCCTCTATCTCGGGACGAGCAGCGTGGCTTCCAGTTTCGGCGCCGCCGGCGCGCTCATCCTGATCCTGGTCTGGGTTTATTATTCGACCACGATCTTCCTCCTCGGCGCGGAATTCACCAAGGTCTATGCCAGCCGTTACGGCTCCGGGATCAGGCCGGCGCGCAACGCCTGTTTCGTGAGCGAAGCGATGCGGGCCGACCAGGGTCTCGGCACCAGCCCGGACCAGGCGGAAAACGCTTCTGCCTAACGACAGCTGGCGAGTTGCATCCGACCTAGTACCGCGCTAGGAAAAATAGCCGGTTATGAAGTCTCTCGCCCTTCTCCTCGTTTCCTGCTGCGTGGCCCTGTCCAGCGCAACCGCCGCCTCCGAACAGGAAATCGTCGATCAATCGGTCGAGATCCTGCGCGATTTCCGACAAATTCCGGAGAGCGAGATTCCGCCCCGCATCCTGGATGATGCGCGCGGCCTTGCCATCATTCGCGTGCTCAAGATCGGGTTCGGCGTCAGCGGTAAAGGCGGCCAGGGCGTGGTCGTGGCCCGCACCGCGCACGGTTGGTCGGCCCCTTCCTTCATCGGGCTGGGCGGCGCCGGCTGGGGCTTGCAGGTCGGCGCGCAGGTTTCCGATTTTATTTTTGTCCTCAATAACGATCCCGCGGTTCGCGCCTTCTCCCGCGATGGCAACGTGAAAATCGGCGCCGACATCAGCGCCGCGGCCGGACCGGTCGGGCGCGACATCCAGGGCGCGATCACACCCACGGCCGCGGTTTACACTTACAGCCGGAGCAAGGGGCTCTTCGCCGGCATTTCGCTGGAAGGCGCCATCATCGCCACTCAAAAAACGGCCAACGCCCGCTACTATGGACGGGTCGTCAGTGCGCGCTCGATCCTGGCCGGCCGCGTCTCGCCGGTCGGCGGCACGCAGCGCCTCCTCGGCATTCTCAGCCGCTACTAGGCGGCGCTGTTTTTCCCTTTACAGGCCGGGAACAATTGCGGCAGGGTCGCCCGGTGCGCGCGCTGCCTGCTCTTCTGGCTCTTCTTTGCCTAACGATCGCGGCGCGCTCTGTCTCAGCCCAGGAACAGGAGAACAAACTGGTCGATCGGCTCCTGAAACCGGACATGACCCTGGCTAATTCGGCCCAGAACAAGCAATTCAACGGCACCGGGACGACTCCGGTGGATAAGAAATTTGAGGCGAAATCGTTCTACTCCGGGAACGAACGGGCGGCGAAAAGCTTCCCCGGCGAAAAAGACTTTTCCGCCAAAGGATACCAGACGAAGAAATTCAGCCGGGCCGAAAATGCCGCCAACACCGCGAGCGAGCCGACCTTCGCCCGGATAAAGTTCCTCACCGGGGAAAGTCAGCTCGTCCGCTCCGCCGCCGACGGGAGCAGAGTCGCGCCGACGCGCGACTACGCCGATAGCCGGCCCTTCCTCGGCGAAGGAACCCGGCAAAAAATTCTCAGCCAGCAGGATAAGCCGCTCACGATCGACGAAATCCGCGAGCTCCTGAACAAGAGCAAGTAGCTGCCGTGGCAGGTTGAAGCCGGGCGAAGCTGACGCACCTTGCCGGATGGATCCAGCGCACTCGTTCGAACGCCTGAAACTGGGCGCGGCCCAAATCATCAGCGAAGGTGAGCTGCGCCAGAAGCTGTCGTTAGGCAGACCGCTCCGGGTAAAGCTGGGCGTCGACCCGACCAGCGCCGACCTGCATCTCGGCCACACCCTCCTCTTGCGGAAGCTGCGCCAATTCCAGGATCTCGGGCACGAGGCCATCCTCATCATCGGCGATTTCACCGCCATGATCGGCGACCCGAGCGGCCGCTCCGTCACCCGCCCGCAACTCACTCACGAACAGGTCCTGGCCAACGCCGAGAGTTATCGCACCCAGGCTTTCAAAGTGCTCGACGAGGCGCGAGACCCGGATCGTCTTTAACGGCGATTGGTTCCAGAAAATGTCCTTTGCCGAGGTGATTCGCCTCAATAGCCGCGTCACCCTTCAGCAGATGCTGCAGCGGGAGGATTTCAAGGAACGGATCGAGCAACAGCAGCCCATCCGGGCGCACGAAATTCAATATCCGATCATGCAGGGCTGGGACTCGGTCGAGGTCGAGGCCGACGTCGAGCTCGGCGGGACCGATCAACTTTTCAACATCCTGGTCGGCCGCGACCTGCAGAAGGAAGAAGGCCAGCCGCAACAGGTCGTCCTCCTCATGCCCATCCTCGAGGGGCTCGACGGCGTGCAGAAGATGAGCAAGAGCCTCGGCAACTACGTCGGGGTGACCGATCCGCCGAACGACATGTTTGGCAAGCTCATGAGCATCTCCGATGAGTTAATGGCGCGCTATTATCCGCTTCTCCTGGCCCGTCCTCTCCCCGCGGAGCTGCATCCGATGGCAGCCAAGAAAGATCTCGCTCGGGAAATCGTCGATACCTACCACGCCGCCGGAGCCGGACAGAAGGCGATGGAGGAATGGGAACGCCGTTTCAGCGAAAAACGCCTCGACCAGACCGAGCTGCCGCAGTTTTCGCCTCCCCCCGAGGAGCGCAACCTTATCACCCTCGTCGTCGCGGCTTACGGCAGCGCGTTTGGCCTAACGAAATCGCGCGGCGAAGTGCGCCGTCTCGTCGAGCAGGGCAGCGTCCAGCTTCGCGGCGAAAAAATGCAGGATCCCCAGGCTGAGACTGTACTGCAATCCGGCGACATCCTACGCCTCGATAAGACGCGCGCCGTGCGGGTAAAATAAAAGAGCGCGGCCAGTTGCCCGGCCGCGCTCCTTTCCAATGGAGAAACTTGTCCTTAAGCCGAGAGCGGCTCCAACATTCCGAAGACCGGCGCCCGTTCCATGACCGGAGCGGCGATGCCTTCGAAGTGCGAGCGCAAGCTGCGGAGCTCGGCGGTGAGGATGGCGTCGACGAACCCGAAACGCCGATCGAGCCAGGCGTAGAGCTTGTTCTTGATCTCGTAGTGCACCGCAAAGGTGACCTCGGTGCAGTCGGGCCGCACTTCTTCAAAGTCGATCAGCCCCATCAGGTCGATGTTGCCGCCCCAGGACTCAAAGGCGACCTGGTTCGGCGCGCTGCCCTCGATCGTGGCAACGACTGTGTTCGCTTCAAAGCCCAGTGGACCCTTGAAGCTGAAGTCGAGCGTTTTGGACGACGTCACCGTCGCTTTCGTCACCATCGTGAGTTGGCGGCGGTAGGATTGGATGCTGGCGAGGCGGCTTTTGCACTCATCCAGCGACTGGCTCATGTGAAGGGTTTTTTGTAGCAGCATAGGTTTGATCAGGTTGTGCCATTCCTTTTAGCAATGGATGTGCCGATGCCGCTTTACCTAGGGAGGGCCGTTGGCAGACCCGAATTTTGTGTCAAATATTGTTACACAACTGTCATCATATGACCGTCAACGGTTTACAGTAATTCCCTGATTTCCGGCATCATTTGCAGGAATTGCTCCAATTCGGAGCCGAAGCCGGTCGCCATCGGCAAGGGCAGGCAACTCCGGAGAATCTCCGCGTTCGTTGTCGTCGCGACATCGGATTCCTGCCTGAAATCGTTCAAGACCACGCCCGCGCAGAGCAAACCCGCCCCCTCGATAGCCTGGACGGTGAGGAGGATGTGGTTCAAACACCCGAGCCGGTTCTGCGCAACCACGATCACAGGCAAAGCCAGCTCGGCGGCGAGATGGCTGCTGAAATAATCGGTGGTGATCGGAACCATCCAGCCTCCGACTCCCTCGACCGCGACAAAATCGACCTTCGCTTGCAGCCTGATAAAGCCCTCGCGCAGCGATGGAAGATCGATGACACGACTCTCGGTCCGGGCCGCCGTGAGAGGCGCCGCCGGAGTCTGCAACCAGACCGGGTTCACCTCATCGATCGTGAGCCCGGCGCTGCCCGCGGCGTGCAGTTGCACGGCGTCGTCGCGGTCGCCGCAGCAGATCGGCTTGTAGCCGGCGCAGCGGATTCCGCGCGCGCTCAGCTCGCGCAGCAGCCAGACGGTGAAGCTCGTCTTCCCGACGCCCGTATCGGTGCCGGTGACGAAGATGCTCACGCCGCCGCCCGATCCCCCGCCAGGGCGCGGAGCATCGACTCAAAGATCCGCACGCCGTCGCTGCTCCCGAGGCGCTCTTCGCAGGCCCGGTCCGGATGCGGCATGAGGCCGAAAACATTCCGCTCCCGGTTGCAAATGCCCGCGATGTTCTCGACCGAGCCGTTTGGATTCGCGGCCGGCGTGACCCGACCCGCTTCGTCGCAATACCGCAGCAAAACCTGCTGCCGTTCGTTCAATTCCCGCAAAGTCGCCTCGTCCGCGTAATAACAGCCCTCCCCATGCGCCACCGGCAGGCGCAGGAGCGTGCCGACCGGCATCCCGCGCGTGAACGGCGTCTCCGCCGCTTCCACCCGCGTCGTCGCCATCTCGCAGACGAAATGGAGCGAGCGATTGCGGATGAGCGCGCCCGGCAGCAACCCGGCCTCGCAGAGAATCTGGAAGCCGTTGCAGATCCCGATGACCGGCTTGCCCGCGCGCGCCTCGTCCACCACCGCGCGCATGATCGGCGAGAAACGCGCGATCGCGCCGCAGCGCAAATAATCGCCATAGGAAAATCCGCCCGGCAAAACGATCGCATCCCAGCCGTCGAGCGACGTCTCCTTGTGCCAGACAAATTCGCTCTCGATTCCCTCGATCCCGCGGAGGGCGGCGAGGCAATCCTGGTCGCAATTGGACCCGGGAAATTGAACAACCGCGAATTTCATTTCTGCGGCATCTCCAGCCGGTAATCCTCGATCACGGGATTGGAAAGCAGATCGCGGCAAAGTTCGCGCAGCTTCGATTCCTGGCCGGTGGCGTCGCCCTCCAGCTCGATCTCGAGATAGCGGCCGATGCGTACCTCGCGGGCGCCGGTCAGGCCGAGATGATGCAGCGCCTCGCGCACCGCGGCCCCCTGCGGATCGAGCACGGTCTCCTTCGGGGTCACGATCACTTTCACTTTCATCCGTCACTATTAGCCGGATGAAAGCTGCGAAGCAACGAACGCTTCGCCCTGCGAAAACGTCTACATGCGCGCTTCGCCAAAGCCGCTAAAGTCCCTCCGTTATGACCGAACAAATTCTCGCAGGAAAAACCGGCGTCGTCTTTGGCGTCGCGAATAAACGCAGCATCGCCTGGGCGATCGCCAAGGCCTGGGCCGCGGCCGGGGCCAAACTCATCTTCAACTACCAGGGCGAGCGGCTGAAGGAAAATGTCGAGGAACTGGTCGGCGAATTTGGCGAGGGCACGCCGCTTTATCCCTGCGACGTTTCCAAGGACGACGAGATCGAGACGTTTTTCGGAAAAGTCCGCGGCCAGACGGAGCGGATCGATCTTCTCCTGCACTCGGTCGCGTTTGCGCCGAAAGAAGCGCTCGAAGGCGACTTCGTCAGCACGACGCGCGAGGCGTTTCGGACCGCGCACGACATCAGCGCCTACTCGCTGGTCGCGCTCAGCCGCGCCGCCGCCCCGCTCATGACCGAGGGCGGCAGCATCCTCGCCATGACCTATTACGGCGCCGAGAAGGTCGTCCCGCACTACAACGTCATGGGCGTGGCCAAGGCCAGCCTGGAAGCGAGCACCCGTTATCTCGCCTACGATCTCGGTTCGAAAAAAATCCGGGTCAATTGCATCTCGGCCGGTCCGGTCAACACCCTGGCGGCGCGCGGGATCAGCGGCTTTTCCGCGATGCTGAAGCACTACCAGGAACACGCGCCGCTCAAGCGCAGCTGCGAACCGTCCGAGATCGGCCAGACCGGTCTTTTCCTCGCCAGCGACGGCGCCGCCGCGATCACCGGCCAGGTGCTCTACGTCGACGGCGGCTATCAGATCATGGGGATGTAGCCGCGGCCCGGCGCGGCCCGAAGAGCTTTTCCGCGCCCGTCACGATCCAATATGGCGCGTTGATCATGAAAATGATCAGCAACCACTGATTATAGAGGAACGTCAGCCGCATCGTGTAATCGAGGCTGATGTGGAAGCCGAGCAGCGCGCAGGCGAAGAGCGCGGCGGTGACGCGATTGATCAGCATCAGTGGCGAACCGAGCTCGAGAAAAAGACCGGTCGCCGCGATCAAGGCCACGATCCAACCGTGCGACGCGGCAAAATTTGCCACCGCCAGCTGCTGCTCCAGGTCGACCTGGCTGAAGGAGTCATAAAATGATTGGTAGGCGGATTTCGCCACTCCGACACCGATCCAGCGCGCCTGGTAAATCCAAAGCCCCTGGGTGACGAAGAGCTTTGTGATTCCCGCCACGAGATAGACCGCCACGATCGTTTGTTGCGACCACCAGATCGTCCGATCCTCGAGCAGGCGACGCTCTTCGCCCTTCCGCCGCCGCCAGAGCCCGAAGAAATGCGCCGCGGTTTGGGCGAAGAGGACGAGCGAAACGATCTGGACCGCATGCTGGATCGCGCCCTGAGAATTGGTGATCGCGTTCGCCGCGCAATGCACAAAACACGCGACCGGCAGCGCCAGCCAGACGGCCAGCCTAACGACGTAGAGAATCAGGGCCGCGGCCAGCGCCATGCGCGCCCACGCAAAAACCTCGGGCTCGAGCAGGAACTGCAAATCGAAGAGGAGCGTCATTCCGTTAGGCGAGGGAATGCCGTTCACCACCAGCGCGACCGGCGTGGCCTTCCAGACGACCCAGGCGAAGAGCGCGCGCATCGCCAGCCGTTCGTAGAACGAAAACTTCGGAATGGGCAGCGCCAGTTTCATGGATGCTGCGCCACCACGCGTGTCTCCAGGCTGAGCGCATCATCTCGCTGGGAAACCCGGACATGTTGTACCTGCAGGCCGGGAAGCAGCGCCGACGCCTCCGGCCGGTTGGCGGAAAGTCCGTCCAGGTAGCGGAGCAACAATTGTCCGGCCGATGCTTCCGCCAGGGGCACCCGCTCGGCGCCGGCGTCGCGGAAGCGATCCAATTCCCGGCGGCGATAACGATCGAAGATTTTCTTCAGGGCCGAGCTCGAAAGGCCAAACTGCTTGGTCTTGATCGCCTTCCCCTCCGCGTCGGTCAGGTAGAGATAGTACGTCCGATGGCTGAAAGAGGAATACATCGGGAAATTCGAGAAGGGGTAATTCTCGCGCAGCACGAGGCAGAGCAGCGTCATCACAAGGAGCCACTTGCAGCGGGTCCGCCGCAGCCAGGCGCGCGCGCCGGTGAGGAGCGAGGCGGCATTCATCCGAAAGAAACTGGCGATCTTAACCCGGCGGCCAGGCCAGGGTGCGTTTGCCTAACAAGTGGACATGGAGATGCGGCACGCTCTCGCCCGCGTCCGGTCCGCTGTTGATCACGACCCGGTAGCCGCTCTCGCTCACTCCGAGTTCGCCGGCCACTTTCGTTGCGGTCAGGATCAGCTTCCCGAGGAGCGCCTGGTCCGACTCCTGCGCTTGCGCGAGGCGCGGAATGACGCGCTTCGGCACGATCAACACATGCACCGGCGCCTGCGGGCTGACGTCGTGAAAGGCGAGGACCTCTTCATCCTCGAAAACGATCTTCGCCGGAATTTCGCGCGCGGCGATTTTCTCGAAGATGGTCATCGAATCGAGCAGCTCAACTCCGGCACTTCCGCCGCGCCGCAGATTTTTTCGCGGATGAAGCAGGTCACCTCCTCGCGCAATCCGTCGCAGGCCCGGGTCCAGATTTTGACTCCGCGCAGGTGCTTGATCGCCGGCTGCAAGCCGAAGAAGTGGATTCCGGTCGCGCCCGTTTCCATGATGGCGTTGACGCGTTTCTCGAGCAGATCGAAAAAGGCCAGCTCGTAACCGGCGCCGGCCGCTTCCGCGACCTCGTAAAGCGAAACCGAGATCGGCGGCGGCGTCGGCCGGAAATGCGGCACGATTTCCTTGTAGCCGATCACTTTCAGCACGTAACGCACAGTCTGGTTGAGCTGGCTGAAAGCGACGACCGATTCGTCGGTTCGCAGCCGCAAATAAAAAGCGATGCTCTCGGTCACGTGCTCGGTCAGCCACCAGCGCGGATAACCGGCGCATTCGGCCGCCTGCTTGATCTCGCCATGCAACCAATCGCGGTTGAACTCGAAAAGCTGACCGGATTCGGAGCGGAGGTAGGGAAATTCTTCTTTAAACGCGACCATGATTAGCGGGTTCGTTGAACAGTTCCGGCTGCAGCGCGTTGGGCTTAACACGTTTGCCTAACGCATGAATTTCGTCGACGAAACGTTCCACATCCTCGAAGCGCCGGTGGACCGACGCGTAGCGCAGATAGGCGACCTCATCGAGCTCGCGCAGTTTTTCCAGCACCTTGTCGCCGATCGCGATGGTCGAAATCTCGCGCCCGCCCGTCTCCAGCTCGTGCACCACTTCGTCGACTGTTTGTTCGAGCGTCATGAGACTGATCGAACGCTTTTCGCACGCCTTCGCGATGCTGTTCGCGAGTTTGCGGCGGTCGAAAATTTCATGGGTGCGATCGCGCTTAACCACGCGCAGATCGCTCCGTTCGATTTCTTCGTAGGTGGTATAACGGAAGGCACACTGAATACAGACCCTGCGTCGTCGAATGCTCGAGCCATCCCGTGATTGGCGGGAATCGATGACCTTGTCATCCCTGCATCCGCACTTTGGACAACGCATAGTGTCTGGGTTGTGTGTATCACACCATTAGTTGTAGCGTCAACGTTCCTGCACAACAATTCGCACTCTTGCGGAAATAATTGCAACAGCGCGGTCGCGCCTGGCTAACGAGAAGTGATCGGCGAAGGCTCGCCTAACGAGGTGGGAATTCGAATTCCGCCTTGTCCTTTTTCGGCGAGAGCACGAGGTAAGCAGCGAATTTGTTCCCCCGCTTGGAAACGAAATTCTCGATCAGCGGCGATTTTCCCTGCGCGAGCAATTCCTTCACTTCGTCCGGCGTGATTTCGTGTTCGCAAAGTTTCTTCGTCAGCTTGAACACCGCGCGGTTGTCCTGGTCCGGTTTGCGCACGTAGTAGGCATCGTCCGCTTCCACCAGTTCGCCGTGATGCACTTTACTTTCGCCGACGACCCTGGCTTTGGAGAGATCGACCTGCGCCCGCTCTTTGCGCGCGACCGGTTTTCCATCCTTATCCTTCTTCGCTTCGCGCGGCGGAAATTCCCACGCGATGCGCGCGCCCTGTCGGACGAGAAAGGCATCGAACGGACGGCCTTTCTTCGAGGTAAACCCCTTGATCAATTCGGTCTTCCCTTTTTCCGCCAACTGAATTGCGGTCTCGCGCGGAATTTCTTTTTTGCACATGAGGCGACCGACCCGGAAGGCCTGTTTCCATTCCTCACCGTCGCGTTCGCGCAGGACGTAGTTGGAACCGGATTCGCAGAGTTGCGCGCCGGTTGCGGGATCGGTCCAGAACGGTTCCATCGCGCCGATGTCCGCTTTTTCGCCGAAATCGTATTCCGCTTTCCACTTCCCGGTCGTCTCGTCTTTGGCGAGTTTGAGTTTCGCAGGAAACGAGGCGCGCGTTTTGGCGGAAATGAATCCATCGAGCGGACCGACCGAGCCATTCGTGACCAGCTCGCGAATTTCTTCTTCCGACATTTTGCGGCCGCCGATGACCTTGTAGATCATGAACTCGCCGTCTTCCGATTTGTAGCCGCGCAAAGTCTCGCGCAGCGGTTTCTTGTCGGTCGGGGAAATGATGTCGGTCACGCGCGCGACGGAATCGTCTTCCTCGAAGCCCTTCACCCGCTCGACGATTCCCTTCGTCTCCTCAACGATCTCGGCCATGAATTTTGCGCGCGGAAATTTCCCCAGTTCCATCAGGCGCAACTGATGTTCCCACTCGCCGGTCATGGCCGGGCTCGTGATGTCGGTCGCTTTCACCGCCGTGAGAAACTCGATCAGCTGCTCGGCTTTTGCGGTCGGAACCAGCTCGCGCTGCTGCCGATCGATATATTTCTGGTAGATCAACCCGTCGATCGTGTCGGCGCGGGTCGCGGGCGTGCCGAGGCCGCGTTCCTTGAGCGCTTCCTTCGCTTCCTCATCGTCGACAAATTTGCCCGCCGTCTCCATCGCGGAAAGAAGCGTCGCCTCAGTGTAGCGCGGCGGCGGTTTGGTCGCTTCGCTGTGCAGCGTGACCTCGCGAGTCTTCGCCTCGCGGTTGTCTTCAGCGCTCATGGCGGGGAGCGCTTTTCCTTTATCCGAGTCTTCCTCCAGCGTGGTGCGACCGTAAACTTCCAGCCACCCCGCCGCGGTCAGGACTTTGCCTTCGGTCTTGAATTTGTGCGTCGCGACCTGGCTCAGCCGGGTCGTGATGTCGAACTCCGCCACCGGATAAAAGACGGCCACGAAACGCCGCGCCACCATGTCGAAGATTTTCGCCTCGGCGTCGTCGAGATTTTTCGCCTCGGAAGTGGTCGGGATGATCGCGAAGTGATCGCTGATCTGCGCGTTGTTGAAGATGCGCTTGTTGAATTTGACCCAGTCGTTCTCCAGCACTTTCTGCGCATGCGCCTGGAGCGGGCCGCCGAGATTGCCGAGCGTCTCCCTAACGACCGGGAGATAATCCTCCGGCAGGGCGCGCGAATCGGTTCGCGGATAAGTCAGCATCTTGTGCTTCTCGTAAAGCGCCTGCGCGATCTGCAGGGTGCGCTTGGCCGAGAAACCGAAGCGGCCGTTAGCCTCGCGCTGGAGCGTGGTCAGGTCGTAGAGACGCGGCGCGATTTGCGTGCTGCTTTTCTTTTCCTCCGAGACCGCGGCCATCGGCTGGCCCTGGCAGGCGGCGACGACGCTCTCGGCCGCGGCGCGATCCCACATGCGATCAATCCGATCGTGCTCGTCGTCGTTCTTTTTGAAATCGGGACGTTGATAAACGCCCTCGTAAGTTCCTTTCGCGATCTCGAATTTCCCAGTGATCCGCCAGTAGTCGCGCGGATTGAAATTCCGGATCTCGAGTTCACGCGCGTAAACCATCGCCAAGGTCGGCGTCTGGACGCGGCCGACCGAAGCGACGTTGCCGGCGCGCGAACCGAACATCCGTTTGGTGATCGCGCGGGTGCCGTTGATCCCGATCAGCCAGTCGCTTTCGCTCCGCGAACGGGCGGCGTCGGCCAGGCCCTGCATTTCTTCGCCGTCGCGCAGACGCTGGAAGCCTTCGCGGATCGCCTGCGAGGTCATCGACTGGAGCCAAAGGCGCTTGACCGGGTGTTTGTTCTTCGCCAGCTGGCAGAGGTAGGTGAAAATCAGCTCGCCTTCGCGGCCGGCGTCGCAGGCGTTAACGACTTCGCCGACATCCTTGCGCGCGATCAGCTTTTTGAGTGTGGCAAATTTTCCTTTCGAATCTTCGCTCGGTTTCAGCTCGAATTTTTCCGGGATGATCGGCAGCGTCTCGAGGCGCCAGAAACCGTATTTCTTCTTGTCGATGTCCTCCGGCATGAGGAGCTCGACGACATGGCCGACGGCAGAGGCGACGACATACTGGTCGTTTTCAAAGTAGTCGCCGTGCTTGGGAACCTTGCCGAGCGCGCGCGCGATGTCCGCGGCGACGCTCGGTTTCTCAGCAATGATCAGGGTTTTGGCCATGAAGGGTTGCCAACTAGACCCCGTTGGCCGGGTTTGCAAGTGGGAGAAGGGAGAAGTGCGTTAGGAAATTTTCACGAAATACTTCCCCGGCAACTGTTTGACGAGGCGTTTCAGTTCCAGTCGGAGCAGAACCGAGGAAACGGTCGCGGCCGGCAGTCCGCTTGCGGCCGCGATCTGGTCGATCGGGGTTTCCGTCGGCCGGATGGCGTCGTAAACGGCGCGCTCGTCGTCGCTTAATTCCGGCAGCGGACGAGCCGCTGCCTCCGGCAGCTTTTGCTTTTCCGGGAGAAGAATTTGCAGGTCATCGAGGATGTCGCTCGCGTCCATGACCAGCTTGGCGCCCTGCTGGATCAGGCGATTGGAACCGTGCGCGGTCGGGGCGTTGATGTGGCCGGGCACGGCATAAACCGAGCGGCCCTGCTCGATCGCCTGCGAGGCGGTAATGAGCGCGCCGCTGTTCAGCCCGGCCTCGACGACGAGGATGCCGTGACTCCAGCCGCTGATGATGCGGTTGCGCATCGGGAAGGTTTGGCGGTCGGGCTCGACGGCCATGGAAAACTCGGAGACGACCGCGCCGTTTCCGCTCCGGATCTTTTCGGCGAGAGCGGCATTTTCCGGCGGATAAAGTTTCGTCAGGCCGGAACCGATGACCGCGATCGTCCGCCCCTTGGCCGCAAGCGCGCCCTGGTGCGCGGCGGTGTCGATCCCGCGGGCGAGCCCGCTGATCACGGTCAAACCCGAGTAGGCGAGCTGATAAGAAAGTTTTTTCGCGCATTCCGCGCCGTAATGGCTGGTGCGGCGCGAGCCGATGACCGCGATGGCGTGCTGGTCGCGCTCCGTCAGCTCACCCCAGACATAAAGCACGATCGGTGGCGCATGGATTTCGCGCAGCTGCCGCGGGTAAACGGGCGATTGCGCGGTGATGACCTCGGCGCCGAAATCGCGGACGCGCTCCAGCTCCGCGGACAGGTCGACCGTGCTCTCCCAGTTTGCGATCTGCTCGGCGACATCGTTGCCGATGCCGTCAACGGTGCGCAGTTCGCCCCGCTTCGCCGCCAGGATCCGCTCCGGCGTTTCAAAAACCTCGAGCAGCTTGCGCAGTCGCACCGGCCCCATGCCCGCGACCATGTTAAGTGCGATGCAGGCCTCGGTGCTGTTCATGGGATGCAGCCGAAGTTCAGAGGGTTGTCGTTAGGCGCGGATCGCGCGTTCGATCAGAACGGAATGTCGTCGTCGTCCGGCTGGCTGGCCGGGGCGTTTTTCGGCGGAGCCGAACTGCGGCCACCGCCGCTCGGGCGGGAGCGCGGCGCTTCTTCGCCCTCGTCCGGACCATCGCCGCCACCGGCGCCGCGGGGTGAGCCGAGGAATTGCACGTTGTCGGCCACGACCTTGAGCTTGTTCCGCTTTTGGCCAGAGGTCTTGTCTTCCCAGGAATCGAGCTGGAGGCGTCCCTCGATGAAGACGGGCCGGCCTTTCTTGAGGTATTCGCCGACATTTTCCGCCGTCCGTCCCCAAACGGTGACGTCGACGAAAGTGACTTCTTCGCGTTTCTCCCCGTTCTCGCCGGAGTAGACGCGATTGACCGCGATGCCGAGTTCCGCGACCGCGGTGCCCTTGGGCGTGTAACGCACCTCGGGGTCCCGGGTCAGGTTCCCCATGAGGAGGACTTTGTTGAGATTGGCCATGCGCCCGTTCTAACGAAACTACTTCTCGGCCGCGACTCTCTTTTTCGCCGGCGCCTCGGATTTCTCGCGCAGCTTCTGGTAGTGCTGGCGGTAAACTTCCGGGTCGAGCTTGAACTTGGAACGCAGCTTGGTGATGAGCTGCGAGTCGGCGTGGAAGATGAAGTTAACGTAAAAGCCGGCATCGAGGTCGCCCGCCTGGTAGGAAAACTGGCGCTTGTCCATCTTCTGGACCTGCTCGATCTGGGCGCCTTCTTTTTGAAATTCGGATTCGAGGCGGTCGACGATATCCTTCACACTGTCATCCTTGCCCTGGGTGTTGAGCACGAGCAACGCTTCATAACGATTCTTCATATTTCTTCAGGTGGTTGGTTGAAAACATTCATCGCAGCAAACAGCCCTTTGTCGACCGCGCACTTCACCGCTTCGGCGGCGCGTTTGATGGTCGCATCGAGGACCGGCTGTTCTTCTTCAAAAAATCGTCCGAGCACGTAATCGACCGCGCCATGGGAGGGCGCCGCGCCAATCCCGACCCGCAACCGCGGTATCGCCTCGGTCCCGAAATGTTCGATGATCGACTCCAGGCCATTGTGCCCGCCAGAGCTGCCCTGCGTCCGCAAACGCAAGCGCCCGAGGGGCAAAGCCAGGTCGTCGAGCACCACGAGCACTTCCGCAGCCGCGATTTTGTAGAAATTTGCAATCGCCGCCACGGCTTCGCCGCTTCGGTTCATAAAAGTCGCTGGCTTGACCATGATGACATCGCTTTTCGCCCAACCCGCGTTCCATTTCGCCGAGAAATCCCAAGGCAGCCGGGCGTCGGCGGCGAGCCGGTCGAGGACCATGAAGCCGATGTTGTGGCGCGTTCGCTGATACTCCCGCCCCGGGTTTCCGAGGCCGGCGATCAGGCGAATGGGCGCGGCAGGTTCGTTCACGTCCGCTCCGGCGCGAGGGCGCGAGAATTACTTCTTGGCGTCCTTCTCTTTGGCGGGCGCGCCTTCCGGCTCTTCCTTCTTCGCCGTGATCACTTCCGGCGCGGTGGCCGCTTCCGGCGCCGTCGCGACCGGTTCTTCCTCCACCTTCGGCGCGAGGACCGAGAAGGCGGTCAAATCCGGCGGCACGCGAGTGGTGACACCTTCCGGCAGCGGAAGTTCCCGCACGTGGATGGAGTCGCCGATATTGAGGCGGGAGACATCGACCGTGATGACGTCGGGAAGGTTGCTCGGGAGACACTCGATCTCGAGCGAGCGAATGTTCTGTTCGAGCAATCCGCCGAAAGTTTTGACGCCTTCCGGAATCCCACTCGGCTCGAGCGGCACGTCGGCATCGATCATTTCGTCCATCGAGACGGCGTGGAAATCGACATGCAGAATATCGCCGCCGAGCGGGGCGTGCTGCACTTCCTGCATGAGCGCGAGGCGGGCGCCCTTTTCGCCCTCGATCTCGAGTTCCACGAGAATGTTCTCCCCCGAGGCGTGGCTGAGGAGAAGCGAGACATCGCGCTTCGAGACCTGAAGCGGCTCGGATTTGGTCTTGCCGCCGTAGATCACGGCCGGGACGGAGCCCTGGGCTTTGAGTTTGCGGACCGCCGAACGGCCGGTGCCGGTCCGCCGCGTGGCTGAGAGTTTTACTTGTTTGGCCATGATGTTCGATTGCTAATGCGTGCCGCTGTCCACCTTGAAAAGCGAGGAAACAGACTCGTCGTTGTGAATCCGCTTGATGCTTTCCCCGAGCAGCGCAGAGACACAAAGCACCGTGGTGGTAAAGCCCTCCACGGTGCGTACAGGCACGCTGTTGGTCGTAATTAATTCCTTAATTTCAGATTTTTGCAACCGCTCGAGTGCGACATCGGCCAAAACCGCGTGCGCCACCCCGGCGTAAATATCGAGCGCGCCGTTCTTTTTCAGAAGTTTGGCCGCGGAAGTGAGGGTGCCGGCGGTCTCGGTCAGGTCGTCCACCAGGAGGACATCGCAGCCCTCGACGTCGCCGATCAGATATTGCGCTTCCGTTTCAGTGGCGCTGATCCGCTGCTTGGCCACGATCGCCAGGCTCGCGCTCAACGCCTGGGAATAAGCGCTCGCCATTTTCAACCCGCCGACATCGGGCGAAACGACGACTCTTTTGCGGGTCAATTTCTCGCGCAGATAGGGAATCAGAACCGGCAGGGAATACAGATGGTCGACCGGAATATCGAAAAAGCCCTGCACCTGCTGGGCGTGCAGATCCATCGTCAGGACTCGATTTACGCCCGCCGCGCAGAGGAGGTTGGCGACCAGCTTGGCCGTGATCGGAACGCGCGGCTTGTCTTTGCGATCCTGCCGCGCGTAACCGAAAAACGGAATGACCGCCGTGATGCGATCGGCGCTGGCGCGCCGGGCGGCGTCGACCATGATGAGCAGCTCCATCAGGTGCTCGTTCACCGGCGGGCAGGTCGGCTGGACGATGAAGACATCGCGGCCGCGGATGTTCTCCTCGATCTTGACGTAAGTCTCGCCGTCAGGGAACGAGCTCAGGGTGGCATTACCCAGCGGCACGCCGATGCCGTGGCAGATCTTTTTCGCCAGCTCGCGGTTGGCGGAGCCGGAGAAAATTTTGAGCTCAGGTTGGAGAGCAAACATGCGTCGAGGGCCGCTACCTTAGGCGCGTACAATCCGCCTTGCCAAAATATTCCGCCACTGCCGGGGAAGAAAAAACGGAGGCGGTGAAATTTCTCTCACCGCCCCCGCCAAACACCAAAAAGCAAATATTCCAAAAAACGGAGCCACCGCTCCTCAACTCACGTTTCTAGGAATAGCAAAAATCGTCGCCGACCGTCAAGGAAAGTTTCCCTGCCGGGTAAACGTCGCCCGCAGCTTCGCCTTCTTCTCCTCGCAATCTTCCTGGAGCCGCTTGATCTCCGAGGCCAACTGCTTTTCCAGTTCCTCGAATTCCGCGAAGCTGCTCTTCAGACCGGCTTCCTCGATCTTGCCTTTGAGGAAAAGTTCCTTCTCCGCAATCCGCGCCCGGTAGGTCGACTCGATCTCCGCCAGTTGCGCCTTTTGCTCGTCGGTCAATTGCACGCTCGGCGCGCTTTTCTCCAGGCGTTCCATCGCCAGTTCGTAAGCTGATTTCATTTCTCCAAATCCTGCTCCCGTTCGTGCCTTTAATCCAGAGCGGGTTCTGGATCGGAAGCGCGAACGAACCGGCCGGCAGCCCAAATCCTCAATCGGCCGGGCAGTTCACCACCTGCGGCGGGAAACATCCGGCCGGATCGGTCAGCTCAATGGTATGCGGACCCGGCATCGTTTCCGGGATCGACAACTGCGCCTTGCTCCCGTTGATCGTGAGCACGAACGGCTCACCATCCACCGTCACCGTAATCGATTCCCCGGCATGGCTTCCACTCGTTAGGGTAAGCCGCGCCTGTAACTGGTTTCCGCGACTGCCGGCCTTGCAGCGCGCTTGAAAGGAACGCAAATCTGCGCACGGAATGCCGCCTTCGATCAACGACGCCCATTTGGTCACCTTCAGGTCGACCGCGCCCGTGTTCGCATTATAAACCTGGCCGCCATCGTAAAGATTGAAGGCCGCATCGAAACGGAGCGGACCCGGGGTCGGAATCTCGACTCCCTCGTTGAAGAGCACACCGCGATCTTTTTCCAGCCCGGTCGCGGTATCCAGCACCAGCAGGAGCACGTCGGCGCTGAACGGCGCCGAACTGGTCCGGCCGATAACGAAGACATTCCCCTCCGGATCGACCCGCACATCCGACGGCACGTCGTAGCAGCCGACGCAGGTCAGACCGTAAACGTGCGTCCAGAGTTGCGCGCCGGTCGCGGCGTCACGTTTCACGGTGAAAAATTGATCATTGAAATTCGATTGGTTGCCCTCCGGATCGCTCGCTCCGGTGATGAAGACCCCGCCGAGGCCGTCGAGGAAGAGACCGGTCACGAAGTGGTCGTTCCCAAAGGCGTCGTAGAATTGCCAGAGCCGTTGACCGTCGCTCCCGCGGAATTTCACGGTGCTGAATTTATCGATGAAATTGATCCCGGTGCCGGAGACATAAACGTCGCCCGCCGCATCGATCTCCATGTCGGTCGGGAAATCGCCCCCGCTCACGCCAAAGGTCGCTTCCCAGAGTTCCGCGCCATTCGAGGGCGCATACTTGACGACCACGAAGTCCGGATGACCGCCGGCCATGTAACCGCTAATCAACGAGAGCACATTGCCTGAGGGATCGAGCAGAATCTTTCTCCCGTTATCCTGGTCGAAGGGCGAGAAGGCTGAACCGTCCCAGGTCGAGCGCCACTGCAGCACCCCGGCGGCGTCAAATTTCAACGTCATCACATCCGGGCCGTCGCCGACGGTGCCGCCGATCACGTAAATGTTCCCGGCGGAATCTCCGACCACCCCCGCAGCAACTTCCGAGCGCCCTGGGCCGCTGCTGTACTGAATGGTCTTGAGCAAAGCGCCATTGGTCACGTCGTAGACCAGCACCAGGACATTGGCAAAAAAGTCAGGGCCAGGGGTGCTCCCGACCACGTAGAGCAGGTTTCCCGGACCGCGCGCAAGGCCGCGGGACTGGTCGCCCGATTCCCCGCTGTCAAAGGTGGCCGTCCAGCGCGTCGACCCGTCGGGGGCAAAGGAAACAGTCTTAATGTCATTCACCGAGGACGACCCCACGATCCCGGTCATATACGAGACCCCGTCGGGATCGACATGAAACCCGGCCGGGCCGGCGGCCAGGGAGGTGCCCGCTGGGACCCGGCTGGTCCAGAGCGGCGAAAAGTCCGCCCGAACCAGCGTCGACATTCCGAAGAGGAAGAACGCGAGCAACAGCGCGAAGAGCCGCCCCGGTCTTGCGTCGCTCCTCGGAGCCGGCGCGTTCATTTTCACTTTTGCGATTGGTTCCATGGTTTCCTTCGATTTCATTTCAGTCCCGAACGTCGATATCAGCCCAGGCGGCTGATGACGAAAAAGTTTCCGCGCGATTAACCGGACAAGTCACCTCCTGCGGTGCGAAACATCCCGCTGGATCGACCAACTCAATCGTATGCGAACCGGTCGTCGATTCCGGAGTCGAGAGCTGAGCTTTGCTGCCCTTGATCGTGAGCACGAAGGGCTGGCCGTCCACTGTCAGCGTGACCGATTCCCCGGCATGGCTCGTATTGCTCAGGGTGAGGCGCGCCTGCAGGCTATGCCCGCTGCTTGTCGCCTTGCAGCGGGCCCGGAATGAAACCATATCCGCACACGGAATCCCGCCCCCGCCGTCGATCAGCGACGCCCACTTCGTCACGCTCATATCGACCGCGCCGGTGTTCGCATTGTAGATGCGCCCGCCATCGTAAAGATTGAACTCCGCGTCGAAGCGCAGGGCGCCGCTGTTGAAAGTCTCGGTCCCGCTGCTCAACACCTGCCCGCGATTGATCTCGAGCCCCGTGTTGGTGTCGAGGACGAAGAGGATGATGTCGTTACTGAAGGGCGGCGACGAAGTCCACCCAATGACAAAAACGTTCCCCGCCGGATCGACCCGCACGTCCGAGGCGATGTCGTAGCAGCCGACGCAATCGTCGCCGTAAGAATGCGTCCAAAGCAGCGCGCCGGTCGTGGCGTCGCGCTTCACGGTAAAGAAGTTGTCGTTGAAATTGGAATGGTTCCCTTCCGGATCGCTCGCGCCGGTCACGAAAACGCCCCCCACGCCGTCCAGAAACAGGCCGCTCACGCTATGGTCGTTGTCGATCTCGTCGTAGGCCTGCCAGAGCAACGCGCCGTCGCTGCCGCGCAATTTGATCGTGCTGAATTTGTCGATCAGATCGATCCCGATGCCGGAGGCGTAGACGTCGCCCGCGGCGTCCACTTCCATGTCGGCAATGAAATCGCCGCCGGTGACGCCCCAGCGTTTGTCCCAGAGGACGCTGCCATTGGCGGGATCATATTTCACCACCACATAGTCGGGATGGTTCGAGGCCATCTCGCCCACGATCGCGACCAGAACGTCGCCATTGGGATCGAGGAGAATCTTCACCGGGCTATCATTGGAGAACGGTCCGAAGGCCGGCCCATCCCAGGTGCTGCGCCATTGCAGGACACCGCCGGAATTGAACTTCAGCGTCATAATGTCGGTCGCGTCGCCGACCGTGGCTCCGAGCACGTAAAGATTTCCGAGCGAGTCGGTCACGATCGAGACGCCGTACTCCGAGGTGAAGTTATCGCTGCTATAAAGAATGGTGTCGACCAAGGCGCCGGTGGTGGCGTCATAGGCGAGGATGAGGAGCTGGGCAAAGCTGTTCGGCCCGAGCGTGCTTCCCACCACGTAGATGACGTTGTTCGGGCCCTTGGTGATGCCGCGGGCCGAGTCGGGTTTCGACCCGGGGCTATTCCACGTCTGGGACCATCGAGTCGAGCCATCCGGCGCAAAGGAGACGGTGGTGATGTCGTTCATCGAGGAGGACCCCGAGGTGCCGGTGATGTAGGAAACGCCGTCAGGGTCAACGTGGATCCCGGCGATCCCAGCCGCCAGAGAAGTGCCGAGCGGCACCCGGCTAACCCATTCCGGCTCCAGTTGCGCGATTGCGCGGTCGGCGGAGACGATTAACCCGGCCGCGAGGCCGAGCGCGAGAAGCGAAGTGAAACGAGGAGTTTTCATAAGCGGTGTTTTAGTTTTCGGCGTAAGTCGGGACCACGGGCGGAAAACAAACGGATGGGTTGGACTGCTAAAATTAAGGGAACCGATCCAGCCGCCGATAACTTTGCTCTCATTGATTTTTTTACATCTCTTCAACTTCCATCGTATCGAGATTGTGATTCCGCGAACATCGCTAAAAAGTTACGGGCCTGTTACCGGCCGTCGGCGGGCGGAGTGGCGCGGTTCCACCGGAATTCGAGCCCGGAGCACCGTTCGGCTTTGCGCGTCCGGCATCCGCTCCTAAATTCCGCTTCCGCATGGCCGCAAAAATTCAACTCATCAGCACCGACTTCGACGGCACGCTCGTCTCCCACGCGAGCGATCCGGTCTTCGATCGCGATTGCATGGAACAGATCCGCGAGCTGCAACAGGCGGGCGCGATCTGGGCGATCAACACCGGCCGCTCCGTCGGCCTGCTCGAGGAAGGCCTGGAGGATTTCGCTTTCCCGCTCCAGCCCGACTTCATCCTCACGAGCGAACGGGACGTCTTTCGCCCGACCGAGCGCGGCTGGGAGCCTTACGGCGATTGGAACGAGCGCTGCGCGCAGGCTCACGCCGAGCTCTACCTCACCGCTTCGTCCGTTCTCGCCGAGGTGGTCGACTTCGTCACTCGCCAGACCCGGGCCCGGGTCATCTACGAGGCCCAGGAGCCGGCCGGCCTCATCGCCACGAGCGAAGAAGAGATGGATCGCCTGATCGCATTCATCGACCAGGCAAAAGCCCACGAACCGAAATTCAATTATCAGCGCAACACCATCTACCTGCGCTTTTGCCACGCCGACTACCACAAGGGCGCGGCCCTCGAGGAGCTTTCTCGGCTAACGAGCATCCCTCACGCTGCCATCTTCGCGGCCGGCGATCATCACAACGACCTTTCCATGCTCGACGGCCGCTACGCCGCCCTTCCGGCCTGCCCGGCCAACGCCATCGCCGAAGTCAAAGAAGCCGTCCGGCGGGCTGGCGGCTGGGTGGCGGAGAAAGAATTCGGCGCCGGGGTCCATGAAGCTCTCCAGCACTTCCTCGCCCAGGCCCAGCCTCGGAGGACGACCCCCGAATAAGATGGCTGAAGATCGATTGGAAAAAGCCGAGGAACGGCCCCGCGCCGGGAAAAATCCCCACGGATAGACGTAGAACCCCTCCCGGTGGCCGGGAAACACGCATGGGTGGCTTTGTAATTCGGCAGGATCATCAAAGATCCCAGACGGATTGCTGAGAAACCCACTGGGGTTTTTGCAAAACCCGTAAGGATGGCGCGCCAATCATCGCGTGTTGTGTGGCGAATCGTGGTGTGTTGCGGCGCGATGCTGGCCGGTTTTTTAATTACCCGCCCGTGTCGCGTCACCACCCGGGCGTGTCGTGCGGCGAAACGCATCGGTTTCTTTATTACCCACCGGCCTTTTCGACTTTTTTGCCCTGGTTAGAAGATTTTTTGCCACGAATTCAAAATTTTCCCGAATGACTCCATATGAAGAACACCCTCAATCGCGGCTTCGCCAAACTGTCGGTCAACGCGTTTATCGCCAAAGTGAAGGTCATCATCGCGCGCCTGACCGGCAACCTCTTCTTTCCCACGCCGGACCCTACGCTGGCCCGGGTGCAATTGGAGTTGGGTGTGCTCACGGCCGCCCTCACCCTGCCCGACCCGCAGGCGCGGGAGGCCGCGATCGCTTCGGCCCGCCGCACGCTTCAACAAACCCTCGACGACCTCGCCGACGACCTCGAAGCCACCGTCCAGATGGACCCGGTGAAGCTGGCCACGACCGGCTTCGACCTCCGCCGAACCACTCAGCAAAGCGGGGAAGCGCCCGGCGTTCCCCAAAACCTGCGCCTCAAATCCACCGGCATCTCGGGCGAAGTGAAACTTCTCCTGGCAGCAGTCCTCCGGGCGAAGGGCTACGAGGTGCAGACCACGACCGATCCAACGAACGGCCCCTGGACCACCTACGGGACTTTCAGCTCGGTGCGCGGGATCGTTCTGGAAGGATTCCCGCGGGCGCAGGATCTCTGGGTGCGGATCCGCGCTCTTGGCCCCAGGAACACCAAAAGCGGTTGGAGCGATCCGGCCACCATCCTGGTCAACTAAGCCGCCGCTGCGCGCCGACCTCCTTTTGCAGCCCTAAGCGCACGACGGGTCCTGCGCCATCAGCCCGCGCCAAGCTTCAGGCGCTCGTCTTCGGCCAGCACTTCGCCCAGCGGCGGCCAGCTCACCGTGCTGTCCATGTCGTAGAAGGCGTGGAGATAAACCGCCACCGCTTCCGGCGGGTATTTCGCAATTAATTGGCCGGTCACTTCCCGCAGCTTTTCCTTGGCCGGCGACTCCGGCAATTCCTCGACCGTGCCGTCTTCATCGCGGGCGATACCTAACGAATCGAGAAACTCACAGAGCATCGGCTTCTGCGCCCCGAGCAGCCAGGCCTGGAGAAGATGCGCCGCGAGGGTGTCGCTCGCTTTCCGGCCCAGCGCCCCCTGCAGCCAGAGGTAGCGCTCGTTAGGCGGCTTCCGCTCGACGAAGACGGGACGGAGCTTGCGCTGCTGCGCCAGGGTTTGGACGACGCTCTTGAAAACGGGCGTCTGTTCCTTTTGCAGATAGGTCAGGATCTCGGCCGCGAGCGCCGGCGTCATGTGCTGGAAAATTTCGTGTGACTTCATGGCATGGTTTGGACAATGGCGGGCGGAACAATCCCGGCGGCCCGGGCGGCGCGGGGATGTTTCAGGGCAAAGGTGTTGGTCATGTAAGTGAGGAGCAGAACCCAGAAAGTAAGGGCCAGGCTGAAAAGCGGGAATTGCAGCGCCAGCGGCAGGGAATAGATCATCGCCATGAGCGGAATCCAAACCGCCCAGGTGGCAAGCAGGGTCGGCACGATCTTGTCGCGGTAATGATCCCAGGTAAAACCCCGGACTAACGACTCCCGGCTGAAGCCGGTGTTTTTCCACTCGTAGGTCAACACGCCGAAGGGCGCGGCGAAGAAGGGATTGTAGCCAAACTGGTCGATGCAAATCTTGCCCAGCACGACCGGGAAAGTGGCCACATTGCCGAGCCAGGCGGCCTCGCTCCGGTAAAGCAGGTCGACGAGCGAGCCGTCGATCGCCCAGATGGGGACGGTGAAAAGCAGGTTGCGCAGGTTTAACCGGCTGGGCCGGCCGCGCTGGAAAAAAAAGATGAGGAACAACTCCGGCACGATCGCGCCGGCCGCGATCGCAGCGAGAATGACGAAAGCAAAGCCATGCCGCTCCTTGAAGGCGGCGAGGTCATTCAGCATCCCCGCCACCGCCGGGCTGAAATAGTATCCGGCGAGCAAGGCCAGCATGAAGCCCTGGATGAGCAGAGCTGGCGCAAGGTTGGCCCGCGCGGCTTCCCAGCCGAGAGCGAGCGAAGTCCGATGATGCGAAGTCATCCGGGGCAACCTCAAAAGAGGGACGGCTGATCGTCCTCTTCGGGCTGCGGCTCGCCGATGATGGAGCGAATGCGCTCGATCAACTCCCGGAAATCGTACGGCTTTTGCACGGTGTCGATGACGCCGGCGCGGAGAATCTCCGTCCGCAGATTAGGTTCGAGATAACCGCTGGCCACGATCGCGCGCACGTTCGGTTTGATCTCTTTCATCCGCAAAAAAACGTCGCGTCCGCCGAGCCGCGGCAGGCCGAGGTCGCAAACGACGAGGCCGATCTCGTCCGCATGCGCCTCAAACATTTCGACCGCTTCGATCCCGTCCTTCGCCGCCAGGACGCGGTAACCGTCGGATTCCAGGAGCATGACGCCGAGATCGCGCAGCATCTCTTCGTCTTCCACCAGCATGACGGTGCGCGCGGGATCGCGATTGGCACCGTTCTTTTGCCCGCCGGCCGAGCTGAGCTCAGCCGCGCCCGCCAGCGGCAGGTAAACCTTGAAGGTCGTGCCCTGGCCCGGCTCGCTGTCGACCTGGACGAATCCGCGGTGGTTATTGACCACGCCGTAAACGACCGAGAGGCCGAGCCCGGTGCCTTTGCCGCGTTCCTTGGTGGTGTAGAACGGCTCGAAAATGTGCGGCTTTACCTTCTCGCTGATCCCGGTGCCGGTGTCGATTACGCTGACGAAGACGTAGTGCTCGGCATTGGCCCCGCCGAACGATTCGCGCAGCTCTTCCCCGGAAGCGACGCCGGTCGCGAGCTTGATTGTGCCGTCGTTAGGCATGGCGTCGCGCGCGTTGACGCAGAGATTGAGCAGCACCTGGTGAATCTGGCTCCGGTCCGCCTTGGCCAGCGGCAGGCCCGAGTGCAGCTCGAGCCGGAAATCGATCGTCTTGGGAAAAGTGGCGGCCAGCATGCGCTCCATTTCCTGGGCGAGAACATTCAAGTCGAGCGGCGTGAGGCGGGCTTCCGTCTGCCGCGCGGAAGTGAGGAGTTGCTGGACGAGGGAAGCGCCGCGCGCGACCGCGTCGCGGATGATCTTGATCGCCTCCGGCATCTGCTCGGGATGCTTTTTCCACTCTTCCAGCCGGGAGGTGTAGCCGAGGATGATGGCGAGGATGTTGTTGAAATCATGCGCGATGCCGCCGGCGAGCGTGCCCAGGCCTTCCATCTTTTGCGCCTGGATGAGTTGCTGCTCGAGTCGCTTGCGCTTGGTGTCGTTGAAGAAATAGCTCTTCACTTCCATGAGCTCGCCCGCGGCGTCGAAGCTGCCGATGAACTTGGCCGCGACATAAACGGTGTCGCCCTCGCAATTGCGCATCTCCAGCTCGCGACGTTCGCTGCTTTCGTTAGGGCGCAGGCTGGCCAGCAGGTCTGCCCCCTCTTTTCGGGTCTGGAGCAGGGAGAGAAAATTGGCCGCGCGCGCTTCGTCGATGGAATTGAAGCCAAACATGCGGGTGAAGGCCGGGTTGCAGGCGACGATCGTGCCGTCAGGCCGCATCATCAGGTTGCCGGTCAGATCTTCCTCGACGAAGCGGCGGTAGCGCTCTTCACTCCGGCGCAACGCTTCCTCCGCCTCGATCCGGCTCGTCACATCGATGCTCAGTTGGAGAAGCGGAGCAGCGGGATCGTCCCCTTGCAGCGTCCAACCCGTCGAGACGATGATCGCCACCCCATCGCGGCGAACCTGCTCGATCTCGCCCTGCCAATGCTGCGCCGCCTGCAGCGTCTTCAGGACGGCGGCGAGTTTCTCCGGCGGACCGGTCTGCAGGAACGTGTGCACCTCACGCCCGGTCGCCTCTTCGCGCGACCAGCCGTAGAGCCGTTCCGCCCCGCGGTTCCAATATGAAATTTTCCCTTCCGCATCCGAAATGACGATCGCGTCGTTCGCCAGGTCGAGCAGTTCGGCGTGGCGCAGGAGTTCCCGGCGCACATCTTCCAGATCGCGCTGGGTGTGGACCTCTCGGATCACCCGCTGGAGAGAGACGATTAGCTTCGGGAGATGTTCCTTGAGGACATAATCGGTCGCGCCGGCCGCGAGCGATTCACTGAGGTCGTCGGGATCGCCCGGATCGGCGAAGAAAATGAAGGCGACGCCCGGGGCCTTTGCGCGGGCAAGAGTGAGGGCATCGAGCCCGTTGTAGAACCGGCGATGGCTATCGGACAGGACGATGTCGACCGTGCGTTGCGCTATTTCTCGCTCCAGCTCCGCCAGGCTGCGGACCCGCACCAGCTCGCACTCGATCCCGTTCTTTTCCAGTTCGGCGCCGACAAGCGCCGCGTCGGCGTCGTTGGTTTCGAGATGAACGATCTGCAGTAAACCCATCGTGTTTTTTTATCCGCCGAGCGCGCTCGGGATGCGGGCCACGATCATGGGGACTCGTCGCACATCCGGCAAAATCTTGCCAGTCCGATTGCGGCGCGCGCCCTGCCTAACGACTCTCGGCCGCGCCCTCGGCGGCGGGCTTTTCCTCTCCCGCCCGGGGGAGAGCGGTCGCAAAATAAAAATAGGCGAGCAAGGCCCCGAGAATGACGAGGAAAAGGAAGAGAAAACTCAGCGCCCGCCAGGTGCCGCGTCGGGCCTGCGCCTTCTGCCAGGAGGCCCGTTTCATGATCAACTCCAGCTCCAGCGCGCGCGCCATGGCCTCGGGATCGGTTTCTCGTTTCGGCTCGAGCTCCTCGGGTCCGGACATGCGCCAAAGATCTATCTGTCGCGGGCTGGAACGCAAGATTCTGCTTGAACCCGGTTCCTCTCCCCGCCACCAAGTCCAGATGTGCAACACCCGGGCATGACTACTTCCGCCGATTCCATCGCCGCCGGAAAGCGGAAGCTGCTCGCGTACGCCTTGCCGATGTTCGTCTTCGTGGCGTTTCTCGGTCTCTGCAGCCTGCTCCGCCGCCCGGGGGCCTCGCTCTGGCTGGCGGCGCCGGAATTCTGGGTCTACCCGCTCCAGACTTTTCTCTGCGCCGGGCTCCTGGTCTATTTCTGGCGGGAATATGAGTTCCATCCGCTGCGGCGGCCGATCTTCACCGTCTCGATCGCCCTCGCGGTCTTCGTCCTGTGGATCGCGCCCCAGCAGTTCTTCCATTTTCCCGCGCGCCTCGTTGGGTTTAATCCGGACCTGCTCGCAGCCAGCCCGAGTGCTTACTGGACGACGCTGCTCCTGCGCTTCGTCCGGCTGGTCGTCGTCGTGCCGTTGCTGGAGGAGATTTTTTGGCGCGGATTTCTGCTTCGCTATCTGATCTCGGAGCGCTTCGAGACGGTGGCCTTTGGGACCTTCAGCTGGCTCTCCTTTTCCGTCGTCACCGTCGCCTTCACCTTGTCTCATTCGACGGCCGACTGGCCGGCCGCCCTCGCCACCGGCGCGCTCTACAACCTCGTCGCCTACCGAACGAAAAGCCTCTCCGCCTGCGTCCTGGCCCACGCCATTACGAATCTCGCCCTCGGCCTCTGGATCGTCGCCACCAGGCAATGGGGCTTCTGGTAAGGCCCGCGGCCCCTCCCTAATGGCACCGCTTCTGCTTTCAAGGTCACGTTAATGCACTCGACCTTTCTCCAGAGAGTCATCATCTGCATGGTGATCGCCTTCTTCGCCGCCTGCCTCATCCAATGGGGCAAGGTCTTCGTCGAAGGAGCGGACGATGCCCTCAACTCCGGCTACAAAAAAGACGCCGGTGCGCTCGTCGGGCAGTGACCTGAAAGCCGTTGCCCTCGCCAGCCGCGCAGCTAACCTGCGGGCAGCAGCATGAGGATCGGCATCGCCCAGATCAATCCCACGGTCGGAGATCTTCGCGGGAACTTCGACAAGATCCTCGCGGCCTACCAACGCCTCGCGGACAGCGGCGCGGAGCTGGTTCTCGCCCCGGAGCTGGCCACGACCGGTTATCCGCCGCAGGACCTCGTTTTTAAGTCGCGCTTCGTCCCGCAAAATCTCGAGGCCGTCGCACGTCTGCACGAATGCATCGGCGACGTCCCGCTCCTCGTCGGCTATGTCGATCGCAACGAAGGTCGCGGCCGTCCCTTTTTCAATGCCGCCGCCCTGCTCGAGCGCGGGCAGCCGATTCGCAAAAGTTTCAAGACCCTCCTTCCGACCTACGACGTCTTTGACGAAGACCGCTACTTTGAGCCCGGGAGCGGCGGGGAAGTTTTCGACCATCGCCGGACGCCAGGTCGGCGTCACGATCTGCGAAGATATTTGGACCCAGGATTACCTGCCGCGCCCGCTCTATGACACGGAAATCATCGCCGGCCTCGTTGCGAAAGGCGCGGAGTTAATCGTGAACCTGAGCGCCTCGCCCTTCAGCGTGCGCAAAATGCGAACGCGCCGCCAGATGATCGGGGAAAGCGCCCGCGCTCATCGCTGTCCGATCGTGTATTGCAATGTCGTGGGCGGAAACGACCAGCTCGTTTTCGATGGCGGCTCGATCGCCTTCAACCGCGCCGGCGACCTGATCGCGCAGCTCCCGTCCTTTGCCACCGCCGAAGCCATCGTCGAGACCGATTCGACCGAGGCCATTCCCGCTCCCCCGCCGGACCTGATGGCCGAGCTGCACGGCGCGCTGTCGTTAGGCGTGCGCGACTATCTGGCGAAGTGCAATTTCAAGTCCGCCGTCCTCGGGCTGAGCGGCGGGATTGATTCCGCGGTCGTGGCCGCGCTCGCGGTCGATTCGTTAGGCGCGGAAAACGTCGTCGGGGTTTCCATGCCCAGCCTCTATTCCTCGCGCGGCAGCGTCGACGATGCCCTCGCCCTCGCGCGCAACCTTGGCATCCACTGTCACCAGATCCCGATCGGCGACGCCTTTGCCGTCTTCAAAGCGCAGTTCAAGGAAGTCTTCGCCGGCCTGCCGGAAGACACGACCGAGGAAAACATGCAGGCCCGGTTGCGCGGGATGATCCTGATGGCGCTCTCGAACAAGTTTGGCCACATCCTTCTCACCACCGGGAACAAGAGCGAACTCGCCGTCGGCTATTGCACCCTCTACGGCGACATGGCGGGCGGACTCGCCGTCATCAGCGACGTCCCAAAAACGATGGTCTACCAGCTGGCGCGCTGGATAAATCGCGAACGCGAAATTATTCCAAACGCGACCATCGAAAAACCCCCGAGCGCGGAACTAAAGCCCGGCCAGGTCGATCAGGATTCACTTCCGCCCTACGAGGTGCTCGACCAGATTCTCCAGCTCTACGTGGAGGAAAACCACAGCGCACGCGAGATCGTCGCCCGCGGGTTTGAAGAAAAAACCGTGCGCTGGGTTCAGCGCCGCGTCGACCTCAACGAATACAAACGCGCCCAGGCCGCACCCGGGCTCAAAGTCACCAGTCGCGCCTTTGGCGTGGGGAGAAAAATGCCGATCGCCCAGCAATATCCGGACATCGATTTGTTTTCCGGCGCCGACTGCCCGGCCTCGCCCCCGTCTGCCTAACGATTGCGCTTCACCGCCGCGGCGCGCTCGCGGCCGCGGAAGTCGCGCCCAAATTTTCCTTCAGGAAAGCAAGGCATCGATCTTTCACTTCCGGCCAATAGGCAAAAGCGTGCGCCTGACTGTCCGGGCGCAGGAGCTTTTGGAAGTTCGTCGCTCCCACCGATTCCAGCTTTCGGATCAGACCGGGATACTGTTCCGGCGGCATCGCCTCGCGGTCCGAGGCGATGACGAAGAGCGGCGCCACGTTCGCGTCGACATAAGTAATCGGTGAAGCTTTGCGCAAGGCGGCCGGATCGGAAGATCCGACATAATTCTTCACCTTCATCTCGAACCCTCGATGATCGTGAGAACCGGGATCGTTGAAATCATAAGCTCCCGAAAGCGCGACCGCGGCATCGAGCCGGTCATCTCCAGCCGTCCCGGTCGCGGCCAGATAGACATCGTGCGCCGCGCCGGCGGAGCCGCCAATTGCGCCCACCTTTCCGTTGCCACCTGCGTAAGCCCGCGCCGCACGCACCGCGATCTTCAAGTCGTTCGTCTGATCGGGATAACGGCCGGCCGATTTCTGCCCCGGCAAACGGCCCGGTGACGCGAGGCGATACTCGGCATGGAAAACATTGAAACCCGCGGCCGCCGCGTCTCTCGCCGCCTGCATCGTCTTGGGACTGTTCGGTTCCTTTCGGAAACCGCCGCCATGAATCACCAGCACCGCCGGATGCGGCCCCGCACCCGAAGCCGGATAGACCGTCCACTTCAGTTCGGTCCCATCGTCGGCCGTGCCGTAGACCGTGCCGCGCGCTCCCCCGCGACTTCTCTCCTGGCGACGCTCCTGGCGGCGCTCCCGCTCCCGTTCCCGATCGCTCCCCCGATCACGCTCCCGGGCCTCCACCGGCGGGACGTTGAGAACCAGCCAGAGCACAATAAACGCCAGCGTTTTCATTCTTTTTTTGTCCTAACGAGTTACCACGAATCGCCCGCGCGCTGCACCGCGTTGGAATCGAACCAACAACCCAGTGATTAAGAGTCACTTGCTCTGCCAATTGAGCTAGCGGTGCGTTTTTGCGAGGAACAATTTCTCGCTCGAATCGCCGAAACCGCAATCTGAAATTCGAATTCGCCCGCCCGATCTCGTCAGCGCGTCGAGATTTCGCCCGCCTCCGTCACCGCCGCGGGCACGGTGAAACGATAAGTCGCGACCGCTTGCGAGACGTGCTTGAACTCCATCGGCTCCGTCCGGGTGAAGTCTTTTTGCGTGCCCGGCGGCAGGTGCTGGTAGAACGGCTCGCTGACCAGGATTTGCCATTTCCCCGCGCGATCGCAAAGGCGTGAAGCAAGATTCACGGTGTGCCCGATGGCGGTGAAATCCCGGCGCGTCTCCGATCCGATCGAGCCGACCACGGCGCGGCCATGATGAATGCCGACGCCCACCGCCAGCGGCCAGGCTTCGCTCTCGATTTCGCGCCGGATGGCGACGATCAATTCCCGCGCGCAGGCCAAAACTTTCTCCGCCGAACCTTCGCCTCCGAGAAAAACCGCCATCACCGCATCGCCGATAAATTTGTCGACATCGCCCCCCGCCGAGACGACGGCATCGGCCTGCACGGCGAGAAGCCGGTTCAGCTCGCGCACGAGATAAGCGGCGTCGCGCGTCTCGCACCAACTGGTGAACCCGCGCAGATCGGCGAATAGCACAATAACTTCCTGCTCCATCCCGGCGAGCCACTGTGGATCTTCCCGGCTCCGTCGCACCGCCTCGGCGGTGAAACGCGAGACGTAGGGCAGGAGCGCGAGTTTTTCGCCTAACGAGATGATCATCTCGTTGAAGACGCTCCCGAGATGTTGCAGTTCGTCGCCGCTGCTCACCTCCACCTGGACGTCGTGCTCGCCCGCCTGGAAGCGGCGGATGCCGAGGGAAAGTTTGTTCAACCCGCGGGTGATATTGCGGGCCAGCAGCAGCCCGGGAATCATCGCCACCAGAAACGCGCCGCCGCCGATCGCCAACATGAGCAGGAGTTCGGAGCGCTGCCGCTCCAGGTAACGGCTGATGCGCGCGTCGGCTTCGACTATCGCCACCGGGCGCCCGGCGCGGTCGAGAATCGGCGCGTAGCCGCTGATCCAGCGTCCGTTTTCGTCCTCATAAATGCCGCTGCTTGTGGGCAGGCCGGTGTTCCAGGCGGCGAGGAATTTCTCGCGGTTTCCCAGCGGCACGGTGTAACGACTGCCGATAAAAGTCCTTTTTTGCAGCATGACGACGAACTCCGTTTCGAAAGGCGATTCCGCGCTCACCGGGCGCAGGATATACATCTCGTTTTCGGCCAGGCCGTTGATTGCGCGCGATTGTTCCAGGATCGCGCGGGCGCGCCCAAACGCGGCCGAGCCGGCATCGTTAGGCGCGTGAATCGCGCTGATCTCATCGCCCTCCAGGGCGAGCGCGGTCGTCCCGGCGGCACCCCGGACGAAGGTCTGAAATTCCTGCAACAACTGCATCCGCCGGAAGTGGAAGTTCGTTCCCAGAATAGCGATGACCACCACAACCGCGACGCTCGCCATCGCTGCCGCCACTTTCGCGCGGAGCGAAACGTGCCCGAAAAGCGAGGAAACCGCCGCCATATTCGTCCTCAGCCGGAGGGGACGCTCTCGCGACCGTAGCGCAACGCGCGCGACATCCAGATCATCTCGTCAAAAAACTTTGAGAGGCGCCGGGCGTAAGCCGGGTCGGTGATTTGGCCGGACGAATCGAACAACTTTCCGACGGAGCCGAAATACGTATCGGTGAAGATCGTGACCAATCCGAGCTCGCGCAAAACCGGCAGCAGACTTTGAATCATCCGCGCGCCGCCGAACGGTCCGGCCGAAACGCCGCAGACTCCCGCCGCCTTGTGGATGTATTCCTCCAGATTGGTGTCGAGCACATGCTTGAGCAGCCCGGGGAAACTGTGGTTGTATTCGGGCACGACGAGGATGAGGCCATCCGCCCGCGTGACCGTGGCGGAAAATTGACGCGTCCTTGATCGCTTCGCCGGCGTCGTCGATCGAGAGGCGGATATTTCGGATGTCGATCAACTCCGTGGTCAGGTCCGCGCGCGCGGAGGCCTGCTCGAAAACGTAGCGCGCCACATTTTCGCTGGCGCGGCCCTGCCGGGAAGTGCCGAGCACAACCGGCAGGAAAACAGGGCGTGTAACTGATTCCATGATTTGGTGACCTCCAGGCCGAAGCTTATCGTGCCACCCACCCGCCGAACCATCTCAAATTTGATCCCGCAATATCTCCGTCTTTTTCGCTGGCACGTGCTGCGCTATCTCGTGCAGCACCCGTTGCTCGCGACCTTGAACGTCGCGACCGTCGCGCTCGGCGTTGCGCTCTATCTCGCCATCCAGATCGCAAACCACAGCGCGAACCGCGCTTTCGCGGCCAGCATCGATGTCGTCGCGGGCAAAGCCCAGCTCGAGGTCCGCGCCCCGGCGGGAACTCTGCCCGATGAAATTTTTCCCATCGTCGCCCAGCAGACCGGCGTGAGCGCCGGCACCCCGATCGTTAGGGGAATTGTCACCCTGCCGGCGTTCCCGGGCGAATATCTCGACCTCCTCGGGATCGACATCCTGACCAATGACGCCTTTCGCACCTTTGACCTGACTGATTTTCAGGCGGAGCAGCAATTCGACGTCCAGCAATGGCTCCGCGGCCCGCGCACGATCGCGATCAGCGAGGAACTGGCAGAGGCGCACCAGCTCAAGGCGGGTGACGAAGTGGACGGGCAGGTCAACGGACAAACCATTCGCCTAACGATAGGCTTCCTGCTCCGGACCCGCGGGACGAGCGCGAACGCTAACCCGCATTTTGCCGCGATCGACATTGGCTGGGCCCAGGAATTACTTGGCCGGCAAGGAACGCTCGACTCGATCTCGCTTCGTCTCGCCGAGGGGAGCGAGGCCGAAAAAGTCGCTGCCGACCTGCGCCAGAAACTGCCGCCCGACGTCACCGTGGCCGCGCCGGCCCAGCGCGGCGAACAGGTCGGCAAAATGCTCTCCGGCTTTGCCCTCAATCTCCAGGCGATGAGCCTGGTCTCGCTCCTCGTCGGGATGTTTTTGATCTACAACACGATCGAGGCCTCCGTCATTCGGCGCCGGCACGAGATCGGGATTCTGCGTTCGTTAGGCGTGACCCGCGGCGAAGTGCGCGCGCTTTTTCTTGGCGAAGCGGCGGTGCTTGGGCTGGCCGGAATCGCGCTCGGCCTGGCGGGCGGTTATTTCCTCGCCCGGGCGCTGGTCGGCACGGTCGCGGAAACGATCTCGTCGCTCTACGTCCTGCTCAGTGTGCGCGAGGTGGTAGTCGCGCCTTGGATCTGGTTGAGCGCCCTCCTCCTCGGGTTTGTCTCCGTTCTCGCCGCCGCCTGGCTGCCGGCGCGCGCGGCGGCGGCGATGGATCCGATCGAAACCCTGCATCGCGGGGCGCGGGTCGAAAAGTCGGTGCGGCTCTCACGCGGCTGGATCGTGGCCGCGGTCGTGTCGCTGCTGCTGGCGGCTGCTTTTTCCTTTCTGGCCTTGCGCACGGGACCGCCGTGGCTCGGATTCGGCGCGGCTTTTTTTGTCCTGGCCGGCTTTTCTTGCCTTGCGCCGGAACTCACCGCGCGCTTCAGCCGATTCGTTAGGGCACTGACCCGGAGGAACATTGAACCGTGGCTGGCCGCGCAAAATCTCGGCCGCACTTTGCTGCGCAACTCGGTCACGATCGCCTCCCTCGCCGCGGCGGTCGCGATGACGGTGGGCATCGCCGTGATGGTCTTTTCCTTTCGCCAGACGGTCGGCGATTGGATTAACCAGACGCTGATCGCGGATCTCTTCATCGGCCCGGCCGCAAACGAAATCGCGGGCCCGACCTCTTTTGTTCCGCCGGCGGCGATCGAGTATTTGAAACGAAACCCGGCGGTTGAAGAGGTCGATACCTACCGGGGTGTGGAACTTCCTTTCCGCGACGAGACGATCGCGCTTGCCGTCGTGAGCGGGAGAAATCGGCGCAACCTGCGTTTTCTGCGGGGCGACAACGACGAGATCATCCATCGTTTCTACAACGAGCAATGCGTGCTCGTTTCGGAAAGCTTTGCCCGCCGTTTCCAGGTGGGGGAAGGCGACACGCTCAAGCTGCCTTCGCCGGCGGGCGTGGAGGCGTTTCCGGTCGCGGGGGTCTTTTACGATTACACCCGCGACCAGGGAACGGTCTTCCTCAGCCAAAAGAACTTCCGCACCTTTTGGCACGACGAGCGAGTTAACAGCCTCGGGATTTACCTGAAGACCGGCGCCGATCCAGCAACGGTGGCGGAAGATTTTCGCGCGCGCTTCAGCCGGAGTGGGGAATTTTCCATTTACTCCAATCGCCTGCTGCGCACCCGCATTTTCGAGATTTTCGACCAGACATTTGCCGTCACTTACGTCCTGCGCACGATCGCGGTTCTGGTCGCGGTCATCGGGATTTTCCTCGGCCTAACGACACTGGTGACGGAGCGCTCGCGCGAACTCGGGATCATGCGCTCGGTCGGCGCCTCGGCGGCGCAGATCCGGCGGCTGCTGCTTTGGGAAAGCGGCATGATCGGGCTGCTCGCGAGCGTCCTCGGACTTGCGGCCGGGCTCTGTCTTTCGGTGGTGCTGACGGGCGTGATCAATCGCGCATTTTTCGGCTGGACGATTCAACTGGCTTTCCCCTGGGGATCGCTCGCCTGGACCCCAGCCTGGATCATCGCCGCCGCGATCGTGGCGGGATGGATTCCAGCCTGGCGCGCGGGGCGGCTGGATATCGCGGAGGCAGTGCGGAGCGAATGAGAAAGTTTACCCATTTTGTGGTGGCTGTGCTCGGGCTGTTCTGCGTCGCGGCCGGCTGGCAGGTGGCTGAACCGGGGTGGAAGTACGAGTTCCCGCGCGATCACCGTCAGCACGCCGGTTTCAAGACGGAATGGTGGTATTTCACCGGCAACCTGACGAATGACCGCGGCCGGCGATTTGGCTACGAGCTGACTTTTTTCCGGCAGGGAATTCGCCCGCCTAACGAACGTGCGGGAACGACCTCGCGCTTCCTCGTCGACGACCTGAAGTTTGCGCACTTCACGGTGACCGATGCGGCCGGGAAGCGGTTTTCTTTTCACGACAAGGCGAGCCGCGGGAGTTTCGGGGACGCTGGATTCGACGAGGGCAACCGCCTCGCCTGGATTGAAGAGTGGAACCTGAAAATGAATCAAGACGGTTCGTTCGACCTCGTGGCGACGGCCCAGGAGGCGGCGATCAATTTGCATCTCGTCACGCAAAAGGAACCGGTCCTGCACGGCGCGGACGGGATCAGCCGGAAGGCGGAGGGACCCGGGCACGCTTCGCATTATTATTCGCTCACCCGCCTGACGACGAGCGGCAGCCTGCGCGTCGGCAAGGAGGAGTTCACCGTCGCGGGAGATAGCTGGTTCGATCATGAATGGGCGACCAACCAGCTCGCGCCCGGGCAGGCCGGGTGGAACTGGGTCTCGGTGCAGTTTGAAGACCAGACCGAGCTGATGCTTTACCAGATGCGTCTAACGAACGGCGCGATCGACCCGATTTCGAGCGGCACGCTGGTGCGCGCGGACGGAACTTCGCTCGGTCTAACGAGCGCCGAATTTGAAATGACGCCCGTCACGTTTTGGAAAAGCCCGCAAACGAAAGCGAACTATCCGATCGGCTGGCGGGTGCGGGTTCCCAAAGAACAACTGGAATTCACCATCGAGCCGGTCCTGGCCAACCAGGAACTGGTTTTTGGCCCCCTGATCTACTGGGAAGGCGCTTTCGACATCACCGGGACGCGCGCGGGCAAACCGCTCCGCGGCCGTGGTTATCTCGAGCTGACCGGCTACGCCGCCCCATTGCAGGGGCTGAATCGCTAGGCTTAAGCCTGGGTGTGACGCGCGAAATGCACCTCAGCGCCTTTGGGCAAAAGGCGTTTGCGTCCACGCTGACGGCGCCGCGCCAAAGTGGCCCGGCCACCCTTGGTGCTCATGCGCGCGCGGAAACCATGTTGCTGCTTCCGGGTCCGCTTCGATCGCTGTAAGGTGCGTTTCATAGAGAAAAGCCCGCTGCCGGGCGTTGCAAGAGGCGCTACTTTAGGAGGTCGATCCGGTTTGTCAACGGCGCCATCTTCCGTCGCGACCGGGGCGACAACTCCATTGCCACCGCAGGCCTATTATGGAATAACCATCAGCGATGAGCGACGTGGTCATCGAACCGGCAATCGCGGAAGACCTGGACGAACTCTCGAGCCTGCTCGGGGAGCTGTTCAGCGAGGAAAGCGATTTCCGTCCGGACAAGGCGAAACAACTCCGCGGGCTGCGGCTCATTTTCGAGCAACCAAATCGCGGGCGCGTCTTCGTCCTGCGGCGCGACCGCACGATCGTGGGCATGATCAATCTCCTCTTCACCATCAGCACCGCCGAAGGCGGGTTCGTCATCCTGCTGGAGGATTTGGTCGTGCATAAGGAACATCGCGGGCACGGCTACGGTTCGATGCTGCTCGATTACGCGATCGAATTTGCCCGGCAGAAAAATTTCCGGCGCATCACCCTCCTGACCGATCGACCCGAGCTGCGATCGCAAAGCTTTTTCCGGAAGCACGGCTTTTATGAGTCGCCGATGCTGCCGATGCGCCTGCTCCTGCCGGCGCAGGTCGAGCAGCGCGAAGGCGCGGCCTAAGCGCGCCAGCGTTTTGTGGTAAATCCCATGCCGGAGGATCCCGCATTTATCGACCTTGGATTCGCCCGGGTCGACGTCGACCGGCGCCGGCGCACCGGCTTTCCGGAGGTGATTTTTGGCCAGGGGAAAACGCCCGAGGAAGTGCTGCGCATCGCGCAGGTGATCCTCGAGCGCGAACCGGTCCTGCTCGCGACGCGGGTGACGCGCGAACAATTCGAGGCAGTGCAGGGGCAATTCCCGGCCGCGATTTTTCACGAACGGGCGCGCTGCCTCACGGTCGAGCGCGAGCCGCTGCCGAAACAGCGCCTGGCCGTGGCAGTGGTGGCGGCGGGCACGTCCGACATGCCCGTGGCCGAGGAGGCCGCGGTCACGCTGGAGATTTTCGGCAATCGCGTTGAGCGGATTTACGACGCCGGCGTGGCCGGTCTGCATCGTTTGTTGATCGAGACCGATCGATTGCGCGAGTGCGCCGCGCTCATCGTGGTCGCGGGAATGGAAGGCGCGCTGCCGAGCGTAGTTGCGGGCCTGGTCGACAAACCGGTCATCGCCGTGCCCGACCAGCACCGGCTACGGCGCCAGCTTTGGCGGGCTGGCCGCGCTGCTCGGGATGCTAAACAGCTGCGGGAGCGGCGTCACGGTGGTGAACATCGACAACGGATTCGGCGCCGCCTACGCCGCGGCCACGATTAATCGCCTGATCGCTTGATGCAGGGCGCGGCCGGTCGCGCTATCTTCGCCGATGCCAACCCAGGGAGGTTCAATTCGACTCTTCAAGGTCGCCGGGATCGAGGTGTTTTTGCACTGGTCCTGGTTCCTCGTCGCCATTTACGAGGTGCAGGTCTGGCGCTCGATGTTCTCCTCGCCGCTATGGGCTTTGCTCCTTTACATCGGCTTGTTTGTCCTCGTCACGATGCACGAATTCGGACACGCCCTTGCCTGCCGCCAGGTCGGCGGCCAGGCCAATCGCATTGTGCTCTGGCCCTTGGGCGGCATCGCATTCGTTAGTCCACCGCCGCGCGCCGGGGCCATGCTCTGGAGCATCGCGGCCGGGCCGATGGTGAACCTTCTCCTCGTTCCCATCCTCACTTTTGCCCAGCACGCGGCCGCGGGCGCCGGCTGGATGACGACAAACGCCGATGCCTATCTCATCCTGCTCTGGCTCTGGCGGATCAATCTTGCCCTTCTTCTTTTCAACCTCCTTCCGATCTATCCCCTCGATGGCGGACAGATCGTGCGGGCGCTGCTTTGGTTTCCGTTAGGCCAAATTCGCAGCCTTTTTATCGCGACCGCGATTGGCTTTGCCGGCGGCGGCGCGCTCATCCTCGTGGCGCTCTGGCAGCAATCAATCTGGATCGGGATCATGGCCCTTTTCCTTCTCAGCCAGGCGGGGCTCGGCTGGCGCCAGGCCCAGCTAATGAAAATGGAAGCCGCCGCCGTCTCGGTCGTTCCGGACGACTCGCATCTCCCGGAAAAAAAGACGGTTTTGTGAACTACTCGTAGCGCAGCGCCTCGATCGGATCGAGACGCGCGGCTTCGCGCGCCGGGTAAAAGCCGAAGAAAATTCCCACCGCCGCACTGACGAAAAACGCGGCCACGATCGACGGGATCGAAATCAAGGTCGGCCAATGCGCGAAGATCGAGAGCAGATGAGAAGCGCCGAGGCCGAGCAGAATCCCGATCACGCCTCCGATCACGCTCAGGGTCACGGCTTCGATCAGGAATTGAGTGAGAATATCGCGACCATGCGCGCCGACCGCGAGGCGAACGCCGATCTCGCGCGTCCGTTCGGTCACGCTCACGAGCATGATGTTCATGATCCCGATCCCGCCGACGATGAGCGAGACGCTGGCGATCGCGCCTAACAACAAAGTCATGACCCGCGATGTGGCGGTGGCGGTCTCGGCGATCTCCTGCTGGGTGCGGACGGTGAAATCGTCGTCGCGCCCTTCCCGGATGTTGTGCCGCTGGCGGAGAAGCTCGGTGATCTGCTGCTGGGCCGGTGCGAGGTCGTCCGGCGAGGCCACCTGGACATTCATCCCGCGCAGGGTGCTGCCGCCGAGGACCCGTTTCATCGCGCTGGTGTAAGGCATGATGACGATGTCGTCCTGGTCGGTTCCCTGCGGGCTGAGCCCTTTCGGCGTGAGCACTCCGGTGATCAGAAAAGGCACACCTTGGATCCGCAAAACCTGGCCGATTGGATTCTCCGACCCAAAAACCTGGGTCGCGGTGGTGCGGCCGATGACGCAGACCTTGTTCGCGCTCCGCACATCCTGCGCGGTAAAGATGGCGCCTTCGCTGAGCGGCCACTTCCGGATCTCAAAATACTCCGGCGACTCGCCGTAGATCCGGGTAAACCAGTTCTGGTTTCCGGAAGAGACCTGCCGGGTTGAAATGACCTCTTCGCTGACCGCGATGACCCCGGGCACTTCCCGCCGGATCGCCTCCGCGTCCTCGATCTTCAAGGTGCCCGCGCTCCCCCAGCCCGTGCGAATGCCGCTCGAGGTCACGCTCCCGGAGAAAATCAGGATCACATTCTCGCCCAGGCTGGCGATCTGTTGTTCGACCTGCGCCTTGGCCCCGTTGCCGATGCTGACCATCGCGATGACCGCGCCAACGCCGATGATAATGCCGAGCGCGGTCAGGACGGAACGAAGCTTGTTCCGGCGCAAGGCGCGAAAGGCAATCTTGACCGTCGAGTCGATCTTCATGTTTGCGCGGTTGCCTTTTCCGCCTCGTCGCGGGCGCGGAGACGTCGCCTAACGAGTTCATCAGTCAGGATGGCCCCGTCGCGCATGACGATGTTGCGCTTCGCAAAGGCGGCGATGTCGGCCTCGTGCGTCACCATCACGATCGTGATCCCGCGCTCGTTCAGCTTCTGAAAAATATCCATGATCTCGAGGCTGGTGCGGCTGTCGAGATTGCCGGTGGGCTCGTCGGCGAGGACGACTTCCGGGTCGTTGATCAGGGCGCGGGCGATCGCGACCCGCTGCTGCTGGCCGCCGGAAAGCTGGCTCGGGTGATGATCCTCGCGCCCGCCCAGGCCGACTGCGGCGAGGACCTTTTCCGCCTTCTCGCGCAGTTGCGCGCTGGTCAGGCGATGCTCGCCGTAGAGGAGCGGAAGCTCGACGTTTTCCAGGGCTGAAGTGCGGGCGAGGAGATTGAAGTTTTGGAAAACAAAACCGAGCTTGCGATTCCGAATATCGGCCAGCCGGTCACGAGCGAGCCCAGAAACATCGAAGCCGTCGAGAAGATAGCGCCCTCGGGTCGGGCGATCGAGACAGCCGAGCAGGTTCATGAGGGTCGATTTTCCCGAGCCGCTCGAGCCCATGATGGCGACGAATTCGCCCTTGCCGATCTCGAGCGAGACGCCGCGCACGGCGTGCACGTCGACCTCGCCCGCACGGTAGGTCTTGTGCACTTCCTCCAGCCTAACGACGACACTGTCAGCGGCCATCGCGAGCTAGAAACGGCGCCGGCCGCCGGTAAAGGGATTGTTCGCTTGCGGCGCGGAATTGGCCGCCTTGCCGGTCACGGCCGTGACGACTCGATCGCCTTCTTTCAAGCCTGCAAGCACCTCGGTGAAGATTCCGTCGCTGATTCCGGTCTTGATCTGGACCGGGCTCGGCTGCGATCCGCGCAGGATATAGACCGTCCGTTCGGCCTGTGGCTCGCCCGGTTTTCCACGGCCGCTCCGGCCTCCTCCCGGCGGCGGTGTTGCATCCGGCGGGCGGAAACGGAGCGCGGCATTGCCGACCTTCAACACATTGTCCCGTTGCGCGCCGATGATCGAGACGTTCGCGGTCATGCCGGGCTTGAGTTTGAGGTCGGAGTTATTGACCCCGATGACGGTGTCGTAGGTGACGACGTTCTGCACCGTGGTCGGCGCGTTGCGCACCTGCACGACTTCGCCATGAAAGGTCCGGCGCGGAAAAGCGTCGACCGAGAAGTCGACTTTTTGCCCGACCTCGATCGTGCCGATGTCGGCCTCGGCGACGGCGGCGTTGATCTGCATTTTCGCGAGGTCATTGGCGATCGTGAAAATGACCGGCGCGCTCAGGCTGGCGGCGACGGTTTGCCCGACATCGACGCTGCGCGAAATGACGATGCCGTCGATCGGGGAAGTAATGGTGCAGTGCTCGAGATCGACTTTCGCTTTTTGCAGCGCGCCTTGCTTGATCTTCACGTTCGCTTCCGCCTGGTGCAGGCTGGCATTGGCCTGGTCGAGTTCGGACTGCGAGGAGTTCTGTTTCGCGACCAGGTCCTGCATTCGTTTCTGGGTGAGCCGGGCCAATTCGAGGGCGGCCTTGGAGTTCTCGAGATCACCCTCCGCCTGGGTCACGGCCGCCTCGAAGACGGCGGGATCGATCTCAGCCACGACCTGGCCGGCTTTGACCGGGGAATTAAAATCCACCAGCAGCTTCTGGATGTTGCCGGAGATCTGGCTGCCAACCTGCACGTTTACCACCGGGTTGAGCGTGCCGGTCGCGGTCACCGCCTGGAGAATCGCGCCGCGCGCGACGCTGGCGGTCTGGTATTCGTCGCTCCCGGACCCGCCGCAGCCGCGGAAAACAAAAAGCGCGAGGCCGAGGAGCAGCGTCGCGGCGCCGATGAGAATGGTTCGTTTCATGAAAAAAAGCCGACGCTCGAATGCCGGCCGGTGTTGATTAGACCGGCGGAACCGGAATTAGTTACACCAAACCATGCGCCGCTACCTCGAAATCTACTCGATCATGCTGCGCAACTCGCTCATCCGCGAGATGAGCTTCAAGGCCAATTTCATTCTCTGGATGATCGTGGAGGTGCTCTGGTTCTGCGGGCAGATTTTGTTCTTCAGCATCATCTTTGGCCAGGTCGACCAGATCGGCGACTGGACGAAATGGGAAGTGGTCCTGCTTGTGGGGACGCACCAGATCATCGCGCAGTTGTTCCAGGCGTTTTTCTTCACCAACGTCGCGAACGTTCCGGAACTGGTCCGGACCGGGAAACTCGATTCGCTCCTGGTCCTGCCGATCGACAGCCAGTTCGCGGTCTCAACCAAACAGTTCGGCCTCGACAGCGTGATCAACGCGCTCATCGGCGCCATCGTGGTGGTGATCTCGCTTCGGCAATTGCACGTCGTTCCGGGGCCGCTCGCAGTCTTGCTCTATTTTGTCGCGCTCGGGTTCGGGGTGGCGATTCACTACTCGATCATGCTCGCGCTGGCCGCGGTCAGCTTTTGGATCGTGCGGGCGCAGGGCCTGGTCTACGGCTATTTCAATTTTCTCAACATCGCCCGCTACCCCGACGTTATTTTCCCGCAGCTCTTCCGCTGGGTCTTCGGCTGGGTCATCCCGGTGGTGATCGTGGCCAACATCCCGGCCCGGTTGTTAATCAAATCCCTAGGGCAACCCGGCTGGCTCATGTTCCACCTCGTCGCCGCCGGGACGATCGCCGCCGTGCTCAGCCGTCTCTTCTGGCGCTGGGCTTTGCGACACTATTCAAGCGCTAGTTCCTGAGGCAAAACGCCTTGGGCCTAAGCAAACAACCCATGCCCGAATTCGGTCCGAAACCGCTTGCGCGGAAAAACAATTGCCCTTAATTAAGCCTCCCTTTAGTCCGGGGCGTTGAAAAGACCGGCCCCCGATCTTCACTTCTATGGCTCGTTCATCCACCAAATCATCTCCAAAAAAGCCGGCCAAAAAAGCGGCGCCGAAAAAGCCCGTCGCCCGGAAGGCCCCTGCCGCGAAGAAGAAGCCGGCGCCGAAACAAAAGGCGAAGCCAGTCAAAGCGGCGGCGAAAAAATCCGGCCCTGCCCCCTCTAAAAAAGCAGCCGCAACGCCGGTCCGCTCGCCGAACGGCCGCGCCAAGGCGGCCGCCATCGCCAACCAGACGCTGACCATCATCGGCAACCACCACAAGGCGAAAGAGCGCCGGCTTGATCCCTTCACCCGCTCGCAGAAAGAGAAACTCCTCCAGCTCCGCGACGCCATGGTCGATTCCATGGCCGGAGTGGCGCAGGATACCCTCCGCGCGCGCGCCGAGGGTAGCGAAGCCTCCGCCTTTGGCATGCACCAGGCCGACGCCGGGAGCGACGCCTACGATCGCGATTTCGCGCTCAGTCTTTTGTCCCAGGAACAGGATGCCCTTTACGAGATCGACGAGGCGCTGAAGCGGATCGAGCTCGGCACCTACGGCAAATGCGAAATGTCGGGCAAGCCGATCCTGCACGCCCGGCTCGAGGCGATCCCGTTCGCCCGCTACACCGTCGAATGCCAGTCGCAGCTCGAGAAGCAGAGCAAAGCTTCGCGCGTTCGCCAGTCGGTCACGTCGCTCTTTGGCCTGACGGATGAGGAAGCGCGCGAAGGCGAAGAAGAAGAAGCAACCGCAGACGCAAAAGAATAACCAACATGGCCCAGGAAATTATCACTCTCGAATGCACGGAAGCGAAAGCGGCCGGCGCGCCCGTCTCGCGTTACATGACGACGCGCAACAAAAAGAGCCCGCGCACCCCGAACCGGCTGGAAAAGAAAAAGTATAATCCTTTCATGAAACGGCATACCCTCCACCGGGAGACCAAGTAATCATGCAACCGAAAACCGCCAAACGCCGTTCCGCCTTTCGCCGGGCCAACCGCACCATGCCGCGCCGTCGCATCGATATCGCGACCGAGGCCATCGATTACAAGAATCCCGATCTGCTCCGCAAATTCGTCACCGAAAGCGGCAAGATCCTGCCCCGTCGTGTCACCGGGATGCCAGCGCACATGCACCGCAAGATCACGCGCGAAATCAAGCGCAGCCGGTCGGTTCTCTTGATGAAGTAAGGCCGGAAGCCTTCTTCGTTACGCTCGTATTTTCGCCCCGCCCCCGGGCGCGCGCCTCGCCTCACGGACAGCTACGCTTTGCGCGTCCGTTCGCCCTGCTCGATCAGCTTCCAAAATTCTCTCGTTTTCCCGAGCTGATCGTCTTCCGCCATCGGCAGTTTGCTGCGGAAAAGAAAGTCCCGCAGCGTGTTCTTATGCAAGACGCGGTGCACCGTCACCCCTTCCGGGCTGCGCTCGAAATAGATCCGGTAATCTTTTGCCCGGTAACGATGGAGCTTTTTCCCCTCGCGCTCGATCACCCCAAAACGGCTCGAGTCCAGCTTGTCGAGGTCTTCCGGGAGAATCTGGAATTCGGCCAGGAGATCGAGCTGGAGCGTTTTCGGCAGGGCTGCCATTTCCGCCGCGCTCAATTCGTTAAAGATGATCTGGAACATCTGCGCCTCAGAGATACACCCGCCGCACCCGGGTGCCAATGCCGGTAAAAATCTCCCACGCGATCGTCCCGGCGCGTTCCGCCACTTCCGCCGCGAAAATTTCCTCCCCGCCCTGCCGGCCGATCAGCACCACCTCGTCGCCTAACTCTACTCCCGGCACCGCGCTCACATCGGCCATCATCAGGTCCATCGTCACCCGGCCGAGGAGCGGACAACGCCGCCCGCCAATCAATACCACCCCGTCGCGATTCGAGATCGAGCGCGGGTAACCATCGGCATAACCGGCGCTGATGGTGGCCACGCGCATCGCCTGCGCCGTCACAAACGTCCGCCCGTAGCTCACGCTCCGCCCCGCCGGCAGATCGCGCAGCAGAGTGACGCGTGACTTCAATGCCAGCACCGGACGCAGGAATTTCTGCGCCTCGGGCAGTGGCGAACTGCCGTAAAGCATGAGCCCGGCGCGGACGATGTCGAAGTGATGGCGGGCAAAGGCGAGGATCCCCGCGCTCAGGAGCACATGCACCCTGTAGGAACCGGGAACCCGGAGGCGCAGTTGCCTAACGAGTTCCGCAAATCGGTTCAGTTCCTCCTCGGTGAAGGCCGGATCCTCATCCGCTACCGGCAGGTGGGTAGAGACGCTGTGTAAGATCAGGCCGGGAATCTGCGCGATTTTCTCCAGTTCGACGATCGCGTCATCCTGCCAGCAACCCATCCGGCCCATCCCGGTATCGATGGCGAAATTAATTCCCGTCGGATTCCCGGCAAAAGCGCGTGCCTCCTCCGCGCTCGAAACCGTGGCGATGAAGCCGTGCCCGTTAATCTCCGCGCGCTCGTTAGGCAAAGCGGAGCCGAGAATCAGAATCGGCTGCTCCACCCCACTCGCGCGCAGTTCCTCGGCTTCGTGGAGGTTGGCGACGCCGAAGAGATCCGCCGCTTCGCCCAGCCCCGCCGCCACTTCGATCATCCCGTGGCCATAGGCGTTGGCCTTGACGACAGCGAGAAGGGCGGTCTCCGCGCCAACCCGCTCCCGCGCCACGCCCGCGTTATGCCGGAGCGCGGCCGTGTCCACTTCCGCCCAGCAGCGTTCCGCGCCTAACGACCTCATTTACCGGCGGTCGTGATGTGCGGCTCGCGCAAATAAATCGGTTCGAGCATTTCTTCGCCGCCACCCTCGACGCGGAGCGCCAGCTCCGCCAGCCGCAAAGCACAGGGATGCGCGATGGTGACGCGCTCAAACCGCGGCAAAGCCTCGGTCGCGAAAACGGGCAGATCGGGCCGGGGTTCAAGCAGCCCGCGCAGCTCCGGTTCGGTCGCCAGGGTCGGGCCCTCGACGCATTCGCCATCGATCACACGCGCGAAGAAAAACGAGTTTCGCCGGGCGTCGCCCACGACCAGGTATTCCTCTTCGTCAAAGGCGCAAATCGAAGGCAGACCAAGCAGGCGCGCGCCGCTCGCCGCACGGAGCCCGATCGCGGTCGCGATGGCGATGCGAACCCCGGCGTAGGAACCGGGGCCGAGCCCGACCACGATCGCTTCCGGCGGTCCGGAGGTTTCCTGAATCGCGCTCAGGTTTTCATAGAAGAGACCGGAATCTTTCCGGTCCGCGGGGAAGACTCTCAAGAGGTGCTCATCGCCCCGACCGCGAAGGGCGATACTCCCGACCGATGATGACAGTTCCAGCGCCAGCACTTTCATTTGGTTTCGTCGGTGATGGTGCGTTCGGATGCGTCGCCGATCCCAAGCCGGATCCAGCGGGTGCGTTGCGGGAGCGCTGACGCGAAGCGATCCGCCCACTCGATCACCGCGATGCCGCCTTCCTCGAGGTAATCGTCGAACCCGATTTCGGCCAATTCCGCCGGTTGGTTGAGCCGGTAAAAATCGAAGTGGAAAACCGGCAGGCGCCCGCCTCGATATTCGTGGACGAGAGTAAAAGTCGGGCTGGTCGCATCCTCCGCGCTCTCCAGGCCCAGGAGCAGACCCTTGACGAAATGCGTCTTCCCCGCGCCGAGGTCGCCGACGAGGGCGACGACGTCGTTAGGCGAAAGCCGCTGCGCCCAGTCACGCGCGAAAGCGATCGTCTCGGCCACGCTATTGGAAGTGAACGTAGCCATGGAGCGAGTGACGAGTGACGGGTGATCCGCCTGAGGCGGAACGAGTGAGGCGACCGATGCGGGTGAGGGCGAGGCGCGGAAATTTTTTTCGCCATTTTTTCTCAAGCGCCGCGCCCTCGTCAGGCGGAAGGGCGAAAAGCAATTCGTAGTCTTCACCGTCGTTCAGCGCCTGCGCGACGGAGCATCCGCGATGGCGCGGTAATGCCGCTTCGTCGATTTCAAAGCCGCGGCCGCTCGCCTCGGCGAGGCGGGGCAGGTCCGCGCCCAGCCCATCGCTCAGGTCCATCATCGCGTGGACCGGAAAATGGGCGGCGAGCCAGCGCGCTTCCTCGATTCGCGGGACGAAATTCAGGTGCCGGCCCTGACCGGATCCGCCCAGTTTACCGGTGACGAAGAGGAAGTCGCCGGCTTTTCCTCCGCTCCGGCGCAGGCAGCGTTTCTCCTCCACCGACCCCAGCGCGCTGACCGAAATCACGGCCGGCCCGGGCGTGCCGCTGGTTTCCCCGCCCACGATCGCGACGCCAAATCGATCCGCGGCCCGCTGCAAGCCCTGGTAAAGTTGCGTCATCCAACGCGCCTCGCGCTTTGCCGGCGCGATCAACGTGATCAGCGCATAATGCGGTTCGCCCGCCATCGCGGCAAAGTCGCTCAGGGTCCGCATCATTGCCTTCCAACCCACCTTGCGCGGCTTTTCGTTAGGCAAAAAATGCACGCCCTCGACAACGCAATCGGTCTTGAGCAGGAGAAGCCGGCCCTCCTCCGGCGCCGCCACGACCGCGCAATCATCGCCCGGCCCGGTAATGACGCCGGGCGCGGTCCTGAGCCGCGCGACTAATTGCGCGACCAGCCGGTCCTCGCCCAGCTCGCGCAGTTTCATGGCGAAATCAGATTGGGGAAGGCGAGCGCGCTGAGGGAAAGAAAATTGAAGAGGGCGTGCATCGTCATCGCAACCAGGATCGAGCCGCTCCATTCGTAGGCGAGGGTGAAACAAGTGCCGAGGATGAAGAGCGGCCCCAGACTCGGGACATGCACATGGACCGCGGCGAAGAGGATCGAATTCAGGAACAATCCCGGGCCGCGGCCGAGGTAGCGCTTGAAGACGCCGTAGAGAAAAAATCGAAAGATAAACTCCTCCGCGAAGGGGGCGATCGTGACCGCGAGAACGATGATGAGGATGCGTTGCTGGAGAGTTTCCGAGCCGGTGAACATCTCGACGATTTGCTGCCGGCCCGCCCCTTCCCCCAGAAGCCAGCGGGAGATGCCGTCGGCCGCAAACAGGAGCGGGTAGGCTGCCAGGAGCAGGACCGCCGCCGTGCTCACGATCCTCCCGAAACCAAGCTTGGAAAATCCGCCTAACGACAAGACGCTGAAGCCGCGGAGCTGGAGCAGCACGGTCAGGATGGAAATGACGGCGAGGGAAAAAGCGCCGGTGACGAGCAGGTCGCGCGTCTGGAAGGTGGCCTGTTGCACCTTGGTCGCGGCCAGGACGTTGAGCGCGAACCAGCCGACGAGGACGATGGCCGCGATCGCTTCCGGCACGCCAAGCTGCCGCTCGCCCAGTTCCGCCGCGCCGTTCTGCCGCACCGCGACCTGGCGAAAAAGCGAGAGATAAACGTAAAGGCCCGCCAGAACGAGCAGCGTGTTGATCAGGCTGTCGACCATTTCGCGGGCGCGCCGCTAAGGAGCGTAGAATCCAGGCAGATAATAGGCGCGCCCGCTCTCCAGCCGGGGGGCGAGCTGGCCGGGAAACGTTAGTTCGATCTTCGTGTCGCCGCTCTTCATCAGCAGGCGAAAGACGCGGCCGAGGCTGAAGGGCGGGCCGTACTTCACGACCTTCGCATCCCCCGCGCGGCCCAGTTCCTTGGCCTTGGCATAGGCGTCCTCGATCTGGCCAAGGCCGTCGATCAATTTATTATCGAGCGCGTCGCGGCCCGAAAGAATGCGGCCGTCCGCGATCCCGTTGCGCAGGAGGTCGGCCGGCAGGTTGCGCTCCTTCGCCACGATGCCGAGAAACTTATCGTAGGTCTTCATGACGAAGCTCTGGACGTAGGCGCGCTCTTCCTCGGTGATGGGACGCGCCCCGTTCAGCATGTCCTTAAATTTCCCGCTTTTGAAAACAACCGAGGCGAGGCCGATTTTGTCGAAGAGCTGCTGGTAGTTCAGGGTCTGGATGATGACGCCGATGCTGCCGGTGATGCTGGTCTCGTTTGCCATCAGATACTTCCCGCCGCAGGCCACGTAGTAGCCGCCGGAAGCGGCGAGCGATTCCATGTAAACGACGACCGGCTTTTTCGCCCGCGTCTTGGCGACCGCGCTATAAATCATGTCGGAGGCCGTCACTTCGCCGCCGGGCGAATCGATTTCCAGGACCACCGCCCGCACGTCCTCGTCATTCCGCGCCTGTTCGAGTTGCCAGCGCAGATCGTCGACCATCGATTCACCGACATTGCCGGCAACGCTGGTGCTGATCAGCCCGCGCAGACTGATGACCGCGATTTTGTTCCCGCTCCCGCGCGTCCCGCGCTCGACGATCATTTCGCGGAAACGCGGCCGGTATTCCACCTCGCCACCGCCGCCGCCATCGAGCTTGCGAAAGGCGGTCGCGGCGAGGACGAAATTGACCAGGACGCTGGCGCAGAGAGCCACGAACAAAAAGATGCTCAGACAACCCAGTTTTCGATTCGCCGCCATGCCCGGATGAAATCGCCGAAGATTGGTGGAGGCACAAGCGGTTTTCCGGGGGAACCCAAGCCGCCTGCAAGCTGGCAGGGAAGCTGCTCTCAGGTAGGGCAACTATGACACCGTTGAATCCAAGTGGACACCTCAGCCAGAGTGAAGCGGTCATCCGTCCCCGGGCCAAGACCCGGACGAAGACTCCCAAGCGCCGGCCCAAAGGCGCCGCTACGGTCGACGGTGAACCGGTTCGGCCGGCCGTCGGCACCCTTTCGCGGACCAAAAGCCTGCTCCTCGCGGCGCTGAAAGTCTGGGAACTGAAAAACGGGATCCGCGAATAGCGAACTCGCCCGCACCCTTTCGCAGACTCGCCGATCGAACGTCAATTGCGGCCCCGCGCGACGCGATTACTTTGCCTCGCACGGCGCCCATAGCTCAGCCGGATAGAGCATCGGATTTCTAATCCGACGGTCGGAGGTTCGAGTCCTCCTGGGCGCGGACAAATTTTCGCTCGTGCTCGAGGAGCCATTTCTTGCGCCAAAGCCCGCCGCCGTAGCCGCAGAGCGTGCCGTCGGCGCGGATGACGCGATGACACGGGATGATGATCGACATCATGTTCATGCCATTGGCGCGACCGACCGCGCGGCGCGCGCCGGGATCGCCCAGCCGTTCCGCCATCCAGGAATAGGAGCGGGTTTCGCCGACGGGAATCGAACGCAGAATCTCCCAGGCTTTGAGCTGGAACTCGGAGCCGACTGGCGCAAGCGGGATGTCGAAGGTCAGTTTCTTTCCCGTGAAATAATCGGCCAACTGCGCTCGCAGCGCAGTGAGGTGCACATGCTCCCCAGGGACCACGCTTTTCCCGAGACGCTCGCGCAGGAGCGGGAGCTCGCGCTCGAGCGCGCGGCGATCGCCAAACTCGAGCAGGCGCAGCCCGTCGTCATCCGCCACCGCCAGCATCGTGCCGAGCGGCGTCGTCAGGCGCTCGGCGAAAAGGCAATCGCGCCGCTTCGCCGTCGTTGGCGGGTCGCCGAAGACCTTGGTGAAGGCCTCGCGAAACCCGCTCTCGGAGCCGAACCCGCTTCCGCTGCGCACTTCCTCGACCGGTTCGCCGCGGCGCACCTCGCGCAGGGCCAGCCCCATCCGGCGCGCCCGGTGGTAGGCCTGGAAGGTCATGCCGTAGTAGCGCTTGAACTGCCGCCGCGCGGTCGAGGGATCGATCGCGAGGGAGGACAGCTCCTTGTCCGTCAGGCGGCCGTCCGGCGCCTTCTCCACCTCGGCGCGGAGGCGGTTGATCAAATCCGGCGCGGGCCGGGCCGGGTCCATCGGCTGGCAGCGCAGGCAGGGCCGATAGCCGCCGAGCAGGGCCTCGTTAGGCGAAGGAAAGAACTCGACGTTCTGCCGGGCCGGCTTTTTCGCACTGCAGGTCGGCCGGCAGAAAATGCCGGTCGTGCGCACCCCGACGAAGAAGATGCCCTCAAAGCTCGAGTCGCGATTGACCAAGCGCCTGATACATGGTGTCGTTAGGTGGAAGAAGTTCGGGCGTTTTCATGCGCGGGCGATGGCAAAGGTGTAGCAGCCGCGGGTCACGCTCCGGGCCTGGAGGAAATCGGTCGCGGGATTCTCGAAAAGTTCCGCGATGACTTTCTCCGGATCGTTCTCCCCGAGCACTACGGCGTCGATCATGTCGTTCGTTTTACTATAGGCCCGCAGGACGCGATGGCGGCGAAAATTTGCCGGATATTCTGCCGCTCGATCGTAGCGGGCACAGGCCTTCTCGTGGACGAAGATCGGCCCGCTTTCGGCGTAGGGACGCCCGGTGGGAATCGACGAGTAGGGAAACAGAATTACCCGTTCGCCGGGTTCGGCCCAGCACAGGCAATGGCGGCACGGATACGATTCCGCCTTGTCCGCCGTGATGGTTTCGTGGTCGGGCGCGTCGGCCCGCGCACGCGCCCGGGCCGCTTCCGCGATCTCGGTCGGGAGCGGCACGATTCGAAAGTTTGTTCTCTGCATGCCCCACCCTACTCCCGCGCCGGACGACTCCGCATCGACGGAATTCAGGCACCGAATTCGGATTCGTGCTGGCCTAACGACAGCCGCCTACCAGCGGTGAAAGGCGGGATGCCCTTCCCTGACCGCGACAAACGTCCCACGGCAAGTCGCGCAGGCTTTGCCGCCGGCGGTGAGAGTGCCTTCGATCGTGGCGCGATCGGCGGTCGATTCCACCACCCGGGCGGAGAGATGAATCGCTGTCGTGCGTCGGCGTCGGGCGGAGCAGCTTGATCGCGTAATCCGCCGTCACCGTGCAGGGCGGATGATCCTCGCCCGCCTGTTTCATGAGATGATTCGCGGCCGTCCAGTTGCAGTGGCAATCGAGCAGCGTGCCGATGATTCCGCCGTTCAGGACGCCGGGAAACGCTTCGTACTTCGGCTCCGGTTTCCAATCCGCGACCACCTCGTCGCCCGCGACGAAACTGCGGATGCGCAGGCCATCGGCGTTGGACGGTCCGCAACCCCAGCAGGCATTGGCGGGCGCGTAGCGTTCCTGCAGGGAAGGACCGGCCTCCGCGTCCATCACTTTGTCGAACCGTTCGAGGCCGCGGCTTTGTACGGACGCGCTTCCGGCCCGGTGTAGAGCGAGCGCGGACGGATGAGGCGATTGTTGTCGTGCTGCTCGACGACATGCGCGCACCAGCCGGCGACGCGCGAAGCGGCGAAAATCGGCGTGTTCAATTCCGGCGGAAATTCCAGCATCGTGAAGACCGGCGCGGCGTAGAGATCGACGTTGGCGCAGAGCTTCTTCTCGCGCTCCATCGTCGCCTCGAGTTTTTCGCAGATCGGAATCCACTGGTCTTTCCCGACCCGCTGGCCGAGGTCGCGCCCGATTTCGCGCATGATCGGCACCCGCGAGTCGCCGCTCTTATAAACGCGATGACCGAAGCCCATGATCTTGGCCTTCTTCGCCAGCGCATCCATCATCCATTTCTCGGCGCGCTCCTCGGTTTTGATGTCGTCGAGCATCTTCATCGATTCCTCGTTCGCGCCGCCATGGAGCGGGCCCTTCAGGGTGCCGCACGCGCTCGTCACGCCGGCATACATGTCGGCCAGGGTCGCCGCCGTCACGCGCGCCGCGAAGGTCGAGGCGTTGAATTCGTGGTCGGCGTAAAGGATGAAAATCGTGTCCATCATCCGGATCTTCCAGTCCTGCGGCACTTCGCCGGAGAGCTTGTAGAAAATATTTCCCGCCAGGGTCAGGTCGGGCCGTTCCGGCAACGGATTTTCGCCGCGCTGGATGCGATAGCCGTCGGTAATGAGAGTCGAGACCTTCGCGATGAGGCGGATCGATTTGCGAATGTTGGCCTCGTGCGAGTTGTCGTTCAGCTCGGGGTCGAACGGCGCCAGCATCGAAACGCCGGTGCGCAACATGTCCATCGGATGCGTGTTCTTCGGCATCAGGCGCATCATTTCAAGCACTTCCTTCGGCAGCGGGCGCTCCTTCGCGAGGGCGCGGGAAAATTCCTCGCGCTCGGCCACGGTCGGCAGCTCGCCGTTGAGCAGGAGGTAGGCGACTTCCTCGAAGTTCGCCTTCTCCGCCATTTCGTGAATGTCGTAGCCGCGATACATCAGGCCGGCGTTGGGATCGACCCAGCAGATTTCAGTTTCGCCGGCGATCACGCCCGCGAGTCCGGGGCTGTAGGCTGGTTTTTGTTCGGCAGTCATAAATTTCTTGGTCCGGTTCTTACTCTTAATGTCGAACGCCCAACGTTCAACGTTCAACGTCCAATTCCAGAGAAACTGCCGCGCAACGACCTCTTCGTTCGACGTTGGACGTTCAACGTTGGACGTTAGACGTTTCCTGCTTCCTCTCGGCGTCGTATCCCGGCCAGCTTTCCGCCGCCGGATCGTATTCCAGCGTCTGGTAAAGCTCTTTCCGGGTCTGCATCCGGTCGAGCCATTCGTCCGGCTTCCCGGCCTGCTTCAGGGCCCGGAAAAAATCCTCGGTCGATTTCATCGAAACCCGGAAGGCGCTCTGCGGGAAGATCACCATCTTGTAGCCGAGCTCGTCCAGCTCCGCCGCGCTGAGCGACGGGCTTTTGCCAAACTCCGTCATGTTCGCGAGCAGCGGCGCTTTTACTTCCCGCGCGAAATCGCGGAACTCCTCCGTGGTCTGCAACGCTTCCGGGAAAATCGCATCCGCTCCCGCCGCGACATAGGCGTTGGCCCGCTTGACCGCGCCGTCGAAATTTTCCATCGCGCGGGAGTCGGTCCGCGCAATGACGAGAAAATCGCGGTCGCGCTTCGCCGCCACCGCGGCGCGGATCTTAGCCGTCATCTCGTCCGTCCCGACGAGGCGTTTGCCCGCGAGATGTCCGCAGCGCTTGGGAAATTCCTGGTCTTCGAGATGGCAGCCGGCCAGCCCGGCCCGCTCCAGTTCGTAAATCGTGCGCCCGACATTCTCCGCGCCGCCAAACCCGGTGTCGGCATCGACGATCGCCGGAATTTTCACCGCCTTGGCGATGAAGCCCGGCCAGGGTCGCGACTTCGTTGAGCGTGAGCAGCCCGACATCCGGCAAACCGGCGGTGCAATTCGCGAGCCCGGCGCCGCTGATGTAAACCGCCTCGAAGCCGGCCCGCTCCACTTGCCGCGCCATCGAGGCATTCGGCACGCCCGGCATCGCCACGATGCCGCGGGTGAAAAGTTTTCGAAGAGCGGCGCCTTTGCTCATTTCGTCAGGCGGGCATCTTCGCCAATTGCATCAGCTCGGAGGGACTCTTTGCCTCCTCCAGCTTCCAGCCCGCGGCCACGATCTTCTGCGCGCCTTCTTCCCCGATTTCTGGAATGACGAGGGCGTTGAATTTTCCTTCGAGCTGTTTGTCGCTCACCGGGTTGAAGGCATTGCCGAGCGGATAATCAACGCGCTTGGTCAGCACTTTGCCGTCCTTCAGGGTGACGTGGACAATGTTCGCAACCGCTTTCGCATAAAGCGAACTCAGTTCGTCGTTCCGCTGCACAGTGACGTTCTCGAGGAATTTCCAGATCGCCGGGTCGGTGAAACGCTTGGGCTGGAATTGCTTTTCGGTTACTTCGCCATCGATCAATGCGATGCCGGTGATGTAAGGCAGGCTGTGATCGGCCGTCTCGCGCGTCTCCGGTTTCCATTTCTCCGGCTCGCTCCCGATGATGTCGACCGAGGCGTCGTGGCTCTCGATCCGGACCGACTGGATCTTTGCCGGATCACCAATTTCCTCGCGCAGGACAAGCGCGGCTTCGATCGCGCTCTGGCTGTGATACTCGGCCGGCCAATACTTGATGCTTGTCTTCAGGATCATCGAGGCAGGCCCTTTGCCTTCCATCGCTTCCTGAGACTTCTCGAAAACCTCGCCGACGTCGCCTAACGACACCCCGAGTTCCTTTTCAAATCCCATCTGGCCCTCGAAAATCGGCGCCGGACCGGTCATGCCGGCGCGCGCGAGGAGCGCGGCGTAAACGCCATGCCGCGCGGCGTTGGCAAAAGCGACGCCTTTCCAATGCGAGAGTTCCCCCACCCGCGCCTGGCGGAAAGCGGCGCAATTCACCCCCGCGATATTGACCGCGTGGCGCGTCTTCTCGGCGTCGAGTTTCATCAATTTCGCCGCCGCCAGCGCGGTCGAAAACGCCCCGTAAGTCGGATGATCCCAGCCCTTCGCACGGATGCTGGCCGCGTCGCAGAAACGGCATTGCACTTCATAGGCGAGCGCGATCGCGGTGATCAGCTCACGCCCGCTCGCGCCCACGCTCTCGCCGACCGCGAGCGCGGCGGCGATGTTGTCGCTCGGATGCGCCGGTTCCTTGGAAAGATAAGTGTCGTTATAATCGAAATAACGAATGCAACAGCCAGTCGCAAAAGCCGCCCAGTCCGGCGGCGCCTGGTGACTGGTGCCGATGATGGTGCCGCCGTTTGTGGCCGAGAAATCAGTCGCGACTTTGCGCGCAATGACGCAAGGCTCCTCGTGCCAGGCTCCAAGGGCGCAGCCGAAGGAGTCGATCACCCGGCGTTTGACCTCGTGCACCACCTCGGGCGAGAGATCTTCGAAATTTAAGGAACAAGCGTATTCCGCGAGGCGATGGGCGAGTGATTTGGACATAAAGTGAGCCTGCAATCTGGCGACGAATCGTCCCACGGCAAGCTACCGCCGGGGAATTCATCCGTGCTCACTCGTCCATTCCGTGGTTAGATTTCCACCCACATGAGCAAAGTTTATTCCGACGCCAAGACCGCGCTGGCCGGTCTCCTCCACGACAACATGACCATCGCCGCCGGCGGATTTGGGCTTTGCGGCATCCCGGAGAATCTCATCGCCGCGCTCCACGACAGCGGAGTGACAGGCCTGACCATCGTCGGCAACAACGCGGGCGTAGACGACTTCGGCATGGGCGTGCTGCTCAAGACCCGGCAGGTGAAAAAAGTGATGGCGTCGTACGTGGGCGAGAACAAGGAGTTCGAGCGCCAGGTCCTGGCCGGCGAGCTGGAGCTGGAACTCATTCCGCAGGGCACGCTGGCCGAGCGGCTGCGCGCGGGCGGCGCGGGCATCCCGGGGTTTTACACGCGTACCGCCTTCGGTACCAAGCTGGCTGAGGGCAAGGAGACGAAGAAATTCGACGGCAAGGATTACGTCCTCGAGCCGGGCATCCGCGCCGAAGTCTCGCTCGTCAAAGCGTGGAAGGGCGACAAATCCGGCAACCTCATTTTTCGAAAAACCTCCCGCAACTTCAACCCGATGATCGCCTCCTGCGGCGACATCTGCGTCGCCGAAGTCGAGCAGCTCGTCGAGGTCGGCGAACTCGATCCCGACCAGATTCACACGCCCGGCATTTTCGTCGACCGCATCATCGAAGGCGAAAAATACGAGAAGCGGATCGAGTTTCGCACCGTCCAGGGCGGCACCGCGGCGAAGAAGGAAAATCCGATTCGCGACCTGATGGCAAAGCGCGCGGCGAAAGAATTGCGCGACGGCTACTACGTCAATCTCGGCATCGGCATCCCGACGCTGGTCGCGAATTTCATTCCCGAAGGCATGAACGTGACTCTGCAATCCGAGAACGGCCTGCTCGGCATCGGACCCTTCCCGACCGAGGACGAAGTGGACGCCGACCTGATCAACGCCGGCAAACAAACGATCACGACCCGGCCCGGCTCGGCTTTTTTCTCCAGCGCGGATTCGTTCACCATGATCCGCGGCGGGCACATCGATCTCGCCATTCTCGGCGCCTTTGAGGTGACCGATAAGGGCGACATCGCGAACTGGATGATCCCCGGGAAAATGGTCAAAGGCCCCGGCGGCGCGATGGATCTCGTCGCCGGAGTGAAACGCGTGGTCGCAGTGCTCGAGCACACCTCCAGGGATGGAACGCCGAAGATTCTGAAAGAGTGCACCCTGCCGATCACGGGCCTCGGCGTGGTTAATCTCATCATCACCGATCTCTGCGTCTTCGAGGTAAAAGAAGGCGGCGGCCTTGTCCTGACCGAACTGCATGGCGATGCCACGGTGGATGACATCCGGGCCAAGACCGAGGCGCCCTTCGAAGTCGCACTGAAGGGCTGACCGGCTCACGGAGCGAGTTGCTCGGTCGCGGTACAACCGTAGGCTAGGGCGCGTCCGCGCAAGTTCGCGCGGCGTAAACTCTCAAGCCGGTCCTGCCGCTATTTATGATGAAACTCGAACATCCGCTCGACGACGAATCCCGCGCCTTTCTTGACTCGGTCGAAGAATTCAATCGCACCGAGGTCGCGCCCTTTGCCGATCAATGGGATCACGACGAGCAACTGCCCCGCGAAATTTTCACCAAGGCCGGCAAGCTCGGCATCATGGGCATGGTCGCGCCGAAAGAATACGGCGGCCGCGGCCTGAGCTACGTTACCGCTGCTCTCGTGGTCAAGGAACTGGGGAAAACGTGCGCCTCACTCGCGATGGACATCGCTGCGCACAACGCGCTTTCGGTCGGCCAGATCAATCTTTTCGGGACCGAGGAGCAGAGGAAAAAATATCTCCCGCGCCTGACGAGCGGCGAATGGATTGGCGGCTGGGGTTTAACTGAGCCAAACGCCGGCAGCGACACCGGCGGGATCGAGACCAAGGCGGAAGCCGACGGCGACGCCTGGCAGATCAACGGGATGAAACATTTCATCACCAGCGGACGCGTCGCGGACTTGCTCATCGTCATCGCCACCACCGGTCGCACCGAAAAAGGCAAGAACGAGATCAGCGCCTTCATCATGATGAAGGACCAGGTCACGCCCGTCCGCAAAATTCACACCTACGGGATGCGCGCGAGCGAGACCTCGGAGCTGCGTTTCACCAATTCGAAGGCGGAGATCCTCGGCGAACGCGGACGCGGACGCGAGCAGGCGCTGACCGTGCTCGATCGCGGTCGCATCAGCATCGCGGCGCTGGCCGTCGGCATTGCCGAAGCGGCCTTCGATCGCGCCAATTCCTACGCCAACGAGCGCAAGCAATTCGGTCACCCGATCGGAAACTTCCAAGCCATCCAGTGGATGCTGGTCGATTCCGCGATGGAACTGGAAGCGTCCGAAGTGATGACGATGCACGCCGCCCATCTCCAAGACAGAGGCGAGAACACGACCAAGGAATCCGCCATGGCAAAATTGTTCGCCTCCGAGTCAGCGGTGAAAATTTGCGACCGCTCCATGCAAATCCACGGCGGCTACGGCTACAGCCGCGACCTGCCGATCGAGCGTTACCTGCGCGACGCTAAACTTTGCACGATTGGTGAAGGCACGAGCGAAGTGCAGCGCCTCGTGATCGCGCGTCATGTCCTCAAGGAAGCGAAGCCGCTCGCCCTCGCCCACCGCGAGCCGCGGCAGCCTAACAAGTAGCCGCCGAGGTCGGTTGCAATCGTGGTCCTGATCCGAGCCACGACCCGGGCGATAAAATCGTGACGCCCGCGACGGAACCGCCCAAGCTGGGCGGATCGCCCCCGTGACTGCAAGATCATCTGCGAAAGAACGGATCTCCAAAAAAATGGGCACCGCACTGGTGTGTTTTCTGAGCACGCTTCTCCTCGCCCAAGCTCAAACGAGCGTCCCTTTAAAAATCGACGACGCGACTTCGCCTGACGACCGCTATATCGCCTCGAAGGTTTTGGAGTCGGGGATGACGAGGGTTGCCGACTCGAGTTGAAGAGCCTGCCCGAGGGGAAAGTGGTCGCCCGCTTTTCGCATGGCGACTTTTACGCGAGCGATTCGCGTTACACCGTTTCCGCGCTCTGGAAGGAAAACTCGACGAGCGCGTTTGCCCTCAATATCAAGGTATCGAGGGTTTTTGTGAACGGACGCGGGGCCTAAAAAGAGGTGGCGCTGCCGGAAAAGGCGATCGAAAAGGTGCGTGCGGAAGCGAACACCGAGGGCGGGAAGGCGCAGGATTATCTCGATGCCGAGGAGCGGATGGAATGGGACCGATTGCAGTTCAGCTACCAGGGAAACACCGGCGAGCAGTACCAGCGCCCGCTTATTCCGCGCCCGCACCGAAAAAGATAGAACTCACTTTGCCCTCCTCGAAAGTGAAGATGATTCCGCCGTAGATCGAGCCGGCGATGAAGGTCCCGCGATCGGACGGCCCTTCCTCATGCGCCGCGTACGCCTTGCGAACCGCGCTCTCGGCGCTCCCGACTTTAATCCCGGCCTTGGTCGCGAGCTTGCACGGCGCAGAGGCCATGATCCTCGCCACCGATTTCGCACCCGTCTTTTTCGTCCCCGCGCTCATCGCAAGTTCGATTCCCTTCGCCGGGTAAAGCCAATCCTCGATGTGATTTCCGTCTGCTTCCTGGTGGTACATTTTACCCCGCTCCGCCGGCTGGCCCAGGAGTTTGATCACCTCTTTCTCCGGCATTTCCAGGCGCAATCCGCCCAGATTCTCAGCGCGCAACATCGCGGCCGTAGCCGCGTCATCGGCATAGCCTGGCAGCGCCACAAAAAGAGCGGCGACGAATGGGAGAAAGCGAATAAAAAGGTTTTTCATAAGGTAAAGAGTTAAACAGCCATCTGCACCGTATCGCACGAATCCGCGCCTGCCCGTGGACTGAGTGATGCCCATCGGCGCACGATTTTCTAGGAAGCTTCGTCCAAATTTATCTCGGTAAAGTCAGCACATGGAAACTCAGCTTGCCTTTCTCGCCGCGGCGAAGTTCGAAGTGGTTTCTGGGATGACGAGATAGGGCTGTGCCGATTCCGGCGCCAAACAAGGCTGCTCCAAGCGCGCTGATCTTCATCGCCGCCATTGTGTGGATCGCGCCCCGGGAACGCCAGCCATTATTCCGGAGAGCGCGTGAGCGCTTTTCGGCTCGCTTTTCGACCAGGGGTTTCGCACTCTCAGCGCATGAAAACATCATGCGTGGCGCTGTTCCTCTGCCTCGCCCTGGCGACCGCTCTGCCGGCGAAGGAGAATGACTGGTCGGGCAATTACACCGATAAAAAATATCTCCACGGCCAGGCTGTCTTCCAGCTCAACATCCTGCAGGAAGGCGAGACGATCAGCGTCGATTTCGACGCCGCCTACAACGACGGCCACGCCTGCGCCCCGCAGGCCAGCGCTACCGCCCAGGCAGTCGACAAAAACACGCTCAAATTCAACTTCACCGACAGTGCGAACAATAGCGGCACCGGCACGATCAAGCGCGCCGGCGGCGAGGTGATGGTCTCGCTCACGACAACGCGCGTGGCCGATCCAAAGTGCGTCGTTTTCTACAAAGAAAACATCCGCCTCGCCCCCGCGCGCTAGCGCGGCTACACCATCGGGCGGAAGTGGCCGACCACTTCCTGCAACCGGCCGGTGATCTGGCCTAACGAGCAGACCTCGACCGTCTCGATCAGGGTCGGGAAGCAGTTTTTCCCGCTCTCCACCACCTCGCTCAATTTATCGAGCGCGCGCTCGGCCTTGGCGGCATTGCGCTTCTTGAACTTCGTCAGGCGATCGACCTGGAGTTGCTTCTTGGCCTTCGGCGTCCGGACCATCTTTACCTCGGGCATATCGTCCTTGCGATCGTTGTACTTGTTCAGGGCAATGATCGGACGGGTGCCATTGTAAATCTGTTCCTCGTAGCGATGGGCCGCGGTTTGGATCTGCGCGCGTTGATAGCGATGCTCAATCGCCGGCAGAACGCCGCCCAGCTCTTCGATCTGGCGGAATTCCTCCAGCATGGCCGCTTCCACTGCTTTTTCGACCGCCTTCATGCCCGGCGAACCGGTCAGCATGTTCATGGTGTGCTTAAAGATGCCGGATTCATCGAGCAGGATGGCCTGGCCGTGCGCCGCGAGCCGGATCCATTCTTCGCTTGGAGTCGTGAACGGCTCGTCCGCGCTGTTGGAATGGCAGGAGTTCGTCCCGTTCATGTAGGCGAGCATGAGCTCGGCCGCAGTGCGCGTGAGGTTGTTCTTGAATTCCGCCGCCACGAGCGAACGTCCGCTCGTCTGGGTGTGGAGCTTGAACATTTGCCCCTTGTGATTGGCGCCAAAGACATCGCGCATGCCGATCGCCCAAATACGCCGCGAAGCGCGGGCGAGTGCGATGTATTCGACGTCGAGTCCGCAATCCAAAAAGAAGGAAAGCCGCGGGGCGAATTGATCGACCGGGATGCCGCGGGCCGCGAGCATTTCCGCGTAGGCAAAACCGTTCGAGACCGTGTAGGCCGCCTGCTGCACCGGCGTCGCACCGGCTTCGCCGATGTGATAACCGCTGATCGAAACCGGATACCAACGCGGCATTTCGCGGGTGGTGTATTCGATCATGTCGCAAAGGAAACGAAGCGACGCCTCGGTCGGGAAAATCGTTTCGTTCTGCGCCTGCACTTCCTTGAAAATGTCGGCCTGGATGGTGCCGCGCAGGTTCGGCACGACTTTCGGGCCAAAGCGTTTCTTCGCGGCGGCGATATACATCGCCATGATGATCGGAGCGGGACCGCTGATCGTCATGGAGGCGGAAAAATCCGGCGAGCCCATGTCGAAGCCGTCGTAGAGGCGAACCATGTCTTCGTAAGTATCGATCGCGAGGCCGCCCTCGCCGATTTTGCCGAAGACGCCGTCCGCGTCGCTGTCGATCCCGTAGAGCGTAGGGCCGTCGAAGGCCGTGCTCAGGCGCGCGCTGCGCTGGTGGCCGGTGAGATAATGAAAACGCTTGTTGGTGTCCTCGGCCAGGCCGAAACCGGAGAAAAGGCGGGTCGGTTCCTCGGCTTGTTTCGGCGCTGCGACGGCAGCGTGACCGTTTTTGCCGTTCTTAGTGTGGCCGTTTTTGCCGTTGGCTTTATTTCCGAAACTCCCGGCTTCGGGCTCGCGCAAAGGCTCGAGATACATTTCGCGATAGGCGCCGTTAGTGAAGGGAAACTCGCCGGGCAGACCTTCGCCTAACAAATAGCGCGCGATCTCGCCCGCCTCGTCGATCTCGGGCAAAGCGAGCCGGGGCAACTTCAATCCCGTCGGCGCGGTCCCGATCGGCGTTTTCGCCTTCACGTCGGTCCAGCGATCGACCATTTTCTGGCCAAATTTCTCGTCCGTCCGCGCCCGCTTCACTTCCGCGAGGACGAACTGATTGTAATTTTCTACCGCCTCAACGACCTGCCCCAGTTTGCTCATTTTTTCTTCCTTCCCTTCGGTTTTGGCACCGGCTCGGCCATGATCCAGTCGCACAGTTCGTCCACGCCCGGATCACGATGCCGTTTCGCCACGGTGGAAAGCAACTTCTGCTCGCGTTTGTTCTGATCAAGTCGCTGCTCGATCTCCGACATCGCGGTCCGCGCCCGGTCCTGGTCGCTCTTGTTCACGACCACGAGATCAGCGAGGTCGAGCATGACGATCTTCTGCAGTTGCAAACGGCTGCCGTAATCCGGATTCATCACCAGCACCGTCCGCTGCACGAGCTTGTTCTGAAATGGCATCGCTTCCTGACCGGTGCCGACCGTCTCGAGGATGACGTAATCAAAATCGGCATCCGCCAGCAGGGCAAGGCAATCGCCGGTCGCGGGCGAAAGGCCGCCGGCCTGCCCGCGGGTCGCCATACTCCGCATGAAGACACGGTCGTTCTGCGAATTGATCATGGTCGCGCGGTCGCCGAGGAGCGCGCCTTCGCCGACCACGCTCGGGTCGTGCGAGAGAATCGCGATGCGCGCTTTCGCGTCGCGGCGCAGCAGGCGCAGGACGAGCTCATCGATCAGCGTCGTCTTGCCCGCACCGCCCGGACCGGTAAAGCCGATGACGCGGGTTTTGCCTAACGATTTCGGATTCTTCGGCGCCGATTTTTTGCCGCGTTTGTTCTTGGCGTGGCGATCCTCGATCTCGGTCAGGGCGCGGGCCAGTTTCATGTCGGGCGTGGCTTTGCGTCGTTTGCGATGGGTGTTGCCGTAATTGTCGCGCACGAAATCCGCCATCTCGGTCAGCGCGGTGCCGGCGAAGAAAATCTTATGCACCCCATTCCGGCGCATGACCTTCGCATCCGCCTCCGTAATCGTGCCGCCGCCGCCACCGAAAAGCCTGATGTCATCGGCGCCACGTTTGCGGAGCGCGCGAACCACCTCGGAGAAAAATTCGACGTGTCCGCCGTTGTAACTGGAGATCCCAACCGCGCCGACGTCCTCCTGGATGGCGGTGCGAACGATGTCCTCGACCGAGCGATGATAGCCAAGATAAACAACCTCGATCCCATGCCGGATGAATTCGAGGTTGATGGTGTTGATCGCGCTGTCGTGCCCGTCACAGATGGGAACGGCGGTGAGAATACGGACGGGTGAAGCCATGCGAGCGCCAAACCTAACGTTATTCGCGAAGCGGGCAAGAATCCAACCAGACGCGGGTTGAAGGTTTCTCCAACCGGGCAACCTTGCGCGATGACGGATCCTCTCGATTTCACCGGCAAAGTCGTTCTCGTGACCGGTAGCTCGCGCGGCCTGGGCGCGGAAATGATCAAGGCTTTCGGCGCGCGCGGCGCGCAGTGCGTCGTGAATTTCATCAGCGACCCGGAGGGCAAAAACAAAGCCGAGGCCGAGAGCGTCGCAGGCGGATTGAAGGAGCCACTCGTGGTTGAATGCGACGTGACGAGTCCGGAGCGGGTCGAGGCGATGATGAAAGAAATCGCCGACAAGTTCGGCGGGCTCGACGTGCTGGTGAACAACTCCGGGATCATCCGTGACCGCACGATCAAGAAGCTGACCCTGGAAGAATTCGAAAGCGTGGTGCGAGTGAACCTTGCCGGCACATTCAACGTCACCCAGAAAGCCGCGCCGATTCTGCGCAGCGGCGGCCGCGTCATCAATCTCTCCTCCGTCAGCGGACAGATGGGGCTTTTCGGGCAGGCAAATTATTCCTCGAGCAAAGCCGCGATTATTGCCCTGACGAAAGTCTCGGCCCGCGAGCTGGCCCGGCAACAGATCACGGTCAACGCCATCGCGCCCGGGTTCATCGATGTCGGGATGAGCAAGGGCATGCCGGATGAAGTGACGGAGAACTTCAAGAAACAGATTCCGTTAGGCCGGCTCGGCGATGCGCATGAGATTGTCGATGCGGCGCTCTTCCTTGCGTCGCCGATGGCGAGCTACATCACCGGTCATGTCCTGAATGTAAACGGCGGCTATTACATGGGTTGAGAGACGATCGCCCGGTCCCGATTTCGGATGAGCAAAATCCCGCTAACGGGAAAGACCAGACCTTTGACAAATTTTCAATCGATCTGTAAACCATTTATCCTAAACACTATAAAACATCCGAACTTGCACTGGCACGGTCCTTGCATCAGGCTGCGCCGCGATCACGTTCGATCGCATTCTTCGACCTTATGAATCTACGTTTTACTTCCGTGCTGTTTGCCGGTCTCCTCGTCCAATCGGGACTCCACGCCCAAAACCCGGCGCCGACTGTCGATGAGTTGGTTGCGAAAAATATCGAGGCCAAGGGCGGCGCGGCCGCGCTCGAGGCGATCAAATCGATCCGTTTCGAAGGCCGCCTGCTGGTCAACCAGGGGCAAATGGAACTGACGTATACCGAGGTCAAAAAGCGCCCGGGAAAAATCCGCACCGACGCCGTTCTCCAGGGAATGACTCTGGTGCAGGCTTACAATGGCACCAGCGGCTGGAAGATTTATCCGTTCCAGGGCCGGAAAGACCCGGAAAAGATTTCGAACGACGAAGCCAAGTCGTTAGTCGAGGAAGCCGAGATCGGCGGCCCGCTCGAAAACTGGAAGGTGCAGGGGAAGACCGTGACCTACCTCGGCACGGAAGACGTCGAGGGGACGGCCGCGCACAAGCTGCAGGTGGTGCGGAAAAACGGCGACGTGAGCAATGTTTATCTCGACCCGGATCACTTCCTCGAGATTCGAGTGATCGATCAACGAACGGAGCAGGGCGCGAAGGTCGAAGTGGAAACCGACCTTGGCGAATATCAAAAGATCAACGGCGTTTACTTCCCCTTCTCGATCGAAGCCGGGAGCAAAGGTTCGAACGACAAGCAAAAAACCATCATTGAAAAAGCCGAGGCCAATATCCCGGTGGAAGATTCCGTCTTCGAGTTCCCCGCCACAGCCGCGAAATAATTCAGCCTATTACTGCCATGCGATTTCTTAGTTTCATCTTCACCTCACTCGTTCTGACCGGCGTTGCCGCCGCCCAGGAAACTCCTTACAGCTCCGCCACCATCTCCGGTCTCGGCGCCCGCAATATCGGCTCGGCCGCGATGAGCGGTCGCGTCGCCGCCCTTGCGGCCAATCGCGAAGCCAACGGCAAGCTCACTATTATTGTCGGCGCGGCCAGCGGCGGCGTTTGGAAATCGGAAGACGGGGGTACGAATTACCGCCCGGTTTTCGACGAACAACCGGTGCAATCGATCGGGGCGGTCGCGCTCGATCCGAAGAACTCGAAAAACGTCTGGGTCGGTACCGGCGAGTCCTGGGTGCGGAACAGCGTCTCGATCGGCGACGGCATCTACAAATCGACCGATGGCGGTGAGACCTGGACCAAGACGGGACTGCCAAACTCGGAACGGATCTCGCAGATCATCGTTAGTCCGAAAAGCAGCGAGACGGTTTTCGTCGCGGTGCCGGGCGCGCTCTGGAGCGATTCGCCCGATCGCGGCCTCTACAAAACGACCGACGGCGGCAAAAATTGGAACCAGATTCTGAAGGGCTCGAATCTTTCCACCGGCGCCTCGACCATCGCGATGGACCCGAGCAACCCGAATATTCTCTTCGCCGGCCTCTGGGATTTCCGGCGCCAGGGCTGGACCTATCGCTCGGGCGGCGAATCGCCGACCGATCCCTCCGGGAGCGGACTTTTCCGCACCGCCGACGGCGGCGCGACCTGGAAGGAAATCACCCCGGAAGCCAACAAAGGCTTCCCCAAGAAACCGTACGGCCGTCTCGCCGTCGCGATCGCGCCGTCCAACCCGAAACGCGTTTACGCCTTTGTCGAATCCACCGACAGCGCGCTCTATGTCTCCGATGACGGCGGGCAGACCTGGGCGCAGCGTGACAAGAGCCAGTGGATGGTCTGGCGCCCGTTCTATTTCGCCAACCTGATCGTCGATCCGAAAAATCCCGATCGTGTTTTCAAGACCGACGGCGCCCTCATCCTGAGCGAGGACGGCGGGAAGAGTTTCGCGACCGTCGGCGGTTTCAACGGCGCGCACGGTGATGTGCACGCGGTCTGGATCGATCCGGGTAACACCAAAACCGTCATCACCGGCGACGACGGCGGAATCTGGTATGCCTACGATGGCGGCAGCCGCTGGTGGAAAGCGGACAACCTGCCCCTCTCGCAGTTTTATCACGTGAGCGTGGATGACACCGATCCGTATCACGTCTACGGCGGCCTGCAGGATAACAGTTCCTGGGTCGGTGCCTCGGAATACCCCGGCGGGATCACCAACTCGCAGTGGGAAAACATCTTCAACGGCGACGGTTTCTACGCTTTCGCCGATCCGGGCGATCCGGATTTCATGTACGCCGAATACCAGGGCGGCCTGGTCGGGCGCATTAATCGCCATACCCTCGAGGCCCGGATCATTCAGCCGAAACCGAATTACAAGGAGAAGCTGCGCTTCAACTGGAACACTCCGCTGGTCGCTTCGCCTAACGAAAAAGGAACGATCTACATCGGAGCGCAATTTCTCTTCCGCACCCGCGACCACGGCCAGACCTGGGATCGCATCTCGCCCGACCTGACCACGAACGACCCGGAGAAGCAGAAGCAGGAACAATCCGGCGGCGTGACGATCGACAACTCGGCCGCGGAAATGCACACCACCATCTTCACCATCAGCGAGTCGCCCAAGGATAAAAATCTCATCTGGGTCGGGACCGACGACGGCAACGTCCAGCTCACCCGCGACGGCGGTAAAACCTGGACGAACGTGACCGCTAACATCGCCGGCCTGCCTAAAAACTCCTGGGTGAACTGGATGCACGCGAGCAATTTTGAGCCCGGGACCGCTTACGCCGCGTTCGATCGCCATACCTTTGGCGACCTTCAGCCTTACCTCTACAAAACAACCGATTTTGGGCAGACCTGGACTGCGCTCGTCAACGCGCAGGACGCGAAAGGAATTCGCGGCTACGCGCACGTCATCAAGGAAGATCTCGTCCAGCCCAACCTGCTCTTTCTCGGCACGGAATTTGGCCTTTACGTTTCGATCGATGGCGGCAAGGCATGGGCGCAATACAAGGGCAGCCGTTTCCCGGCGGTGGCGGTGCGCGACCTCGCGATTCAACCGCGGACTAACGATCTCGTTCTCGGCACCCACGGGCGCGGGATCTGGATCATCGACGACATCACGCCCCTCCGTTCCCTTACGCCCGATCTCCTGACGAAGGAGGCCGGTTTTGTGGCGGCCCGGCCGGTCCAGCAGCAGCGGATCGAAGCCAACGGCGGTTGGTCGCGCGGCTCGGCTGTTTTTGTCGGGGAGAATCCGCCGAACGCGGCGATGATCACTTATTATCAAAAATCGCGGCACCTTTTCGGCAAACTAAAGATCGAAGTGCTCGACGCCTCGGGCAAAGTGATCGACACCCTGCCGGCGAGCAAACGGCCCGGACTAAATCGAGTCGCCTGGAGCATGCATGAGAAGCCCCCGCGCGTGCCTCCGGCGGCGCAGATCGCCGGCGCCGGCATCAGCGGTCCCCGCGTCCTGCCCGGCACCTACACCGTGCGAATGACGAAGAACGACAAACCGTACGAGACCAAGCTGACCGTCGCGCTCGATCGCCGAAATAAATTCAGCGAGGCCGACCGCAAGGCGCAGTACGACGCCGCCCAGCGGGTGAAGGAATTGTTCGGCGACGAGAGCGCGCTGATGGACCGAATCCTGGCTCTTCGTGGCAGCCTGGCCCAGAGCCAGCAGGCGCTGGCTTCGGATGCGGAAACCGGCAAAGCAGTCAGTGAGTTCGATGCCAAGGTCGACAAAGTGCGCAAGCTCATTGTCGCCACCACCGAGGGCGGTGCGATTACCGGCGAAGAACGCCTGCGCGAGCACACCGACCAACTTTACGGGGCAATCCTGAACTACGAAGGCAAGCCGGCCGATTATCAAATCGCTCGGATCGATTCGCTCCGGCGCGAACTGGAAGACGCCAAGAAGGAATTCGAGAACCTCGTGGCTAACGAACTGCCGAAACTGAACGAACAACTCAAGACCAAGGGAAAGCCGGAGATTGCACCGCCGCCCGCCAAGGTCGCGCTGACCGAGCCTGAGCCAAGCCACAGCGGCGCCATGGTCGGCAGCGCGGTGTCGCTTCCGGCAAATTTTCGACTGCTCCGCTAGGTCGCCGTTCGGTTATTCCCGTACCGTCTTCATCCCGCTCTGGATGATGCGGTCGATGAGTTGCGGATAGAGCAAACCGGCCTGGCCGGCGGAAAGGGCAAAATCCTCATCCGCCGCGAGGATCGGGTTGGGGTTTGCCTCGATGAAGTAGACTTCGTTCGCCGCCGTCAGGCGCAGGTCGATGCGCGCGTAGCCATCGATCGTGAGCAGGCGATAGATGCGTTTGCAGACGTGCTCGATCTGCGCGACGAGGGACGGCTCCAGGCCCTCGGCGAACTGGTTTTCCAGGCCCCAGCGTTTGCGATAATCCTCGTCCCACTTCGCGCGGTAGGTTGCGATCCGGGGCTCGTCTGGCGGCACTTCGCGGAAGACTAATTCGCGGATGGGGAAAACCTGAAGCCGCCGGTTGCCCATGACGCTGACGTAGAGTTCGCGGCCGGCGATGTACTCCTCTGCGATCACGTCGCCGTCGTGTTTCTCGTGAATGAAAGTGACGCGCTCACGGAACTGCTCATCGTTCTCCACAAAAGAGGCCTGCGCGATGCCGAGGGAGGCCTCTTCTTTCACCGGCTTCACGAGGAGCGGAAACTTCAGCTGACGCGGTCGCGCGACGCGTTGGCCGCGCGGGATGACGACGAAGTTTGGGGTGTGGATGCGATGATAGCTGAGGATCTTTTTTGAGATCCCCTTGTGCTTGCAAAGGACCAGCCCGGTGGCGCCGCAGCCAGTAAAGGGAACGCCCTGCATCTCAAGCAGGGAAACGATGTTCTGGTCGAAGCCGCGGTTGTTCTTGAATTGATCGGCGAGGTTGAAAAGGACGTCGGGCGCGAAGCTTTCCAGCTTCTGGCGGAGCAGGTCCAGGTTGTCGAAAATGGCGAGATGCTCCGTCGTGTAACCGAGCGTGGCGAGCGCCTCGAGAACGTTGGCCTCGGTTTTCCAATCCGCCGTGGCAAGCTCCGCACTGAGATCCTGGTCGATCGTGGTCGGAGCGATGGCGTCGAATAGAGCGAGGACTTTGAGCTTTTTCTTCACGTCTTGGTGCGTTTGAACTTGCCGGTAAAAAGATAATTCATGACCAGGGTGGTAATGAAAGAGGTAACGCGAAAATCCTGTTGCGGATCGTCGTTCAGGACATTCAGATCGAGCTGATCGCAGCGATCGATGAGCCGGTTGAGAAGCTTGTTGACGCGAAACTTCTTCTCGTTAGTCCACTGGCAGACCGAATTTAAAAGCCGCCGCCGGCGCCGCCGCAGATAGGCGGTGGCGGTAATCCGACCCGGCCCGGCCGAGGCGGGGAAGAGCTGGCGGAGATCGGCGTCGTAGAAATCCGGATACGTGTCTTCGTAGAGCTTGCGCTTGCGCCCGTAGTAGGTCTTGAGCTTTTGATTCAGGCAATCGTAGTCGGCGACGCGATAATCCGGCAGGTGCCGGGGAGGATTTCCCGCGAGCGTGCGCATCAACTCGTCGACATATTCGAGTTTCTGCAGCGCCTTCCAGCCCGCATAACGAGCGCGCCAATCGAGCCCGGGCGTAAGCCAGACGGCAAAAGTCTCGGCGAAATCCTCATCCGGATGGCTTTGCGCGTACCAATCGTCGAGATGAACCACGTAACTGCGGCTAAACGGGCGCGGGTGATAGACATCGGGCGTCTCCTCCCGTGAGGTGCGGCCGAAGGTTTGCTGCCACTTCTTCTTTCGCGGCAATTGGTAGGCATAGCTGTAGGCGTGGGCCGCTTCGTGCCGGATGAGTTTCATGAACCACTCCCTGGTTCCGCCCTCCACCTCGAGCATCATTGTTTTCTCGAGCGCGCGCAGCCGGTCGTGGACCAGAAAAAACGGGACGAAAATCGCCGGAATCCCGACCGGGACGAACCATTCGTCGCCGATGTGGCAAGGCGGCCGCAGCAGCAGCCCACGCCCGGTCAGTTCATCGTAGAGCTGCCGGATGAGTGGTTCGAGGGTCGTGCCTTCGAGTCGCAGGCCGAGCTTGGAAATACGACGCTCGAGAAGCCCCTCGTCGCTCAATGCCGTCCAATCAGCCGCATCCATTGCGCGGATGGTAGCAGGGCGTGGAACACTGTCACGTTTCTGGAATTAAGCTTTGGAAAATGCAGAAGCGTCTCCGTATCCTGCAAACGTGCGCGAAAGATCAAGGCGAGCGACGGAGGAAAAGGCAAAGCTCGATCACCCGGCCCTTCCCAAGGCCCTGGAGCGGCGCCGGTGAAGTTTTCCGAATCACTCGCCAAGCTCGGCCAGCCGCTCACCTACCGGCGGGCCTGGCGCCGCATCCGCCGGGCTCTGCACCCGGTCAGAATGGAGCCGCTGCTGGCGAAGATCGACCAGGAGCGATTACACGCGCTCCAGACGAAATATCGCTCTCTCTCGCCCTCGAGTCCGAGCTTATGGCGCCATTACGCGAAGTATGTCGACGTCGAAAAGCACCTGCGGCGTAACATCGAGCGCGCCCAGGATTTCAACCTGCACCGGCTCCCGCCGCGGGAGATCCTCGATATCGGTTGCGGCGGCGGATTTTTTCTTTTCGTGGCCGAGGCGCTCGGTCATCGCGGGGTAGGGTTCGATGTCAGCGGCATTCCCGTGTTTGACGACCTGGTCGATCTCCTCGGAGTCGATCGCGTCGAATACAAGGATCACCGGCTTCGAAAGGCTGCCGGATTTCGGGCGGAAATTCGACCTCATCACGGCCTTTGCGACGGCTTTTCATGGCGGGCATGAAGACTCGTGGCGCTGGGCGGCGGGTGAGTGGGACTTCTTGCTGACGGATTTGAAGACGAATCTCAAACCCGGCGGCCGGATCTTTTTCGATCTGAACGCGGCCTACCGCGGCGACTACTACACACCTGAAATCCTGGACGTTTTCCAGAAGCACGGCGGTGTAATCGAACGCAGTCACGTCTCCTTCTTTTTGCCCGCGTGAAGTCCGCCTGCGAGCGCGCCGGGGGATGGAAGTTGCGTGGCTTTCGCCCGGACGCCACTTTCAAAAAATCACGCTGGAAGCTTCCCGCGTTTGATCGCTTCCTTTATCCTGCGAGCTGCAAAATCATGTTTCGATCAAAACAGACAAAGATTGAGCGCCTGGACTTCATCATCGCCGGGACGCAAAAAGGGGGAACCAGCGCGCTGCATTACCACCTCGAGCAGCACCCAAACGTGACCATGGCCCATGGCGAAGAAGCGCATATGATCGATCATCCGCGTCGTCACTTTTTCGACGACGAAAAGCGCTTCGCCGAGGGTAAGGTTGAATACGACATTTTGCACGAAGGGATCAAATTCAAGCGTCACTCGCTCGTGACCGGTTCGGTGACGCCGATCTACACCTACTGGAAGCCCGCGATGGAGCGAATTCACGCCTACCACCCGGGGATTAAGCTCATCGTGCTGCTGCGCAATCCGATCGACCGCGCCTTTTCGCACTGGAACATGTACCGGGAACGGAAGCAGGAGGACCTTGGCTTTCTCGAGGCAATAGAGGAAGAGCCGAACCGAATGCGCGCGGCGGCGCCTCTCCAGGTCCGCCGGACCTCCTATCTGGATCGTGGCTTTTATTTTGAGCAAATGGAGCGGGTGTTCCGATTTTTCCCGCGCGAGCAGGTGCATGTCCTCAAGTTCGACGAATTTCGCAAGCAGACGCCGGAAGTGGTGAACGGGGTTTTCCGCTTCCTCGGGGTGGAGCCACTCGCGAAGGTAGAGAACCGGCAGCAGAATCGTATCCCCTACGAACGGAAGATGACGCGCGACGAGCGGCAGTATCTCTACAAAGCCTACAAGGAAGATATTGCTCGCCTTGAGCAACTGCTCGGCTGGGACTGCTCCGACTGGAAGGAAGAGTAGCGCTTTACACGGACCACGCGGCCCTGGTTCTCCGCTAGCACGCGCCTCGCCACTCAGTTTTTCCAGCGTTCCGCCGCGTACAAACAAAAGAGGCAGCGGTTTCCCGCTGCCTCTCTGTTAATGACTTAGTTTAGGTTCTTAGAACTTCTTCGTCAGCTGCACATAGACGAAGCGTCCAGTGGCGTCGTAAAGGAAGCCCGGATACCCCGTCGAGTTGCCGCCGAAGCCGTAGGCTTTCGGAGGATCCTGACCGAAGACGTTGTCGCAGCCAACCGTGATGGTGGTGCCGTTGAGCACGCGCTGCCAGATCGGCAGTCCATAGCTGGAGGATTGCGAGGCAGACGACTCCGCCACCTTGCCGTCCTTGCCCATCGACATGTCCTTGGCGTCCTTCGAGTAGCCAGCCACCGGCTGGTTCTCAACTGGAGCGACGAAGGTGAAGTCGTAGGAAGCCTGCGCGTCAAACACCCAGGTGTGGCTCACGTAGTGAACGGTTGCGTTCGGTTTCCGGTCGTGGAAGCCACCCGTGTAGCGCACAGAGCCGATGACATTGAAGCCGTTCCATGCCCAATCGAGGCGATGGATGCCCTTCCATTTCACGAAGCCGTCGTTGGCCGTGAAAGGATCGGTCGCACTACCGGCAAACTCTGTCTCAGTATCCCCCGCAAAATTAGCGAACTGGAACGAATTCAACCAGGTCGCGTTGGTGAGCGAGGTGAAGGTGCCGAAGGATGTCGGATAGACATACTGCAGACCGAAGTCGATGCCGTTTGCCTTGAGCGATCCGCTGTTGATGAACGGAACGAAGATGCGGCTGATGAAGCCGGCATCGTCACGCTCAACGCGCTCGCCCGGGAGCAATCCACCCGCGAGCTCACGCTCGAGAACGTCGCCCGTATTCGAGATGACGACGACGCCCGTGCGCTCGATATCCCAGATATCAACTGAGAGGGTGAGACCGTTGACGTACTTCGGCGTGTAAACGATACCGGCGGCAAAGGACACCGAGTCCTCGGGCTGCAGGTCAGGGCTGCTGGAGAAGACGACCGGCGTTTCGGACTCGAAGCGATCTGGATGCGGATTTCCGTCCTCATCCCTCACAGGAATCGGCGGTCCACCCAACGATGTCGGCAAAATGTCCTGAGACCCGGTGAGGGCCGAGGTCGGGCTGCCGAACAATTCGATCAGGGACGGCTGACGGAAGCCTTTACCGATGGTCGCACGCACGGTGAGAGTCTCATCGAGCGGCTGCCAACGGATACCAAACTTCGGAACCGCGACGTTGGTGTCGTTGTTGCGGAATTCCTCATACCGAACCGCCGCCGTTAGATTCAGGGAGTAGAATCCAGGGAAGCTGAAGGTCGGGCTGAAGATCGGAATGTCGGTTTCAGCATAGATCGCCCAGTCCTTCCGGCCACCTTGCGTCTCCGCCGCCGGTGAACTGCCGATAACGTCACCATCGACGTTGATTTGATCGACGTCCTGCGTGAGCTGCTCTCTGCGGAACTGGCCGCCAAACGCGAATCCGACACCACCCGCCGGAAGCTTGAAGAGCTCCGTTGTGTAGACGTTGAGGTCGAGGGTGGCGATTTCCGAGGTGTTCACATCCTTCGGATGCACGGTGGCAAACGAAGTGGTGGCGACGTTGGCCGGGATGATACCGGCAGTCGCGTCACCGAACGGATTGAAGGCAGGCTGACCCTCGAGGACGCCGCCTTCTAGGAAGATCGGATCGTTCTGGTTCAGAATGCGATTGAACCGCGAGGTCGAAACGAGCGTTCCAGTCGAGACCGATTTCACATTGCTGTAACGGAATCCGGTGTCGTAACCCCAGTTTCCATCAAACAACCTGTCGCCCCGGAGACCAATGGTCGCGAGGAAGGCGTCCGTTTCGTTGTCGAACAAGCGGTTGCCGAATTCGAGCAAACGAGCGCGGCTGCCGCCCGAGATAATCTGATTGAACGGATTGAACGGGTTGAAGGCATCCGCCGGAACTCCGGTCTCTGCATAGGTCGGACCGCCGTTCGGCGTCGTGCCCATGTTGTTTTCGCGCGGAGGAATCGCCAGCGTGGTGCTGCCCGCAGTCTGGAACGAGCCAGTTGCGGAAGGCGCCAGTTCGTCATGCGAAGTCGTGTTCTGATAGAACACGTTTCCGAAGAGAACCATGCTGTCGCCGAAGATCTTGTGATCGAAGCTCACAAATCCACCGTAGTTTTCGATCTCGGGGAAGGTCGCCGAGAAACGGTTGAAGTTGAAGAGCGACGAGCGACCTGCGGTGTAAACGAAATCCGAGGCCGGATCATTTCCATCGGAACCAAAGGGAGCGCGGCCGAAAAACACATCGCCAGGACCGAAGCCAGCAGGCGGCGTTCCGCCCGCTTCGACAACGGACTCATAGGTCAGCTGCAGGTTTTCCGGGGTCGAGTTCGTGCTCAGGAACGGAGGCACGGCGGAGTAGCCGCGATCCCGATTGAAGATCGAATTACGATGATAGAAGTTCAGCACGCCGGTGACGTTGGTGGTACCGTCGCCCACGCCGAAGATGAGTGAGGCGCGATAGAGACTGGAGTCTTTATCGGTCGTGTTGCCGTACTCGAAGGATGCTTCCGCGCCCTTGTAATCTTTGCGCAGCTTGATGTTCACCACGCCCGCGACGGCGTCAGCGCCGTAGGTGGTCGAGGCGCCATCCTTCAGAATTTCGATGCTCTCGATCGCCGCTTCCGGAATGGAGCGCAGATCGAAGAACGACGAAGTTCCGCCGTTACCGACCGGATACGGCGCCACACGGCGGCCATCGATCAGAACGAGGGTGGCTTCAGGTCCGAGGCCGCGCAGCGAGATCGCTGACGCACCCGGGGTGAATCCAGTGCCGTTGTTGGAAACGGGAACACCACCACCGTTGGCGACCGGAAGATTCTTGATCAGTTCTTCAGCGGAGCGCTCACCCGATTTATTGATCAGGTCGCGGTTGATGTTGAGCACCGGGTTCGGTCCGACTTCTTGGGCCGTCGGGATGTTCGAACCGGTAACGATGATGCGCTCGGTTTCGGCAACTGAGCCATCGGCGTTGGTGGGCGGTTCACTGCCGGGCTGCGGAGCAGCACCGGTCGCTCCAGGCGCATTAAGCGGCTGGGCCGGACTGAGGGCAGCGGGCGAAGGCTCTTGAGCGAACGCACCGGAACCCGCAAGAATCGGAATCGCCGCGCCGACCGCGAGGGCCGTGCGAAGAAATCCGAACTTCGTAATTACAGTTCTGATCATTAGTTTCTCCATTGGTTTGGTTAGGTTTGGCGGTGAGAATTCAGGAAGAAATACACCCTGACAAGCGTTTTTTTCATTTTTTTGAAAATATTTTTGAACGCCCTCGCCCCGGCTTATGTCGCATTCTGCTTCACGGCCGGCGCGAAATCGCCCCGCTTCAGTGGTCCTAACGAGCAATTTCAAGGCCAGAGGAGTCGATTTTTACCCCGTCCGCCGGTTGCGCGGTTTCGGGGGCACCGTGTCCAAGCGTCGCCCAAGGCTGGTAAATCGTACCTTCTTCACGCAAAAGCCCGACAATCTCGGACCGGATGGGGAAACCAAGGCCGCCTCGTTAGGGAAGAGGAGCCGAATCATGCAGACACTTGTCCGCGACCACCCGCTCGCGCTTGACGTTAGCCGGTGGTCGCAGCGTAATCTGCCGCTCGATGTTCACGGGACTGATTGAAGAAGTGGGAAAGGTGCGCTGGATTCGCGCGACCGACGGCGGAACTCAAATGCAGGTTAGCGCGCCGGCCATCACCCTCGCGCTTGAGAAGGGCGACAGCGTGGCCGTGAACGGCTGCTGCCTAACGGCGACGGCGATTCGCCAGGGCTACCTCACTTTCGATCTCCTCGAGGAGACGCTCGCCCGCACCAACCTGCGCGCCCTGCGCCCGGAGAGCCCGGTGAATCTCGAGCGGGCCCTGGCCGCCACCGCCAGGCTCGGCGGCCATTTCGTCCAGGGGCACATCGACGCGACCGTGCGCGTCCTCGGCTACGCCGCCAGCGGGGCGGATCATCGCCTCGAGGTGGAACTGCCGGGCGATCTCGCCCGCTACGCCGCCCTCAAGGGTTCGGTTGCCCTCAACGGCGTCAGCCTAACGATCGCGGAATTGCACCCGAAAAGTTTTGTCGCCTGGATCATTCCGCACACCCATCGCCAGACGAACTTCGAGAGCCTTCAGCCTAACGACCTCCTGAACGTCGAGTTCGACATCCTGGCCAAGTACGTCGAGCGCATGCTCGCGCCGGCCTAACGAACTGTCACTTCGCCCCGAGCCCGAAGAGGACCGCCGGGATCGTCTTCAGGAGAATCTTCAGGTCCAGCCCGAGCGACCAGCGGTCGATGTATTCCAGGTCGAGCTTCACCCAGTCGCGAAAATCCTTCACCTGGTTGCGCCCGCTGATTTGCCAGAGGCAGGTCAGCCCCGGCTTCACGCTCAGCCGGCGCCGCTGCGCGGTATTCTCAAATTTCTCCACCTCGTAGAGCGGCAGGGGGCGCGGGCCGACCAGGCTCATGTTGCCCTTCAGGACATTAAACAGTTGCGGCACCTCATCCATGCTCGTGCGCCGCAGCCAGCGCCCAAACGGCGTGATCCGCGGGTCCTCCGCCACCTTGAAAACCGGGCCGCTCATTTGATTGAAGGGGAGCAGCTCCGCCCGCCGCATCTCCGCGTCGCTCGACATCGAGCGAAATTTATACATAACGAAAGGCTTGCCGTTTTTCCCGGCCCGATCCTGTTTGAAAATAATCGGCCCTTTCGAGGTCAGGCGGATGCCGATGGCCACGATCAGCATCGGAATGGCGAGCGCGATCAGCCCCACGAGCGCGCCTAACCGATCGATCAGCCCCTTGATTCGAAAGGCCCACGACACATCCGGCGTCGAGCGGAAGACCAGCATCGGCCGTCCTCCAAAAGCATCGAAGTCCGGCTTGGCGATCGCGGTCTGGATAAAATTGGCCACCAGCCAGGCCGGGACGCCCTCCAGTTCGCAGGCGCCGATGGCCTGCTCGACGCGATTGAGCTGGCCGTGGCCGGCGGCAAAGATCACGCGCGAAACGGCGTGCTCGTGCATCGCTTCGACCAAGTCGGAGATGGGCTGCTTCTCGATATCAATCCGTCCCACCACCTGAAGCAAGATGCTTTCCTCGGGCCTGAGCGAGCTCTCCAGGGCCGCCATGTCCTGCGGCACCCCGGCCAGCAGGACGCGTTCACGGACCTGCCCCCGGGCTGCCCGACGCCGGACCCGCCCAACGATCAGCCGCTCTTTCAGGAGCAGCATCCCGGTTGCGATGACGATAAAAAGCAACGGCACCGCACGACTGGTCAGCGGCAGACGGAGGAAAATGACGCAGGCACTAACGAGGAGGCCGAGGTAGAACATCGTCCGCACGATCTGGACGAACGATTTCGCGAGCGTCTTGTTGAAAGGCGACTGGTAGAAGCCCTGGAGATCGAGAAAGATCGGCCCAAAGGGCATGATCACGATCAGGAGCCACTGGTAGTTTTGAAAAGGATCGATCGAGTAGGGCAGGTCGAGCCACTCCGTCCCGTAGAAGCGCAGGGCGTGCGCGGCGAAGAGGGAGATCGCGAAGACAAACGCATCGATGAGCTGATGGAACTGTGTGTTTAGTTCCTGTTGCCGGTTCTGCATGGTATGGATCGCGACGGAGCGTACTCTGCCATCGCAGGATACGCGCCCGAAGGCAAAAAAATGAGCGCCCGAGCTTTGGTCAAACCGCCGGCGGCCGTTTCCCGGCTGGTCGGTGTGGTAGCGTCGCGCGCCGCGCTCGCCCGGGCTGTGCGCCTGCGGCGGCCGCCCGACCTCTTCGAGCTCCGGCTCGACGCCCTGCGCAATTCGTTAGGCGAAGTCGAGCGCACCCTTCCCAAACTTCGTGCGCCCCTTATTCTCACCGCCCGCCATCCCCTCGAGGGCGGTTTGGGAAAACTCGCGACCGGCGCCCGGCGCGCGCTCCTTCTCCGCTTTCTTGAGCACGCCGCCTTCGTCGATCTCGAGCTTCGTTCCGTAGGCCAGTTCAGGGGCTTGCTTACAGAACTTCGGCATCGCCAGATCGGCCTCATCGTTTCCCACCACAATCTCCGCGAGACCTCACCTCCCGCGCAGCTCCATCGTTTAACAAAAGCGGCGACCGCATTCCAGCCCGCGATTTTCAAGATCGCCACCCGCACCGACACCCCGGCCCAACTTGCGCGTCTCGTTTCATTCTTTAAGGAATCGCAGGACGGCCCGGTCCCGATCGCCGCCATGGGCATGGGAAAACTCGGTCTCGCCTCCCGCCGCCAGCTCAATCGGCTCGGTTCCGCCCTCACCTACGCCGCTCTCGGGGCGGCCAACGCCGAGGGGCAGCCCACACTCAGCCAACTCCGACGCACCCGGCGCGCGTATATAAGATAAAGCCTCTCAATCATGCCCGAAAACGTCGAACTTCCCGAAGCCGTCCCCGTTATGCCGCTCACCGGCATTCTTCTTTTTCCTAACGCTCTCCTCCCGCTCCACATCTTCGAGCCGCGCTTTCGCAAGATGCTGGCCCACGCTCTCGACGACGATCGCATGCTCTGCGTCGCTCTCGTTAGGCCGGAACGCCAGCAATGGCGCACGAGCGACGATTTTTATCCGGTCAGCACCGTTGGCCTCATCCGCGCCTGCGTCGGACGGAGCGACGGCACCTCCGATCTCATCCTCCAAGGCATCCGGCGGGTGAAGTTTAGCGAGTTCGAACAGGAAGCTCCTTTCCCGATCGCCCGGATCAAGCCGCTCAAGACCCGCACCAAGCTCACGGTTGAGACCGACGCCCTCGCCGCCAAGGTGCTCGAGTTTTACACCCGCCTGAAGGAGAGCGGCCGCGAGCTGCCGGAAAAGATCGACCGTTACCTGAGTGAAATGAGCGATCCGGAAATGCTGGCCGACCTGATCGCCGCCACTTTCATCAACGATCCGACCCGCCGCCAGCGGCTGCTCGAGGAGCTCGACCTCAACCAGCGTCTCCGCCTTCTCATTCAATTCCTGCGCGAGGAAACCGTCTAGCCGCCCGCCAGCCGCGAGTGCTCTTCGAGCAAATACCGGTCGGTCATTCCCGCGATGTAATCGCAGACCGTGCGGTGCAGCCCCTGGCTTTCGATTCGGCGCGCCGCCGTGTCGCCCAGCCGCTCCGGTTCCTCCACGTAGGCCGCGAAAACCGTCCGCAACATTTCGCAGGCGCGCCGGTTCACTTCCGCCACCCGCGGGTGGTAATAAACGTTCTCGTAAAGAAAAGTCCGCAGTTCCTTGTTCGCCACCCCTGCTTCCTCGCTGTAGCGAATCAATGGCGCTGGCTGCCGCCGCGCCTCTTCGCCATCGGCCGGCGCCGCCGCCGCGATTGCGCGCGCGCTCGTCGCCACCACGTCGCGCACCTGCAGATCGATGATGTCGCGGATGACGTTTTTGTGCAGCTCCGCGCCTAACAAATCCGGGTTCCGGTGCGCCACCCGCTGGTGGCTGCGCTGCCAGATCGCGCTGTCGTCGAGCTGGTCGCTGTCGAGAATAGCGAAGTCGAGCGCGTCGTCGAGATCGTGGCTGTAATAGGTAATCTCATCCGCGAGATCGGCGATCTGCGCCTCGAGCGAGGGCGGGGTTTCCTTGTCGCGTTTCCGCAGCCCTTCCAGCACCTCGAAGGTCAGGTTCAAACCCGGAAAAGCCGGGTAAACCGCCTCCAGCAATTCCACCACCCGCAGGCTCTGCCGGTTGTGCTCAAACCCGCCGTGCTCCTGCATGCATTCCGCCAGCATCTCCTCGCCCGAGTGCCCAAAAGGCGAATGCCCGAGATCATGCGCGAGCGCGATCGCCTCCGCCAGGTCCTCGTTCAGGGAAAGCGCGCGCGCGATCGTACGGCTGACCGACGCCACCTCGAAAGTATGCGTCAGCCGCGTCCGCAAATGGTCCGCCGTCCCGTTCAGGAAGACCTGCGTCTTGTATTCCAGCCGGCGAAACGCGCGCGAATGGATGATCCGCGCCCGGTCGCGCTGGAATTCCGTCCGGTAGACGTGCCGCGGCTCAGGAAAACTCCGGCCGCGCGAGGCGCCCGATTTTTGCGCGTAAGGCGCCAACGTCTGGCGCTCGTCGGCCTCCATTTGCTCGCGCCGTTTCCACCCCGTCGCTGGCAGCTCCGCCCCGCTCGCAAAATCGTCAGTCTGCATTGCCCTCCTCGGCTTCTTCCACGATCTCGCGGGCCAGCCGCCGTTTCTCCTCGCGCGCCTGCAAGCGCACTTGGAGGAGGTCGAGCAGCGCCAGCAGCACCGCCGTCACCGTGATCCAGGCGCAGGCCAGCCAGTAGAGAATAAACCAGCCCGGCCGCGCCCGGGGATCGAGCAGCGGCGCGAGAAAGGTCGCCCCGACGAAGAGCATGACCACGGCCGCGATCACGATCCAGAACATGACCTTGCGGCGGGTCTGGCGGTCGCGCAGGATGCCGCGCGCCGCGTGGGTGGCGAAAGAGGCAATCCGCAGCTTGCGGTCGTTAGGCGGGCGCTCGTCGTTAGGCGGAATCATCTGCGCCTAACAAAATCCACCGGGAGCGGTGGAACGCAACCAGTCGTGCCCGATTCCTCCGCCTCCACCAAACAAAAAAGGAACGGCTCGCGCCGTTCCTTTCCTGTTTTGAGTTTTGCGTGGGGCTACTTCAGCGAGACATCGTCCACCCGGAAGGTGGTCGTGATCGAACTGTCGGTCGTGCCCCGGAATTGCAGCCGCACCGTCTGCCCCTTGTAGGCGGCGAGGCTGAACGACTTCAGGGAATAGCTCCCGGCAGTCGTCTTGTTCTTGTTACTGTAGGTCGCGATCGTTGAGAGCAGGGTGCCCGTCGTGCTGCGGACTTCGACATACATGTAATCGTAGGCCGTCGTCGCCGACTCGCTCGAGCTGACATTTAACCAGAAGGTCAGCGTTCCCGTCGCGGTGGTCGGAATCGTGACCGTCTGGTAGATCTGCCCGGCGGTGCTGTTGTTCACGCCCAGATACATGTAGCCCGTCCCGCCGTGGGGATAGTTGCCGTTGTTGGTGTAGAACGTGCCCGTGCCGGACATGATCCACGGCGAGATGCTGCTCTCCAGGACGCCGTTGACGATAAGCTCGCTCGGCGTCGGCGTTGGCGTCGCAGTCGGCGTGGCCGTGGGCGTCGGGGTCGCCGTCGGGGTTGGCGTAGCCGTTGGTGTTGGAGTAGCCGTCGGTGTCGGCGTCGGCGTCGGGGTGCCGGTGGCGATCTTGAAGCTGCCGATCCGCGTCCGCCAGTTATACGAGGTGGTCGAGGAATAATATTCGCTCGTGAACCAGAACGTCTGGTCGTCCACCGGATCGACCGTTAACCCCGCGTAATCGCCCCAGCGATTGCCGCTTCCAGTCTGGCTGCCGGTGCCGTCATACAGATGCGCTTCTCCCTGTCCCAGGGTGTTGAGCGGATCGGTCGCGAGCCGCCCGGCGTAGCGCAACTGTGGCTTGATGCTCGAACTGGAGGCGCTGAAGCCGATCGCCAGGTTCCCCTGACCGTCCATCGCCGCGCTGCCCATCCAGCGCCACGTCGTATCGGGCTGGTAAGTGCTCTGCTGGTAAACGGTCACCGGTCCGGCCGTGACGTTGCGCAATTCAAACCAGCGCAGCCCGGACACCGTCCCAGACTTCACGCTGTAAGTGCCGACGACGGATTCGTGCGTGCCAAAGTTTCGGTAGGCCAGCCGGCGCATGAGCCGGTCGCCGATGCCATCGAGATTATTGGAGCTGGAGGCGCCATTCTGCGGCACGCAGGCCCGCGTCGTCGGGCAAAGGGCCGTGTAACTCGCCGCCGGGGGCGCGGCAAAAGTGGTAAAGGTCGAGTTCGACGGCGTGGCGAAGTCCACGTGGAAATGATAGGTCGTGTAACTCGGATTCGTCGACTGCCCCGGGAACCCGATAAACGTGTTCGGCGCGCCGGCCGGCGGCAGCGTCGGCCCGTCGAGGTCGGAGGGCAGGAAAGGATCGACCGATCCGCCGAGCGGTCCCACCGGACTAACGAACGTAGCCGGCTGCCCGGTCAGCATCTTCGCCCGGTCAAAGGCGAACGGCTGCGGGCCGAGATAGGCCGTGCCGGCCGCGTTGAAGACGTTCATGCTCATGTAATAGCCATCGGGCCAAACCCCGAGCTGCGGGTAATCGTAGAAGTTACTCCCGAGATGAAACCCGTAGCGATAGTAAGTCCCGGTCGCATCCGAGCTGGTCGAGACTGCGACACATTCATCCGTGATGGTCGAGCCCGAGCTGGCAAACTGACTGATCACCCAACGGTTGGCAATGCGATCGTAAAGGACGATCGGGTCACCGGCGCCGCCCGTTTCGCAGACGCCGCCAAAGCCGCTCCAGATTGAGGAAATGCTGTTCGGCCCGAGCACCGACGCGCCTGTCGCCTTGTCAAAGACCTGGTAACCCTCGTTCACCATTTGCACATACTGGGTCAGGCCCACCGCCCCGTTCGTATCGGGTGGCGCACAGTTACAGCCCACGCCGGGGTAACCGACTGCCGTCGAAGTTCCGGATCGGGATCGGAATGTTAGGCGCGGTGAAACCGTGCTCCGAGACATGCCAGTTCTGCACCACTGGGTCGTAGCCATCCCGGTGACGGTAGGGAATCTTCGGGTTGGCGTTCGCATCTCGCTCGGCCCCGCGCCGGACGTCGGCCGTGCTCCAGGCCGGCACCTCCGTCAGCGGTGGCGAGACATCGTTATGATAGGAAGCGACCACCTGCACCGGACCGGTCCCGGCCACAGGCGCCTGGGCATTGACTGCCTGTCCTGAGAAGAGACTCAGCCCGAACAGCAGGAGAAGGAGACCGGCCGAGCCGACGACAAACGCGAGAACGCGTGCATTAAGGAACCTGAACTTTGGAGCGCTGGGTTTTTCCATGATAGTTACTTTTCCGACGAGGTTGTTACTGACGTGTGAAAAGAGAAACAGCCGGGCGACGCTAAGAAGCCTACCAACGGTTGTCATAAAGTTTTTACTTAACAATTATGCAATGTGAGACACGCTACGAGTCTCCGGCCGCCCGGTGAGGAACAGCTTCTTCACCGTCTCGCGCGAAAGGACGACGATCGTGAACACCCCGAGCACGGTGCCAAAAGGAAACATCGCGCACTGGAAGCAGCCCAGAACGAACACAAACCAGTAGCGGCGGCGCCGGGCGATGAAGCGACCGGCAAGGACGATGCAAGTTGCCACTGCGAGCCCGGCGAGAAACATACCCCCGCCCATGCCCACAAAAAGCCAGCCGACGAAAGCCGGCGGCGCGTCGCCCGGCTTGTTGCTCATCGATTGCGGCGCGTAGAGCATCATGAGGCCGAGGGCGACATGGATCAGCGGCAAGCAAGCGAACAACGCGGTCAACCCGCCGACCACGTAATGAAAAATCGCGAGCAAACGGAGATGCTGCTCGTCATCCGTGTCTGAGGGCGCCGTGCTCGTGCTCACTTGCTGGCACGAGATAAATCAGTCGCGGCTTCTGTGAGCAAGCTCAAAAAAATAGTCCGTTTGTGTGGCTGAGGAAAAAATAATTCCGCCCGCCATTTTTGTTTGGACCGGCAGGGCGCGCCCCAGTAGCCACGAGCAGGTTCCCCGGCGATCAACGCCAGCTCAAGACCAGAAAGACCGCGTCCCTAGTCCGTGGGAGTGGCATCGGGGCGCGGGGAGGCAGCGGGGATCAAAGGGTTGTCTCCAAGGTGCCGGTAGACCGGACGTCCATCGGGAAAAACCGCGATGAGATGGAAGGGCTTGGAGCCCGCATTGATGAAAGTATGAGGCACACCCGCCGGCACTCGCGTGATGTAGGGTCCCTCGGCGCTGAAGCGCTGCTCTCCGATGAAGTAGGTGACCTTTCCCTCGAAAAGGATGTGCGCTTCTTCCGTATCATGGCTGTGCAGGTCCGGACCGCCCCCGGGATGAGTTTCGGTGAGGATGAATGAGAGCGACCCAAAACCGTAGTTCGCCCCGTCGATGTAGTAACCAAATTCGCCGGGAGGACCATAGAACGGTCTCATCTCGTCCGGCTGGATGACCAGATCCGCTGAGCTAAAAGGAACCTCTGGAGCTCGGTCATAACCCTGCGTTGGCAACGGCTCATCAGCCGGCCATAGGACAAAGGGTCGGTGCATCGCGGTGTCGGGGAGCGAATCATGGGCTCGCGCCCCCTTCAGTGCCTCGCTCGCCGCCTCCTCCTTGGCCGGGCGGCCACGCTCAAGACGCTGCTGCACAAGCAGAGTCGAGCCTATCCCGATAAGAACAGCTACCACTAGCGACAGATACTTCTTCATCACCCAACGCCCCGGTTCACCCAGGACTGTGGAAATAGTTTCCCGCGTGATCGCACAGGGTCAGCCAGCGTCGTCGCAGACCATTTCCTATTTCAGCCTGATGTATTCCGTTGCAAAGTTCGTCGTCCATGGCGCGCCATTCTCAGAGATTTCCTGGCGGAAATGAAACCCCTTGGGATGGGGCGAGCATCGACAGTTTGCCCCGCGGTCCCTCTTCCGGCTTCGTCTCTGCCGAAGCGTGCAGGACCACGAGCCATGTTGCCGCAAGAGAAAACCAGCCAAAACGTGAGTTGGACATAGACTTATTTTAAAGCTCGAAACGATCGTGACAGCTCTTTGCCGGCCTGACGAGAACAAGATGAGGCGATCCCAGCGGCCACCGGGCTACACCAGCGATAAGTCAGATGCGGCTCCGCGCGGGAGAAGAAAGGAAGTCATCCGGCGTCATTCGTTAGGCCGCGAGGAGCGCTTCCACGACCGGGCGAAAATGCTCGCGATAGGTGATGATCTCCGTGATGGCACCGGCATCGCGGAGCGCGCGAGCCCGCCATTCGTAGCGCATGGCACGGCCCGTTTCGAGCGGTGCCGCCAAGGCATCGCCCGCGCTGGCGAATTGCTCTTCTGCCAGGTGTGTCTCGGGCAGGTTGATAAAGTCAGGGCCGAATTGCGCCCGCAAGTTGAGATAAATGCGATCGCGCGCATGAACCTTCCGGCGCAGCTCCTCTGCGTTGAGGAGTTGACGGAAACGCCGGGTCTCGAGCGCATCGGGGATTCGTTGGATGGCATAGCTTTCCTCCTCGCCCGGCACTTGGTAAACGAGGGGCACTTCGTAGATCTCGCACTTCGGTCTCACCCGGCTCGCGCGTTGCACGAGCGGGAGAGTGAGGTCGTGCACCGGGTTATAAAATTCGACTGCATCGCAGAAAATCTGGTCCGGCTGGAGGCGCTCGATCTCGGCTTCGACCGCGCGACTGACGCTGAGAAAAAATTCGAAATCGCGCGCGAGGAGGCGGTCGTAGAACTCGCTTTCGGCAAAGCCGAGATAACAGTTATCGTGGCCGAGCCCGATCGATGCGAAACCGGCGCGCGATTGCTCGACGCGCTCCGGCTCCCCGCCATCGGTGAGGACGATGACGGCCGGTTCATGCCGCTGCAAAAGGCCGAAAAGGGCGAGCTCGTGGGCGGGATGTCCGAAGACCATCAGCCGGCGCGCGTCGGCCTTTGCAAAAGGATCATCCATACGATTCGTCGTGATCGGTCAGCAGGCGGGTCCGGCGGCGCCACTCGACCAGGAGCTCGAGCGCTGCGCGATTCCGAAACCGGTCGCGGGCGACTTTGCCAAAGAGCCTTCGATGTTTCCAGTAAAGACCGTTGATGCACCGCTCGCATTCCTCCTTCTCGCAATGGTGCTCCGGCACGCCGGCCACGCCCAGGAAACTGCGCGAGATGGCGGAATGCCCGGGGAAAGATTCCACCGAAGCGTTGCGCGTGAGGCGAAGAAGAAATTCCCAATCCTCATAAATCGGAAAGCGCGGATCGTAACGGCCCGCGCGGCGCCACGCTTCCTTTCGGTAGATCGCGGTGGAGGCAAAGATGTAGTTGCCCTCGAGGAGACGCGCGAAGTCGTAAGGCTGAAAGCGCCGCTCTTCGCTGATCAAGCAGTGGTCGGCGGTGAAGGAGCGAAAGAGGACGCCCGTGTAAATGAGGTCGGCCTGGCCACGCTCGGCGCGCTCGCGCAAGCGGCTGAGGTGCCTGGGCAGATACAAATTGTCGTCATCGAGAATTCCGATGTATTCGGCGCGCGCTTTTTCGATCCCGTGATTGAGCGCCACCGGGCGGGTGAGGCGTTTCCCGATTCGCAGATGTTGCAGTGAAGGCAGGCGCGCTCCGACCGCGGCGATCTGCGCTTCCATCTTTCCGTCACTCATGTCGACTAGGACCACCTCGAAGTCGCGCTCGTTCTGCGCGGCGAGGCTCTCCAGCGCCTCGAGCAAGGTGGGTCGTCCGATGGCGCGGACGATGATGGACATTGTCGGGATGCTCAAATGCGGCGAGCGGGTTCGCAGGGGGCCGGCCCCGCAGGCGACTACCGGGCGGGCCCTAGCGGGTCTGATCCACCGCCGGAACAAAAGAAGCATCGCAGTGACGAGAGACACGGCTGCGATGAAGAGAATGAACCACGCCGCAAAGTCTCTCACGGTCTAACGAAAACAAGATGAGCGACGAAGGTCGAGAACGGAATGGACAGGCCAGCCATGACATAGACCAATGGCCCGCAGGGTGCGGGAGCAGCGCCAGCATTTAACGATTGCGGGCGGCGTGGGCCGCGGGTGCGTCAGAGCAGGAGCAGGGAGGGATTTTCCAAAAGCTGGCGGAGGGCTTTGAGGTAGTTGGCGCCGATCGCGCCGTCGACGACGCGGTGGTCGCAGCTCATCCCGATCTTCATCCGGTAGCCGGGGACGATCTCGTCGTCTTCGTTCACGATCGGCTTTTTCACGATCGCGCCGATGGAGAGGATGATGGCCTGGGGCGGGTTGATGATGGCGGAGAAGTAATCGATCCCGTAGCTGCCGAGATTGGAGACGGTGAGGGTGCCGCCCTGGAATTCTTCCGGCTTCATCCGCTTGTTGCGCGCGCGGTGGGCCAGGTCTTTGACCGCGGCGCTGATCTCGCGGAGCGATTTGTTTTGCGCGCCTTTGATCACCGGGGTGACGAGGCCTTCGTCGATCGCGACGGCGACCGCGAGGTTGATGTCGCCGTAGTGGACGATGGCGTCGCCGTCGAAGGCGGCGTTGACTTTCGGCTCGCGCAGGGCCGCGACGACCGCGCCTTTGAGGATGAAATCGTTGACCGTGATCTTGGTCGCGTCGTCTTCTTCGGCGCCGGACTTGAGTTCGGCGCGGACGCGCATGAGCGGGTCGGCGTTGATCTCGATGTTGAGATAAAAATGCGGGACCGGGCCGAGGCTGGAGACGAGGCGCTCGGCGATGACTTTGCGCATGCCGGTGAGGCTGATGCGAGCGGTTTCGCCGGCGGAAATCTCGGGCGCGGGGGCTTTGGTCTTGGTGGCGGGAGCTTTGCCGGACGGGGCGGCTGAGCCGGCCGCCTCGACATCTTTCTCAACGATGCGGCCGCCGGGGCCGGTGCCTTTGAGGCTCGTGAGGTCGATGCCTTTCTCGGCCGCGATTTTCTTCGCGAGGGGCGAGGCTTTGACGCGGCCGGACTCGGATTTTTCTTCCGGCGCGGGGCGGCTTGCTTTCTTCTCGGGCGCTGCTTTCGCCTCGGGGGTTGCGGCCGGCACGGCCGCCTCTACAGGCTTCGCCTTCTTTTTCTCGGGGGCTTTGGCTTCTGGTTCCTCGGCTTCGTCGCTTTCGCCACCTTCTTCTTCCGCTTTGTCGGCATCGGCGGCGGGAGCGTCTTCGCCTTCTTCGCCGATGAAGGCGATGCGGTCGCCGACGTTTACCTTCCCGCCTTCCTGCACGTAAATTTCTTTCAGGACGCCGTCATCGGTCGCTTCCCATTCCATCGTCGCCTTGTCGGTCTCGATCTCGGCCAGGACTTCGCCCGCGGTCACTGCGTCGCCGATCTTCTTCTTCCAACTCACGAGCGTCCCCTCGGTCATGGTGTCGCTCAGTTTCGGCATTTGGATCTCAGGCATGGCGGAAGAAGGACTTTCGTTAGGCTTAACAAATCTTTTTGACGGCGGCGACGATCTTCTCGGCGTTGGGCAGGACGGCTTGCTCGAGCTTTTCGTTGTACGGCATCGGGACGTCTTCCTGCGCGACGCGCTGGATGGGGGCGTCGAGCTCGTCGAAAATTTCCTGCTGGATGCGAAAGGCGATCTCGGCCCCGACGCCGCACCAGGGGCGATCCTGTTCCGCGATGACGACGCGATGGGTCTTGCTGACGGAAGCGAAAACGGCCGGCCAATCGAGCGGCTTGATCGAGCGCAGGTCGATCACTTCGGCGTTGATCTTCTCGCCCGCGAGCTGCTCGGCCGCGGCCAGCGCCATCGGCACGGTCTGGGCGTAGGAGATGATGGTGACGTCGCTGCCTTCGCGTTTGGTCTCGGATTCGCCTAACGGAATCAGGAGGTCGACGTCTTCATCCTCGACCGGGCCCTTGTGGCTGTAGAAAAGTTCGCACTCGAGGACGAGGACGGGGTTGTTGTCGCGGATGGCGGTCTTGAGCAGGCCCTTGGCGTCGCGCGGGGTGGCGGGGGTGCAGATCTTGAGGCCGGGGACGTTGGCGTAAAGGCACTCGGTGGCGTGGGAATGGGTCGCGCCGAGCTGGTGGGCGGGGCCGTTCGGTCCGCGGAAGGTGATCGGGATGTTGAACTGGCCGCCGGACATGGTGAGCATGTTGGGCGCGTTGTTCACGATCTGGTCGAACGCGACGAGCGAAAAGCTGAAGGTCATGAACTCGACGATCGGACGCAGGCCGACCATGGCGGCGCCGATGCCGAGCCCGGCGAAGCCGTTCTCGGAAATCGGGGTGTCGATGATGCGCTCGGCGCCGAAGCGGTCGAGCAGGCCCTGGCTGACTTTGTAGGCGCCGTTGTACTCGGCCACTTCCTCGCCCATGAGGAAGACGTTCGGGTCGCGCGCGATTTCCTCGGCGAGCGCTTCGTTGAGCGCCTGGCGGTAAGTGATTTCTCTCACGCCTTTTTCCTGGGTGTAGCGGCGGCCGTGTCGGCCGCATCGCCGTTATTCTTCGCGGACGAGGCGCGGGCTTGCTTGCGAGGCGCGCTGGATGTGCGGTCGGCTTTTGCGGGCGACACGCCCGCCTCTACATCGTCGTTCTCGACGTAGGTGTATTTGTAGAGATCCTCGAGCGGCGGCTCGGCGCTTTTCTCGGCGAATTTCACACTCGCCATGGCCTCGTCTTTCGCCTTTTTGTCGAGCTTGTCGAACTGCTCGTTCGTCAATTTCCCTTCGCGGGTGAGCTGGGCGCGCAGGCGCGTGATCGGATCTTCCAGGCGGTATTTTTCCAGCTCTTCCTTCGTCCGGTAACTGGCCGGGTCCGACATGGAATGGCCGCGATAACGATAAGTGCGCGCCTCGACGAAAGCCGGGTGCGGATCTTTCCGGATCGAGGCGATGATCTCGCCCAGCTTGTCGCGCACTTCGCGGAAGCTCATCCCGTCGACCACCTCGCCCGGCATGTCGTAGCCCTCGGCGCGGTCGACGATCTCCTTGAGCGAGGTCGAGCGTTTCACCGAGGTGCCCATGGCGAAGAAGTTGTTTTCGCAAATGAAGATGACCGGGAGCTTGAAGAGCCCGGCCAGATTCAGCGCCTCGTGGAAGCCGCCCTGGTTGATCGCGCCGTCGCCGAAAAAGCAGAGCGTGACCCGGTCTTCCTTGCGGTACTTGGAAGCAAACGCCATCCCGGCCGCGAGCGGCACGTGCGCGCCGACGATGGCGTGGCCGCCGTACATGTGATTCGCCTTGTCGAAATAATGCATCGACCCGCCGAGACCGCGCGAGCAGCCGGTGACTTTGCCGAAAAGCTCGGCCATGCAGGCGTCGGCGCTCGTTCCGCGAGCGAGCGCGTGGGCGTGGTCGCGGTAGGCGGTGATGAGGTAGTCATCCGGGCGGGTCGCGGCGACGGCTCCGGCGACGACGGCTTCCTGCCCGATGTAAAGGTGACAAAAGCCGCCGATCTTCTGCGCTTGATACTGCTGGCTCGCGCGCTCCTCGAAGCGGCGGATCAGCAACATCATCGCGAGCATCTCGACCTCGTCGCGTTGCTCCGGCGAAGACATGACGGTCAGTGGGCTAACGAGCGAGCCGCGGCCGCCGGCAGGGCGGCATTACGCCGGCTGTAGCTCATGCAGGCGACAAACAGGAGAGTGAAGAGCAGATCGCTCACGAGTGAATTGCGGAAGAACATCCAGGTCGGCGTCGCGCCATAGGCCGGCAGGCCGACGGTGAGCGCCTGGATGAGGCCGGCGAAATTTTTCACGTAACCGGGATCGGTCAGCCAGGAGAAGAAGTTCGTGATCCCGTAGAAGAAAGCGGAGCCGGCAAGCGTGGCCGGGACGATCGTCTTGAGCGAAGGCCGGCGGCTGATCGCGAGACCGAGCAGGCCGACCAGGGCGAAGGCGAAATATCGGCAAAGCACTTCGGGGGTGAAAATCGAGACCTGATAGTAGGCGTTGAGCGCCAGGTCGGAGACGAGCAGGGCCGCAAACGGGACGGTGAACTTGTATTTGGCCGGAAAATAAATCGCGCCGCAAAGGGCGATGGCGGCGAGCGGGGCGAAATTAGACAGCCAGGCGCTCCCGCCGCCCTCGACCACGATGGCGGAGGCGATGCGGAAGACGACCGCGAGAAAAACCAGAAGCAGCGCAGGAATCATGGGCAAAACTCAACTTTTCCGGACGAGATGCAATGCAGTTTCTTTATCCTGCGCGTGTTCCTGTGCCTAGCTTTTCTTCAGAATCGAGCGCAGGAGGCGGGCAGAAGAAGATCAGGCCGTGGCCGCTTTGGCGGCGGCTTTGTTCAGGCGCGCCTTGCGGCGATTGGCCACGTTCTTGTGGATGACGCCGCGTTTGGCCGCCTTGTCCAGCGCGGAAACGAGCGCGCGGGTCTCCTCCGTTTTTCCGCCGGTCGCCTGGCGTTTCGAGAGTGAACGCAAATTGGTAATCACGCTCCGGTTACGAAGAGTGCGGCGGGGATTTTGACGAGCGCGTTTTGCGGCAGATTTGGAGTTGGCCATGATCAGGAATTTGTGAGCGGGCAGGGTCGTGGACAGGGACTTGCTTGTCAAGGCAGCGGCTGGCGGCGCGGCGCGCGCTTTCTGGAGCGGCCGGCGGGTGTCGTGCTAGAGTCCGCGCCATGGAATTATTCTGGTGGAGCGCCACGCTCATCCTCATGGCGGTCGGCCTCATCGGGACGATCCTACCTGTTTTTCCCGGCACCATCGTCATTCTCGCGGCGGCCATTCTGCACCGGATCATGCTCGGCCCGGAGAAGAGCCTCGGCTGGCTTGGTCTCGGGCTGCTGGTTCTGCTCACGTTCGCTTCTTATGCAGTCGATTTCGCCGGCAGCTGGTTCGGGGCGCGACGCTTTGGGGCGACGCGCTGGGGCGGGTTTGGCGCCATCGCAGGCGCGATCGTTGGGATTTTTTTCGGCCTGCCCGGGCTGCTTGTGGGCCCGGTGGTGGGGGCGCTGGCCGGGGAAATCATCGGCGGAATGAAGCTGATCGACGCCGGCCGCGCGAGCTGGGGAGCGCTCCTCGGCAACCTCGCCGCGATGGTCGGCAAGCTCCTCATTGCGCTCGCGATGGTGAGCTGGTTCCTGATCGCCACGCCCGCGCCTTTTTAGGCGCTAGCGGCGGGTCGGAGTGGAATCGAGCTTCGCGTAAACGCCGATCAACGGGCGATGCGAAGGAGTGGCCGCGCGAAAATCGCTCACGAAACCGCGGGCGGTGCGAATTTCGACGTGACCGGCTGCCCGGCCCGAGCCGTAAACCAGCACCGAGCCGATCGGCGCCTGGTAAGGATCACGCACCGCGAGGCGGGTGAAGCCATAATTTTTCACCAGCTCGTCGCCAGCCTGGCGCGCGTAGGCGGTCTTGGGATAGGAATCGACGGCGCCGGAGGCGAGCAAGGCCTGTTTTACATAACGCCAGCAGCGGCTTTTGGAGTGCGCATTGGCGCGTTCTTCCGCGATCGTGGCGGCCCGGGCCAGCTTCGGATCGATGTGCGGCAGGTTCTTTAACTTGCCCGTAAAACGAGAAATGACTTCGGTCGATTGCACCTTCCCCTTGGCATCCACGTAGACAAAGCGCGTCTCCGATTTGGAGAGACCTGCGGCCTGGAGAGTTGAGACGGCGAAAAGACAGCTGAGAAAGAGAGAGAGACGTAGCACGAGCGGCTCTTATGAAGGCAATTCCGATGCCGCGCAATAAAAAATTCCGTATTTGGCGAAACTTTTTTGGTTTGGCCGCCGCAAATCGGCCGACAATTTCCTCCGCTCCTCTGAAAATAGGATTGACATCGGGCGGGAAAATTGAGAGACGACTTGCCCACATTCGAGGGGAAATCCAGCAAACATGAAAAGATTAAGTGTCTTATTGGCGGCGATCGTTTTGGGAACAGCAGGCGCCTTCGCCGCCACCGAGGGGACGGATAACGCTGCGAATTACGGCGGGACGTGGACGAACGGGAGCAACGGCGGCACCGCCGGGACGTTCAATTCGTGGGACCTGACGAATAACGGCGGCGGCGGATTCTCCGGGTATTTCCTTGGCAGCTCGACGGATGGTTCCGGCAACATCAACACTGGGGGCGTTTCCTTTGGGATCTTTGCCAATGGAGATCCCTCCGCTTTCGCGGACGCAATTCGAAACTTTGGCTCCGCGCTCTCTGTTGGTCAGACCTTCTCCATCGATATCGCGGTGAACTTTCGCAACGGAAACAAGGGGTTCTCGCTCTTTGATGGCGCGACCGAGATCTTTAATCTCAACGTCTGGGGGCGACGACTACCAGATCAACGGCATGAGCCTCGGAGCTCCCTACAGCTCGACCGCTGTCTTCAGCTTATCCCTCACCCAAACCACGGCCGGAGGCGGCACCTATTCGGTGCTCTATAGTGGCAATGGTCAAACCTACAGCAACGGCTTCACCGGGGTGGCGAGTGGCATCAAGCTCTACAATTCCGGCACCGACAGCGGTGACGCCAACAACCTCTATTTCAATAACCTCGCGATCGTGCCCGAGCCCTCGAGCTACGCGCTCCTCGCCGGGCCGCTCCTGCTTGGCGCCTGGTTCTTCGTCCGCCGCCGCCGGGCCTAACGACTGTCCTGTTTGGTGTGGAAAACCCGTCCTGCTTGGACGGGTTTTCTGTTTCTAGCCGACGATGCGGCCGCTTACTTCGCCGAAGCCGACCCGGTAGCCGTCGCCCTCGGCCCAGCCGCTGATCGTCAGGCGATCGCCGTCCTCGAGCCATTTGCGGGTCTCGCCCCCGGGCAGCTGCAGCGGGTTCGCTCCGCGCCAGGTCAGCTCGAGCATGCTCCCGCGCCCGTCTTCCGCCGGGCCGCTGATCGTGCCGCTGGCCAGGAGGTCGCCCGGCTGCAGGTTGCAGCCACCGACGGTGTGGTGCGCCAATTGTTGCGCGATGCTCCAATAGAGGTTCCGGAAATTGCTCCGGGTGATCGTTAACGGCTCGCTCATCTTCGCGGTCTGCAGGGTCGCCTCCAGCCGGATGTCGAAGGTGAAATCGTCCGGCGCGCGCAGGTAATCCATCGGCGGCGGGTCCTGGGCCGGGAGCGGTTTCCGGAAAGGCTCGAGCGCTTCCAGGTCACGATCCAGGGCGAGATGCTGGTGCAGAAATTTTTCGCGAGGAACGGCCCGAGCGGCTGGTATTCCCAAGTCTGGATGTCGCGCGCGCTCCAGTCGTTCATCAGGACGAGCCCGAAAATGTGGTCCGTCGCCTCGGCGATCGGGACCGGTTCGCCGAGTTTGTTAGGCGGGCCGACGAAGAAGGCCGCCTCCAGTTCGAAATCGAGCGCCTTGCTCGCGCTGAAGACCGGCGCCTCCGCGTCCGGCGGCTTGATCTGCCCGTGCGGACGGCGGACGTCGGCTCCGCTGGGAACGATCGAGCTGGCCCGGCCGTGGTAGGCGATGGGGAGCCATTTCCAATTCGGCATGAGCGCGTTTTCCGGCCCGCGAAACATCGTGCCGACATTAAAGGCATGGTGGTAGGAGGAATAAAAATCGGTGTAATCGCCGATCCGCGCGGGCAACTGCATCGTGACCTCCGACTGCGGATGGAAGGCCCGCGCCCGGAACGCGGCGTCGTCGCGCAGGGTGGCGTTGTCGGCCGCGAGCAGGTGCTGCAAAATTTCCCGCGTCTGGCGCCAAACCGGGCGGCCGAGGGCAAGGAATGCATTGAGCGAATCGGTGGCGAAAACCGGGCCCGGACCGAAATCGAGCGCGTCGAAGTGGCCGCCTTCTTCCAGGAACGCGAGGTCGAGCACGAAATCGCCGATCGCGACCCCGGCCCGGGCCGGGCCGTCGTTAGGGCGAAAAATTCCGTAGGGCAGATTCTGGATCGGGAAGTGCGACTCGGGCGCGACCTCGATGAAGGAGCGAAGCGATGTGGACATGGTTCAGGATTTCTTGAAGAGGCCGAGCGCGCGCAGGTCGTCGCGTGGCTCGTCAAAGCTGCAACTGCCTAACGACGTCACGAGCTGGCGGCGGGCGGCGATTTGCGCGGTCGAGATTTTCCAGTCGCGCCAGCGCATCATCTCGTCGTCGAAGATAAACGCGCTCCCCTCCTCCTCCGCCAGCATCTCCTGGGTCTGCGCTTCGCTCCAGCGGTGCTCGGCCGCGAGCACGCCCGCCCCGAGGACGTTGAGGAAGCCGTGCATCTTCGTCCCGACACTCTCATGAAAGCGGAGAACCGGATGATGCAGGCCGGCGGTGAACTTGATCGGCACCCGATGCCGGGTCGCGGTCACGAGGGCGCGCGCGATCTGCTCGCCGTCGGGAAAAGCGTCCGCCGTCACCCCGCCGGTGCGGAGCTTGAACCCAGCCCCGCTGCCGGAGAGAGCGGCGATCGTCTTGGCCGCGGCGTCGGCCGGCGCTTCCCAGAAAACATTCAGCGGCAGGTTGCCGAGAATGGCCCGGGCCGCGTCGAGCGACTTCGCCACCGGACCGCTCGGCAGCGGCATCTCAAACTGCCTGATCGAGACCACGCTCTTCTGACCGTTTTGAAATTCCTTGATCGCTTCCGCCACATTCTCGAGCGCGCGCCGAAACTCCGCCGGCTTGGCCGTTTTCGGCCCGAGGGCGGAAATCTCGAGCGGATGTTCGGCGTCGAAGGCTTCCAGCTGCGGGCGGGCCTCGGCAAATTTTGCCACCGGCAGAATAAAAGCGCCGAGCATCCAGCGATCGGCCGAGCGCACGTAGGCGGCCTGGTTCTGCAAAGCCGGCTCGAGCGCGAGATCGGCGGGCGGGAAGAGTCCCGCGTAGTCGATCGCGTGGGTGAGCAGTGCGCGTAACGAAGCAGCTGGCATTGGGAGAGAACTCAACGGCGCAATCCCCGCGCTCGTCAACCGGTCGTTTCAGAATCGGTGCGCTCAGCGAGGGCGCCTGCTCGTTTTTTTCCGCACAATCGCGGGAGCGGGCGCGTAAACGAGGCTCGGCAACCGATTCAGCGAGAAGTGGAAATCGAACTCGAGAAGGTGCCGTCCGAAGCGAAGGGAGACGCGGACAAAAGCGAGACGACCGTGGTCAAGCCGCGCCTGCGCGTGCACGACCTGCTGCACCGGCCGTTCGACGTGCGCTCGCTCGCCATGACCGGGCTCTTTCTCCTCGCGATTTTCTACACCATCTATTTTGTCCGCTCGCTTCTCCTCCCGGTCGTGCTCGCCCTGCTCCTGAGCTATCTCCTGCGACCGATCGTGCGCGCCCTCGCCCGGGCGAAAATCCCTTCCGTCCTCGGCGCAGCCATCCTCCTGCTTTCCCTGGTGGGACTGTTTGGTTATAGCGTTTCGTTTCTCGCCGCCCCGGCGACAGGCTGGCTGGAAAAAGCGCCTTACAGCCTGCACGAGCTGCGGCAAAAGCTCCTCCCGTTCAAGAAACCGATGGAAAAAGTCGCCGAGGCCAGCGGCGCGATCGAGAGCCTGACCGAGACCGAAAGCGAGCCGAACAAACCGACCCGGGTGGAAGTAAAAGAAAGCTCCCTCGCCGACCGCCTCATGGTCCGCACTCCGGAGGTCCTGGTCAGCGCCCTGACCACTCTCATCCTGCTTTATTTCCTCCTCGCCTACGATGGCGTTTTCCTCGCGAAATCGATCAAGCTGATGCCGACGCTCTCGGACAAGAAGCGTGCGGTCTCGATCGCGCACGAGATCGAAAGCCAGGTCTCGCGTTATCTTTTCACGATCACGGTCATCAACATCTGCCTCGGCGTCGCGGTCGGCGTGACCGTCGGATTAATGGGCCTGCCCAACCCGGTCATGTGGGGCGCGATGGCGGCCGTGCTCAATTTCATCCCCTACCTCGGCGCGCTCACCGGGATCATCTGCATGACCCTGGGCGCGATCCTGAGTTACGATAGCGTCGGCTACGCTCTTCTCTTTCCGATGGCTTATTTCGTCATCACGTCGATCGAGGGAAGTTTCATTACGCCGTTCGTCATGGGCCGCTCCCTTACCCTCAACCCGGTGATGGTGCTGCTCTCCCTCACCTTTTGGGGCTGGATGTGGGGCATCACCGGCATCCTGCTTGCAGTCCCCATCCTGGCCGCGTTCAAGATTTTCTGTTCGCACATCGAGCCGATGGAGCCGCTGGCGGAATTCCTCAGCTGAGAACGGCGCCGAGAGTTTAACGTTGCCGCTTCGCCTGCCGACACGTTAAGAAACGATGTGGAAGCAAACCAACCCGTCATGCCTAACGAGCCGCCCGCGGCCGTGGCCTATTCCCGCAAAAACCCTTTCCCTGGCCGAGTCCTGGTCAACCGCCGGCTGAACAGTCCCGACTCGGAAAAGAACACCCGCCATTTCGAGCTCTCGCTCGAGGGCTCCGGCATCACCTACGAGGTGGGCGACTCGATGGCGGTTTATCCGACAAACGATCCTGCGCTCGTCGACGAAATCCTAAAGGCGCTCGAGGCCACCGGCGACGAGGAGATCGCCGGCAACCGCGGCGTCCCGACCACCCTGCGCGAGGGCTTGCTCCGCGATTACAGCATCACCCAGCCGACCCCAAAATTCCTCAAGGCGATCGCGCAACGCGCCTCCGCCGCGCCGCTCCTGAACGAACTCCTCGAGCCGGAGCGGAAACATGACCTAACGACCTACATCTGGGGCCTGGAAGTGATCGATTTCCTGCTCGAGCATCCCTCGATCGATTGGACGCCGCAGGAATTCGTCGCCCTTCTCCCCAAGCTTCAGCCGCGCCTTTACTCCATCGCCTCGAGTTTAAAAATGCACCCCGGCGCGGTCCATTTCATCATCGACGTCGTGACCTACCGCAGCCACGGCCGGGTTCGCAAAGGCATTTGCTCCAGCTTCCTCGCCGAGCGCTGCGACGATTCACCCGCGCCGATTTATCCGACCGCGTCGAAATTTCGCCTGCCCGAGGAGAACGACACGCCCATCATCATGGTCGGCCCCGGCACCGGCGTCGCGCCTTTTCGTGCCTTCCTCCAGGAACGCCAGGCCATCGGCGCGCGCGGCCGGAACTGGCTCTTCTTCGGCGCGCAACGCGAGCAGAGCGATTATTTTTACAAGGAAGATTTCGATCGCTTCAGCGCCGACGGGCTTCTCACCCGCATCGACACCGCGTTCTCACGGGACCAGGCGCACAAGATTTATGTGCAGGACCGGATGCTGGAAGCGTCCGGCGAAATCTGGAAATGGCTCGAGGAAGGCGCGCACTTTTATGTCTGCGGCGACGCCATGCGAATGGCGAAGGATGTCGACGCGGCCCTGCGCCAGATCGTGCAGCAGGAAGGCGGCAAAGACGCCGAGGCGGCAAACGAATACGTCGAGAAACTGAAGAACGAGAAACGCTACAAGCGCGACGTCTATTAAAGTCGCGCTTCGCTTCCGCTCTGGGGAGCACAGGCCGGCGGCCTGTGCTCCCCGGACTACCGCGACAAGCAGCCAGCCTGGGCGGGCGCAACTCGCTCAGAGCACGACCGGCCGGCCCTCGGTCATGACCAGCACTTTTTCCTCCACCCCGTGCTCGCGCGCGCTCGAGAGCAGGCGCTCCGGCGGCTCGTGCAGCGGCTCATAGCCGAGCCGGAAAGTGCCGTAATGCATCGGGACCAGTTTGCGCGCGCGCAGCTCGAGAAAAGCGCGCACTGCTTCCTCCGGGTTCATGTGCACCTCGCGCTTGCTCGGCGCGTCGTAGGCGCCGATCGGCAGGAGCGCGATCTCGATCGGGAAACGCGATCCGATTTCCTCAAACCCGGGGAAGTAAGCGCTGTCGCCGCAGTGAAAAATGGAGCGTTCGTTAGCCTCGATCACAAACCCGCCAAACCCGCGATGTTGATCGGCCAGCATCCGCGCGCCCCAATGATGACACGGCGTCATCGAAATCTTGAGCGGCCCGGCCTCGATCTGCTCCCATTGCTCGAGCTCGTGCACGATGTTGAACCCGAGATCGTGCACCAGGTTCCCCACCCCGGTCGGGACCACGATCGGCTGATCGGCCGCGACCCGGCGCAGGCTGCGCCGGTCGAGATGATCGAAATGGGCATGGGTCACCAGGACGAGGTCAATCGAAGGCAGGTGATCGATATGAAAGCCTGGGCGTTTCAGGCGTTTGATCACGCTCAGCCACATCGACCAGTTGGGATCGATAAGCACGTTCATGCCCGCGACCTGGACAAGAAAAGAAGCGTGCCCGATCCAGGTGATGCCAACCTCCGTCGGCCCGACTTTGGGGAAGAGTGGCGTGGCCCGGTCGCCGGAGCGCTTGGTGAAGAGCGAGGGGATCAGGACCTCGGTCAGGAAATTGCGCTTGTGCCAATCCAGCCCGGGCTTGAGGCCGACCCGCTTGGGCGCGGGCGCGCCCAGCTTCACGCTTCCGTTTTTGGCAGAAGCGCGCACGACTTGAGTGCGCTTTTTCCGCGAAAAAGGTGTCGGCACAGTCGGCCAACCATATAAACTAACGCGGGTGAAGCAATCGTTTTGCGGGCCGACTCCGCGGGCGGAAAAGGGCGCTCCTCTTGCCTAACGAAAAGCGCGCCTATGAACCCCGCAGTTCCCCGCCGTCAGCCGCTCACGGGGGTCGCGCTTTCCGCCGTCGGCGGCATTCTCCTGGCCGAGTTCCTGGAATTGTGGCTGATCGTTCTCGGGCCGCTGATCGCGCTTGGAGCGATCGTTAGTCTGTTCCGGCCGCGCTGGTGGCTGACGCATCTTCTCGTCGGCGCTTTCTATTTCGCGCTCCACCAGGCGCAAATGCACGACACGCCCGGGCGCGAGCTCAGCGCGCGCCTTGGCGACCGGCCCCGCGTGGTCACGGTCAACGGGATGGTCACGAGCGAGCCGACGCTTTCGCCCAGCGACTACGCGACCTTCCTCCTCCGGCTCGACTCGATCGAAATCGATGGCCGCTCCGAGCCGTGCCGGGCGACAGTCCGGGCGCGCTGGAAAGCGAGTCCTCGGCTGGGCGATGAGATTCGGCTTACCGGCATCGCCGAGCCCATCCCGCCGCAGCGCAACCCCGGCGTCTTCGACTTGCGCGCCTACCTCGCGCGGCAGGATGTCTTCCAGAGCATCTTCGTTCGTTATCCGGAGAATGGGGCGATCCTGCGCGTCGGCGGCGGCAACCCGGTCGTGCGCGCAGCCGCCCGGGCCCGGGAATGGATGCGCACCAACCTCACCCGCGGCCTGGAAGATTCGCCCGAGGTGCGGGCGCTGATCAACGGCATGGCGCTCGGCCTCCGGCACGAATCGCCTAACGACGTCGAGGAGCCCTTTCAGCAAAGCGGGACGCTGCATCTGTTTTCCGTCTCCGGCCTGCACGTGGCCATCATCGCGCAGCTCCTCTGGATCCTGGCTTCGCTCCTCCGTCTGCCGCGGCCGGCGGCGGCGGCGCTCATCATTCCCTGCCTTTTCTTTTACGCGGCCATCACCGGTTTCCACGTCTCCAGCCTGCGCGCCGCGACCATGGCCGCCTTTTTGTTAGGCGGAATTTTCTTTGATCGCCCGGTCCTCGCGCTCAACAGCCTCGGCGGCGCCGCGCTCGTCATTCTCGCGGTCGATTCCAACCAATTCTTCACCGCCGGCTTCCAGCTTTCCTTCGCCGTGGTGGCGGCGATTCTCCTCTGGCAAAACCGCCTTTTCACCGTTCTGCTCCGGCCGGCGGAAACAGATCCGTTTCTGCCTCGCAGCCTGGTCAGTCGCGCGCGGCTTTTTGGGGAAGCAAGCTACCGGCTGGTCGCGAGCGGACTCTCCGTTTCGGCCGCGGCCTGGGCCGGTTCGATTCTTCTCATCGTTTGGTATTTCTACCTCATCACCCCGGTCGCGCTCGTCGCCAACCTGGTCGTGATCCCGGTCGCGTTTTGCGTCCTTGCCGTCGGCATGCTGTCGTTAGTCGCGGCGCCTTTTTCCTCCGCGCTCACCCTCGTCCTGACCAATGCCAACTGGAGTTTCGCGCAGCTCATCCTCGGCCTGGCACAATTTTTCGCCCAGCTCCCGACCGGGCACGCTTATGTCGAGCGTCCGCATTGGCCGAGCGGCGCACGTGCCGAAATCACGGTGCTCGACACCGGGGCGGGCGCCGCCACGCACCTTCGCGCCGGCCGGTCGGACTGGCTCTTCGATGCCGGGAGCGCGCGCGATTACGAGCGTCTCCTGCGCGACTACCTGCATGCGCGCGGGATCGACCGGCTCGACGGCCTGCTCCTGACTCACGGCGATTCCCGGCATCTCGGCGGGGCCGGCCCGCTCCTCGGTGAGTTTCGGCCCCAGCGCGTAATCGACAACGGCGCGCCCGACCGCTCCAGCGTGCACCAGGCTCTGATCGTTAGGCTGAAGGACCGCGAAATTGCCGCGCAGGGTGGCGAGTTTAAAATCAGCCGCGACGTCACGGCCCGTATCCTCTATCCGCCCGCCGGGCTGAAGACGAAGGCGGCCGACGACCAGGCGCTTGTCCTGCAACTGCTCATCGCCGGGAAACATCGTGTCCTTCTTCTCTCCGACGGCGGCGCCCAAACCGAAAGCGCCCTGCTCGCTCAGCCTAACGACTTGCGCAGCGACATCCTGATCAAGGGCCAGCATTACTCCGGCGTTTCCGGTTCGGCCGAATTTCTCGACGCCGTCCGCCCGCGACTGATCGTCGCCAGCTCGGTCGATTTTCCGGCCCGCGAGCGCATCCCGGATGAGTGGGCGGAGATGGTTCGGGCGCGCGGGATTCAACTTCTGCGCCAGGACGAAACCGGCGCGGTGACGCTGGAATTCTTCCGCGACGACTGGCGGGCCACGCCTTTCCTCGCTCAGCCGACCTTGCGCAGCACGAGCCGATGAATGGCCGCGCCGTCCGCGATGAAATGTTTCTCGAAAGTCGTGATCGGAAATTCTTCCGCCGGCAGCGGCGGGCTCTCGACGAAAATCTCGGGCGAAATCACCGCGCTGATGGCGTCGAAATATTTTTTGTCGTCGGTCACGATGCGGAGACGTCCCCCGGGCGCGAGCAGCCGGTGCACGAGGACGAGAAACTCCGGCGTCACCATCCGGCGCCGGCGATGTTTGCTCTTCGGCCAGGGATCGGGAAAAAGGAGATGCACCATCTCGGCCGAGCCCGCGGGAAGCAGGTATTGGAGGGCGTAGGCGCTTTCGATCCGGAGAAAGCGGACGTTCGTTAGGCCAAGGCGCGAGGCTTTTTTGCAGCCGCGCCAAACCCGCCCGGCAAGTTTTTCGAGGCCGAGGTAATTTCGCTCCGGAAATTTCTCCGCCTGGGCGACGGCAAAACTTCCATCACCGCACCCGATATCGAGCTCGAGCGGCGCCGGGCGCGGAAAAATCTGCGCCAGGTCGAGCGGCGAGAAATAATCCGCCGGGACCAGTTCAAAATCCTCCGCCTTCAGGCGAGTGGCCGGGGTTTCCTCCGTCATCTGGGTTGATTCATTCGCACCCGGGGGTTGAGCTGGGGACCGGGCGCGGCCTACTTCTTCATCAGGTCGAGGACCACGCTGGTCATCCCGATGATGCCGGTCCGGATGGTTGGTTCGGGCAGGGGCAGGAACTGGTTCGAGTGCAACGAAGGAAGCTGGGCGCCGGTTTTTTTCGCCGCCGCCGCCTTCGCCGGGTCGACCGCGCCGACATTAAACATGAAGGCCGGGATCGAGTGATCGGGCAGGCTGAACTCGGAAAAATCTTCGCCGCCCATGGTCGGCGCGCTTTCGATCACGTTCTCGTCACCGAGCACCGCTTTCATGGCCGCGGCCCCGCGCTTCGTCAGTTCGGGGTTGTTGTAGGTGGCAGGGGTGTATTGATCCTGCAGCACCACCACGCTCGGCAGTTTGTCGTCCGGGAGGCCGGCCGCAATCGCGGAGCCTTTGGCGATCTGGGCGATCGACGCGAGAACCTGTTCGCGCACTTCCTTCTTATAAGTGCGCACGGTGAGCTGCATCTTCACCTCGTCGGAAATGATGTTGTGCTTATTCCCGCCATGAATGGAACCGACCGTGACCACGACCGGCTCGATCGGCCCGACCAGACGCGAATCGATCGTCTGCCAGGCGTTGATGATGTCGGCGGAGAGAACGATCGGGTCCTTCGTCGTATGCGGATAGGCGCCGTGGCCGCCGATGCCCTTGACCGAGACATCGACCGAATCCACTGCCGCGTAGCAATAGCCCTCGGTCACTCCGATCTTGCCCGCCACGATCTCGGCGCTGTCGTGCAGGCCGAGCACGTAATCCGGTTTCGGCCAGCGGGTGTAAAGCCCGTCCTTCAACATCGCGCGCGCGCCGCCGACCGTTTCTTCCGCCGGTTGGCCGATGAAAATGATCGTGCCCTTCCATTGATCCTTCATTTTCCCGAGGACGCGCGCCGTCCCGATGAGGCTGCTCATGTGAATGTCGTGGCCGCAGGCGTGCATGACCCCGACTTCCTGGCCGGCGTCGTTCTTCGTCTTCACCTTGCTGGCGTAGGGCGCGCCGGTTTCCTCGGTCACCGGCAAGCCATCGAGATCGGCCCGAATCATGACCGTCGGGCCGTCGCCGTTTTTCATCACGCCGACCACGCCATAGCAGATCGCGTCTGATTTATCGTATTTGCCGACGCGCTCGGTCACTTCGCAACCGGCGGCTTTCAGTTCCTTCGCCACGATGCCGGCGGAACGTTCTTCCTTCGTCGAGAGCTCGGGGTGAGCATGCAGATCCTTGTAAATCGTGAGCAGCGAAGGCAGCTCCGCGTCCGCCATCTCCTTCGGCGTTTGCGCGGCGCGAGCGAAGGGCGCGGCGGCGAAAAGGAGCAGACAAAGAGCGGTCGCGAAAAATTTCATCCCGCAGAGTAGAGCGAAAATCCCGTCCGGCAATGCGGCGCTTTGCTTCTCCCCCAGCGTGTGGCTCCTTTCCCGCAAGCGATGAACCGCCTCCTTTATCTCGATTGCCTTTCCGGCATCAGCGGCGACATGACCGTCGGCGCGCTCTACGAGCTCGGGGTGGAACCCGAAACGCTTCGCACTGAACTGGGCAAACTGTCGTTAGGCCAAACGCGTTTCGAGTTCGAACGGCAGGTGCGGCGGGGCATCAGCGGCACCAAATTCCTCGTCCGGGAAGAGGGCCATGCGCACGGTCGGCGCTGGGCGGAAATCCGGGAACTGATCGGCGGCAGCGCCCTTTCCGATTTCGTTAGGCAGAAAGCGCTGGCCGTTTTCGAACGCGTGGCCCTGGCGGAGGCAAAGATTCACGGCGTGCCGCTGGAAACGGTTGGCTTCCACGAAGTCGGCGCGATCGATTCCATCGCCGACATCGTCGGCGCCTGCATTGCGCTTGAGGCGCTCGGTCGGCCGCGCGTCGTCGTCTCACCGCTGCGCGAGGGCCGCGGCTGGATCGATTGCGCGCACGGACGTTTTCCGCTCCCCGCCCCGGCGACTTTGGAAATCCTGCGCGGGGTCGAGATCGAATCGGTCGACGAAACGTGGGAATCGATCACTCCGACAGGCGCGGCGATCGCGCGGGAATTTGCCGAATCGTTCGGCCCCATGCCGCGGATGGAGATCGAGAAAATCGGCTACGGAATTGGAACGCGCGACCTGAAGGAGCGACCAAACGTTCTGCGCGCCATCCTCGGCCGGGCGGTGGCGTCCGCGCCTAACGACTACGAAACCGACACCGTCGTCGAGATCGAGACCAACCTCGACGATTTGTCTCCGGAAATCACCGGCGCCGTCATGGAGCGCCTGCTCGCGCTCGGCGCGCTCGACGTCACCCTCACGCCAGTGCAGATGAAAAAGAGCCGGCCGGGCGTGCAGCTCTCCGTCCTTTGCCAGCCCGCGCTTGAAGCGAAATGCGTGCATGCTCTTCTCACCGAGACGAGCGCCTTCGGCGTGCGTCGAAGCGAGAAACGGCGCTACAAACTGGAGCGCCGCTTTGAGAAGGTGCAGACCGCTTTCGGTGAAATCACGCTCAAGCTCGGCCTGCTCCACGGCGCGGTCGTACAGGTCGCACCCGAATTCGAAAGTTGCCGGGCCGCCAGCGAGCGCACCGGACAATCGCTGCGACTAATTTACCAGGCCGCCCTGGCAGCCCACGCCATAACGTGAGCGATTCGCTTCTGCTGCTTCCGATCGGGGTTGCGCCGGTCACGGAATGGGAAACGCCGGCCGTGATCTTGCTCAAGCTTGGCACCGTTCTTTTTCTCGTTCTCCTGAACGGATTTTTTGTCGCCTCCGAGTTCGCGATCGTGAAGGTGCGCGAATCGCAGCTCAACGCCCTCGGCGAGGACGCCCGGTGGGCCCGCCATGTCGTGGCTCATCTCGATGCCTACCTTTCCGCCACGCAGTTGGGCATTACCCTCGCCAGCCTCGGGCTGGGCTGGCTCGGCGAACCGTTTCTCGCCCGAATGATCGAGCCGTTCTTTGCCCTGGCGGGAGTAACCTCGCCCGCCCTCATCCACGGTGTTTCCTTCGGCCTCGCCTTCGCCACCATCACCTTCCTTCACATCGTGCTCGGCGAGCTGGCGCCGAAATCGCTCGCCATCCGCAAGTCCGTGGACACGACGCTCTGGGTGACGAGGCCGCTCCGCCTTTTCCACGCCTTCTTCAGACCCATGATCTGGCTCCTCAACGGCGCCGCCAATTGGCTCCTGCGCCAGGTCGGGATCGATCCGGTGGGCGAAAGTGAGCGCGCGCACAGCGAAGAAGAGCTCCGCCTGCTCCTGACCGAGAGCGGGCAGGCGCGCGAGCTCTCCGTCCGCGGCGCGCAGATTTCCGCCAACGCCTTCAACCTCCGCCGCCTGACGGCGCGCGATATCATGACCCCGCGGCCCGAGGTTGTTTTTCTAAACCTGGAAAATTCCTTCGCCAGCAATCTGCGCCAGGTGAAAGCCACCGGCCATACCCGCTTCCCGCTCTGCCGCGGGCATCTCGACGACGCCCTCGGCCTGGTTCACGTCAAGGACATGATCACCTTGCAGGACGAGCCCGCGCCCGACCTGGCCACGATCAAACGGGAACTGCTCATGGTCCCGGAAATGATGTTGCTGGAGAATTTGCTCGATCTTTTTCTGAGCAAACATGCCCACGTCGCGCTGGCGGTGGATGAATACGGCGGCGTCGCCGGCATGGTCACCCTCGAGAATGTGATCGAGGAAGTAGTCGGCGAAATTCAGGATGAATTCGATACCGAAGGCGCGGAATACGAAGCGATCGGCGAGGGCGAATTCTCGGTCCGTGGCTCGCTCGGCTTGCACGAGCTGCGCGCCCTGGCCAAGCTGGAATTGCAGAGCGCCGAGGTCAGCACCATCGGCGGCTACGTCACCGAACTGCTCGGGCGCCTGCCGCAAACGGGCGAGAAATTGGAGATCGAGGGCTATCTCGTGACCGTGACCAAGGCCGGCCCGCGCCAGGTGCGGCAGTTGCACTTCAAGAAGAAAACGGGAGCGGCCTAACGAGTCGCCGGGACGCCGCGGACATTGCATAAATGGGCGCAGCCACGCCTCCCGGGCGGGTCCGCCTTTGAAGGTCACCGGAAAGCGTGGTCCTATAAAGCAGGCGCGGATGCGAGCTGCGCCACGAAACCTACTCATGACGAAAGCTGACCACGCGCGCACTCCCGCTGGCGTCCGGGTTGTGGGCGAGATTACGCCCGCCTTCGCGGAAATCCTGACCCCGGAAGCGCTCGCTTTCGTTGCGAAACTGCAGCGTCGTTTCAATAGCCGGCGCTTGGATTGCCTGGAACGGCGCCAGCAACGCCAGGTCGCGCTCGACGCCGGCGGGACGCTCGATTTTTTGCCAGAGACAAAAGAGATCCGCGCGGGCGATTGGAAATGCGCGACCATTCCGCCCGATCTGCGCGATCGCCGAGTCGAGATCACCGGGCCGACCGATCGCAAGATGGTGATCAACGCGCTCAACTGCGGCGCGAAAATGTTCATGGCCGATTTCGAGGACGCGAACTCGCCGACCTGGGAAAACATGGTTGAGGGCCAGATCAACCTGCGCGACGCGATTCGCCGCACCATCAGCTTCACCAACCCAAACGGAAAAGAATATCAGCTCAACGAAAAGACCGCCGTCCTGCTCGTTAGGCCGCGCGGCTGGCATCTGGTCGAGAAGCATGTCCTGGTTGACGACGAACCGGTCGCAGGCGGGCTGTTCGATTTTGGGCTCTACTTTTTTCACAACGCGAAAGAGCTGATTGAGCGCGGGAGCGGCCCCTATTTCTACCTGCCGAAAATGGAGAGCCATCTCGAGGCGCGAATCTGGAACGACGCTTTCAAGCTGGCCCAGGACGAACTCGGGATTCCGCAGGGAACGATCCGCGCCACCGTCTTGATCGAGACCATCCCGGCCGCGTTCGAGATGGACGAGATTCTCTACGAGCTGCGCGAGCATTCCGCCGGGCTCAACTGCGGTCGCTGGGATTATATTTTTTCCTGCATCAAACGTTTCCGTAACAAGCCCGGTTTCCTCCTGGCCGATCGCGCGCTGATCACGATGAAGACGCATTTCATGCGCTCCTATTCGCTTCTCTGCATCCAGACCTGTCATCGCCGCGGCATCTTCGCGATGGGCGGAATGGCGGCGCAGATCCCGGTGAAAAACGACGAGGCGGCGAACAAGGAAGCGTTTGCCAAAGTGCGCGCCGACAAGGAACGCGAAGCGGGTGATGGCCACGACGGCACCTGGGTCGCGCACCCCGGGATGGTGCAACTCGCGCTCGATGCCTTTAACGAAAAGATGCCGGAGCCGAATCAGATCGATCGCAAACGCGCGGACGTGAATGTCTCAGCGAACGATCTGCTCGATTTTGGACCGAGCGCGCCGATCACCGAAGCGGGTTTGCGTCAGAACATCAGCGTCGGCGTGCAATATCTCGAAGCCTGGCTGCGCGGCAGCGGCGCCGTGCCGATTTTCAATCTGATGGAAGACGCCGCCACCGCCGAAATCTCACGCGCGCAAGTCTGGCAATGGATTCGCCATCCCGAAGGCAAGCTCGACGATGGCCGCAAGGTGACGAAGGAACTTTTCCGCAGCGTGCTCGAGGAAGAACTGGCGAAGGTGAAGCGCTTCGAGGGCGACAAATTCGACGCCGCACGCACGCTCTTCGACGAGATCACAACCGACGACGAGTTCGTCGAGTTCCTCACGTTACCTGGTTATGAAAAACTCGACTGACAGCGGCGCGGCGCTTCCGGGTAGCGCACGCGTCTCGCGTGCTGGCGACGGTGTCCCACCGTCGCGAACTTTCATTGTCGCGACGCGTGAGGGAAAAGTTCGTTTCGGTGGAACACCGAAACCAGCACGCGAGACGTGTGCGCTACCCAGGCAAGAATGCTCCATATGAATAAGAAAACCAAAAATTGGAGCGACGACCCGCGCTGGAAAGGCGTTACCCGCAGTTACTCGTTAGGCGATGTCCAGCGCTTGCAGGGCAGCGTTGTGCCGGAGCACACCCTCGCCCGCCGCGGCGCGGAGAAGCTCTGGCATTTGCTCAAGACCGACCCGTTTGTCCCGACTCTCGGCGCGCTCACCGGCAACCAGGCCGTGCAACAGGCGCGCGCCGGCTTGAAAGCCATTTACCTGAGCGGCTGGCAGGTCGCGGCCGATGCCAATCTCGCGGGACAGATGTATCCCGACCAGAGCCTGTATCCCGCGAACAGCGTTCCCGCGGTGGTGAAACGGATCAACCAGGCGTTGCAACGCGCCGACCAGATCGCGCACTCCGAAGGCGACACGAAGATCGATTGGTTTCTCCCCATCGTGGCCGATGCCGAAGCCGGCTTCGGCGGTCCGCTCAATGTTTTTGAATTGATCAAGGCGATGATCGAAGCCGGCGCCGCCGGCGTACATCTCGAGGATCAGCTCGCGAGCGAAAAGAAGTGCGGCCACATGGGCGGCAAGGTGCTCGTCCCGACCCGAACCGCGATTGCGCATCTCACCGCCGGCCGGCTCGCGGCCGATGTCTCAAACGTGCCGACCGTCATCATCGCGCGGACCGACGCCAACGCCGCCGCGCTCATGACGAGCGACATCGACGAGCGCGACCAGGAATTCCTGACCGGCGAGCGAACGGCGGAGGGTTTCTTCCGCGTCCGGCCCGGGATCGACCAGGCGATCGCGCGCGCGCTCAGCTATGCGCCCTATGTCGACATGCTTTGGTTCGAAACCGCCACGCCCGATCTCGGCGAAGCGAAGAAATTTGCCGAGAAAATGCACGCCAGTTTCCCGGGCAAACTGCTGGCCTACAATTGTTCGCCCTCCTTCAACTGGAAGGCGAAGCTCGACTCAGGCCACGATCGCGAAATTCCAGCGCGAGCTCGGCGCGATGGGCTTCAAGTTTCAGTTCGTCACCCTGGCGGGTTTCCACGCCCTCAACTACAGCATGTTTAAGCTCGCCCACGGTTATCGCGACCGCGGGATGGCCGCCTATTCGGAATTGCAGGAAGCGGAGTTCGCGGCCGAATCCGACGGCTACACCGCGACGAAACACCAGCACGAAGTCGGCACCGGATACTTCGACGAAGTCGCGCGCGTCATCGGGGGCGGCGCCACCTCGACCGCGGCGCTCGAGGGCTCGACCGAGGAAGAGCAGTTTCACTAAAATGTCGCAGCCGCATCCGCCGCCGGCGCTGACCGATAGCAGGCTGGCGGCGCTCTGCGCGGAGGAGGCACGCCGGGCGCTGGGCGAGTACGAAAGCCGCTTCGACGAAATCACGCGCCGGGCGCGCGAGCGTTTCCTGGGGCGCGACTGGCAAGGCACCCAGGATGACGCGACCGAGCGACTACACCTCTACTCGGAAGTGCTGGACGGCCTAACGAGCCGGGTGAAGGAGCTGATGGGCCCGCGGCTACGCGAGCGCAAGGTCTGGAGCGCGACCAAGGCGGTCTATTCGTCATTCATCGCGCGCACGATTCGCTGGGAAGTGGGCGAGAGTTTTTTTAATTCGCTGACCCGGCGTGTCTTCGCGACCGAGGGGGTCGACCAGGCGATTGAGTTCGTCGATACCGACTTCGACGGCCCGCCTAACGGACAGGATGCGGAACTCTGCTCGGTTTATTGCGGGACGGACCTGCCCCGGTTGCTCGCGGCGGCCCTGACGGCTGAGTTCGCCGTCGATTACTGGCATGATTTACCGCAGACGACGCGGGCGGCGGCGGGGCGCATTGAAACGGCAATTCCGCGCGCCACCGAAGTCACGCTGGAGATTTTTCGCGGCGTTTTTTACCGCGGCCGGGGCGCCTATCTCGTCGGTCGCATCACCGCAGCCGAGTCGGCCACGCCGGTGGCGTTTTGTCTGCGGCATCCCGATGAGCGCGGAGTCGTCCTCGACGCGGTCCTGATCGGGGAAAGCGATCTCGCGATTCTCTTTTCCTACACCCGCGCTTACTTCCGGGTCGATGCCCCGGCGACGTACGCGCTCGTGCAATGGCTGCGTGAGCTGATGCCGGGCAAACGTGTGGCCGATCTCTACAACGCGATCGGTTATAACCGCCATGCCAAGACGGAATTTTATCGCGATTTCGTCAGGCACCTGGAGGAGTCCGACGATTGTTTCGTCGCTGCGGAAGGGACGCGCGGGATGGTGATGCTGGTCTTCACCCTGCCGAGTTACGACGTCGTTTTTAAATTGATCCGCGACCGTTTCGACGCGCCGAAGGAGAGCGATCGGCGCGACGTCATGGGACGTTACCGGTTGGTCTTCGAGCACGACCGCGCCGGCCGGCTGGTCGAGGCGCACGAGTTCGAGCACTTGCGCATCGCGCGCAATCGCTTCGAACCGGCGCTGCTCGACGACCTCCTTCGCGACGCCGGAGCCACGGTGAAGCTCGACGGCGACGACGTCGTCATTGCGCATGCCTACGTCGAGCGTCGCGTCCGGCCGCTCAACCTGCTCTTCCGCGAATGCGATGAGGCGACGGCAATCCACGCCGCTTGCGATTACGCGCAATCGATCAAGGACCTTGCCGCCTCAAACATTTTCGCGGGCGATCTGCTGACGAAAAATTTCGGCCTGACCCGGCGCGGGCGCGTCGTTTTTTACGACTACGACGAGCTCGTTCTCCTGACCGATTGCAACTTTCGCGAGCTGCCGCAATCGCGCAGCTACGAAGAAGAGATGGCGGCCGAGCCCTGGTTCTCGGTCCGGCCTAACGACATCTTTCCGGAGGAATTTCTCCGCTTCCTGTCGTTTCCGGAGCGGGCCAAAGAGGTCTTATTGGAACGGCATGGCGATCTTTTTCGCCCGGAATACTGGCGCGGTGTGCAGGAGCAATTGCGCGCGGGCGAGTTGCCCGAGATTCTGCCCTACAGGGAGGAGCGCCGACTCCACCCACTGGCCGCGACGATTTAGCGTGCCAGATTCCTAACGAACTGACATTCTGCGCTCATGCGCGGATACCTCATTCTTCTCCAAGTCTTCGTCGCGGCCTCGCTCTTCTTCGTCTGGGTCGTGCGCTACCAAAACATCATCGAGGAATTCAAAAAATACGGTCTGCCCGATTGGTTGCGGGATTTCGTCGGCATTCTCAAGATCACCTGCGCCATCCTTCTCCTGGTCGGGATTCAGCGCCCGCGCGCCGCGCTTTTCGCCGGGGCGTTGCTCGCGCTTCTGATGGTGGCGGCGCTCATCACTCACTTCCGGGTGAAAAATCCGCTCTTCGACATGATCCCCTCTGCCGCCCTGCTCGTTTTGTCGGTGGCAATTGCGTATCTCAATTACTGCCTGCTCTATCCGCAGCCCTGAGCTCAGAAGGGCCAGAGCCGCGGGATGAGAAAGACCGCGAGGACGCAGAAGATCAGGTTCAGGGGCAGGCCGATCTTGATGAAGTCGCGAAATTTATAGCCGCCAGCGCCGAAGACGAGGGTGTTGGTCTGGTAGCCGATGGGGGTGGCGAAACAAGCCGACGCGCCCAACGCAACCGCGATGACAAACGGCCGCGGATTGATCTGCAGCGCGGTCGCCGCCTGGATGGCGACCGGGGTGAGAAGGACAGCGACGGCATTGTTGGAAAGAAAATTCGTCAGGCCGGAAGTGAGGAGCACGATGGCGGCGAGCACGAACGGCGGCCCCCACGAGCCGACCCCGCGAATGATGGCGTCGGCGACGAGGGCGGCGCCCTGGGTTTTTTGCAGCGCCATCCCGAGCGCGAGCATGCCGAAGATGAGGAAAATGATTTTCCAATCGACCGCCTCATAGGCTTCTTCGGCATCGAGACAACCGGTCGCGACCACCACCACTGCCGCCATGACGGCGAGCGCGCCGATGGGCAAAATCTTCAACGCCGCCAGGACCACGACAAAGGCGATCGCGCCCACCGCCAGAAGCTGTTTGCGCCGGCGTTTGGTCCGGTGCGGAACATCCATGAGAAGAAGGAAATCGCGGTTGCCGCGCAGTTCGCGGACCGCGATCTCCGGCCCTTCCACCAGCAGAGTGTCGCCGTAGTGCAGTTTCACGTCGGCAAAATCCTGGCGCAGGTTCTCACCGTGGCGATGGACGGCGAGCACGAGCACGCCGTAGCGACGCCGGAAATTCATCTCGCGAATGCTGCGCCCGGCCAGGCTCGAGCGCGGGCCGATGATGCACTCGGCCACGATGGCTTTTTGCGTGCCGACCAGTTCGATCCCGAGGACGGACTTGGGCAGCAATTCCACTCCGGTGAGCTGGTTGAGCTCGAGGACGGACCCGAGCGGCGTGCTCAAGCGCAGCCGGTCGCCCGCCTCCAGGACCACTTCGTCGAGGGGCGCGTAAACCATTTCCCCGGCCCGGATGACTTCGAGGACGCGCGCCTTGGGCTGATTGGCGAGCGGCGTGGCGGCAAGAGTCTTGCCGACCAGTGGCGAGTCGGCCACAACGAGAACTTCGGTGAGATATTGTTTGCTGTCGGTGCCATGGAGAATGGAAGCGAGCGTTTCGCGATCGGGCAGCAACTTGCGGCCGACCGTGAGCAGGTAGATCAATCCGACCACGCCCAGGATCCAGCCGGCTTTACCCAGCTCAAACATGCCTAACGGCGGCTGACCGAACTCCTCCGCGGTCGAGCTGACGAGGATGTTGGTGGAGGTGCCGATGAGGGTGCAGAGGCCGCCAAAAATTGACGCAAACGAGAGCGGAATAAGAAGCTTGGACGGGGTGAGCCCGCGGGAGGCGGCGAGGGAAATCATGATCGGCATGAACACGACCACGACCGGCGTGTTGTTGATGAAAGCCGAGAGGACCGCGACGATCGGCAGCATCACGATCAGAAGCGACCAATCGCTCTGGCCGACCGCCCGGTTCAGGCGGTGCGCGATCGATTCGATGACGCCGGTGCGTTCAAGCGCGGCACTGAGGATGAACATGCTCGCGACGGTGATGGCGGCCTCGTTGGCGAAGACGCGGAAGGCCTCGCGCGGGGTGAGAATGCCGGCGGCGAGCAGGGCACTGAAGACGAGCATGGCGATGACGTCGAGGGAGAGCTTCTCCCAGACCATCAAGACAAAGGAAGCGATCAGCAGGGCGAAGACGAAGAGCATCTGCCAGGTCATGCGCGCGTCTCCCGCGAGGTGCGCGCCGGCCGTGTCGTTAGGCAGAATTCCTGCACGCTTCTACCTTGGGTTTGGTCCCCGGTGAAGACCACTCTTTTCGGGCTCGGTGTTACAGCGCGACGGAGCCTCCGGTCGGAGGCCGTCCCTCCGGCTGACACTGGCGGCGACTCGTCAGGCGGGCGATGGTCGTCTCATGAAAAAGCGCTTTTCCCTCCGCTGGTACGGGATCCTTGCGGGTGTTTTATTCGTTTTCGCCATGACCGGGACCACACCCGCCGCCGACAGTGGGATTGAAGGGGTCATTACCGTGTCCCCCGCCCGCCCCGGCCCGCAGCGGGAAGGGATGCCGAGTAAAGCGCCCGTGGCCGACACGGCCTTTGTCGTTAGGCAGGGAGAGAAGACGGTGGCTTCCTTCAAAACCGATGCGACAGGGCGCTTCCGTGTCACCCTCCCGCCCGGCCATTACATCGTGAGCCGGGAAGATAGCGGCGCCGCGATCGGGAATTGGCGCTTCGAAATTGACGTCGCTGCCGGCAAAATGGCGACCGTGGATTGGACCGCCGACAGCGGAATGCGCTAGGCAGGCTGCGGCGCAGGTCGACGCTCCATTTTTGAGAATTTCTCCGGCTCTCCCGGCCACTCTCGAATTGTGCTCGCGACGCGAAATCCACTCCGCAATCGCTGACCGAAGAGAACCGGCCGGCACCGGGGCTGGATTATGCGGTTTAATCTGCGTAGGCAGATCGTTGCCACTGCGTGAAAACCTGAACCTCTTTTTTTGTCATGCTTGAAACCAGCCCGGTCTCTCTCGAAGAATATTTGGAATTGCACCCCGCCGATTTGGCGGATCGGCTGCAACGACTCGACGCCGGCGAAGCCGAGGCAGTGCTCCGCCAATTGCCGGCCCGGAAAGTCGCCGCCGCCCTCGCCGAAGTGGAGGAAGATCGGTTGCCGGATTTTCTCGGCACCTTCGACGCCGCTCAATTGGCCGGGATCCTGATCTACGTCGCGCCGGATTCCGCCGCCGATCTCCTCCAGCAACTCCCGCCGGCCACTCGCCGCGACACACTTTCGAAACTCCCCGCTGAATTCGCCGAGGGCGTGCGCCGGCTGCTGCGCTACCCGGAGGACACGGCCGGCGGAGTCATGACCAATCGCTTCATCGCGCTCCGCGCCGAGATGACGGTCGAGGAGGTGCGCGAATTGTTGCGCGGACGGGCGCAGGAAGAGCGCACGGAGGATATCGCCTACCTCTATGTCACCGACGACGACCAGCAACTCGTCGGTGTCGTTAGTCTGCGCGATCTCGTTTTTCGCCGCGAAGGGCGACGCATGCGCGAGATCGTCAACCGCGACGTCAAGTTCGTCCGAGTCGATACCGACCAGGAAAATCTGGTGCAACAGTTTGATCGTTATCACTATCTCGGTTTACCCGTGCTCGACGCCGACGGCCGGCTGGTCGGCGCGGTCAAGGCCAGCGACGTGCTCGAAGTCGCGGCCAAGGAAGCGACGGAGGACATGCAGTTGATGGTCGGTCTCTCGGGCGAGGAACATGCCCTGACGCCGTGGCAGCAGTCCATTCGCGGGCGCCTGCCGTGGCTCTACATCAACCTCGCCACGGCCTTTGCCGCGGCCTTCGTGGTGGGATTGTTTGAGGACACCATCGCGCGTTGGACGGCGCTCGCGATCTTCCTCCCCATCGTCGCCGGCCAGGGCGGTAACGCCGGGATGCAAACTCTCACCGTCATCATCCGCGACCTGGCGCTGGGCGAAATCACCCAGGGTGATGGGCGCCGCGCCCTGGTCAAGGAAGTCACCCTCGGCCTCCTCAACGGTCTGGCCATCGGCCTCGCCGTCGGCTTCATCGGCTGGCTTTGGAAAGGGAGTGTGCTGCTGGGCGTGGTCGCGGGCGCGGCCATGTTGCTCAACCAACTCGCGGCCGCGGTTGCCGGCGTGACGATCCCGCTCGGCCTGAAAACTCTGCGGCTCGACCCCGCTCTGGCTTCCAGCATTTTTCTCACCACCGTGACCGACGTCGCCGGGTTCTTCTTTTTCCTCGGGCTCGCGACGTGGAGCCTGCACTGGGTGGTCATCTAGCAGCTTGTGGAAGAGTGACCCGCGCAATTCTCTCTTCCCCCCGAAGCCGACATTTCTTAGAGCCCTCTGGCCCCCCGACGGCACATTTGCGCAACAAGGCTGGGTGGGTGAGCGATTTCACTGTCGCCATACTTTGCAAAGTATGACCAGCCACAGGGGCGGAGACTTTGAGATCGAGCCGGGGCGACCCCATGTGCCGGGGCTTTTCGACACTCCGCTTGCAGACGCTCCGTTTGACCAGTGACGAAGTCTGCGCGGCGGACCGGAGCTTTTCGGGGAACTCGGAATGAAGGCCAAGCTGTGCCATCGTTTCGGCGATGGCTTTCGAGGATAACCAGCTTCTTTTTGGCTCCGATCCCACGGCGCGCATCGTCGCGATCGAGCTCGGCGACACCGGCACGGTGCGGGTTTACCGGCGGGAAAAGGATGGTGCCACGGCTTGCGACGTCGAAGAATTTCATCCCTTCGTCTGGGCCGATGGCGACGTGGCCGATCTTGGCCTAACGAACGCGGAAAAGCTCGCGGGCGAGGCGAAATACAACTGGCTGGTCACGACCGACAGCTGGAAGGAACTGATCGCGCTCCGCAACGGGCTGAAAAAGGCGGGGCGCGGCTTCTTCGCGCTGAGCGATCCGGTGCAGCATTACCTCACCCACACCGGGCGCACTCTCTTCAAGCAACTGCCGTTTGAAGAACTAAAACGGATGCAGATCGAAGTGCTCTCCTTTGCCGGAGGAGATCTCGATGCCGCGGCGACGGACGACCACCTCACCAGCATCGCGGTTTCCGACAACACCGGCTGGGAGGAATTGCTCGAGGTCGATCCGCGAGCGATCGAGGAATCGGAGCACGCCGCGATCAAACGCCTAACGAGTTTAATCAAGGAACGCGACCCGGATGTGATCGAGGGGCACAATCTCTTCAAATTCGACCTTCCCTTTCTCGTCGCGCGGGCGCGCAAGGCGAAAACCAAGCTCGACTGGGGCCGGAGCGGCGGGTTTCTGCGCTCGCGGCCTTCGCGGCTCCAGATCGCGGAGAAAACGATCGATTACCCGAAGTTCGCGATCGATGGTCGGCACTTCGTCGATACGTTCCTGCTCGCGCAATTCTACGACGTGGGAATGCGAACCCTTTCCGGTTTCGAGCGGAGCGATGTTGCACAACACTTTGGCCTAACGAACGCAGCCGAAGTCTCGCAGCTTTCCGGCAAAGAACTGCAGCTCGCGTGGGAAGACGATCCGAAACGTTATCGCGAACGCGCCCTCTGTGCGGTGCGGGAGACGCGGGCGATGGCCGACCTGCTCAGTCCGAGTTACTTCATCCAGGCGCAGATTTTTCCCTACAATTACCAGGACGTAATCGTGCGCGGCAACGCCACCCGGATCAACGCCCTCTTCCTGCGCGAATACTACCGGCAACGCCACGGCATTCCCGAAATGCCGATGGTGCGCGGCTTCGAGGGTGGCTACACCGACATCTTTTTCACCGGCGTGGCGCGCAACGTCTGGCACTGCGACGTCGCCTCGCTCTATCCGTCGATCATGCTCCAGTTCGATTGCTTTCCGGTGAGCGACGAGCTCCAGATCTTTCGCAGCCTGCTGACCGATCTGCGCACCTTTCGTTTGCAGGCGAAGAGCGACATGCGCGAGGCGCAGGAGGCGCCGCAGCGGCGTTACTTCCACGCCCTGCAAAACACTTTCAAGATTCTGATCAACAGCTTCTACGGCTATCTCGGCTTCGCGCAGGGGAATTTCGCCGACTTCGAAGCTGCCGCTCGGGTGACCCAGATTGGGCGCGACATTCTCAAGCAGATGATCGAATGGCTGAAAGCGCAGGGCGCGCAGGTCATCGAAGTCGATACCGACGGCATCTATTTCGTCCCGCCGAACGAGGGCGACATCGAGAAGCTGCGCAACGGGCTCGCAAAAGAGCTGCCGCCGGGAATCGAGGTCGAGTTCGACGAGCAGTTTGATGCCATGTTCAGCTACAAGGCAAAGAACTACGCGCTCCTGACAAAAGAAGGCGAGGTCGTGATCAAGGGCGGCGCGCTCAAGTCGCGCGGACTGGAGAAATTCCAACGCGTCTTCCTGGAAGAGATGATCAAGCTTTTGATGGAAGGAAAAGCCGAAGGCATCGCGTCGCTGCGCGATCAGTTCGCGCAAAACATCCGCGAGCGCGAGTGGCCGATCGAGATGCTGATGAAAACCGACACCCTCCAGGATTCGCTCGAGAAATACCGCCAGAAAATCGCCGGTGGCGGCCGCAACAAGGCGGCGGTTTACGAGCTTGCCCTAACGAGTGGCCGAAACTACAAGCCGGGCGACCAGATCAGCTACTACGTGAAGGCGACCCCTAAAAAAGTCGCGGCTTACGAAGCGGCCAAGCTCGTGACCGATTTCGACCCGCAGAACCGGGACGAGAACGTCGATTACTACGTCGCGAAGCTGGACGACCTGATGAAGAAATTCAGCGGCCTCACGACCGAGGCCTCTTCGGTAAAGCAGGCGAGTCTGGCCCTTTAGACCCGGAGGGAAAACAGTTGCTGCGATTGCTGCCGCGGCATCGTAAAATCACCACGTGTCATCCGACGTCCTTCGCCGAAACAATGTGCAAGTCATTGGCTCAGGCCAGCCGATGCTCTTCGCCCACGGCTTCGGCTGCGACCAGAACATGTGGCGCTTCGTTACTCCGGCCTTTGCCGATCGCTACCAGGTTGTGCTTTTCGATTACGTGGGCTCGGGCAAATCCGATCTCCGTGCCTACGACGAGCGGCGTTACGGTTCGCTCGATGGTTATGCGCAGGACGTGCTTGATATCTGCGAGGCGCTCGACCTGCATAACGTCATCTTTGTCGGCCATTCCGTCAGCAGCGTGATCGGCGCGCTGGCGGCGAATCGCGCGCCGGAACGTTTCGAGCGGCTGATTTTTGTCGGCCCCTCTGCTTCCTACATCAACGAGCCGCCCTACGTCGGCGGTTTCGAGCGGGCCGACATCGAGGGGTTGCTCGAGATGATGGATAAGAATTATCTCGGCTGGGCCAGTTTCCTGGCCCCGGCGGTCATGAAAAACCCGGGCCAGCCTGGCCTGACGACGGAACTAGAGAAGAGTTTCTGCTCGACCGATCCAAAGATCGCCCGCCGCTTTGCCCAGCTCACGTTCCTGTCCGATAACCGGGCTGATTTCGCGAAGGTACAGGTGCCGTCGCTCATCATGCAATGCAGTGAAGACGCGATCGCCCCGGTGTCGGCCGGCGAGTTTCTCGCGCAGGAAATTCCCCGCAACACCTATCGACTCCTCCAGGCCACCGGTCATTGTCCGCACATGAGCGCGCCGGCTGAGACGATCGACGTAATCAACGAATATCTCTCGATCCCGCTTGCGGCCTGAGGGGGGCGCCGTTCTGTAGCCGGATGGAGCGCCTGCTCGACACCGCACCCTGCGGTTATCTTTCCTTCACCGACGAGGGAGTGATCCGGGAGGTCAACGCCACCCTCGCCGGATTGCTCGGCTATGCGCCGGCGGAACTTGTCGGGCAAAGGTTTGAGTCGATCCTGGCGGTCGGGGCGCGCATTTTTTATCACACTCATTTCTTCCCCATCCTGAAACTGAATGGCGAAGCGGAAGAGATTTACCTCTCGCTCCGCGGTCGCAGCGGGGATGACATTCCGGTCCTGGTCAACGGCGTCCGGCGCGAATGCGAAGGCGAAATGCGGAGCGAGTGCGTGCTCATGCGGATGCTGCAGCGGACGCAGTTTGAGGAGGAGTTGCTCCGGGCCAAGAAGAACGCCGAGGCCGCAAGCGACGCGAAGGCAAAATTCCTTTCCATGATGTCGCACGAGCTGCGCACGCCGTTGCAGGCGATCGCAGGTTATTGCGATCTGCTCCTGCAGGGGGCGAGCGGCCCGGTTACGACAGAGCAGGAAGCGGATCTGCGCGCGGTCCAGGGCGCGAGCGACGAATTAGTGCACCTCTTGAACGACATTCTCGATTTCGCCCGGCTTGAGAGCGGCACGGTGCAGATGAAATTGGAAACTGTCGCCGCCGATGCCGCGATCACGCGGGCCGAGCGTCTCATCATGCCAAAACTCGGTGAGGCGCAGCTGGAATATTCCCGCGCCGGCTGCGCGCCGGACCTTTATTTGCGCGCGAACCCCGACCGGCTCCAGCAGGTGCTGCTCAATCTCCTGACCAACGCGATCAAGTTCACACCCGCCGGCGGGCGGATCGCGATCGAATGCAGCACTGATGAGCGCCTGACGCAGATCGCGGTGCGCGACACCGGCTGCGGAATTCCGCCCGACCAGCTCGGGCGGATTTTCGAGCCCTTCGTGCAGGTCGATCGCAACCGGATCGACTCGCGCCAGCGCGGCGTCGGGCTCGGGCTCGCAATCAGCCGCGAGCTGCTCCAGGCGATGAGCGGCGAATTATCGGTGCAAAGCGAAATCGGAGTCGGCTCCGTCTTCACCATCTCCTTGCCGACCGCGACCGTCTCAAAGGTCGCCGCCGTTCCCGCGTAATCGAAATTCGGGAAGTCTGACTGGATCGCGTCTGACCCGAGGCGAAGCGACATCCTCGGTCGACTTCCGGCTGCGCGGAGGCGGCAAGACCGAGATCAGTCCCGGGGAAAATCCTCTCCTAACACCGTGCTCTACACGAAGTTGCCGAGCGGAGAAGCAGTTCGTTAGGACACGTCGGCCAGAGACCGCGCTCACCTAGTCCTGGTGCGCCGCTTTCCTGGCGCAATAAGCAAAGCGGGAAAGGCGATTTTCGCCCGCCAGGGTGTGTGCGGCCGCGAGCATGTTTTGCAGAGTCTCGAAGTCGGCCGGTGTCTCGCTCTGCAGAAGTTCTTCCCGGTGCCGGGCCCGCGCGCCGTACCAACGCTTCGCGACCGCGGCGATGGTGCCGGTGACATCTTCCACCTGCAAATCGACGAAGCCCGCCGCCTCGATCTGGCCTTCGTGCATTCCCGCAGGGGTAAAAAGGAATTGCCCCATCGCACTGCTGCGCGCGAGGATTTCGTCGCGCGAAAGGATGCCGGTGACGATGACCGCATCGGTGAAAAGGAATGTGCCGCCGGGACATAGAATGCGATGCCACTCGGCAAAGACCGCCTCGCGGGCCAGGAGGTGATTCATCGCGTCGATACTCAGGATGGCGTCGACCGAATCGTCATCAAAGGGCAACGGCTTCCCCGCATCGCCCTGCGCGAAGGTTGCCCGGCCCGCGAGCCCGCGAGTTTGCGCAAGGTGCCTCGCCGTTTGAATGCCGTTTTCATTGATATCGATGCCGGTGACGCGACATCCCGTGTGCTCGGCGGCGAAAAGGGCGAGGCCGCCGGAACCGCAGGCGACATCCAGCAGGTGGAAGCCGGCCTCCAGTTTTAGCCGGCGAAGAAACTTTCGAAATTCGTCCGCGGTGATCCAGCTGAATTGCCCGAGATCCTCGCCGTAAGTTTCGCGCCGGATCCGTTCCGAGAGACTGTGCTCGAACTCTCCGTAGGCGCCGGAGAAGATCGTATCCTTGTTAGTCGGCTGGTCAGGCGATGACATCGAGACTCTGCAACTGCCGGGCGAGTTCGGCCTGGTCGGCCGCGTAATAATCCTCCCATTTACGGCGCTCTTCCGGCGTCAGCGGCGCGTATTTCTGGGCCTTGCTGTTGAAGCGGTGATAGAGGTCCTGCAGCGTCTTGGCGACGGCGGGCGATTTCAGGATTTTGCCGACACCGGGGAGCGCGGAAACTCCGTCGTAGAGACGTTGCGCGCTCGACTGGAGCAGCGGAAAGCGCGGCGCGCGCGCTTCGTTTTTGCTGGCCTCGACCTCTGGTTTGAAATCGGTCGCCACGTTCAGGAATTCATATGTGCGCTGGCGGACACGGTCCGGTTCGCGCCGAATGGCGTCGAACTGCACGACGAGAAAATTCTCCGCTGGAAATCGGTCGAGATACGGCTGGAGATGCCGCGCGTAGCAGCCGATGTCGCGCAGGGACGGGTTCTCCATCATCTCCGCAAAGGTTTCCGGCAACGTCGCCACCACCGCGTTGCGGTTGTACCAATACCAGGAGTAGATCATCTCCACCGGCGGCCGCAGGCAGAGCAGCAGCTTGATATCCGGCCGGTAGGCGGCGATGCGGGCGGCGGCTTCTTCCGAGTAGAGATAGGAGGGACAAAATTCTCCGCGCAGGTTGAGCGCGCCGGGCAGGGCGGGGAATTGCTCGTGATACCAGCTCTCCCCGCGCTCGTAGCAATGCAGCTCCTTTCCCGACATCCGCCGCAGGATGGTGTCGGCAAAAAAGTAAACCTCCTTATCCGGAGCGAACAGGATTTGCGGATGCGCGTCCAATTGCGCGGAGAGCCAGGTGGTCCCGCATTTGGGCGCGCCAATGCCGATAAAATCAATCTGCGACATGTCGCTTGCTGCTCTTCCCGGTGCTGCTTCGCGGCGAAATTCTACGACCCGCCTTTTTCCTTTTTCGCCTTTTGCGCGGCCTCTTCTTTCTCCGTCCACGGCGGCACAATCCCGTTCATCCGGGCGTAAGCGATGGCCTGGCCGAGATGCTCGTGCATGTGATCGAGGGTCGAGATCAATCCGTTGCGCCTGGTCATCTCCATGCCGAAGAGATTCATCTTCGATTCGAGGTCGGAGGCGCTCATTTTTTTCGCCACGCTGCGGACATGCTCGAAGGAGGCGTCCATGATTTCGGCGATCTTTACCATGTCGCTCGTCTGCTGGTCCCACTTCTCGATGTCCATGGTGAATTTCGCTTCCGCCGGCGGTTCGTAACCCATCATCTTGGTGATGATGTAATTCCCGAAAGCTACATGAAGGAAGACTTCGCTGACCGAGCGGACTTTCTCTGCCGGGCGCCAGCTGGCCTTGGGCGCCATCGCCTGCTCCAGGCTGCCGAGACGTTTCTGGACGAAATCAAGTTGCCCAAGATAATCCTGCACAAAGCCGGGCATGGCCTTTTCGGGGCCTTCCTGCCCGAAAGCGTGGAACGGGATCGCCAACCCGATGAGGGCGGCGAGAAAAACAGTTTTAGAACGGCGCATGATCTTAAATTCCTTTCGCTAGAGTTTTTGAAATGATGGATCGGAAGTGTCTTCCGTCCTTCAGGAGCGTACCCGGTCGCGGGATCCGGTAACAGTCAATTCTCGGCCGCAGCGAAGCCGCACCGAAGGAAGGCCGGCGCAGCGTTTAAATGCTCAGCTCTTGCCGAAGTTGTCCGTCGGTCGTTTTGCCTCGCCCGAGCGCAGGCTGCGCACCGGCGGGAGGATGTCCTTGAAGGTCGCGCCGTAAATGTCCCAGACGGTGAGGAACAAGCCGCAGACGAGCGGCCCGACGATGAACCCGATCGGCCCGAAGAGAAACAACCCGCCTAACGTTCCGATGAGAATGAGCAGGTCGGGCATCTTCGCATCTTTCCCCACCAGGCGCGGGCGCAGGACGTTGTCGATCGTGCCGACGACCGCCGCGCACCAGGCGAGGAGCAGGATGGCGGTCAACGTTTTGCCAACGATAAAGAGATAAATCACCGCCGGCACCCAGATGAGCGCGGCGCCGATCCCGGGCACGACCGAGAGCACGGCCATGATCGTTCCCCAGAAAGCCGCGCCGTCGAGACCCGCCACCGAAAAGCCCACCCCGGCGAGCGCGCCCTGGATCATGCCGATGACGAGCGTGCCCTTGATCGTCGCCCGCGTGACGGAGGAGAGCCGCTCCAGCAGGCGCTGCTCATCTTCGTGATCGAGCGGGATGAAGTAGAAAATCCTCTCGAGGATGGCGCCCCCATCGCGCATGAAAAAAAACATGGCGTAGAGCATGACGAAGAGATTGAGCAGGAAAGTGGCGGTGCCGGCGGTGAGATTAGTCGCGCCGGCGACGAGGAAAGCGCCCGTCGCCTTGGCGATCTTGGCCGCGCCGTCCGTGATCTGCTCCTGCTGCGGAACGTAGTCGGCGAGCGCCGGGAAACGCTGCACCAGCCAGTCATGCGCATTAAAGGCGGTGGCCGAGCCCAGGTGTTCCTTCACCCACGGGATGGCATCGTTGCTGATCCCGATCGCCTGGTTTACCACCACTCCGATGAAGGCGCTGACCGGGCCCGCCACCAGGACGAAGAGCAGGAGGAGCGTGAGTGCGGCGGCGAGCGACTTGCGGCCGCGCAGCACTTTCGTCATCCAGCGGTAAAGCGGACGAAACAAACCTGCGAGCAGGGCTCCAAGGAGGAGCGGTTTCAGGAACGGCCAGGTGACCTGGAGAAAAAGGATCGTCACTCCCAGGACCAGCAGGAGCACAAACGCCGTCCGAAAACTTGCGCGACTCACATTGGCCCGTTCCATGGAGGGCAGTATGAGCCGGGGGAGCCTCCAGTGCCAACCCGGTCGGGACGATTATTCGGCCAGCAGCGCGGCCGGGGTAAAAATCTCGCCCTGCCGAATCACGGCCGAGACGCTGCGGGTGTGCTCGATTTTCTCGACCGGGTCGCGCTCGAGCAGGACGAGATCGGCGGTCGCGCCGGGCGCGATCATGCCCTCGGGCGCGGCCATCCCGAGCGCGCGGGCGCCGTTCACCGTCGCCATCTTCAGCACTTCCTGGATCGGAATTCCGGCTTCGGCCAGCAGCTTCATTTCCTCATGAAAACTGTCGCCCGGGATAATCCACGGCGTCGGGGTGTCGGTCCCGATCGTTAGGCGAACCTTCGCTTCGGAGATCGTTTTCAAGTAGGCGAGGAGCTTCGGCCAGGCCTTCTGGGCGCGTTCGTAATCGGCCCCGGTCCAATCGGCGGTGAAACTTCCTTTCGGCCAGCCGTCGCGAAAAACCGCCGGCATGAGCGCGAGCTGCGGCCGCTTCAGGTACCGCGGGTCGTTGCCCCAGAATTTGCTGTGCATCGCGATCAGGGTGGGATCGACCGTGACGCCGTGCTCGGCCAGCGCCTTCGCCATCGCCTGCACCGCTCGCGATTTCGGATCGAGCCGCTCCAGCCAGGCGACGCGATCGAGCAGGCCGCGTTCGTCAGGGTGTTCGCGCCGCGACGGGGTAATCTCGTCCCACGACCAGGCGGATGGATGTTCAACGCCATCGATCCCCAGCTCCGCCGCCTGTTTCCAAGTCGTCGCCCCGAGATGTCCGATCACCGGCAACTTGAGCGAACGCGCTTCCTCGATCGCCACCTTCACCAGCTCCGGCGGCATCGCGCCGTAGACCTTGATGAAATCGACCCCGACACTTTTCTGGTAGCGAATCTCCTCCCGCACTTCCTCCGCGTTCCGCACCGGATGGAACGGCTCCGGATTAAAAGGCGACGCGTTGATGATGCGGCCGGCGGTAAAAATCCGCGGTCCGAGGACTTCTCCATCGGCGACGCGTTTCCGCAGCACGATCGCCGCCTCCGTCGGCGCGCCGGGATCGCGCACCGTCGTGATCCCATGCCCGAGCAGCAGCCTGAGAAAACGCTCCGTCGCCGCGCGATCGGATTGCGGCAGGATTTTTCCCTTCCTTGTCCCAGGGATGCAGGAGCAAATGCGCGTGCATCTCGACGAACCCGGGCAAAATAAACTTCCCGGTCGCATCGATCACCTCCGCCTCGGCGGAAATGTCAGTCGGATCGAGCCGCGCAATTTTCCCGTCGCGAATTTCGATCGTGCAATTTTGCCGTGGCTCGAGATTTTCGCCGACGAAAGCGCAGGCGTTGCGCAGCACCAGAACTTTCGCCTCCGCCGCGGCTCCGAGCAGCAGCACGGCGCCGGTGGCAGCGATCCTGACTACCCCGGCGAAAGTTTTCATCTCCCGAGCGCGCCGCGGAGGTGTGGAACGAGGCGCCGGGTGAACTCGACCGAGTCGCCCGCGGAAAGATGCGACCACTCCGGGCAGGTGAAGCCCGCGAGGTCGGGGTAATCCTCGAAGTGAATCCCGGGCGCACCGGTTTCCCGGAGCAGCCGGTCCCAAGTCGGCGCCCGGGGCGTTCCCTTGTCTTCCAGGTCCTTGAGCTCGCCGCTGACCGGCAGCCTAACGAAAACAATTTTCCCGCCCCGGGCCTGGAATTTTTCCACCAGCGCGCTGGTGTCGGCGAAGCGTTTCTCGACGGCCTCGTGCATCATCTTTCCGAACTTCTCCGGAGGAATGAAGGTCGGCGGCGGCGGTGGCGTGAAAAGCGGGATCCAGCCGTGCTTCACCCGCTCCTGCAATGGCCCCGGCTGCGCGCAGCGCTCGACCATGCGGGCGCGGCGATCGCGATCGAGCGAAGCGAAATAGGGCGGCAGCCGCGGCGGGACGTGGGCGTTAGGCCGATTCGGGATCGGCAGCCGCTCGAGGAGCGCGCCGAGGGTCAGATCCTCCTGCTTCATGAAGGCAAACCACTGCTCGAGATAAAGGCCGAGCTCGTGACTCGCGCGCTGGGCGTAGGTCTGGGTGTGAGCGCGACGGACTGCTTTCTCGGAGCGATTCATCGGCGGCGAACCCGGCGGCGCGAGAAACAGGCGCGGGACAACGCTGCAAATGATCGTGCCATGAAAGCTCTTCTCCTTGATCAGGTCGGCGAGGACGGGATAGGCGGTGCTGCCCGGCTGCGCGAGCTGAACGGGGCGTTTGCCCAGGCCTTGCTCGAGCAGATCGAGATCGAGATCGAAGAGCGCCCGTGAATCGCCCACGATAACGAGCGACTCGGGTTCGACCCGGCGGCGGGTTTCGGCCCAGAGATCGCCGGTGTCGTTCAGGGTCGGCCGGTAGCCTAACGAACGGCAATAGATTTCCCAGGCCACGATCGCGACCGCCAGCGTCATGACGACGCTGACCACGATCCCGCGCCACGGCCGCTGCGGGATTACCCGTTCAAAACTGGAAGTAGATGAAGGCATTGCTGTTTCCCTGCGTCAGGAGAATGGCCGCGGCCATGAAGACCCACGCTCCGGTCAGGACCCAGACCGGGAGGCGATTGACCGTGGCTTCGATGGTGGTGTCGCGGAGCGACCAATGGACCGCGAGCATGAAAAAACTCACGAGCCCGACCTGCAAAAGTTCGCGGGTGCTGAGGAGCGCGTCGCCGTTGGGATGACCGCCAAACATTCCGGTCAAAATCCGCCAGGCGACGGTGAAATCCGGCGCGCGAAAGAAAACCCAGGCGACGCAGACGGCCGCGTAAGTGCCGAGGCCGAGGAGCAGTTTCACCGGCAGGTTTTCGGCCCAGTTCGCTTCGCCTAACGAGGCCTTGACCAGCCGCTCGAGGGCAAGATAGGAGCCGTGCAGGAGGCCCCAGACGACAAAGGTCCAAGCCGCGCCATGCCAGAGGCCGCCGATGAACATGACGATGATGAGATTGACCATGGCTCGCGCGGCGCCGGCCCGATTGCCGCCGATCGGGATGTAAAGGTAGTCGCGCAGGAAAGTGGAAAGCGAGATGTGCCAGCGGCGCCAAAAATCCGAGAAGCCGATGGCGGCGTAGGGGAAGCGGAAGTTGTCCTTCAAATGAAACCCGAGACAAAGCGCCGCCCCGATCGCGCAGATCGAGTAGCCGGCGAAATCGAAAAAGATCTGGCCCGCAAAGGCCATCACACCCGCCCAGGAATCGAGCGCCGCGATCGCTCCGCCGTAGGCAAAAACGGTGTCGGCCGAGCCGGCGAGGAGGGTGTCGGCAAGCACGACTTTTTCGAAAAGCCCTAACGTCATCAGGAGCAGACCCCAGAAAAAGCGGCCCTGCTGCGGCTTGGGCGGCGCCTCCAGTTGCGGCAGGAAATCGCCCGCGCGCACGATCGGACCGGCGACGAGCTGGGGGAAGAACGAAACCGCGAGGACGAAATCGCGCAGCGAGCGGGTCGGCTTCAAGACGCCGCGATAAATGTCGAGGGTGTAGGAGAGCGAATGAAAGGTGTAGAACGAGATCCCGATCGGGAGAAAGAGATCGAGTCGTGGCGGGTTGTAGGCGATCCCGCCGCGCGACAGGACCCATTGGAAATTCTCGAGGAGGAAATTCCCGTACTTGAAAAATCCCAGCATGCTCAGGTTGACCAGGACGCTGATTACGAGCCAGAACTTGCGCGCGTCGGGCCGGGATTGTTTGCCCATGATCCGGCCGAGATAGAAATCCATCGCGGTCGTGCCGAAGAGAAGGAGCGCGAACGGCGGATTCCACGCGCCGTAGAAAATGTAGCTCGCGGCCACGAGCAAATTCTTCCGCGCCGGCCATGAGCGCATCGACCAGTAGGCGCTCACCACGACAACAAAGAAGACGACGAAGGTCAGCGAGTTGAAGAGCACGCGCCTGCTTCTAGCGGGCGCGCGAAGAAAACGACAAGCACTTTCGCAGATTGATTTGCCAAGCGCCGCGGAATTGCCGATCAAGGCCCAGCTGTCCGCATGTCCTTCGTCGTCGAACCTCTCTACGTTGCCGCGGTCCTTTGTCTCCTGATCGCTTTTTCGGAATGGCTCTCGCGCCGGAAATATTTCAGCCAGCTCGGCTCGGCCCTGATCGTGATTTTGGCCGCGGCGATCCTGGCCAACCTGGGCCTCCTGCCTTCTTCGCGAAACGCGCCGCCGCTTTACGACGGCATCTTCAACTACATCGCGCCGCTCGCGATTTTCTTTCTCCTCCTCGACGTGAAATTGAAGGATCTGCGCAAGGCGGGCCTGCCGATGCTGCTCATGTTCGGGCTCGGCGCCCTCGGCACGATGGCGGGCGCGTTTGCCGGCTATTACCTGCTCGCGCCGCAGAATAACGGAGTCGACAGCGCCTACGCCGTGGCCGGGATGTTTACCGGCACTTACATCGGCGGGAGCGTGAACCTGAACGCGGTCGCGCTGCAGTTTGGGGTCACGAAAAGCGGGACGCTCTTCGCCGCGATCAACGCCGCGGATAACATCATCACCACCATCTGGATTATCGCGACGCTCCTTCTCCCGCGGCTCCTGCAACGGCTCTGGCCCCGCGGCGCGGGCAGCAGCGCGGCCTCGATCGCCACCGTCGCACCGGATCTGGAGGCAAAGGAAGCGCTGCGCGTGACCGATCTTTCCCTCCTCCTCGCGCTCGGGCTGGGGAGCCTCTTCCTCGCGCAACTCGCCAGTCGATGGCTCCCGGCCGTTCCCTTTATCCTCACCCTGACGACCGCCGCGCTCGTCCTGGCGCAGATTCCCGCCCTCCAGAAACTGCGCGGCGGCACCGTCCTCGGATATTTCACCGTGCTCCTCTTCCTCGCGGTCGTCGGCGCCTATTGCGATCTCGGCGCGCTCATCGCCAACGGCGCCGTCGCGGTGACGCTTCTTTGCTGGGTCACGATCATCGTCGGCCTGCACGCGCTCGTGATCTTCGGGATCGGCGGCCTGCTCCGGCAGGATTGGGCGATCATCGCGGTCGCTTCCAACGCAAATGTCGGCGGCGCCACTTCGGCCGGTGTCCTCGCGACCGCGATCGGGCGCGGGGATCTGCGCCTCCCGGGCATCCTCGCGGGGTCGTTAGGCAACGCCGTCGGCACCTACGCCGGCGTGCTCGATCGCGCTCTATTTGCGCTGAAGCTTGTCGCTCCGATTTACAATCGGAGAATCGTCGATTGCAAATCGACGCTACGCCGCAGCCTCACGCAAGGCAGTCGCTTCCTGCGCGATCTCCCGGAGAACCGGCAGCACATCCTTTGCGATTTCGGAATTGGATGATCTGCTCGCTTCTCGCCCCGTCGCCTCATCCGTATCGCCCAAACCGGAATCCTTCAACTCGCGCAGCCGCGCCTGGATCAGCTCGCGAATGGCGTTGGCGTTATCCACCCCGCGAAAAAAAGCGGTGTGCTGGCTCTTCGTTTTCTGGTCGCGACCGACCGTGTTGGCGCCGCCGGCGGTGTCGACCCGCAGATCCGCGATCTTGAGCGCGCGCTGGATCGGCCCTTGCGAGATCGAGATGTTCTGGATGTTGGCGAAGGTGATGGTCATCTCGTTCACGTGCACGATGCCTTCCCGCAGGCGCAGGCTGCGATCGGTCACGAGATACCAGCGTTTCTCGAAATCCAGTTTCACGAGCAGACCCGAGATGAGCCGACCGATGAGGAAGAAAAAAATGATGAGTTGCGGCAGCCCGAGGATGAGAGCGGCGGGCAAATGTTTTTCCTGCAGGCGCGTGCCGAAGACCGCGACGAGCGGCCCGAGCTCGAGTAGGACCAGGCCGAAAAGGAGGCCGGCTGTCTTGATGGCCCACATCGCCAGCAGATACTTGTAGTAGTTAGGCGCGGCTCGGAAACGCTGGGTCCGCGCTTCATCGCCCGGCGGCGGCTCGGGATCGCCCGGGATGCGAAGGAAGCGCTCGCACCAGTCGCGGAATTTCTTAAACATGCTCGTGCCGGTTCATATCTGGATCGTCCGCGAATTCCTAGCGAGACGGAGTGCTTCTTCCGGCTCCGTCGAGATGTTTCCGAAAAGCGGCCAGCGTTTGCTTGCTCACGTGGTGCTCGATCCCTTCCGCATCGGCGTGGGCGATGCTGGCGGGGATTCCGAAGGAGCGGAGAAACTCGAAGACCACCTCGTGCCGGCGCCGGGACTCCTCGGCCAGTTTGCGGCCTGTCTCGGTCAGGAAAATGGAGCGGTAAGGCTGCGCGGTGACGAAGCCGTCGCGCTGCAGGCGCTTGATCGTGCGACCAACGGTGACGTGGGTGACGCCGAGTCGGTGGGCGAGGTCGATGGCGCGGGCTTCGCCGGTTTCCGCGATGAGCTCAGCAATCAATTCCGCGTAATCCTGGGCGGTCTCCTGCGCATGCTGTTCGCGGGTGCGACGGCGGGCTTCGCTCGCCGGATTCACGCGCGCCTTGCGTGTTTTTTGAGCAGGAGACGGGCGGTTCACAATGGCTAGAGCAAAGCGGGAAATCGACTTTTGACAATATTTAAACCAAATGTAGCCTCAGCTACAACATTAGCCCTTGACCTAAGTGCGAATTCAGTACTTCATGTAGCAGCGATGACTCCAAGCACGGCCGCCGCCACTCAGCCGCTATCACGCCCGCACTTCGTCAACTCTGCCCGGCCTCGTTCTTCGCTCCAGCCCGCCTCCGCCCCTCCGCAATGGCCTCGCCTCGCGCCGCGCTGGATCTTGCGGATGATGCTGGCCACGGCGTTGGTGGCCACACTCCACGCCGGGTCGGCCGGAGAAGGCATGGCCGCGGAGAGGGCCTCGGCTCCTGTGAATAAATGGCAATACCATCTCTTCCACCCGACCCCGCGTGAATTCATGCGGGAGATGAGCACGGATCGGCCGGACACGACGGAGAGCCCGATCACGGTCGATGCCGGGCACGTGCAGATCGAGAGCAGCGCCTTCGATTTCGGCCGGACCAGGCAGGGCGGGGTCACGGAGGAGGTCTTCACCTACGGCGCGATGAATCTGAAGCTCGGCCTGCTCAACAATGTGGACATTCAGTTTGTCTTCGATGCCTTCACCGAGGTGCGGACCAAAGATCACGCCACGAACATGACCGAAACCGTCGAGGGTTTCAGCGATCTCCAGGTGCGCCTGAAGATCAATCTGTGGGGCAACGACGGCGGCCGGACGGCGCTCGCTTTCTTTCCGTTGATCAAAATCCCCACCGGCTCGGACCTGAGCAATGACAAGGTGGAAGGCGGCCTGATTCTGCCTTTCTCCGTCGAGTTGACGGAGCGCCTCGGGCTCGGCCTGATGTTTGAGACCGACTTCGTCTATGACGAGGAGAGCCGCGGCTACGAGGCAGAGTTCGTTCACACTGTCGTGCTCGGCTTCAGCCTGACGGAAAAACTGGGCACCTTTCTCGAATACGCCGGTGTCTCCGGCTCCGCGGCGTTCGACTACGAGGCCACGGCAATCGGCGGTTTCACCTACGCGGTCACGGACGACCTGCAACTCGATGTCGGGGCGCGCGTGGGTCTGAACGAAGCGGCGGAAGACTTCGGCGCCTTCACCGGGATGTCCATCCGCTTCTGAGGTCGCCCGTGGGAAAACCACCAACAGCAAACAAAATCCGATTAAAGAAAATCAGATCGATCCTGTATGCCATGAAAAGACCGTCCTTCCTCTTCACTTTAATCGCAGCCGCGGCCTCGCTACTGACCGCATCCTGCGAGAAACCGGATGCGCAAAACGAGGCCGCGAAACTCAACTACCCGTTCAAGGCCGGAGCCACGGTCGCCATGATCGCCGATGTCGTGAAAAACGTCGCCGGAGACAAGGCGCAGGTCACGGGCCTCATCGGGGAGGGCGTCGATCCTCACCTCTACAAACCCACCTCCTCCGACGTGAAACTCCTGCAAAGCTCGGACATCGTGTTCTACAACGGCCTGAATCTGGAAGGGAAAATGGGCGATGTGCTCGTGCGGGTCGCGGCCGCCGGCAAACCAGTCGTCGCGGTGACCGAACGATTGCTCCAGGACCCCAGCTACGTCATGACGGACAAAGCAGAGCACTACGATCCGCACGTCTGGATGCACGTGGGGGGCTGGAGCAAGGCCACCGAAGTGATCATCGAAGCGCTGGCGAAATTCGATCCCGCAAACGCGGATTACTACAGGAAGCGGGGGGCCGATTACATGGCTGAGCTGAAGAAGCTGGACGACTACGGGATCAAGGTGTCTGCCACCATTCCGAAGGAGCGCCGCGTGCTCGTCACCGCTCATGACGCTTTCAATTACATGGGGCGCGCCTACGATCTGGAAGTCCGCGGGATTCAAGGCGTCAGCACCGAGTCCGAGGCCGGTCTCAAGGACATCAACGATCTCGTGAACTTCCTCGTCGATCATCAGATTCCCGCCGTCTTCGTGGAAAGCTCCGTTTCCCAGAAGAATGTCCGGGCGCTGGTCGAGGGGGCGAAGGCGAAAGGGCACGAGGTGAAGGTCGGCGGCGAGCTCTTCTCGGATGCAATGGGCAAAACCGGGACCTACGAGGGCACCTACATCGGGATGCTCGATCACAACATCACCACCATCGTCCGCGCCCTCGGCGGCGAAGCGCCCGAAAAGGGTCTCAATGGAAAACTCAGCAAGTAGCGGAACCCTGCCAACGGGAGACCGATCGAATAGAAAAACCATGCAATCGACTTCCACCATCCTCGACCCGCCGCCCGTCTCGTCCAATGGGAGCCTCGAACACCCGGCCGGCTGCCCTCTCGCCATTCACGATCTGACCGTTGCCTATCACCGCAAGCCGGTCATCTGGGATATCGACCTGAACATTCCCGAAGGCAGCCTCGTGGCGGTCGTCGGCCCCAACGGCGCGGGCAAGACCACGCTCCTCAAGGCCTGTCTGAATCTGGTCCCGAAGACCTCGGGGCGAATCCGCATTTACGGCAAGCCTTACGCCGAGAATCGAAAACTCGTCGGCTACGTCCCGCAGCGCGAGAGCGTGGATTGGGATTTCCCCGTGAGCGCGCTCGACGTCGTCGCCATGGGCACCTACCAACATCTGGGCTGGATCAGGCGAGTCGGAAAGAAGCAGCGGGACGCCGCGCTCGCGGCGATGGAGCAGGTGGGGATCACCGAATATGCGCATCGCCAGATCAGCCAGCTCTCCGGCGGACAGCAGCAGCGCGTCTTCCTCGCCCGCGCGCTGGTCCAGAACGCGAGCCTCTACTTCATGGACGAACCTTTCGCCGCCGTCGATGCCGCCACCGAGCAGGCGATCGTCGAGCTGCTCAAGGAACTCCGCACGCAGGGGAGAACCTGTATCGTCGTCCATCACGACCTCTCCACCGTCTCAAAGTATTTCGATTGGGTCGTGCTGTTGAATATGCGCGTCGTCGTGGCCGGGCCGACCAAGGAAGTCTTCACCCGCGAGAATCTCCAGAAGACCTACGGCGGAAGACTCGACCTGCTCGACACCGCCTCTGTCACTCTGGCGGCGGATTAGTCGCCCGATCGCATGCTCGAAGACATCTTCAATGTCGTCCTCCTCCGGGATCACAACACCCGGGTCGTCGTCATCAGCGTCATGCTCCTCGGCGTCTCCTCCGGGATCGTCGGCGCGTTTCTGCTTCTGCGGAAACGCTCGCTCATGGGCGACGTGCTTTCCCACGCCACCCTGCCCGGCATCGGCATCGCCTTCGCGACCATGGTCGCCCTCGGGATGTCAGGGAAAAGTCTGCCCGGCCTGCTCCTCGGCGCGACGATCTCTGGCGCAGCCGGACTCCTGACGATGCTCGCGATCCGCTCCACCACCCGCCTGCGCGACGACGTGGCGATGGGTTTCGTGCTCAGCGTCTTCTTCGGGCTCGGCGTCGCCGTCCTCGGGATGGTCCAGAAAATGCCGGGCGCGAACGCCGCCGGCCTCGAATCGTTCATCTACGGGAAGACCGCCTCGATGGTCTTTCAGGATGCCGTCCTCATCGGTGCCGCCGCTGTCGTCATCAGCGTGATGGCACTCCTGTTCAAAAAGGAATTCACCCTCATCTGCTTCGACGATGGCTACGCCGCCGCGCAGGGCTGGCCGGTGGTCGTCCTCGACGTCGCGATGCTCGCCCTCGTCACCTGTGTGACCGTCATCGGCTTGCAGGCCGTCGGGCTCATCCTCATCATCGCGTTCCTCATCATTCCCGCCACCGCCGCCCGGTTCTGGACAAACCGGCTCGATTTTATGCTCCTCCTTTCGGCATTGATCGGCGCGCTCAGCGGCTGGCTCGGCGCTTCGTTCAGCGGCATTTTCAGCGACCTGCCCGCCGGCGCGATCATCGTCATCGTCGCCGCCAGCATCTTCCTCATCAGCATGTTTTTCGGCACCGCCCGCGGGGTCGTCCCGAGATTGCGCGACCAGGCCCGCCTCAAGCGCCGGGTCGGTCGCCAGCATCTTCTCCGCGCCGCCTACGAACTCGCCGAGCGCCAGTCCGACCCGGTGCAAAACATTGCCGTCTCCCGTCAGGCAATGCTCGCGCACCGCTCGTGGTCGCCGCGCGAGTTCCGGAAAATTCTCGGCCGCGCCAGGGACGAAGACCATATCGAGGAATCCTCGGCGGACACCATCCACCTCTCGGAATCCGGGTTTGGCGAAGCCGCCCGCGTCACCCGCAACCATCGCCTCTGGGAACTTTACCTCATTCGCCACGCCGACATCGCCCCCAGCCATGTCGATCGCGACGCCGACATGGTCGAGCACATTCTCGGCGCCGAACTTGTCCGCAAATTGGAGGCCGAACTCGGCGACGAGGGAACGCTCCCGCGCAGCCCACACGCCCTTTAACTTGAGTGCCGAATCCTAAACCCTGATTCCCATGGCCTGGACCACCTTCGACACCTGGATCGCCGTCACCGGCATGCTCTGCGCGATTTCCTGCGCCATCCCCGGCTCCTTTCTCGTGCTTCGCAAAATGAGCATGATGGGGGACGCCATCAGCCACGCCGTCTTGCCCGGCCTCGCCGTCGCTTTCTTCGTCACCGGCGCCCGCGACAGCCTGCCGATGTTCATCGGCGCCGCCGTCGTCGGCATTCTCACCGCGCTCTTCACCCAATGGATCAGCAAGTTCGGCAAGGTGGATCAGGGCGCGGCGATGGGCATCGTCTTCACCACCCTCTTCGCCATCGGCCTCATCCTGATCGTCCGCGCCGCCGACCACGTCGATCTCGACCCCGGCTGCGTCCTCTACGGAGCCATCGAGCTGACTCCGCTCGACATGGTGAAAATCTTCGGGATTGAGCTGCCCCGAGCCGCCGTGGTCAACGGCACCACCCTGCTCGTTAATCTCGGCATCGTCGCCCTCCTTTTTAAAGAAATGCGCCTCAGCGCCTTCGATCCCGGGCTTTCCGACGCTCTCGGCTTCTCCTCCAGATTCTTGCACTACCTGCTCATGACCATGGTCGCGGTGACGACCGTCGCGGCCTTCGAATCGGTCGGGAGCATCATCGTCATTGCCATGCTCATCGTGCCCGCCGCGACCGCCCTCCTCATCACCCGCCGCCTGCTCCCGATGATCCTCATCGCCTGCGCGGTCGGCAGCGTCGCCGCGTGGCTCGGGCACTACATGGCCATCCGCATCCCGCCGCTCTTTGGCATCACCGACACCACCAGCTCCGGCATGATGGCCTTTGCCGCCGGTCTTCTCATGGTCGTCGCCTGGATCGCCGCGCCGGGCGATGGATTGATCGCCCGCTTCCTGAAAGGACGCGCGGACCGGGCTCAAGGTCCATCCGCAAGCGGACCCGTCGATGGCCAGCCGGCTGCCGAAGGACCCGCCATTTGAAACACGTTTCCGTAACGAAAAGCAAAGGAACCACGCCAATCTTCCGATTCACTCGGCCGGCCGGCCTTTGCTTAACGCCTCCCGTGTCTGGCGGAGCTCGTCGCGGATGGTCTGGAGGAGCGCGATCATTTCCGCATGGGGATCGTCGCCGGCTGCCGGATCTTCCGCGGTCCGGGCCCCGGCCGGCCTCTGGTAGCCGCGCATCCGGGTGTAAAGAAAATCGCGAATGGCTTCGTAATTCTTGAAGCCCTCGATGACCAACTCGGCGTCGGCCGAGCCGGACGCGGTCTGGATTTGGATGTCGGCCAGCCCGAGCCAGCGCTGGAGAAGGCCGGTGCGAAGATGAATATCCTGGATGCGCGCGTAGGTGAGATTGACCTCGCGCCGGTAGAGAATGCCGACGCGCATGTGAATGCCTTCGTCATCGAAGGTGTAGCGCAGGGTGTGATAGCGAAAATAAAGATAGGGCAGCATGAAAATCACCCCCGGACCGGTCATGAAGGCGCGGATGATGTAGAGCTTCCAGAGGGCGGGATCGGGCGCGCTGAGAGCGAAAATTTCCTTGTTCAATGTCGGCGCGGCATCCATGCGATTGCGTTTTGATACGAAGAATTGCGCGCATCGTCCAATCCATCTTCATCGACGCGCCGTTTCTCGCGTGAAATGGTTTTTCAATTTGCCAGCCCCTCCGCGCGACTGCATGGAAGTGCATGATTCAAAAAACATCCTTCGTCGCCGCGGGCATTAGTGCGGCGTTTCTTCTCTGTCTTCCGTCCGCCTGGTCCGCCGCTTCCGACTACGCCGACGTGAAAGCGCAGATCGCGAAACAGCACGACGAAGAGGTGAAGCGTCTCCAGGACTGGATCAAGCTGCCCTCGATCGCGGCGGAAGACCTGAACTACCCGCAGGGCGCTGATTACATGATCAAGCTGCTGAAGGACGCCGGATTCCAGCGCGCGGAACGGGTCGAGTCCAAGGGCAAGCCGGGAGTCTTTGCCACCCTCGACGCGGGCGCGGCCAAGACCGTCGGCCTCTATTTCATGTACGACGTGAAGCAGTTTGATCCCAAGGAATGGTCCTCGCCGCCGCTCGAGGCCGCGATCGTGGACAAGCCGGGAGTGGGCAAGGTGATGATGGGCCGCGGCGCGGTGAACCAGAAGGGGCCGCAGGCGGCGTTCCTCTCCGCGCTCCGCGCGATGAAGGCTGCAAACAAAAAAGTGCCGGTGAATCTCGTGCTCGTCGCGGAGGGCGAAGAGGAAATCGGTTCGCCCAACTTCGGGGACGTCGTGCACAAGCCCGAGATCGAAAAAGCGCTGGCCGGGTGCACCGGCATTTTCATGCCCTTCGCCAGCCAGGGCCTGGACGGGATGGTGACGGTGACGTTAGGCGCGAAAGGCGTGATTGAAGTGGAACTCACCTCCAATGGCGAGAAATGGGGCCGCGGCCCGCTGAAGGATATTCATTCCTCCAACAAAGCTCGGGTCGACAGCCCGGTCTGGCATCTCGTGCAGGCGCTCAACACCCTGGTCGATGCCGACGGCGATCCCGCGATCGATGGCCTAACGACCAAGGTGAAGCCGCTCTCGGCCGCCGACAAGGCGATGATCGCGACCGCGGCCAAGCGGCTGAACGAAGCGGAAGCGAAGAAGATGATGGGCGTGAAAGTCTGGGTGAAAGACGTGAACTGGACCGGAGCGCTCGAGCGCCTCGCCGGCGCGCCGACGGTGAACATCGAAGGCATCATCGGCGGCTACACCGGCCCCGGCGGCAAAACCGTCCTGCCGCACAAGGCGATCGTGAAACTCGACCTCCGTCTCGTGCCCGACCAGACCGCGGAGGGCGCGCTCGCGGCTTTGAAAGCGCACCTGGCCAAGCGCGGCTTTGGCGACATCGACGTCAACATGACGGGCGGATACGATCCGACCACGACGCCGGCCGATTCGCCGATGATCAAGGCGGAGGTGGCCGTTTACAAAAGCCACGGGATCGATCCGGTCATCATGCCGCGGCTCGGCGGTTCCTGGCCGGGTTACGTTTTCACCAATCCGCCGCTCAGCCTCGGCGCGGGACATTTCGGTCTCGGACATGGCGGTGGCGCGCACGCGCCGGATGAATATTATGTGATCGAGTCGACCAACCCGAAGGTGGAAGGCTGGAACGGAGCAGTCCTCTCCTACGTGCAGTTTCTCGACGAATTGGCCAGGTAAAAGGTGAGTGGGGAAACAGCGATCGTCATTTATCCGGGCGAAAAGCCCGTGCTGCGCGCCTTCGGCGAGGAGATCACCATCCTCCTCGACAGCGAGGAGACGGGCGGCCGCCTGACGATGTGGCTGGAGTCGACCCCGCCCGGGGGCGGACCGCCGCTCCATTTCCACATCAACGACGACGAAACCTTCCACGTCCTGGAAGGCAAGGTCTCGTTTTACCAGAACTCGAAGTGGGAGGAAGTCGGCCCGGGTGGCTCCGCGTTTGTCCCCCGCGGCCAAGTCCACACTTTCCGCAACGCGGGGAGCGAGACTGCGCGCATGCTGCTCTCGACCGCGCCCGGCGGCTTCGACGTTTTCATCACTCGCGCGGCAGAAGAATTTGCCAAGCCACAGGGGCCGGACATGCCGCATGTGATCGAGATCGCGGCCGAGCACGGCATCCACTTCCTGAAGGACGGCGCGCGCTCCTGAGCGCAGCGCCTCCATCTCGTTAGGCGAGATGAGCTAGAGGAGTTTTGCGGTCAGGTTGATCTGCGTGCCGGAGAGCGCGACGGAAACCGGACAGGTCTTCTTCGTCTTCTCGGCCTGCTCCTGGAAAGCCTTGTCGTCAATTCCCGGAACGCTGGCTTCGACTTCCAGATCGATCGTGGTGATCTTCGGGCCTCCGTCGGCCATCTCGAGTTTCACGTTGGCGACGGTGCTAATGCGTTTCGCGGGATGGCCGGCTTTCTCGAGGTTGGCGGAGAGCGCCATGGAGAAGCAGCCTGCCTCCGCCGCGCCGATGAGTTCCTCGGGGTTCGTCCCGCTGCCGTTTTCGAAGCGCGATTGAAACGAGTACGGGCCCTCATAGGCGCCGCTCCCGAGTTTCATCGTTCCTTTGCCCTCTTTCAGGGTCCCTTCCCAAACTGCTGATCCGTTTCTTCCTGACATAAGTAATTTTCTTTCTGGTTCGGTTGACTGGTTATTTCTTTCCGCCTTTTTCAAACTCGGTCAGGTAACCGACAAAAGCACGGCGATGTTCCTGTTCGTCGCCCAGAATGGTGACGGCGAGGTCTTGGGTCACGGGATCCACTTTGTCGCAAAGATCGATGATCTTCTCGTACTGCGCGATCGCGCCGTCCTCGGCCTTGATCACGCCGCGGATGACGAAAATGAGGTCGGTCGAGTCTTTCGGGGGCTGGAGATATTTCTGAGACCGCTCGAGTTCGAGCGAGCCCGGGACGCGGCCGCCGAGCACTTTGATCCGCTTGGCCAGCATCTGGGCGTGGCCGATTTCTTCCTGGATATCGGCGGCGAGCGATTTCTTGATTTCTTCCGCGCGCACGCCGTCGAGGTCGACGGAATTGGCGAGATAATTCTGCACCGTCTCGAGTTCCATGCCGTAGGCGCGCTTCAATTCCCGGACGATCTTGTCCTGCTTATCCTTTTTCATCTCGAAATATATACGCCGGAATGCGCGGCGTGGACCCATAAATTTTCTCGCAGCTCCGTCTTCCGTCCCGCCTTCTCTCGTGGCATCATGGTCCGGACGCGACGAAGCAGCCGCGACCAAACGAGTGGCCTCTCGATGACCAGAAAACTTTTCTCTCGCTCACCGCTCATGACCGCGAGTGAGCACAACCGATTCGGCGTGGGCGACGGGATCACTCGGCGACAGTTTGTCCGCACCCTCGGTCTGGCCGCTGGATTTTTCACCGTCCCTGGAGCCTTTGCCGAAGACCTGGCCCGGTCGGCCCTGCGCCGCACCCCATGGGTCACGGAAGGGCCTTTTTATCCCGAAAAGTTGCCCCTCGATTCGGATAACGACCTCATCATCCTGAGCGACTCGCTCACGCCGGCGGTGGGCGAGATCACCCACCTGACCGGGCGCATCCTCGATCCCCGAGGCGAGCCGATCAGGAACGCGGTGGTCGAAATCTGGCAGGTGGATCACCACGCCGTTTACCTGGTCGAGCGCGGCGGGCGTCGCACTCACTTCGACCCGCATTTCCAGGGCTTCGGCCGGTTCCAGACCAGTTCCAGCGGCGAGTATCGTTTTCGCACGATCAAGCCAGTGGTCTATCCCGGACGCCTCGCGCCGCACATCCATTTCAAAGTCAAAACCCCGGGGGGCGAAGCCTTGACGACGCAGCTCTACGTCAAAGGAAATCCCGGCAATCTGCGCGACGGAATTTATCGCGGGATCGGCGACGCGTCCGCGCGAGAGTCGGTCACGGTCGATTTCACGCCGCTGCCGGGCTCGCGGGTGGGTGAATTGGCAGCGAAATTCGACATCGTCCTGGGCCAGACCGCGACGGATTGAGCGGTCCGAGCGCATGCTGCTCCGGCCCGGCCGGCTCCTGGCCGTGGAATGACGCGCCTACTCGCAGCGGAGCGAGGTGACAGGATCGACCAGGGTCGCCCGGCGCGCCGGCAGGTAGCCGGCGAGGAGCGCGATCGCGATCAATCCCAGCGGGACAACGACAAAGGTGAGCGGGTCGTGCGCGGTGATGCCGAAGAGGATCGCGTCGAGGAAACGCACGAGGAAAAATGCGGCGAGCATCCCGGCGGCGATGCCGGCGGCAGCGAGCTGGAAAGTGCGGCCGAGCACGAGACCGAGGATGTTCGCCCGGGTGGCGCCGAGGGCGAGGCGAATGCCGATCTCCTTGTTCCGTTGCGTGACGAGATAGGCGATGACGCCATAGATGCCGAGGCAGGCGAGGCTGAGCGCAAGGATGGAGAAAATGCCGATCAGCCAGGTGCGAAAACGCGGCTGGGTCGTGGTGTCGCGAATGAGCGCCTCCAGCGTGTTCACGCTCACCACCATGGTGGGATCGACCGCATGGATCGCGCCCCGCACCCCGGTCGCGGCCGCGCCCGGGCTGGAGGAGCGGACGACGAAGTTCAAGTTGCGCGCGACCAACTGCGCGACCTCCGCCGAGACCTGCGGATAGGGCAGATAAATCATGCTGGCCGAGGATTCGTCGAGGGCGCCGTGCTTGATGTCGCCGCAGACGCCGATCACGGTCAGCCAGTCTTCGCCGTAACGGATTTTCTTGCCGACGGCGCTGTCGTTAGGCCAGGAACGGCGCGCCAGCAACTCGCTCACGATCGCGACCCCGGGCGCATTCTCGTCGTCGCGTTCGCTGAATTCGACCCCGCTCCGCAGCGGGATGCCGAGGGTAGAGAAATAGCCGGGGCTGACCGGCCGAATCTGCGCGACCGCGTTTGGCTCATGGGCGGATTGACCTTCGAGCTGGTAGTTGTTGCCCCAGTCGTTCCCGCCGAAGGGCAGATGCGTCGCCACGGCGGCGCTTTCCACGCCCGGAAGGTTGCTCCACGCGCGCGAGCGCGTTGCGGTAGAAGGCGAGCATCTGCGCTTTCGCAGGATAACGATCTTCCGAGAGGAGAGCGGCGGCGGCGACGACATTGGCGGGACGGAAACCGGGATTGACCTGGACGAGGCTGACGAAGCTGCGCAGCATGAGCGCGCAGCCGATGAGCAGAACCGCCGCGAGCGCGACTTCGGCGAAAACCAGAGCGTGGCGCGCTCCCGTCGCACCGCTGGTGGAGCGGGTAGACCCGCTCAGCGCATTTCGAAAATTAGTACGCGAACCGCTAAAGGCCGGTCCGAGTCCGAAGAGCAGTCCGCAAAAGGCGGAGGCAAGAACGATAAACGCCAGCGCGCTGCCATCGATCCCCGCGCCGGACAATTCCGGGACATCCGCAAACCGTTGCAGCAATCCCAGACCCCATCGCGCGAGCAGGAGACCGAGCGTTCCTCCGATCGCCGCCAGCACTCCGGCCTCGGTCAGCAGTTGCGCCACCAGGCGCCGCCGGCTCGCGCCCAGCGCCGCGCGCAGAGACATCTCGCTCCGCCGGGCGTGGGCGCGGGCAAGGGTGAGGTTGGCCACGTTGGCGCAGGCGATGAGGAGGAGAAATCCGACCGCGCTGAGCAAGACGAGAAGCGGGCTGCGCAGATGGGCGGTCAGCATTTCTTTCAATCCGATCGGCACAAAACGGCGTTCGGTTTTATCCGCGGGATCGCTCACGCGCGGACCGATGGCATCCGCCTCGGCCTGCAATCGCTCCGGCGAAATGCCCGGCTTCAGGCGGCCGAGCACGCGCAGGAAATGCGCGTCGGGATGTTCCTGGAAGATCGGACCCATGAGCGCGGCCGGGACCCAGAATTTTGTGGCGTAGTCGGGAAATTCGAAGCTCTCCGGCATCACCCCGACGACCTGGTAGGGTTGGCCGTCCATCATTAGCTGCTCGCCGAGAATCTCAGGCCGGCCGCCAAACTTTTGCCGCCAAAGTCCGTGGCTGAGAATGATGGCGCGATCCTGGCCCGGCCTCCCCTCCTCCGCCAGAAAAGCGCGACCATGGCTCGGTGCCGTCCGCAGCACCTCAAAGAAGGAGGGCGTGACCATCTGTCCGCGAATCAGATCCGGTTCCCCGCGCCCGGAAAGGGTGAAGTTGGTGCCGGTGAAAGCGGCCATCTGCTGGAAGACCTCGGTTTGTTGTTCCCAGGCCGTGAATTCGTTAGGCGAAAAAGAAACGCGGTCCTCCTGCGGAATTTTCTGCCAGAGCATATAGAGCCGCTCGGCCTCGGGGAACGCGGGGCCGCGGAGGAGGAGCGAGTTCACCAGCGCGAACATGAGCGCGGTACTGCCGATGCCGATCCCGAGGACGAGGATGACGGTGCCGGAAAAAACGGGCGACTTGCGCAGAGTGCGAAAAGCGAAGCGCAAATCCTGCAGGCGCGTCTCGAGAAAATGTCCGAAGCGAATCTCGCGCACCTGCTCCTTCACCTGCTCGACGCCGCCGAGCTCGACTGCGGCCGCGCGGCGCGCCGCGGTCTCATCCAGGCCCGCGCGCACCTTGGCATCAGTCGAAAGCGCGAGGTAGGAATCGACCTCCTCCGCCAGGTCGCGCTCGACCTGCCTGCTTCCGAATAAGATTCCGGCCGAGAGCCGCGAGCGAAGAGAAAATGCGCATCGTTTGGCCCCGGTTAGTTAGCCTCCAGCGCGCTCGCGATCCCGAGCGAGATGCGCTGCCAGTCTTCCGTCTCGGTCTCGAGTTGGCGCCGGCCCGCGCTCGTTAGGCTGTAAAATTTCGCGCGCCGGTTGTTTTCCGATTCGCCCCAATTGGCCTTGAGCCAGCCCGCTTCCTCCATCCGGTGCAGGGCCGGGAACAGCGAGCCGGGCTTCACTTCGAAAGTCTGGTTCGTGATCTGGTTGATCCGCTGCGCCACGCCGAGGCCGTGCAGCGGCTGCGGCGCGAGGGCCTGCAGAACGAGGAGGTGCAGTGTGCCCTGGAGAAGGTCGACTTTCTTTTTCATCAGCTCATATTGACTGTCTATAGGAGTAAGGCACGACTTCGTATAGAATGTCAATAGGAGAAGCCGACAATAGCGACAAGTTTTTGCCGGCGGGCCTTCGCCGCCAGCCTGTCGGTCAGCGCAGCGCCCGCCTCTTGCGTGCTGGTCGCGGCACCTTGTCGAGGACGCGCCCGCCACCTCATTTAGCTCGAGCCGACTTCAACTGGCCACTTCCGTCACTCGAGCCCCGTCTGCCTCGCTTAAGCCGGGCCGCGGTGTTCGGTAGAGATCTTTGAAAAGATCAACCAGGACAAGGACGAGCACCATCGCCATCAACAGCGCGAGATACGGCAGTTTGATCACTGTAAAGTCACCGAACAGGAAGGGGAAATAACTGAAGAGAGAGATCGTCACCACCGCCAGCGGGACATAGAAGCGGCGAGGAAAATAGAAGCCGTAAGCAATGGCGATGCAGTCGGCCGCATAAAAATAGCGCTCATGCATGTAAGGGAGCACAAAGGGAACGAGAAGGGCCGAGGCGAGCGCAAGGCGAAGGGTCAGATGTTTTCCCCAGCGCGCTTCACTTTTCAGGCAGGCGTAGGACAGGAAACCAACGAGCGCGACCCCGAAAATCAGGCCGGCCCGGCCGAACACCTTCGCTTTGTCAGGGAGCCATTGGTAAAGATTCGGCGCGCTCGAAGTCAGGCGCGGATAGGTGCCCGCCTGATCCAGGTAGATGGTCAGCAACTCGTAGAACGGCCGCCCGGCCAGGAGCGCCGGCAAACAGAGCACCACATAGACCGCGGGAAGCAGAAGAAAATATTTCAGCGGCAGTTTCCCTTTGGCCCAGAGGACGAAGAAAACCGGAAGGAGAAAGAAGGCTTGGAGCTTGAGGGCGAAGGCGATGGAGAAGAGAAGGAGCGCGCGCCCGGCCCAGTCCCGGAAGAGGCAGTAAAGCGCTGCGATCAAGAAGGCCGTGTAGATACAGTCGGACTGACCCCACAACGCGCTGTTGAAAAAGATGCTTGGCGCGAAGAGAACGGCCGCGAAGGCCGCAAGCCAGACGGGACGCCGGTCGTATTTGAGCCTGACCAGGAGTAGCACGACGGAGGCGAGGGCGAAATCGCCGAGGAGGCTGATTGACTTTATGGCATAAATCTTCGGCATCGGCAGGAATGAGGCGAGCCACAGGAGGTAGAGATAGGGCGGCGTGTAGTCGGAGAACCCGGTACTTAATCCCTGAAAACCATTCTGCCGGAGATGGTCGAACCAATGGCTGAGGAAATTGTGATAGTCGTAACTCACGTACGGGAACAGGGTGAGGCGGAGAGCGACCGCCAGCGCGACGCAGAGCGTTACGAAGAGGAAATCTTCCAGTGCGTTTTTTTTCCGGAGATTTCTAAACAAAGGCATGATTCAAGGCGGCGAGGGCAGGGCCGTTTTTCACGTGGATGGATCGCAGGCGGGGCAGGCTTTGCCTATCCATTTTGACGAAGGGACTTCTATTTGCAGAACAAAGCTGTTGCAAACAATGAAGCGGCGTCCGCGGCGAACGCCTATGCTGCGGTTAGGTGTGTGCGCGTAGGATAGGGGTCGCGTCTAAAGCGGCTCCAGCATCGTGCCGCGGCAGTCCGCGCTCTTGCAATGACAGGCGAAAAGACGCTCCAGTGCCCTCGTCCGCCGGTCCGCCGGCTCGAGCGAATAGTCGTAGAAAAGTTCCTCGCCATCCTTCAGGTCGCGGAGCGCGACAATATAGACGCGCCCGCGGCGCTCGATCGTTTTGCAGTTGGGAGCGCAGGAATGATTGATCCAGCGGGCTTCATTGCCGCCGACCCCGGCGTTGATCACCTGGCCGTCGTCGAGCGAGAAAAAGAAAGTGTGGTGCGGATCGTCCGGATCGAGCGGCGGCAGGTCCTGCGCTTCCTCCCAGGAAATGCGCTGGCCCGCGTACTCGATGATCCGCGTCCCTCGCGGGATCGGCCGCGTGGCAAAAACCCCGGTGCCATGCACCCGGGAGCGTTTTACTTTGACCAAATCGTTAGGCTGATTTCGCGCTCCTCGTTTCTTTGCATTCATATTCGTCACGCTACGATTCGCAGCTGACGAACCATTCAACCGTGTCCCTGCGCCGGTCCGCGGAGCGGGGCGCGTAGAATCAAGGAGCGGCCACCGCAGCGGGCTGGCAGAAACAGGAGCTGGTGATTTTGGTGTCAGCCTTGGCCCAGAGCTTTTGGAATTTCGCCCTCGTCGCCTTCTCTTCCGCCGCCTCTTTCTTTTGCGCGGCCAGACTTTCCGCGAGCCCATAGAGCGACCAGCCATTGCCCGGCAGGCGGGCCAGATCGGCGCGATAAACCTCTTCCGCCTCGGCAAAGCGCCCGTGCCGCATCAGGCTCGCGCCTAACGAATGCCGGACCGGGATGAGCCAGCCGGGCGGCTCATCGTAGAGGAGAACGTCTTCCGCCTTAATCGCGGCGCGCAGTTGTTCGTAACCGGCGTCGAGTTTGTTTTCGCGGAGGAGGATCTCGCCCTCCACCATCGGGGTGACGACCGCGAGAATGCTTTCCATCGGGTTGTTCCCGAGAAATTCCTCCTTCGGCACCAGCTTCGCTTTCTCGCGATAAATCGCCTGTTCCTGGCGCGCCTTGGCGGGTTCACCCTTGGCGGCGAGGGCAATTGCGCGCGCCGCATGATGAAAGGCGCGCGTCCCCGCCATGAAGTCGGGATATTCGGCCGGCTCGGCCAGGATTTCGTCCCACATCCCGAAGCGGACCATCACTTCCAGCGGCATGGCGGCGAAACCCTCCGCGAGGAGAGCATTTTCCTTCAGGAAATCGGCCGGCATTTCCGCGACCATGGCGCGAATATGTTTCAGGGCGAGCGCGCGCTGGCCGGTCATCATCGCCGCGTAGGAGAGCATGTGGCGGTTGTGGGCGTTGTAGACATTCAGGAATCCCTCCGCCGGTCCCATCGTCCGGCGATAGCTCTCCGCGGCCGCGACCGCTTTCTCGTTTGTCTCGATCGCCTTCTGCCAGTTCCCGGTCCGGATGTCGATGTGCGAGGGCATGTGAACGTTATGCGCCAACCCCGGCTGCAAAGTGCGCAAGCGATCGGCCGCGGCCATGGCGCGCTCGGGCTGCGGCGAGGCTTCGATGGCGTGGATGTAGAGGTGATTCGCGAAGGGATGTTTCGGATCCAATTTCAGGACCGCGTCCAGGGTCGCGAGCACTTCCTCCGTCCCGGGATTGGCCTCGCCTTCCGGCGTCCATTGATTCCACGGCCGCAGATCCATCATCGCCTCGGCAAACAGAGCGCCGACATCGGTGTCGTTAGGGTATTTTTGCCAGACCTTCCGCATCGCCTCCGCGTAGGCGAGATCGAGCGGCGCCCGGTCTTCCGGCTGCGGGTTGGCGTAACGATGACTGAGCGCCTCGATCAGGTCGCGTTCGACGGGCGAGGCGTGCGCGGCATTTTCCTGGGCCAGCTTAAGCTCCTTCCAGGCCAGTTTGGCCGCGGGTGGCGGCACGAGCGCGAAGTTGATATGTGGACCGGACGCGAGCGCAATGCCCCAATGCGCCATGGCGCATTTCGGATCGAGCCGGGTTGCCTCCGCAAACGAGCGGATGGCCGCGCCATGATTAAAGCCGTGGTAAAACCCGAGCCCCTGGTTGAAATAGCGCTGCGCTTTTGGCGAATCCGTCGTGACTTTCCGCTCGTGCTGACCGAGCCCGGCAAAGAAGGGTTCATCCTTCGCTCCCACGTTTCCCGCTCCCGCCAGCCCCATCGCCAGCGTGAGGGCCATCCATCTCACTCGCGTTGTCGCTTTCATCGCTTGAGCTTGATCGCAAAAAGCCCGTGAGCATAGGAGAAAACAAGAGAGTACAGCGGGCAAAGGCGGGGGCGGCGGCCCCGGATCTCTCGCTCGGAATCCTGGCGGGCTTTCAGGAGTAACAACCTGTTCTGATTTACCTTCGGTCGAGCCAATAGCAAGCGTCTGAAAACGATCAGGCGGTCCGCCAAAGGTCATCGTTTTGAGCTCGTCAGCAGATCGTCTGGTTCCTAACCTCGGTCTATGAACTTAATGCGCCTCCTGCTCGCGATCGTGGTCGCCTTTGTCTTTGTCTTCGTATCCGATTTTCTGATTCATACCTTCTGGCTGGCGGCAGACTACGCCGCGACCAAGGAACTCTGGCGGCCCGACTCGGAAATGACCGCTCGTTTTCCCTGGATGATTGGCGCCCATCTCCTGATCGCGACTGCCTTCGTCACACTCTGGGCGCTCGGGTTCGCGGACCGCGGCAGCGCCGGCCTGGCCTGCGCTTACGGGCTCATCATTGGACTGCTGGTGCAGGGAACGACCATCATTACCTATGTTGTCTCTCCTCTCCCGGCGGGCATTGCGCTGAAGTGGTTCATCAGCGGCGTCGTGCAAAGCGTTTTGCTCGGAGTAGTCGTTTGGCTGACCTATAAACCCCTGCAAAAACGGCCGCTCACCTAGGAATCCGGCTGTTTTTTTCGCCGGGCGCTCACTTTGCAAATGGGCGACGCGGGAGCAGAATCGACCGTGACCATGGAGATCACACCGCTGGGGGACACGGCGCTGGTCGTGCGCGTGGGCGACTCGTTAGGCGCGGTCCTGTCTGCCCTGCACAAACTCGAGAGCGCCCGACTCGCAGGGGTAAGCGATATTGCCCCGGCCTTTGCCAGCGTGGCGGTCTTCTTCGATTCGCCGGGGCATCTCCAGGCCGGCCGGGAGGCGGTCGCGGCAGCCTTGCGCGGACGGGGGCGCCGTTTCAAAACCGCCGCCAAGACGCGCCGGGTCGAGGTCCCGGTTTGTTACGACGCGGAATTCGCGCTCGATCTCGAGACCGTCGCGCAACAAAGCGGCCTCTCGCCTAACGACGTCGTGGCCCGGCACGCCGCCGGACGATACGATGTCCGCTGCGTTGGGTTCACGCCCGGTTTTCCTTTCCTCGGCGGCCTGCCCGCGCAACTGGCCACCCCCCGCCGGGAAAAGCCGCGCACCCTCGTCCCGGCCGGCTCGGTCGGAATCGGCGGCGCGCAGACCGGGATCTATCCGCTCCCGTCGCCCGGGGGCTGGAACATCATCGGGCGCACGCCGCTCTCGCTCTTCGATTTCAACCGCGACCCGGCTGCGCTTCTGCGCGCGGGCGACCGGGTGCGTTTCGTCGCCATCAGCCGCGAGGAATTTGAGGCATGGGAAAAGTAGCAGCTCTGCGGGCGGGTCCGCTCACCACAGTGCAGGACCTCGGGCGCCGGGGCCAGCGCGCGCTGGGTGTTTCCTCGGGGGGCGCACTCGATCCCGGCGCCGCCCGCCTGGCCAACCTGCTCGTTGGTAATCCCGCCGATGCGGCGCTCCTTGAGGTCGCGCTCGGCGGCGTGCGGCTCCGCTTCGATGAGGCGCGCCGTGTTGCCTGGTCGGGCGGCAATTTCGATCTCCAGATCGCCGAAACCAAAATCCCGGCGGGACGCCCTGCGATCGTTAGGCCTGGAGAAGAGCTGAGAATCGGCGGCGCAAAGAACGGTTGCCGCCTCTGGCTCGCCATCTCTGGCGGGATCGACGTACCCGCCGTCCTCGGCAGTCGCGCGACCGATCTGCGGGCGCATTTCGGCGGCCTGGCGGGACGCGCCCTGCAGGACGGCGACGAGTTGTCGTTAGGCGAAGCCACCCCTCCGGGGGAGGCGGCGGCACGGATCGCATCCTGGGGCGCGCTCCCGGAGTGGTCTCTGACCGCAACATCGACACCGATCCTGCGCGTGGTGCGGGGAGCGGAGTGGGAGATGTTTGGCCGCCAGGCGCGGCATTCTTTCCTCGAGACCGCCTTCACCGTCGGCGCGCAGGCGGACCGGATGGGCGTGCGGCTGGAGGGCGCCGTGCTCGCGCGCAAAAAGAAGCGCGAGCTGCTCTCCGAGGCGGTCACCCCGGGCACGGTCCAGGTGGCGAACGACGGCCAGCCGATTCTATTGCTCGGAGATTGCCAAACGATCGGCGGTTACCCGAAGATCGCGCACGTGATCACGGTCGACCTCGCGCCCGCGGCCCAGCTCCAGCCTAACGACATCGTTCGTTTCGAGGAAGTGAGCCCGGAAATGGCGGCCGCCCTTTTCCAGGAACGCGAGAACGATCTTGAGCTTTTCCAGGTCGGTCTCAGCCTCCGCTCTGCATGAATCTGTCGGTCGATCTCAACGCCGACCTCGGCGAGGGCGCGGCCAGCGAAAGCGAGCTGCTCGCGCTCGTCAGCTCGGCCAATATCGCCTGCGGATTCCATGCCGGCGATCCCGGCAGCATGACCGCCTCCATCCTGGCCGCGAAAGCCGCCGGGGTCGCCGTCGGCGCCCACCCGGGCCTGGCCGATCGCGAAGGCTTCGGCCGGCGCGAGTTGCCGGTCACGCCGGAGGAAGTTTTCGCCCTCGTCGCCTACCAGGTGGGCGCGTTCCAGGCCATCGCGACGTCGTTAGGCGTGCGACCGAATCACGTCAAACCGCACGGCGCGCTCTACAACATGGCGGCGCGCGACCCGGCCCTGGCCGAAGCGGTGACGCACGCCATGCGGGCGGTCGATCGCAACCTGCTGCTCTTCGCGCCGGCCGGCAGCGCGCTGGCCGACGCGGCCAAGGCAATCAACCTACGGGTCGCCCGGGAAGTTTTTGCCGATCGCAATTATTTGCCCGACGGCTCGCTCGTCCCGCGCACCCGTCCGGACGCGCTTTTACATGACGCGGAGGAAGCGGCGGGGCGGGTCCTGCGCATGCTGCGCGACAAGGTCGTGCGCGCGGTCGATGGAAGCGACGTCGCGCTCGAGGTGGACACGATTTGCCTTCATGGCGACAAACCGGAAGCGGTCGCCTTTGCGCAAAAATTGCGCGCGCAATTGCGCGCGGCCGGGGTCAAAGTGGCGGCGCCGTGAAAACTGCCGGATGAGCACGCCTAACGACAAGCTGGTGCGGGGCCTGGGACCGCTCGATGCGACCATGATCGTGATCGGCTCGATGATCGGGTCGGGCATTTTCATCACCTCGGCGGAATCGACCCGCCTCCTCGGCGCGCCCGGCTGGCTCATTCTCGCCTGGGCAATGGCGGGGCTGCTCACCATCACCGGCGCGCTCTGTTGCGCGGAGCTGGCGGCGATGATGCCGAAGGCGGGCGGGCAGTACGTTTTCCTGCGCCAGGCTTTCGGGCCGTCGATCGGTTTTCTTTTTGGCTGGACGCTTTTTCTCGTCATCCAGACCGGCACGATCGCGGCGGTGGCGATCGCCTTTGCCAAGTTTGCCGGAGTCTTTTTCCCGGTGGTGGCGACGGAGCATTACCTCGTGGCGCCGGTGCATTTGTTTGGCGCCTACGCCATCAGCCTCTCGACCGAGCAGCTGATAGCGGTGCTGTTGATCGTGCTCCTGACCTGGATCAACACCCGCGGGCTGGAACTCGGGAAACTGGTGCAAAACATCTTCACCTTTGCCAAGACGGCCGCCCTGATCGGATTGATCGTCATTGGGCTCTTGTTAGGCTGGCAGGCCACGACCGCCGCGCAGGCGGCGAACTGGTGGAACCCATGGGCGAACGGCTGGACACCGCAGGTCGCGCAACCCGGCCTGACGATGACGGGCGGGCTGGCGCTGATCCTGATTTTTGGGAAGGCGATGGTCGGGCCCATCTTTGCCCAGACCGCCTGGACCAATGTCACTTTCACCGGGGGCGAGGTGCGCGACCCGGGGCGGACCTTGCCGCGTGCACTCCTGATCGGCTGCGGGCTGGTCGTGACCCTCTACGTCCTGGCCAACCTGGCCTACGTCGCCACCTTGTCGTTAGGCGAGATCGCGCACGCGCCGCAGAACCGGGTCGCGGTGGCGTCGATGCAGGCGGTGCTGGGCGCGACCGGCGCGAGCGTGATGGCGGGCGCGATCCTGGTCTCGACCTTTGGTTGCAACAACGGGCTCATCCTGGCGGGGGCGCGGGTTTATTATGCAATGGCGCTCGACCGGTTGTTCTTCCGCGCCACCGCGCGGACGAACGCGCGCCACGTGCCCGCCGCGGCCTTGGTCGCGCAGGGCATCTGGGCAGCGACGCTCACTCTCCCGCGCACGATCGGGACCGATTCGGCGACCGGCGCGGTGCGATACGGAAACGTCTACACCCAGCTCCTCGAATACATCGTCGCGGCCGACCTTGTTTTCTACGTCCTGCTGGTAGCGGCGGTGATGGTGTTGCGCCGCAAGATGCCGGAGATGGCGCGGCCTTATCGCGCCTGGGGGTATCCGGTCGTGCCGATCGTCGCGATCCTGCTCGCCACGCTGCTGATCATCGATCTCGCGATCCTCGCGCCCGCGACCTGCGGGATCGGCTTCGCCATCGTGCTGAGCGGCTTTCCCGCGTACTTTTTCTGGAAAAAGCGCGGCCTAACGAACGATCATTCGACCCCGTAAATCTCGATCAGGCCGATCCCGGTGGCGCCGTCTTCGCCGCGCATGATGACGGTGAAGTTGCCCGGCGCCCCTTCGAAGAAAAGTCCCGCTTCCAGGCCATTGACGAGACCGAGCCCGAGCGACCGGATCGTCCCGGCGTCCCGGTTCTGGTTAAAGTCCTCGTTCATTTGCAGGAGACCGCCGGTGCTGTTGTAGAGCTCGAGCGCGGGATTGGGGATGGCCCCGGCGACGCCGGCGGTGCCGAGCGAGGGACCAACGGCGCGAATGACATTTTTCTGGCTCTGCGGTCCCTTGAGAATGAAACCGCCGATCATGACGTCATCGCCGAGGCCGATCTTGGCCCGGGTGGAGATGTTGGCCAACTTCCCGCTCTCCTCCTCGAGATCGAAAACCTCGACCAGGGCGACTCCAGTGCCGCCCGCGCTGCCGGAGACGATGGCAGTGTAACTCCCCGGCGCCAGATCCGCCACGATGGCGGACTCGAGGGCATTAGTCGGAGCGAGCCCGGTATCGCTGATTTCCTGTTCCTGAGTGTCCTTCCAATCGTCGCTGGTCGCGAGCACCGTCCCCGTACCGTCGAACAAATCCAGTTTCGGATTCGGGAGCGCGCCGGCCACGCCAAAAGCGCCTAACGAGGGCCCGATCGCGCGCACGATGACCTTTTTCGGCGCCGTGCCCTGGATGATAAAGCCGCCGATCAGGACATCGTCGCCGGTTCCGACCCGGCCGCGGGTCGAGATCTGGAGGATTTGCGCATTCCCGGTCGGGCTCGGCGGATCCGAGGGCGCTCCGTAGAGGGCAACGGCCCCGGCCACGTCATCCGCCTCCAAATGATAAGTTCCGCTGACGTGTGCGTTCATGACGGCAGTGACCGTTTGCCCGTTTTCGTCGGGATGACCGAGACCAAGGACGTGGCCGAGCTCGTGCAGAGCAATGCGGTGTAGATCGAAATAGGAAATGCCGTTGAAGATGGCGTAGACGCCGCGGTAGGCATTGAAGCGGAAGGCGGTGTTGAAAAGGACATCGACCTCGTTGGTCCGGTTTCCGGTTTCATTGATCAAGGCGACGGCTAGCGTTGAGCCGCCGAAATCGTCGCCATAAACCGTGTCGCTGAAAAACATCGCGTTGATCCCGTCACCGCGACTGGTCGGATTACCGGGGGCGGCCATTGTCCAACTGAACTGGGCCGGGAAGATTTGCTCGTTCCAGAGCTGGAGCGAATTCTCGACGACTGAATCCCAATCTGTGCTTCCATCCGCGAGCACAATCGAGGCCGGGCCCATCTGGACCCGCATGGGGATTTCCTGGATTTGCCAGGACGAACCGAGGAACGAGAAACCGCCCGCCTGCTCCAGCCCGCCCAGGCCGAGGCCGCAGACCACGAAGACGAGAAGAGAAATCCGCCTACTGGATTTTCGCCTGAGCTGCCGCCTGCTGGCGAACCCGGCCTTGAATGGCGGTCTTGAAATCATTGAGGGAAAGAGCGGCTTTGGATTTTGCGACGGCCGCTTCATCGCCACCGAGCTGGTTCACATCCGCCAGCGGCTGGCCACCGCCGGTCAGCAGCGTCTCGCGGCCGGATTGATCTTTCTGGACCCGGAAACGTCCGTGCTGAATCCCGACGAGCGGGATGAATTGGCTACCATTATTTTCGACAAAAAGGAGACTGCGATCGCCCACCTTGAACTCCGGCGCGTCGGTCACACGCATGGTGCGGCCGTCGACCGTGCCGCCGAGCATGCGCATGGAATAAGTGGTGCCGGGGTCGCCCTTGATCGCTTCGTTGACCCTGAAGGTGACGAAGGTGACGATGCGACGCTCCGCGTCTTCGCCGATCCATTGCGATTGCAGACCGGTCACTTCGCCGTCGAAAATCACCTGCGCCCGGCTGACCAGCTCGTCGAACTTTGGCGGGATAACAGTGGTGGCGTTGGCGATGAAACCGAGAGAAAAGAGGACCGGGTAAACGAGGAAGCCGATTGATTTTTTCATTTTCGGGAACGGGAGACTTCTGACGAGTTTACCGCAGTAATGTTCAATTTCAATTTCGGGTTGATTACAAATCGAGGTCGTAGATTTCCACCAGACCGATGCCGGAACTGCCGCCCACGCCCTGGACGATCGCGGTGTAATTGCCGGAAGGAATAGTGGCCATCAACGCCGCCTCGCGCGGATCAGCCGGCTGCAGGCCGGTCGCGATAATTTCGCTCTGTTGCGAGCCGCTCGTCCAATCGTCATTTGAGGCGATGAGCTGGCCGTCGCTCCCGCGCAATTCCACGACCGGATCGGCCAGGACCGCGAGCCCGCTTCCGCCTAACGACGGCCCGAGCGCGCGGACGATGATTTGTTTCGTCGTCCGGCCGCCGACGATGAAGCCGCCGATCAGGACTTCCTCGCCCGTGCCGACCCGGCCGCGAGTCGAGATATTGGCGGCGTGAGTGGCGCTGGTATCGAGGGTAAAGCTCTCGACCAGGCCGATGCCGGTGGTGTCATTGACCCCTGAGATCACGGCGGTGTAATTTCCCGGCGCGAGGCGAGTGACGATGGCGGATTCCCGCGAATCGGAAGGAGCGAGTCCGCTCTCGATGATCTCGCCCGAAGCGAGGCTCTCCTGCCAGTTGTCGTTGGCCTCGAGCAGCGCCCCGGTGGAATCGTAAAGCTCCATCTTCGGATCCTGGAGCGCGCCGGCCACGCCGCTGGCACTGAGCGAGGGACCGATCGCGCGCAGGATGATCTTCTTCAGTTGCGTCCCCTGAATAATGAAACCGCCGATCAAGACGTCGTCGCCGGTCCCGACCTGCATGCGCGTTGAGAGATTCACGAGACGGCTCGGCGTGTTCGGCAACGGCGTCGGCGTCGGCGTCGGGTCGTCGCGGCGGGCGCGCCGTAAAGGTATTGGATGCCGTTGATGTCATCCGGGGCGAGGAGGCTCCGGTCGCTCACGATCGAATTCATGATTGCATCGACATTCTGTCCGGCGCTGTCCGGATGAGTCAGTCCCAGCGCGTGCCCGAGCTCGTGCAGAAAGACGCGCTGGATGTCGCAGATGCATTTTCCCTGGGAGTTGAAAATCAAATCGCCCCGGTAGGAATCGAAGAGCTGCGCGGTGTTAAAAAGAATGTCGGCCTCGACCATCGAACTGCCCTGGGTGCGGTAATAAGTGACCGCCAACACGCCGCTGCCGAAATCGTCGCCGAAGATGGTGTTGGCAAAAACGACGGAGTTCACTCCGTCGCCGGAGGAGACCGGCAGAGTCGAATCCATCACCGCGACCATTTGGATGTCGTTCATCTCCGCGTTCCAATCGTAGAGCGCCTGGACGGCCGCGTCGTTCCAAGTCGTGCTCCCATCAAGGAGAGTCTGCGACGGCGCGCCCAGCTTCATTTGCACGGTGACGACCGAGCCGCCCGGCCAGGATTTATTCTCGAGAGCGTAACCGAAAACGCCGGTCGCGAACAGGGCGAAGGAAGCGCCGAAGATCAAAACCACGAAGGAACGGCGTAAAAGGTTGGAAATCATAGAAATCGTCGAGAAACGGGAAAAACCAGAATCTCTAAAAAGCAGGATCTGTGCGCAATCGGCACCCCGCCGCGGAACGAGCCAGGACCGGCTGCAGTTGGCGACTGAAGACGGGATGCGGCCCCGGTTCAAGCCGGAGTCTTCCAACAAGCCCGATTTCCGCTGCATCCCGCCCTGCCTGGCGCATAACCGCGGTGCATACGGCGAGAGCGAGTGATTGCAGAATTGCCGCTATAAAAGCGTTTCTGTGAGACTCACAAAGTCTCGGACTCAGTTCAGGTTGTAGATTTCCACCAGGCCGACGCCGGTGGTATTGCCTTGCCCGCGCACGATGGCGGTGTAGGCGCCTGACCCGAGGGTTATGAGGATGGCCGACTCCTTGTCGTTCGTCGGAGCCAGGCCGCTGCCGGTGATCTCGATCTGCTGGGCTTCTTTCCAGTCGTCATTAGCAACGATCGTGTGACCCTCGCGCGCGCTGGCGAGGCTGCCGGTGGCCGTCCAAGTTCCGCTCGCCGGATCGTAGAGTTCCGCGCTTGCGATGTTGAAGAATCCGCCTGCCGCGAGCACCTTACCGTTGGGCAGCAATGTCGCCGTGTGCCTCTCGCGTGCGGTGGCGAGGCTGCCGGTGGCCGTCCAAGTCCCGCTCGTCGGATCGTAGAGTTCCGCGCTTGTGAGAGAGCTGAAGTCGCTGCCGACACCGCCTGCGACGAGCACCTTGCCGTTGGGCAGCAACGTCGCCGTGTGGAAACCGCGCGCGTTAGCGAGGCTGCCGGTCGCCGTCCAGGTCCCGCTTGCGGGATCGTAGAGTTCCGCGCTCGCGAGAACGTCACCGTTGATGATCCAAGCACCTGCGATGAGCACCTTGCCGTTAGGCAGCAGCGTCGCCGTATGGACATCGCGCGCGTCAGCGAGGCTGCCGGTCGCCGTCCAAGATCCGCTTGCGGGTCGTAGAGTTCCGCAGTTGCGACGCTGACAAAAAGGCCGCTTTGGCCGCCTGCAACGAGTACTTTGCCGTTGCGCAGCAGCGTCGCCGTATGGATACCGCGCGCGTCGGCCAGGTTGCGGGTCGCCGTCCAGGTGCCGTTCGCCGGATCGTAGAGTTCCGCGCTCGCAGTACCGTTACCGTTGAAGTCCGTTCCTCCTACGACGAGCACCTTGCCGTTGGGCAGCAAGGTCGCCGTTTGAGCATTGCGTGCGGTAGCGAGGCTGTCGGTCGCCGCCCAAGATCCGCTTGCGGCGTCGTATAGTTCCGCGCTCGTGTGAACGCCGCCGCTGCCAAAACCGCCTGCGACAAGCACCTTGCCGTTGGGTCGCAACGTCGCCGTTTGACCATAGCGTGCCGTGCCGAGACTGCCGCCGGCGGCCCAGCTCTCGCTCGCAGGATCGTAGAATTCCGCGCTCGCGAGACGCCTAAGTTCCCGTCTCCGCCTGCGACGAGCACCTTGCCGTTGCCAGCGACGTCGCCCGTGCCGCCAAGCACACCGGCGATGAGCTTGAATATGCCCGCTGCCTGTTGCGGAGCCGCCTCTTGTTCTTCACCAAAAGTGTCGCCGCCGTTGAATGCGTTGTGCGCTCCGGTGTAAAGTGTTCGTGCCGGTGAGCGTCAGACGTGCCCGCCCCAATCTTGGTGAGCCGAGCCGTGAGAGCGCTCGCGTCACCATAATAGCCGCGCCGTCCGTGAATGCACCTCTGCGGAGTAACAAGTCGCGTGTTCAAGGTTCGTGTGCTAGCCCACCGGGATCATAGGATGTTGTGCGCCTAGAACGCGAGGACCGATGTTTCTACCGCCCTCGCAGTGAACCGTACCGTCAGGAAGCAACGTCGCGGTATGCCCGGAGCGTGCCCTGATCAGGCTGCCGGTAATCGACCACATTCCGGTTGCAGGATCGAAGACTTCCGCGCTCGCGAGATCGCTACCGTTGTAACCGCCGGCGACGAGCACCTTTCCGTTGGGAAGCAACGTCGCCGTGTGAAAAAAGCGTGTATCGGCGAGGCTTCCGGTGGCCGTCGAAGTCCCGTTGGCCGGATCGTAGAGTTCTGCGCTCGTGATAGCGCCGCGGCTGCCAAGGCCGCCGGCGACGAGCACCTTGCCGTTGGGAAGCGACGTCGCCGTGTGAGAATAGCGTGCGGTGGCCGAAGCTGCCGCTATTCTCAAAGACCAAGGGAGCGCCCACGCATTGGTGCACGAGCAACAGCGCCGTGACCGAGGAATGCAGCGCGAATGCGCCATCCGCCGCGCAAGAATCGAGGTTAACGGCCGCGCCCGGCGTTAAGAGAATGCCATGTTCTTCATAGCTTGGCTGGTGTTCATTTGCTTTGATGCTGGGGCGGCTGTTTCGACGACCAGATACTTCCGAGGCTTCCGGTCTCCTCAAATTCAAAGGGAGCGCCCGCGCAAGGCAACACGAGCGCCAACTCAGCACCGAGAAAAAGCAGCAGGAAGGCCATCCGCCGCCCAAGAATCGAGCTAGCCGACCGAAGACCGTCGATCAGGGAATGCAGTGTTTTCATAGTCTTAGTCCTTGCGTTTCCATCCGCTCCATCCCGGCGCGGAACGGTGGCGCAGCCCGAGAAAATCTTGCGCACCCGGAAGTGGGTTCGGATGATGACCTTGCTGTCGTTGGCCGCGTGACCGGCGAAGGTCTGCGCGATGAAGTTGTTTTTGTGAGCTGAATCGGGCGGCGCATCAGGAATCCCTTTCACCTGGAAATGTGCCTGCGACTACAGGTCTGAAAGAGGGGAAGAGGCCCCCAGGATAAGCGTCCGCGCCAGATCCAGATCTATCCGATGCTGAGATTATTACGCTTCCCCGCCTCGAATCGCGTCAAGATAAATTTTTCTGTCGAACGGCTTTTCTTTGCTGGCCCCGGGTCCTCTTCGCCAACTCGACATGAAGCGCGCGAAATAACGACGCTCTCAATTAAGTTGGTGCGCTCTTCAATGTGACCCGGGACTTTCCACGTGCCGTCACGGGGTTCGTCTCGAGATCGAAATTTGCGTAGCTTTACTGGTCGTTGGAAACCAATCGCGGCGCAGGTCTGCTCTACTCAAGCCGCTCGCTCACCGTGGATTTGCGCGGCCTGCCTCTTGAGACTTGCAGTGAGAACCTGGATCTCCTTCTGCAGTTGCGGCGACGGCGCCGAGGACGAGGCTGCACGTGACCAGGACGATCGTTAGGCGATTTTTCAGCGGCTAGTTCAAGTTATAGACTTCCACCAGGCCGACGCCGGTGGTGTCATTCGTCCCGCGCACAATCGCGGTGTAGGCACCGGGCGGGAGCGTGGCGAGGATGGCGGACTCGAAATCGTTCGAAGGCTGGAGGCCGGTGGCGGCAATCTCGGTCTGCTGCGAATCTTTCCAGTCGTCGTTGGCGGCGAGGCTGGCCCCGAAATTATTGTACAACTCGAGGGTTGGATTTTGGAGCGCCCCGGCGACTCCGGAATTTGCCAGCGAAGGTCCAATCGCCCGCACGATCACGTCCGCGACGCCTTCACCGGCGATGAAACCGCCGATGAGAACATTGTCGCCCGCATCGACAAAGCCGCGCGTGCTGATGTTGGCCAGTTTCGCATCGGCCGTGGTGTCGAGGTCGTAGGCTTCCACCAAACCGACACCGGTCGTGCCTTGGTCGCCCTTGAGGATGGCGGTGTAACTCGCGCCATTCCCCGGCAACGTCGCGACGATGGCCGATTCCAGGTCATTCAACGGCGCCAGGCCGGTCGCCTCGATCTCGGTCTGCTGATCGGATTTCCAATTGTTATTCGTGGCGATGACGGTGCCGTCGCCGGCGTAGAGTTCCAGGGTCGGATCCGCCAGCACGTTGGCGACCACTCCCCCTAACGACGGCCCGATTCCGCGGATGATGACCTGTTTCGAGTCGGGACCGAGAATGATGAAGCCGCCGATGAGCACGTTTTCCCCGGTCAGGACACGCAGCCGGGTGGAGATGTTGAGCAGTTGCCCGAGGGCGGCGGAAAACTCGGAAGTGTTGCCGTTCGGATCGGTCGCGGTCGCGGTGACATGCGGTGCCCCGCTGTCGACCGGGAAACTCACGTCGAAACTGGCCGTGCCGCTGGCGTTGGTGGTGACGTCGGCGCTGCCAAGGAAGTTTTGCCCTTCCCCGTAGCCTAACGGGCTGGTGTGTTCGTTGCTGAAGAACTCGAGCGTGTAAGTGGTATTGGCGAGGCTGTTCAAAATGCCGGTGATCTGCACCGTCCCGGCGCTCACGCTGGCCGATTCGATGACCGGAAAATTTTGCAGATTATTCGGCCCGCTATCGCCGTCGCCGGGATCGTTAGGCGTGACTTCGTCGCCATTCAGGTCGATCCCGGGATGGCCGGTCGTGCTCGGATCCAGGCCGTTGCGGTAAATCGAATTGCGCCGGATGGCGGCGTGCGCGGTGTTCCTGACCGTGATGCCAGCGAGGGTGCTGTGCGCGATGATATTACCGGCCCCGGCCTCGGTCCCGCCGATGGTGGCGACGGCGTCGTTCTCCACGCTGAGCCCGGCGTTGTTGCCTAACGAAGTGACACCATCGGCGGCGGTGCCGAAAAAGTTGCCCTGGACCGTGACGTCGCCGCCAAAGATCCGCAGGCCGAGCCCGGAACCGGAAATGACGTTACCGGCCCCGCTCGCCGTGCCGCCAATCGTGGCCGAACCTCCGAGCGTGATGCCGACGCCGTTGCCGCCTTCGAGGCGAAATGTCCCGGTGATGTCGGTACCGATGTAATTACCCTGCACCGTCAGACCGAGCGCATTGCTCACGATGCCCGCGATCTGATTGTTGAAAATCACGTTGCGCGCGTCGGCTTCGGTCCCGCCGACCAGGAGGGTGCTCACGCCCGGCGTGGCGTCCTGGAAATTGATTCCGCTGACGCCGTTAGGCAGGGCGGCCGTGCCGCTGGCATTGAGTCCGATGAGGTTTCCCTGGATCGTCAGGTCGCCCGGGCGATTGGCGATAAAAATGCCGTCGTTGTTGATTCCGCCATTGCTGCGGTTGCCGGAAATGACGTTGCCCGCGCCCTGGCCGGGAGTGGAAGTGAAACCGCCGATCCGGAGATCAGCCGCCTCGAAGCCGATGACGTCGATCCCCCGAAAATGACCCAGCGCCGCGTCACCGGCCGCGTTTGTTCCGATGTAATTACCCTGGATGCGGGTGTCGCCCACGGCATTCCGGACCTGGATGCCGACACCTCCGCTCGTACTGCTGTCGGTCGCGTTGCTGGCGAAAATGTTACGCTCGGCCGGAGTCGTACCACCGACCAAGTTGCCTTCGCCGGAGTCGACCGTCACGCTAAAGCCGACATTGGCCAGCGCCGTGTCGCCGGTCGGGTTGCAGCCGAAGAAATTTCCCGCGACGACGTTGTCGTCGGAAGCGATCCGGATTCCACCGCTGCCGGAAAAGGAACCGGGGGCGGTTCCAAATCGATTGATGACCAGGCCGCGCACGATGCTTCTCCCCGCGACGAGATCCAATCCGATCGCCGTTCCGCCGACGTTGGCGCCGTTTAGTTCGATCAGAAGTACGGCGTTGTCGCCCACGCTCAGGGTATTCTCGCTCGCGCCGGATTGGGTGTAGCCGTTGATCTCGAGCGGGTCGGTGATGGAGGGCAAAGCGGAGTTCAGGGTGATCGTGTGCACGCCCGCACCCGGGATGGCGAAGGCAATCCGGTCCGGCACGTCGAGATCGATATTCGGTTGCGCGTTCGCATCCGTGATCGCCATCCGGAGCGAGCCCGCGCCGCTGTCGTTTGTATTCGTGACAGTGAACGTGTCCGCGGCGGCGCCCCCGACGAGGCAAAGGGCAAGGAGCGCGAAAGGAAAAAGCCTTTTCATTTTGAGAGAGAGAAAGGAAGCAATCTTTGGCTGAGGAAAACGCTGGGTTGGGAGGGACTCGAACCCTCAACCAACGCCTTAAAAGGGCGCTGCTCTACCATTGAGCTACCAACCCGAAGCGAGCCTCAGTTTTTACGACGATTCATCCCCTCGCGCAACCAAGGCGCGCAATTGCAGGAGATCGCGCAACGAATTGTCGGGCCGATTCAGTCGGAAGACCGCCAGGCCCGCCTCGCTCGCCGCGCGCCAATCCCGCACCGGATCGTCCCCCGCGTGCAGCACTTCGTTAGGCGCGAAGCCGCTGATTTTCAGCGCCCGCCGGTAGATCAGCGGGTCCGGTTTATCCGCCCCCAGCTCGCTCGAGAGAAAAACGTGCCGGAAATAAGTCGAGATGCCGAGGTGCTCGATGATCATGCGCAGCCGGCCATCGAAATTTGAGACGATGGCGAGCTCGTACTGCGGGGCCAGGTCGCGCAGGACGTCGGTCACTTCCGGATACAACTCCCAGACGCCGGCCTCGGCGAAATGCCCGTAGGCGGCCTCAAAAAATGTGTCGCGATCGAGCGGATTGACCTCAGGCGCGACGCGATCGAGCAGGCGCTCGACCAAATCGCGCCACCAGCCTTTGTCGTCGTCCGCGCGCGGCTCGCCGGTCGCGGGCCGCAGCGGCATTTCCTTCCAGACCTGGCCAAAGGCGGCGTCCAGCCGGCCCGGATCGAGCGTCAGCCCCTGCCGTTGCGCGACCAGCGCGTAATGCGCCCCCACGCTTTTCGTTAGGCGGATCAAGGTCCCGGCGGCGTCAAAAAAAATTGCCTTGGTCATTCGCTCTTTTCACTTTCGAGATCGCAGGCCGGGCGTAACAGTTCTTTCCGCGCACGCCGCGGATGTCATGAGCGCCACTCCATTACCCTGCAACGATCCGAAGTGGGATCAATCGCTCGGTGAAGAACTGGCCAACAGTATCAGCCACGGCGTCGGTTTCCTCGCCGGCCTGGTCGGCGCGCCAATCCTGATGTTTGCCGCCTGGCGCGACGGCGATCGTTTCTTTTTTGTCGGCACAGCTGTTTTCACCGCGGCCATGCTCCTGGTTTATCTCGGCTCCATGCTCTATCACGCCTGGCCCCGGGGCGCGATCAAGTCGGTCTTTCAGGTGATCGATCACTCGGCCATTTTCCTCCTTATCGCGGGCACCTACACGCCCTTCACTCTCGGGCCGCTGCGGGGCGCGTGGGGCTGGAGCATTCTCACCCTCGTCTGGGGGCTGGCAATTTTTGGCGTGATCATGAAAAGCGTTCATGGCACCCAGCAACGGAAGAGACTTTCGCTCGCGCTTTACCTCGGGATGGGATGGCTCGTCGTGATCGCTTTCCGGCCCCTGCTGCAACATGTGCCGCCCTCCAGCCTGGCCTGGCTCGTCGCCGGCGGCCTCGCCTACACCGGCGGAGTTTATTTCTTCGTCAGCAAACGCACCCGCTACACCCACTTCATCTGGCACTTGTTTGTCCTGCTCGGGACGACCTGCCATTTTCTCGCCGTTTTTTCCTGCGCCGCCGCCTGATGACTTCGCCTAACGAGACTCTGCCGGTCGAGCATAACGACCCGATCAACGCCCGCATCCTCGCCATTTCGGAGGACAAGATCGCTGGCTTCGTGCGCGAGCCCTTTGCCGAGATCGCGGAGCGATCCGGCCTGCCGGTCGAGACCGTGCGCGAGCGAATCGTCGCCATGCTCCGCGCCGGCACGGTGCGCCGGGTGCGCCAGACGCTGCTCGCGACCAACCTTGCCGACGGCGCGCTCGTCGCCTGGAAAGTGCCGCCGGAGAAAATCGACGCCGCCTTCGATTACATGTCGCAACAGGATCCCTTCTCCGGGCATGTCGTGCTCCGGTCGACTGACGCGGTCACGCCGGGTTCGGAATACAAGCTCTGGACGACGCTAAAGGTACCGCACGGTTTCTCGCTCCAGCGCCACGGCGAAATTCTTTCCGGCATTGTCGGCGCGGAACATTTCCGTCTCATGCCGGCAAAGGGAATTTTCACCCTCGGCGTGGGACATGTGCGCCGGAAAAATGTCGAGCCGGGCGCGAAAGCGGAGCAGCCCGCGACGATGATTGTCGTGCAAGCGGCCAGCCTGACCGAAAAGGAATGGACGATGCTGACCGCCCTGAAGCGGGAGTTCACGCCGGAAGAAATCCGCGACTCACCCTGGATCGCGCGGGCCGAGGAAGCTGGAGTGTCGTTAGGCGAATTTTTTGCGATCGCAGAGGACCTGACAAAGCGGAAGATCATCGGGCGCTTTTCGACCTTTCTCGAGCACGTGAAGCCCTCGGCCGGCGGCGTGCGCGTGACCCGTTTCAACGCTCTCTTTCACTGGGCGGTGCCGGCGGGACGCGAAATGGAAGCCGGCGGCGAAGCAGGCCGGCACGAGATCCTGACCCATTGCTATTGGCGCGAAGCGGGGCCGGAGTTTCGCAACGTCAACATCATGGCAGTGGCGCATGGAACCGACAAAGCGCGGCTGCTGGAGCACAAAGCGGCGATCGACCGGCACCTCGCGGAATGTGGGATCCCGGTTTCGTACACCAATGTTTTCTGGGGCGGACGGAGCGAGATCAAACCATCGGAAATTTCGCCGCAGATTTATCGACAGTGGCTGGCCAAAGTCGGCGCGGACAAAGCCTGAGTTCACGCGCGCCCGAGGTCGCTTCCTTTTGTCATCCCGAGCTGGCGCAGCGCAGCGAGGGACCTCACAGTTGCCAGCCACCAGTTCTCGTTAGGGAAAATCTCTCTTGCAACTGGGAGGTCCTTCGCCGTCTGCGCGTCTCAGGATGACAACCGTTGCGGAGTGATCGCGGACGCGACATTGAACTCGCGCGTCCGCTCCAGCTCGCAAAGCAAGGCGACTGCGAACGACGAGCGATCAACCGGGCGTTCGAGCGCCATGGCCAGGGAAGTAGCACGCTCCCTCAGTTCCTCGGGAAATTCCTCCGCCGCCTGGTTCACGTTCACTCCAATCCCGGCCACCGCCGCCCATTCGGATCCAGGGCCGGCCTTGGTCTCGACCAGCACGCCGGCCACTTTGCGACCAGCGATGTAAACGTCGTTAGGCAACTTGATCGCCGGCTCCAGCCCCGTTTCCCGCCGGATGACAGCAGCGACCGCCTGCGCCGCCCAGTTCGTCAGGCGCGCGGACTCGACCATGGGAAATTGCGGCCGGAGCAAAATCGAAAACCAGAGTCCGCGATGCGGCGCCGATTCCCAGCGCTGACCGCGCTGGCCGCGTCCGGCGGTCTGGTGCTCGGCAAAAACGACGAAGCCTTCCGGCAGCTCAGGCGTGAGCATTTGCAGGAGGAACTCGTTCGTTGAACCGGTCGACTCGAGCACGATGATGCGCCGCCCGACGACGCTTTCGCCTAACGATGAGCTGAGCTCGGCCGCGATCAGCCGGTCAGGCGGCGACATGGGTCAGCTCGAGCGAGAAATCGACCGCCGGCGCGGAATGGGTGAGCGCTCCGATCGAGACGAAATCGACGCCGGTGGCGGCGACCTGGCGAATGTTGCGCAGATTGATCCCGCCGCTCGCCTCAAATTTCACCTTCCCCTTCCCGATCGCGACCGCTTCCCGCATCTGAGTACCGCGCATGTTGTCGAGCAGGATCACTTCGATCCCCGGGACTTCGAGAAGGGCGCGCACCTGGTCGAGATTGTCGGCTTCGACCTCGATCTTGAGGCCGGGGTGTTCCTTGTGCACGCGCTCGATCGCGGCGCTGAGCTTGCCGAGACCGTCGCGGGCGAGGAGATGGTTGTCTTTCACCAGGACCATGTCGAAGAGTCCGAAGCGGTGATTGGTTCCGCCGCCGGCCGCGACCGCCGCCTTCTCAAATTTCCGCAAACCGGGCGTGGTCTTGCGCGTGTCGAGGATCTTGGCGCCATTGGCCCCGGCCGCCTCGACAAACTGCCGGGTCAGGGTCGCAATTCCGCTCAGGCGCTGGAGAAAATTGAGCGCAACCCGCTCGGCGGTGAGGATGGACCGGGCGCGGCCGCGTATTTCCATGACCGCCATGCCACCCGCGACAGTAGCGCCATCCTTCTGGACAATTTCCACCCGAAGTTCGGGATCGACCCGGCGGAAGACTTCGGTCGCCACTTCCGTGCCGGCGACGATCGCCCGCTCCTTGGCGATGGCACGGGCGGAAGCGTTCTCGTTTTCGCCCACGAAATACTGGCTGGTGATGTCCCCGGCGCCGATATCCTCGCGCAGGGCGAGGTCGATCAGCTGGAGATCGTCCGCGGTGAAAGCCATGCCAGCACAATGCGGGAAGAATGACGGTCAACAAGGCCTGCCGGTACAAAAAAGATCCGGGCAGGGCACGCGAGGAGAAACCTTCGAATGCGAGAGCGTGCCACCGCCCGAATCGCCTTAACCAGTGAAGATAGACAGCGCTGGTTAGGCACCGTTCAAAACATTTTTCCCAACGGCGAGAAAGGCCGCCTAAAGGAGCAATTCGCCCTGGGTTTGGGTCCCGGCGCGGGTTGCCTCGTCGCGCACTTCCTGGAGGAGCGACTTAAATTCGCACTCCTCCAGCGCCTGGATGAGGCGGGGGTAATCCGGCGTGATTTTCAGCTCCTCGATCGGCGCCGGAAGCGGGAGATGGCAATCGAGTTCGACCATCTTGCGATTTTGCAGGATCTGCTCCCGCGCGGTCTCGATTTTGTCCCGGGTCTTGGGCAGCTTGACCTGGTCGAGCCCGGCGAGGAGGGCGTCGAGGCTGCCGAATTCCCGGAGCAATTTCGCGGCGGTTTTCCGGCCGAGACCGATCCCGCGGATGTTATCGACAGCATCACCGGCGATGGCGAGGACGTCGCCGATCATGGGCGGCGGCACTTCCCATTTGGCGGTGACTTCTTCCTCCCCGAGAAGGGCAAAGCCGTCCTTGGGCGAGGCGAGGTCGGCTTTCGCGGTGCTGTAGATCTTCACCTTCGGACTCACGAGCTGATAGAGGTCTTTGTCGTTCGTCGCCAGGATCGTCTCGATGCCGCGCTCGGCCGCCTTGATCGCATAACAGCCCATCAGATCGTCAGCCTCGGTGTCCGGCAGGGAAAGACTCTTAAAGCCAAGGGCCGGCATCAGTTTCTGGATGTAATCTATCTGCGGCACCATCGGGGCCGGCATTTCCTTGCGCGTCACCTTGTACTCAGGCTGGAGCTCGGTCCGGCGTTGCGGGAGGCCCTTGTCCCAGATGACCGCGGCGAGGTCGGGCTGGAGATGTTTCAGCATGAGCCGGAGCGATTTGGTGAAACCAAAAATCGCGTTGGTCGGTTCGCCGCGGGAATTCGAGAGATGGAGAATCGCGAAGTAAGAACGGTAAACGTAGTAATGTCCGTCGACTAAAAGGAGTCTCATAAAATGGGAAGAGGAATTACTGGATTGTCCGGAGGGGAAGCGGAACGTGCAACCGCGCGCGCAAATTGAACTGCTGTGAACCCTAGTGAAAAAAATCAAAGCGATGCCTGGATGGTGCGGGTCCAGGGCAAGGAATACGGCCCGGTCGATCTCGAGGAATTGCGCGACTGGAAACGGGAAGGCCGGCTGATTCGCGAAAACGAAATCCGCGAACCGGGAAGCGACCGCTGGATCCCGGCGGGCGAGCTGCCGGAGATCTTCTCGGATGAAGTGGAGGATGCCCCCGACCTTGAGCCGCCGCCACTCCCGGGGCCTCGGCGTAAGAGTTTCGGCGAAATTTTCAGCGATGGCTGGCAGATTTACCGCGCGGGATTCAAACGCTTTTTCGTCCTCGCGCTGCTCGTCTCGATCCCGGCATTTTTTCTCCAGCTCGCGGCGCCGTTTCTCGAGATGCCGAAAGACCAGGGTTCGATGGTGCCGGTTCTGACGGCGGCGGCGGTGGCCTTTGTCATGCTGGTGCTGCTCGTCATCGCCTGGCCATTTTCACTCGCGGCCACGCAATTGCTCGCCGCCGATCTCCACGCCGGACGCGATCCCTCGGTGCACGATCTTCTCGGTCGCGCCAAACCGCTCTGGTCGCGGATGTTCTTTCTCGGGTTGATCGTCTACGGGAGCTACATTCTCTGGACGGCGATCCCGTTGCTCCTCGCCCTCTCGCTCGCGGCCGGTGGCTCGGTCAGCTCGCTTCTGATCGCGCTTCTGCTCCTCCTTTTCACCGCCTACATGGTGGCGCGGCTTTTCATTAACTTCCTTTTCTGGCAACAGGCCGGCGCGCTCGGCGGGCGGCCGACGGTCGAGGCTTTGCAGGAAAGCAAAGACCTGGCGCGGAGCGGGGCGGAATTGCCGCGCGCCCAAAGACCGCTCTATCGCGGCGCGATGATCGCGTCGCTCTGGTTGCTCGCGATCATCGTCCTGAACGTCGCCATCGAACTGCCGTTCGTGCTTTTCAAAATGCGCGGAGTGACCAGCGTCGAACAGGCCGCGGCCATGATGCAGACAATGGCGGCCAGCAATTCTGTCGACCTCTTCTCCGGCCTAACGACACTCCTGAGCTCCCTCATCCATGCGGTCCTGCGGCCGTTGCTGGCGGCGGTTTTTGTCGTCCTCTATCTCGATACGCTGGCCGGGCAACCACCCCGTCCGCGGAGCTGACCGATCAGGCCAGGCTCAGGTAAGGCGCGAGGCCGTGCAGCCCGCCTTCGCGGCCGAAGCCGCTCTCGCGATAGCCGCCAAACGGGCTCGTCGGATCGAACTTGTTGTAGGTGTTGGCCCAGACCACGCCCGCCCGCAGTTTGCTCACGATCTTGAAGATCTTGCTTCCCTTGTCGGTCCAGACGCCCGCGCTCAATCCATAAGGCGTGTTGTTCGCGCGCTCGATCGCTTCTTCCGGCGTGCGGAAAGTCATTACGCTCAGGACCGGGCCGAAGATCTCTTCCTGCGCAATGCGATGCGAGGCGGTGACCCCGGTGAAAAAGCTCGGCGGATACCAATAACCCTTGTCCGGCAAACGCAGCCGCGGCTGGACCAGCTCCGCGCCTTGTTGCAGGCCGCTGTCGACCAGCTCGCAGATCTTCTCCAGCTGCATCTTGGAATTGATCGCCCCGATGTCGGTGTTCTTGTCGAGCGGGTTGCCCACACGAAGCGACGAAATCCGGTCGCGCAGCTTGCGGATGACCGCTGGGAAAACGCCTTCCTGCACGAGCAAACGCGAGCCCGCGCAGCAGACATGGCCCTGATTAAAGAAGATGCCGGAGATAATGCCCTCGACGGCCTGGTCGATCGCGGCGTCCTCGAAGATGATGTTCGCCGCCTTGCCGCCGAGCTCGAGGGTGAGTTTCTTCTTCGTCCCGGCGACGGCGCGCGTGAGCATCTTGCCCACTGCGGTCGAACCGGTGAAGGCGATCTTGTTCACGTCATCGTGCTCGACCAGCGCCTTGCCGGTTTTGCCTGCGCCGGTGACGATGTTCACCACCCCGTCGGGTAGCTCCGCCTCCTGAAAAATCTCCGCCAGATGCAGGGCCGTGATGCTGGTCGTCTCGGCCGGTTTGAGCACGCAGCAGTTACCGGCAGCGAGCGCGGGGGCTAGTTTCCAAGCCGCCATCAGGAGCGGGAAATTCCAGGGGATGATCTGACCAGCTACGCCCAACGACTGCGGCGTGCGACCGGGGAAGGCATATTGAAGTTTATCCGCCCAGCCGGCGTAGTAGAAAAAATGGGCGGCGACCAGCGGCAGATCGATGTCGCGGCTTTCCTTGATCGTCTTCCCGCCGTCCATCGACTCGAGGATGGCGAGTTCCCGCGTCTTCTCCTGGATGAGGCGCGCGATGCGGTAAAGATACTTGCCCCGCTCCCGGCCCGGCATCCGGCTCCAGACTTTGCGATGGGCGCGGCGCGCGGCCCGCACCGCGAGGTCGACGTCGTGGGCATCGGCCTCCGCGATTTCGGCCAGCTTTTCTTCCGTCGCCGGGTTGATGGAATCGAAATAAACGCCGGAATGCGGGGTGCGGAATTTGCCGTCGATGTAGAGCGGGTAACGCGGCTTGATTTTAACGTAGTCGCTCTGCTCGGGGGCGGGCGCGTAAGGCCAGCGGTCGCCGAAATTCAGACTCCGTTCGTTAGGCGGAAGTCCGTCGCCATTGCCGGTGAGCACTTTAGATTCGCGCACCACCACCGGCGCTTCGACGCGAGACTTTTTGCGGCCCATGCGCTTCTTCTAACTCGATTGCCCCGGCAACGCACTGAAAAAATTCCCCACTTCCTGATGCCGGGGAGGCGCGGGCCAGGTTTAACTCTGAGTAACCTAATTTTCCCGAATTTTGAGTTGGAATACGGACCTATCGCGGCGTTCACAAAAAGCTTGACACAAACCAAAAAAATTTCGCCTACTGACCATCTATGAAATATCCAACCCTGCAGAAAGTCGTTCTGACGACCATGGCTTTGGTTGCTTCGCTCGCGTTTAGTGCGCAGGCGGCACGACCAGCCATATCGTCAGCGAAACAAACTCATGGCTCAAAAGGCAAGCCCTCCACTTCAGCGCGCCAGGCGGGCAATGCGTCATGGCATCGCATGCTGTTTCCGACGGCCACATACATGGTCGATGACGGCTCAGCAGAAGACGGCATCGGTTTAACCGCCGGCGGCGATATCATCTCGCTAAACAAGTTTGCCGTCATTCCGGGCAACGAGACGATCACCACCGTCTCCATCGCCTGGGGCACGTCGGCCTTTCCCGATCCAAGCCTCAATGGATTGCCCTACACAGTGGCGATCTGGAGTGATCCAAATGGAGACGGTAATCCAACCGATGCCGTGCTGCTGAACACCGCTGCGGGAGTTGTGGCCAATCAGGGCACCGACACCTTCATCGTTACGGACATCCCTGACACCACGATCACGACGGCAAACTTCTTTGTCGGCTTCCTCATCTCGCATTTTGCCGGGCAATTCCCGGCGGCGTTTGACCAGACATCACCCACCTTCTCCAACGTCAGCTACGTTGCGGGCGGCGCCAATGGTGACATCACCAACCTGAACAACAACGAACTGCCGGTTAATACGATCGAGTTCTACGGGTTGATCGGCAACTGGCTCATCCGGGCCGATGCGAATGGGGATCCCACACCCACTCCGACGCCGACGCCGACGCCGACCCCGACAGCGACCCCGCCACCGGGTGGTGGTGCGCTCTGGTATAACGGCGACTTCAACGACGTCAACGGCCTCGCCAACGAGCGCGACACCAGCCTCGGCTCGGGCCAGTACGCCAGCGTCTATGATGACTTCAACGTGCCCGATGCGGATGGTTGGAATGTGACCTCGGTCTTCTCCAACAACCTGGCCGACACCAGTATCATCGGTGCCACCTACGAAATCCGTCAGGGTGTTTCCGCGGGCAACCCCGGCACACTCATCGCTAGCGGCATGACCGTCACACCGACGGTGACTCCGACTGGTCGCGCTGGATTCGGCTTCACCGAATTCATGGTCGCGGTTGAAGGCTTGAGCATTGATCTACCTCAGGGAGACTACCACCTGAATGTCACGCCCACCGGCAACCTCACGGGTCGCTCCTTTGACTCGTCCACCAGCGGCGCCAATTGCGTCGGAACGCCTTGTGGCAACAACCAAAATGCGTTCTTCGACAGCAACTTCTTCGGCGCCTTCTTCGCCAGCACGGCGGACTTCGGCCAGCCCTACGACTTCTCGATGGGTGTTAATGGCACGGTCGGCGGTGGCGGTGGCGGCGACATCACGCTCACCACAAGCCTCCGGCGGCATAAAGGCGCGCGTCTCGTGCTCCTGAGCTGGACCCCGTCGGATGGCGGTCGGATGACCGTCCTTCGTGATGGGGTGTTTAGGGATGAGACGAACGACGACGGCCGTCATCAGGACCGCGTCAACTCGGGCGACTCCCACACCTATCAAGTCTGCGAGGTAGACTCGGGCGATTGCTCGAACGAGGTAACGGTTCAGATCCCTTAGTAAACTAGACTCAATTCATCCGGGAGCCGTCCAAACCGGCTCCCGGATCGCTGCGCGACCCTTTGGTCGGCAGGGGAAGAACCATTCCGCTTGCGGAATGGTTCTTTTGTTTTGCAAACTAACCGGGGTCGTCCAACCGGGTTTGCGCTTTGATCTGGCAGAGATGCGGTCACGCGAAGTCCGACGCGGTGGCGCCGAGCAGGTTCCCGGGAGATAATCGGCCATGCTCTACGTCGTTGGCACCCCGATTGGTCATCTCGACGACATCACGCTTCGCTCCCTCGCCGTCCTCAAGTCCGTCGACCTGATCGCGGCCGAAGACACCCGGCATTCGGGAAATTTACTGCGGCACTTCGAGATCCGGAAGCCGCTCGTCAGTTATCACGAGCACAACGAGGCGATGCGCACCGCCGAGCTGGTCGAGCGCCTCTCGGCCGGGGAGACGGTCGCGCTGATCACCGACGCCGGGATGCCCGGACTCTCCGATCCGGGCGCGCGTTTGATCCGCAAATGCATCGAACTGGAGTTGCCCTTCACCGTCGTGCCGGGCGTCTCCGCGATCACCACCGCGCTCGTCGGTTCCGGCTTCAGCATGGAAAACTTTTGCTACCGCGGCTTTTTGCCGGTCAAAAGCGGCCAGCGCGAGCGCGAATTGACCGCTGCGGCCGATCGAGCCGAAACCACCGTCTTTTTCGAGTCCCCCTACCGCATCAGCAAAACCCTCGCCGCCTGCGCGACGCTCATGCCCGACCGCCGGTTGTGCGTCGCGCGGGAACTGACCAAGAAATTCGAGGAATTCCGCCGCGGAACCGGCGCCGAGCTGCTCGCGCACTACGAGTTGCGGCCGGCCAAGGGAGAAATCACCTTTCTCGTCGCGGGCAAAGAGGAAAAGCCGCCCAGGCTCTGATTGCCATCTTTCGCGGGCGGCCGGATTTCCCCCTTGTCAAAACGACGGTCGTGTGGGACTTTCACCGACTTTTCCCAAGGCTATGGCATACGCAATTATCAAAACGGGCGGGCGGCAATATCGCGTCGCAGAAGGTGACACGATCGACGTGGACCTGCTGGAAGGCGATGCCGGCCAGAAAATGACTTTCGACGACGTGCTCATGCACGCCGACGGCGACAAACTCACCCACGGCAGTCCCTCCGTCGCGGGCGCCAGCGTTTCTGGCGAAGTGGTCGAGCAGCGCAAGGACAAGAAGGTCATCGCCTTCAAATATCGTCGCCGGAAAGGTTACCACCGCACCGTCGGCCATCGCCGCAAATTGACCCGGATCAAAATCACCGGCATCAGCCTTGGCTCGAAATCGAAAAAGGCCGCGGCGAGCAAAGAAGAAACCGAGTAGTCAGACTCAACATCCAATTTTCCAATGGCTCATAAAAAGGGACAAGGCAGCGTCAAGAACGGTCGCGATAGCGTCAGCAAGCGACTGGGCGTGAAAAAATTTGGCAGCGAAACCGTCGTCGCCGGTAACATCATCATCCGCCAGCGCGGGACGAAGTTTTTGCCCGGTAAAAACGTCGGCCTCGGCCGGGACTACACGATTTTTGCGTTGGTCGACGGTCAGGTGCGTTTTGATCGCGCCGGTCGCCGCGTTAATGTCGTGCCGGCGGAGACTGCCTCCGCGAACTGATTTCAACGGGCCTCCGCCCGGTCGTTAGGCACACCTCCCCGGGACATCTCAGGGCAGCGCTTTGCGCGTTGTGCCGCACCCGGCTTTCGGGTATAACCAACGTTATCCGCAATGAAATACACTACCTATCTTCTCTTCGGCGCCCCTGGCAGCGGCAAGGGGACACAGGGCCGCTCCCTCGGCTCCATCCCCCGCTTCTTTCATTGCGCCTGCGGTGACGTTTTTCGCACCCTCGACACTCGCACCACGGTCGGCCGCGCATTTCTCGAATACTCCAGCAAAGGCGAACTGGTGCCCGATGAAATCACCGTTCAGCTCTGGCAGGCGCGCATCGATGCCGCGGTCGACGGACACGAATTCAAACCCGACATCGACGTTCTCGTCCTCGACGGGATTCCGAGAAACGTCGGCCAGGCCAAGATCATGGATCGCGTGATCGACGTGAAAAAGGTCTTCCACCTTTCCTGTCCCGATCGCGACCAGCTCTTCGTCCGTCTCAAAAAACGCGCCCTGAAAGACAACCGGCTCGATGATGCCAACGAAGAAGTGATCAAGCGCCGGCTCGAGACTTACGAGAACGAATCCAAGCCGGTGCTGGAATATTACAGCGACCGGGTCCAGGTGGTTGACGCCATCCAGCCGCCGGCCAAGGTGTTGCTGAAAATTCTCGAGACCGTGGCCAACGGCGACCATGAGCCAGCAGCAGTTTGAGAGTTTCACTGCCTCCAGTCTCTACTGCGAGAAATGCAAAGCGGCCATGCCGGTTCGCGAACGGCTTCTGCTCGTGCTGCCGGATCGCGAGCTTTACGATTATCTCTGCACCAATTGCGCCTCCTCGGTCGGCCAGCGTGAGGTGACGGCTGGGGACAAAGTCATGGCGCGAGCCGCGGCCCCGCGGCGATCGCGACGGGCGATTCCGCCTCGCGGATTAATGCCGTAAAGGCGGCATGCGGATTATCTTCATCGGCACCGGTGAGATCAGCCTGCCGAGCCTGCGCGCCCTTCTCTCCACTCCGGAACACCAACTCGTCGGTGTCGTCACGCAACCGGATAAACCGGTCGGACGCGATCAGCGCCTGACCGCCCCGCCGATCAAGACAGAGCTTGCCGGAACATCGATCCCGATTTTTCAACCGGCCCGAATCCGTCATGAGGAAGCGGTCGCAGAATTGCGCGCTCTGACGCCGGACGTGATTGTCGTGATGGCCTACGGCCAAATCCTGCCCAAAAGCGTGCTCGAGATTCCGCGTGTCGCCTGCCTGAATCTCCACGCCTCGCTCCTCCCGCAATATCGCGGCGCGGCCCCCATCCAGGCGGCGATCGCCGCGGGCGATTTGGAGACGGGAATCACCGTCATCTACATGGATGAGGGCCTCGACACCGGCGACATCCTCCTGAAGAAAGTGCTCACTCTTCTCCCTAACGAAACCGGAGGCTCGCTTCATGACCGCTTGGCTGAACTCGCACCCGAGGCCATGCGCAGCGCACTCGAACTTCTGGCTACCGGAAACGCGCCGCGCATCCCGCAACCGGCCGAAGCGACCCACGCGCCAAAATTGACGCGTGAACATGGCGAGATCGATTGGACACAGGCTGCGGAAGCGATCGAACGGAAGATTCGCGCCTACGATCCCTGGCCCGGCACTTTTACCCGGCTTGGCGACGGGTCGGGAAAAACGCGCCACCTGAAAATCTTTCGCGCTTCTGTCAGCGACCAGGAACTCGGCGCTCCCGGCACGCTCTCCCAGCCTAACGACGCTGAGATTCTTGTCGCGACCGGCCGCGGCGCCCTCCGGCTCGAGGAAGTGCAGCTCGAAGGCAAGCGCCGGATGAGCGCGCCTGACTTTTTCCGAGGTTTTTCCTCCCCAAGTCTGCATTTCTGATCGATCATCCCGCCGGAATGGAAAGTGCAAAGCCGGCTTACAAACGCATCGTTCTCAAGTTAAGCGGCGAAGCGCTGCGTGAAACTGGCGCCCGCGACACGATCTCCCCCCACATCGTGAAGGAGGTCGCGCGCCAGGTAAAAGAGGTCTTCGACCTCGGCGTCCAGATCTCGATCGTGGTCGGCGGCGGCAATATCTGGCGCGGACTCGCCGCCAGCCATCGCGGAATGGATCGCACCACCGCGGATTACATGGGCATGCTCGCAACCGTCATTAACGGCCTCGCCCTGCAAAGCGAGCTCGAACAAAGCGGCGTCATCACCCGGGTGCAGACTGCGATCGAAATGCAGAACGTGGCCGAACCCTTTATTCTCCGCCGCGCCGTTCGCCATCTCGAGCAGGGCCGCGTCGTCATCTTCGTCGCCGGCACCGGCAATCCCTATTTTTCCACCGACACGACGGCCGCCCTGCGCGCGAGCGAGATCGGCGCCGATATCATCCTGAAGGCGACCAAAGTCGACGGCATCTACGACCGCGACCCGAAGCTCCATCCCGACGCCAAACGCTACGACCAGATCACCTTCAACGAGGCTCTCACGAAACGATTGCAGGTCATGGACTCGACCGCCTTCAGCCTCTGCATGGATAACAAAGTGCCGATCCTGGTTTTCGACATGCACCAGCCGACTAACGTGCGCGACGCCGTCCTCGGGAAAAAAATCGGCACCCTCGTGATCGATTAGCGATTGCGATTCCAGCCGCCGCAGCTTTCTTTCAGCCCTTATGAGCGCCGACGAAATCCTCCTCGAAGCCGAAATGACGATGGAAAAAAGTGTGGATTATATGATCCACGAATTCGCCAGCGTGCGGACGGGCAAAGCCTCCCCTGCCCTGGTCGAAAACGTTGACGTCCAGGCCTACGGCTCGGCCATGAAGCTGAAGCAGCTCGCGCTCATCACCACGCCCGAGCCGCGGCTGCTCGTCGTGCAACCGTTCGACGCCTCGACCGTGCGCGATATTGAGAAGGCTCTGAAAGAATCGAAGATCGGCATTACCCCGCTGGTCGACGGCAAACTCATCCGCCTGCCCATTCCCGAGCTTTCGGAAGAGCGTCGCAAGGATCTGGTCAAATCGCTTAAACAGATGGCGGAGGAAGCGCGTGTCCGGGTGCGGGCCAATCGCCGCGCCGCGATGGACGAGGCGAAGAAGCTGGAGAAAGCGGGCGAAGTGACCGAGGACCAATTACGCGACACCGAAGCGGAGATCCAAAAACTGACCGACCGCTTCGTAAAATCGATCGACGACCACCTCGAGCGTAAAGACGCCGAGGTGATGAAGGTCTAGCTCGATCCGGCTGCGGCCACGCGGGCCGCGACCTCTTCGACGCTGACCGCTTTCATGCAGCGGAAATCGAGCGGGCATTCGCGCAGGAAACAGGGGCTGCACTCGACCTGGTGCCTAACGATTTGATTACCGCGCCCAAGCGGGCCGGTCAGGCTCGGCTCCGTCGAGCCAAACACGGCCACGACCGGAACACCGAGCAACGTCGCGAGGTGCATGGTGCCAGTGTCGTTCGTCAAGAGGAGCCGGCACTTCTGCAGCTCCTCGATTAACTGCTCGAGCGTGGTCTGGCCAATAAGGTTGCGGCATTGCGCGCCGAGCGCCGTGGCAATTTCGGCGCCGACTGCCGCATCCTTTTCCGTCCCAAAAAGCACCCATTCACCACCCGTCGCCGCCGCCACTGCGGCAAAGCGTTCCGGGAGCCACCGCTTGGCCGGTCCGTATTCCGCGCCCGGGCAAAGACCGATTTGCTTCGCCTCGCCGTTGGCCTTCTGCCTTGGCGCAATCGCGATTTCGCCCACCCCCGCATCCACGCCTAACGACCGCGCGATATCCAGGTAATCCTCCACCTGATGCCGGGGCGGGCCCTTCCGTTCCATTCGCCGCACCACCTGATTAAGAAGCCAGCGTCGGCGATGCCCGGCATACCCGACCCGGCGCGGGACACCGGCCAGCCAAAGCTCGAGGGCGACGCGGAAGGAGTTGGGAAAGACAATCCCAACGTCAAACCACGCCCGGCTGCGAATCAGTCGTCGCGCCTGCCAAAGCGATTTTCTGCCTAACGAAATCACCTCATCCACCTCCGGCACGAGCCGCCAGATGGCCGCGATTTTGGCCGGCGCCAGGACGGTCACGTGCGCGTCGGGGCGCCCGCGCTTGATTGCCCGTACCGCCGGGATGCTCATGATGCTGTCGCCCAGCCAGTTGCTTCCGCGGATGAGGATGCGAAACGGTTGCAGCTGCTCTGACCCCGGGACGAACAGACCCCGCTTGTATTTCGCCAGCAGCCAGTTCGGCCGCGGCGTTTTCCAGCGGTTGTGGACCCAGAACCAATCCTCCGGCGCGCGCCGGATTTGCTCCGCGATCGCAAGGTTGGTTTGCGCGCTTAGTTCCGGCACGCTGTCGTTAGGCGCGCCGAACGACGGGCTGAAGGTCATGCGCCATTTCCCCGGCCCGGCGGTGTAGAGGGAGGCGACGATGAGGGCTGCACCGGTGCGTTTGCAAAGCAGGGCGGGCAAGGGCGAAGTCGAGGCCATGCGGCCGAAGAAGGGCGTCCAGAGGCCGTGATCGCCGGCGTGCTGATCGCTCAAAATGCCAATCATCCCGCCGCCGCGCAGGAGCCGAATCGCTTCCTGGAAGCCTTCGCTGCGATCGAAAAGCTCGACCCCAAAACGGGCACGCTGTTGCCTAACGAACCGGTCGAGATAACGATTCCCCAGCTTTTGGTAGACCGTGCTCAGCCGCTTGTAGGCAAAATGATGAGGCAGGATCTGGGCGAAAAGTTCCCAGTTGCCGAGATGGCTGAGCACGAGCACCACCGGCCGGCCGGCGCGCAACTCGCGGTGGACATGGTCCGCCCCTTCGGTTGCGACGAGGGCCGCTACCTTTTCCAGCGGCATGGCGTTGAGTTTCATTCCGCTCAGGAGATTGGCCCCGAGCTGCTGAAAATGGCGCCGTACAATCCGGCGCTTTTCTGCCGCGGCCTTCTCCGCGCCGAAGGCGATCTCGACATTTCGGCGCGCCAGTTCGCGATAAGACGGGAGCAGAACCCAGGCGCAAAAGCCAAGGGCTCGCCCGAGCGAGAAGACGAAACGGAGCGGAAGCGCGGTGATCAAGGCCAGGGCCGCGCGGTAGAGGAAGTAAACGCAAAAATCGACCATGCAGAGCTGGGGGCGAGGCTCGGGTAGGAGCGCGGCTGCAGCGTAATTTTGCCTGCGAGCCGCTGCAATCATTATAATGTGTCCCCGTGCAGCCGCGTTTTTTCCAAACCGTCCGCTCCGATTTCGCGCGCCTGGTCGCGCGCAAGTTTGCGCCGGAGAGGTTCCTCCTCGTGGGCAGCGAGGCGAACCAATTCGCCGATGGCCGCCGGAAAGAGGATGGTGAGAGCACGGTCTGCCTCAGTCTCGCGGAGCTCGATGCGCTGCCGCAAAACGGCAGCACGCCGCGCTTCGATCTCGCCATTTGGTTTTTCCCGCCGGAGGTGGAGGCGGCGAACGACGGACTGGTCCTGCAGCGGCTGGCGAAGCTGGTCGATAATCTCATTCTCATCCCCGGCGCCGGGGCCGATGTCTCGAAGCGGCGCCCGGGCCTTGTCCTGCGCCTGGCCGACTTTGGCTTTTCCCCGACCTACGATTGCGAGGTGGTTGAAATCGAAGCCGGCGCGGTCTGGCTGAGCCGGCACCCCGGCGCCGAGTCGGCCAGCGCGCTCATCCCCGCGGTCGAGACCGGCTTCGCCCGGGTCAACGCCCAGATGCGCGGGCTGCACCGCACCCTGCGCACCCGCATGTCGGAACTGGAAGCGGCCGATCGCCACATCGCCCGGCTCGAGGAAAAAGTGCTGAAGCTGAAAAAGGCACAGCGCGATTTGAAACAGCTCAAGGCGGAAAAGCACGCGCTGCGCAAATCGCCCGAACGCAAGGTCGGGCAGGTTTTGCTCGCGCCCTATCGTCTACCGCAAAAACTGATTCGCGAGGTGCGTAAGCGCTATGGTCGTCCTCTCCTGCTTAAAAGCCCGGCGCCCTCGCCTAACGAATACCAGGAGTGGCTCGACAAACGACGCCCGTCGGAAAAAGACCTGGCCGCCGCGCGCGACGCCGCGCGCACCTTCACCTACCGCCCCTTGCTCAGCATCATCACCCCGGTCTTTAACACCCCGGCGGTCTGGCTGGCGGAAGCAGTCGAATCCGTCCTTCGCCAGGTCTATGAAAATTTTGAGCTCGTCCTGGTCGACGACGGCTCGACCCTGGGCGAAACCGTCGCCCTGCTCGCCACCATTGAGGGGCGTGATTCGCGCATCGTTGTCGTTAGGCGGGAAAACACCGGCGGCATCTCGGCGGCTTCCAATTCCGGCCTGGAACGGGCCCGCGGCGAGTGGATCGGGTTGCTCGATCACGACGACGTCCTCGAGCCCGACGCGCTCTTCGAGGTGGTCAAATACCTCCAGATTCATCCCGAAACCGACCTCATCTTTTCCGATGAAGACAAGATCACCGAGGAAGGCCTGGCCGCGCCGCAGTTCAAGCCCGATTGGTCGCCGGATTTTCTGCTCTCCTACAATTACCTCTGCCATTTCACGACCGTCCGGCGCGAGATCGTGGAACGGGCCGGCCGCTTTCGCCCGGAGTACGATGGGGCGCAGGATTACGACCTCTTCCTCCGCGTGAGCGAGTTGACCACCCGCATTCATCACCTGCCCCGCATCCTTTATCACTGGCGTCGCAGCGAAACTTCGACCTCCGATAACATTCGGCGCAAGCCTCAGGCGCTCGAAGCGGGCCGCCGGGCGGTGGAAAATCATCTCCGGCGGCGGGGCGAACGCGGGCATGTCACGGTTGACTGGCACACGCACGCCTATTGGGTGAAACGCGAGTTGCGCGAGACGCGCCGGATCTCGATCATCATCGCGACCCGCGACCGGATCGATCTCCTCTCACGCTGCATTGCCAGCATTACGGCCAAGACGAGCTATCCAAATTACGAGATCATCGTGGTCGACAACGAGAGCAAATCCGACGAGGCGAAGACCTACTTTCGCAACTTCGAGCATCGTCTTTTGCAATTTCACGGGCCCTTCAATTTCTCCGCCCTAAACAACCTCGCGGTCGAGCAGACCAATGCGCCCTGGCTCCTTTTTCTGAACAACGACGTCGAGGTGATCGAAAGCGAATGGCTCACCGTCATGGCCGAGCACGTGCAGCGGCCGGAAGTGGGCGCGGTCGGGGCGCGGCTGCTTTACCCTAACGACACCGTACAGCACGCCGGCGTCGTCCTCGGGGTCGGCGGCATCGCGGAACATGCCTTTCGCCATTTCCCGGCCGATGCCCCGGGCGTCTCGCGCCAGCTCCAGGTGACGCGGAACTACAGTTCCGTCACCGGCGCCTGTCTCCTCACCCGGCGCGATGTCTTCGAAGAGGTGGGCGGTTTCGACGAGGAGCGCCTCCCGGTCACGTTCAACGATGTCGATCTCTGCCTGAAAATGCGGCGGGCCGGTTATCTCATCGTTTACACGCCCTTCGCCAAACTGTATCACCACGAGTCGGCCTCGCGCCGGCGGAGCGTGGAAGCGCTCGAGACCGAAGTGATGCGCGAGCGCTGGCCGGAATACCTGGAACGCGATCCCTATTATAATCCCAATCTCTCGCGGGAACGCGCCGATTTTTCGTTAGGCAAATAAAGATGAACAAAAAACCAACCGACCGCTGGCAGGCGCTTGACCCGGGAGTGCGCAAGGCCCTGGTGGAACGCGATTACAGTGCGCCTTCCCTGGGACAACGCATCGCCGAGGCCGGGATTGAAGCCGGACAGCTGGCGGGCGCGGATCGCTCCGACCCGGCAATGGCGCAGGCCTGGATTCCCGGCGTGGAAGTTTTTGCGCGCACCATTCATCCGCAACGGCATCGCGGAGTGTTTGGCGAATTCGTCCGGCGCGACGAAGGACCGCTGGCGAAAATCGGCCTCTGGCCGCAGCAATGGGCCGACCGCCCGGATGTTTGCCCAGACCGCGAAGGGTTTTCATATTCACCCGCCGAGCGTACCGGCGGAAACTTCGCCTAACGAATGGTTCCAGCGCCTCTTTGTGCAGGAACCGGGGAATTTTTCCCTGCGTCGCTACGAAGAGGAGCAATGGGACGTGATGTTTTTCGTCCAGGGCCGGGCGGAAATGATCCTGCGCGAGGCGCGGTCCGGGCTGCCCGCGCGCACGATGCGACTGTTCATCGACGGCGATAATCATCGCGGGCCTAACAATGCCGGCGTCGTCATCCCGGCGGGCGTGGCGCATGCCATCCGGGTCGAAGGCTCGGAGGATTTGATCATGGTTTACGGCACGAGCACCTCTTTTCAGGCCGAGTTCGAAGGACGGATCGCGAGCGAGGTCGAGACAGCGCAGTTGCCGGAATCCTGGCAGAAATTCCTGGCCTGACCGCGGCGCGCGGCTCGCCTGTCAGCTTTGCGCAATACCTTGAAGCGCCAGTTCAATCCGGCGGATCCGGAGTGGATGGATCGACCGCAACCGGTCTCGCCTGAGCTGATTTCTGACCTCGAAAACCTGCGCGCGCTCAATCGCTATTTCGGCAGTTATCGCCTCGTTCGCCATTTTCTGCGGCGCTGGATTCGACGGGGCGACCGGTTGCGCATTCTCGATCTCGCCACCGGCTCGGGCGATATTCCGCGGCTGGTGGTCGACTTCGCGCGCAAGGTCGGCGCCGAGGTGCAGATCGACGCGGTTGATTTCCAGGCCTCGACGATCGAGATCGCGCGCCAGCTCAGCACCGGATACCCGGAGATTCGTTTTCATTGCGCGGACATCCATTCCTTTGGCGAGGAGCGGGCCTACGACGTCGTGCTCTTCTCGCTCGCGCTCCATCATTTCCAGGAGGACGCTGCCATCACCTTGTTGCGCCGCTGCCGCGCGCTTTCTCGCGGAAAAATCCTGGTGGCCGATCTTTGCCGCGGCTGGTTGGCCAAGGTCGGCGTCGATCTGCTCACGGCGACGATTTTTCGCGAGGAGATGACACGCAACGATGCGCGCGTCTCGGTTGAGCGCGCCTTTTCGTTCGAGGAATTCGACCGGCTGGCCCGGGCCGCGGGCTGGGAAGAATTCGGCCATCGGCGCTTTCGTTTTGCCCGGCAGGCGATTTGGCTGGAGCGTGCCGCGTCCGACCGCGACTCCAGATGAAGATCATTTCCACCATCGCCGACCTGCGCGCTGCGCCTCGTCCCGCGGGAAGGCGCCGCGTGCTCGTTCCGACGATGGGCGCTTTGCACGCCGGGCATCTCTCGCTCATTCGCCTGGCCCGGCAGAGTGCAGGCGCGAAAGGCGAGGTGGCGGTGAGCATTTTCGTCAACCCGCTCCAGTTTGAGCCCGGCTCCGATTTCTCGCGCTATCCGCGGCCGGAATCGGCCGACGAGGAACTTTGTCGCAAAGAGGGAGTCGACCTCATTTTCCGTCCGGCGCCTAACGAAATGTATTTCGAGGATCGCTCCACTTTCGTCGAGGAAACGACCCTTTCGGAACGCCTCTGCGGCGCGACACGCCCGGGCCATTTTCGCGGCGTCTGCACGGTGGTGACGAAACTTTTCCATCTCCTCAATCCCGACGCCGCGGTCTTCGGGGAAAAGGATTTCCAACAGCTGGCGATGATTCGGCGGATGGTGCGCGATCTCGATTTTGCGGTGGAAATCATCGCCGGGCCGACGGTGCGGGAAGCGGATGGGCTCGCCCTCAGCTCCCGCAATCAATACCTGAGCGCGGAGGAACGGGCGGAGGCGCCGATCATCCGGCAGGCGTTGCTCGAGGCGGCGCAATCGGAGGAGACCAGCGCGCGCAAGATGGCGGCGACGGTGCGGGAGAAGATCGAAACGGCGCCGCTCGCCCGGATCGACTACGTCGAGGTCGTGAGCGCAGAGGACTTGCAACCCCGCCTAACGATAGAGCCGCGCTCGCTCCTCGCGGTCGCGGTTTTTTTCGGCCAGACGCGCCTGATCGATAACATTCTGCTCGGATGAAAGAATACGATTTCGTCGTCATCGGGAGCGGGATTGCCGGGCTGACGTTTGCCCTGAAGGTGGCGAAGCAGGGCCGGGTCGCGATCATCACGAAACGCAAAGGCGTCGACTCGAACACGGCCTGGGCGCAGGGCGGCGTAGCCTGCGTCACCAGCGGGGAGGATTCTTTCGACCTGCACATTCGCGACACGCTCGAGGCTGGCGCGGGGCTGTGCGATCCGCTCGCGGTCGAGACGGTGGTGAAGGAAGGCCCGGCCCGGGTGCAGGAACTGATGGAACTCGGCCTCCACTTCGACGAACGCGACGTTTCCGGCCATCGCGAGCTCGATCTCGGGCGCGAAGGCGGCCATTCGAAACGGCGAGTCCTGCACGTGCATGACCTGACCGGTTTCGAGATTGAGACGACGCTTCTGGGCGCGGTGCGAGCTTCGCCAAATATTGAGCTGCTCGAAAATCACATGGCTGTTGACCTCATTACCGCGGCCAAGCTCGGCTTTGCGACGGAGGACCATTGCCTGGGCGTTTATGTGCTCGACGAAGTTTCGGGCGAAGTGGAAACGATCCGGACCGACCGGCTCGTCCTCGCCACCGGCGGGTGCGGGAAAGTTTATCTCTACACCACCAACCCGGCGATCGCGACGGGGGACGGCGTGGCGATGGCCTGGCGCGCGGGCGCGGTGGTGGCGAACATGGAGTTCATCCAGTTTCACCCGACCTGCCTTTATCACCCGCAGGCCACCTCTTTTCTCATCTCGGAAGCCGTCCGCGGAGAAGGCGGCATTCTGCGCAACGCAAAGGGCGAAGATTTCACCGCCAGGGTCGATCCGCGCGGCTCGCTCGCGCCGCGCGATATCGTGGCGCGGGCGATCGACGCCGAGATGAAGCGTACCGGGGCGCAGTGCGTTTACCTCGACATCACGCAGCAGCCCCGCGAGTTCCTGCAGGAACGTTTCCCGCATATTTACGAGACCTGCCTGCAGAACGGGATCGACATGGCGAAAGAGCCAATCCCGGTCGTGCCGGCGGCGCATTATCAGTGCGGCGGGATCAAAACCAACGTCGACGGCGAGACCAGCCTGCCCGGGCTCTACGCGATCGGCGAAGTCGCCTGCACCGGGCTCCACGGAGCCAATCGCCTCGCGAGCAATTCCCTCCTCGAAGGGCTGGTCATCGCCCACCGCGCCGCCGAGGCATTGGTCGGCCGCCGCCCGCCGGCGCACCCGGCGGGATCGGTTTCCCTGCCGGAATGGAAATCGGGCGACGTGCAGGACGTCGACGAGTTGGTCGTGATCTATCACAACTGGGACGAAATCCGGCGCCTGATGTGGGATTACGTCGGGATCGTGCGGACCGACAAGCGATTGCAGCGGGCGAGCGCGCGCCTGCGCAATCTGCAGCGCGAAATCCAGGAGTTTTACTGGAATTTCCGGATCACGGTCGATCTCCTCGAACTGCGTAATTTAGCCACGGTGGCGGCGTTGATCGTCGACTCGGCGCTCAGCCGGAAGGAGAGCCGCGGGTTGCATTTTACGATGAATTATCCTGAAATGGGTGGCGAATCGTTTCGTCGCGACACGCTCTTAAGCCGCGGTTGAAGGGGGTTCTGGAATGGATTGTGCTAAACCGATAACTGGAAAGAAGCTTGCCTGATCAGCCGATTTGGCTAGAACGGAGGCACGAATGCTGGTGAAAATATTCTCATTTCACACCTTAATCGCGGCCGGGACCATGGCGGCGGCGACGTTCGCCGAGGCCCAGTCACCCTACGAAAGCAGCGCGGATTTCGCGAAATATGCGATGAAACTGCGCGCCCAGGCTCTGCTCAAGGTGGAGCCGCAGGTCTTTGTCCCGACGACCTCGCGCTTCTCCTCGACCCGTTATCCGTGGAAAACGGACATTATCACGACCGTTTTCTGGATCGGCGAGCAGCCCACGACCAATAATCCGGTGCCCAATACCAAAAGCTCGTGGGACCCGAACTGGACGCGCAACTACGGCGGCTACGACAACCCCGACTCGTCGCGCCGGCACGACTACATCCCGATCAACTTCGTCCCGCGGCAGAACCCGTTCTACATCGCCCTGCCCTACAACGACGTTTCGCGCGGCCAGTTTAAACCGGAAGCGCCACTGGTGGTGCCGTGGTTCAAGCAGGCGTTTGTGCGGCAGGGGCTTTCGGTCTGCAAGGGCCGCTGGGTCGCGGTCCGGCGCGGCAATCGCGTCTGCTACGCGCAATGGGAAGATTGCGGCCCCTTCCGGACCGATCATTACCAGTATGTCTTCCGCAACGAACGCCCCCGGCCAAACCTGAACCGGGGCGCGGGACTCGACGTCTCGCCCGCGGTCCGCGACTATCTCGGCCTCGGACCGACTTCGCTGACGGACTGGCAATTTGTCGAAGTGCGCGACGTCCCGCCCGGACCGTGGCGGAATTACGGCGACAATAATAATTTCGTCATCGCGCGCCGCCAGAGCGAGCAGCGCCTGGCCGAGCAGTACTCGACCAAGACGAAGGCCAAGAAGTAGCGTTCCGCTACTTGCTCCGCTTCAGCTCGGCGGTTAGCTCGGCGAAGGATTTCTCCACCTCGCGCACGCGATTGAGAAGCGGATCGTAGCGCTTCCGCTCCGACACGCAGAAAGCCCGCAACGGCTGGAAAACGCCGCCGATCTCGGCGTAGAAAAGAGCGATCGCGTGCTGCAATTGCTGGTCGATTGCCGCCACCAGCTCCTCGCGTTTCAGGGCCATTTGCCGGTGATATTCGGCGAGAATTTTCCGGCGCCGTCCAAACGCCACCAGCGTGCCGGCGACAAAGGCGGACGCGGCCACAATCCCGGTCACATCCGCGACCGCGGCGCTGCTCATGGCCGCGATGATGGTGACGATGCCGCCGGCCGCAGCCACTCCCGCCGGGACCCGCATCCAGGTTGCGGTCTCGCGAAACATCCGCTCAAGCTGCTCTTCCATCCCGCGCCCGGCGATACGCTCCACGAGCGTGAGCTCGATCGACTGGAGCAGATCGCGCCGCTGGCGGGCAAAATCGGGAATGGTCTGGTTCAGCTGCATTCGCGAATCGCCCTTGAACTGGTTTTCCATCGTATCCTGCAATTGCGGCCAGAGGCTTCGCAGATCGGTCTCGAGGAGCTGGAGAGCGTTTTCGACCTGGGGTTGAATCAGATCTTTCATTTTCGCTTCGAGATCGGCCTGGAATTTTTCCTGCCATTCCGATTTGCCAAAAACCAGCCGCCAGGTGCGCCAGAAGGAGAGATTTCGCTCGAGCAGAGCCTGGCCCTCGGCCTCGCAGCGCGCGCAGGCCTGTTCGATGCCGCGCAGGAATCCGCCGACTTGCCGGAGCGTCTGTTCTTTGCGGGATTCGAGGATGCCTTCGAGACGCGTGAGTTGTTCCTCGTCGCGCACGATCGTGTCGAGGATGTTGCGGACCCGCTTCGCGCTGTCGGAAAGGATGACGGTGGCGGTCTGGCAGGCCGTGATCAACTTCGGCAGCCCATGGCGCGACTGGTCGACCATCAGGTTGATGTGCTTCTCGAGCGCGGCGAACTCGCTCTCTTTCCAAAGCCGCTCCTTGTCGAGGCCGGTGGTGCGCGAAAGGAATGCTTTCCGCGCCGAGACCGCGAAAATGGGCGGGGCGAAGCCGAGTTTCTGGTTGGCCGTTTCGCGGAGATGCTGCTCGATTACCTTGACCTCGGCGGGGTCGCGCAGGTCGGCCTGTTGCAGGACAAAGATGATGTTCTTGAGCCACTTCTGGTTCACAAACCGAAGCAGCTCCCAGGCGGACGCGCCCCAGGGATTTACGACCGAAAAGACAAAGAGCACGAGGTCGGCCCGCGGAATGAAATTCTCCGTGATCTCCTGGTGCTCGGCCACCATCGTGTTCGTGCCCGGAGTGTCGACGATGTTGAAATCCTTCAGGAACGCGATCGGCTGAAAGCGCTCGGTCACCTGCGGGGAAACGTCGACGGTCTGCTCGCGCGTGCCGTGCTTGAAGATGTAAACCCGGTCCGTCGCGGGCAGGACATCGACCTTGCAGAATTCCTGGCCGAAAAGCGCGTTTAGGAGAGTGGATTTACCCGCCTTCACCTCGCCCGCGACGACAAAGAGAAGCGGCTCGCGCACATCCTTGAGCATGTTCTGCAGGGTGTCGAGCATGGCGGGCTCGCGCTGCATCTCGGCCGCCAGCTTGAGGAGAGCGTTCAGGGCCGCCTCGGTCCGGCCGCGGAACTGCAGATAAAGGTCGGCGACCATGCCGGGTGCGTCAGGGTTGCGACCGGCCCGGGGTCGGCGTCGCCGGCGGCATGATGACCGGGCTGACGCCCGGCGAGGAAAGCGGAGTCGGCCCCTCCGAACCTGTCTCCTGCGCCGCCCTTGGTTTCCCCATCGCGATCAATTCTGAAACGGTCACGAACTTAAATCCCTTCGCCGTAAGCTGATCGAAGGTCTCGGGCATCGCCTTGATCGTCCCGGGATGGATATCGTGCGCCAGCACGATCGACCCATCGCGTGTCTCCTTCAGGATGCGACTGGTAATGACGGCGGGACCGGGACGTTTCCAATCCAGCGGATCGACGTCCCAGAGGATCGTGCGATAACCGAAGTCGGCATTGATCCATTTCTTCTGCCGGGCGGTGATGGAACCGTAGGGCGGCCGCATCAGGGTGGGCCGCTTTCCGGTCGCGGCGCGAATGGCGTCGTCGGCTTTTTGCAGCTCGTTCCGCACCCGGTCGTCTCCCATCTTGCCGAAAGCAGGGTGCGACCAGCTGTGATTGGCGATTTCATGGCCCTCGCGCGCGGCCCGGCGCATGATTTCCGGATACGCGGCGACATTTTTGCCGATGACGAAAAAGGTGGCGCGAATGTGATGTTTAGCCAGGAGATCGAGCAGCTCCGGCGTCAGCTTTTCGCTCGGTCCGTCGTCGAAGGTCATGGCAATGTACGGGCCCTCCACATGCACGGCGCTGTAGCTGATGGCCGGCTCCGCCGCAGTCGGGGATGGCGGCGCGGTGACGGGCGCAGCGGTGGGAGCAGCGGGGGTCTGAGCGGAAAGACAGCCGGTGAGCGAGAGCGCGAGCACGCCGGCGAGGAAATTAAGACGGCGCGAGACTGTTAGCGGCAATTTCACAGGCCAAGGGTGCGCTGTATCTGGCCATCGAGCAAATCCAGCCATTCGAGAAGCCTCTTACCGCCGGAAACGATTGCCCAAACGAAGTTGAAAAAGCATGATATTAAGAGCTCCGTTGGCAGTTTTTCTGCTCCTTACAGGCATGCAGGCTACCAATTCTCCCAACTTTGCTTGTAACGCCGAGCCGGCGCGGCGGTCTATGGAGGGGGAAGGGTTTCCGAATCCATGAGAATTTTGCTGATTGAAGACCACGCCGACAGCCGCCGCAATCTGCGCCGGCTCATCGAGCAGCGCGGCCACGAAGTCGTCGCCTGCGCGAGCGCGGAAGAGGCGGAAGCCGAGCTGGCCAAGGGCGAGCGTTTCCCTTTCCTCATCCTCGACTGGATGCTCCCGGGAAAAAGCGGCGTCGAGCTTTGCGCCGACCTGCGGGCGCGGCCGAACGGCGACGAGATGTATATCCTCCTCGTGACCGCCCGGACCGATCTTGAGGATCTCGAGCAGGCCCTCGCCTCCGGCGCAAACGATTATCTCACCAAACCGCTCGATGCCCGCCGCCTGGCTGTGCGCCTCTCCGTCGCGGAGCGGCACATCATCGGCTTGGAAGAACGCAATCACGCCCGCGCCGCGCTCCAGGATTCCGCTCGGCGCATGACCGATGTCCTGGAGAAAACGAGCGACGGGTTCTTCGCCGTCGATACCGATTGGAATTTCACCTACCTCAACGCCGAGGCCGAAGTCATGCTCGAGGCCGGACGCAACTCGCTCCTCGGGCGAAATCTCTGGACGAAGTTCCCCGAGATGGCGGGAACGATCTTCGAGGAAAACTACCGCGCGGTCATGCGCGATCAGATCGCAATTGAATTCGAGGCTCTCGACCCGCAGGGAAAAAATTGGTTCGAAGTCCACTCCTACCCCAGCGGCGGCGGGATCTCGGTCTTCTTTCGCGACATCACCGAGCGCAAGCGCATGGCCGACGAGCGCCTGACCACGAGCAAACTGGAATCGTTAGGCACGCTCGCCGGCGGCATCGCGCACGACCTGAATAACATTCTAACCGTAATCTCGGGCAACATCGGCCTTGCCCAACTGGAGGCGCCTAACAATAATGGCAACCTCCTCTCCTTCCTCGCCAAGGCCGGCCAGGCCTCGCAGCATGCCGCCCGGCTCTCCAGCCAGCTCCTCACCTTCTCCAAGGGCGGCGCTCCGTTGAAGAAAGTCGCTTCCGTGGCGGATCTCATCCAGCACGCGGCGGAATTTTCCCTGCACGGCTCCAATCTCCGTTCCACGATCGAGATTGAGGATCACCTCGGCCAGGCCGAGGTCGACGCCAACCAGGTCGAACAGGTCTTGAACGCGCTGATCATCAACGCGCGGGAAGCCATGCCTAACGGGGGCAGCGTTCACCTTTGCGCGGAGAACATCCAGGTCACCGAAAAATCCGGACTGCCCCTGGAAAATGGGCGCTACATCAAGATCGCGGTGGCCGACCACGGACCGGGCGTGCCGCCGGAGCTGGCGGCGAAGATTTTCGATCCGTATTTCACGACCAAGGAAACCTCCTCCGGTCTCGGGCTGGCGATCAGTTATTCGATCATCCGCAAACATAACGGCTTCCTTCATCTCGAACACACTTCCCCGGCCGGGGCCAGCTTTGCCCTCTACCTGCCCGCGGCGCGCGGCAAGGTGGTGAGCGACCCGCTCCAGCCTAACGAACGCTCCTTCCCGTTCAGCCGGCAGCGCGTCCTGGTGATGGACGACGAATCCGCCATTCGCGAACTCACCTCGCAGCTCCTCGCCACCATGGGCTACGAAGTCACGGCCGTGCCGGATGGCTCGGAAGCGGTCCGGATTTACGAACGGGCCGCGCGCAAAGGAGAGCATTTCCGGGCGGTCATTCTCGACGCCACGGTCCGGGGCGGGCTCGGCGGGGTCGAAACCATCGCACGGTTGCGGCGGATCGACCCGGAGGTGAATGCCATCATTTGCAGCGGCTACGCCGACGAAGCCGCTCTCTCGGAATTTCTCTCCTACGGCTTTCGCGGGGCATTGCCCAAGCCATTCACCCGGCGCGAGCTGGCCGATGCCCTGGAAAAATCGATCGCGGCCAGTCCTATTTCCTAAACGGCGACTCGGTAGACCCCTCAGCTTTTCGGAAGGTGCTCCAGCTCGCTGATGAAAGCCTCCGGTCCGCCCCGCACGTAGCCGAGCTGGCCCAGCTGTTTGCCGTCGCCGTTGAGCATGACAATGGTCGGGAAGCCCCGGATTCCGAATTGCTGGGCCAGCGAATAGTTTTGCTTCCTCACTTCCTCGCTCACGGGCTTGGTCCGCGGAAAATCGAGCCGCACCAGGATTAGATTTTTTTTGGCGTAATCCTCAAAGGCCGGCTGCGAAAAGATCTCTTTCTCCATCACCTTGCACCAGCCGCACCAGTCCGAGCCGGTGAAATCAAGAAGAAGTCGCTTGTGCTCCGCCTTGGCCCGGGCCAGGGCCTGGGCGAAATCGGTCGTCCAGTCTGCTTCCCCCCGCGCGGAATGCAGGGAGGCGAAACTGAGACAGAGGGCGAGGAAGCCCAGGCGAAGCGTTTTCACCCGCCACCAGTCGCCGAGAGGCCGCTCCAGTGCAAGACGCACGAGCTCGCCGTCCCCGCTCCCGTACAAACAAACGCCCGCGGACAGAAAACCTGCCCGCGGGCGACTAAAAAGTTGCCTCGAATTCTCAGCCGTAAAGGCTGACAGAGTCGTTAGGCGATTAGGTTGCCTTGAGGTGACCCGAGACGAGCTTGGTCATCTCAAACATGCTCACCTGGCTCTTGCCATTGAAGACCGGGCGCATGTTTTCGTCAGCGTTGATCTGCGTTCTCTTCTTCTTGTCCTGCAGACCATTCTTTTTGATGTAGTCCCAGAGCTTCTTCGTCAGTTCCGAGCGCGGGAGCGGCTTCGAGCCGACGATGAGAGAGAGTTTCTCATCAGGCTGGACAGGTTTCATGAAAGCAGCATTGGGCTTCCGTTTCGAGGGTGTTTTTTTGGCTGTGGTTTTGGGCATAAAGGCTGATTAATCGTTGGGCACTGCGAGAGCAATACTAATTTTTTCCCGATTGAAAAAAAATCGCGGTCGAATTACGCCGTTCGCAGGACCGCGATGGCCGCCAGATCGTCCTCCAGAGCCTGGCCCGCATCGGGCGCAGTGCGATCAATCACTTTGCGCAGCATTCCCTCGGCGCTGACTTCATCCTCCGCGATCAACGCCTGCAAGCGCGCCGGAGTCCAGCGTTCCGTCTCGTTTTTCGAGGCCCCGTAGAGTCCGTCGGTGTAGAGGAGAAAACCGTCGCCCGGCCGCAGCTCGATCGCGGTCTCGGCAAATTGCGAATGTTCGAGCAGGCCCAAGGGCGGCGCGGTCGACTGCACCAGCTCGGCCGCGGCGCCACGCCGCGCTACGACCAGCGGCGGATGCCCCGCCCCGACCACGCTGGCCCGCCCGTTTTCGGGATCGAGCGCGACGCACATCGCGGTCATGAAAGAGCGCGCGCCGAAAATGCTCCGAAAATCGTCATTCACCGCCTCCATGATTTTCGCCGGTTCCGCGTGTTCCACGCTGCCGTGGTGAAAAAGCAGTTTCGCCAATGTCGTCAGGAGCGCCGCGGCGGCGCCATGCCCGGTCGCGTCCGCGATCCAGAAAAGGGTGCGGTGATCCGACATCCGCAGCCAGCCGTAGATATCGCCGCCCACCTGGATGACGGGCCGATATTCCGCCGCGATGTCCCAGCCCGACCAGCGCGGTGGTTTTTGCGGAATCAGCGATTGCTGGGTGAGACGGGCGGCGGCGAGGTCGCGTTCGAGATTTTCCCGCCACGCTTCCAATTCGTCGTTCTGCTTTTGCAGCTGTCGCCGCAACGATTGCAGCCGTAGCTGCGTATCGATCCGCGCGCGCAGGACCGGGAGATTGATCGGCTTGGTCACGAAATCGTTTGCGCCCGCCTCCAGGCAGAGCACCTCGCTTTCTTCTCCGCCGTCGCCGGTCAACATGATCACCGGGAGCTGCGCGATCGCGGGGTTGCTGTCGGACCGGAGGCGCGAGAGCACCTCCGCGCCGTTCAGCTCCGGCATGTGAAAATCGAGCAGGAGCAGCGACGGCACCTCGGTATGCAAGCTCGCGAGCGCCTCAACCCCGCTGGAGGATTCCTGGCAATTGTAGCCGGCGCTGCTCAGCGCATGAGTCAACATCCGCCGGCTTGCCCGGTCGTCGTCGATCACGAGGATGGAATCTCCTTTGCGCTCAGTCATCTTTTTAGATTCGGAAAGGCCGCGCCGTGCATTCGCATTTTTTCGTTGGAAATCGATTGGGCGTCATCCGCGCTGCAAATATACTTTGTCACCCGCAAGCGAATGAATTACAAAACGGGAGGCATCGTCCAAGGCACTGCTTTATGAAACTATCGATCTCGCTCGCGCTCTTCACCGCCCTTTTTATCTCGGCCTGCTCCGAACCGGAGCCGCCACCGCGGCGCCAACGCGCAGCCACTTATCCGCCGCCCTCTGTCGAGACGCAATACCCGCCGGTGCAACAGCCATTTGATCCGGCCGCGCAGCCGACCCCGCCGCCCGATTACGGCGCCCCGCAGGTCCCGCCGCCGCAGACGACCGCGCCCGCCGCGGAGGTCAAGCCGACCAAGGGCGACATTCCTTACGGCATTCCGGTCCCGAGCAAACCCGGGTTCGTCACCAGTCCCTATGCCCCCGACCAGGGATATGTCGACGTGCGCGGCTTCCCGCCCGGAACGGAAGTGCGCGACCCCTACACAAACAAAATCTTCCTCGTCCCCTAACGAGTCGGCATTTCGTTCCCAGACCGCCAGCCATCCTCGCGGCGCGCCGTTCCCCGCCGGCGCGCGGCGATGCTGGACATTTCCGCGCAACTTGGGATTCTTCCTCCACGTTGGCGGGCCCGCCGTCCGCTTGACGCTCTTTTTTTTGACCTGAACCATGGATGACCTTCGGATAAAACGCGCCCCGCGGATCGAGGCCGAGATCAATGTCTCGGGCGACAAGAGCATTTCGCATCGCGCGGTCATGATCGCCTCCCTCGCCAACGGCCCCTGCGTCCTGCGCGGGTTTTCGCGCAGCGCCGATTGCATGAACACGGTCGTCGCGATGCGCGCGCTCGGGATCAAGATCGAACAACCCGAGCCCGAGATTCTCATCGTCCACGGCAACCGGCGAAAATTAACCGCGCCCAAGGATGAGATTAACTGTGGAAATTCCGGGACCACGATGCGGTTGCTCGCGGGGTTGCTGGCCGGGCAGCCGTTCTCAAGCCGGCTGGTCGGGGATGGCTCGCTCTCGGGCCGGCCGATGGGCCGCATCATCGAACCGCTGCGCGAGATGGGCGCCAAGATCGAAGCCGAGGGCGAAAAGGATACCGCGCCTCTGCGGATCGAGGGCGCTCCCTTGCACGGGATCAAATACACCACCCCGGTCGCGAGCGCGCAGTTGAAGAGCGCGCTTCTTTTCGCCGGACTTTTCGCGAAGGGAAAAACCACCGTCCAGGAGCCGGTCACGACCCGCAATCACACCGAGCTGATGCTCAATTATTTTCTCGTCCGCACGCTCAAGGACGAGCACGGCGTGAGCGTCTATGGCGATCACACGCCCGAGTCGCGCGACTTCAGCATCCCGGGCGATATTTCTTCCGCCGCCTTCTGGCTCGTTGCCGCCGCCGCCCAACCGGGCGGTCACGTGCTGGTCAGGGATGTTGGGTTAAACGAAACCCGCACCGGACTGCTCGGCGTCCTCGTGCGCATGGGCGCGCAGGTCCGGGAAGCGATCGAGGATGTTGACCAGGTGGAACCGCGCGGGATCGTCGAGATCACCGGCGCGCATCTCAAGGGCACCGTCATTCAGGGCAAGGAAGTCCCGCGCCTGATCGACGAGCTGCCGATTCTGGCGGTCGCCGGCGCACTCGCCAATGGCACCACCATCATCCGCCACGCCCAGGAATTGCGGGTCAAGGAAACCGACCGCATCGCCGCCATCGCGCACAACCTGCGCTCGATGGGAGCGCAGGTGGTCGAGCTAAGCGACGGCCTCGAGATCCACGGCCGCGCTCCGCTCCATGGCGCGCGGCTCTCCAGTTTTGGCGATCACCGCATCGCCATGGCCTTTGCGATCGCCGGCATGTTCGCGGAAGGCGAGACCGTCATCCAGGATGTCGATTGCGTCGCGACTTCGTATCCCGGTTTCGAGAAAACGCTGAGCGAATTGGCCAATCCGAAAGGCTTCCGCACCACCACCCGGGTCATCAGCTCGCTTTCCCACGCCCGCCCAGAGGAAGATTAGCTCCTCTCCCGCCTAACGATGAACTCCACGGCCGCGCACAAGATCATCGCGATCGATGGCCCCGCCGCCTCCGGCAAAAGCAGCGTCGCCCGCGAGCTGGCGCGCCGGCTGGGTTACGTCTACGTCAATTCCGGCGCGATGTACCGCGCCATGACCTGGCTCGTCCTCGAGCGCGGAATTTCCACTTCCGATGCCGTCGCGATCGAGCAGCTGGCGGAAGAGGCGCCGATCTCGTGTGAATTGCGTGAGCGCGATTCGCTCATGCTCATCGACGGCGTCGATCCCGAGCCGTTCCTGCGCGAGGATCGCGTAAACGAGAATGTCTCCCGCGTCAGCAGCGTCCCGCGGGTGCGCGAGATCCTGGTCGAGCATCTCCGTCGTTATGCCGCGGAAAACGATCTCGTCATGGAAGGCCGCGACATCGGCTCGGTCGTTTTTCCCGACACGCCCTTCAAGTTTTACATCGACGCCTCCCCCGAGATCCGCCTCCGCCGGCGGGAAGCGCAGGGGCAACGCGATCGCATCACCGCGCGCGATGAAGCCGATTCCTCGCGCCGCGCTTCCCCGCTCATCATCGCGGAAGACGCCCACGTCATCGACAGCTCGAACCTGACGATCGACGGCGTCGTCGGGGAAATCATTGGCCGCTTGAAATTGAAGGGCCTAACGAGCGCGCGGTGAACCCCTGGTATTTCAGCATCTATCATCTCACCCGGCTGATCGCGCGGGTCTTCTTTCGCTTTCGCGTCGTCCATCCCGAGCGCGTCATCCACGAAGGGGCGGTTATCCTGGCGATGAACCACGAGAGCTATCTCGATCCGCCCTTTGCCGGGATCGCCTCGCGCCGCGCGATTTATTTTCTCGCGCGCAAATCGCTCCTCGACGTCCCGGTGCTGGGCTGGGTTCTCCCGAAAATAAATGTCGTTCCGGTCGATCAGGAGGGCGGCGATCGCAGCGCGCTCAAGGCGCTCATCCGCATCCTGCGGGCCAACCATGGCACCCTCGTCTTCCCGGAAGGCGCGCGCACGCTCGATGGGAAGTTGCAGCCGGCCCAGCCCGGCATCGGATTTCTCATCGCCAAAACGCTCGCCCCGGTCATCCCGATGCGAATCTTCGGCGCGCACGAAGCGCTCCCCCGCGGCGGCGGGAAACTGCGCCTTTGCCCGATCACGATCGTGGTCGGCGAACCGATCCGCTTCACCGCGGCGGATATCGAAGGCAATGGTCGCGAAGTTTACCCGCGCATCGCCCAGCGGGTGATGGACGCGATCGCCGCGCTCCACCTCTAAACGTTGCCACGGGCCCGTCCCCACCGGATACTGCCCGATGGAATTGCCTAACCCGCCCGCGCGTCCCCCGGGGGAAACGCGCGCCCCGGCGAGCGGCCTGAAACTGATGCTCGGCATCCTCGTCGTCTTCGCCCTCCTTGCGGGCTATGGCCAATGGCAGAATTCCCGGCGCGCGCAGAGCGAGACGGTCACGATCGTGCCCGCGTCGCAGGCCTCGCCCGCGCCTTCCCCTAACGAAAACTAACCAATCACAAAAACGGCGCCCGGGTCCGTTTTGTTTCGAATAACCGGAGACCGAATTGGTCTCACTATTTTATGAAGAGAAATTTGTTACTTCCGCTCCTCGCCGCCCTCGCCTTCGGCGTCGGTGCCTGCCAGAAACAAGACTCCGAAGCGGAACGCCAGGCCGAGATCGAACGCCAGGTGCAGGAACGGGTCAACGCCGAGCGCGCGGCCGACGACCGCGAAAAGATGGCCGAGCGCCAGGCCGCCCTCGAGGCGCGCATCAACGCTCTCGCCGCCGCCCAGAAAAAACCGCCCGCCACCGCCACGCCCCGTCCTAACGAGCCCGCTTCGACACCGGTGAGCGCCTCGTCCGATCAGGAACCCGAGACCGGCGCCTATTCCACTTTCTATCGCAAACTGGATCCCTACGGCGACTGGATGGAGACGGGTGATTACGGTTACGTTTTCCAGCCGCGCCAAGCCGCCCAAGGTCGCGACTGGCGTCCTTACACCAATGGCCACTGGGTCTATACCGACGCCGGCTGGACTTGGATCTCGGACGAAAAATTTGGCTGGGCCACCTACCACTACGGCCGCTGGGTCCGCCTGCGCAGCGTCGGCTGGGTCTGGGTCCCGGGCGAACAGTGGGCCCCGGCCTGGGTCTCCTGGCGCAAAGGCGGCGACTACGTCGGCTGGGCCCCGCTCCCGCCGGAAGCGCAGTTCGATCGCCAGACCGGCATCCGCAACTGGGCCGACAACTATTACGACATCGGCCCCGACCAGTACGCCTTTGTTCCGGCGAACGAATTCGGCCGCAAGCTGACTTCGCGCGAAATCGTCCCGACCGAGCGCAACGTCACGATCATCAACAACACCGTCAACGTGACCAACATCGTCTACAACAATTCCGTCGTCGTCGATCAGGGCCCGAGCTACGACGACCTGCGCAAGCAGAGCCGGCAGCCGATCGAGCGTTATCGGCTCGAGCGGACACAGGACATGCCTAACGACGTGCCCGTCTTCAAGGGCGAAGTGGTGGCGCTGCCGACGGTGGATTTCCGCCAGGCGGAGCGCGCCACGCGCCCGAACCGGGTCACCCGGACGATCGCGCAACCCGTGGCGGAACGCGGCTGGTCGGGCATCCAAAACACGCAGGCGGCCGAGAAGGCGCGGGCCAAGATGGAGGCTGAGGCCACCCCGCCGCCAAACCTGCCGCCGAAACGATTCGTTAGGCCGGAGAAACGCAAGGTCGTTCCCGGCAACTCCGCCCCTGTCCCGGTCGGCCGTCCCGTAAGGCCGACGATACCCACCGCAGGCGCCACCCCCTTGGGAACGCCCGTCCCGGCGCCGAGCACACCGCCGCCGGCCAGCCCGCGCCCGAGTCCCACCGAGGCGCGGCCGGAACCGACCGCTGCGCCGGCCGACACGGTCGCGCCCAGCCCGACCGAGAACGTCTTTTCGCCGAAGGAAGCCGATCGCAATCGGCGCGAGGCCGCCCGGGCCGGGCAGGAGGAAAAACGCAAACAGCGCGCGCAGCAGCAGGCCGAGCGCCAGCAGAAGATGCAGGAGCGTCGCGGCCAAAAGCCGGGCCGTCCCGAAGCCTCGCCGACCTCGACGCCGGACCAGCCTGCAGCCACGGCCACGCCTTCCGCCACCGAAGCAGCTGCCGCCACCGCCCCACCGCGCCCGTCGCTCCTGAAAAGATGACAGCGGCTGATAAGCGACAGGCCAAGCGAGCGGAAAAGAGGGCGGAAAAACGCGTCGAGAGGCAGGGCAAAAAAGGCCAGGAGCAGGCAGAGGGAGCACCCACGCCTGAACCAACCGGATCGCCCGAAGCTCAACAGCCCTAACGAGTCTCTTCCGCCAGCTTCCGCGCGTAAGCCAGGGTGTCGATGGCGTCCGGCGTCTTGTCGCGCCGAATCGCCTTGATCCTCGGGAAGCGCAGCGCGAGCCCGCTCGCGTGCCGCTTGCTCGGTTGAATCGAATCGAACGCGATCTCGAGGACGGTGTCCGGTTTCACTTCCAACAAACGCCCGCGATCGCGGATCGTGTTCCGGCGAAAATGTTCAGTCAGCTCAGCGATCTCCACATCCGTTAGGCCGCTGTAGGCTTTGCCGATCGGGAGCAACTGACCGCTCTCGTCGTCCCGAACGGCGAAGGTGTAATCGCTCAGGACGTGATTGCGTTTCCCGTGCCCCAGTTCCGCCGCCACCACCACGACGTCGAGCGTGGCCAGTTCTTTCTTCAGCTTGAACCACGACATTCCGCGGCGGCCCGGCGTGTATTGGCTCTCCGGGTCCTTGATCATGAGCCCTTCGTTGAGCCGGCGTCGCGCCATCGAGAACGCCGCCTCGATTTCCGCGGCCGAATGCGCCGGCGAAATCTCCGCAAACTGAAACTGCGGCGGCATCGTTAGGCCGCGGAGCAGCTCGCGCCGTTCGCGCAGCGGGGTGCGGAGAAGCGAGCGGCCGTTCAGCCAGAGAAGATCGAAGGCGATGAAAACAACCGGCACAGCGGCCGCGGGCGCGGCAAAGAGATCGGCGCTCTCCTGCTTGCGCCCGAGCCGCTTTTGCAGGTCGAAAAAGGTCAGCTTCTTCCCGTGCTCGAAGGCCATGATCTCGCCGTCGAGAATGAGCTCGTCGTCGAAAGCGCGGGCGCGTTCCGCGATCTCGTCGAATTGCCCGGTCACGCGGCGCAGGTCGCGCGAAAAAAGTTCCACCTGTTCTGAGCCGCGATGAAGCTGCGCCCGGATGCCGTCGAACTTGTCCTCCACGTAAACGATCGACCCGTTAGGCCCCTCACTCGACGAACCGCGCCCAGATCGCTTCCGCGGTCGGCTCCGGGCTCGCCAGCATGCATTTGATCGGGCGAAAAAGAGTGAGCTCGGCGCGGTCGAGTTTCCTCTTCGCGGCGAGGAGCGCGGTCTGGCCGATGTCGCCCAGCAACATGTGGGCTTCCTTCAATTCATCGAGCGCAGCCTCGAACGCGCGCGCGATCGCCTCCTCGACCAGGCCTTCGCGCAGACCGATGCGGAGGTCGCCCGTCAGGATTTTGACGACGTACTGGGCCTCGAGGGGCGAGAGCTTCTGCAGCCGAGCCTGGAGCAATTCCGTCTTCGCCACCGGTCCGCGGGCTTTGTGCAACGCCTCGAAAAGGGCGAGCGCTTCGCCTAACGAAAAGGGCTCGGGGGTGGTGCGGCCTTCGAGCGCTTCCAGCGCAGCTTTGCTGGCGTCGCCGTGACTGCTCGAGATGCGGCGGAGTTCGGCGTTGCCGCGCCCACTGGCGGCGAGAAGGGCGCGGTAGATAATCGCCCAGCCCGTTTGCAGGGTGCGCTGGTCGGTCTGGGCAAATGGTTTGCCAGTGAGGAAGGTGGATGCGATCCGAAGTTGCTCGGGTTCGAGGCCGCGCAGGTATTCGGAAAGAAGACGGATTTTTTCCAACTTGGCGGGTGTGGCGGCGATCCGTTCGCCGAGCTCGGCGAAGGCGAAGAATTCAGACTGGGTAGCGCACGCGTCCCGCGTGCTGGAGATGGCGTCCTCGCCATCTCGAACTTTTTCATTTTTCCCCACGCTCCCGGGAGGAGCCGTCGTTAGGGAAGTTCGTGGCGGCGGGACGCCGCCACCAGCACGCGAGACGCGTGCGCTACCCGGAGGAGAACTCAGCGTCAGTTCCATCTGGTTCTCGGCGCTCAGGGCCCAGGCCTCGACTCCGCGCTCGCGCAGGTCGCGCGCGAACTCGGCGGCGAAGCCATGCAGGGTGAGGACGCGCTTCGGCTGCACCAGCTCGACGTAGCGCAGGAGATCGTCGTAATCGGCGTGATCGGAGAGCGGGAAGGCGGCGTCGACCTGGTAGCGGTAGATCGCGTTCGGCTCGACCGCCCAGCCGCTGATCATGGCGACCCGCTTATTCTTCAGGCCCGAAATCACTTTGGAACGCACCACGCTCGGCGGACAGATCAGCACCTTGCCTGCAAACGCTTTCGCGTCCCAGCGGTCGTATTTGCAAAAGGCCTGCCCAAACTGCTCGTAGATCCGCGTCATGCGATAAACCGAGGCGTGCAGCATCGGCTGGAGGTCGGCTTCCGCGAGCGAGCAAAGAATTTCCTGCGCTTTGCCTAACGAGTAGCCAAGCAGGACCGGCGTCGCCCCTTCCTCCAGCGCTTCCCGGCAAAAGGCGACGATCTGTTGCACGACCAGCTCGGTCGGGGGCAGCCGGTAGCGCGGCAGGCCGTAGGTCGTCTCCATGATGAGGGTGTCGGCCTGCCGCCATTGCGTCGCCTCGGCGGAACGGCCGGGGCGGAGCTTGAAGTCGCCGGTGTAAAGCAGGCTGCCCGCTTCCGTTTGCAGAAAAAACTGGGCCGACCCGAAAATATGCCCGGCCGGCAGCAGGGTGATCTCGAGCCCGCGCACGGTCGACGTCTCGCCGAAGGGCAGGACGTGCTCGTGCCGCTCGCCGGGAAGCCGGGCCTGCATCAGGCGCGAGGTCCGCTCCGAGACGACGATCTCGTCATGCGGTGCGATGTGGTCGCTGTGGGCGTGGGAGACGAAGGCGAACGGCTTCCCGTCCCAGGGATCGAGCCAGATGTTTTCCTTGGGCAAATATACCCCGCGCTCGTATTGGACCGGAATCACGGCGGGAAAATAGCTGCTCTCGCCGGAGTCCGCGACTTTCGGCGCGATTGACACCAAGCCGCTGATCCCGTTTGATGCACGCGTCGTGAGAATCCCGCTGGCTGCTCTTTGTCTCGTCCTCGCGGGTTGCGCGGGCGCCCCGCCGCGGTCCTCCCAGGTCGAGAAACCCGGCCCACTGCCCGTCGCCCTCGATCGCGACTTCGAGTTTCGGAAGGTGAAACAATATTTCCTCGACCCGTTGGCGCAGCGCATCACCGGGCAGGTCGACGCCTCCGTCCGCTTCGAGCGCGATTACCGGATGTTCGGCGCCATCACCGCCCTCGACCAGCGCCAGCGCTTCGGAAATTATTACACCTTCTTCTGGGTCGCGCGCCGGACCGCGGATGTGCGGGTGCGGCTGGAGTACCGGCAGGAAAAACTCCACGCCTTCGTCCAGGCGCGGGAGATCGCCTACCCGGGTGCGCGGGGCCATTACACGACGGAGTTTACGATTCTGGGCGACGATTTTTACGATGATGGCCGGGTCATCGCCTGGCGCGCATCGCTCATCGTGGACGGCCGAATCGTGGCCGTGCGCCGATCCTATTTGTGGGAGTAAAGCGCATCCCGGCGCGCGCTCTTTTGTGATGCAAACGCATTCGTTAGTCCGGCCGGCCGTCTGGGAAAACCCCCGCCCCGCAGTGTGCGTCCGGACGGACTCGCCCGGCCGGCAAAAGCCGGGGTCGGCGCGGGTCATTGACAGTCACCGACGAAATTTTATCTTTAGTTAGTCGTGCAGTCCTCGATTCAAGTAGGCGTCAACGGTCCCACGGTGTGGATCCGCGTGGCGGGCCGAGGCAGCTTCCTCAATAGCGGCAGCCTGAAGGAGTTTGCCCGCGAGATGGTGAATAGAGGTCACCGCGAGTTCGTCTTTGACTTGGAAGATTGCGTGATGATGGACTCGACTTTCATGGGAACGATGGCGGGAATGGCGCTGCGCCTGAAGGAACTCGGCCAGGGTCGGGTGCATGTGATTCATTGCGGCGAACGAAGCCGCGATCTGCTTTCGGGCCTCGGTCTCGACCAGATCTTCGACATCCAGGCCAACGGCGCCGAGGCCCCGCGCTGCGAGGCGCTTTCCAAGACCAATGGCGACCCGGCCGACAAGTCCGCCACCGCGAAACGCGAGCAGGCCGGGACGATGCTCGAGGCGCATGAGGCGCTGTGCGAGGCCGCCCCAAAAAATCTCACCCGGTTCAAGGACGTCCTCGAGTACCTCAAGCAGGATCTGCAACACGAAAGCCCAGCGAAGTAACCTCGCTTCGCTCCCATGCGCTTTCTCCTTTTCGGGCTCCTCGTCGCGTCGCTGATCGGCTGGCTGCTCACCTACCAACGCCAACGCTGGCGCATCCGCCAGCTCGAGCGTTCCAACGAGGAAATCCAGGTCGAGGAAAATCTCGTCTTCGATTTCCTCCACGGCCTCGGCGAAGCCTTCCGCGATGTCATCCGGCCGCACGACCTCCACCGGCTCATCGTCGAAAGCTCGGTCCGCATTCTCGACGCCCACGGCGGGGCGATTTACCTCGTCGATCGCACCGGGACCCGCCTGAAGCCCGCTTTCCTGACCAAGGGCTGCCCGCCCCTCATCGCGGTGCCCGATCGCATCCTGCAGCAGGCCGCGACCACGCCGGTGGCGCTCGATAGCTTCCTGCGCTCCCAACCGGTCGAGGCCGACGAGGGCTTGCTCGGCAAGGCCTGGAAGAGCGGCGAGGGCGTGCATCTCGCCGACGTCCAGCACGTGCCGGAATTGGCCAAGCTGCGCGAGAGCGCCCACGGCACTGTCTCGGTCATGGTCACACCGCTCCTTTACGGCCGGCAAAACATGGGCGTCCTCGCCGTCGCCAACGGCCCGATGAGCGCCCCTTTTTCGCCAAGCGATTTCGTCGTCTTCAAATCCATCTCCGAGCAATCCGCCTTCGCCCTTTACAACGCCATCGTCTACTCCGAGGCGAACGAGAAAAAGCGCCTCGACCACGACCTCCAGATCGCCCGCGACATCCAGCGCATCCTCCTCCCCTCGCAGCCGCCGCCGATGGAGGGCTTCGACATCGCCGGGATCAACATCCCCGCCCGCCAGGTCAGCGGCGATTATTTCGACTACATCAAGGTCGACGACGAGCGCCTCGGCGTGGTCATCGCCGACGTCTCGGGCAAGGGCGTGCCGGCCTCGCTCATCATGGCCATCTGCCGCAGCGTGCTGCGGGCCGAGGCGCGCCTGGGGCAGTCGCCGGCCGAGGTCTTGAGCAAGGTCAACCGCCAGCTCTATCCCGACATCAAGGAGGACATGTTCATCAGCATGGCCTACCTCATTTTGAACCACAAAACCAACCAGGTGACCCTCTCCCGCGGCGGGCACGACGCGCCCCTGCTCTTCCGCGCCGCGACCGGCGAAGTGGAGGTCCTGAAGCCGCCCGGAATGGCCCTCGGAATTGACAGTGGAGACGTCTTCGATAGGATAACCGGCGACCTTTCCGTCCCCCTCGCGACCGATGATTGCCTCGTCCTTTACACCGACGGCGTCACCGAAATGCTGGACGCGAATGGAGACGAATTTGGCCCCGAACGAATGCTCCGCTCCATCCGGGCGAGCGCGAGCGAAGGGGCCCAGGGAGTCATCGCCCGGCTGGTCGACGACGTGCGCAATTTCGCCGCCGGCCATCCGCAGAATGACGACATCACTTTGATCGTAGTACGAAAGACATGAAACATTCCAAAACCGACCGTCGCCATATTCCCGTGACGGAAGAAGCCGCCGCCCGGCCCGACGAGCAGCCCAGCGCCGCCCAGACCGCCGTCGCGCCCGACCCCGCGGAGGAGAACGACCAGGACGATCCCACCGCCAATCTCCAGGCCGATCTCGATCGTTTCCGCGATCTCGCCCTGCGCAGCCAGGCCGATTTCGACAACTACAAAAAGCGCGCCAACCGCGAGAAGGAAGACGCGATCAAGTATGCCAACAGCTCCCTCCTCGAACGCCTCATCGCGATCGTCGACAATTTCGAGCTCGGCCTTTCCGCCGCCAAAAGCGAGGGCGAGAAATCGCCCATCTACGCCGGCATGAGCATGGTCCTGAAACAGCTGACCGATTTTCTCTCCGACAACGGCCTCCAGCCGATCGACGCCGAGGGGCAGAAGTTTGACCCCAACCTGCACGAAGCCATCGCCCACGAACCGAGCGACGAAGTCGCCGAAGGCGTCGTCATCCGGCAGATGCGCCGCGGTTACAAGATGAAGGACCGGCTCCTCCGCCCCTCCAGCGTGGTCGTTTCGAGCGGGCCGGCGGCGTAGCGGTTCCTAATCCTGCTCCTGCTCTTGCTCCTAATCCCGACGGTTTCCACCTCCTTAAACACGAGCAGGATTAGGAGCAGGAGCAGGATTAAGATTTTCCGAAAATGACCACCAAACGCGATTACTACGAAATCCTCGGCGTCGAGCGCGGCGCCGGCGGCGACGAGATCAAGCGCTCGTATCGCAAACTCGCGGTCAAGTTTCACCCCGATAAAAATCCCGACGACTCGCACGCGGAAGAGAAATTCAAGGAGCTCGGCGAAGCCTACGACGTCCTCATGGACGAGCAGAAACGCTCCGCCTACGACCGCTACGGGCACGCCGCCTTTGCCCAGGGCGGGCGCGGCGGCGGCTTCCACGATCCCTTCGATATCTTCCGCGAAGTCTTCGGCGCGGCCGGCGGCGGCGGGGGAATTTTCGAGAGCTTCTTCGGCGGCGGTGCGGCCCAGGGCGACGGCACCCAGCGCGGGAGCGACCTGCGCTACGACATGCAGATCACCCTCGAGGAAGCCGCCTTCGGCGTGGAAAAAGAGATCGAGGTGCGCAAGCTCGACACCTGCGACAAATGCACCGGCAGCGGTGCCGCCAAAGGCTCGCGCGCCATCACCTGCCCGGTCTGCCGCGGACGCGGCCAGGTCGTCAGTTCCCGCGGCTTTTTCCAGGTCTCCCAGACCTGTCCCAAGTGCCGCGGCCTCGGCGAAGTGATTGAGCAACCGTGCGACGCCTGCGACGGCGAAGGCCGGGTCGACAAAACCAGCCGGATCAAAATCAAAATTCCGCCCGGCATTTCCCACGGCTCGCGTCTGCGCTCCACCCGCAACGGCGAAGCCGGCATCCGCGGCGGCGCCCAGGGCGACCTCTACATCGTCGTCCACATCAAGGAGCACCCGATCTTCCAGCGCGAGGAGGACAACCTCTATTGCGAAGTGCCGATCTCCTTTGCCACCGCCGCGCTCGGCGGCGAAGTGCCCGTCCCGACCCTGGAAGGCAAAGCCAGCCTCAAAGTCCCCGCCGGCACGCAGGGCGGCCAGACCTTCAAGCTCCGCGGCAAAGGCGTCATCCACGTCAACAGCCGCGAGCGCGGCGACCTCTACGCCAAGTTGTTGGTCGAAGTCCCGAGCCGTCTCAACAGCGAGCAGCGCCAGAAGCTGGAAGAATTCGCCGCCCTCTGCGGCGACGACAACACCCCGCTGCACAAGAGCTTCTTCGAGCGCGCGCGAGAATTCTTCCGCTAGGACTGAAATAGCCGCAGGGACGCAGTGACCCCGGCGGGTGCAAGCAACGTCTACCCATTCCGGCCGGGGTCACCGCCCCCGGCTACAACTGAACCCTTTCCTTCATGCATCGATTCTATCTCGCGCCTGACGCCTGGCCCGCCGCCGCCCTCACCGGCTCCGAGGCGCACCACGCCCGCAGCGTCCTGCGGATGCAGCCCGGCGATCGCGCCGTCCTCTTCGACGGCCGCGGCCGCGAAGGCACCGCCGAGATCGTTTCCCTCGATTCCGGCACTGTGCACCTGCGCGTCTTGCAGGAAGCCGTCACGCCCCCGCTCCGCGCCCGCATCACCCTTGCCCAGGCCATTCCGAAAGGGAAAAACATGGACCTCATCGTCCAGAAAGCGGTCGAGATCGGCGCGGCCGAGATTTTCCCGCTCCTCTCCGACCGCACCGTCGTCCAGCTCGACCCCGAGAGCGCGGCGCAGAAACAGGCCAAATGGCAGACCGTCGCCCTCGAGGCGGCCAAGCAATGCGGGCAGAACTGGCTCCCGCACGTCCACCAGCCGCGCACGCCCGAAGCATTCTTCCGCGACCTCCCTCCTGCTCCGCTCCTGTTCCTAATCCTGCTCCCACCTCCTCTCCGGAAAACGAAGATCGGCGATCGGATATCGCCGCTACGACCGGCTACGACCTGCGGCTCATCGGCTCGCTCCAGCCCGGCGCGCAGCACCTGAAAAAAGTCCTGGCCGACTACGCCGATGGCCACAACGGCGCGCGCCCGGAGCGGGTCCTCATGCTCATCGGCCCGGAAGGCGATTTCACCCCGGCCGAGATCGCGCTCGCCCGCTCCCAGGGCTGCGCGCCGCTCACCCTCGGCCCGATCATTCTGCGGGTCGAGACGGCGGCGATCTATTGCCTGAGCATTCTTTCCTACGAGCTTTTGCTTCCCTAAGCTCGACGGAATTGCGAAGCGTGATCGAGGAATGACGGGCCCGAGGAGCGATGGGTGGAGATCAATTAACTCAGACTAAAATTCGAGGAAGCGTTTGGCTGGCATGCCTCGCACTCATCGCGCTCGTCTGGATCGTGTTTGGCCAGACCTTGGGGCATGAGTTCGTTAACTACGACGACAACACTTACGTCTTTGAAAATTCGCACATCACAAGCGGCATAACCCTCCGGGGAATGGCGTGGGCTCTGACCCATAGTCATTCGGATAATTGGCACCCGCTGACCAGCCTCTCTCACATGCTGGACTGCGACTTGTATGGACTGCGGCCGTGGGGACACCATCTCAGCAACGTCCTGCTGCATTCGATCGCCGTCGTCCTCTGTTTTCTCGTCCTCGAACAGATGACCGGCGCGCTTTGGCGCAGCGCTTTTGTCGCGTCGCTCTTCGCGATTCATCCCTTGCATGTCGAATCAGTCGCCTGGATTTCCGAGCGCAAAGATGTGCTCAGCGGAGTTTTCTTCATGCTCACGCTGGGCGCCTATCTCCGCTATGTGCGACAACCCGGTCTCACTCGTTACCTCACGACCGCCGCGCTTTTCGCTGCCGGCCTGATGGCAAAGCCGACTCTCGTCACCTTGCCCTTCGTCCTTTTGCTTCTGGACTATTGGCCTCTACGGCGCTTCCGCTCTCTCTTCCCGACCCCGCGCCTCATTCTCGAAAAGCTTCCCCTACTCGCGCTTGCGGCCGCATCCTGCGTCGCCACGCTTCTCGCCCAACAGCAGATCGTCCTTTCCATCGAGCGACTTCCCCTGCTCTGGCGAGTGAACAACGCGTTGGTGAGTTACCTCACCTATGTCTGGCAGACGGTTTGGCCCACGCGACTGGCGGTTTTCTATCCTCATCCCAAAGGCAGCTTCTCTTCTTGGGAAATAGTCTCTGGCCGCTGTTTTGCTGACCGCAATCACTGGGGCCGTTGTCGTATTCCGCCAGAAACGTCCGTATCTCTTGGTGGGCTGGCTTTGGTTTTTGGGAATGCTCGTGCCGGTCATTGGAATCGTCCAGGTTGGGTCTCAAGCACACGCCGATCGTTACATGTATTTGCCGCAACTCGGCCTGTCTCTGGCGATCACGTGGGGCGTCGCTGACCTGTTGAGACACTGGACGTACCGCTCGGCAGATCCTGGGCGGGTGCGCAGTCCGTGATCATCGCGGCCTTGGCCTGGCGAGCGCGGGATCAAACCTCCCACTGGCACGACAGCGTGTCTCTCTGGAGCCACACCCTGGCCGTGACCTGCGGATAATGAGATCGCCCAATTCCAGCAAGGGACCGCCCTCGCAAAAAAGGGCCGGCTGGATGAAGCGATTTCGTATTTGGAAACGGCTTTGCGCTCTAATCCCAACCTCCCCGACGCCCATAACAACCTCGGTATCGCGCTCGCCGCAAAACAGCGGCTCGACGAAGCGATCATCCATTTTCGCCGCGCGCTGGAAATCAAACTCGGACCTGGCGACGGCGCATAAGAATCTGGCCAAGGCCTTCCGTCTCAAAGGACAAATGAATGATTCCATGCTTGAACTCCAAGAGGCCGTCGCGATAAAGCCCGAAGATTCGGAAGCGCGTAACGACTTGGCGGTGGCCTTCTGGCAGTCAGGGCGGAACTTCGGAAGCGATCGCGCAGTGGGAGAAGATCTTGGATTTCCAACCCGACGATACCGGCGCTCAAATCAGCTTGGCCTGGGCCCTTGCCACCTCGCCGGTCGCGTCTGATCGGGACGGAGGCAGAGCGCTTCGCCTCGTTCAGGAAGCGCGGCAGCAGTTATCCGGAGACAATAATCCGGTCGTATTCCGCACCCTCGCCGCAGCTTGGGCTGAAGGTGGCCGATTCGCAGAAGCAACTGATTCGGCACAGCGGGCGCTCCGACTGGCCAAGGCTCAAAACAACTCGGAGTTGGTCGCGAAACTCCAGAGCGAAATCAGTCTTTATCAGAGTACGGTCGCCAACGCGCGACCCCCGTTGAAAAGTTCCGGCTGGCGTTCGCACCAACAAAAAACCCGCGTCGTTAGACGCGGGTTTTTGTGAAGATCGGGAATCCGTTAGGCGCGGCGGCGGCGCAGGTAAGCGCTGACCGCAGAAGAGCAAGCCCACGCCGAGGAGCATGTAAACCGACGGCTCGGGGATGGCGGCGAGAGAAAAGTTATCGATTGCTAATCCGTCATCCGAGCCCGTGGCATCAGGATCATTCCAACGAAGACCAGATCGTGGAACCATCGGTCAGTGACAGGCCAGTGTATGCGACGAACTTACGGAAACGCGGTTCGCCGCTAGATTGCCGTCAAGGTTGCCTGACGGTGGGACCGTGAATCGGGAGCAATGAAATCGAGCGAATTCACGTCCGTCCACGTGCCGGTACGTAGAGAGGTCGCATTGAGGCTAAACTGAAAATCCAGTTGATCGAACGCGCCCGTGCCGCCGAGCCGCCACTGTTCGCCAATCGTAAGACGACAGCCAACTCGAAGATGCTGCTGCCGGTATTGTTGATGAAGCTCGACCCCGATTGCCGGAGCTACCGGTGCCGCTCAGCAGACCACCAAACGCTCGATCGGTCTGCCGTACCCCAGTGCCGAAGCTGTACGTATCGCCACTCGTTGAGCCGGCCGTAGCGACGATACGAGTGCCGTTGTTTGCCGCGCCAGTGCCGGATTCAGCAAACGACCCATCCGGCCGGAACGACGTGCACTGCGTCCCGGTGTTGGCCAGCGATATCGAAATCCTGCGTGTAGGTGCCGCCCGTGTAGCTAATCTGCGCCTGCGCGACTGCTGACATTCCCGCCACGAGGGCGACCGTTAATGCGATTTTACTGAGTGATTTCATCCAATTTTTCCCGCTGATTTTTCCTGATTTATTCTTCTGAAGCGCGGCGACAATGTCAGGTGGCGAAAAAAATGGCAATACTTTTTTTGCCTCGACCTGAAGATTTTTCCCGCGCCAGGGTCCGGGATAGGCAAAAGCGTCTCAAAAGGGCCCAAATCAGTCTGTTCGCGCCGCGAACGGTCCGTCGCGACCGTTTTCCCGCGCGTCGCGAGCCTTCCTGCGTGCGTCGCGTGCCGCCTGACGTGCGTCGCGAGCCTGCCCGCGTGCGTCGCGAGCCGCGTGACGTGCGTCGCGAGCGGCGCGACGTGCGTCACGGGCGTTGTTCCGCGGCTTGGAAACGTGTTTCCCGTGCGTCGCGACGCGTTTCCCCGCGCGTCGCGAGCGTTTCCCCGTGCGTCGCGAGCCGTTCCCGCGTGCGTCGCGAGCGGCGCGACGCGCGTCGCGCCGGTTTCCCCGCACGGCAGAATCATCCTGCCACACGGTTGGAACCGTCCAGTTGACCAGCACGGTTGGACGGTTCTGCCACACGGTTGGAGCGTCCTGCCACACGGTTGGACGGTTCTGCCACGCCAGCGGACCGTTCCACCACACGGCAGAATCGTTCTGCCACACCAGCGGGCCGGTCTGCCACACCGGGAAACCGGTCTGCCACACGGGCGGACGGTCGTGGGACAGCCAAAACCGCCCCAAACAGGCTATTTCAGCCCGAACCCTACTTCTTCGCGCTGGTTTTCCCGCGGGTGGCGGGCTTGGCCGCGCTCTTTTTTGCCCTGGCCGGGGCGGAAGATTTGCGGGTGGTCTTCCTGGCGGGCGCTTTTGCAGCGCTGGCCGTGGTCGTGCCCTTGCTCGCCGGGGTGGTTTTGCCGCGCCGCTTGAGCGAGGGGAGGATCGATTTGCCCTTCTGGGCCCGCCGCCCGAGGACCGCGCCGATGACGCCGCCGACGACGGCCCCGACCGGGCCGGCCATCGCGCCCACGACCGCGCCAGTGGCGGCGCCGGCCGCCGGCTTGGTGATGGGCGGGATGTGGATTTTTCTCGAGGTTTTCGTCGCGGGTGTTTTGGTGTTTTTGGCCATAATTTTTCTAAAGTTTGAGGCGCGGCACAGTTGCTTCCGGCTCAAGGATTAATTCGAGTCTCGCCCCGTGCGCGGCGGTTTCCCGGCCTAACAAAAAAAGCGCCCCGGTTTCCCGAGGCGCTTTTTGTTAAAGTTGTTGCGGGCTGGTTTAGCGTCCGCGACGCGAACCGCCGTCCCGGCGTCCGCCGCCGCCACCACCGCCGCCGTAGCCTCCACCGCCACCGCCGCCGTAGCCGCCGCCACCACCACCGTAGCCGCCGCCGCCGCCGCCATAGCCGCCACCGCCACGTCCTCCGCCGCCGCCACCGCCACCTGGGCGTGCTTCGCGCGGACGGGCTTCGTTCACGGTCAGGGGCCGGCCTTCGACGGTCTTGCCATTGAAGTCGGCGATCGCTTTTTGCGCATCAGCTTCCGAGCCCATCGTGACGAACGCAAAGCCGCGCGATTTACCCGTAAACTTGTCCTGCATGAGAGTGACTTCCTGGACAGCGCCGGCTTGGGCGAAGAGGTCCTGGAGGTCCGTCTCGGTGGTGTTGAAGGAGAGATTTCCTACGTAGAGTTTAGTACCCATCTGAATTTATTCTTGTTTGAAACGCTGCTCGGTCACTGTTCCCGCTAATCGGATTTCAAATCGTCACTGAATAAACTCAACTGACAATTCACCAACGCCCGGAACGGCTATTTCTGGCGGCTATGTAAGGTAGGTCAAGGGCCAAAGCAAGCGGAATAAAGGAGTTGGATTTTCCGCCCCCGGACCCGGCGAATCGGTTTCGTTTTGCGAGATTCCGATTTCGAAATTTCACCACCGCGGGCTAGGCTAGCGGCGGCATGCCGACCGATCGTTCCAGGAAAGACAAGGCCCGCGTCGCGGTGGTGGCGGCGGGCGTGGTGAGCCCGCTCGGGGCCGGGCTCGGCCCGACCCTCGCGGCGCTGCGCGAGGCGCGCGATTGCGTTTCGCCGGTGACCTGTTTCGCGGTCGAGCAATGCCGCTGCTCCACCGCCGGGCAGGTGGCGGACGAAGGGCTGGCCGGTTTCCTGCCTAACGACCGCAAAACGCGCCGGCTCCATCGCGCCTCGCGCATGATGATCGCCGCCCTGGCCGAGCTGCGGGAGCAGGCGCCGGAGTTTCGCCCCGAGCTGGCCGTGGTCGGGACGACGAGCGGCGGGATGAGTTTCGGCGAGCAATATTATCGCACCCTGCAGCAGCCGGGCGCGCGGACCGGCCGGACGCCGGGCCTGATCGCAAACTACCCGCCGCAAAAGCCGGCGGTCGACGCGCTGGAGGCGTTTGGCCTAACGAGCCCGTGCCAGGTGATCGCGAACGCCTGCGCCTCGGGCACGAACGCGATCGGGCACGCCTTCGAATGCATCCGCTCCGGCCGTTACGAGCGCGTCCTGACCGGCGGCTACGACGCCATCTCCGAGCTCGTCTTTGTCGGGTTCGATTCGCTCCAGGCCTCGACCCCGGATAAATGCCGGCCCTTCGACGGCGCGCGCAGCGGGCTCGTCCTCGGCGAGGGCGCGGCCCTGCTCGCGCTCGAAAACATGGCCGCGGCCGAGGCGCGCGGCGCGCAGATCCTGGCCGAGATCACCGGCTACGGCATTTCCACCGACAACCATCATCTGACCCAGCCAAATCCATCCGGGATCGGGCCGCGGCAGGCGATGGAGCGGGCATTGCAGAGCGCCGGGCTGGCGCCGGAGGCGATCGATTACGTCAACGCCCACGGTACCGCCACGCCCTTCAACGACGCCGCCGAAGGCAAGGCGATCGCGGAGCTGCTCGGGCGGGTGCCGGTCAGCTCGACCAAGGGAATGATGGGGCACTCGTTAGGGGCGGCGGGCGCGATCGAGGCGGTGCTGACGATCGTCGCGCTCCGCGCACGGCTTTCTCCCGGCGAACATCAACTTCCGCGTCTCCGATCTCGGGCTCGATCTCGACATCGTGGCAAACAAGGTGCGCGCGGCGAAGGCGACGCGGGCGCTCTCCAACTCCTTTGGCTTCGGCGGGACGAACGCCTCGATCGTGCTCGAGGCGCGCGCGGCATGAGCCTGCACCTGGCCGGCCTGGGATGGGTCACGCCGCTCGGGAGCGGGCTCGACGAAGTCTGGGACCGGCTCCGCGCCGGGGAAGAGGCGAGCCCGAGCCCGGTGCAAAGCTCGTTAGGCGGGCGGAGGGATTACTCGGTCTTCCCCGTGCCGGCGGCGGCGATCGCGGAAGCGGCGCGGCAGCCGCGCCTGCGCCGCTCGAGCGCGATCTCGCGTTTCGCGGTGGTGGCGGGATTGAGCGCGCTGCGCGACGCCGGCCTCGCGCTGGACGAGGCGAGCGCGGCCCGGACGGCGCTGATTTTCGCGATCTCGAACGGCGGCGTGATTTACACCAAGCGCTTCTATCACGAGATCGTGCAATCGGGCGCGAGCGCGGCCAGCCCGCTCCTCTTTCCGGAGACGGTCTTCAACGCGCCGGCCAGCCATCTCGCGGCCATCCTCGGCATCACGGGCGCGAGTTACACCCTCGTCGGCGACGGCGCGGTCGGGATTCTCGCGCTCAAGATGGCGGAGGACCTGATGGCGAACCCGGAGCTGGATCGCTGCCTCGTGGTCGGGGCGGAGGAAGCCGACTGGCTGCTCTGCGACGCCTACCGCAAGTGGCGGCTGCTCCGGGCGGCGCCGCCGCTCGAGCCGTTTGCGCGGCCGCCGCGCGGGATGTTCCTGAGCGAAGGCGCGGGGGCGGTTTTGCTCGCGCGGGCAGGCGACGTCGAGCTGGAGCAGGTGCATGCGGGCGGGAACTTATGCCCGGCAAAGCGAGCTCGCGCGGAACTGGAGCGGATCGCGACCGGAATTGCCTAACGAGCCCGCGGCCGATCTCTGGATTGCGAGCGCGAACGGGACTTTCATCGACGAGGCGGAGCGGGCGATGGCGGCGAAACATTTCCCGGGCGCGGCGGTTTACAGCGCGAAGCCGGCGCTCGGTGAAAGCGTGGCGGCGGGCGCGATCTGGCAGGTGATCTGCGCCGGGCGAGCCCTGCGCCGGCAGGAATTGCCGCCGCTCCTGCACGCCCCGGCCGATCTCGGCCTAACGACCGCGCAAAAGCCGGAACGGGAAACCGTGGCAGCGCGCCCTGGTCACGACCTGCGGGCTGAACCAGCAGGTCGCGGCGCTCACCTTGAAGCGAGCGCCCTAAGGCAGGCACCGCGGCGCCGCTGGTTCCGGGGAGCACAGGCCGCTGGCCTGTCGTTCGCGGCGGCTCGCCGCGAACCGCGCGGCCAGGCACGACGGCACCCCGGAATAATCCGCACCCCAGAGGGGCGCTGCGCGCCAGATGCGCTCGGCCAGCGGCCGAACGCGACAGGCCAGCGGCCTGTGCTCCCCGGAAGGGGATTCATCCGCCCCCGGCTTTTGCCTTTGCAACGGCCACGCCGCACCATTACCTTCGGCGCCGCGATGCGTAAGCCGGTTCTTCTGCTCCTTTCCTTGCTCGCCGCCGCCAGCGTCGGCGCCCAGGAATTGGAAGGGCCCGGCTCGCTCCCGATCGAGATCAATTCCACCGGGCAGACGACCTACGAGAACGGTCTCGCCACCGCCCGCGACAACGTCGCGATTCATTTCGGCGACACCGATATTTATTCCGACTACGCGCAATACGACGAGGCCAAGCGCTCGGTTTTCCTGAAAGGCAACGTCCGGATTTATCGCGGCACCTCGCTCTACATGGGCGAGCAGGCGACCTATAACGTCGACACCAAGGCGATCAATGCCCAGGAGATGCGCTCCACCACTTACCCGTACCTGCTTTCGGGGCGGACGGTGACGAGCGCTTCGGACGAGGAATACAAAGTCCAGAACGGCAGCTTCACGACGGATGATTCCGAGAATCCGGATTTCCATCTCAACGCCCAGAGCGTGCGGATTTACCAGAACGACCGCGTCATTTTCAAGAACGTGACGTTCTACATCGGCCAGGTGCCGGTGTTCTGGTGGCCGTATCTTTACCAATCGCTCGACCGCACCTTCAGCTACTCGATTGCGCCGGCTTACCTCAGCTCGTGGGGTCCGTCGCTGCTCGGGCAGATCACTTTTCCGATCGGGGAGAAAATCACGAGCACGGTGAAGCTCGATTACCGGAGCCGGCGGGGCGTCGCGCTCGGGTTCGATTCCGAGATTCGCTACGGGAAGGACGACAAGAGCTTTGCCCGCTTCAGCTCTTATTACCTCCAGGATCAAAATCCCGACCTGAACCGCACCTCGCTCCCGCGCCAGGGCACCCCGACGAGCCGTTTCCGGCTCTCGCTCCAGAGCCGCACCCACCTCACCGAGGACATCGACGTGACCACCGACATCACGAAGCTGAGCGACGCCTTTATTTTGCAGGATTTTTTCCCGACCGAGTTCCGGATTAACCCGCAGCCGGACAACGTCGTCGCGCTCACCAAAACCAGTCCGTGGTACACCCTCACCGCCTACGGCCGCTTCGCGCTCAACACCTTTTTCCAGACGACCGAACGCCTCCCGGAAGTCGCGCTCGATATCAAGCGGCACGGACTTTTCGGCGGCCCGATTTTCTACGAAGGGGAAACGTCCGTCGGCCAGCTGCGCCGGAATTTTCCGGCGAACTCGATCTTCCAGGATTACGACGCCTTCCGGATCGATTCCTTCCACCAACTGATCTACCCGAACACTTACTTCGGCTTTCTCTCGGTCGTCCCGCGGGTCGGATTTCGCGAGACCTACTACAGCCAGACGCGGAGGCTCGACCCGAGTCTTTTTGTCGGGTTCCTCCCGCCTAACGTCTTCGATCCGAAGTTTCCCCTGCCCAATCCCGAGCAGGGCGTCCCGAGCACGGATCTGGGCTCGGAGTGGCGCTCGATTTTCAACGCCGGGGTCGAGAGCTCGTTCAAGGTCTCGCGGGAATGGGAGGAGGTGCAGACGCGCGCGCTCGGGCTCGACGGGTTGCGGCACATCGTGCAGCCGTTCGTCAATTTCTCCTGGGTCTCCTCGCCGAACGTCGACCCGGCGACCATTCTCCAGTTCGACCGCGTCCAGCCCTCGACCAAGCTCAACCCGATCGATTTCCCGCAATACACCTCGATCGACGCGATCGATAAATGGTCGGTCGCGCGCGTCGGGGTGCGCAACCGCCTCCAGACCCGGCGCGACGACCTGACCGTGAGCTGGCTCGAATTGGAAACCTTCGTCGACGTCAATTTCGACAATCCCTTTGACCAGACGCAGTACTCCAACGTCTTCAACAAACTCACCTTTACCCCGGTGCCGTGGGCCTCACTCGTGATCGATTCGCAACTCCCGCTCTTTGACGACGGCTTCAAGGAAATCAACACCAGCGTCAACTTCAAGCCGACGGCCAACACCCAGCTCACCCTTGGGCATCGTTTCCTGAACGGGAATCCCTTCTTCGCCGACAGCAGCCTCTTCACCATCGGCGGCTACTACCGGATCAACGACAACTGGGGCGTCGGTTTCCTCGAGCAATACGAAGCCAACACCAACATCGTCGAGCAGCAGCGCTACTCGGTTTACCGCGACCTGACGAGCTGGGTCGGTTCGTTAGGCGCGATCATCCGCAACAACGGCGGGGTGAAGGAATACGGCGTCCTCCTCACCTTTACCCTCAAGGCTTTCCCAAAATTCGGGCTCGATCTTAATTTCGATCCGGCCGGGACGAACCAGACGGAATAAGGGAATTGGCGATTGCAGATTTCAGATTTCAGATTTGAGTCCGCAGGCGACGGCACCATTCCCAATCTGAAACTCTTCGATTTGAACTCTTAAATTTCCCATGGATCTCTCAATCATCGGTTCCGGTTATGTCGGTTTGGTCACCGGCGCCTGTTTCGCCGACGTCGGCCACAACGTGGTCTGCGTCGATAACGACCCGCGCAAGGTTGAGTCGCTCCGCCAGGGCAAGGTGCCGATCTACGAGCCCGGCCTCGAAGAGATCGTGCACCGCAACGTTTCCGCGCAGCGGCTTCGCTTCACCGACAGCATCAAGGACGGGGTCGATAACGCGCAGGTCGTTTTCATCGCCGTGCCCACGCCGCAGGATGCGGACGGGAGCGTCGACCTCAGCTTCATCGAAAAAGTGGCGCGCGAGATCGCGGGCGTCCTGACCGATTACCGCGTCATCGTGGACAAGAGCACGGTGCCGGTGAAGACGGGCGAGAAAGTCGCGGAATCGATCAAGCGCTACAACAAACACGGCGCCGAGTTCGACGTCGTGAGCAACCCGGAGTTCCTCCGCGAAGGCTGCGCCGTGGCCGACCTGATGAAGCCGGATCGAATCGTCATCGGGGCCTCGAGCGAACGCGCGGTCGACCTGATGAAGAAAGTCTACGAGCCGTTCATGGCGCCGATGCTCGTCACCGACATCAACAGCGCCGAACTGATCAAGCACGCCGCGAACTCGTTTCTCGCGCTCAAGATTTCCTACATCAACGCCGTCTCCGCGATCTGCGAAGCGAGCGGCGCGGACGTGGAGAAAGTGGCCGACGGCATCGGGATGGACCGGCGCATCGGGCGGAATTTCCTCAACGCCGGGATCGGCTACGGCGGCTCCTGTTTCCCAAAGGACATCTCCGCCTTTATCACGATCAGCGAACAGCTCGGCGTGCCGTTCAATCTCCTGAAGGAAGTGCAGCGGATCAACGCGGCGCAAAAGGATCGCTTCCTCAAGGTGGTGCGGAGCGCGCTCTGGGTTTTGCGCGACAAAAAAATCGCGGTCTGGGGCCTGACCTTCAAGCCCGACACGGACGACATTCGTTCCTCGGTCGCGATCGAACTCGTGGCGGAAATGCTGAAGGAAGGCGCGCACGTCACGGTCTACGACCCGAAGGGGATGGAGAAAGCGCGCGAGGTGAAATCGATCGCGGGGGCGCACTTTGCCAATACCGCGCTGGAAGCGGTCGAGGGTGCCGAGGCGCTCATCATCGCGACGGAATGGTCGGAGTTTGCCAACGTCGATCTTGCGACGGTGCGGGAGAAGATGCACACCCCGCTCGTCTTCGACGGGCGCAATCTCTACAACCCGGCGACGATGCAGAAACTCGGCTTCGATTACACCTCGATCGGCCGGCCCAAGGGCAAGCCGGCCTAACGAAGAGGTAGCGGCCGCTACCTTATGGCATCCAGTCGCTCGCTTGCCCTCGACGCCCTGCAACGCTGGCGGCGCGGAACGGAATTTGCCGACCGCATCGTGGGCGAGATCTTCGCGCGCAGCGGCCTCAGTTCCGCCGATCGCGCTTTTGCGCTCGAGCTTTTCTACGGCGTCCTGCGCAACCTGAGCCTGCTCGATTTTTGGATCGCGCGACTTCGCTCCGAGCCGGTGGATGATGGCACGCGCGATCTCCTGCGGCTCGGCCTTTACCAGATCCTGCTCATCGAGACCGCAGCCCATGCCGCCGTTTTCGAAACCGTCGAACTGACCCGGCCGCGCGCGCGGTCGCTGGTCAACGCCATCCTTCGCCGCGCCCTGCGCGAAAAAGCCAGCCTAACGAAGGCTGCCGCAAGCCAGCCGCTCGCGGTTCGCTTTTCCACGCCGGAATTTCTGGTCGAGAAATGGTCGCGCCAGTTTGAGGCCGGCGCGGTGGAGAAACTCTGCCAGTGGAATAACGAGCCGGCCCCGGTCTATGCGCGGGTCAACCAGCTCAGGATGACGGTGGCGGATTTTCTCGCCCGATACCCCGGGAGCGCGCTTGCTCCTGGGAGCCGCAACTTTGTTTCCCTGCGCGAGCCGGCAGCGGCGCTGGCCGCGGGCGATTGCTATATCCAGGATCCGAGCACCGCGCTCGCCTGCGAAATGTTGCAGCCGGCCCCGGGCGAAACCGTGCTCGATGCCTGCGCCGCGCCCGGCGGCAAGGCGGCGTATCTTGCGGAGTTGATGCAGGACCAGGGTACGCTCGTCGCCGTCGACCGGGACGAAACCCGCCTGCAACGCGTGCGCGACAATTTCAGCCGGCTCGGAGTGAGCCAGGCGCGGACGGTCTGCTGCGATTGGACGAATGAAGAATCGATCCGGGCGGCCGATTTCGCCGCGCAATCCTTCGACCGCATCCTCGTCGACGCGCCCTGCAGCAACACGGGCGTGATGCGGCGGCGGGTGGATGTTCGCTGGCGATTGCAACCGGACGATTTCGCGCGGATGCCGCGGCAGCAGCTCGCGATCCTGCGCAACGTCGCGCCGCTCCTCCGTCCCGGCGGTTCGTTAGTCTACAGCACCTGCAGCCTGGAACCGGAGGAGAACGACGGGGTGATCGATACTTTCCTGCGCGAGACGCCGGCTTTTCGCCTAACGAACCGGGCGGAAACGCTCCCTTTTCGAGACGCGGTCGATGGCGCCTTCGCCGCGCGGCTGGATTTTGCCTAGGCGCGGCGGTTTGCATCCCCTCTCCGCGGTGGAATGATAACGCCCTATGCAAGACGCCCGTTTCGACAAGCTCGCCTCCCTCCTGGTTGATTACTCCACCGAACTGAAACGCGACGAGAAGGTCCTGATCGAATGCTTCGATACGCCGGACGAAATGACGATCGCGCTCATCCGCGCGACCCGGAAAGCAAAGGCGATTCCGTTCGTGCAAATCCAGCGCGCCCAGGTCACGCGTGAACTCGCGCTCGCGATCGATCCCCGCGCGCTCGACCTCACCGCCGCCCACGAGCTGGCGCGGATGAAAAAAATGGACGCCTACATCGCGATCCGCGGCAGCAACAACATCAGCGAGCTGGCCGATGTGCCGACCGAAAAGATGAAGCTGGTCGCGAAAAAGTTCCGGCCCGTGCAGGACCATCGGGTGCAAAAAACCAAATGGGTCGTGCTGCGCTGGCCGACGCCGGCCATGGCGCAGCTCGCCGGGATGAGCACCGAGGCCTTTGAAGATTTTTACTTCAAGGTCTGCACTCTCGATTACCGCAAGCTCCAGCCCGGGATGAAAGCGCTCAAGGCGCTGATGGAAAAGACCGACAAGGTCCAGCTCAAGGGACCCGGGACCGATCTGCGGTTCAGCATCAAGGGCATCTCCGCCATCATCTGCGGCGGCGATCGCAACATTCCCGATGGCGAAGTCTTCAGCTGCCCGGTGAAGGACTCGGTCCAGGGCCATGTCACTTTCAACGCCCCGAGCATTTACCAGAGCACGGCGTTCGATAACATCCGGCTCGATTTCCGCGACGGCAAAATCGTCGAGGCCACGAGCAACCAGACGAAGAAACTCAATGCCATCCTCGATTCCGACGCCGGGGCGCGTTACATCGGCGAGTTCTCGTTAGGCTGCAATCCCTTCATCATGCATCCGATGCGGGACATTCTCTTCGACGAAAAGATCGCGGGCTCGTTCCATTTCACCCCCGGCCAGGCCTACCAGGAAGCCGACAACGGCAACCGCAGCCAGGTGCACTGGGACATGGTCAGCATCCAGCGCAAGGATTACGGCGGCGGCGAGGTTTTCTTCGACGGCAAATTGATCCGGAAAGACGGCGAGTTCCTGCCCAAGGAGTTGCGCTCGCTCAACTGGAAGAGCTTTAAATAAAAAGAGCCGGGGCGTGAACCCCGGCTCAAATTTATTTAGCCTAACGAAGGCCGGCCGCGTTTAGGCGCCGGGGACGACCTGGATCAGGCCGAGTTCGTTGCCGGCGCCGAGCTGCACGCTGGAAACATCGAAGACCGGTGCGGTGTCGATCGAGCTCGGGCCCGAGCCGGGCAACTGCATCGAGACTTTCTTCGAGGTCGAGTTCAGGACGATGGTTGCAATCTCAAAGAGAGGGGTGAATTCGATCGCGGCGATCTGGAATTCCGCCGTCAGGTGAACGGAAGCCTGTTCCTGGTGCGAAGGAGTGAGCTGGACCGGCGCGGCGCCCTGGCCGGAAACGAGTTCGAGCCCGGAGATGGCGAAGGAAGGCGAATTGAGCACGGCCGGTTTCTGCTGGGCCGAGGGCGCGAGGCGGACGGTGCCGATGGCGCCATTGTTGAGCTCGATCTTGGCGACTTCGAAGGTGACCTGCAGGTTCATCGGCGGCTGCGGATCCTGCGAAGGCGCGAGACGCATCGAGACGACCTTGGAAGTCGGCTTCAATTGCAGGCCGCTCATCTTGAAAGTGGGCGTGAGCTGCATCGACGCGATCTCGAGCGAGAAGGTGAGCTGGACGGCGGTGTGCATCCCGCCAACCGGTTGTTGAACCGACATGGTGGGCGTGGATGGGCGGGCGGTGGAAGCGGGAGTGATCGTGGTTTCAGGCATGATGTCGGATGTGGTTGGCTGTAGTCGGATGGGTTCGGTGGTGATGATCTTAGAAGCAAAAGAAGGAGTTTCAATCGAAGACTGCTGGGCCTGGCGACCGGCAAATGCGGCCGGCACCAATTCATCGGGCTCGAGCAAAACGAGCTCAGATTCTGGTTCGGGTTGCGCAATCTCGGAGATCACGGGTTCAGCGGAAAACGCGGTGGTCAAATGCGGAATGGGCTGGCCCTGGCCGACGGGCTCTTCGACCATCTCGGCCGGTTCTTCGGGCTTCTCGGCCGATTCTTCGGCCGCGACGACCGGTTCATCGATTTTCGCGGGCGGCTCCTCGATCTTCGCAACTGGCTCTTCGATCGTCGCCGCTGGTTCCTCGATTTTGGCTGCTGGCACCGCCGGCGGCGCTGGTTCGACGGCCGGAGTTTCAACGGCGTGGATCGGCGCGGGCGCTTCTTCGGCGGCCGCCACGGAGACTTCTTCCCGGTCCCGCAATGGCTCGGGCGCTTCTTCGGGCCCGACCGGGGCCCCTTCTTTGGCGGCGGGCGGGGTGATGGCGGCTGGCGGAAGCGGCGGCGTGGCCGGGGCAACTGTTTGCGCGACGGGCTCGGAAACCGAACCGGTGCCTTCGTTAGGCAAATCGGTCAGTGGTTCCTCCACTCCCGGGGCCGAACCGCGGCCCGTGATCGCGCCCGAGGGCAAAACCGCCCGGCGAACGGAGGGCTCGCTCCCGACCAGGTTCAACGAAACCTTCGGCGGACCGCTCGAGAGATGATCGCGCGAAATCCGGCGCTCGTTGCCGGTGGTCGGCTCGTCGCCGTCGAAGGGCGGATCGGTCAAGGGCTCGGACGGATTGTAAAGAGGGACGTTGGAAAGGTTCCGGCGAAATTGTTGCACAACGAGCCAGACGAGGAGCAGGATGCCTGCCAGAAGCAAGAGGAGGACGAGAAGGCTGCGCGGGTTGGAAATGCGATCCACCGTTTCGGCAAATGTCGGCCGCGACCATTGCTGGGCCTGATCGGGGGTGAGCACGGTCGTCGCTGGCTCCGCCGCTGCCATCGCCGGAGTCGACTGCGCGCCGATCGCTGCCGCCGGCGGTGCGCTGGTGCTGGCACCGGCAACCGGCGCTGTCGCGGGCGTGCTTGTTTCCGAAGCCACGGCCGCCGAGGTCACCCCGGTGGGTTCGACGGCGGCTGGCGGCTCGACGGTTTCCGAGGGGCCGAAGCGCATCGCCGGGGTCGGTTCGACGGCCAGCGGGGCGTCAGCCTGGGCCAGGGCGGAGCTCGGAACCGCGCTTTCATCGCTCGGTTTTTCCAGCCAGGCGAGATCGTAGAAGGAATCCGCGAAGACCATGTTGAGGGCGGGCGAGTAAATCTTTCGCGCGGATGTGACCCAGTCGTTGCCCTGCTCGGCCCGGCCGTGCTTAAACTCCCAGGCCGCCTGCGCGTAGTAGAGGGCCGGGGTGTCGCCGGTAAACTTGAATTGGTCCATCAAGCGCTGGGCCGCGACCTCTTTCTCCTCCAGCAGGAGGGTCATGAAGATCTTGTATTTGATCAGCTGCGCGGCCTGGTTCTTTTCCCCGCCCGGGGTCTCGGCGAAGAGCGCTTCAAAGCGGTCGCGGGCCTTGGCGTATTCGCCTTTCTTGAAGGAAATCTGCGCGAGGTTGTATTGCGCCTCGCGGAATTTCGGGTTGGCCGCCAGGGCCTTGCGGAAGATGCCCTCCGCGTCCTCAAACTTCTCCTGCGCGAGCAGGATTTCGCCCCGCAGATTGAGCGCCTCGGCGTCGTTAGGCACGGCCGTTTCCGCGACGTCGAGGGATTTGAGGGCGCCCTCGAAATCGCGCTGTTGGAAAGCCCGTTCCGCTTTCTCGAGATTGGCTTTCGCTTCCGTCTTGAGGCGGGCGGCCCGCTCGGTCGTTGAGGTGATCTCAAGCGCGGCGCGCGCCTCCCCGGCCGGCTTTTTCATCCAGCCGACTTCATAGAACGACTCGGCATAGAGCTTGTTCAGCGGTTCGGAAAATTGCTTGTTCGCCGCCGACATCCAATCCTTGGCTTCCTTCTCGTTCCCGTGCTGGAAGGCGACCGCTGCGTTGGCGTAGTAAAGCGCCGGGCTGTCCTTTGCTCCCTCAAACTTGTTCAGGATCCAGTCGGCGGTGCCTTCCTTCCCCTGCATGACGAAAGTGAGGAAAATTTTGTATTCGATGAGCTGCGTCGTCTCGGCCTGGAGACCTTCGCCCGCTCCCCCGGCCAGCAGCGCAGTGAAACGGTTGCGCGCCTCGGGCCAATCCTTCTTCAGGAAGGGAATCTCAGCCAGGTTGAAGCTGGCGTTCCAGAACTTCGGCTCGAGCGAGAGCGCTTTGCGCAGCGCCGTCTCGGCCCGGTCGAAATTTCCCTGCCGCATGTAGACCACGCCCCGCAGGTTGAGCGATTCGGCCAGGTCCGGCTGGTTGAGGTCGATCGCGTCGAGGGCTTTGAGGGCGTCGTCGTAGCGCGCTTCGTCGAAGGCACTGAAGGCTTTGTCATACATCGCCTCCAATTCCGACCTCGAAGGATTAACCCCGTAGGCGACAAAAGAACTCAAAACCAGGAGGACGACGACAGGGAGATTTCGGAGTTGCATGACGGCCTGCATCAAACCGTTACCGATCGAAGATGACAAGTTTTTAATTGTTCCGCCGCCGTCCCGAGGAAGGCGTGGGGCTGGCATTTGCGGATGCGGGCGCAATGACCTGCACCGGTCCGGGAGTGGGTGTCAAAAGAGGGCGCTTGAAAGGATAGAGGAAGAAGTTTTTCACCTTGTCCCCAATGTCTTCGCGCACGGGCGTCGGAGTCGGAACGGGCGGCGGCGGCGGCACCGGGGAACTGGCGGCTGTCGCCTTGGTTCGTTTGCGCGCGGAGCGTTGTTTCCCGGGTTTGGCCGGCTCGCTCGCCTTTTTTTTCCGCTCTTTCTCCGCGCGGGCGACTTTCACGGGGCTGGGAGAGACGTCCGGCGTCGGCGATGGCGCCGGCGTGGCTTCGTTCTTCACCACCTCTTTCTCAGGCTCGGCGGGAGTGGGCGAAACTTGCGCGACCACGGGCGCGGGCGTGGCGGTGACGGTCGGCGCGGCGACCGGTTCGGTTTTGGGCGACTCGTTCTTCACCACTATCGGCTCCGGCGTGGGGGTCGCCGCCGCGGTTGCCGCCGGATGGTTCAGCCAGCCGAGATCGGCCAAAGGCGCCGCAAAACTGCGATTCAATTCTGCCGGGAAAAGATTGCCCGCGTTCGCCACCCAGTTTTTTGCCTGCTTCAGGTGGCCATGCTGAAAAGCCCACGCCGCCTGCGCGTAATACAGCGCCGGCGAGCCGTCCATCATCTTGAATTCGTCCAGCGCTTTTTGGGCCGCGCCTTCATGGCCTTCGAGCAGGAGCGTTAGATAAATCTGGTAGCGCAGGAGCTGTCCCCGCCGCTCCGCGCCGGCTCCGGAGAAAGCGCCCAGTAACGCCTCCAACTCCCGGCGCGCGACGGCAAAATCCTTCCGCGCGAATGGCACCCGGGCCAGGTTATAGCGCGCCGGCAGAAGTTGCGGATCGGCCGCGAGCGCGTTGCGCAAAGCCTTCTCCGCCTCGTCGATCTTTCCCTGCTCGAGCAGAATCTCCCCGCGCAGATTGTAGGCCACCGCCTGGTTCGGCGCGATCGCGTCCACCTGGTCGAGCAACTTCCACGCGTTCTCGAAATCGCGCTGGCGAAAGGCCCGTTCCGCCCGGGCCAGGTCCGACTGCGCGCGCGCCACCCGGTCCTCCTGCGAGCTTACCTCCAGCGCCACCGGCGTGGCATCCTTCGGCTTCGGCAGCCAGCCGACCTCGTAGAACGATTCCGTGAAGAGCCGGTTCAACTGCGGCGAGTATTCCTTCGCCGCCGTCGCCATCCACTCCTTCGCTTCCTGCACGTCTTTTCGGCGCAGGGCGAGCGCGGCCTGCGCGTAATAAAGCGCCGGGCTATCCGGCGAAGATTTCAATTTCTCCAGCGCGGCCGTGGCCTGCTTCTCCTTTTCCTCGAGCAGGCAGGTGAGCAGGATCTTGAACTGGATGAGATCGCGCGTCGCGCCCTGCACCAGCTCGTTAGGTTCGGCTACCAGCTCCGTGAACCGGCGCCGGGCCAGGGTCCAGTCCTCGGCCAGGAAAGGCACCTCCGCGAGATTGTAGCGCGCTTCCCAGAAGCTCGGATCGATCCCGCGCGCCTTGCGCAGGGCGCTCTCGGCCTGGCGATATTCTGTCAATCGCATCAGGGCCACGCCGCGGAGATTGTGCGCCGCCGCCAGGTCGGGCTGGCGCTCGTCGATCGCGTCCAGTTTCTTGAGCGCGTCGCGGTAGTGCCCCTTCGTCACATCTTCCGCGGCGGAATTATACATCGCCTCGAGTTCCGACTTCGTCGGTGCCACCGTGGTGGCCGCGAAGGAACTCAGGACCAGGAAAAAAATTGCCGCGCCTTCCCCTGCTCTCATGCGAATTTCATCAAGCCCATGTCCCTTGCCGCTGACAAGATATAAGACATTGAGCAACATGACCAACTGGACAACCTGGGAGCCGCGCGTCCGGGCCAATCTCCTCTTCATCGTGCGCGAGGGAAAAATTCTCCTCATCCGCAAGAAGCGCGGCTTTGGCGCCGGCAAGATCAACGGGCCCGGCGGCAAGGTCGACCCAGGCGAAACGCCGCTGCAATCGGCCCTGCGCGAAACTTACGAGGAACTCGGGATCAAACCGCTCGGAGCGATCCAGCATGGCGAATTGCATTTCCAGTTCCGCGACGGCTACAGCCTGCATTGCGCCGTTTTCCGGGCGGAGGATTTCGAGGGCGAACCGCACGAGACCGACGAAGCCGAGCCGCTCTGGACCCCGCTCAACGCCATTCCCTACGACGAGATGTGGGCCGACGACCGCCATTGGCTTCCGCTCCTCATTCGCGGCGCGCATTTTACCGGCTATTTCGATTTCGACGGCGAGGAGCTGCTGCACCGGCGCATCGTGATCAGGGAAAGCGAGCCCGCCTAACGATTCAGATTTCCGATAATGCGCAGGCCTTCCAGCGTCAGGTGCGGACGGACGGCATCAATCTCCGGGAGCCGGGCGGCGATTAATTTCGCGTAGCCGCCGGTGGCGACGATTTTGGCGCGACGTTTGCCGAAAGCCTCCGCCCCGACCTTGGCCAGGATCTCTTTGACCAGGCCGCGGTAACCGAAAATCGCGCCCGACATCATTGCCGCCTTGGTCGAGCGGCCGACCGCGCACCGTGGCTCGGTTAACGAAAGTTTCGGGAGCAGGGCAGTGCGGTTGTAAAGATAAGTGGTCATGGCCTCGAGGCCGGGCGCGATCACGCCGCCGATGTAGCAGCGCTCGGTCGAGACGACGTCGAAGGTCACCGCCGTTCCGAAATCCACCACCACTGCGGGCGCGCCGTAGAGCGCCGCGACGGCGGCCGCATTGGCGAGGCGGTCGGCCCCGATTGATTTCGGCTCGGGATAATCGACGCCTACCCCGAGCTCGCATTTCGCGCTGACAAAGACGACCCGGATTTTCCCCGCCGCCCGGCGAATGAGCGCGTCTTTTTTCGGCACGACAGACGAAACGACGACCATTTCCAAAGCGCGCCGCCGGATGATTTTCTGGAGCGCCGCTGCGCTCAGGCGCGCGGTTTCAATCCGCTCCGTGGCGCCGAGTTTGGCGCGCGAAGCGAAGGCCAGCTTGGTGTAGGAATTACTGATATCGATCAGCAAATAATTCGACTTCTTGTTAGGCGCGCGCCGCGGCATGGCGAGCGCAACAAACACCTGCGCGCGACGCGACACAACTCGCCCGGGACGCTTGCGACCCCGCAGCCAAACGCGTAGCCTCGGCCGGTGAGGAAACTGGTCCATCGTCCGCGCCGCCTCCGGCGCACTGCCGCGTTGCGCGATCTCGTGCGCGAGACCAGCCTCAGCCCGCACGATTTCATCCTCCCGCTCTTCGTGAACGAAAAGATCGGCGCCCGCCGCGCCATCGCCAGCATGCCCGGCGTCGAACAGCTCGCGCCTAACGACGTCGCGGCCGAGGCCGCCCGCGCCGCCGCCGCCGGGTTGCAGGCCGTCCTCCTCTTCGGCCTCCCTAACGAGAAGGACGAGCAGGCCTCCGGCGCCTACGCCGAGAAAGGCGTCGTGCAGCAGGCCGTGCGCGCGATCAAAAAGGAATGTCCCGAGCTTCTCGTCATCACCGACGTCTGCCTTTGCGAATACATGAGCCACGGCCATTGCGGCGTGACCCGGATCGATGGTGACCATTTCCATGTCCTGAACGACGAAAGTGTCGAGCTGTTGGTGAAGACTTCGCTTTCTCACGCCGCCGCCGGGGCCGATCTCGTCGCCCCGAGTGACATGATGGACGGCCGCATCGGCGCCATCCGCGAAGCGCTCGACGCCGCCGGCCACGACCAGACCGGGATCATGAGTTACGCCGCGAAATTCGCTTCTTCCTTTTACGGACCGTTCCGCGAGGCGGCCGAGAGCCCGCCGCAGTTTGGCGACCGGCGCGGCTACCAGATGGACCCGGCCAACGCCAACGAAGCGCTCCGCGAAGTCGCGCTCGACGTCGCGGAAGGCGCCGACATCATCATGGTGAAACCGGCGCTGCCGTATCTCGACATTCTCTGGCGGGTGCGGGAGCGTTTTGGCCTAACGACCGCGGTCTATCACGTCAGCGGCGAATATTCGATGGTCAAGGCCGCGGTCGAGAAAGGCTGGCTCGAGGAACGCCCGGCCGTGCTCGAGATCATGACCGGCCTGAAGCGCGCCGGCGCCGATCTCATCGTCACCTATTGGGCGCGGGAGCTGGCGGCATGGACGAAACGTTAGTCGTTAGTCCAGCGGCCCGACGCCGCGGCGAGACAGCCGCTCACCTGGAGCTGAAACGCCTCGCCCTGCTCTGGGCGCAGGAGAACGATTACCCGATCGCCGCGCTCGAGGTCTCGCTGCCGAAATGCCGTTACCGCGCCGACGTCGCCGCCTACCGGCCGCAAAAGAACGGCGCGCTCGGTCAGACTGCCGTCTTCGAGTGCAAACAATCCGCGCCCGACCTGCGCCGGGACGATTGCCGCACTTCACCAACACTGGCGCGGCTCGAATCGGTCTACCGCCGCCGGCAGATCCTGGAAAAGCATTTGCGCATTCACTACCCCACCCTGCGCACCGGCGACACCCTTTTCCCGGAATGGGACGCGCACGATTTCGGGGCCATCGAACATCGGGGCTACCGCCGCGTGACGCGCGAGCTGGCCACCCTCCAGGCCCAGCTGCGCGACGGCCGGAAGTTTGAAAAACTTGCCCGTTACGCCTGCGCTAATCTCTTCTTTCTCGTTCTGCCTGACGAACTCCTGCGCGAACCGGAAGCCCCGTTAGGCTGGGGTTTGCTGGTGGAAAAGGCCGGCGCCCTCGTCCTCCACCGCAAACCGACCTGGCACGAGAGCGCGGAACCCGCGCGCCTGCGCGTCCTGCAAAAAATCGCCGCCGCCGGCACCCGCCAGCTCAACCGCAAACTCGCGCTCACGCCCGCCATCTGGGAGCGGGCGCACCGGGAGAAACACCGCCCGAGTCTCGCGTCGGTCGCTGGACGAAATTCCGATTCGGCCTAGATTTTGCGATGGGCGGATGGCGGGAGTGTGGCCCGCTTTCCGCGCCTCGGGAAAACATGAAACACCAAGCGGACGTCGCCCCGGCCCATGGGTCCTCGCGGCACGAACATCGCGCCCCGCGGAAGCCCTCATTTCTGCGGATCGACTGTGAGTTTCAACACCGCCGTTTCGGCAACTCCTTCGATGGAAGCGAGCTGCCCGGCCGACGGCCAAATTTCACCCGGCTGGCCCGGGAAGTCCTGCTCGTTGACGGTAGCCGCAGCTTTCGCCTCGAGAGCGCGGTGCTGGGCTTTGTCTCGTTAGTCTGCGCCTGGCCGATCGCGGTCATGATCCACGAGGTCTATCGGCTGCTAAAATAGCCGGGCTCTCGCCTAACGATCGGCGCGAGGTCGCACCGCGGGATCGGCCACCACCGTGGAACCAGGCCGCCTGACGATAAATTCATCGCGGTAACGCGGCGTTTCCTCGGGCGCGAAGCCGTGGCGCATGATGTTCTCGGTCACGATCCGCGGGATGAGGAACTGGAGCAGGTAATCGCCCCCGCCCGCTTTCGTTCCGCCGCCGCTCATCTTGAATCCGCCAAAGGGATGGCGTCCGACGACGGCGCCGGTGCAGGAGCGATTGACGTAGACGTTGCCTGCCACCAGCTCGGCTTTGATGCGCTCGATATTTGCCGGGCTGCGGGAAAAGAAGCCGGCGGTGAGGGCATAGTCGGTGCCGTTGGCCACCTCGAGTGCTTCGTCGAGGTCGCGCACTTTGATCACGCTTAGGACGGGCCCGAAAATTTCTTCGCGGGCCAGCCGATGATCCGGTTTCACATCGGTGAAGATGGTCGGCGGAACGAAGTAACCTTCGTTAGGCACATTCTTCGCCTGGTAGGCGAGCGTGGCTTCTTTCTTGCCCGCTTCGATTGTTTCCAGGATCCGCTGGTAGGCGGTCGCGTCGATCACGGGGCCGACGGTGATGCCCGGCTGTTCCGGATTACCGACGCGCAGGCTGGCGGTGGCCGCGAGGAGCCGCTCCATCACGCGGTCGTAATTTTCTTCCATGACGATGAGCCGCGAAAGAGCGGAACATTTCTGCCCTTGGTAACCAAAGGCGGAATAGATCGAGTCGACGATGGTCTCGTCGAGGTCGGCGTCGGAATCGACGATGATGGCGTTCTTCCCGCCCATCTCGCAGATGACGCGTTTGAGTTCGCCCTGACCGGGCCGGGTTTTGCCGGCGGCTTCCCAGATGTGCAGCCCGACTTCGCGCGAGCCGGTGAAGGCGATGAGGTCGACGTCCTTGTGAACGACAAGATGCTCGCCGATGACGGCGCCGTCACCGTTGAGGAGGTTGAGCACACCGCGCGGCACACCGGCTTCCTCAAACATTTCCATCAGGAGCGCGCCGCAGATGGCGGATTGCTCGGCCGGTTTCATGAGGACGGTGTTGCCGGTGACGAGCGCGGCCGAAACCATCCCGCAGAGGATCGCGATCGGGAAATTCCACGGCGCGATGACGAGGGCGACGCCGCGCCCCCAGTAATGCTGATAGTTTTCTTCGCCGGCTACATGCTGGGTCAGGCGCGGGCGGCCGAGGATGCGCATTTGCTGGGCGTAGAAGAGGAGGAAATCCATCGCCTCGCGAATGTCGCCGTCGGCTTCCTCCCAGGCTTTGCCGACCTCGAAAACTTCGACCGCGCAAAGCTCAAAACGCCGTCGTTCCATGATCGCCGCGACGCGCTCGAGGAGCTGGGCGCGATGCTCGACCGAGGTGCGGGCCCATTTATCAAACGCGCCCCGGGCCGCGCCGAGGGCGCGCTCCGCTTCCGGGATGCCGGCCTCGGCCACGCTCCCCACGATCTCGTTAGGCTGGCTCGGGTTGAGCGACGACATCCATTTCCCGGTCGTGACTTTTTCGCCGTTGATCGTGAGCGGATACTGGCGGCCGAAACGGGCGCGCACTTCGCGCAGCGCGGTCTTCATCTGCTCCTGCATCTGGCGATGGACGAAATTGATCACGGGCGCGTTCTCGTAGGTGTCGCCCGGCGGGGTATCGACGGTGAAACCGTTGGCGGAATGAAATTTCCCCGGCACCATTTCGCGCGCCGCCCTGGTTTCGTTCGTGATCAGGTCGTTCGGATCGCGCAGGAGCTGGATGGGCGATTGGTTGTCGGAAAACTTGGCCTTGAGGAAGCCTTCATTGGAGGTGTTCTCGAGCAGCCGCCTAACGAGATAAGACATGCCCGGGAGAAGCTCGCCCACGGGCGAATATTCGCGCACGCGGTAACCCATCTCGACCAGGGCGCGCTTGATCGGTCCCGCCATGCCGTAAAGGAGCTGGAATTCGAAGCGGCTTTTATCGATCCCGCGCTCCTCCGCGAAGGCCATGGCGTGCGCGATACTGCGCACGTTGTGCGAACCGAAAGCCGCGGTCACAATCGATTCGTTCTCGAGCAGAATCCGCGTGCAGGCCTCGAAGCAGGCATCGCTCTCCGGCTTTTGCAGGAAGACCGGGCAGGGCCAGCCGTTCTGTTGCGAAATGATTTTCTCGTAGTCCCAGTAGGCGCCTTTGACGAGACGAACGGCGAAACGCGTCCCGCGGCGGCGGCCCCATTCGATCAGTTCGCGCAGGTCGCGTTCGGCATCGCGCAGGTAAGCCTGGACGACGATCCCGACGCCCGGCCAGTCGGCAAACTCTGGCTCGGTAAAGAGTTCCTTGAAGAGGTCGAGCGTGCTGTTTTTCTGGGCGTAGCTCTCCATGTCGAAATTAACGAAGGCGCCGACTTCCTTTGCCCGGCGCAGGATGGGGCGGAGCTTGGGCGCGAGGTGCGCGATCGCTTCCTCCGGCGCGGCGGGGTCCATTTGCGAATAGAAGGCCGAGATCTTGAGCGAAAGATTCACCACCGGAAAAAGCTCGGAGTTTTTGCCTAACGGATCGGTCCAGCCGCGCGTTTCGCGGGAAAGGGTCTCGAGCAATTCCATCGCGCGGGCGGCGTATTCATCCGCCTCGGGTTCGCTCACGACCGCTTCGCCTAACAAATCGACGGTGAACCCAATGCTCTGCTTGCGTTTTTGCCGGAGCGTCTTCATGACGTCGGTCCCGTCCCTCCCGGCGATGAACTGGCGCGCCATGCCGGAAACGTTTTTGCGCAGGATGTAAGCGGTCAGCCAGGGGAAGACGCCGGCCAACTTCAGGCCGGTCTGCATCATCGGAATGAAGCTGTCCATGCCACGAAAATATTCGCGCAGGTGCGTCACGATATCGCTCGAACGGCGGAGCGAGGCGAGGACGTCGACGAAGCGAAACATCTGCACCTTGAAGGCCTCGTCCTGCATCGAGAACGCCATCATCTTTTGATAAAAGCCGGCTTTGCTGAAGATCGATTCGGGGTGTTGATCGACCAGCTCGAGAATTTGTTGTCCACGTCGTTCGACGGCGGATTGCAGGGCACTCATGGGCCGAGGATAAAGCGGGCCGGGGCTTTCGGCAAAGAGCGGACCGGCAGGAGAGGAATCCGGGGAAATTTCGCGCCTGATTTTTCTGTCGGCACCCACTCACGGAAGCGACTTCTTCCGAATTAAAGGTGAAGCATCACCATGAAATTAACCCAACGAATCAAGGAAGCCGGTGCCGCAGGGTACGTTTTACTTTGGCTGCTCGGCATTCCAATTCCGATTTTGCTCATCGTCTTTTTGCTGCGTGGTTGCAGCTAGGTTGGCAAGGTAGAGGTGAGTCGCCTGGCGGGGGACCCTGGAGTGGTTAGTCCGGGGAGTTCTCCCGGCCAGGCGCAGGCTTCTCGTTAGGCTGTTTGCCGCCAGGCGGATTGTCGCTTAGGAATTTCTCCCAATGCCGACGATCGACCGCCACCACTTTGCGAGCGATAACACCGCCGCCATTTGTCCCGAAGCGTGGGCCGCACTGGCGGAGGCCAACGCGGGAGCGGTTTCCTCCTATGGCGAGGATCGCTGGACAGAAAAGCTCAGCGCGCAGGTGCGGGAGATTTTTGAGACCGATTGCGAGACCTTCCTTGTCTTCAACGGCACCGCCGCCAACTCGCTCGCCCTGGCTCAGCTTTGTCAGCCGTTTCACAGCGTTCTCTGTTACGAACGCGCGCATATCGAGACGGATGAATGCGGCGCGCCGGAATTTTTTTCCGGCGGGGCAAAGCTTCTCCCGGTCGGCGGGAAGGATGGCAAGATCGATCTCGCGCAAGCCGCCGTTCTGCTCGCACAGCACCGCGACGTGCACTCGACCAAGGTGCGCGCGCTCAGTCTTACCCAGGCCACGGAAATGGGCACGGTCTATTCGCCGGGCGAGATGGAGGCGGTGGCTGGTTTCGCGACGGAGCACTCGCTCGCTCTCCACATGGACGGCGCGCGTTTTGCCAATGCGGTGGCTTCGTTAGGCTGCGCGCCGAAAGAAATTACCTGGCAGCGCGGAGTGGAGGTCCTTTCCTTTGGCGGAACAAAAAATGGACTCGCCGCCGGGGAGCTGGTTGTGTTTTTCGATCGCGCGCTGGCGCGGGAATTTGATTATCGCGCGAAACAGGGCGGGCAACTGGCCTCGAAAACGCGTTTCCTCGCCGCGCCCTGGACGGCCCTGCTCGCGCACGACACCTGGTTAAAAAACGCCCGCCAGGCCAACGAGATGGCGCGCCTGCTCGAGGAAAAACTGCGCGCCGCCGGCTGTACGCTGGCTTTTCCGCGCGAGGCGAACGCGCTTTTCCTGCACCTGCCTAACGACATGGCGGAACAGATGCGGGCCCGCGGCTGGCACTTCTACAAATTTCTCGAGCCCGATGTTTACCGCCTGATGTGCTCCTGGTCGACGACGCCGGCGGACGTGGAAGCGTTCGCCGCCGATTGGCCAGCGCCGCCCGCATGACGCCGCGCGATCTCCCGATCTACGAACTCGAAGACGAGATCGTGGGTTCGCTCGTCGCCCGGCCGCGACTGATCCTGCAGGCGCCGACCGGCTCCGGGAAATCAACCCAGGTGCCGCAGATGCTGCTCGACCGCGGCCTGCTCGGCGACGGCGAAGTCGTTATCCTGCAACCGCGCCGGCTCGCCACCCGCATGCTGGCGCGCCGGGTCGCGGCGGAACGCCACGGGCGGCTGGGTGATGAAGTCGGCTACCAGATTCGCTTCGAGAAGGTGACCTCAAAACAAACCCGCATCCGTTTTGTAACCGAGGGAATTCTTCTTCGCCAGCTGCTCCAGGACCCGGAGCTGCGCGGAGTGGCGGCGATCCTTTTCGATGAATTTCACGAGCGCCATCTTTACGGCGACATCACCCTCGCGCGCACTTTGCAGTTGCAGGAGACGACCCGCCCCGATCTCAAGCTCGTCGTCATGTCGGCCACGCTCGAGTCCGACAAGCTGGAAAAATATCTCGCGCCCTGCCCTATCCTGACCTCGAGCGGACGGATGCATCCGGTCGCGATCGAATACCTAACGAAACCAGTTCGGGGCGAAAATTATCCGATCTCGGACCTGGCGACGGATGAACTCGAACGACTCGCTGCGAAGACGGAGGGCGACGTGCTCGTCTTCATGCCGGGGAAATACGAAATCACGAGAACGATCGCCGCGCTCCGCGCCTCGCGGGTGAGCGATCGCTTTGTCGCCCTCCCCCTTTACAGCGAACTCCCGCCGGCGGAACAGGACGCCGCTCTCGCGCCCTCGGCCAAACGCAAAGTGATCGTGGCCACGAACGTGGCGGAAACTTCCCTAACGATTGATGGCGTGCGGGTGGTGATCGACAGCGGCCTGGCCCGGATCGCGCGCTTCGATCCGCGACGCGGGATCAACACCCTCTTCATTGAAAAGATCAGCCGCGCCTCGTCCGATCAACGCGCCGGCCGCGCCGGCCGGACCGCGCCCGGGCATTGCCTGCGGCTTTGGACGGAAAGCGAACACCTGGAACGCGCCGCGCAGGAACTGCCGGAAGTGAAACGGCTCGATCTCGCGGAAGTGGTGCTGACATTAAAAGCGAGCGGGATCGATGACATCGCGGGATTTCGCTGGCTGGAGCCGCCCGATGCGAAGGCGCTCGAAAATGCAGAGCAATTGTTGACCGATCTTGGGGCCTTGCCCGGTAGCGCACGCGTCTCGCGTGCTGGTTGCGGCCTCCCGCCGCGACGAACTTCCTCGAACGAGCCCGAGTCAGGTGTAATTACGGACGCTATGAGAGTTCACGACGGCGAGACGCCGTCGCCAGCACCCGAGACGGGTGCGCTACCCGGCATAACCGCGCTCGGCCGGCGCATGCTCGCTTTTCCGGTGCACCCGCGTTACGCGCGCATGCTGCTTGCCGCCCAGGACGAGCGTTGCGTCCGCGGGATCGCGCTGATCGCGGCTCTCACCCAGGGGCGCAATCTGATGCGGCGCGCGGAGGGGAAACAGATGCGCGACGAGCGCGAGGATTTCCTCGGCGGTGAAGATGAATCCGATCTCTTCATTCTGCTGCGGGCTTTTCGTTTCGCGGAGAAAAACAACTTTGATCCGCGACGTTGCGCGAGCCTCGGCGTGAACGCCGGCGCGGCGCGCGAAGCGGGCCAGCTCTGGGAACAGTTCCTCTCCATCGCGAAAGCCGAAGGTCTCGACATCACCGAGGGCGAAGCCGCGCCCGGCGCGATCGCGCGCTGCGTCCTCGCGGGATTTCCCGACCAGGTCGCGGTGCGGCTCGACGAAGGCACGCTCCGCTGCGCGCTGGTGCACAACCGCCGTGGTGTGCTGGCGCGGGAAAGCGTGGTCCATCGCGCCCGGCTCCTGACCGCCTCGGAGATCCGCGAAATCGAATCGAGCGACGGCGAGCGCCAGGTCCTGCTCACCCTCGCGACCGCGATCAAGATGGAATGGCTGCACGAGTTTTTTCCCGACGCCATCCAGGAAAAGACGGAGGTGGCCTTCGATAGCTCCTCGCGCCGGGTCGTGGGCCGGACGGTGGTCGTTTTCCGGGATCTGGTCCTGGCGGAAAAGAAGACGGACCGCGTTCCGGCAGCGGAAGCGGCGGCGTTGCTGGCGCGGGAAGTGATGGCGGGAACCTGCCCGCTCAAGAAATGGGACCACGCGGTCGAGCAGTGGATCGCGCGGCTCAACTTCGCCGCCAAGACTTTCCCCGAGCTGGAGCTGCCGCCGATCGAAGACTCGGATCGCGCGCTCCTGATCGAGCAGGTCTGCCAGGGCGCGACGAGCTATAAGGAAATCAAGGAGCGCCCGGTGGGGCCGGTCCTGAAATCGTGGCTGAGCGCCACGCAACGCGCCGCGCTCGACCAGCTCGCGCCGGAGCGGATCAAATTGCCTAACGATCGGTCGGCAAAAATCGTCTACGGCGCCGATAAACCCCCGACCGTCGCCGCCCGCATCCAGGACCTCTACGGAGTGGCCAACGGTCTCGCGATTGGCCCCGCCCGGGTGCCGTTACGGATCGAGGTGCTGGCGCCGAATCATCGCCCGCTCCAGATCACGGACGATCTCGCGACTTTCTGGCGGGAGAGTTATCCGAAAATCAAACAGGAACTACAGCGGAAATATCCGAAGCATAAGTGGCTTTAGCTGCCACCCCGCGCGGCAGCCTCGCCCCCGGATGAATCAGATACTGCCGCGCATGCCGCGGGAAGGGTCGCGGGGCGAATTGAGCCCACTCACCTTCGACCACGCAGCCTTCGAGGCTCCCCGGACACGGTCCCAAGGCAGCGCTGAGCCGATCTGGTGCTTTTCGTAGTCGAGCGCGATGTCGTCCTCGATCTCGTGGAAATCCTTTCCCGGATGCTTGGTGGCGGCCTCCACCCCGACCCGATAGGCCGGCGCGAATTGTTCGTAGGTCGTCCCTTCCTCCGCATGCGGCTGGGATTGGTGATGTTCCTGCCAATATTTCTCCTCGGCAGTGAGGTCGATTGACTTTTCCTTTGCTTCGTCGCCCATGGTGTTTTCCCTCCTATTGCTCGTTTCCTTTTCTTCGTGCCTCACCGGGCCATCGGACGCGGTGATCGCACCAGAAATGCGAATCGAAGGACGCAAAATGACCACGATGTGCGAAGATAAAGATATGAAGAATTCGAACGGAGACAATTTTACGGAGAACGATCCGATGTCCGAAACGGAGTTTGGCAGCCAGTCCACCGGCCAGGGCGCCCAGAGCCGCATGTCCGAAGGCGCACGGAAATTCTCCAGCGCCGCTTCCGATACCTGGGACCAGACCCGTCAGAAAGCAGTCGTCGTCCGCGAACGGACGGAGTTTTTCCTGCGCGAAAATCCGGTCCCGACCGTGCTCGGCGCCCTCGCCCTTGGACTCGCGATCGGCCTCGCCATCCGTTACTCCTCGCGGCCGGAAACCACCCCCATGTCGGTGAAACGCGCCCTGCGCGAAATCGATTGGAGCACCATTTCGCCGGCCTTTTTGCCCGGTCTGCTGAAGAGCGCGAGGCGCGGGTACGCGGATTCGGCCGAAGCGGTCAGGGGCGGATTCGACCGGGTCAAAGAAGTGGACGTGGACGAATACGTGAAGCCGCTGCGCAAGCAGTGGAAGCGCTGGATGAGCTGAGAGTAGATGCCGCCCGCTGGGAGGGGCGGCAGTCGTGGTCGCGGCGGGCCGCCTGACGTCACTGGAATAGGGCGTGAAAAAGATCCGCGTGGCTTTCGTCGACTGGTGGTTCGGCAACGAAGACGAGCACCAGGCTCGCGTGTCCGGACCCTCGGTCGCGCCTTGCCGCAAGCTTGTGGAGCTGCTCGCTCCACGCGGGGTGGAAGTCGAAGTCGCATTTCCGCCCGGCCCGGAGTCGCAGCCCGATCTGGCGATTTTCAGCCCCTTTGGCGCGCTGGCAACGGCGGACGCGTATGACGGCGCCCTGAAGCTGTTCTGGTGCAACGAGAACCTGGCGCTGACGGCCTTCGCGGCCTACCGCGATTATCAGCCGCATTACGACTACTACTTCACGCACGGGCCCACGACCGATCGCAACTTCTGTATCACGAGCGCGATTTTCCATTACCATCTGCCGCGACTCGCCGCGCCGCGGCCGCCCGCGGAGACTGAGCGGCTGCTCGCCGCCAAGACTGATTTCGCCTGCTTTCTTTACAGCAACGATAGCGTGGAGGCGGAATTCGAAGGCGTGCGCCTGCGCAATGATTTTTTCCGCCGGTTGAGCCGTGTGCGTCCGGTCACCAGCGGCGGTGCAGTGATGAACAACATCGGCGGGCCGGTCCCGCGCTTGGAAACGGGAGCGTTCCTGGCCCGGCACAAATTCACCGTTGCCTTCGAGAACAGCCGGACCGAGGGCTACATCACGGAAAAACTGGTCCACGCTTTCCTGCACGGCGCGGTGCCGATCTATTGCGGGCCGCCGGACGTCGGCCGCTATTTCAACGAGCAGGCCATGGTCCTCTACACCGGCAAGAATTTCGACGAGGTGCTCGAACGCCTGCAGCGGCTGGATCGCAACGTCGATGAATATGCGCAGATGCTCGCGGCACCCAAGCTGACCACCCCGCCCCATCCCGACTATCGGCCAGAAGCGCTAAATCAACGGATGACGGAGATCATCGAGCGATTGCGGCCTGCCTAGGGCAAGGCGTGGAGGGCCTCGTTCTACCGGCCAGCGTACTCAGCGGCGCCGCGGCCGGCGCGGGTGCCGGTCGAGAAACAACCTTGCAGAAGGTAGCCGCCGGTGGGAGCTTCCCAATCGATCATTTCGCCTGCGAGAAAGACGCCGGGCATTTTGCGCAGCATGAGCAGCTGATCCAATTCCTGCCACATGACCCCGCCCGCGGTTGAGATCGCTTCGGCGATCGGCCGCGGGCCTCCCAATGCCAGGGGGAAATCCTTCAGCCGCGAGCTTGCTTTCTCGAGGTCGAGGCAGTCCTCCGGGAAGTAGCTTTCGAGCAGGGCGACGGCTCCCGGACTTAATTTCCAGGCGCGGAACCATTCGTTAGGGGAAGGATGGGAAGCAGCGCGTGCGCGCAGGACCTCCATGCTTACCTGGGGTTTAAAATCGATTCGCAGCTCTGGACGATCCATTGCGCGCAGCAGCGGCCCGAGGCGGTAAATCGCCCCGCCTTCCAAACCGTAGCGGGTGATGAGGAGCTCGCCCGAAACTACTTCGCCGCCCGCGCTGACATTGAGATTCTTGAGCGGCAACCCTTCGGCGCGCTCCCGCACCGCCGACGGCCAGTTCACATTCCAGCCGCAATTAGCCGCGACAAAAGGAGCCGTCTCCACGCCGTGCGCGGTGAGCAGGGCGGGCCAGCCGCCGTCGGACCCGGTCTCGGGCCAGGAGGCGCCCCCGAGGGCGAGAATGACCGCGCGGGCGAGCAGGCTTTCGCCGGCGCCAAAGTGGAGCCGCCACGCTTGATCTTCCCTCGTTAGGCCAAGCAGCCGCTGACCGGTCCTGAATTCGACCCCGGCTCCGCGCAGTCGTTGCAGCCAGGCGCGGAGGAGGACGGCCGCCTTCTGCCCGCGCGGAAAGACGCGCTTGCTCGTGCCGACATAGGTCTCGACCGCCAGTTCCTCCGCCCAGGCTCGCAACGCCTCCGGGCCAAAGCCCGCCAGCAGATCGCGCCAGCGCTCTTCTTCGGCGCGGTAACGCGCGGGAAAATTTTCCACCGCTTCGCTGTGGGTCAGGTTCAAGCCACCGCGCCCGGCGACAAGAAACTTGCGCCCGGCCGAAGGTTGCGCGTCGCAGATCGTCACCCGGCAACCAGCCGCCGCCGCGACTTCGGCCGCGCGCAAACCCGCCGGACCAGCGCCGACGACAGCCACCATGCCGGCACGAGAAGAAGGCGCCGGGCTCAAGTTCGTCAGGGTTGGATCTTGAAACTAAATCCGCCCTTCATGACGTGCATATCCTGCGCGACCGCGCTCCAGGTGACCTTGTAAAGACCCGGGGGCAAGTTGGCGGCGAGAGACAGGCGGACGAGCGCCGGTTGTTTTTCATCCGCGCGCAGGTCGCGCTGGTCGACCTGTTTCCCGGCCGCGTCGTGCACTTCAAAGGTGCTCAGACCGACCTTGATCGGCTCGGAAAACCAAACCCGGATCTCCTGCGGCGCGACTTTGACTGTCTCGTCCGCCTTCGGCTCCGAACGTTCCACGGAAGAATGCGCGAAGGCCGACCCGGCGAGGAGAAACAGACTAACGATCGTGCAGAAAAGGCGGCTCATTTTCCAAGCAGGACGATTGGCCCCTCGGCCTTGGTCACGCCGCCCTTGCGTTCGAGGCTGATGGCAAAGGCCTGCGCTTCGCGGACGGGCGAGGCGGGTTTGAAGGGCACGCTCATGGTCCCGTCGTTTGCGACATGGAAGACACCGCCGTCAACCGGATCCTTGTAGCGCGGATCGACCAGCCAGAGCTGGTAATCGCGATTCTCTTCATTGCGCGGGAGCTGCGTCACTTTCAAAACGCCACGCTGTTTTTTCTCGTCCCAGACCACGACCGCGTTGGCATTGGGCGCGTTCTCCAGCTTCGAGCTGAGCGAGGCGATCTGGACTTGGGATAAGACATCGCGTTGCTCAAGGCGCGCGATGCGTTTCCGGAATCCGGAACGCTCGGCCACGAGATACGCGGAAGTGAGAGCGAGGCAGGCGGCCAGCGCCCACGGCAGCCAGTTCGACCGGCGCGGAAATGCGACCGTCTTCGTGCTCCGGATCTCGGCCAGGACGCGGTCGCGCAATTCCGGCGGCAAAGGACGCGCCGGAGCGCCGTGGGCGACCGCCGCGGCGGCGGCGTCGAGCTCATCGACCAGGGCGCGCAATTCGGGATCGGCTTCCACCCGTTGCGCAAAAGCTGCCGCCTCATCCGCATCGAGGAGCCCGAGCGTGTAGAGCGATGCCTGTTCTTCGAGTTGCTCGTTCACGATGCCACTCCTCCCAGGACTTCGCGCAAGGCCAGAAGTCCGCGACGGATACGCGCTTTGACGGTGCCGAGGGGAGCGCCGAGCCGTTCGGCAATTTGCGTCTGGGTCAGGCCGCCGAAGAATGCGAGGTCGATCGCCTCCCGTTGGTCCGCTCCGAGCTGGCCGAGCGCGGCGCGCACCCGTTCGCGCTCGTCGGTGCGCGCAAGAGCGTTGTCGGCTCGATCCGAAGGGGCGGAAACGGCAAAGGGCTCGGTTTCATTTGCCACCGCCTCGCTCAGGCGGGTCTGTCGCTGCCGCGAACGCAGGCGGTCGATCGCCTTGTGCCGCGCGATCATCACCGCCCAGGTAAACAGGCTGCTCCGGGTCGGGTCGTAGGTCGCGGTCCGCTTCCACATCTGCAGGAACGCTTCCTGGAGCACGTCCTCGGACTCTTTCTGGTCATGTAAGATCGCGTAGATCATCGAAAAAAGACCGGGCGCAAAGCGGTCGTAGAAGGTGGTGAAAGCGCGCTCATCGCCCAGCCTCATCTGCCCGATCAGAGCGGCGTCCTCTTCGTTGGGCACCCGGACCGGGCGGCGTTCTCCGGGTGGCGGAGCGGAATCCCGTGAGTAAATGGAAGGGTTGGTCGCCACGCAGGTCGCACCAGATCAAAGAATCGAACGTGTGCAAGCGTTCTTGTGCAAGCCCCGGCCGGGTCCGGGCCGGGCGGTCAATTTTCCAATTTCCTTTCACCACTCTTAAGACGCCCGCACGCGCCGGCCAGATGCATTTGCCCGGCGAGCAAGCCCGGAGATGGGTTGACAAAAGTCGCCCCTTACGATTCACTGGGCTTCGGTTTGCCTCCTCGATCGTCTTCTCTTTCGAGGCGTCCCGTTTCGCTCCCCCGCGCAACGCAGATCTGCCCGGCAGCCTCCTTTTTGTAGTAACTCATCACATCCCCTTCCATGGCGGGACATAGCAAGTGGTCGAAAGTCAAGCGCGCCAAAGGTGCGCTCGACGTCAAACGCGGCACGATCTTCAGCAAGTTTTCGAAGGAAATCAGCGTCGCGGCGCGTCTCGGCGGCGGCGATCCGGCGGGTAATCCCCGGCTCCGGAGCGTGATCGAAATGGCCCGGGCGCAAAGCATGCCTAACGACAATATCGAGCGCGCGATCAAGCGCGGGACGGGCGAGGGCGTCGACCAGGCGCATTTCGAGGAAATCATCTACGAAGGCTACGGCCCGGGCGGGGTGGCCCTGCTCCTGGAAGTGACGACCGATAACAAGAACCGGACGGCGGCGGAAATCCGGCACATTTTTTCCAAGAACCACGGCAACCTCGCGACGAGCGGGAGCGTTTCTTACATGTTTCACAAAAAAGGACAGATTACGGTGGCGCGAGATACGATTGAAGAGGAGCGCCTCTTCGAATTGACCCTCGAAGCCGGGGCGGAGGAGTTGACAACGGAGGAGGAACAGTATGTTATCCTCACTTCCCACGATCAGCTCTACGCCGTAGCTGAGGCGCTCAAACACGAGAGCGTCACGATCGATGGGCAAAAGTTTACTTTCATTCCCGACACGACTGTTCATGTCGCCGACGAGGAGGCCGCGCTGCAGGTTCTGCGCCTCTGCGAGAGCCTCGAAGACGACGACGACGTTCAAAACGTCTATTCCAATTTAGATATCCCTGAAGATGTGCTGGCGAAACTGCCAGCCTGACTGATGCGAGACGACACCTGCGTGTCTTGCCTCCACCAAAGCCGGTTTCAATTATGAGCGAAGAATCAGAAAACAAGCCTACCCAGGCACCCGCCGCCCCGTTCCGGAGGCGCCGCCCTTCGCGCCGGCGGTCGGGCCGTCGCAACGACTCGGGTCGCGGTCCCGGCAATTTCAACCAATCTGGCGAGGATAAACCTGGACGCACCGAAGGCCCGAACGTTCTCGAGGACGACGAGTCCCGTGAAGCTGAGCGCCGGCGTGAGGACGCCGCACAATTCGTCGACGCGACCGAGGAGACGGACGAGAACCGCTCTTCCGAAGGACAGAATGGCGTGGAACCAGCGCGGGAACCGGAATTTGGCGAAGGCATCATCGAGATTTCGGGCAAAGGCTTTGGTTTTCTGCGCGACGCGAAACGCAACTTTGTCCAAACGCCGCAGGACATTTTCGTCACCCCGGAAATCGTCCGGCGCTTTCAGCTCCGCGACGGGATGTGGGTCCACGGCGAAACCCGCCGCGGCAATCGCGGGCCGCAGTTAACCCGTCTGCTCAAGATCAACGACGACGAGCCGACCAAGTATCAGGATTTGCGGCCGTTCGAGGAACTGACCACGATCAACCCGAACGAACGAATCAAACTCGAAACAGTCCCCGATCGTTACACCACCCGGGTGATGGATCTGATGACGCCGCTCGGCAAAGGCCAGCGCGGGCTGATCGTCGCTCCACCGCGCACCGGCAAGACCACCCTTCTCCAGCACATCGCCGATGCCGTCGTAAAGAATCATCCGGAAATGAAATTGATCATCCTCCTGGTCGATGAACGGCCGGAAGAAGTGACCGATTTTCGCCGTTCCTCGCCCAATGCGGAGATCATGGCCAGCTCCAACGACAGCGACATCAAGAGCCACACCCGCATCGCGCAGCTCGCGATCGAGCGGGCCAAACGCCTCGTCGAAGCGGGCAAGGATGTGTTCATTCTGCTCGATTCCATCACCCGCACTGCCCGCGCTTTTAACAACGCGACCGGCGGCGGCGGTCGCACCATGAGCGGCGGCATCGATGCCCGCGCCATGGAAATCCCGCGAAAACTTTTCGCCGCGGCCCGGAACACCGAGGAAGCCGGCAGCCTGACGATCGTCGCCACCGCGCTGATCGAAACCGGCAGCCGGATGGATGAACTCATCTTCCAGGAATTCAAAGGCACCGGCAACATGGAGCTCGTCCTCGATCGCAAGATCAGCGACCAGCGCACTTATCCGGCGGTCGACATCTTCCTTTCCGGCACCCGTCGCGAGGAATTGCTCCTCCAGCCCTGGGAACTCGACAAGATCAATCTCATCCGCCGCGGACTCGCCGGCCACAAGCCGGTCGAAGCGATCGAGCGTCTGCTCATGTTCGTGAAGAAATTCCCGACCAACGCGCAGATGCTGAAAGAGATCCCGGGTTAATCGGCGCGCGCTGGTTGCGCGGCCAACTTGCTTGTGACGATGAAATCGACCGAGGCTCAGGAGGTCGAATGGGAAGTCCTCCCGCCCGAGGAAAAAGAAAAGCGCTCCGAAGTCGAGCCGCTCTTCCGCTGGCTCGCGCTCATCATGGACAACTTCCTGCGCGTGCCGGGAACGCAGTTTCGCTTCGGGCTCGATCCCCTCATGGGCCTTCTCCCGGGATTGGGCGACACTGGCTCCGCCGTCATCTCAGCGATGGCGCTGATCGCCGCCGCGCGGCGCGGACTTCCGAAAATTCTGCTGGCGCGGATGTCGCTCAACATCCTGATCAACGAAGCCATTGGCATCATTCCGGTCGCCGGCGATGCCTTTTCCTTTTGGTTTAAATCGAACGCCCGCAACTACGAGCTGCTCAAACGTCACACCGGCGGTGGGCGGAGTTCCACGACCGGAGACTGGATCTTCGTCGCGGTCGTTCTCGCGCTGCTTTTTGTCATCCTGCTCGCCAGCTTGGCCGTGAGCCTCTGGCTCCTCACCCAGATCGTGAAATTCCTTGGCGGCGCGGGCACCTAGTCGACGAGGTAGCGCAGGCGGAGGGAGTGAATGATTTCCCGGGCTCTTCCGTAGGGTTTGCGGAACTCCTCGATCGACGGGCACTTCATCCGGCGCGCGAAAATATCCTCTTCCCTGCGGTCGACCGGCAGGCGCGAGACGCTGCGGTTGCCCCAGCGGCGCAAAACCGACTCGCAGGAGCGCAGAAAATTGTAGGCGCTGCGAAGGCTGCCGGCATCGCCGGCCTCCATGATTTTTTGCCCGCGCAATTTATCGAGAGCGGCGAGAAAATTCGGCTCCCAGATTCCGTGCCGCATCTGCAGCCCCTGGACTAAAAATTCCGCTTCGATCATTCCGCCGATGCCGGTTTTAAAATCGTTAAAGTCGTTTCCGCTCCCGCGGTCGTTGGCGATCCGGACGAGCATATTCTCGATTTGCCTAACGAGATCGGGGCGGCGCCCGGCTTCGCGCCAAAGCTCTTTGGCGAGGGCCTCGAAATCGTAGCGCAGCGGTCCGGAAATCGCCCGCGCCCGGGTCAGGGCCTGCAATTCCCAAAACTGGGCGCGCTTTTCGTAGTAACCGCGCAGCGTTTCCAGCGAACAGACGAGCGGCCCCTTTTCACCCTCCGGCCGGAGCCGCGGATCGAGCGTGGCAAAGCTTCCTTCCGCGGTCGAAAGCGCCATCTCGCCGATCAGGTTCTGCGCCGGTCGCGGATCGTCGCCGACAAAGAGAACGTCGAGGTCCGCGCCGTAGCCGGTCTCGCGTCCGCCGAATTTGCCCAGTCCGATAATGGTCAGCCTCTTGTCGGGATTCAGGAGACGATCGACGAAAACAAGGCACGCCTCGGCCAGGTCGTTCTGCTCCGCCAGCAATTGCGAGAGAGGCGCGATCTCGAGCACATCCCGGAGCAGGATGCGCAATGCTTCGCGCTGCCGGTAAACCCGCACCGGATCGATCTTCTCCGCGGTCGCGCCTAACGAACCCAGGCGATCCAGGTGCTGCCCAACGCTATAGGTGCGGTCGAGCATTCCCCCGCGGGTCAGCTCCTCCAGCCACTGCGATCGTCGAATCAACCAAGCCCCGCCCGCTTCGCTCGCGTCAAAGGCTTTGACCAGCAATTCCAGCAAACGCGGATTCGCCCCGAGCAATTCGAAGAGCAAACTGCGGAAGCCGTAGGCCTCCACGAAGCGCACAAACTGGGTCAGGGTCGCATCCGGATCGGCCGCGCGTCCCAGCCAGGTCACGAGACCCGGGCGCAGTTTGCGAAAAATCTGCCGGGTGCGGGGCGCGACGTGAAATCCGGCGGCGCTCTCCCCCAGTTGCGTCAGCGCCTTTTCCGCCTGCGCGGAATCGCGAAAGCCTTTTAATTCCGCCGCGGCCAATTCCCGTGCCGGGCCGGCCTCGCCTACCACTCGCTTGAAGATCGCGCGCACCCGCTGCATCTGGGTGCGCAATTCCGCAATCAGCTCGGCGCTTCCGCTGAAGCCAAGACTCAGCGCCAGCACCCGCAGGGCTTCGCCATTTTCCGGGATGGTGTGGGTCTGCTGTTCCGCCTCGATCTGGAGGCGATGCTCCACCCGGCGCAGGAAGCGGTAGGCGGTTTCCAGATGTTCCGCGTCGTCGTTAGGCAAAAACTCCAGTTCGGCCAGGCCGCGGATCGCCTTCAAGGTTCCGGCTTCCTGCAAAAACGGATGTCGCGCCGCGTGCAGCAACTGCAGAGCCTGGACAACAAATTCGATTTCCCGGATCCCGCCCGCACCCAGTTTCACATTCCGGTCCCGGTCCTCGTAGCCGACGATGTCGCGTTCGATCCGGTTCTTGATCGCCGCGACCTCGTCGAGCAGATCCGGCGTTGGGCTTTTCGGAAAAACAAACGGCTGGAGCTGGCGCAGGAAATCGTAGGCCAGCTCGCGGTCGCCGCAGATCCAGCGCGCCTTGATCAACGCCAGCCGCTCCCACATTTCGCCAAAGCCGGCGTAATAATTTTCCATGCTCTCGAGCGAGCGCACGAGGGGCCCGCCGCGCCCTTCCGGCCGCAACCGCAGGTCGACCCGGAAAAGCGAGCCCGCCGGGTCAGAGGCGGCGAAGGTCTCGGTGATCTTGTTCCCGAGCCGGGTAAACCATTCGTGATAACTGAACTTTGGCGTCAGCTGGCCCTCGTCGCTGTAGACGAAGATGAGATCGACATCCGAGCTGTGATTGAGTTCACGCCCACCCAGCTTCCCCATTCCGATGATGGCAAACTGGCTTTCCGGCGAGCCCCAGCGCTGGCGCAGCTCGGCGTTCCAATGATCGAACACCGTCGTTAGGCAAATATCGGCCAGCTGCGACAACTCGATGAGGGTTTCCTCGAGCGGGGCCGCCCCGGAGACTTCGCGGAGGGCGATACGCACCATCTCGCGGCCTTTCCAGAAGCGCAGAACGCGAAAGTTCTCCTCCGCGACCGACCCCCGGTCCGCCAGGTTGTGCAGGTCGGTCATCATCCGCCCGAAACCGCGGCGGTCGGCACCAATGTCGGGATGCGCCAGCCAGAGCAGGATTTCGGGGTGCTGGATGAGGCGCGCGGCGCAGATCCCGGAGACGGAGAAGAGATGAAAGAGGGCTTCCGCGCCTAACGGAAAGTGGGCGATCAGCTGCGGCAGGGGCGGCGCCTCGGCCGGCCAATTGGCCTCGATCGCCTCCAGCGTGCCCGCCACCTGGAGCGGGCGAATACTGCGGGCGATCTCCCCTAACGAATCGGCCACCGCCACGCTAGTGCGGTGGTTCGGTCATCTTTTCGCGCGCCTGCTCCAGCGCGCGGCGTTCGCGCCGGGTCAGACTGCCAAGTCCGTTCCGCGCAATTTTTTCCAGCAAAGGATCAATTTCCTCGGTGATGAATTCCTCCAGCGGCATTTGCCGGACCCGCTCGCCCTCCACCTGGCGCCGGCGCAAATAACGCTGCAGAAAGGAGGGCCGGCCGAACCCGAGGAGATGCGCATAAAGCCAGCCCACCGCACCGCCGCCGAGCAGGGCGCTATGACTGACCACGCCCTGCCGATCGACAATCAGCAGCACCGCGCCGATGACAAAAAGAGCGTTCCCGAGATACTTTGCCTTGAGTCTCATCGGCACGACGAAGAAGAGCGACTGGGTCACTTCCAACTCCGGCAAGATGGTGGCGAAAGCGATCACCACCGCGGCCAGTCCGCCCGTCGCCCCGAAGAGGACGGTGGTCGACGGCATGAGGAAAAGATGCCCCAACTCCCCGCCGATCATGCCGGCGAGATAGAGATAGAGAAAATGTTTTTGCCCAAAGATCGACTCCACGTCGCGCCCGAAGAAATAGAGAAGGAACATGCCGCCGGCGAAACTGAAGATTCCGGCATGCAGAAACATGGCACTGAGAAACTGCCAGGCGTAGGCTTGATCGATCCCGCGGTAGCTGAGGCCGAGATAATCGACCAGCACCGATGGCTGCGAGGCCTGGACGATTTGCTGGGCGACAAAAACGACCACATTGGCCGCGATCAGCGACAACAAAACGACTCGTTGCCGAGGCGTCCAGTAGGGCGCATGCGACGAAGCTTTTCGACCGGACAAGCGCATGGATGAAAAATATCGTAAACGCTCCGAGTTGTCATTGGGAATCCAAAAAGGCTCGCGGTAGACGCCTTCCGCTGGGAGAGGCAGGTCTGTGCGCTGCCGCGATGCGGTCGCAGCGTGCTCCGCGTTTCGCAGAGCGAAACGTCTACAAGGTCAGAACCTTCAGGCGTCGCGTCTGCACCTCGAATTCCACCGGGCAACTCCCAACCAATTCGCCGTCCAATTCCACCGGCACATCGTCTGCGCTCGTCACGCGCAGGCGCGCGGTCTGGAAATACTCCACCTCCCGCGTCGTGATATCGGAGGTGAAGATGACGTTCTGGAGATACTTGATGATCTCGATGTAACCGAGCTGCTTGAAGACGAGAACATCGAGCAGGCCATCGTCGATCACGGCGTGCTTGAAGAAGGGGAACGGCCCGCCGTAGAGCCGCCCGTTGCCGACGAGAATGAAAGAGCCTTCCTCGGTCACGGCGTCCTCCGATTCAACCAGAAGCCGGGGCGGCCGCCGCCCGGCGATCTGCGCGGCCGAGATGAGATAACTGAGCGGCCCGAAGCTGCGCTTCAAGGTCAGGCTGGTTTCCTTCACCACCTGCGCGTCCAGCCCCACGCCCGCCAACTGCACGAAATGTTTTTTGTTCGCGCTCGGCAAATCGATCATGCGGGTACGCCCGTTCTGGATGATATCCCAGCAGCGTCCGAGATCGTTCGCCGGCAGTCCGAGCTCGTTCGCGAAGACGTTCATCGTCCCCATCGGCATCAAGCCAAGAGCGGCGCCAGAACCGGCGATGCCGTTGACCACCTCGTGGATCGTGCCATCGCCACCCGCCGCCACGATCCGGTCGAATCCATCCGCCACCGCTGCCCGCGCACGATGCTCCGCGTCCCCCGCCCCGGTCGTCGCGCAAAAAAAGGAGTCCCCGCACATGGTGCGGAGGCGCTGCTCCCAGCGGCGGGCGCGCTCGCTGCGCGCGGCCGGGTTTAGAATGATGCAGGTTTTGGACAAGGGTTACTTGTTAGGCCGGTTTCATCTTTTCTTCAATCGCGCCCTGCGTAGTTTCACCCGGTGAAGAAACTCGGCCACCTGTTGCTCTGGCTTCTCGCCGGGGCCGTGGTTTTAGCCTTTGTCGTCCTCCTCGCGGTCAATCTCTACGTGCAATCGCAAGGCACGCACCAGCGCATTCAGCAGGAACTCAGCCAGCGGCTCAACACCCCGCTCCGTCTGGGCCAGATCAGCGTCACGCCCTGGGGCGGGCTCAAACTCAACGGCATCACGATTCCGCAGGAGCCCGGCAAACTTGGCGGAAATTTCCTTCAGGCCCAGAGCTTCCAACTCCGGGTCCAATTCTGGTCGCTCTTCAGCGATCGCCTCGTCGTCCGGCAGGTTTCTTTGATCAAACCGGAGGTCGTCTGGGCGCAAAACTCCGCCGGAAAATGGCGGCTGCCCGAATTGCCGCCAGCCAAGGCGCCCCCAGCTCCCTCGCAGGCTGATTTCAAGGCGGTCCCCGCAACGACGCCGCCACCTCCGCCGGGCACCACCGCCGCTGCGCCCCCGCCGGCCGTTTCCCAGCCTAACGAACCCGCTCTCGCCGCCGCCCCCGCGCCCGGCTTCACCCCGGAAGTGCAGCGCGTCACCCTCAAGAAGGGCAACTTTACCTTTCTTGACGCTGCCGGCCGGGTTGTCGCGAAATTCAATGGACTCGACTTTCGTTCCAGCTTTCGCACCGCCAGCGCCATCAAGGGCAGCGCGCACGTCGACCAGATTTCGTTACGCGATCGCTTCTTCATCGAGGACCTCGAATCGCCTCTCCGCTACGCTCCCGAAGCGCTCGCCATTTCGAATATTTCCGCCCAGGCCGCCGGCGGCTCCATCTCCGGCCGATTCGAGATGGAATTGCAGGCGCCAGATTCGCCCTTTATCGCCGAGGTGAAATTCCGCGACCTCAAGGCGGAGAAACTCATGACCAACGCAGGCGGCCCCGCCGGCATGATCCAGGGACGGGTCGAAGGATTTCTCAACGCCGCCGGCAAAACCGCCGACAGCAACGCCCTCACCGGCCACGGCGAGATTGTGCTGCGCGACGGAAAACTGCAGCAATACAGCCTCCTCGTCGCGCTCGGCCAGATTCTGCAGATCGACGAATTGATGCAGCTGCAACTTGAGCAGGCCGAGGTGAAATATCATATCAGCCCAGGCGTCGTCACGATCGACGAACTACTGCTGCGTTCGCCCAACATTCGCCTGACCGCGAACGGCACGATCAGCTTCCGCGGCAAGCTGCGGCTGGACGCGCGTCTGGCGCTGAACGACAAGGTGCGCCGCCAGCTTTTCGCCCCGATCCGGGCAAATTTTCAAATGCTCCCGGAACCGGCCGGCTACGCCGCGGTCGACTTCAAAGTCAGCGGCACAGTCGAACGTCCGAAAACCGATCTGATGGACAAACTCGTCGGCCGCGACCTGCGCGACCTCGGCGGAGTGATCAGCAGCCTTTTCGGTCAGCCGAAAAAGAAGAAGAAGCCGGCCGAAGCAGCGACGCCTTCGCCCTCACCCGCGCCTAACGACGGTGTCGAAGTGGTCGTACCGGGCGCATCCCCATCCGCCACCATTGCACCCGACCAACCCTCCCCCGCACCGTCGGCCACACCCGCACCTTCGCCATGAGAGTTATCGCCGGGAGTTCCGGCGGCCTCCGGCTCGTCGTCCCCAAAACCGACATTCGACCGACGATGGATCGGGTGAAGGCCGCCATCTTCTCCAGTCTTGGAGAGCGCGTCATCGGTGCAAACGTGCTTGATCTCTTCGCCGGCACCGGCGCCCTCGGGATCGAGGCGCTCAGCCGCGGCGCGGCCTCGGTCATGTTCGTGGAAAACGAAAAGCAGGCCATCGCCGCGATCGAGCGCAACCTCGCCCAGACCGGGTTGAGCGGGGGCCGGATCCGGAAACAGGACGTCTTCGATTTCCTCAGTCATGCCAGCACAGCCGAGGCGCACGATTTGATCTTCGCCGATCCCCCTTACGATCTTCTGACGGCCGGGGAGAGTTTCACCCGGATGCTTCTCCGGAACGATCGCCTGCCCGCTCGCCTAACGAGCGACGGAATCTTTGTCCTTGAGAAAAGACCGGGCGAGCGTCTGCCGGCGACGGAATTCTGGGAAGTGGTTCGCCGCAAAAAATACGGGGCGACCGAGACTATCTTCCTGCAACGCAACGCCGCTTTGCCCGAGGTGGCGCGATGAAATCGTTTGGCGTTCTGCCGCACCTCCGGGTAGCGCACGCGTCTCGCGTGCTGGCGAAGGTGTCTCACCTTCGCGAACTTTTCGAACCATGAGCGCGCTCGCTTGGGGCCACGATACCGGGAAAGTTCGTCGCGGCGAGACGCCGCCACCAGCACGCGAGACGCGTGCGCTACCCCGCCCCTCCCGCGCATGATCCGCCTCCTCTACAACCTCCTCTTCCCGCTCGCGCTTCTCCTCTTTCTCCCGGGCTACCTCGTGAAAATGCTCCGGCGCGGAAATTACCGCGACAAGTTTGGCCAGCGCCTGGGGCTCTACGACGCGGCAACACGCGCCCGGCTCGCGCCCGGCGCCACCTGGCTGCATGCGGTCAGTGTCGGCGAAGTGATGATCGCGCTCAAACTCGCGGCCCGGATGAAAGAAGAAGATCCCGCACTGCGAGTCGTCCTGACCACCACCACCACCACCGGCCGGGCCCTTGCCCGCAAACAGGCCCCGGCCTGGATCGAAGTACTCTACACCCCGCTCGATTTCTGGCCGATCATGCGCCGCGCTTTCGCGGTCATTCGACCGAGCCGCGTCGTCCTCGTCGAAGCGGAAGTCTGGCCGAACCTGACCGCCATCGCCCACCGGCGCAAAATCCCACTCGCGCTCGTCAACGCACGCCTTTCGCCCCGCTCCGAGAGGCGCTTCCGGAAATTCAACTTTTTCGTCAGGCCCTATTTTCACAGGCTGGACCTGGTCTGCGTGCAGGAAGGGGAGGATGTCGCCCGCTGGCGATCGTTAGGCGCGAGACCGGAGAGCATTTATCCGGTCGGAAGCATCAAATACGATCCCGAAAACGTCGCGTCGCACTCCGAGATCCCGCAGACCGTCCTCCAGACCTTTGGCGTTGATCCGAGTCGGCCGATCCTGCTCGCCGGCAGCACCCACCCGGGAGAGGAGGAAATCCTGGGCCGCGTTTTTCTCGAGTTGCGGCGCGATTTTCCCGATCTTTTTCTCCTGATTGCGCCGCGTCACGTCGAGCGGGTGCCAGAGATTGCCTCCCGTCTGCGCGCACTTGGCCTCGAATCGGGTCGCCGGAGCGTTGCGGCCAATGGCGCGGTAGCCGCGGACTGCCTGCTCCTCGATACCACCGGGGAATTGCGCGATTGGTACTCGGCCGCGACGATTGTTTTCATGGGCAAAAGCCTGACCGCGCGCGGCGGTCAGAATCCGGTCGAGCCGATCATGGCCGGGCGTCCGGTCGTCTTCGGGCCGCACATGGAAAATTTCGCCAACCTCTCCCGCGCCCTGGTTGCGGCCGGCGGCGCCTTTCAACCGAAACGACGAAGTCGGCCTAACGAACGCGTTGCGCGAACTCCTGGGCGACGCCGCAAAACGGGAGGAGCTTGTTCGCCAGGCCCGAAGAGTCCTCGACCCGCATCGCGGGGCGACTCAACGCACGACCGAACTCCTCGAAAAGCTCCCCCGGCGCACGGGCTAAAATCCCTTGCAAGAGCGGTGACCGCTCCGGATATTGGCCGCTCTCCTGACCCTATCGTCCAGTGGCCTAGGACACCGCCCTTTCACGGCGGTAACACGGGTTCGAATCCCGTTAGGGTCGCCACTCTTTTGCTCAGCTCTCGCGGCGATCAGGAGGGCGGTCGCGTGATGCCCCCGGACCGGAGCACCGCACTGCTGGTGAGATTCGTCGTTCGGAAAACTTTCATCTCCGCTTCGACCTTATCGAGCGCCTTGGTCTCGGCGGTGACGGTCGCGGCCTGTTCTTTCGGCAGCACCTTGGCCGCGTTTGCCGCGTCGGTGAAAACAGTCTTCAACTCTGGCGATTCCTTGACCAGATCTTTCGCCTGCTGGCTCTTAAGCCAGGTCTGCACCTGGTCGCTCTGGGCCGAGAACTGCTCGCTTCGTTGCTGAATGACGTTTTTTAAAATTCCGAGGGCGCTCTCAGCCTGGCGCAGGAGATCGTCGGTCAACTGACGCGTCGGGGCGACCGACTCCTCGGGTGCGAGGGGAAAATCCGCCGGCACGACGATCGGGGTTCCTTTCTCGAGCGTGCCGATCTGGTTGAGCTGCGGGTTCAAACGCAACAGCGCCGCCTCCATTTCCGCCTGGGTCGTCTTGGGCGTGTCCCGCGTCGGCTCCGCCAGCAGGCGCTTGGCCAGGGTCTTGACTGTCTTTTCCCCTTTTAGTTCTGCGATGTTCATTGGTTTTTCCTCCCGCGTTGTTTGCGATTCGTTAGGCCCCAACAATGTTTAAAGGCTGCCAGGGCGCGCCGAGCGCGGCGCCGTTGATCAGGATCGGTCCGCCGACAATGTTGCCGAGGACGGTAAAAGCTTTTTCGTTCGCCGGTTTCAGGTCCAACCCGATGGAGTTGCGCCCACATTCCACCCGGTTCTCGGCCGCGATGATGGTGGTGGCAGCAACGACGGCGCCGGCCGGCATTTTGTCGCTCGTGCAGGCGCAATGATTTCCGCTGAAACGGCAGCTACCCGTCACCTGAATCTCGGCCAGCGGGCTCCGCCCGTAGCCATGGAGCGAGTTGGCGGTTATCCCAGCCTGTTCGTTCGCCGGGACAGCGGCGGCGGCGAAGGCATTGACCGTGCTGACCCGGCTGAGAGTCGATTGCGTATCGAAGGCCTTGAACGCGCCGGTGGAGGAAGCCGCGCCAAAGCCGGCGACCCGGATGGCCTGCCAGGGCGCGCTCGCGTCCTCGTTAGGCGCGATCTGCCGTTTGATCAGGTTGTCGGCGATTTCGACATTCACGACCGGTCCCACCACCAGGATGCCGGCCGCGCCGTTCGAGAACTGCGCGCGGGGCGCGATGTTCGTGATCGAGTTGTCGTTCACCCGCACGTCGAGACTGCTCTCGACCCGGATGCCGGCGATAACCCCGGCCAGCGGCGAGTTCGTCCCGACGGAGCTGATCGCGTTGTCCGAGATGGCGGCTTCAAAAACTCCGCGCAAGAGGATGGCCGCGATCTCGGTCGCCTTGTTAGTCGTGCCTTCCGCGACCGCGATGTTGATCAATTCGTTTCCGAGGATTTTCACGCTCCCGGCCACGCTTCCCGGCTGCATGATAATGCCGTTGCCTTCGACGGCGTTGAAAACGTTATGCTCCACCAGCGCCGAAACGAGCAAGGTCTCGATCGAGAGCCCGTTCCCGCGCAATCCTTGAAGGCGATTCCCTCGCACCACGATGGGCGAGAGATCGATCGGGATCAGCCCCTGCACGAGTCGAATGCCGTTCTGCGTGTCGCCGGTGAAGTTTGCGATTCGGTTGTCACTGATCCGCACCCCGCCGGTGCCGACAACAATCCCGTCGCCTTTCAGCGGAGTGATGGTGTTGCCACAAATCTCCAACTCCGGGAACGCGAAACCGGTCGCAGAAATGCCGGCGATGGCGGTGCCGAAAATGAAGTTGCGGGCCAGGACAGTGTCGCTCGTGTAGTAACTCGACCCAGCCAGCGCGACCCCGTGGTCGCTGCACTGCATCAGGTTGTGCTCGCAATAAAAACCACCGAGCAACAGCGTCCCGGTGTCCTCCTGTTTCCCCGGGGCAAACGCGACGCCATTTTGCGCGCGCAGAAAGTTATCCCGGATCTTGGTCAACAAAAGAAAACCAGGATCGAGCTGAATGCCGGCCAGCGGACCAGAGCCCTCGGTCGGGGGCGCGACGATCAGTCGCTCGATTGTCGTCCCGACAGAATTGCTCAACTGGATGGCGGGTCCGATCGTCGTCCCGGCAATCGTGTGGATGGTGAAATAATCGAGCGTGCACCATTGCGCCTGGCTGATGATGAAAGCGGCGGAGGCGCGTGGCGCGATGATGACGGTGGCCGCGCCCTGCCCGCGGATCCTGACCGAGAAGGCGCCGGTCATCTGCACCGGCTTCTCCGCCAGATTGAAAACTCCCGGGCCCAGGCAAACCGTCCCGCCGGTTTTGAGCAACTGGTTCACCGCTTGCTGGATCGTTAGGCTACCCTGGTTGTGTTGCTCGGCCGTGACGCAGATTGTGCAGTCGCAGCTTTCTCCTTCGCCAAACGAGGGCGGCCAAAACGTGCGGCAATCGAGGACCACGTCCGGCAGAGTCACCACCGCCAGCCGGCAGTAATGATGATGCACCCCGCGCGGCGGAGCTGCCTCCAGCTCCTCGACCGACGCGTCCGCCGTTCGCGCGACGAAAATCCAGTAGTCGCCGGAACGAAACTCGCCGCCGTCCGGCACCGTCGTGAAAGTAATCTCGACGCCGTCCTCCAAGATCAACGGCGTGCCCGCTGCCGGCACGTCGATCACCGCCGGGCCGCCGGATTCGTGATCCCAGCGCTTGATCCGCGTGTGCCGCCCGGCGTCGGTCAGGTTCTGTCCATTGACCGGAAAATCGCCCGCGCTCAAGGCCGTCTTGAGCGTGATCGTCCGGCTGGAATCATCCACCGTATCGATCTGCCGAATGTCGCCCGGTTTGCCCGCGAACTCGCGCCAATCATCCGTGATCTCGACCCAATCGCCCGGGCTGAAGCGCCGCACCGAATCCCAGACCGCGCGGTCGACCGTCAGGGTGAGGTCGCTTTCGATCGCGCTCACCCCGGTCGCGACGGAGGCGTTATCGCGCGACCACTTGAAAGTCGCGTCCCCGATTTCGCCGGCGTCGTGGATCTCGACCCGGTAGGTCCGGTTTTCGAGCCCGCGATAACCGCCGCTCGGTGGAATGAGGCAGGGATCATCGGCCGTCGCGACGCCGACGGCCTTCGTCGTTAGGCGGCCTGCCGTCGGACGGATGATGTCGAGCCAGCCTTTGATCTGCTCGTCGGGCGTGGCGCAGGTCACGCCGTCGCCCACATTCTCCAGCACCCGCACCTGCCAGGCGGTCTGCAGGCGCGTCGTCGTGTCCGGTCCGCCGAGCGCGACTTCGCGCAGCTCCGGATCCTCCACCGCGGTCACTTCCCGTTCCCAGACATCGATGTAAACCAGGTGCGGCCCGCCGGTTTTCGGAAACGGCGTCGGGTTCGGAAAATAGGGCTGCTCTTCGTAGGGCAGCGGTTTCAAGCCGCGCGACTCGGCCAGGATTTCGTCGAACTCGAGCTCGCCTGCCCCATGGTTTTCCGCCTGCAACCCGTGGACGTAAATCCGGCCGCGCCCGATCGTCATCGCGCCGCCGCTCAGTAAAATTTCGAAGCCGTTAGGCGTTTCCAGCGGGACGACGCAGCGCCCGATGATGTCGATCGTTTCCGCACGCCAGCGGCGATCGAGAATCTCATTCCATTCGTTCCATTCGGCGTCGAGCTGCACCCGCCCCTGCTGCATGAGGACGTTCTGGAAATCGTTCTTTGGATTAAAGCGTTGCCGGCTGATGTCTGAGCTCATGTGGATTCTCCCGGTTCGTTAGGTTGGATAAAAAACTCCCGCTTCGAGGCCGAAGCGCAGGTATTCGCGCAGCCGCGCGCGGATGTTGCTCTCGCGTTGCGGCTGAAAAAGATCGTGGAAAACGCCCATCTCCGCCTCGTCGTCCGCCCCGGCCCGGATCTGCTCCGGCGCGCTCCGCCGCAACTGCCCGTAACCGGGATCGGCGTAGCCTAACGACGTGAAGGAAGGCACCAGCCAGGGCACAACCGCGTCCCGGATCGCGTCCCGCTCGGCGTCGCTGATCGTGCCGCTGCCGGAGTTTTTGATCGCCGCCGCCACCCGCTCCGCGATTTCGAGATCGGGCTGGCAGCGGTAACGGCGCGGGACGCGTGCAGTCGAGCGGCAGCCAGGAAAAACGGACGCAGCCGGTCTGGCGCCGCTCCGAACGCACCGGCGCGGAATCATCCGCAGTGCGTGAGAAAAAGATGCTGTTGGAAGCGAGCTTGAGCAGTTCGGTATGCACTGTCCCGATGATCGTGCTGTTTACGACCGAGACCGTGCCGCCGGCGCCAGCTCCATCGAGCGCGGCGTAGGCCACGTTGGTATCGTCGTTCGCGTCCACGATGCTGTGCCGAATGAGAACCGTGGCGTTCGCCGGGGCGCGGATCGCGCCGACGATCGAGTGATCGATCTCGATCTCGAGCGGCCTTTCATCCTGCTCGATCAAGAGCGACGGCTCGCCCGGCGAGGCGGGCGCGCCGTCGATGCCTAACGACAAACCGGGCACCAGCGCGCAATGGACCAGGCGCAACCGGCGCAGCCCGTTGCCCGCTCCGCTCACAATCCGGATTGGTCCGCCGGCGATGAGGAGACCATTCAGCGTCACCTCCGCATCTTCGCCGCCGCTGATATCGATCGGCCCGCTAACGATCAGCGTCGGCCGATGTTCGTTGGCCGCGCGGAATTCCATTCGCACCCCGGCATCAAGCGTGATCGAGGGCGTCTCTTCAAACCGGCCGCTGTCGCTCAGCTCCACCACCCCGCCGCTGGCGCGTCCATCGAGCGCAGGCTGGATCGGGCCCGGCGAGGTCACGACATCGACGGGACCGAGCGCGGCATCGAAGGTCGGCGTGCGTTCGTATTCGCCCCCGCCCATCTCGGCGCTGAATCCGTAGTGAAACATGACGCGCGGCGCTTCCTCCTGGGCGTCCTGGAAAACAATCCGCCCGAGCACCGGGTCGATCGCGACGGGCGTCTTCGGCGGCGTGTGCGCCCAGGTCGTGCCGGAGGCATCGGTATCGGAAAGATTGCAGACGCTGACATCGCCGAGGTCGAAGCCTTCGATCTCCATGCTCAGATCCGCGCCGTAGTAGCGCGCGAGGGCGGCATCGAGCACCCGCCGGCTGATCGGCTCCGGCACGTTGATCGGCTCCGCCAGATGCGTGATCGACTTCTCTGTCTGCGGCCGATTGAAGAGCGGCATGTTCGCGCCTAACGGATGGAAAAGAAAACGCTGATCATCCACCCGCGCGGCGGGCGAGCCGCGGAGACGACAGGCTTTCAGGCGCCAGAGAAAAATGCCGATGTTCGGGATGTTGTATTTGCCCTCGCTCCGCGCGACGTGGCGGACATCGATCGTGCGCGCGCTCGTTTCGAAGGCGCTCCCGAGCCGTTCGAGCGGTTCCCATTCCCGCATATCGGGCGCATAATAGTTCGTTAGGCGGACGTGATTCATGAACTGCGTCCAGCCGAGCAGTTGGAAAAACTCGACCGCGCGCGCGTTCCAGCCGGTGACGTCGCGCGCCAGTTGTTCGAGGACCGAGGCGGTCCCCTTGCGCCGCCGATAGCCGATCGTGTTCGCCACTTCCGCCCGCGGCGTGACTTGGTTCGGCCCGATCGGATGGAGCGAGCGATAACCGATGAGGTCGCCGATGTAGGGCAGGACCCAGGGCGCGCAGGTCTCGATGAACTGGTTGTCGTAAAGCTGCTCCAGATCTTCCTCGAGAATGCCGGCCTGCTGATTGATCAGCGCGAGCAACTGGCGGAGCGGCTCGCCCTGCTCAGCGTCGCGGATGCGATGGACCGCCGGCAGGAGGTTGTAGAGCCGGTCGGGATCGTAGCTCATGTCATCACCTCCAGGGCAAAGGGCGCCGGATCGAGGGTCAGCAGTTCGGCTGCGCCTAACGAAGCCGGATCGCCACCGTTCGGGAGGGCAGCCTCGAGGCGGGCGTTCAATTTCGCCGCGCTCCCGCTGCGATAAAGTTTATCCAGATCGACCGCAACCACGCCCGCGATCGCCTGCAGGAGCGCGATGACTTCGCTCAGGACGACCGGTTGTCCAAACTGCCGATTGGCGAAGGAAAACTCCTCGCCTAAGGCCTCCAACGCCGCCGCCAAAACCGTCTCGCCCTCATAGTCCGGGTCGATCTTGATCTTGCCCGCGACTTTGAAATGCGCCTCTTGATACGACTCCACCCTCACCGGGACAAAGGGATCGCCGGCGTCGTGGATGGCCGTGATCAGATCGCCGGCCAGCGACGCAGAAACCGCCGCGCCGAGCGGTCCGGCAACACTGAGGAAGACGCCGCGGGTCCGCCCGTCCCACGTCCAGGTGGCGAGCGCTTTCGCGATCCCGGCGTAGCTGCGGCTGAAATTCTCGTAGTCTTCGAGCGAGACCACCCGCTCGAGAGTGAGAACGGTGAGAGGTGCGTTTTGTTGCGCGTTGTCGAACGATTCCGGCTCGTCTGCTCCATCCGCCGCGAGCGGATTGATGACTGCTTTCAGTCCCGGCGGCCGGGTCAGGAGCGTGCTGAGCTGGCCCGCCCTAACGAGTCCCTCGAGCCCGATCCCGCGGCGGTAGGTCGCCCTCACATTCTGCGCCCCGGAAGGAAGCCGCGCCCCGCGTTCGCCGTCGCCAAATCGCACCGTCACCTTGCCGTCGTCCGCCAGTTCGGTGGTGAAAATCCGCTCCCGCGGCCCGCGCGCGAAGAGCGTCGGCACTTCCTGCCAGAGCAGATCATTCACCCGGATCTGCAAGGTCGAGGCGGCGCCGCCCGGCTCGGTCGAGCGCGTGTAGGTAAGCGCCGGGGCCTGCTTCAGCTTGAAGCTTTGGTTAGGCTGCGCGCCGTCGCCGCTGCCGAGGACTTCCGAGACGGTTTCGCCGTGCGTGCCGGTGGCGATGTTGGCCGCGAGTGTGACCGTGGCCCGATCGTAAAGCTGCGCGAGCGAGCTCTCCAAAGTAAGAACGGTCGGATCACCGGCGCACTCCTTGATCACCGCCAGTTCGCTCACAAACGGATCCGCGTCCCGCGCCGGCGTTAACACCATCAAACTTTGCGAGGTGGTGACGGTGCCTTCGAATCCGTCGTCCGTCCGAAGCGTCCAGCTTACCAGGCTCCAGAGGAGGAGGGTGGGCCGGGCGATTAGAGTGAGCAATTGACCGCGCATCACGGTGCGGGTTTGCGGGCCGGCCGTCGCCTTGAGGTTGATTAAATTCGCCGCGACCCGAACGCGCAGAAGTTTTCCCGAAAGGATGATCTTGCTTCCCGCTTTTAACGGCGAAATCAGCCGATCCAAACCGATGACGGAGCCTTCGATCGGCGCGAGCAATTTCGAATCAAGCGTGAGCGAGGCCGCGATCGCGCCGGGCGCTGGCGTGCGCAGCGGACCGCTCGTCAGCTCGAGGAGTTCGCTTTCGGCGTGCACGATCGTTCCCCGCAGGTCGAAGAAGGACAGGCTCGTCTGCGTGTCGGGCGTAATGCGGGTGACCTTTGCGCTGAGTGCGAAATCTGCCCGCGACGGGAAGGAAACGGCGTTTGCCTGGTAGATCTTGTAGGTGCCGCCGCTGACGAGCGCGACCAAACTGTCGCTCACGATTTTGGAGTAGGCGTTGTCGAGATCGATCGTGGTCCCGATCTCGAAATCGTCCCAGGTCCCGATCGCGCCGCCGTCCGGATCCACCACCAGTGCGGGATTGGGAGCGTTGTGGCCAAAGAGCGCGGCCCGCTGCCGAAAGGCGTAAATCGACACGTCGGTGCCGCCGAGACCGGCGGGCGGCGTCAGCAGACCGCCCTTCCAGGTGACGAGGGTGCGGTCGTTTTTCACGTCCGGCGAGACGCTGAGCAGAACGCGGAAATAACGCGCCGTGCTGACGATCGCGATGCCATGGCCGGGCTGGAGATTGGTCGCGGTGCCCTTCAGATAAAGGCTGGTCGCTCCCACCACCGCCGAGGTCGTCAGGACCGGCTTGAGGCTGTTCCACTCCCGCCGGCCCGTGATTTCCTCGATCGTCTCGAACGTCTGCGGCTTTTCGTCGTCGCCCGGAACGCTCTGCACTTTCGTCCCGCTTTTGATCGTGACTTCGTCAGGCGCACCGGGGGTTTCGTCGACCAGAAAACTAAGCGGCGCCTCGGCCGCGACCCCGCCTTTCAAGCGATAGCCGATGAGCTGCGCCAGGCGCAGAACCGAATCGCGTTCCGTCGCCGTCCGGAGCCAGAGCTGGTTCGCGATCCGCTCCTGATAAAACGTGAGGACGTCGGCCAGGGTGGCCCAGCCGTCGAGGAGCGCGATCGTGAAATCGTCCGGGTCGCGTGTCGTTAGGCTGCGCAAGGCGGCGAACTGCGGGTCGGACAAGGCGGCGCGCGCGCTTTCCAGAAAATCGCCGTGCGTCCCGACACGATAACTGACCTGGGCCAGGCCGGGCCGGTTGCTCAACCGCTCCGGCACGATCGCCGTGATTCCCTCGCAGCAGCCGCAATCGTTCAGGGGTGTCGCCATCAGCGTCCTCCTCCGAGATTGAGGGTGAAAAGGCCGCGTTCGGCGAAATTCGGATCATTCTCGAGGCGCGCGATCTCGAGCCGATTCATGGCCAGGAGGCCACTCGTTAGGCCGTTCGTTTCCGGATGGCCCTGGCGCTGGAAAATCTTGATCTCGACCGAAGCGACCCCGGCCACTGCCTGGGCCGCGGCGTAAAGCGGGCTCAGGTAAACCGTCTGGCCAAAAGTAAAGAAGTCGGGCTGGAAGAGGCCCTTGCTCCCATCCGCCAGGGTGCGGCTGGAGAAAATGTCGAGCAGCGCGCCCTCGACATCGCTCCGGAAATAATCCGGCTTCACGCAGACGAACATCTCGATCTCGAGCGAGACATATTGCGGGGGGTCGATCTCGAGGTCGTGCCCTGCCATTCGGTAGGGCTCGATCCCGGCCCGGAGTTGGCTCTCGAATTCACTCGTTAGGGGAAGACCGTCGAAACGATCGACCGTGATGAAGACGGTGTGCCAGCTCCCGGTCCAGCGGAAGGTGGCGGCCGCCCGCTGGATCGAGGCATTTAGCTCCGCCGTGCGCGCGTAATCCGCTTCCGTCACGGCGCGTTTTTGGGTGCGGAAAGCCTCAGGCGCATCGCGCCGGATGTCCGTCATCGGCTCGGGTTCGATCCCGCCGGCGGCGGGCATGGGATTGCGCACCGCGATGATGCCCGGGTCGTTGCTCACGATATGGGCGAGCGTCTCCGCGCCGACATTGCCCGCGCTCCCGTTGCCGACGCGATAGGTCGCGGCGAAGGCAGTCCCGGTTTCCGGTCGCTGGCCGTATTCGTCGTCGCCAAAGCGGAGCGAAGCGATCCCGTCGTTCTCGATCTCGACCACAAACTCGGCCGCGTCCGACGCGCTCCCCAGCAAATCGCGCTGCGGGTGCCAGGTCGCGCTTGCAGCGCCCAGCGTGCTCTGGAGCGATATGGCCGGCAGCGCCATTTCCTGACCGATCAACAGAGTCGCGGACGCCGGGAGCGCGGCGTCGTAGGGCGACGATTGCGTCAGCGGCTGCTTTTGCAGCGTGGGCCGGAAACGGACCCGCGCAAACTCCGGCGGAGGGCGATGGCAACGGTCCGCGCCCGCAACGGGCGGGAGGAGAATTTGCGGCGCCGACACTTCGCCTAACGATTCCTCGGCGATGGTCAGGCCGTGATCGGCCAGCACGATGTTACCGTGCGCGAGGCTGAGATCGTCGCGGAATTGGGCGCCGTGCTCGGCGTCGGTAAAACCGGAGAGACAGAACGGAAACGGGAGCGCGTCCTCCGTTTTCCACTCGATGTTGGTGATGAGCACGCCGGTGAGCAGATCGGTCAACGGCTCGCTCGCGGCATTGAAAGTTTGCACATTCGTTAGGCGAACGGCCCAGCGCCGGGTCCGGTCGGCATCTTCTTCTGCGCCGGTGAGGGGTCCAAACTGCTCCTCGAAGATAAGGACAGCGTCGTCCGGCAAATCCGGGAAGTGCCCGGCGAGGGTGGCGAAGGTGGCGCCTTGCGGGAGGCAACATTCGCGATCGCTCCAGGTATAGAACGGCATCGCGTTGTGAGCCGCGAAGAGAGTGGCGGCGTGCACGGTTTCGAAGACCACCGGGTGCTGTCGCAACGCTTCGTCGAGCGCGGCCGAGGCAGGCGCGATCCGCACGTCGGTCCGTTCCAGCCGGCTCAGGATCTGGGTTCCAGCGGGCACGTTGACGAGATCGGCTGCGCTCGTCAGTTGGACCCAGACGCGGGCGTTTGTGCCATTGTGGACAAAGTAATCGACCAGCCGCGCGTGCCGCTGAAGCGAGACGCGTTTGCGCGCGGAGTTGAGGTAGGCCTCGGTCGCGATCGCGTCCTGCTGGTAGCTGAGGTGATCGCCGACGTAGGCGAGAAGTTCGACCAGCGTGAGGCCGAGATCGGCCGGGTTACGCTCGCGCCAGTCGGGCACGAGCAGCGCCATCCGGTCCAGAATCAGTTTGCGGAAACTGGCGTAATCCTTCGCCAGGTAATTGATCTCCGGCTGCTCGGAGGGCTCCGGTGGGCAGATATGCTTCGGGGCGCAGTCGAAATCCGACGGGCACTCGACCTTGAAAGAAAAATCAACTGCGGCGAGACGCGGATCGATCTCGTTAGGCGGACTCGGATCGCTCGGCCCGCGCACTAGCGAGAGAGTGTAGATCGAAAAATCGCCCGGCTCTTCCACCTCGACTGTGAGCACGTCGGCGTCGTCGCCCGCCCCGATGGTCGCATCGAGAATGACAATCGGCCGGATGCGCTCGCCGCCCGCGATGCTGACATTGGTGGCGGCGAGGGAATTGGCCGCGATGTCGTTGACGAAATGGACGCGGAGGAAACGCTGACGATCCGCCTCGACCAGGGCGTCGTGATCGACCACCTCGAGATAATCGATCGCGTTGAGCGCACTCCCGCGGACCGCATCGCGCCGGCGTTCGTCGCAGCAGAAATAGAGCGGCATGGTCGATTCGCTCATGCGCTGGCGGCTCCTTTCGTGAACTCGGCGGTTTGCAGGGTCTGGGTTCGCCTAACGAGATAGCGAACGGAGACCCGCAGGGTGGAATCTTCACTCGTCACCTCGACGGCATCGACCTGGATGAGATCGCCGAGGTATTGCTGAAGCGAACCCTGGACGAGATACTGGGTGGTGGCGGCGAGCTGGTCGCTATTCGGGGCGAAGACCAGTTGCAGCAGACCGCTCCCGAAGTCGGGGCGATTGACGCGTTCGCCGGGCGCGGTGAAAAGCACCTGCTCGATCAGGTCGCGAATGTGCGCGTCGTAGTCGACCTCGGCGGTGCGACCCCGGCTGTCGAAGTGATATGGGAAGTCGATATTCATGTCGCCATGACCCGCGGTTGGGTGGTGATCACGATCAGTCCCTGGCCGGTCGGGACGCAGACGGCCTGGCAGGTTTGGACAATGACCGGCACGCCGCCGGCGAACACGCGGGTCGCGCCGACGACCCATTGCGCAGTCACGCAGGGCGGACTCGGCACACTCGTCAGGGCGCATCCTGCGACGACATACGGCGTCGCCATGGTCACCACCGGTTGGCCACTGACCATAACCCGCGGGAACGGCGCCGTCGGCTGGGCCGGTCCCGCGTGCATGCAGGTGACGACCGCGCCGAGATGAACAATGGGGCCAGGCATCGTTTTAAAATTCGAAATCCGAACCTCGAAATCCGAAACAAATCTGAAATTCCAACGCCGAAATCCGAAACACCGCGCGGCGGACGCTGGTTTCGAGTTTTAGGAATTCGAACCTTGTCGGCTGCCTTCGAAATTCGAGATTCGATATTCGGATTTTCATCAAATAATCGTTAGGGCACTTGCGTTGATGTCGGTACTCGGGCCGATCATGTTGATAATCGCGCCCTTGCCGTTGGAAATAATGATGCCGGTGTCGCTAACCGAGACCATGGCGCCGGTCGTGGTCTTGATCAGGATCCCGCCGGTCGGGCCGGGCACGTCGCTGATCGTGAGGCTGTTTTGCAGCGGCGTTTGCAGGGTGATCCCGGGGACACCGGGCGGAACGATCAGAGCCGCCGCCGGCACCTCCGCCGCGCTGCCGTAGAAGCAACCGACCCAGATCGGATAATCGGGATCGCCGTGCTCGTATTCGATCCAGACGGCGGAGCCGATGATCGGAACGGTGAACATGCCGTTCTGGATGCCGGCGACCGGGAAACAGGGCATGCACCAGCTCGACGGAATGAGGCCGGTGACGTCGGGCACGATCGCCATGATCCGACCCATCATCATGGGATCGATATTGTTCAGGACGGTGCCGCGATATTTGCCGAAGAATTTTTTATCACTCATGCCGGGACTTTGGAGAGGGTGGAGATGAGGCCGTTGCGGGTGAGGGTGAAATCCTGTTTAAACTCGCCGCGTTTGATTTTGCTCGTGACGCTTTTGACGTAGTAGAGGCCGTCGAAGGCTTCCCCGACGCCGCGCAGCCCGACGAGCCGGCGCGCCTTCAGGACCCGGCCGTAGCGCGCGACGTTCAGGCTACCGGACGCGGTCACCGCCTCGACGCTGCGCGCCGCTTTCGTTAGGCCAAGAACGGCGGCGCGGATCGGGGAATAATTCGCGGTCTCGTTGATCGGCTCGAGGTTGAGCGGGATCGGCGGGATCAGGCCGAGCGGCGGGTTGAGCGGCGAGATGTTTGGGATCGGGATGGGAACCGGAACGTGGGTCTGCTGGTTCTGGATGTAAACGATCGGGATGACCGCACCCTGCGAACGAAAGCTGCAGGAGACGTTCTCGATGTTGCTCGCCGCATCCAGGTTGATGCTGAGCGCTTTTTGCGGTTCGCCGACTTTGATTTCGGGTCCCCAATAAGCCACGCTCATCCCCGGCTCCGGGCCGGGATCGACGTAAAAGACGTAACCGACTTCATCCGCGAGCTTGCGGATGTAGGCGAGATCTTTGCCCTGCTGCACCGGGATGCGATCGGTCGGGATCGGGATGTCGATCAGGATGCTCGGGATGACCAGCGGAACGATCCCGAGAAAGGCGTACTTGAGCAGGATCAATCCGACGCGCGCTTCCGGCGGCATGGCGGGAAACGGCAAGCCGCTGAAGTCGATGTAATCCATCACCCGGCTCAGATCTTCACCGGTGATGGTGAGGACGGAATGGGAGGCGTCGGCTCCGGGGCGGATCTCGTGATTGGTCATCACACCATCCATCAGGACCTCCGCCTGGCCGCCCACTGTGACGATGATGACCACCCGGACGAGGGGAATGGAAGCACCACCGGCGAGGAGAAAGATGGTTTGGAGCGGCGAGCGATTACTGAGGGTGAACTCGAGCTGGAAACCGCTCCCGCTCTCGCTGTTCGTCGTCACGCTGAGCGAGGTGAGAGCATCGAGCACCTCCTGCGAGACCGGCACCGGCACGACGGGGCCGATCATGAGAGTGAGGTGAAAGCCGCTATTCATTTTTCGCTCCGGGAATGTTTTCCGGCAACGTGATGCGGATGCGGCGACCGACCGGTTCGAGTAACTCGTTAGGCCGGACCGCGCCGTTGGCGTCGCAGAGTCGCCAGAATTGCTCGGGATCGCCGAGATATTTCGCGGCGATGTGATCGAGCCGCTCCCCCTCGGTCACGGTGTGCTCCTGCAAGAGGGCAAAATTCTCCGGCGGCGGCAGGAAGCGGCGCCGCAGATAAGCGACCTCGGTCCCATCCGGCATGGTGAGGCTGGCGAGCGGCGTCTTGTGGTAGCGGCTGTTGGCCGGAAAGGCCGGGGTGGCGACGCCGGTTTGCTGGAGCAGGGCCTGGAGTTGATCGCTCATGAAATTCCCTTGATCCCGAGGTTGGCGAAGGACCCGTTAGGCGCGAGCCCCGCGAGGCGTTCCTTCTGCTGCTGATAAATCATGTAAAGACTGCCGGCCTTGGCCTCGAAGCCGACGTCGTTCACGCTCAGGACGCGCAGCCCGAGGCTAACCTTGGCCCGGATCGGATTGAGGTTGGGATCGAACGCCTCCTCCGTGATGCTGAAATCCGTCAGGCGCACCGGGATAATGCGGTTCTTGCTCCAGATGAAGAGCGTGAGCGCCGACTGCATCGGGATGATCTCGAGCGTGCCCGACTTGGAGAGCGCGTTGTTCGATTGGAGTTGCGTGCTCGTCGGGTAAACGATCGCCTCGAGCGCCGCGAGCTGGGGATGAATCCCGACCTCGACCGCGTTCGCATTCTGGTCTGGGAACTCGAGTTGGTCGGTCGCGTCGATTTCGGCGTCGAGCTTGATCGTCTCGACCGGCGGCCCTTTCAGTCGCAGGATTTCCGAGCGATCACCGCCGCCATCCGCGCTCACGCCCTGGATTTGAAGCGAGCGGGTGAGTGTGTCGGGATTGTATTGCAGCGAGATGATGCGCTGCACCGCGCCCGAGTCGGGATCGACGAGCACGATCCCGCCTTTGAGCAGCTTCGGAGAATTAGGAAACGTGCTCATGGGTTTCGCCCTTTTGTTGCGCGGTTGCGCGGATGTTCAAAACGAGCGCGAGACGAATTTGATTTCATCATTCAAGGCTTCCGCGGAGTGGTTTTGGCGCCGAGTTTGGTAACAATGGTGGTGCCGTCGGGGCCGGTGATAGAGACGACCTGGTTGCTGGGGGCGCGAAAGGCGGTTGCTGTCTTGGACCCGGCCAGCCGCCAGCTTGTCGGAATCGCCCAGGTGTAACTCCCTTTCGACCAGGGCGACGGCCAACCCGATGAATCGGCCGTGTCCGAGACGTCGTTGTCCGGACCGACTTGTCGCCACTTGCCGGCCCCGGCGGCGGCATCGTGCGGGCCGGGGGCATGGCTGCTGAAGTATCCGCTGATCGCACTGGCGTTGCAGGTTGCCTCCATCAATTCGAGGGCCTGGAACGAAACCGTCTTGGGCGAGATGGAGACGGTCAGCTCCATTCCGGCTCCCTGGGTGCCGGCCGGAAAAGTCAGATCGCTGTCATGTTTGCCAGTGAGATTGCTCGGCACTTCCGTAGCCATGGTGACGCTGGAGGTGCTCTGGTCAGCGGCGCTATAGGTAATGGTGTTGTTGCCGGCGGCGCTGGCGGTCCACCGAAACGTCACGCTGTTAATGGTGGTGCCCTTGCCGTCTGCACTCTTCCAGCTGCCTCCCGCGACATCGCTCACCACGAACGAACTCAGCTCGCCGATCCCGACCGTGGTGCGGTCGCTCTTCCCGGCGGGATTCGCCCAGCCGTTCGTTATCGTGATCGCTGGGCCCGCGGCAGGAACATTTTGCATCGGGGTCGGTGCGGTATTGCCGGTCGGCGTCTGCGGGTTCGCCATTGGCGCTGTTTGCGTCGCGACGGTCGGAGTAGTTGGTGCAGTTGGCTGCGATGCCAGTTGTCCCATCCCACGGCCGGCAGGACGCACGGCGGCCTGGGCGGGCCGGTCCCCGGCGCGCGTCGACCCAGCGCCTCTGCTTTCCGCATAGATGCGCAATTTGTCGAAATCATGCGTGCCCGGCGCGGGTGAACGCCGCATCTCCGGACCGGTCGACGACGCCAGAGATGAAGTGCGGGCACCGGATTCTGAATTCGGCGCGTGTTGCCCCCGCTTGTTTCGACAGTCTTCACATTCGCCCGTCGGACCGGCCGCGCCGCCACAGGCGCACTTGCGCTGGAGTCGCGCGCCTCGCCAGGCGACCGGCGCCTGCGCACTCGGGGCCGGGCTGTGAATGAAGCGGGCCTCTTTCATGGCAGCGGGTGGCGCGCGTTCAATTGTTCCGCGAGATCGATGAACTTGCCCCGGTGCGCGGGGAGGATGGCGCTGACCTGATCGATCAGCGCTCCCAGGAGCAGGCGCGTCCGCTCCGTTGTCGTCGTTAGGGCAAAAAAGTCGTCGCCCAGGACAAGGGAAGAGCCCGGCCCGGCCGACCAGGTCGTCTTTTTCGCCGCCGGGTCGCGCTTTGCGTTCAGATCGCGGCGGACGCGGTCGAGCATGGTCTTGTAACGGTCGGCCAGGCCCGCCACCGCGAAGCGATCGTCATCCGTCGGGAGGGCCGGAGGCATCGTTAGGCCAAACTGCGCGGAAATCAGCTTCATCGTTTCTTCGTAGTAGCTGTTGGTCCATTTCTTCTTCGGGGGACGCGACTCCACCATGGTGGAGTAGGTGCTGGTCGTTTCCTGGTTGGACCATTTCAGCCAGTCCGCCAGGAGGGTGAGGGTGTCAGCGACGCCGGTTTTCTCGCCCGCGGCGACGGTCAACTTGTCCACCGGACGTTTCGGCCGGACGAAGGTCGTGTCCGCCGCGAGCATGACGAAAAGCGAGTAGCTGTCGGAGTTTTGCAGCGCCTGGTCCGGTGTCAGATGGGCGATGCGGCGCTCGTGCCGGTAGGCGATATCGGTCGTGCCCGCCGTCTTCCCGGCGAGCCCGAGGCCGGGCGTGCCGTGGGCAGTTTCGTGAATGAAATTGCGTTTCCGTTCCTGCTTCCCGGCGCTGACGAACTTCGGACACAGGGTCAGGGTCGCCTTCTTGCCGGCATCCTCATTGTAGGCAATCGCCACCGTGCAGGTGCCGTCGCACAGCGTCCCGCACCGATGGCGATTCTTCTTCGCGACCACGTCCATCTGCGACCTGATCTTCCCCAGATTCGCGTCTAATGTCGGCACCACCGCGGCGCCGCTGCCCGCGCCGCCCCCGCCTCCGAAAAACTCGTCGCGCAGACCGTTCGTATCCGAATCCGTGCCCGAGGTCAGGAGCCGGCGGGCGATGTCGATCAATCCCTGCGACTCGGTGCGGGTATCGACGAATTCGGTTTCAACCGTGGCGCTGCACGGCCCCGTGGCTGCGGTTTTTTTGCAATCGGGGACAGCCGATGTGCTCCCCGCCGGCGCAATCTCGACCTCCCGCAGGCTGCGATAATCGAGTCGTCCATCGCCGACATCGGGCTTGGGGTCCGGCTGGCGTTTTCCGGTGTGGCCGGTCGTCTTCAATTCCGCATCGACCGCGTTGATCCGCCGGTCGGCCAGGCCCCGGCCGATGACCGGAGTGGTCGCCTCGTCCTCGCTCACCCGGCCGATGAGATCGAGGTCGTCGCTGCTTTGCATTCCACCGCCGGCGAGGAGAATGGCCATCTTTCCGTCGAGGTTGATGGTGGCATCGTTGCGGTTAAAAAAGACGCTGTGGGAGCCAGCGGAACCCATCCCGCCCTGGCGTCCGGTCACTTCCAAACCCGCCGGTACGGCTCGCTGCACTGCGGGCGGCATCGCACTTTGCTGCAAGACATGCGTCAGCTCATGCGCGAGCAACTCGCGACCGGCGTTCGTCTCCGGGGCAAAGCTGCCGCCGGCAAAAACGACATCATGACCGACGGTGTAAGCCCGGGCCTGGACGGCGCGGGCCGATTCCGCCGCGCGCGCATCGCGATGAATCCGCACGCTCCCGAAGTCGTAACCAAATCGCTCTTCCATGAACTCGCGCGTCGCGCGATCGAGCGGTTGCCCGGAGGATTGCAGGACCTCGTCGACGACCGGTGGCGCGCTTCCAACTTCCTGATTGTCCGCCGCCTTGCGCTGGAGCGTTCCCTCTTCCTTCTTCTTCGGCTCTTCGCTTGTCTCGCCGGCGAGTTTGAAATCCGGCGCCCACGGGCCTAACGACCTGCGCGGCCCCAGCGCCGGCGCCTCGGGCTGGAGGCCAAAATCCTGGCCGGCCGCGCCGAAGGAGAGCGGCGAAGGGCGCGGCGTCAGCTGCCCGGGCCCGAGCATTTTGCTCGAAACGTAGGCGTTGAGCATTCTTTGTTCGTCCGCCTTCTCCTCGTCGCTCTTGAGCCCTTCCCGGAACTTCGCCTGGTCCGCCGCCATTCGCGCGGTCTCGGCCCGGAATTTTTCGCTTTCGCTGAGCGCGGGTTTCTTGTCGCGCGCCTTTTCCCTGCCTAACGGGATACTGAAAGTCGCCACCACCTTGGTCGGTTTATCGACCGGCCCCTCGTAGGTGATTTTCATCTTCAGGCCCGGCCTGATCTTATCGAGCGGAATTTCCGGAATGCCGATTGGCAATTCCTTGTGGGTGGCGGCCAAGGTCGCGATCGCGCCAGTGACGGCGGCGCCGGTGATGATCTTGCCCGGCAAAGTGGAGATAAAGGCATCGCCCAGCTCTTCCGCTTTTTTTGTGATCTCCTTTCCCGGCGGCGTCTCGAGAAATGCCTCGCCCACTTTCTTGGCCGCTTCCTTGTATTTTTCCTCGTCGGATTTTGGCTTCGGCGGACCCTCCCGCTGGACGGCGCCGTTGCCTAACGAACTGATGGACAGACGGCGCGGACCGGCGCCGCCCACGACCGCGGCCGCGACCCGGTCGGCCTCCTGCTCGTAGCGATCGCCCGGTTGATTGACGGCGAGCTTGGTTTGAAGGGAGTTCCGCTTGCGTTTGCACTCGGCGCATTCGCCCGTGGGTCCCGGCGTTCCCCCGCAGGCGCACTTGCGTTGCAACTGTAAACCCGCCCGGGCCGCAGGCTGGCCGGAAGCGGGACGCGCCATTTGTGCAGCGAAGATCATTTCGCCCTCCCGCTATAGGCCGCACCCGCGATCCCGGCCCCGGTCGCAGCCGGCTTCGTTAGGGAAATTTTTCCGGCATCGATTCGTTCCGGGTTCAAAAGCCAGCCGGACGGGATGCCGTTGTGGGCAAGGAGACCGCGCAGTTCCTCCTCGAGCGCGTCTCCGATCTGCCAGCGCGTTTCCGGCGCGAAACCGTGCAGGACCAGCTCCTCGATGTGGACCTCGATCGCGCGCGGGTTCATCGCCAGCCTCCCAGCTCCGCTTCGGTCAGCGGTTTCTCCAGCTTCTCGTATTCCAGCCGGGCCGCGCCTAACAAATGCGGCATCCGCACCGGTTCGCCGGCATCAGCCGCCGCGAAAGCGGCGTGGAGCGCGATGTTGCGGATGTTGCCGCCCGCGATCGAGAGCCGCGCCAAGGCGTTGAGATCGAGCTGCTCGGTCGGCGTTTGCGCGGGAAAGATTCGCCGCCAGATCTCCGCCCGTTGCCCTTGATCGGGAAAAGGAAATTGCACCACAAATCGCAGCCGGCGCAGGAACGCCGGATCGAGCGCTTCCTTCATGTTCGTGGTCAGGATGGCGAGGCCGCGATACGCCTCCATCCGTTGCAGGAGGTAACTGATCTCGACGTTGGCGTAACGATCGTGGCTGTCTTTCACTTCACTCCGTTTGCCGAAAAGCGCGTCGGCTTCGTCGAAGAGCAGGACGGCGCCGCCTTCCTCCGCGGCGTCGAAAACGCGGCGCAGATTCTTTTCCGTCTCGCCGATGTATTTGCTCACGACCGCGCTGAGATCGATGCGGAAGAGATCGAGCCGCAGCTCGTTCGCGAGAATCTCCGCTGCCATCGTCTTGCCCGTGCCGCTGGGCCCGGCAAAGAGCGCGCTCAGGCCGAGCCCGCGATTCGATTGCTCGGCGAAACCCCATTCGTCGTAGACCCGGGTGCGCTGCCGCAGGTGCTGCGAGATCGTTTGCAGCGTCGCCATTTGCGGCGCGGGCAGGACGATGTCGGCCCAGGTGGAACTGGCGACGATGCGCTGGGACAGATCCTGCAGCCGCGGCCGCGCCTGGAGCCGGCAGGCATCCCAAAGATTCGCCTCCGACTCTTCGCCTAACAATCCCGCCGCCGTCATCCGGATCGCCCTGGTGCTGAAATCGAATTGCGCCACCAGATGATCGAGCTGGCCGTTCCAGCGGCCCGCCTTTTCCCCGATCGCCTGCTTCCACGCCAGACGCTGCTCGGTCCGGGTCGGCTTCGGGATTTCGATCGTAAAGAGCGGCCGCTCGAGCTCGCGCCGCGGTTCCCGGCTGGAAATGATGAGCGGTGTCCGGCTCGATTCGATCCAGCGCTCCAGCGCCCGCTCGCGGGCGGCGTCGGTATCTTCGGAACGATCGCACTCGAGCAGGAGGGCGGAGTTTTGCAGGATCGCCTCGCGCTCCCAGAGCCGGTGCAGATTTTCCAGCTCGGCCGGATCGCCCGGCAGAGACGAAACCGCGACGCGGAACAGGTCGATCGTCAGGCCAGCGGCCAACTCGGCGGCGAGCGCGCGCTTGGCCGAGAGATCGGAACCGCAAAGCTGCAGGACCGGGAGCACGCGCCGCTCGTCGAAGGCGCTCTTCCAGATTTTTCCCACGCGATCGAGCAGCGCGGCCTGGGAAGCCGAGATCTCCGTCGTCTCCCGCACCGGCTCGACCAGACTAACGAGCCGCGCGTCGAGCTGGGCGACGCCAGTGAGGAAAAACAGAATCCGCTCGTCGATCTGCAATCGGCTCGCCACCAGCGGGCCGTTGCCGATCGTCTCAATCAGCCGCCAATGCCGCAGCGGCGCGCGATGCGCGAGCGCGTCCCAGTGCGCCTCCGGAAAAGCGGCGAGTGCCAAACCAAACGACGGCCACGGATTTCCGCCCGAGCCGGGAGCAGCGACGCATTGCGCGGCGAAATCGCCCTCCAGTTCCATCCCGGCGCAGAGGAGCAGAACGCGCCGCTCGAATTCCGAGAGACGAAACATGGCGCAAAGCGCGTCCAGGGCCGAAGGACTCGCCTCCCCTTGCCCGGTCTCCGCTTCGTTAGGCTCACCGCGCAGCAGGCGGCTCAACCGCGCGAGTTCCGCCATCAGCTCCCGCTGGTTTTCCGCACTCCAGTTGGGCGTCCTGGTCGTCATGTGATGGCGATGGTCGGGCTGTTGAACTGGCCGTTGAGGTCGACGTCGAGCGGACTTTGCGCGCCGTCGATCTGCACCCGGAGCAAAAGATCGGGGCCGGTCGGAAAGTCGGCTGGGATCGGAAAATCCAGGGTGGGCGTGGCGTCGGGCCCGGCCACGGGCCGCGCCGGGATGGAAACACTCCCGGAGCCGGCCAGGAGCGTGGCCCGCTGGCCGCGACCGACCGGCGGATTGATCGCCAGGGTCAGGGTCGTGTTGCGCGGGGCGGCGATGGGCGCGGGGGTGGTGATTTCCGGGGCGAGAACGAAGGCGGCGACATTCGATTCCGCGCCCCGGCGCAGGACGGGCGTGGCGCTGTCGCCGAAGTTCGCCGGATGCAGGATCTGCACGGCGTGCAGGCCCGGTTGCAAGGTCGCGGGCAGTGCGACGATGATCCGCGTCGCCGTGACCTCGGCGTCGTTAGGCACAATCTCCAGGGCGTCGATCAGGACGCGCGTCGTCTCGCCGCGCAAACGCTGCCCGTCGATCACGAGATTGTAGCCGGCCAGAATCGGCTGCGCCGCCACGATCTCCGCGCCTGCCGTTTCCTGCGACTGGAGGAGATCGATCACCGGCTGCTCGAAGGGAACGACGAGCAGATTGCGCGACCGCACCGGCAGGGTGGGCCGGGTCGATTTCCGGCTCTCGATCAGGACGACGGAGGCCTTGTAAACCGCGGTCGGGCGATATTGCGACTGAAGGGCGGACCAGATTTTCGAGATTTCCTCGACCGACATGACCTGGGGCGCAATTTTGATTTGCTCAATCTGATCGGCCAATTCCGATATCGTTAGGCCGGCGAGCAAAGGCGGTTGCGGGGGCGAGAGGGTGACGGCGCGGATGGCGTCCCGGGTCAGGACCGGCATCTCGTGCAGGACAAACATGGCGTGGCCGAGCAGAGCCTCGGCATGAAGCGGCCCGGCGCCGTAGGCGGTGAGGAGGTAGCTGAGATCGAGCGCGAGCCAGGGATTCGAGATCCGGTCGCCATTGGCCGAGCGCGCAGGGAGAGCAAGATTGCGCCAGCCCTGGTTTTCCGTGGCTTGAAAGAGGAAAAGATTGATCCGGTCGGGCGAGGCCGTGCCGTTATCGATCCGATCCGGCGGCTCGGTCGAGACGGTGATGTTTCCACCAAGGACGGCGGCCAGGTCGGTCACGCTGTTCTGCAAAAAATTCTGCAGCACCGCGGTGACGGTGGCGACGGCGAGCGGCGTGCTCATCGCGCGCCCTCCTGCCGCGATTTAAGATAAGCGTCGAGCGTCAGCTTCGGCTCGGAACGGGGAGCAGGTTTGCGCGCGGGCGCGGAGGGAGCGGGCGCGGCCCGCACTTCGATGCGGCCGATCGTGACCCGGACAATCGGCGGCTCGGTTCTCGATTCGTTAGGCGAGTCGGGCGCTTGTTTCAATCCCCGGAAAGTCCGCGGCCCAGCCGCGATCGCCGGTCCCGGCCGCGCCGTCCGGGGCCGGGCCGATCCGGTTTCCCTCGCCCTATCACTCTGTGCCAGCGAATCCGGTCCAGTCTCGATCTCCGTCCGCCTAACGACGGGCGAAAAATCCGGTGCCGGGCGGTCCGCGGGCGGCGGGACGAGCAAGGTCTCGCGCACAATCTCCAGCGGCGCTTCGGGCGCGTCCGTCGCCGAAAGCGGCGCCGCCTCGGCGTCCCGTGGCGGACGAAGAGTGACAGAGGATTTGGTGGTCTCGCCTGCGACCCGCGAGGCGACCGGTGGGGCGGGTGAGCTGGTGCCCGCTGCCAGGCGCACGACGGGAGGAGTTTCGCCCTCCGGCGCGGTCTCATTGACCGGCGCCGGGGCAAAGCGCGGGGCGACGATCGGCTCGACCCGCGGGGCGGTACCGCGAGCGCGCTCGACCAGCCTCGCGAGGAAATGCGTCATGCCGCCACCAGCTCCAGGTAGGTTTGCCGGCGTTGTGCCGGGAGACTCAGGATCTCGCGCTCGGTCCAGCCGTAAGCGCGGGCCAGGGCGTCGATCTCGCGCAGGAGCCGCTGGGCCTGGGCCGCGATCTCGCTCCAGAAAAACTCGCCGACATCAAAGAGCACCTCCCAAGCGTGACCGCAGGCCGGGCAGCCGAAATGGAGGACGATTTCCGCCTGCGGATCCGCCGCCAGCATGGCGGAGCTGACGGCCGGGAGAGATTCGTTAGGCAAATCAGTCAGCCCGGTACAGCGTTCGACCAGGATCCTGAGCGCGCGCACCGAATCGGGCGCAGCCACCGCCTCTGCCAGGTCGCGACTGGTCGGGAGCCGGAGGCGCACCGTCGCGCCATTGATCTCAATTTCGGGCCCGTTTTGGCTCAGCTCTCGCGGTTGCGCAAAGGCCGCGGTGTCGAGCGGAAACTCGACCCGCTCCGCGCAGCGCGGGCATTCCGCAAAGCCTTCCGCGCGCGCCCCGAGGACGAGGTGGCGGAGCTGGAGCAGGCGAGCATCGCGTTCGCCGATGCTCAGATCGGCCAGGTCGTCCCGGCTCGCCCCGGGCGAGGCCGCGAGCAGCATCGTCAGGGCCCGATCGAGGGCATGCTGCGGCCGGCCCGCTTCCCAAAGAGCGAGAATTTTCCCGGCAGAGAGAGATTGCATCGGTTGTTCCATGACCGAAGACGCAGACAAGCGCGCGAATTCCTTCGCCCGCTATGCCGGCTCAACAAAACTGGGTTCACTCGGTTCTTTCACGTCGTAATCCCGCTCCCAGCCCTCGTTCTCGAGCTTGAGCGACTGGATCGCGACCGCGTTGGCGTTGGCATCGAGATCGGAGAGCGCCTGGAATTCCGAGACCCAGGAGCGAAAAACCTTATAGCTAATCGCGAGCTGCCCGGCCTCGTTGTAGACGTCGATGATGATGTCCTTGCGGAAATCCTTCAGCGAAACTTCCGCGCCCAGCCCGGAACCGAAGTTCCAAATCTTGTTCGCCCATTTTTCGAACTCGGGGTCATGCGTGACGCCGCGCTCGAGGGTGATGGCTTCGAACTCGGTCCGGCCGGGTGATTTTCGGGTGCTGCTCGGATCGCCCCCTTCGCGGTGTTTCACCACTTCGGTGGTGCGCTTGAGAGCGCCGACCTTGCTGACGCCGGCGACGTAGCGCCCGTCCCATTTTACCCGGAACTTGAAGTTCTTATACGGGTCGAAGCGCGATGCATTGACGCTGAATTGAGCCATGGTTTGGTCCTCCGGTTAGTTCGTTAGGCTTGGATTAAGTTTCGATTTGGCCAGCGAGCTGCTGGATTTTGATGATGACAAATTCGGCCGGCTTGAGCGGGGCGAAGCCGACGAGGATGTTGACCACGCCGCGATTGATATCGTCCTGGGTGGTGGTCTCGCTGTCGCACTTCACGAGATAGGCTTCCTTCGGCGTTTTGCCCTGGAAGGCGCCCTGCCGGAAAAGGCTCTGCATGAAAGCGCCGAGATTGAGCCGGATCTGGGCCCAGAGCGGCTCGTCGTTAGGCTCGAAGACCACCCATTGCGTCCCGCGATAGAGACTCTCCTCGAGGAAGAGGGCGGTCCGCCGCACCGGGACGTATTTCCATTCCGAGGCCAACCGATCGTCGCCCTGCAAGGTGCGCGCGCCCCAGATGATGCGGCCGCTGGCCGGCATCGAGCGCAGGCAATTTATCCCGAGCGGATTCAACTCGCCGTTCTCGGCGTCGTTCAGTTTCACGCTCAGTTCCGGCACCCCGACCAGGGTCGCTTCCAAACCGGCGGGCGCTTTCCAGACGCCGCGTTGCGCGTCGGTCCGGGCAAAGACACCGGCGACCGCGCCGCAGGGCGCAAAGTCTTCCTTTTGGCCGTCGTGCGTCGGGTTGGGCTGGCGCAGGCGCGGGAAAAAGAGCGCGGCATTTTTGCTCGTCGTCCCGATCCCGGCCGCGAGACCGGCTTTGGCCTGGTCCTTATCGAGCCAGCCGCTCGGCGGATCGACCAGCAACATGGCGCGGCGCGCTTCACAGTAGGCCGCCGCACTTGTCGTTAGGCCGGGATCGACGTCGAAACCCGCCCCGGTGTCGACGTAGCCGGGAATGCAAAGCAGGTTGAAGAGGTCGGCCTTGGCGAGCGCGAACAATCCCTCCTTGTTCGACTCCTTGCCCGCGCCGTTGAAATCGGCCTCGTCGAGGGCGTCACCATCGGAGGCTTGACCGGCCGCCACCACGGCGGAGTTGGTCGCAATCGCGTTGTCGCCCCAGACGTCCTCGCCCGCAAGCGGGTCGGGATGCGCGCCGGGGCGCGCGCCGGGCAGCGCACCATCGATCCGCGCCAGTTTGGACTCGTTCTCCAGCACCTTGTCGATCCGCCGGAGATGATCGGTCACGACGGAGACGTTGCGGAAAATTTCGACCTGGCCGGTCTCGCCGTCGCGGACCGAGAGGTTGAAGGTATCCAGGTCGGGCGTGCCGTCCTCGAGCGGGCGGGTGCTGTGATCGATCCGGGCGCGCAAAGTATTCGCCCAACTGCCCGGGTTTGCCGCCCGCAGGCCGAGGGAATTTACATCCAGGCTGGCAAAATCGTTCGTCCCGCCGAGGGGATGAAAGAGCCGGACGATGAGCGCCTGGCTGCCGCCATTTTGATAAAAATCGCGGACCGCGAACCCGAGCGTGCTCTCCGCCCAGATGCCGCCGAAGATGCGTTCGAAATCGCCGAAGCTGTTGATCATGACGGGCGCTTCCTTGTCGCTGTCGACCGGGCCGCGCTGGGCCCGCCCGAGGAAGGCCGTAATGGAAGTCGCGACACCGGTGATGGTGCGCACGCCGCTGGGGATTTCTTCGATGTAAACGCCGGGATAAGTAGTTAGAACTGGCATGGGATGATTCCTCTGTTTTCGTTAGGCCGCGAGAAAGGCAAGAAAAAGGGAAGGCTGGGCCCGGGGCCGCAAGCGAGGGCGTCCGCGCGAGCAGGCGCGGATCTGCGGGCGATCCTATGTGCTGGGCCGATCATGTAATCAGGCGCCCGAGGCGCCGGCTGACACACCAACTCTTATAGGGAACAGTTCGAGTCTCTTCCGACCCGCGAAAATGGGTCAAGCAAAAATGGAAATATTTTTTCCTGCTCTGGCCTAACGATTTAAATATCCGCCTGGCGGGCAGAAAAACGCGCGAATTACGAGGTCGCTTCGGCAAAAGCCGTCATCCCACCGGCGACGTTGCTGACCGCCTTGCCGCTGCCCGAGCTTCGGTGGAACTGGCGCGCGAAGTCTTCGCGGCCGCGGGACTCAAACCCTACGACCACGTCGTGCGTGGCGGCACCGATGGCTCTCGCCTGACCGAACTTGGCCTGCCGACTCCAAACCTCTTCTGCGGTGAGCACAACGCGCACGGCCCGCTGGAATGGGTCGCGGTGCAGGACATGGAGTCAGCCGTCACCGCCTGCGCCCAACTGGCTGAGTTGTGGGAAAAAAAGGGCTACGGTCGCGCCGCACGTTGCAAGAGTCCACCTGGGTGCGCCCGGTTCGCCTTTCCGCCAGCCTGGGCCGCCAGGCTTGTCACGCTGAGGCTGGAAACGAGCATGAGGACGGCGGCGAAAACGGGATGCAGGTAACCGCTCGCGGCCGCGGCGATGCCAAGGGTGTTGTAGGCAAAGGAGAGACCAACGATCCGCCGGCCTTGACGCACGAGATCACGCGCGCCCTCGAGCAATCCCGGAAGTTGATCGAGATGGGGATTGGGCCAGACCGCCTGACTGGCGGCGATCGTCACGGAATGGGCGGCGCCAAGCGCGAGCGACGCACTCGCGGCGGCGCTGGCGGCGGAGTCGTTCAAGCCGTCGCCAAGATAGAGGACGGGCTCGCGCTGTTGCTCCCAGGATTGGACAATTGCCGATTTATCTTCCGGACTCAGTCCGGTGCGAACGTCCAGATTCGTGTTCGTTAGGGCGGTGGGCGCGGTGTTGTCGCCCGTCAGAACGGTGACGCGGTAGCCTTCCTTCGCCAGTTCGATCAGGGCTTGGCCCGCTCCGCTCCGCAGTTCTTCGTCAAGTTCGGCGAGGGCGACCAACTTGCCGTCCAGCTTCATCGCGATGGTGCGTTTGTTAGGCGCGTGCTCGATCCACGGCGTGGCGCCATTAACGAGTCGATCGTTGCCGACTTCGATCGCGTGACTGCGACCTGCGTGCGTGACTTCGGCCGCAAGACCGACGGCGGGAAGCGCGCGCAAATTTTCCACTGCGATGCCTTGCCCTTCGCTTGTCCAGCCCGCAAAAGGCGCGGCGACCGGATGCTCGCTTCGGCTCTGCACCGCTCCCAGAATCGCGCGGACCATCGTTGCATCGGCAGAGGGATGGACGGCAAACGAAGCCAGCTTCAATTCCGGTTCCGCAAGACTTCCGGTTTTGTCGAAAACGACGCGACGAATCCCGGCGAGACGCTCAAGGAACAGAGGCGAACTAACGACTAATCCGGCTTGCACGAGCCGGGTGAGACCGAGACGAAACAACATGGGGAGCGCGACACCGAGTGCGCACGGACAGGCCACGAGCAGGACGGCGAGCGAGGAATTCAGCGCGGCGTTCAACCCGGAGACGCGATACCAGAAAGCGAAGGCCGCGAGGCCGGCGAGGAGCACGAAGGGAAGAAACCAGCGCACCAATTGATCGGCCACGCTGAGGAGCGGCGCGGGTTTTTGCAGAAGCGTTTCGACATTCGCCCGCATCGCATCGAGCCGGCGCTGACCGCCGGCGCGCGTGGTCGCGATCGTGAGCGGCGCATCGAGTACGACACCACCCGCGTTCACTTCCTCGTTAGGCGCGCGCGGGACGGGAAAAGGTTCGCCAGTCAGCGTGCTCTCGCGCACAAAAGCGGAGCCGCTCGTGATGCGGCCATCGACTGGAATGGTCTCGCCGGGTTCGACGCGGACGAGGTCGCCGATTTTGAGTGTCGACGCAGAGACATCTCGCACGCCCTGCGGCGTCAGGAGGTGAACGAGATCGAGTTGTCCGGCAAGCTCACGCCACGCCACTTCCAGTCGATGGCGCGGAGCGGCGAGCAACAACGCTCCCAGGCGTTGAATCGCGAGCAGCAGCGGCACCAGCTCGTAAAAAACATACCCGCGGCCGCGCCAAGTCGTATAAAGCGAAGTCGCCAACGCCGCGACGAGCGCGAGCAGGAAAAGATGATCCGTCACGATGCGTCGCTCGCGCAACGCGGCGATGGCGTTTCTGAAAAGCGGGCCGCCCAGCCAGAAGAGCGGGCCCAGCGCCATCACCGCGAGCAACCCGTGCAAGCACGAGTCTAGTGGCGCCCGTGGGAGGATCGGCATTGACCCCGAGACTGAGCGCCATTCCCAAACCCGCAATCAATGCCAGGACCGCAAAGCGCACCCACTCGCCTCCGCGGTGCGGCGAAGCGGCGCGCTCGTCGGGCGCTTCCGCCGCCGGATGGCATTCGCAGCACGCGCTCAACGGGAAGTATCCAGGGCAGGCGCGCTCGTTTCTTCCGGCGCGGCGTGATCGAGCGCTTTCCACGACCAGCGCGGGAACCAACCGATCAGGTAGAGGAGGACGGCAATGGTAAGGACGACATAGAAATGGCGCAGGATCGCGGGCGTGCGCCGCCAGAGTTCGCGCGGCTCGGGATATTCCCGCCAGATAACGCCGTGGACGCGGCGCACATTCATGTCCTCGTTGGCTTCAGGTTTTTTCATGGCATGGGATTGGTTTCGTTTTCCGCCGTCACCGGAGGCGAGACGGCGCGACGCAGCGATAGAAGATAAGCGACCAGGGCACGCCCATCCGCCGTCGGGACGATTTGAAATTTTCCGTCCACGATCTTGCTGCCGTTGAAGACGAGGGCGTCCGCCTCAGGCGCGCCGACGATCGGTTTCTTTTCAAAAAGAAATCGGAAGGGAGCCATGTTCGAACCCGGGCTCACACTGCGCGGTTCATAGAGATGCTGGAAATGCCATGAGGTCGAAGCCTGGCGCGCGCCGATGTTCGAGAGATCGGGTCCGGTGCGCATCGTGCCCATGAGGGCGCGCTGATCGTGCAGATAATCTTCCGGCGTGGTCCGGCGGTCGCCCCAGCCGCGCTCGATGTCGTTGGTGAAAGGAGCCGGGCGCACCTGTTGGGAATGGCAATAGATGCAGCCGTTGGCGACATAGACGCGTTCGCCTTGCCTAACGAATGCTTCATCCGAAGGAAAGGAAGCCGGCGTCTCACGTTTCTCCCGCGCAAAATGCCGCACCGGCACCACGACCAACCCGATCCACGCGGTTAGGAAAGTGAGGAAAAAACCGATGAAGAGACGTTTAAAATTTTTAACCATGTCTCCCTCTCGTTAGGTCGCCTCCATGGCACTGCCGCCGGACGGGATCGGCTCCGGCCCGAGCAGGGTGGGTCCGGTTTCCGCGCCGGGACGGCGGAGCAGGAGCCAGATCATCGAGGCGAAAAAGCAGAGCTGCCC
>CAWIBC010000002.1:0-9161 GCA_963834255.1 uncultured Verrucomicrobiae bacterium | reverse complement strand
GATCACCGGCCGGCCCACCCAGAGCGAGATCCAATAAGTGATGGCCGAGCCGAGATAAGAACCCAGCGTGCCGGCCAGAATTACGCCCGTGAAACTCAAATGCCCTTGGGCAGCGAGGAACGCGGCCGGCGGAATGACGACCTCGCTCGGAGCCGGAAAGATCGAACTCTCCATCGCCATGAGAAGGATGATGCCCCAGTATCCGCCGTGCAGACCCAGTTGAACCAGAATTCGAGTAATTGATGCATCGGGAAAATTCAGATTTTAGATTTCAACTTTCAGATTTAGCCTCGGACCGCCTTGATGACGCGCCGCTAGTTCAATCGCAAATCCGCTTTCCGCAATTTTAATTTCTCCATGATCTATCGCCGCGTGCTCCGTTATTACCGGCCGTTTCTCGGGCGGACGATCGCGGGCCTCCTCCTCTCCCTCATCGGGATCGGGGTCAATCTGCTCAAGCCCTGGCCGATAAAGATCCTCGTCGACCAGATCCTGCCGGAATCCGCCTTTCGGGCGACCCACCCCAAATTGGCACAACTACATCCTGCCGCTTTGCCTCGCCCTCGTCGGACTCCAGGTGCTTTGGGGACTGATCAATCTCCTCACCAATTACATCTACGTGAAGGTGGGGTTGCAGGCGCTGCTGCGGTTGCGCACCGAGCTCTACGCCTACCTGCACTCGCTGCCGCTGAAATTCCACGACCAGCGCCGCAGCGCCGACTCCAGCTTCCGCGTGGCCTACGACTCGCAGAGCATCCAGGCGTTTTACAGCAAGGGTTTCTTCATCTTTCCGGCTCGCATCTCCCTCGTCAGCACCTTCGCCGTCATGTGGTAGTTCGACTGGGAGCTCGCGCTGCTCTCGCTCCGTCGTGCCGCTTCATGATGCTCGTCCGATCTACCTCTACGCGAAACGCATCCGGACGCAATCGACCGCCATCGCGGAGCGGGAAAGCGCGGTGCTACCGTCGCGCAGGAAGGTCTCAGCTCGATCAAGATGGTGCAGGCCTTTGGCCGCGAGGAGGATCGAAGTGCAGCAATTTCACGCAGCGCGCCCGCGAAGCCTCGAAGCCAATCTGCGGCTCAACGCCACCTCGATGAAAAGCGCGCTCATCGTCGGCACGCTCATCGCCGCGAGTCCGCCGCGATGTATTACGTCGGCGCGCTCCACGTCCTCGCCGGGCAACCTCACCGTCGGCCAGCTCATTCTCTTCAGCTCGATCTGCTCATGCTCTACCAGCCGCTCGAGGCGCTCACCCACATCGCCTGGGCGCTCGAAGGCGCCGCCGCCGGCGCGCAGCGCTGCTTCGAGGTGCTCGACAAGGAAAACGATGTGCCGGATGCGCCCGACGCGCAGCGATCACCGTCGCGGCGCCGCGATCGTCTTTGAAAATGTCGCCTTCGTTGCTACACCACGAGCAGCGCGATCCTCGACGGGATCAACCTGCGCATCGCGCCGGGCCAGACCGTCGCCTTCGTCGGCGGCACCGGCGCGGGCAAAAGCACGCTGCTCTCGCTCGTCCCGCGCTTTTACGATCCGACGCGCGGGCGCGTCCTGCTCGATGGCCACGACCTGCGCGCGATCACCAAAAAATCGCTCGCGCGACCAGATCAGCATCGTCCTCCAGGACACCCTGCTTTTCTCCACGACCATCCGCGAAAACATCGCCTACGGCCGGCCCGACGCCACCGAGGAGGAAATCGTCGAAGCCGCGAAACGCGCGCAGGCGCACGACTTCATCATGGCCATCGCCCGACGGCTACCGCAGCCAGGTCGGCGAACGCGGCGGCCATCTCAGCGTCGGCCAGCGCCAGCGCCTCGGCATCGCCCGCGCCTTTCTGAAAAACGCGCCGATCCTCCTCCTCGACGAACCGACCAGCGCGCTCGATCCGACCACCGAGGCCGCGATCATGCAGACCATCGAGGAACTCATGCGCGGCCGCACCACGCTCATCATCACCCACCGCATCGCCACCGTGCATGGCGTGGACAAGATCGTCGTCCTCGCGCAAGGGCACGCATCGCCGAGGAAGGCGCGGCCCGAACTAGTCGCGCGCGGCGGCGTCTATGCGGCGCTCTACCGCTCCGCCAATCTGTCACTAACCCATGACCAACGTCCTCCCCGACCGCCGCGTCGAACACGATTGGTCGCCGCGCCAGATCCCGCCCAACGTCACCTGGGGCGACGGCTTCTACTGCGAGAGCGCGCAGATCTTTCCTGCATTTCAAAGGCAAGCGCGAACCCGCCGTCGAAGCTCGGCGAACACGTCTCGTCTACGCCGGCTCTCATTCGCCGTCGGCGAACACGGCACGTGCAAATCGGCGATTTCACCCTGCTCAATCGGCGCGCTCATCATGGCCGACGAGACGAGCATCGAAATCGGCTCGCATTGCCTCATCTCGTGGGGCGTCGGCATCGCCGATTCCGACTTTCATCCCGATCGACCGCCGCCCAGCGCCGCATCGACGCCGAAGCGCTCGCGCCATTCTACGAAGACAAGCCCGCGCGTCCGCCCGACGCCGTGAAACCGCGCCCGGTGATCATCGGCGACAACGTCTGGATCGGCATGAACGCGATCATCCTCAAAGGCGTGACCATCGGCGACAACTCCATCATCGCCGCCGGCGCCGTCGTCACCAAAGACGTGCCGCCGAACACCGTCGTCGCCGGCAATCCCGCGCGTTTCGTGAAGCGACTGACCGCATGAACCGCAAACGCATCATCGTCATGGGCTTCATGGCGCGCTGCCCGATCGCGGGCGTCATCTGGCAGCACATCCACTACATCGTCGGCCTGCAGCGGCTCGGGCATGAGGTCTTCTACATCGAGGATTCCGCGCGCGCATGCCGTACGACCCGACCGACATTCGACGATCAGCAACGACTACAGCTACGCCGCTCACGATCATGCCGAAGCTCGCGCGCGCAATTCGGCTTCGAGGATCGCTGGGGCTTTTGCGCGCGCTACCTCGCCGACCGACCCTACCGCCGGCCTCAGCGGCGCGCGGATCGGCGAGCTCTACCGCGAAGCCGACGCCATCCTCAACGTCTGCGGCGAGCAGGAACTCAACGACGACCTGCTGCCAGAGCGATGCCATCATCTACGTCGAGAGCGATCCCGGCGTGGAGCAGATCCTCGTCGACAAGGCGACCCGACGCCCGATCGAGTACCTCTCGCGCAGTACCACGCGCTCTTCACCTTCGGCGAAAACATCGGCACCGCCGGTTTCCCGTGCCCGCTGCATCAGTTCCAGTGGCTGCCGACGCGCCAGCCGATCGTCACCGATTTCTGGAAAACCGACGCGCCCCCGCCCGCCGGCGCCGTCTTCACCTCCGTCGCCAACTGGAACACCAGCGGCTAAGGACATCGAATGGCGCGGCGACAAATATCTCTGGAGCAAGTCGCTCGAGTTTCTGCGCTTCATCGACGCGCCGCACGCGCCGGCGAACCCTTCGAACTCGCCACCGACATCCGCGACGCAGCCACGCGCGGACGACTTGCTACAGCAGCGGCTGGCGGCTCACCAGCCCGCACGAGATCAGCATCGATCACGATCTCTACGTCGATTACCTGCAGCGACTCGAAAGGCGAATTCACCGTCGCCAAGGACCAATACGTGCGGCTCAACACCGGCTGGTTCAGCGACCGCACCGCCTGCTACCTCGCCGGCGGCCGGCCGGTCATCACGCAGGAAACCGGCTTCACCGATCTCTACGGAAACGCGGGCTCTTCGCCTTCCGCACGCTCGACGAGATCGCCGAGGCCGTGCGCGAGATCAACGCCGACTACCCCGCCCACTGCCGCGCCGCGCACGAAGTCGCCGGCGAAACTTTCGAGGCGGAAAAGGTCTGCGCGCAGATTCTCGAGCGCGCCGGGGTTTAACACCGGCCGTCCAGTTATCCGATCGAGCGGCTGCGAGTTGGAGGGCATCGCTCTGTCGATGCCGCGGAGGTGGCCTGGATTGCAAGACACGCTCACGTTGCCGCGCGCGGAAGCGACGGAGCGCTTCCCTCCAGCGCGGAATGTTCTGATCGGACGCCTGGCTCCGATAGAAGCGGCGATTATTTTCCTGCCATCGGCGTGCATGTTCCTGCAAGCGGCGATCCGACTCCGGCGAGGGGAGATCGGGTTCCTGCAACTGGACGTCCGACTCCGCCGAGCGTCAATCATTTACCTGCATGCAGCGATCCGGCTCCTGCAAGCGGTCAATGTGTTCCTTGCATCGGTGATCATCTTCCTGGAAGCGGCGATCATCTTCCTGCAATCGGCAATCCGGTTCCAGCAAGCGGCCAACATGTTCCTGCTTGCGGTGTTCGGGTGGCTTGATATACCCTCGCGTCATGAATGAAACGCCTCCCGTCCCGGGTACCAACGACATTCCCATGCCGATCCTGCCGCGCGGTCCCCTTCTTCAGGCCATCGCTGACGAAACCCGCTGGCAGATTCTGCGCGAACTGGCCGTGGGCGAGCCGCGCATGGTGAAGGAAATCGCCGAGATAATCGGGCGCAGTGAAATCCGTAGCCGCGAAACATCTCGCCGTTCTGCGCCGGGCTGGCATCACCCAGATCGGTCGCGGGCGGTTGCAGCAAATCCGGCCGCAATTTGTGGCCGACGCCGAGGCGCGGTTGCTCGACTTCGGTTACCTGCAATTGCGCCTGAGCGTTGGAAAAGAGCCCGGCCTGGAGTAAGGCGGCGCGTGCTCTGTCCTCGGAGGGCATCGCTCTGTCGATGCCGCGGGGGTGGGCCTGGATGGCAAAACACGCTCACTCCACGTGCGCGGAAGCGACGGAGCGCTTCCCTCCAGGAAATCCTTCGTGCTCTTCGTGTCCTTCGTGGTGAATCAATCCGCGGCAGGCGGCGCGCCCGCCCTACAACTACGGCACCACCGTCAGAGTGAGATCGTTCCCATCCCCGCCTTCGTAGTCGGCTTGCAGGTTGTTCCCGTTCACGTTCACGATCCCGCCGTCGGGCAGGTTGCTGAAGGTGCCCGCGATCGGGGTCGCGGCGCGTCGGTTCTTGATCAAGGTCAGCATCGTCCCCTGGGTGAGATGACCCTGGGTCTCGCCGCTCAGGTTGATCGTGGCTCCACTGTTGATCGTCACTCCATTGGCAATCACCTTGTCGATCTTCGATTTGTTCCGCTTCGCTCTGAAAGTGTAGGTGTAGGTCGCATCCGCGTTAAAGGTGACGCTGCCTTGGATGGTGAGAGTCAGTTGTTTGTTGCCGCCAAACGCCGGCGCGAGAAAGGCTCCGCTCCCGCTCCCGGTGCCCACGGTCACCGCCCCGGCGATGATGCCGCTCCCGCCCAGCGTGCCCGAGGTCACGCTCACTGCGCCCGTGCCTGTGGCCGAACCGGAAGTGTTCGTCACCACCAGTAACCCTCTTTGCAGAGTCGTCCCGCCACTGTAAGCGTTTGCCCCAGTTAGCGTGAGAGTCCCCCGGCCCGTCTTGGCGATTGAGCCACCCGGCCCGTTCGCATCCGAGATCAGCCCTGAAAAGGTGGGACCGAGTCCATTTGCCCCCACCGTCAGCTCATTGGCCGCGAGAACAACCAACCCATCCCCTTCGATCGATCCGACGGAAATCGATCTTTGACTGCTCAAGGTCACATCCAGCGAGCCGTTCCCATACACTTCCACCCGGGCCTTGCCGCCATCGGAACTGTCCCGAAAGAAGATCGCTCCACCGGCGCCGCCATTTGATCCGCCATTGGCGATCAGGTTCGAGTCGCCCCCCACCGAGCTGTTATAGAATGAAATCAATCCACCACCGGCGCCATTTACGACACCGCCATTGGCAATGATGGTCGCATTCGCCGCGCTCGGATCAGCGATCTGAAAGATCGTCGCCCCACCTTCCGCGCCGCTCACCTCGCTGCCTTCGTTGATGATGGTGCTCTCTCCCGCATCGGAGTTCGCCTCGATCACGACGCGCCCTCCCGCGGCCCCACTCACCGCCCCACCCAAGTTACGGAAGCTCGCTGCGCCAGGATTGTTGACGCCACTAAAGAAGACTGCCCCGCCCAGGCCGCCAGCTAGCTGAGCGCCGTATTCCGTGAACACCACCCCATCGCCGGAGATGTCGCCAACAAACCCGGTAAATTGGAAGACCCCGCGTTGCCCAGTGTCATCCGTTTGCGCGATGAAATTTTGCTCCATCCCGGAAAGATTCGTAATTCCCAAAGTGGAAACATCCATCACAACACCAGGTAAAGCAGTGAAACTGTAAGCGCTCGCGCCGGGCTGCAGTAGCAGGTGACCGACGCCGCTCGATAACCCTGAGATGGAGATATCTGTGATGGCGGAAACCTCAAATGTGGCAGCATCGCTTGAGCCAGGAACGCTGTTGGATGACCAATTCGCAGCCGTGTTCCAGTTATTGTTGACGGGAATTGCGATCCAGGTACCGCTGTCGGCATACGAATTCGACAGGCCTCCAAAAGGGTCGTGCCAATTAGCAAAAGCAGAAGGAGGACGGTTGGTGGCTTCATGATTTCAGGTGCTTTGGATTGATCTCGAATCGAGAGGAGCGGCAGGGCCGTGTCCGCTGGGTAGCAGGAGAAGCTGCCGTTTCTTGGGGTCTACGCGGGTCACGACCCGAAGGAGAACAAAAAACTGAGCGGTCGTCGAGATTATTGCTTTGTGAAGATTTCCGGAGCCCGCCGCAGCCGACGCGCCGGCAGCCAGATTCGGCGCGAACAATCGACCCCGGTAGGGCGAGACTCTGTCGAGCCGGGGAGCGCGTGTCGCTGCAAGAAAAACCGGCCCTGCCCTCCGCACGGTCTGGAGGGCATCGCGCCGCCTGCTCGCGAAAGCATTCGGAGTCGATGCCGCGGGGGTGGACGCGGATTGCAAGAGACGCTCACCCGACATGCGCGGAAGCGACGGAGCGCTTCCCTCCAGGAAATCCTTCGTGCTCTTCGTGTCCTTCGTGGTGAATCAATCCGCGGCAGGCGGAGCGCCCGCCCTACAACTACGGCACCACCGTCAGAGTAAGATCGTTCCCGTCGCCGCCTTGGTAGCTGACTTGGAAGTTGGTTCCGTTGGTGGTCACAATGCCGCCGTCGGGCAGGTTAGCAAAGGTGCCACTGATCGGGTCGGTGCTGGTGTTTTCGATAAGTGTCAGGACGAGCCGTGGCTTGAGTTGCTCTTGTGTAAGTGCGGTAAAGTTTACGATGGCGGTGCTGGCGATGGTAACCCCGCCGGCGATGACCTTGTCGGTCTCGGCCCGCCTGTTCCTGGCCTTGAAGGCGTAGATGTAGCTGGAGTTGCCGTTGAAGGTGAGACTGCTGAGGAGATTGAGGGTGGTCGGGGTTTGACTGCGCCCGGCCGGGGCGAGAACCGATCGAGTACCAGATCGTGACCGGGCCCGAGATCGTCCCGCTGCCGCCGAGAGTGCCAGAGGTGATTACCACCTCGCCGCTCCCAGTGCCGGAGCTCTCCGTGTTGGCGACTAAGAGTGAGCCACCGCTTACACTCGTGCCACCGGTGTAGGTATTCGCTCCGGTTAAAGTCAAAGTGCCGGCGCCTACTTTCGTAAGAGAGCCGCCGACGCCGCCGGCGGAGCCGCCGTCCTGAATAACCGCTGCCAGCACCGTGCTAAGATTGTTGCTCCCGATCCCGAGCGGTCTGCTGCCCAGAAGAACCCCGCCCTCGCCTTCGACCGAGCCGACCGTAACGCGGCCGGCGTGATTGCTGATATCGAGCTTGCCGCCTCCGGAAAGAATGACCCGGGCCGTACCTCCCACGGAACTATTATCGAATCGAATCGATCCTGCGCTTTCGAATCGAACCGATTCTGGGTTGATCGAATCTGCGCCGCCAGTGGCGATGAGCGTACTGTTCGCCCCGTCTGCCCCGTAAGCGAATAGAGTAATCCCACCGAAAGAACCTTCCACCTGTCCGCCTTCGCTCGTGATCGTGGCGTTGCCCCCGTCACCGTGGTAAAAAACAGTTAGGCCGCCATACCCATTGGCGACCTTGCCGCCTTCATTGATGATAACGGCGTTGCCGGCGCTACCCCCTGACGTAAAGCCGCTGAAGTCTGTCTGTCCACCCTCGTCGAAGATGACGGAAGAGCCTTCATTCGTGATCTGGGCATGGGCGGCCGTTGAGTCATCTGCAAATGAGGTTCCTCCTTGGGAAAACCGATCCGGCTCAGCCCCATGATTTGTGATTACCGCGTTGCCCGCGGTCGAGTTGTCATAGAAAAGGACGCGACCGCCCACCTTTCGCTCTTTGGAATCGAAGGTATCGAACACGCCATCCGCTGCGGTCGATCTATCGTTGAAAATGACTTTGTCGCCTTCCCTGGCAGCGGAAACAGCCCCTTTGACAGCAAAGGTTCCATTGGCTGCGCTGGAATCGTCCGAAAATGTGGTCGAGCCGTGGGTTCCCGATCCGGTAAAAGTCGCGCTACCGGCCGTCGCCGCCTCCTCAAACTCGACCGTCCCGGTGCCCATGGTGGTATAGGTGCAGAAACTTCCGGCATCGGCTGTGCCGGTGAAAACATACCCCAGTTCTCCGACGGTCTGAAAGTTCTGGGTTATTCCGGAATTGTTGATCACTCCACTTCCGCTAAAGGTGAGGGCGGGCGGAAAAGGGACCGTAATCGTATAGGCGCTCGCCCCCGGGTTGAAGATGATGCCGTCCACGATGATGTCCGCTGAAAGTGCAACCTTGGTGGTGGTGGAGACAGCGAAGGTCGCGCTATCGGTGGGAGCGTTGGGGACGGTATTTGGCGTCCAGTTCGTTGCCGTATTCCAGTCGCCGCTGCCTGGGTTCAGATTCCAGGTCGCGCTCCCGGCCCGAGCAACTGCGGGCGCGAGCAGCGGCACGGATAAAGAGAAGTTTTCGGAGATCATTCATAGGGTTCCTTTCGTTCGGTCTTTCGGTCGTGGAGTCGGAATTAGAGTGAGCGCTGGCATCGCGCGCGCGAATTCAACTGACCTCCAAAAGGGTCGCGCCAACTAACAAAAGCAGAAGGAGGATGGTTGGTGGCTTCATGATTTCAGGTGGCTTTCGATTGATCCCGGATCGAGTGAAGCGGGAGGGTTGGGTCCGCTGGTCAGCAGAGGAAAGTTCGCGCCGTCTTGGGGTCTTCTCGGGTCACGACTGAAGGAGAACAAAAAACTGAGCGGTCGTCGAGATTATTACTCTGTG
>CAWIBC010000001.1:0-108850 GCA_963834255.1 uncultured Verrucomicrobiae bacterium | reverse complement strand
GGTTGCAGGAGAGGTCGATCATTTCATCCGGTCGAAGGTCTTTTGCAGAACGTCGACATCGCTGGCGTGGCCGAGTTTTTCGCGGGTCGAGTCGATCCACTTTTTCTCGAGCGCGTTCTTGGTCGGGCGATCGTTTTGGTAGAAGACGCCGAAGACGCCGGGGAATGGGATCTGCGCCAGCTTGTAGGCGGCGAGTTCGTCGGTGACGTCGTGCCGCAGTTCGTCCTCGGGCGTGTTGTCGTATTTTTTTTCGTCGATCAGCGAAAACGCGCCGCCTTTGCGCGGGTTGGCCGCGTCGAAGGCGCCGGGGAAGAATTCGACGCACTCGCTCAGACATTCGATGACGCTGAAGCCGGGGTGATCCATCGCGCGCTCGATCATCTCGATCATGTGCTTGACCTGCGAGGCGTGGGTGCGGGCGACGAAGGTGGCGCCGCTGGCGACGAGTTTTTTCATCGCGTTGACCGGCTGGTCGATCGCGCCCTGCGGGTCGGTCTTCGATTTGAAGCCGATCGGCGAGGTGGGCGAAGTCTGCTTTTTCGTCAGGCCATAGACGAAGTTGTCCATGATGACGTAGGTCATGTTGATGTTCTTGCGCGCGCCGTGGTCGAGGTGATTGCCGCCGATGGAGAACCCGTCGCCGTCGCCGCCGAACAAAAAGACGTGCAGATCGGGCCGGGCCAGGCTGATGCCGGTGGCGAGCGGCACGGCGCGGCCGTGGATGAAGTGGGCGCCGTGGCCGTTGACGAAATACGGGAAAGCGCGAGGAGCAGCCGATGCCGGCGAGGGTGACGATCTTCTCGTGCTCGATCTGGCGTTTCTCGAGGACCTTGTAATAGCAGGCGAGAACGGCGAAATCGCCGCAGCCCGGGCACCACGTCGGGTGATCGGCGGTGATGGCTTTCTTGGTCAGTTTCTCGCGTGGTTCTTCGACGGTGGCGGTCAGTGTGTCGCTCATGTTTTTGGTTCCTTGGAAATTCGTTAGGCGGTGGAATCCTTCGACTTGCTCGGCATCGCTGCCTCGTAGGTCTCGGGTCGCGTCGGGGTGCTGTCGCCGGCGTGATCGCGGGCGGGTGAAACCTGCGCTTCCGCGCGCGCCGTCGCGGTCGCGGTGCTCGGGACGTCGGTCGTCTTGTCGGATGGCGCCGTTGCCGGATTGGCCGTTGCGGCTGAAAGCGCGGTTGAAGACGCCTTCGAGAATTTCGCGCACGCGATAAGTGAGACCGTCGGTCTTGGTCACGCTCTGGATTTTCGGCTCGCAGTAACGGGCGCGCAGAATGGTGGCGAGCTGGCCGAAGCCGTAAACGCCCTGGTCGTTCATCTCGACCACGACGATGCGCTTGAAGTTGGCGAAGATTTTTTCCAGTCCGTTAGGCAAGGGATTGAGATGGCGGAGATGGATCGCGCCGATCTTTTCGCCGTGCTCGCGGGCGCGTTTCACCGCGTCGTGGATCGGGCCGTAGGTCGAGCCCCAGCCGACGAGCAAGCGTGTCGCCCTCGGCGTCGCCGTAAACTTCCGGCACCGGAATTTCCTCGGCCAGCTGGCGCAGCTTGTTGCGGCGCTTCGCGGTCATGGCCATGTGCAATTTCGGGCTGCCGGTGGGATGGCCGTGCTCGTCGTGCTCGAGGCCGCTGATGAGCGGATATTTTCCGTCGCGAATCCGCGTCCCGGGCGGCGCGTGCTTCGTGATCTTGTCGAGCGCGTAAGCCTTGTGGGTGTCGAGCGTGGTCAGGTCCGGCTTCGGATCCTCCATGATCTCGCCCAGTTTCGGCTCGTCGAACGCCTCGATCCGCGTCGCGAGCGAGGTGTCGCTGAGAATGAAAACCGGCGTGCTGTATTTGCGCGCGATCCGCGCCGCCTCGATCGCGATGTAGAAACAATCTTCCACCGTCTGCGCGGCGAGCACGACGCGCGGGCTGTCGCCGTGGCCGCCGTAGATGGCCTGGAACAGATCGCTCTGCTCCACGTTCGTCGGCAGTCCGGTGCTCGGGCCGCCGCGTTGCACGTTGATAATGAGGAGCGGGATCTCCGCCATCGACGCCCAGCCGATCGCCTCGGTCTTGAGCGAAATGCCGGGGCCGGCGCTGCCGGTGATGGCGAGGTTGCCGGAATAGGAAAAACCGAGCGCGATCGAGACCGCGCCGAGCTCGTCCTCGGCCTGGACGAAGAGACCGCCGTATTTCGGCAGCTCGCGCCGCAGCGTTTCCATGACCGACGACCACGGCGTGATCGGGTAACCGGCGCCGTAACGCACCCCGCCCGCGATCAGGCCGTAGGCGAGCGCCTGGTTGCCGTCCATCGTGATCTGGTCGCGCGCGCCCGGGCTTCTTCTCGATGTGCTCAAACTTGTATTGCTTCGAGAGGACGTTGCCGACCGGGTAACCGTAGCCGGCCTGGAACGCCATCAGCGCGGTGTTGACGATGCTCTCGTCTTTGCCGGCGAATTTTTCCGTGATCAGCTTTAGCAGCTTCTCGGTATCGAGATGGAAAATTTTCGAGATCAGGCCGAGGACGAAAATGTTTTTGCCCTTGTCCTTGGCCGTGCCGCCCAACGCCTCGACCGTCAGGCCAGTGATCGGCACGCCGACGTAGACGAAACGCTTGTCGTCGAAGTTCGGCTCGACGTTATCGGAGTCGTAAAGCAGGACGCCGCCTTCTTTGAGAAAGTCGATGTGGTCCTGGTAGCTGTGTTGATAAAACGCGACCAGGAAATCGGCTTCGTCACCCGCCGAGAGCACTTCGCCCGTGCCCATGCGGACCTGAAAGATCGACGGCCCGCCGGAGATGGTGGCGGGAATCGTCATGTAGGTCATGACATCCTGGTCGCTCCGGCCGGCGAGCCGGGCGAGAAACGCACCCGCGCTCTGGATGCCGTCCTGCGAATTGCCGGCGAGGCGGATGACGGCGTCGTTGATGCTCTCCGGGCGGAGATCGGCGCGTTCGGGCGAGCCGTGGGCAGGATTGGTTTCGGGCAAGGTCGGATTCACGGAGCGGTTATGGTGAGTGTCAAAAAATACGGACTTCGAGAGAGATAACTCTCAGGCAAAAGAGCCGAAATTGCCAGCGCGAATCCTGCGCCGCCCGTGCGCCTAACTACCGGGCAAAAGCTTGCGCAGGGCGCGGCGGATATCCTCCGGCGTCGGCGGATGAGGCCGCGGAGTCGGCCGGCGGCGCGGGCGCGGGGTGATCCTTTCGCGCCCGGGAGTGGGCGACGCGCTGCCCTCCGGTGCGGGCGAAACGGACGGTGCGGCACTTTCCGCCGGAGCCGGCGAAAAACGTCCGTCCCGGCAGGCGGGGCCTCGGTGGGCGCGGGGCTGGGAGCGGGCGGCTCGTTCGTCTCGATGATGGAGCCGCGTTCGCGGTAGAGATTGGTCTTGTCGGTGCCGTCGAAAACGCAGTTCGTTAGGCTCAATTTGCTTTGCGTGCTCGCCCCCGCGCCGTAAACACGGTTGCCGGCGAAGCGGCAATTCTCGAGCGCGATCGAGGCGCGTTCCCCCGCCCGCCCGCGCGTCCCGCTGACTGCTCCGCGCGCATTATTCTTCAGGTCGCAATCGACCAGCCGGGCATCGGCCTGGAGGTAAACGTAGAGGCCGCGCTCGCGATTCGGGCCGATCGCGGTGCGGGTGGCGCGCAATTGCGTCCCCGGGTCGAAGACGATGAGGCCGTCGTTGTTTTCCCGAAACTCGCAATCCTCCAGTTCCGCGCTGCCGCCCGCGAGCAGACCAAGGCCGGTGCCGTTGCCAATAAAATGACTGCGCCGGATGACGGCGTGGACGGGCGCCATCTTGCGTTCGCCGAGGATGACGCCGGCAATGCGCGCCCCGGAAACTTCCACGTCTTCGAGCGTGAGCTGACCGCCGGCCATGACGCCGATCGCGTACTGGGCGGAATCGCTCAGCGTGGTCTTGCGCAAGGTGGCGCGCGAATTTTCCCCGGAGACCAAAAGCGGCAGCGAAGCGGGCACGACCTGCCGCTGGTCGAGGCCGTTGCCGGTAAAGGTGCATTGCATCATCTCGACGGAACCGCCGTCCATCACGGCGACGCCGTGGCGATTGTTTTCAAAGCGATCGCGCTCGAGTTTCGCGCGGCCGCCGTGGCGGACCGAGATGAGGCCGAGGATGCCGTCGCCAATGCTGGCGGCGTTCTCCTGGAAGAGGCTGTTCGTGATCGTGAGTGTGGCCTGCTGACTAACGATGCCGCCGGCGACGTTGCTCTTGAAACGGCAATCATCCGCCGTCACCGCCGTGCCCGGTCCGCTCAGGGCGATGATGCTGCCGCGGCCGTTGCTGCCGCCGTCGCGCTCGAAGGCGCAGGCATGCAGCTCGGCCCGCGCCCCGGTCATCGCGTTCAACCCCGATTTGCTGTCGGAAAAAGTGCATTGGGTGAGATGCGCCGTCGCCGCTTCCTGGAGGCGGAGACCTGCGCCAGACGGAACGGCAAAGCTGGTCCCGACCGCTTTGAGCGACGCTTTGCCGGCGACGAGCACGCCCACTTCCGTGGTCGATTGAATCGCGACCGCCTTCATTTCCACCGCCGCGCCGTCCACGACCGCAATCGCCGGGAGCGCGCCGATTCCGTTCGTGAGGAACTGGATATTTTCCACGATCACACCCTGCGACTTCACGGTCAGGGCCGATTGACCCTCGCCCTTGATGAAGACCGGCGCGCTCGGATCGCCGACGAGTTTGACCGGGCGGGTCAAAGTCAGGCTGGTGTAAGTGCCGGGGCGAACCCTGATCGTCGCGCCGGGCGCGGCCTTCGCGATCAGCGTCGCGAGATCGTCATCGGCGACCGGGATTTTAGTCGGAGCCGGGTCGGGAACTTGCGACCGAGGAGAGCGGAGTCGGGGAAGAAGCTTCTCGCTGAACCACGGCGGTCGCGCTTGGCACCGGAGTCGCAGGCGCGACCGAGGCGGTCGCGGTCGGAGCCGGGGTCGCCTCTCGACTGCGATCACGGGTGCTTTTTCCCCCTTGTCTCGCCCGAGAAAAATGAGGAGCGCGAGGACGCCGACGATCGCCGCCCCGATCGCGAGATAGCGCGGTGGAATCGGACCTCGCGCTTCGTTTCGAGGCCGGCGCGCCCGATTCGTTAGGCAAAGGCGGAGGATCCGGCGGCGCGGTTACGACTTGGTTGACCGTCCCGCAATCCGGACAAGCCGGGCGTTTCACCGGATCGTAAACCCGGCCGCAACTACAGCGAATTCGTTTCGTGTTCATGAGGCGGGCGAAGGCACGGGCGTTACCGGCGGCGGAGAAACATTCTGGTTCGGCGAGGGCGATCGCCGTTCGCGATGCGCCTTCATCTCGAGGACGCGGTCGCGCCGGAACTCCGCCTCCCGGCGCAAGTTGTCGCGCGGCGGCAAATCCCTTAGGATTTCCTCCGTGAGCTGGAGAATCTCCGTGTCATTCTTCCCGCTTTCGTCCATCGGAATCTGCATCAGCCGGGTAAATTTCTTGTGCGTTTCCTGAAGTTTGCGGCGCCTCGCATCGTAGGCAGCGCGGGTGTTCTCGGCCGCGGCGCGTTCTTCTTCGGTCGGGGTCGCGCTCGGGCTCGGGGTCGGCGTGGGCGTGGTCTCGCTGAGCCGGAGCCATTCCGCTTCGCGTTCTTCGGTCGTCGCTTCCTGAAAGGTCGGACGGGAATTTTTGTCGATCGTTAAGGTGCCGACGAAGGCCCAGAGCCGGTCGGGTTGCAGCTTCACCCGCCCGATTTTCCGGGGTGGATCAAAGCGCAGATCGCCGAGCATGACGCATTGCACGTCGGTCGCCCGCCGGGTCGTCTCCGGGGTCGTTAGGCGGAGGTAAAGTTTCAACTCCGCGCCCGGCGGTCGCCGGCTCAGAAGCGCAAACCCGATTCCGCGCGATCGGAGCAGGGCCAGTTGCAGCTCGGTCAAACTCTCGAATTGTCCGGTAAGCCAGTTCTGGAAAAACGGACTCGGGGCATCCGCCACCTCCGATTTCGACAGCATCGCCATGTCGATTGATTGCGCCTCGTCATCGGCCCGCGCCATGAGGAGGAGCGGCTGCCGCTGCTGCAACTGCGCTTTTACCTCGGCGTTTTCTTTTTCCAATTCCTCGTTCCGGGCGCGCAGGCCCTGGTTCTCCTGCGCGAGCTGGTTTTTCTCCTTTGTCAGCTGATCGGCCTGCGCCTGTAACATCTTCTTTTCATTCGTTAGTTGATCCACCTGCCGCTTCAGTTCCTCGTTCTCGGCGGTCACGATATTGACCCGCCCCTGCAACGCCTTCACCTGCTCCTCGAGCCGGCGGAGCATGTCCTCCATTTCGTCGATCGATTTTTGATCGGGCAGCCGCTCCTTCATTTGCTCGAGATCGCGCATCAGCTTTTCGGTTTCCTCCTGCGACTTGCGCAGATCGGGCGCGCTCCCCGGCGGAATGTAGTAGGGCAGCGCCACGATCATCATGAAACAAAAGGCGCCGAGCGCGCCGCACAAAATGTCCAAGAGGGACATGTTGAAGATGTTGATCTCACGCCGGCGGGCACGCATGGCGAGGGCCCGCTACTCCTCCCCGGTGTAGAGGCGGTTGATCAAATTGCGCAGGGTATAATCGCCCGCGTTATTCAAGGCCGATTCCTCCTTCTCCTGCACGAGATGGAGGAGGAAGACGAGAATCGCGCTCTCGATCAGCGCCACCATCGTGCAGTCAAACCCGATCCCGAGCGTGCGCGCGACCGCTTTCAGGTCGAGCGCGTCGGTCGTCCCGGCAGCGGAAAGTGACGCGCCTAACGAATATACCGTGCCGATAAATCCCAGCGTCGGCACGACCCAGGCGATGAAGCGAACGAGCCCGTAGCGCAGATCGACCCGGTGACTCATCAACTCCAGGTGTTGATTCATCACCCCGGCCGCCTGTTCGACCGACGAGCTCGATTGAAATTGCAGGACGCCGATGTTGATCAGCGACGGCAGAAAGCCGTTTTCGTAATCGAACTCGCCCGCGACCCGTTTCCGGATCGGCCCCAGATCCTGCGTCACGAGCACGGTCTGGTCGTCCTCCGGCAGATAACGCAGGCCGAGGAATTTTTTCTCCCGCGTGGCGATGCGCCAGCGCACGAAGAGGTCGCCCAGCCCGACGAAGAAGACGATGTGCATGAAATTCTGGATGGTGAAGGGATAGAGAAAATGCTGCGACGGCTTGTCGAGCACGAGGATGGCCGTGCGGCCGGAGAGGACGAACGAGAGGACGATAATGAAGACGAAACCGGCGAGGACCGAGAGCCAAATGGTCGAGGCCCGCTTCGGCTTGGCCCAAAGCGTATTCAAACCCGCCACCGCGGCCTGAGACGCGGCATCGAGATCAAAACCACCTGTCGAACTCATGCGGAAAGGCTCCGAGAACTGGTAAGTGTCGCGAGGCTAGAGATTTGAATTTGCGCGAGCAAGGCATTTTACCGGCAACGACTTCCGCTTGCCCTCGGTCGCGCGTTACTCGTCAGTGAGAGTCCAATGGGCGGCCTTGTCGTTAAACCTCGCGCGCGGATTTACCACGGACACGACTGGGTCTTCAGCGGCGAAGTCCTGAAGGCCTTCGGCAAACCGGAAGATGGCGCTGTCATCTCGCTCAAGGACGGGCGCGACCACCTCATCGGGAGCGCGATCTACAATTCCAAGTCGCAGATCGTGGCGCGCCGTTTCTCGCGCCGAAAACAGGATCTCGATCTCGATTTCTTCCAGCGCCGGATCGCACAGGCGATCGAGTACCGCGAGCGGCGCGGGATCGATCCGCGGCTTTGCCGATTGGTCTGGAGCGAGAGCGACGGCTTGCCGGGCGTGATCGTCGACCGTTACGGAGACAACCTCGTCCTCCAAACGCTGACCCTGGCGATGGATCAGCGCAAGGAGCTGATCGTTAGGGCACTCGGTGAACTGCTCGGAGCGTTGCCGATCCTCGAACGCAACGACGCACCCGTCCGCCGGGCCGAGGGCATGGAACTGCGCAGCGGAATGCTTGCGGGCGAAGCGCCGGGCGAAGTCGAGATCGAAGTCGCCGGACTCAAGTTGCAGATCGACCTCCTTCATTCGCAAAAGACCGGCTTCTATCTCGATCAACTGCCGAACTACGCCCTCGTCGCGGCGCACGCCGCCGGGCGGCGGGTGCTCGATTGTTTTACCAGCCAGGGCGGCTTTGCCCTGGCCTGCGCCAAGGCCGGGGCCAGCGAAGTGGTCGGAGTCGAGGTCGGCGCGGAGAGCATTCGCGCCGCGGAACAAAACGCCGCCCGCAATCAACTAACGGTGCGCTGGGTGGCGCAGGATGTTTTTCAATACCTCCGCGGAGCCGAGAAAGCAGAGGAGCGCTTCGATCTCGTCATCCTCGATCCGCCTTCGTTTACCAAAACGAAGGGCGGCCTGCACGATGCGCTCCGTGGCTACAAAGAGTTGCACGTGCGCGCCTTCAAGCTCCTTTCGCCTAACGGATTGCTCGCGACTTTTTCCTGCTCCCATCATGTTGGACCCGAGATTTTCGAGAAAATGATTGCCGATGCGCTGGTCGACGCACGCCGCTCCGCTCGCCGGCTTCGACGCTTTGAGCAGGCGCTCGATCATCCCATCCTCCCCACTCTCCCGGAGACGGAATATTTTCGCGGCATGCTGCTCGAGATGATGCCTGGTCGTTAGGCAAAATCGGCCCGGCGCAGATCAAAATTTCTCGTGGCAGAGAAAATCGCAGCACTTTTGCGCGAAAAATCTGGCAATCTCTTTACTGCCATTTAATATCCCCGGCGTAGGATCCGCCGCCTGAAACCATGTCTGACCGCATCCACCCAAACGAACAAATGCTGGAGCTAAACGAAGACGACAGTGTCAGTACCGAGCATCTGGATTCCCAGGTGCAAAAAGCGCAGGAGCAATTGCTCCAACTCAAGCGCCAGCAGGAACAAATCGAAAAACAAAAGCGCGAGCTGGAAGAGCTCAGTCGCCGCCAGGAAGAACTGGAACACGGCCGCGCCGAGATGACCGACAAGCTGACCCGCTCGCTCGTCGTGCTCGAGCGTGAGGCCTACGACGCCCAGAAAAAAATGGAGCAACTCCGCGCCACCCGCGAAAGCTTCGGCCAGCATCTTGAACTGCTCGAATCGATCGACCCGCGCACCTGGAACCCGTCGGAACTGAGCAAGGAACTGAGCCGCGCCCTGAGCACGGTGGACGACGCCCGGACCGAGTACAGCCAGCAGCGCAGCCGCCTCCAGGCAACCGCGGACGAGCACGAATCCGTGCCTTTGCCGGAAACGAGCAGCGGTTACGAGTCCAACAGCGGAACGAACCAGTCCTTTGGGCAATGGCTCCAGATCGGTCTCGCCTTCACCCTGCCGCTGATCATTTTCGGAGCCATCGCGCTCCTCCTTTTCCTCTACCTCAACGGCGCAAGTCGTTAGGCAAGCATGGCACGACGACAACCTCGCTCCAACAACACGCCGCTCGACCACAAGCAGCAGGAACTCGCCCGGCTCGAGGAAAATCTGCGCAAGCAGATGGATGACCTCCAGCGCATGATCGAGGACGCGCCCCGCGTGGCGGAGGAAAAAACCCGGCGCGACCGGGAAGAATTGTTTGAGCGCGCCAGCTCGGGCGGCCGCCGGCTCGATGTCTCGATCGCGCTGGACGACAAACGCTACAGCGACTTTGGACGCGAAACCCGTCGGCCCCGCCGTTCTCTCCGCAAACAACGCAGCGAAGGCCGGCTCCTTTTTCTCGTCCTCGTCATCGCGCTCTCGATTGCGATCATCTGGATCGCGACCCACTTCAGTTTTTGATCCGCCGGCCCGCTCCCGGGTGGCAATGTCGGGCCAAGCCTGTTAATTGCGCGTGATGTCCACGCCGTCCGATCTCGATGTCGCCTACGTCGCGCGCCTCGCCCGGCTTGAGCTGAGCGCGGAGGAGACGGCCCTTTTTCAGACCCAACTCGCGCGCGTGCTGGAGCACGCTGCCAGGCTGCAGCAGCTGAATCTCGACGGCGTCGAACCGGCCGCGCACGCCTCGCCGAAGTTTGATGTTTTGCGCGCCGACCACTCCCGGCCCGGCCTCTCGCAGGAGGAAGCGCTCCGCAACGCGCCCCGGACCGCGAACGGCCTCTTCATCGTCACCAAGGTGATCGAATGACGGCGCGCGATCTTCCCGGGCTGACGATCTTCGAATTGCAGAAGCTTTTGCGCGCGCGCGAAGTGTCGCCGCGGGAAGTGCTGGAAGCGCTGCAGGAGCGGATCGAAACGCTCGAGCCAAAAATCGGCGCCTACCTTTCGCGCGACTTCGAGGTCGCGCTGGCGCAGGCCGATGCGGCCGACGTGAGCCTGCCGTTAGGCGGGATTCCGCTTGCGATCAAGGACGCGATCAGCGTCGCGGGCCAGCCCTGCACCTGCGCCTCGCGCATCCTGCGCGACTCACCGCGCGATGTTTGACGCAACCGTGATTGCGAAACTGAAAGCGGCAGGCGCGATTCCCTTCGGCAAGACAAACATGGATGAGTTCGCGATGGGCTCCTCGACCGAAAACTCGAGCGTCAAGGCGACCCGCAACCCGTGGGACACGCTCGCGCATCCCCGGCGGCTCGAGCGGCGGCTCGGCTGCGGCGGTCGCGGCGGGCATGGCCATCGGTTCGTTAGGCTCGGACACCGGCGGGTCGATCCGCCAGCCGGCGGCGCTGACCGGCGTGGTCGGCCTCAAGCCGAGCTACGGACGGGTCTCGCGCTACGGGCTGGTCGCGTTTGCCTCCTCGCTCGACCAGATCGGGCCGATCACCAAAACGGTGCGCGATTCGGCCCTTCTGCTCCAGGTCATGGCGGGACTCGACCCGAACGATTCCACTTCGCTCGACGCACCCGTGCCCGACTTCAGCGCGGCGCTGGAAAAGGATCTGCGCGGCGTCCGGCTCGGGTTGCCGAAGGAATACATGGTCGAAGGGATCGATCCCGCGGTGCGATCGGCGATCGACGCGGCCAGCGCGCAATTCGACTTCGTTAGGCGCGGAGATCGTCGAGGTCTCGCTGCCGCATACCGATTACGCCATTGACGCCTATTACATCATCGCGACCGCGGAGGCGTCGGCCAACCTGGCCCGGTTCGATGGCGTGCGTTACGGCTCTCGCGCGGAGAACCCGAAAAACCTGCTCGACCACTACGGTCGCACCCGCGCGGAAGGTTTTGGGCCGGAGGTGAAACGCCGGATCATTCTCGGCACCTACGTTCTCAGCTCCGGTTATTACGACGCCTATTACTTGCGGGCGCAGAAAGTGCGAACGCTCATCCGGCAGGATTTCGGGCGCGCTTTCGAGAAAGTGGACGCGATCATTTCCCCGACGACGCCGGAACCGGCCTTCCCGCTCGGCGAACGATCGACCGATCCGTTGCGCATGTACCTGGCCGATATTTTCACCATCGCCGCAAATCTCGCCGGCCTTTGTGGGATCAGCGTCCCGTGTGGCCTGGCCCAGGATAAGTTGCCAATTGGATTGCAAATCATGGGGCCCGCCCTGGGCGAGGAGCGCATCCTCCAGGTCGCACACGCTTTCGAGCAAAGCACCGACTGGCATCGCCGACGTCCCGACCTCTAGCGCTTCGTTAGGCAGTGGCCGCGAGTTGCGCATCGCGCCGGCGGACGATGACGAGCGTAACGAACGCGGCGAGGGCGCAGATGACCGCGCCGATCGCGAGCGTCGCGGAAGTCCCGACATAGTGCGCAACCGCGCCGGCCTGAAGCGCGCCGAAGGGAATCATTCCGCCGAAGATCAGCGCCCAGATTCCCATCACCCGCCCGCGCATTTCGTCGGGCACGATCGTCTGCACGGTGGTGTTGGAGGTGGAGAAGAAAAGCATCATCCCGAAGCCAATACCGGCAAGGCAAAGCATGGCCACGATCAGGTTGCGATTGAAGGCGAAGATGAAGAGCATGACGCAGAAGAGCCAGACCCCGCCGAAGGCGAGTTTGCGGGCGGAGATGTTGCTCCCGAACGTCGCCGTCGTCAGCGCCCCGATGAGCGCCCCGACCCCGCTCGCGCCTAACAAAAAGCCGTAGCCCTGTTCGCCGAGATGAAGCACATCGCGGGCAAAGGCCGGCATCAGGACGGAATAGGACCAGCCGAAAATCCCGACGATGGTGAAAAGGGCAAAAATGGTCCGAACCCGGACGTGATTCCAGACATAGCGAAAACCCTCGAGCGATTGCGCGAGCGGTCCGCCGCCGAGCGCGCCTGGCACATGCGGCGGCAGGCGCATCATGAGCAAGCCGGCGAGGACGGCGAGGAAACTCACGCCATCGATGAAAAAACAGAGCGCGATCCCGACTTTCGCCATCAAAAAGCCAGCGATGGCCGGGCCGATAATGCGGGCGCCATTAAACATGGCGGAGTTGAGCGAGATCGCGTTCATCAGGTCCTCCCGGCTCGCGATTTCGACGACGAAGGACTGCCGGGCCGGCATGTCAAACGCCATCACAACGCCGCCGCACAAGCCGAGCACAATGATCTGCCAGGGTCGGATGAGCCCCGACCAGACCAGCCCGGCGAAGAGGAAAGCGAGAATCATCATCGCCACCTGCGTGCAAACGAGGACGGAGCGCTTCGGAAAACGATCGGCCGCCCAGCCGCCGAAGGTGGAAAAGAACAACATCGGCGCGGTCCCGGCAGCAGCGACAATGCCTAACAATGCCTTGGAACCGGTCAGCTGATAAACCAGCCAGCCCTGCGCCGTGCTCGTCATCCAGGTGCCGATGAGGGAGACGAGCTGCCCGCAAAAGTAGAGGCGGTAATTGCGATACTGGAAGGCGGAGAAAGTCTTTCGCCAGGAAACGCCGCCGGTCGCGACCCGGCGCGGGCGCCCGGTCATGTCTTCCGGAACAGAAGCGGTGCGTTGGAATTCGGGCGCTTTCATCGGCGGCGGAATTTCCTCGTCTGCTTTGGCGCTGAATCCAAGAAGAGAATTGTTGCCTGACAAAGCAGGCCGGACCGCCCTGGCGAACCAGTGGCCCGCCGGGAAACGAATCCATAAGATGAAACATCCGATTCTTTTTTCTGTCGCCGCCTTTTCGATCATCGCGCTCGCTTCGGCTCCGGCAGAACTCGCAACACTGGAGATGGTCGCGAGTCTTCCCGACCAGCAGGTCACGGGGGTCGCGGTTTCAAAGCAGGGACGGATCTTCGTCAATTTTCCCAACTGGTCCGACAATCACACCCTTTCGGTGGCGGAAATAATCGAAGGCAAACCAGTCGCGTATCCGGACGCGGAGTGGAACGGAGCCGGCGCGCCGGGGAAGCGTTTTGTCTGCGTGCAAAGCGTCTATGTCGACGAAAGCGACAGCCTCTGGGTCCTCGATCCCGCGGCCCCGAAAATGAAGGAGATCGTGAAGGGCGGTCCCAAGCTGGTGAAGATCGACCTGGTCAAGAACGCGGTCGTGCAGACCATCCTTTTTAGTGAAGAGGTGGCGCCGAAAAAGAGTTACCTGAACGACGTCCGCGTCGACACCAGGACGCAGACCGCGTTTATCACCGACTCCGGACTCGGGGCGATCGTGGTGGTCGATCTGCGCACCGGAAAAGCGCGTCGCCTCCTGGAAGGCGATCGTTCCACCCAGGCGGAGAAGGACTTCCGGTTGCAGGTCAAAGGTCGCGAGCTGCTGGGAGAAAACGGCCAACCGCCGCAGATCCATTCCGACGGCATCGCCTTCGACGGGCTAAATGGCCTGCTCTATTACCACGCGCTCACCGGTCACACTCTTTACCGAGTCAAGGCCTCCGACCTGCTCAATTCCCGCCTAACGAAGAGTGAACTGGCGACGAAAGTAGAAAACGTCATGGAAACTCCGGCTCCTGATGGGATGATCATGGGGTCTAACGGTAAGCTTTACCTGACCGACGTGGAGCACGGCGCGGTGGTGGCATTCGACCCGAAGGAGAAGAAGCTGGAGCCGATTGTGACCGATGGCCGCCTCAGTTGGCCCGATAGTCTTGCCTGGGGGCCGGATGGTTCGCTTTATGTCACCACTTCCCAAATACAGGAAATGCCGCGCTTCAATGGCGGCAAGGACATGCGCAGAATTCCCTATCACATCTATAAGATCGTGGGCGCGCTGGGCGCGCCGTAAACCGGCGCCCCGCCTGGGCGTTTGGCTTTCAATGCGGAATCGCGTTCTAATGTCCGTTCTGGCGCGGGACAATCGTCGCTTTCATATCAGGAAATGATTCAGTCGCGAAAGACTGAACCCGCGACAAACTACCGGAAAGGAAACCAAAACATGAAATACGCACTCTGGATTGTACAAGGCCTGCTCGCGGCGCTCTTCATCTTCGGCGGGGTCATGAAACTGGTCATGCCGATCGCCGAGATGACCCGGGAGATGCCGATGCCCGGGTTGTTCCTTCGCTTTATCGGCGTGTGTGAACTGCTCGGCGGGCTCGGTCTCGTCCTGCCCGCGTGGCTCGGGATTCGCCCGGGTCTGACCACGCTGGCGGCGATCGGGCTTCTCATCATTATGATTGGGGCGGTCGTCGTGACGGCTGTGTATGCCAGCCCGGCCCAGGCAGTGATTCCATTGCTGGTCCTGCTCCTCCTGGCATTCGTCATCTATGGCCGGACACGGTTGCAATCTCCGCCGCCAATCGATGGCTGAGTTTGTCGCTTTAATGTCCTAACCTCTTAGCGCGCTCCCGCTCCATCGTCGGGTTCGTATGAGCTCAGTCTGGTGGGATAGGATTGGTGCGGGCGCCGAAGGGGAAGTTGCGCCGGGGGATTCCGCTCGAAGAACGAAGGGCGCGACAGCCGCGATCATGATCGGGGCCCTAGTCGCCGGCACCTGCGACCTTGTCTACGTAGTCACGTTTTACGGCGTCCAAGGCGTCGCCGCCGCTCACATTCTACAAACGATCGCGAGCGGACTGCTCGGGACAAACTCTTATGAAGGCGGATGGGCCAGCGCTCTCCTTGGGCTAGCTTTGCATTTCCTGATCGCGCTTGGAGCCGCGACGCTTTACTACCTGGCGAGCCGTAAGCTTGCTATCCTCCTTGCCTGGGCCCCGCTCGCGGGAGCGCTCTATGGCGCGGCGATCTACTTTTTCATGCGCAGAGTCGTTCTCCCCCTCAGCGCCGTACCGGATTTCACATCGAATACGCTCGCGGATGCGACAGATTTTGCTGCCCATGTTTTCCTCATCGGCCTTCCCATATCCCTGATTGTTCGGCGTTATGGCCCTCCCCTTCCCGGGCAAGCGCCTTCGGGTGCGAGGGCGCTGATTACGTCATGAGTCCCAAAACCATTGGGATTGTTGGGTTCGATGGAGTCACTGCCTCTCATCTCTCCGTCCCGGCCGATGCCTTCGCCGCCGCCGCTTTGGAGGATGGATTCGGCGGCCGCATCTCGTGCTACAAGGTTCGGATCATCGGCCTAACGACTACACCCTTTCGGGCTGAGTCCGGCATCATTTATCAGCCGCAGGATTCGCTCGCCACCGCGCCGGCATTGGACACGATCATTGTGGCGGGTGGCAGCCCGATCCAGCAGCGTAAGATTTGGGACCCGCTCTCGGAGTGGCTGATAAGTCGCGCCTGCGAGACGCGCCGACTGGCCTCAATCTGTAACGGAATTTACGCGCTCGCGCCGACCGGTCTCCTGGATGGACGGGTGGTCACGAGTCACTGGCGTGCGGCCTCGGACCTGGCGCGGCGCTACCCCGCATTGAAGGTGGATCATAAGCGTCCGCTGGTGAAAGCTGGCCCGTTTTATACCGCCGCCGGGTTGACCGGCGGCGTCGACCTTGCGCTAGCCCTGATCGAGGAAGATTACGGCCAGCCGCTAGCGCTTGCGGTTAGCCGGGAACTAATGACTTATCTGACGCCCAGGACCGCTCCTCACCCGAGCACAATGGAACCAGATCCAAGCCGGCAGCCGATCGACCGCTTTGGGGATCTCGTCGCCTGGATCATGCGCAACCTGCAGCAGAACCTGACGGTGGAAGTGATGGCGAGACAGGCCTGCATGTGCCCGGCTCACTTTACGCGGGCGTTCAAAAGCGTCTTTGGCAATACTCCCGCGGAGTTCGTGGAGAACCTGCGCCTGAATGAAGCGCGGCGGCGCCTTTCTTCACGGGGCAAAACAGTGCGGAGCGTCGCTACCTCCGTCGGCTTTCGCGACGCCCACAGCTTTCGCCGCGCCTTCGAGCGCCGGTTCGGCTTCGGACCGTCCAGTTATCTCTCGCAAAATGGAACTGTCGCAGGGTCGCAACTTCCGGGAAACTCCCGGCACTGAGTTCGCTCCTGTCTCCTCCCTCGTTCGTTAGGTCGCCGAACGACACCTTTGCTTCGTCCGCGTTCAACGGTAGTCGGCACAGGTCCTTAACTGTCGGTTTTAAGTCCTAACGCTTCCTTCATCGGTCGCCTTATGACTTGCCTGCTACCTAACCAAACCATGGAGAAACCAATGATCACTAAACATCCCAGCAAGCCAGGAAGATTCCGCGCCGCCGTCATGAGCGGGTTCGCGGTGACATTACTCGCGGGCGGCCTCGCCCTCGCGCAAGATCCAGCGCCGGCCGTGCCCGCCGCCGATAGTCAAGCTTCAACCAGCGCGGCGGGCGCTGTGGCCGAAACCGAACGCATTATCGTGACCGGTTCCAACATTCCGTCGGCACAGGAAGTCGGACCCAACCCGGTGCTCACAATTAACCGCGACCTAATCAACAAGTCGGGAGAGCGCTCGGCCGAAGCCTTGATCAAGAACCTGCCCGTAGCCAATGGCGGCGGTGTTCCGATTTCCAACAACGCGACCGGCTTTACTCCCGGTGCGTCGGCCATCTCGCTTCGTGGCCTTGGACCGCAAGCGACGCTGGTCCTGGTGGACGGCCGGCGTCTCGCGCCCTATCCGGTCGGCCAGGGTGGCACCAATTCATTTTTTGATCTGCGCTCCATCCCGGAATCCGCGATCGAAAGCATTGAGATCCTGAAGGACGGCGCTTCCACGACCTATGGCGCTGATGCGGTCGCGGGAGTGGTCAACATCAAAATGCGCCATGACTATAAGGGCGTCGAAGCGAGCGTCGGCTACGGCAATACACTGGATAAGGACTCGGGTGAGTATCGTGCCTCGCTCCTGTTTGGAGTCGGCGACGGGAAGACCCAGATCACCGGTGCGATGAACTTCTATCATCGGAACTCGATCTTTAACCGGGATCGCGGGTTCTCCGCCAAGCCGCCCTTCCTGAGCAGCAACTCCACGCCCTACAATCTTCAGCTCTCGAGCGCGGTGGTGATCGCGGCGGGAGTCGATCCCGCCTCCCTGCCCGTCGACTCCGACGGCGTACTGCTGCCGGTCATCTTCGGCACCGCGCCGACCGGCTCAGGCGGCTTTGCGCCCGCGAGTGAGTATATCTACGGCGCCTCCCGGGTGAGAGCTCCCTTTTCTCAGCTGCCGGGGTTTAACTTCAACGCCTTCTCGAGCTCCTACCCGACGATCGAGAATTACGGCGGGTTCACGAACTTCAGCCATAAGATCTTTGGCGATCAGATGATCCTCTTCGGAGATATCTTTTACCAGTATACGGAGACGCATAACGAGTTAGCGGCAACCGCGACCGGCAACTTCCAGACCCCCGGCGCCGTGGCCATCGCCATTCCTCCCGGAACGGTGTTGAACGGCGTCGCCCCGCCGAACACGCCAACCTTCGAATCGACGGGACTACCGGCCGACGCCTTCAATCCGTTTAATCCTTTCAATCAAATTATCTCGGGTGGCAGCCGGGCGCGGTTCCTTGAGTTTGGGAACCGTCTCTTTGATAACACGACCGACGCTTTCCTGGCCACGCTCGGCCTGAAGGGAGACAGGCTGTTTGACGGAACGTGGGGTTACGACACCGCCTTTCGTTACCACAACATCAAGGCGATCTCGCTCTCGTCAGTCGTTTCCAGTTCGCGTCTCTCCCAGATCCTGAACCAGAACTCGCCGGTCTTCGCGGAAGGTGGAGCGCTGGCGGGCGGGACGGCCTTCAATCCCTTCGGTGATGCACTTACCGGCCCGGCGATTGCGTCGAACGCCGCGGCTGTAGCTTACGCCACGATTCATCCGAAGGACGTGAACACCTCCGAGATCGCCACGCTCGATCTGAATATCTACACGACCTCACTCATCAAGCTGCCGGCGGGTGGACTCGGTTTTGCCTTTGGCGGGCAATTCCGGCGCGAACAGCTGACGCAGGTAGTCGACCAACTGTCTCTCGACGGAGACATCGCCGGTAACTCGACGGGTGCCAGCACCAACGCCGGTCGGAAGGACTGGGCTATCTATGCCGAGGCTAATATTCCCATCACCAGCCCGACATTCAATTTCCCGGGCTTCTACTCCCTCGAACTCACTGCGGCCGTACGCTACGAGGAATTCCGCAACAACGACACCAATGTCGCAGTGCCAAAGTTCGGCATCCGGTGGCAACCACTCGATGAAACGCTCACCGTCCGGGCCACGATCGGCAAAGGCTTCCGCGAGCCGTCGCTGATTCAACTCTATGGCAGCCCGACCTCCGCACTCGGCCTTGTTGTCGACACCCTGCCGACTTCGCTTGGCGGACCTCCGGTCGACCTCGACGACCCACGCCGCACGGAATCGGAGCAGAACCTCGTTTTCACCAGCAGTCCTGCTTTGACCCCGGAAGACTCCGTCTCTTTCAGCGGCGGCATCGTTTGGACGCCAAAGTTTGTCCCCGGGTTGACCGCTTCGGTTGACATCTGGGACCTGGAGCAGACCGGGCTGGTTGCCCTCTCGAGCGTGCCCGGCATTCTTAAGCGCGAGCAATTCGGCGGCCTTCTCCCGGGCGAGATCGTCCAGCGCGATGCGGCGGGTTTTATCAGCCGCATTTTTGTGCCGTTCATCAATAGCGGCAGCGTCCGCGCCAATGGCATCGATCTCGGCTTGCAATACGTCTATCCCACACGGTTCGGCACCTTCACTTCACTGACCCAGGTGACCTGGCTTAATTCCTACAAGTTCCAAGTGGAGGCCGGCGGCAAAACTTCCGAGCTGGCAGGCGTCGGCGCCCCGGGTCTCGCCTCGACCAGCGTGGACGGCTTCCTCCGCTGGCGCGGAGTGCATCGCCTTAACTGGGCCTGGAACGGTTTCGACGTCATCGGCACCGTTCGTTATACTGACGGCTTCAAGGAATTGGCCGGCGATGGCCGCAATCACTATGTCAGCCAGACCTGGATGGTCGATGCCCAGGCTTCCTATGACTTCAGCTTTGTCCCGCCGGTGGAGGACAAACCTGTCGCCGGTTACTCCAAGGCTGGAGACGATATGTCGATGGGCAAGGACGGCAAACTAGCCGAGACAGCGGACGCGCAGACCTCCAGCTATGGCCTGCCAATCTGGCAGCGTGTCTTGAATGGAACGACCATCACCCTCGGATGTGACAACGTCTTCGGGCAGGATCCTCCTTCGGCGAGCGGCTTTGGCGCCAGCCCGACGAAGTATCCCGGCTTCCTCTACGACGCCACCGGTCGGTTCGTTTATCTTCAGCTGACGAAGAAGTTCTGAAAGAGCGCCAGCACATAGCTCTGCGTGGAGGCAGCGGTTTCGGCCGCTGCCTCTTTCGTCTCGCGCCGGCGACGCCATCGCCCCGCCGGGAGCGCCGCGGCTTTCGCAATCAGGCGCGAATTGGTTTACTTTGCGGCGGCGCAAGGCGCAGGATGGGCGCCGAAACAAATTGCGATGAAGAAATGGCCGTCTTCATGACGAGGCGAGAGACAGAGAGCTCGAGCGAGGCCGGATCGGATCCGGGTTCGAAGCCGTCCGCCCTCTCGGCGACGAAACCGGAGGCATTCCCGGACCAGCGCAGAGCCCTCGCGGAGATGATGCCGCTGGTCTACGAGGAACTGCGCATGCTGGCGGGCGGTTACCTGCGCCACGAGCGCCCGGAGCACACCCTGCAACGCACCGCACTCGTGCACGAAGCGTATCTCCGCCTCGCCGCGCAAGGCCAGGTGGCGTGGGAAAACCCGGCTCATCTTCTCGCCATCTTCGCCCGGCTCATGCGCCAGACATTGACCAATCACGCCGTCGCCCGGACGCGGGCGAAGCGCGGTGGAAACGATCCGGCCGAAGTGATGATGGAATTTTACGAGCGGCATCAGATCGATGTCGCGGAGGTCGACGAAGCGCTGCGGGAACTGGAAGCGCTGGATCCGCGCCAGGCGCAGATCGTCGAGCTGCGCTTCTTTGCCGGCCTAACGATTGAGGAAATTGCAACCCTGCTTTCAATCTCGCCCGCGACGGTGAAGCGGGAATGGTCCGTGGCCAAGCTGTGGTTGCGCCGGAGCCTATCGGAATGCAATTGATCGCCCGCGCCCGTTTTCGCGAGGATACTCGCCCCACCATGCACACATAAGAGGATGGACCAGAAACAATGGACCCGGCTGAAGGCGATCGTCGCGGACGCCCTGGAGGAGGATTCTCCCGTCGCCCGCACCGCGCTGCTGCAACGCGAATGCGGCGATGACATGAGCCTGCTGCGCGAGGCCGAGTCATTCCTCGCCGGGGCCGACACGGTTTCCGCGGAAGGCACCGATCGCCTGGAGGAATGCGCGCTCGTCGCCAGCAGCGCGGTCCGCCGCGAAAGAAGCTCTCTCACCGGCCAGCGCGTCGGGGCCTATGTCATCGTGCGCGAGCTGGGACATGGAGGAATGGCGACTGTCTATCTCGGGGCGCGGGCGGATGGTTACTTTGAAAAGGAAGTCGCGATCAAAATCCTGAAACCGGTCGAGGGTAACACCGCGGAAATGCTCGATCGATTTCGCGCCGAGCGCGAGGTTCTCGCTGCGCTCGATCATCCCAACATCGCCGGGCTTTTCGATGCCGGGACCACCGCCGAAGGCCTGCCCTACTTCGTCATGGAATATGTGCCGGGCACGCCGGTGATCAATTATGTCACGGAGAATCACCTGCCGTTGCAGCAGCGCCTGGCCCTGTTCCTGAAGATCTGCGCCGCGGTCGAAGTGGCTCATCGGCGCCGCGTCGTTCACCGCGACCTCAAGCAAAGTAACATCCTGGTCACGGCGGAAGGCGAGCCCAAGCTGCTCGACTTCGGCATTGCCAAGTTACTCGAAGAAAATCCCCTCTCCGTGACCGCCACCGGACAGCAGCGCCTGACGCCGATCTCGGCTTCGCCCGAGCAAGCGCGTGGTGATGAGGTCACGAGGGCGAGTGACATCTATGCCCTTGGTGCGCTCCTCTATGAGATCCTGACGGGCAAGACTCCCCATCAGTTTCAAACCCGCCGACCCGGCCTGGATGAAGTTACCCGGGTCGTCTGTGACCAGGAGCCCGTCCTGCCCAGCCTTGCCGTAACCGATCCCGAGACTCGTCATGTTTTGCGTGGCGACCTCGACGCCATCGTGCAACGGGCGATGCGCAAGGATCCGGCGCATCGTTATGCCTCAGTCGGTGACTTGGAGACGGATATCCGGCACTACCTCGCCGGCGAGCCGGTGCGCGCCCGGCCTAACACTGTGCCTTATCGCCTGCTTCGTTTTGCCGGTCGGCACAAGCCTTCCCCAAGAGGAATCTTCATCGGTGCGATCGTGGTGGTGCTGGGGCTTCTCGCAAGTCTTTTCCTCTTCCGCCATTCGCCCTCCGGCGCGCGCAAGACTTACCGGCAACCAGCCATGTCGATTCCTGCCAAGAGCATCGCTGTGCTTCCCTTCGACGATTTCGCCGCGGCCGATGGCACCAGCTATTTTGCCGATGGAGTCCAGGATGACATCCTGACTGATCTCGCCAAGGCCGAGGACCTCAAGGTCATCAGCCGGTCGGGCGTTTCCCAGTATCGCAAGGGCGTCCGGGATGTGCGCGAGATTCGCCAGAACCTCGGGGTGGCCTACGTTCTGGAAGGTAGTGTGCGGCGCCTGAATGACCGCATTCGGGTAAACGCCCAGCTCATCGATACGGAGTCAGACGTGCAGGTATGGGCGGAACAATACGATCGAAAACTGGAGGAACTTTTTGCCCTTCAGAGCGACCTGTCTCAAGCGGTCGTCTCCCAACTCAAAGGCAAGCTATCGGCGCGCGAAAAGGCGGCGATCGAGAGCCAGCCCACAGCCGATGTGCGGGCCTATGACTTCTACCTCCAGGCTAAGGAAGCATTCCGGCGCTACGAGTATGACTCTACCATCGACTTGCTCGACCAGGCCGTGGCGCGCGACCCTAAATTTGCCCTCGCCTATTGCCTCCTGACTAACGCTCACCTTTACGTCTATCGCTTCGGAGACGACATGACTCCGGCACGTTTGGAGAAGGCCCGAGTTGCCGCTGAGACCGCGCTGCGCCTAGCGCCCCACCTGGCTGACAGTCATCTGGCCCAGGCGCAATACTATTACAATGGCCTGAGAGATTACGAGAAGGCGCAGGCGGAACTTGCCGCAGCTCCTCCGCCCTCTCCTGCAGGCCGCGCCCGGTTCTTTGATTTGGCCGCGCTGACCCAGCGTCGTCTGGGTCATTGGAAAGAAGCATTGCGCGACGGAGAAAAGGCCTGGGACCTGGATCCGCATGATCCCTATATCGCGACCGAAGTGATCCAGACTTATCTCTCACTGCGGAGATATGCCGAGGCCGAGAAAAAGGCCGACGCCGCAATCCGGAACATCTCGGTTCGCTCCGCGCCATTTTGGTCGCTCAAGGCAGAGAGCATCCTCGCCCAGGGGGAACCACAGCGGGCCCGGGCGTTTCTGAAAAGCGCGGGCGAGCTGAACGGCGAGGGCCATTCCGCCCTGGCGCAAAGCGCGTTTTACGAGCGGGATTTCGCCGAAGCATTGCGCGAGATCGAGCTGGCCCGCGAGGCCCCCATGGCGCCGCCTTCCCATACGCTCAACCTCATGGGAGGAGCCATCGCCCGGGCGCAGGGAGATCTGGAGACGAGCCGGCAGTTCTTCGAAAAAGTTCGGCAGGAGACGGAAGCGTTGCTGGTGAAACATCCGCGTGACCCGAGGAGTCTGATCGACCTCGCCTGGGCTTTCGCGGGATTGGGCCGGGCGGAAGAAGCTCTCGAAACCGGCCAGCAAGCCGTGCAATTGGTTCCGACCTGGCGCGACGCCGCAGAGGGGCCGCACTATGCCGCGATGCAGGCGCAGATCCAGGCCTGGCTGGGAAACACAGAGGCCGCAATCGAACAGCTCACCGCGCTCATGAAACAGCCGGCCGGACCGAGCTACGGCGACCTGAAGTTCAACCCCAGCTGGGACGCACTGCGCGGCGACCCGCGCTTTGCCGGGCTGCTGGCGGAGGCGCAAAAGCCGATCACCCTGCAATAGCTTCCCCCTCGCCGCCGTCGTCCCGCAAAAAATCTTTCGGCGCGTGAGCTCTTTTGCGCGCCGTTGTTGCATTTAAGGGTGTGAGACAGATTTCTTCCGTCCAACTGGTCGCTCTTCCTCGTCTGGCGCCATGACCTATTTCGCGAAGCTGGCCCAGGAACGGACGCCGAAAATAATCGGCCTCCTCGGCTACGATAATGTGGCAGCCCTCGACCTGACCGGCCCGCTCGAGGCCCTGAGCGGCGCCCAGCATCCCGGCGAAGCCGCCGGGCCACACTGTTACAAGCCGGTCATCGTCGGGTTAACAGGCAAGAGCTTCGTCTCCGAGTCCGGCCTGCACTTCAGGGCCGACGTCGCCGCCGGGCAGACCCCGCAATTCGACACCATCATCATCCCGGGCGGGAAAGGACTGCGCCAGGCCGAGACGCGCCAGCGGGCTGGGCAATGGCTGGCCACGCAAGCCGGCCAGACCCGCCGGATCGCCTCAGTCTCGACCGGGATCTACGCCCTGGCGCAAAGCGGTCTGGTCGACGGCCGGCATGTCACGACGCACTGGCGTTTTTCGCGGGACCTGGCGCAGCGCTTTCCCAAACTCCGAATCAGCCGTTCGGTCGCCTTTTTGAAAGATGAAGCCTTTTATAGCTCCGCCGGGGGGACCGCAGGCATCGAGATGACCCTCGCCCTGATCCAGGAGGATTATGGCGGCGAGGTCGCTCGGAGCGTGGCGCGTGAGCTCGTCATGCGCCTGCGGCCCCCCGGTGTGGGCGGAGATGATTTCGAGCCGGCGATTTACCAGGCTGACCCGAGCGAGCGGGTGGCGGAATTGCCCGCCTGGATCCTGGGCCATCTGCACGAACGAATGACGGTCGACACCCTGGCGGAAAGAACCTGCCTCTGCCCGCGTCATTTCAGCCGGCTTTTTAAACAGATCTTCGAATGCACCCCGGCTGATTTTGTCGAAGAATTGCGCCTGAGCGAAGCGCGCCGGCGGCTCCTTGGCATGCGCACGACGGTCGAAAGCGTTGCGGAAAGCGTCGGCTTCAGAAGCTCCGATGCTTTTCGCCGTGCTTTCGAACGCCGCGTGGGCGAGACGCCGACTGCTTTTCGCCGGCACGCCAGCGGTGCGGCGGCAGCCAAGGTCATTCGCCCGCATCGGCCGGCGGTGCGACAGGTTCCGCTGCCCCGGAAGCACGCCGCCGCCGCCTGAGACTGCGATTCGTTAGGCGTGGCCGCCGGCTGTTACAAGGCCCGGCGCACGGCGCGGCGGACCGTCTCCGTGATCCAGCCGTAAACGAGATGCGAAGCGAGCGCGTAGGCGTGCGTCGTTAGGGGAATTTCCTTCGGCGGCTTCGACAGGCCCGTTGCCGGCACGGCCAGCTCGTCCGCCAGGAGCCAGACGCCCGTGCCAAACGCAGCGCCGTCCGCGATGGTGACGATCGGGGCTACCTCCGCGAGCACGCCGTAAACCGCGGCGGAGCCCACACCCATTCCGTAATGGACGGCCTCGCCCGCGGCCGGTTTGTAGCCGCCCGGGATTTTGCGCCCGGTCACTTTCTGCGAGATCAGGTTCGCCGCTTTCACCGTCGCCGGGTCGGCCTTTCGGCCGCCGCTTTTCTTCTCCGAGCTCATCGCCTGCGCCGTCGCGCTCCAGGCCGCCTGGAATTGCTCCATCAAAAAGGAAGCGAGCAATCCCCCCGCCACCCCAGCCAGCAGTCCTTTCAAAAGGTCGGTCTCGCCGTAGTCGTTATCGTCAAAGCTGATCATCAATTTCTCCCTTTCGTCGGTTGCTCCACCCTGCAATCGCGCCCGCATCGCCGCGCGCGCTTGGATTAAAATACCAGCTGCAGGTAGATGACGTCGAGCCGGCGGTCGAACTTGCTCCCGACCTGGCGGAGCCGGCCGGCCTCGGCCAAGCCTAACGACTTGAGGAGGCTAATCATCCCGACCGATTCCTCGCAGGAAACCGCCACGATGGTGTGCAAGCCTAACGAACGTGCCCGTGCCAGCAGGTCCTGGACGATGGCGCGGCCGAAGCCGCGCCCCTGCGAGTCGTGGCGCACATAGGCGGTGAGCTCGGCCGTGTCGCGATAGGCGCAGCGAGAATGAAACGGTGAAAGCGCGCCCCAGCCCACCACTTCGCCGTCGACTTCGAGCACGGTCAGCGGGTGATTTTTCGTTCGGGTCCGCAGTTCCTCTTCCCGCTCGGCCGTGGTTTCGTCCTCGACTTGAAAAGTGGCGGCCGAGGTGCGGACGTAGTGGTTGTAAATAGCGTTGATCGCTTCCGCGTCGGCGACCGTGGCGAGCCGGATCTTCACCGCTTCGCCGCTGGGCAAACCTCGTCGCACCAGGCTTCGACTCGGGCTCGGATTTCGTCGCGGATCTTGCGCACGCCGGCGCGTTTCTCGGCCGGCATACCGGCCAGAGCGGAAGGATCGGCGAAACCCCAGTGCAGGCGTGTGGCCGGCCCGGGAAAGATCGGGCATTTCTCCGCGCTCGTTTCGTCGCAAACCGTAATGACGTAGGCGAAAAGCTGGCCGGATTTCCAGACGTCGTGAACGGCCTGGGTTCCTTTTCTCGAAATGTCGATGCCGACCTCGGACATCGCCTCGACCACGAGCCGGTTGAGCGTCCCTGGTTCGAGACCCGCGCTCTGTGCTTCAAAATGCTCGCCGCAGATTTGGTTCAGCCAGGCCTCGGCCATTTGGCTGCGGGCGCTGTTGTGGATGCAGATGAAGAGAACGCGTTTTTTCATTTCGACGGTTGAACTATTTCGCGAAAACCGGTTCGCAACAGCTCGCTTTGAGTTTTTCCAAACGGTGCAGGTCTTTCCGAAATATCGGATCCGATTGAGCGCAATCCTGCAGGCACTGCAAATTCATCGCCAGTTCCTCCGACGGTTTCGCCGGCAGCGAATAGACGATCCAGTTGCCGCTCCGTTTTGTCTGTACCAGCGCGCGACTGCGCAGATAGGCGAGGTGCTTGGAAATTTTCACCTGCGGCTCGCGCAAGGCGTCCTGGAAATGGCAGACGCAGAGCGGCGACTGCGTGAGCAGATGCAAAATGCGCAGCCGGGTCGGGTCGCAGAAACATTGGTAAATCTCGGCCAGCTTCATTTAGCTAACGACAGCAGGCCGATGCGGTCTCGGCGGTCTCGGTCTCGGGTCCGCAACCGCACTTCGCCTTGGCCAGGCAATCGGTGTGCTTGTCGCCGAGTTGAAACTCGAGCCGGTCGCCCGCCGCCCGCGCCGCCGTGATCGGATATTGCGAGATGACACAGCAATCCCATTCCACTTCTACCTCGAGCTCGTCGCCGGGCAGGATCGGCTGACCAAGATCGAGGATGTCGGCGAAACGGTCGGCCACGAGGCGGTGCTCGAAATCGTCCGCCACATAAGTTTGCAGCACGCAGGCTTCGGCGGCGCGGAAGGTGCCTCCGCAATCGATAAACTTTTTCGTGACGTGCCCGACTTCGGTGATGTGAAAGTGGGCCGGGATCTGCGCACCATCCGGGAGGGTGAAACGCGGCTGAGCCGCAGGATGCGCGCGGAGAAGAGATTTCAGTTCGCGGAGTTTCATGATGCCTGATCTATATACTCCTGCACGTATATAGTCAAGCTCTTTACTCCGCCAAGTGGGTCGGCGCGGGCGAGCGGGCGGCGCGGTTCATCGGCGGGATCAGCGTCCCATCCGGCATTCGCCAATAATCGCGCTGCTTTCGAAAAGGCAGGAGCAGGCTCGGGATCAACTTGCGATCCTCCAGTCTCGAGTAACCGGGCACACCGATGACGATTTCCGATTGCGGGATGTTCAAGCCGAGAGTGTGATGGATTCGATCCCACCAGGAGAAGACGACCGAGTAGTTCGAGTTTGTCTCCCCTTGCACCTGCGAGTGGTGAATCCCGTGCATGCGCGGGGTGACGAAGACCATGCTGAGCAGCCGCTCCAGGCGGATCGGCAGCCTCACATTGCTGTGCTGAAAAAGCGTGTTGATCTGGAAAACCAACTCGTAAGTGGCAAAGGCCGGCGCCGAAATGCCGATGAGCGCGACCTGCACGACGCGGAAGACGGCCGACATCGCGACTTCGCCGAAGTGAAAGCGAAAACCGGTCGAGACGTCGAGGTCGGCATCGATGTGATGGACGTTGTGGAAACGCCAGAGAAAGCCGCTGCGGTGATTGAGCCAATGCCACCAGTAAAAGCTCAGATCCATGAGCAGGAACGCGATGACGAACTGCCCCCAGGCGGGAAGCGGGACGAGGTGGATCAGACCGAAAGGCTGCGCCCCCGCCCAGTGCATCGTCGATTGCGCCGCTGGCCTAACGAGCAACCCGGCGACGACGAAGGCCGCCGCGGAGAAGCACAGATTGACGAAGAGCCGAGCGATCAGTTCCGCCTTGTGCGCGCGCAGCGGGACGAATCGCTCCACCAGGAAAAACATCCCGAAGAGGCTGCCGACGATGACAAGAGTGATGAGAGCGGGAATCATGGGCCCTGGCTACGGAGTCGTCGCGGCCATCCGTTTCCGCGCCTCGTCGACGCTCCGGCCGCGGCCCCAGCCGTGGAAGAACATAATGATTCCGAGAGAAAAATAAACGAAGCCGGCCCACTGCAGTCGGCGCGGTGCCACCGCCAGGGCCATCACGATCGAGACAAGAGCGACCATGACATGGCAAAGCAACCCGCCGATCTCCCAGCGCGTGTCGCATTTCTCCACCTCGGTCAATTCCAACTCGGCTGCGCGCCGGTAGCCGTGCCAGTAGAGCAACGCCAGGGCGACGAAGACGGCAGCATAACCTCCTCCATAGATCACAAACAGATCCGACGCTTCGGACGCGGTCATCGGAATCCGGGCGCCGGGCAACCGCAGAATCATACCGTTGATGAAAACGCCAAAGAGAAACTTCAACGGATAGATGTAGAGCAGGACGATGAAGAGCAGGAAAAAAGTGTAAATACGGGTCAATCCGTCCTCGAGGCCGAAACGGCGGGAGAAAAGATAATGGTAATTCCAGATCATGATCAGGATGACGAAGCAAACCGCGAAGACCGGCACGCTGCGCATCGTCGCGAGGAGGTCGGCGAAAGTTTTTGGCACCTCCAGCGACACGACCAACAAAGTGAGCGCGAATCCGAAAGCCGCGTCGCTGAATGATTCCAGCCGGGTGACTTCGCGGCCGCGAATGCGAAACCCCGGCGGCGGCGGCGCCTCGTAGTCCATCCGAGCCTGTCGCAGCATGCTTCTGTGCTAACGACCTGCCGTGTCATGCACAAGCGTTTTAGGGAGTACGCCGGGCGTTGCGCAAATGGCGGATTACCCGGCCGACCTCCCCGATCGCTGTCCGATCGATTCGCAGGCCGGCGTTGGGCCCGGAGCCGGGAAAACTAATTCAGTTTCAGATTCCGCAGTCGCAGCGCGTTGGCAATGACCGAGACGGAACTCAGGCTCATGGCGGCGCCGGCGATGATCGGGCTGAGAAGGATGCCGAACCACGGGTAGAGGATACCGGCGGCGATCGGCACCCCTAACGAGTTGTAGATGAAGGCGAAAAAAAGGTTCTGGCGAATATTGCTCATCATGGCGCGGCTGAGCCGGATCGCTTTTTCGATCCCGTGCAGGTCGCCCTTGAGCAGCGTGATGCCGGCGCTTTCCATGGCCACGTCCGTGCCGGTGCCCATGGCGATCCCGACATCGGCGGCGGCAAGCGCGGGGGCGTCGTTGATTCCGTCACCCGCCATCGCGACCATGTCCCCGCCTTCGCGCAGGCGGCGGACGCGCTCATTCTTGTGCTGCGGTTCGACCCCGGCCTCGACTTCATCGATCCCGAGCTTCTCCGCCACCCGGCGAGCGGTGCGCTCGTTGTCGCCGGTGAGCATGATGATTTTTAGACCGAACTGGTGCAGTTGCGCGATCGCGTCCGGCGTCGACTCCTTGATCGGATCGGAGACGGCGATGAGACCGGCGGCCTGGTCGTCCACCGCCACGAAAATGACGCCGTTGCCTTCGTCCTGCAGTTTGGCGCCTTTGCTCTCGAGTTCGTCGATCCCGCGCACGTTCTGCTCGCGCAGGAACTTCGGTTTGCCGACGAGGACGCGGCGACCGTTCACCTGGCCGCTCACTCCTCCACCCGTAGTCGATTGAAAATTGTCCACCTGCCCAGGCGTCAACCCGCGCTCCTCCGCCCCCCGCACAATCGCGGCCGCGAGCGGATGTTCGCTCTGGCTCTCAACCGCGGCGGCCAGAGCAAGCAACTCCTCTTCCGGAAAGGTGTCGTTAGGCAAAATCTGCGTCACCGAGGGGCGGCCCTGCGTCAGGGTGCCGGTTTTGTCGACCACCAGCGTCCGTACTTTCTCCATGAGCTCGATGGCTTCGGCTTTTTTGATGAGAACGCCGGCCTGCGCGCCGCGGCCGACGCCGACCATGACCGACATCGGCGTCGCCAGACCGAGGGCACAGGGGCAGGCAATGATGAGCACCGCAACCGCGTTCACAATCCCGTAGGCGAAACGCGGCTCGGGTCCAAAGACCACCCAGAGAATGAAAGTGATCACCGCGACCGCGATGACCGCCGGCACAAACCAGCCCGCCACTTTGTCGGCCAGGCCCTGGATAGGCGCGCGGCTGCGTTGCGCCTGCGCCACCATCTCGACGATCTGCGAAAGGACGGTTTCGCTGCCGACTCGTTCCGCTTCGATCAGGATGCTGCCGGTTTGGTTGACCGTGCCGCCGGTGACGCGGTCGCCGTTTTTCTTTTCCACCGGCATCGGTTCGCCCGTGATCATCGCTTCATCGATGCTCGTTAGGCCATCGATTACCCGGCCGTCGACCGGAACCTTTTCGCCCGGTCGCACCCGCAATTGATCGCCCGGCTGCACCTCATCGAGTGGGACATCTTCCTCCGTGCCATCGCGCACCACGCGCGCGGTCTTCGGGGCGAGGTCGAGCAGGGCGCGAATCGCGCTGCCCGTCCGACTGCGGGCGCGGCCTTCCAGGACCTGGCCTAACAAAACCAGGACAGTGATGATGGCGGCGGCTTCAAAGTAAACCCCGATCTTCCCGTGCGCGGCGAAGGAGGGCGGAAAGACCTGCGGCAGGAGCATCACGACCGCGCTGTAGAAATAAGCCGCGCCCACCCCGATGGCGATGAGGGTGAACATGTTGAGCGAGCGATTGACGAGCGATCGCCAGCCACGCTGGAAAAACGGCCAGCCGGCCCAGAGCACGACCGGGGTGCTAAGAATAAATTGCGCCCAGCGCGAATAATCGCCCTGCACCCATTCCGGCACGGAGGGCAGAAGGTGCCACATCGCGAGAATGAAAACCGGCAGGCTGAGGACGGCGCCGATCCACAAGCGGCGCGTCATGTCGCGCAGTTCGGCGTTGTCCTCTTCCTCGCCCGCGACCACATTTTTCGGCTCCAGCGCCATCCCGCAGATCGGGCAATCGCCCGGATGATCCTGCTCGATCTGGGGATGCATCGGGCAGGTGTAAATCTTCTTCGCCTTTTCGCGGAAGGCCGGGTTCCGCTCCAGGCTCATCCCGCATTTCGGGCAATCGCCCGGGGTATCGCTCTCGACCCCCTCGCACATCGGGCAGAAATATTTGCGCGCCGGTTTGCGGACGGCGCCGGCTTTGGCGGTCTCGTTAGGCGGAAGACCATCTCCGCCGTGACAGCAGGAAGGGCTGCCGGCATCCGCTTTTTCCTCGCCCGTAAAAGTATCGCGACAGTGCGTCGAACAGAAATAGACCTTCTCCCCATCGCGTTCGACGACGGCGGCGGCATTTGCGGGATCAACTTTCATCCCGCAGATCGGATCAATGAATGTTTTTTCGGTCGTCTTCATCGCAGGAAGCGAGTCAGAGCCGTTTTCACTTCGGCCAGGAGCTCGGCGGTCTTCATCGGCTTTGCCTTGGCGTGTTCGCTCCCGCTGCCGTGGCCGACAACGCAAGACTCGAGATGATGCGTGAGCAGTTCGACGCCGAGGGCATCAAGGGCGGAGCGGACAGCGGAAATCTGGTTCAGGACATCCACGCAATAGCGATCGTCATCGATCATGCGCTCGATCCCGGCGACCTGGCCGGCGATCCGGCGGAGGCGCGGTTTTAACTTGCTGACGGTTTCCGAATCCACTCCGGAGCTTATACCCTGGTAGGGTATCTGTCCAGCCGCCGGTTTTTCAAGCGCGCCTTTTTTGTAATCGGGGCTACACTTGATTTGTCCCTCGTGGGACACCGGTATAAGTCTGAGTAGAACGTCTCATTATGAAACTGCTGACCATCCTGCAAATCGCCCTGTTCACCTCGATCTCGGGCCTGCTCACAGCACCCTCCACCGCGGAGGCAGCTCGCAAAAGTTCCATCGCCGGTGATCCCGGCGGCCACACCAATCGCGGGGTGAAGTACGCCAAGAAAAAACAATACGACAAGGCGATCGAAGAGTTCACCAAGGCGATCGAAAAACAGCCGGAAGATCCGAAGAATTACCGCAATCGCGCGCTCACCTATCGCCTGATGGGACAGGTGGCGAAGTCGAAAGCGGACGATGCCAAGGCGATCGAGCTGAGCCCGAAGTCGGTCAAGTCGCACACGGCCAACGCCCGCATTTTGATCCGGGACAAAAAATATAAGGACGCCGTGGCAGAACTGGACCAGGCAATCGAGCTGGAACCGAGGAACACCACCACGCTTCGGCTGCGCGCCTACGTTTACCTGCTGCAGCGCAAATGGGAAAAGGCGATCGCGGATTACACGATCGCGATCAACAGCGTCCGCAGAGTTGATGTCGAAGGCCGTTCGCGGCGCGGTTTCGCCTATCGCAACCTGAAGAAGTACGACCTGGCCTTGGAAGACTTCAGTAAGGTGATCGAAGCGGAGCCGAAAAATGCCGAGGCCTACCGCCGGCGGATCTACATCTATCGCAAGCTGAACCAGAACGAAGAGGCGGTCGCGGACCTGAAAAAGCTCCTCGAACTGAAACCGGATGACGCCGACGCCAAGGCGCAGTTGAAGTTTCTCGAGAAAAAAGTTGCGGCCAAGAAGCCACCGTCGGCCCAGCCTAACAACTAAGCGGCGTGCCCTTGCAAATTGCGGCGGGCGTACGGGCCCGAGGCAACTTAGCCGAGTGATCTCAGCCGATTCTCTGGGATGTCGCAGGGACCCCGACAATCAGGCAACGCATCCGCCAAGGCCATGCGTCTTCACAGTATTCCTTCCCGGACCTCTCCTAATGTTCGCGATGACTAGACCAGTGAACGTTGCGGATACGCCATCCCTCGGGCGTTTTGGCCAGCACCATTGTTTCTGCGGCCATGCTGTCGACCGGTTTGCCCTTGAATTTCCCCTGCACTTTGAAGGTGCTGGTGATCCACGCAACATCGCCGACCTGCCGGACGACGGCCGTGAGTTGCCGGCCCGGAACAGCGCCCGCGTAGGCGATATCCGCCGCAAGATGCCCGCTTTCATATTCGGACCGGGTTTGCACAGCGCCTCCTTCGGCAATCAAGGCATCCGGCAGGAGGAGCGACATGACCTTTTCCGCCTCTCCCACCGCGAGGGCCTTGTGGAAACTCTCCGCGGTCGCGCGGATGGCGGTCGCGTCGGCCGCTTCCTCGGCCAGTGACTGTCCCGCAACGGAGACAAGCGCGACGGCAGCGAGAAGAGCTAGAGCATACTTCATTGGGTTGGTTTTCATGAGTGATCGTGCTGGGTGTGTTCTTTCGACTTGTCGTTAGGTGCTTCCGGGCCCGCAATCGATGACGCAACTGTCCCGGGCGGATTTTGGTACCAACCCGGATCGTCATAACTGGTAAGTCCGTCGCGCACTTTCATGATGGTGAACATGCCGCCCATCTCGATCGGACCGAACTGACCGGTGCCGGTCATCATGGGAAGAGTGTTCCTGGGTCCGGGCATCATGTCCGCCATTTCCGACATGCCGCCCATTCCTTTCTCGCCCATCGCCATGTAACCCGGGACGAGCTTGCCAATCTTTTGTGCTACGCCTTTCTGGCTGGCCCCGATGACATTTGGAACGTCATGACTCATCGCATTCATGGCGTGATGATTCTTATGGCAATGCAACGGCCAGTCACCGGGGTTATCAGCGACAAATTCCACCGTGCGGGTGGTGCCGGGCGGGATATTGATGGTCGTTTCCGGCCACCAGCCGGTCTTGGGAATCTGGCCCCCGTCCGTTTCCACGACCCACCAGCGGTGTCCGTGAAAATGAATTGGATGACTATCCATGCTGAGGTTGGCGAAACTCATCCGCACCCGCTCGTTGCGCTTGATGATCAGCGGATCGGTCCCCGGCCACACCCGGCTGTTAAAGGTGAAGATATTGAAGTCGGTCATGACATTCGGGTTGGGCGTAAAGGTGCCCGGCTCGATCGCCCATTCCTGGAGGAAGATGAGGAAATGGCGATCGACCGACTCGGGATAACCATTCCTGGGATGAATGATGAAGAACCCCTGCATGCCCATGGCCATTTGTGTCATCTCATCGGAGTGCGGGTGATACATCTGCGCGCCATGCTGCACGAGGGGGAACTCGTAAACATAGGTCTCGCCCGGGGGAATGTGCTTCTGGGTGACACCGCCCACGCCGTCCATTCCGTTAGGCAGAATGAAGCCATGCCAGTGCACCGTGGTCGGCTCGGGGAGTTTGTTGGTTACGAGAATGCGCACCCGGTCGCCTTCCACCGCTTCGATGGTCGGTCCGGGGCTCTGGCCGTTGTAGCCCCAGCAGTTCACCATCATGCCGGGCGCGAATTCACGCTTCACCGGTTCGGCGATGAGATGGAATTCCTTCACTCCATCTTTCATCACCCAGGGCAAAGTCGAGCCGTTAGGCGTGACGACTGGCCGGTAATTGACCTTGCGGCCGGTGTCCGGCATGCCGGGAGTGGGCGCAGCGAACAACTGGGTCCCGCCGGCGATGCGTTGCGCGAGGGCGGAGGCGCCAATGAGCGCGGCCGCGCCGGAAAATAATTTTCGTCGTGTGATCATGATGTGTTTTCTAACGTTTGCTTCGATCGAGATATGATTTGCCACTGAGGCTCCCGCCAACCGCGCGCTCCAGCTCGGCCCGCGCGATCCAGTAATCGCGCCAGGCTTCGATGTAACTGCGCTCGGCGGCGACTTCGTTTTGCTTCGCCAGGAGGAGGTCGTAGGCGCCCTTTAACATGTAGTTGTATTGCTGGAGCGTGAGATTGAGGGCCTGCTGCTGGGTCGGCAGGAGTTTCTTCCCGATGTAGGAGGTGAGGTCGCGCGCCGCGACCATCTGGTCGCGCGCTTCGCGCACTTCGGAACGAATATTGACCGCCATCGCCTCCAGCTCGCGCTGCGCCTGGCGGTATTGAGCGGTCAGTTTCGCGATCTCGCCCTGGCCCTGGTTAAAGATCGGCAATTCCAGGTCGAGGGTCGGACCCGTCAAGCGCGAGCCATCAGTCTCTTTCTCGGTGTTGACACCCAGGCTGATTTCAGCCGGGACATAACGAGTCTTGGTCCGGAGCGCGAGTGATTGCCCGATCAGGTCGAGTTGCATGCGCGCGGCCTGTAAGTCGAGCCGCTGCGCGATGGCGCGCGATTCGAGACGTTGCAGCGAACCTTCGCTCGCCGGCAATTCCGGCAGATGATTGCCCATCGTCCAGTTGGTGTTCGTCCCCCACACCCCCATCAGACGATTGAGACGCTCGCGGTCGCGCCGGACCTGCAGTTCCGTCTGCGCGACTTCGAGACGTGATTGTTCGTAGCTGCCCTGCTGATTAGCCAACTCGAGGTCGCTCGTGTTCCCCGCGTCGTGCAGCCGCTTCGTAAAATCCGCGGCGGTCTCGTTCGTCTCCGCGACGACCTTGAGCCGATCGAGCAACTGCTTCTGCGCCTGGACGGTGTAAAAGGCGATCTTGGTTTCTGTCGCCAGCTTCAGCACTTCATCGGCGACGTGCGTCTCCGTCTGGGCGAGCTGCGCGTTGGCGATCCGCTGCCGCAAGGGCAGCATGATCAGCTCGAGAAAATTCTGCGCGATCGAGTACTCGATATTGGTCCCGCTCGGCGAACTATTGGGAAAACGAAAGCTGGCGGAGAAATTCGGGTTCGTGAGCAGACCGGCCTGGATGACCTCGGCCTGCGCGATCCCGATCTCCTCAAAGCGCGCCTGCAACTCGCGATTGTTTAGCAACGCCACCTGCACGGCACGATCCGCAGTCAGCGGGCGGCGCAGCAGTTCCTGCACGCCCTGCTCGATCTGGGCGGCTTCCGGGCCGCCGCGATTCCATTGCACTCGCTGCCCGCTCCGTTCCGCAACGGTTCCCTGAACGCGCTCAAACGATCCGCCGGGCGTGGCGCAGCCGCCGATGAGCAGCGCAGCTGCTGGCCAAAGCAGGCGCAGCTTCACGACCCGACTCCTTTTTCCACCAGGGTCATGCCGCATTCCGGACACTGGCCCGGTTTCGGCTGCTGGATTTCCGGGTGCATCGGGCAGGTGAAATGCGCGGCGCCCGCGGGTGAGGAAGCGGGCTGCTTTTTGCTCATATCCATCTGCTTCGCCTTTTCTGCGCGGTCGTCCGCGTGTGGGGAAAGGAAATTGCGCGAGGTGGCGACGAGCGTTGGCCGCAAAGGCGGAGTCGCCGCCTCCGGCGCGCTGGCCGCGGCGGGGTTGGAGGCGGGACCCGGCGGCAGGTTCACCGCGCAGCCGGGCAGGGCGATCGCCGCCAGGCAGAGAACGCCCGCCAGGACAGGCCGAAGTTGAATTGAAAATGGGTGCAGCATAAAAAAGTGGAGTTCAAGTGAAAGGAAGGGCGCGCCTAACGATGGCACACGCCATCATGGCAGTTCGGAGCGAACTGAGACGCCGGCGCAGAGCGAGCGGCTCAGGTCGTTAAGCGAGGACGGGAGGAGCGTGCGCGAGCAGGCTGCGCTGCAGCACAGATTCGGCGAAAGTGCGGATCTCTGGCGGCCCGGTATCGAGTTCCACTGCGGGGACGTTGAATTGTCCAATCCACAACTGGAAATCAATCTCGAGGTACGGCTGCGTCCCGAAAAAGTTGAGATCGTAACCGGCGGAGATCTTCCCCGGCGCGGGCGTTGCCGTGAGGGTTTTGCAGCAGACCATCTCACCCTGGATGGGCGCTTTTTCCGGCTCCGGAGAATGTCCGGGGCAGGTTTCCTGGGTCGCTGGTGCCGACGACTGCAAGAGAACCCCGGCCAACGCGCAATGGTCGGAGGCAACCAACCACGCGGCGATGGTCAGCAGGACGATGGCGAGGCGGGATCTCACGGCATACTTAGTCTCACATGAAGCCATTCTGTTCAAATTTTGACCGGGCGGGGGCAAACTGCTCCGGCTGTAAACTTTGAACTGCTCCGCTAAAATCTTGCCCGGAGGCGTCCTTTCCCGTATGCCAAGCGTAACAAAATGCGCGACAGACTTTTCTTTCCTGCCGATGGAATTAGCCGTCTCGCAAGACCCTCTTAAGAGTTCGATCCGATTACCAACGCCGACACCTTCACCCACATGAGCTCGATCAACGCCGAAACCGCCGTCCGGGAACGCTACGCCGCCGGAGCCAAAGCCGCCGAGGCGAAGCTTTGCTGCCCGGTCGATTACAACCCCGAATATCTCAAAGTCATCCCGCCGGAGGTCATCGAGCGCGATTACGGCTGCGGCGATCCGAGCAAATATCTGCGCGAAGGCGAGACGGTGCTCGATCTCGGCAGTGGCACGGGCAAGATCTGTTTCATCGCCGCGCAGGTGGTCGGGCCCCAGGGGAGAGTGATCGGCATCGACATGACCGACGAAATGCTGGGCGTCGCTCGAACGAACGCGCCGATCGTGGCGGAGCGGATCGGTTATAACAATGTCGAGTTCCGCAAAGGCCGGATCCAGGACCTCGCGCTCGACCTCGAGAAACTCGACGCCGAGCTGCAGGCGCGGCCGATCACGGATGCGGCCTCGTTCTTGCGCGCCGACGAGCTTGCCCAGGAATTGCGAGTCAAACATCCGCTGGTCGCGAGCGACTCGGTCGATGTCGTGGTTTCCAATTGCGTTCTCAATCTGGTCGAGCCGAAGTCGAAGCGGCAATTGTTTGAGGAAATCTTCCGCGTCCTGAAAAAGGGCGGGCGCGCTGTGATTTCGGACATCGTTTCCGATGAAGATGTGCCGGAGCATTTGCAGAACGATCCGGAACTCTGGAGCGGCTGCATTTCCGGGGCCTTAACGGAAGAAGGTTTTCTTCAGGCTTTTAGCGACGCCGGTTTCTACGGAATCCAGATCCTGAAGCGGGACGAGAAACCGTGGCAGACGGTGGAGGGGTTCGAGTTTCGCTCGGTCACGATCGAGGCTTTCAAGGGCAAACAGGGTCCCTGTTTCGAGCGCAACCAGGCGGTGATCTATCGCGGGCCGTTTCGCGAAGTGCTCGACGACGATAATCACCGGATGGAGCGCGGCGTGCGCTACGCCGTTTGCGACAAGACCTACAATCTCTATCGCAAGGCGCCCTACCGGGAGTTTTTCGAGTTGGTCGAGCCGCTGGTCGATATTCCGCTGGAGCACGCGCAGCCCTTCGATTGCTCGCACACCGCGCGCCGCCATCCGAAGGAGACCAAGGGCCAGGATTACAAGGTCACGACCGACGCGAGCAGCTGCTGCGATGGCGGCAGTTGCTGCTAGAAACGTTTTTGTTTCATGACTGAAACCATCCGAGCAACGCGCCCGGAGCCGCCGCCGCATGTCAGCGCGGAAATCGAGGTCGCGCGCGCACCGCTGCCGAAGTGGGCGATCGGCGAATTTTTCGGCACGTTTCTTCTCGTCTTTTTTGGCTGCGGGAGTATTTGCGCGGCGGTCGCGACCGGCGCACAGGTCGGTGTCTTCCAGGTTGCGATTGTCTGGGGAATCGCGATCGCAACCGCGATCTATCTCACCGGTTCGCTCAGCAGCGCGCATCTCAATCCCGCCGTGACGATCGCTTCGGCTGTGTGGTCGCGTTTTCCTCTTCGCTTGGTCGCTCCCTATATCCTGGTGCAAATGCTTGGTGCCTTCGCCGCCGCAGCCTTGCTTTTCTCCATCTTTAGCGACGCGATCGGGGCCTACGAGGCGAAGCATGGCATCACGCGCGGCGCCGCAGGAAGCGAAGCCACCGCCATGGTCTTCGGCGAATATTTCCCAAATCCCGGCGGCAAACCTCTCACCGCAGCGGCGCGCGCAACGATGCCGCCGGGGCGCGCTTTTACCGCCGAGTTGGTCGGGACGGCGATTCTCGTTCTCGTGATTTTTTGCGTCACCGACGAGCGCAACGCGACCCGGCCGCAAATCCTCACCGCCGTCACGATCGGGCTCACCGTGACCCTGATCATCTCCCTCCTCGGCCCGCTCACCATGGCCGCGCTCAACCCGGCGCGCGACCTGGGCCCGCGCATTTTCTCCTCCCTCGCCGGCTGGCGCGCGGTGCCCTTCACCACCAACGGCCTCGGCTGGCTAACCGTTTACGTCACGGCGCCGATCGTCGGGGGATTGTTAGGCGGAGGAATTTATCGCGTCTTTTTTCGCCCCGCTTACCGCGTATGATTGCGCCCGCGCTTTTTCTCGCCGCCTGCTTCCTCGCCTATGCCAATGGCGCGAATGACAACTTCAAGGGCGTGGCCTCGCTCTTCGGCTGCAAGGCCACGAACTACCGCACCGCCATCGCCTGGGCCACCGCCATGACTTTTGCCGGATCGATCACCGCTGTTTTCCTCGCCCAGGCGTTATTGAAAAAATTCTCCGGCAAAGGGCTCGTACCCGACGCCATCGTCGGCTCCGCGCCCTTCCTGCTCGCGGTCGCGCTCGGCGCCGCCCTCACCGTGATCCTCGCCACCCGTCTCGGATTTCCCATTTCCACCACCCATAGCCTAACCGGCGCGCTGGCCGGCAGCGGACTGGTCGCGGTCGGCGGAGCGGTAAATTTTTCCGCGCTCGGGAAAGGCTTCATTCTGCCGCTGCTCCTCGGCCCGATTCTCGCGCTCCTCCTCGGTGGCCTGCTCTATTTTCTCCTGCGCGGAGCGCGCCTCGCCTTCGGTATCAAAAAGGAGTGGTGCATCTGCGTCGATTGCGATGAACGGGTGGTGGCGCAGCCTCAGCCGGGCTCGATCCTAACGATGCGGTCCGGTCCCGCGCTGCCGACCCTGACCGTGGACGAAATGGAAAATTGTCGGGAACGCTACGCCGGCTCGATGCTCGGCCTCGGATCGCAGCAGGTGATGGACGCCGCGCATTTTCTCAGCGCCGGCTTGGTGAGCTTCGCCCGCGGCCTGAACGACACGCCGAAGATCGTGGCCATGCTCCTCCTCTTGCCGGCGTTTGATTTGCGCTGGGGATTTTTCGCGGTCGCAGTGACGATGGCAATCGGCGGGCTGCTCCATTCCCGGCGCATCGCCGAGACGATGAGCCACAAGATCACCACCATGAATCACGGCCAGGGCTTCTCGGCCAACCTCGCCACGGGCATTCTCGTCATCCTCGCCAGCCTCTTTAGCCTGCCGGTTTCCACGACTCATGTCTCAGTCGGCTCGCTCTTCGGCATCGGCCTCGCGACCGGCCAGGCCAACCCGGACGTGATGCGCAACATCGCGCTCTCGTGGGTCATCACTCTGCCTTGCGCGGCGCTTCTCAGCGCCGTGGCGTATGCTTTTTTCCGCCACCTATGAACCTGACGGCCGATAACAGTTTCGCGCGCAAGCTGGCGGAGCACTCGCTTCCGCTCCGCCATGCGCGCACGGAGATTTTGCAGATTAACGTCGGCAAGCTTTGCAACCTCACCTGCATTCACTGCCACGTGAACGCTGGCCCGAAGCGCAAAGAAATCATGACCCGCGAGACCATCGATCGGGTGATCGACTGGCTGGCCAAGACCGACATCCCGACCGTCGACCTGACCGGCGGCGCCCCGGAAATGATCCCCGACTTCAAATACTTCGTTGAACGGCTGAAGGCGCTCACTCCGCCGCGGCACATCATCGACCGCTGCAACCTCACCATCCTGCTCGAGCCCGGCTTCGAGGATTACGCCGAATTTCTCGCCCGCCACCAGATCGAGATCATCGCCTCGATGCCGTGCTATTCGCCGGAGAACGTCAACGCCCAGCGCGGCGACGGCGTTTTCGACGGCAGCATCAAGGGATTGCAACTTCTCAATTCGTTAGGCTACGGAATCGACCCCGCGCTTCCGCTCCACCTCGTCTACAATCCAAACGGCGCCTTCCTCCCCGGCCCGCAGGCGGAACTGGAAGCGGAATATAAACGGGAGCTGAAGGACCATTTCGGGATCGTGTTCAACCAGCTTTTCACGATCACGAATCTGCCGGTCTCGCGTTTCGCCTCCTGGTTGAAGAACAACAACAAGCTGGGCGATTACATGCTGCTCCTGAACGACGCCTTCAACCCGGGCACAGTCGCGGGACTGATGTGTCGCAACACGATCAATGTCAGTTGGCAGGGCGAAGTTTTCGATTGCGACTTCAATCAAATGTTGAAAATGCAATGGCGCGACGGCGCGCGCGGCCTGCATCTCTGGGACGTCGATCCCGAGGCAGTCGAAGATCGCGAAATCCAGACTGGCGACCATTGCTTCGGCTGCACCGCCGGCGCCGGCTCGAGCTGCGGCGGCGCCCTGCTCTAGACTTGCCGGGCGCGGGCGGGCGCTTCAGATATGGGAGCAACCTCGCGGTCTCATGCTCACCTACCTTTGGATCATGCTCGGCGGCGCGCTCGGAAGCGGCGCGCGCTTCTGGGCCGCGGAACTGATCGGAGACCGTTTCGCTGATCCCTTTCCGTTAGGCATTTTATTCGTGAATGTGAGCGGCTCTTTCCTCATCGGTTTCCTCGCCGCATTTGCCGAGCCGGGCAGCCCGCTCCTGCTCGGGCCCCGGGCCCGGCAATTCTTGCTCATCGGGGTCCTCGGAGGCTACACCACCTTCTCAACGTTTAGTCTGCAAACCCTCGAATTGGCGCGAGCGGGCGACTGGTGGCGAGCGGGATGGAACAGCCTTCTCTCCCTTGCCTTCTGCCTCGTTGCCGTCTGGCTGGGCCGCACCCTCGGCCTCCTGTTCGCATCCCGCTAGCCGGGGCGCTCCGCGGCGCTCAGCGGAAGTGCGCGGACTTGGTACTGAATTCCTGCTCCAACTTGGCGCACATCAGGTCGCAAAGCTCGATGATCTGGGGATCGGAGATGTAATAGAAAACCTTCAGTCCCTCCTTGCGCCGGGAAACCATCCCGGCCTCGCTCAGGATTCCGAGGTGTTTCGAGACGTTGCCCTGGGTCGCTCCCGTTTCCTGGACCAGTTCGGTCACATTTTTTTCGCCCTCTTCCAAGGCGACGAGAAGCGTCAGGCGCAACGGTTCGCCGAGGACGCGGAACCGTCCGGCGACAAACTGGAGGGCCGCCGCGGAAAAAATCCGCCTTTTTTTTGACTTCGGGGACGCGCGCTTCATACTACTGTATCGATATATACTATTACACTCTCCGGAGATTCCAATCTCGAAATTGAATATGAAACTACCGCTCGGCTTTGTCATTTACAGCTATCTGCCCATTTTTGTCGGCGCTCTCCTCGGCGCCGCCCTCGGCTATTTCGGCCAGTGCACCTCCGGCGCCTGCCCGCTCACTTCAACCTGGTGGCGCGGGGCGATCTATGGCGCCGTCCTCGGCACCCTCTTCTTTCTCACCTCCTCCGGAACCAAAGCCCCGCCCGCCAAAAGCAATTCGGCCGGACTTCCTCAGGACCAGTCGGCCCGCGTCGAACGATGAATAAATAGCTGTAAGCGAATGCGGATATGGAGATCCGGTTCCGGCAGCTACCGAAATTCTTAAAGGAGGAAAATGAACAATCCGTTGCGGAAGAAATCGTGGTCGCCCTACGTGGTGGGGGCCGGGATCGGCTTTTTGAGCTGGCTGGTTTTCCTGACCGCCGATCATCCGCTCGGGGTTTCCACTTCCTACGAGTACACCGCGGCGTTGCTCGATCAGGCGGTCGATCCCGCGGCAGCGACGACGAATCCCTATTTTCAAAAGAAGCAGGCGGAGGGCAAACCGCCGAAGATCGACTGGGAATGGATGCTGGTGCTGGGAATTTTCATTGGAGCCTTCGCCAGCGCGAAACTGGGCGACGATCGGACGGAGCAAAGCGTGCCTGCTCTCTGGCGATGGCGTTTCGGCCCGGGCGTGGCGAAGCGTTTTGCAGGCGCCTTTCTGGGCGGCGCGCTGATGATGTTCGGCGCCCGTCTGGCCCAAGGTTGCACGAGCGGACACGGGATCAGCGGTGCACTGCAACTCGCGCTCTCCAGTTGGATTTTCGTCGCGTTGCTTTTCCTCGGGGGCGCGCTGGCCAGTTTCGCAATCTACGGGAAGGAGGGTCGCTCCCATGTTTGATTCCCCGGAAAGACTTCTGCTCGGCCTGGTCTCGGGAATTCTCTTTGGCTTCCTCCTGCAAAAAGGCCGAGTGGCAAAATTTCGCGTTATCGTCGGCCAGTTCCTGCTCAGGGACTGGACCGTCGTCAAGGTCATGCTAACCGCCGTGGCGGTGGGGGCCGTGGGCGTTTGGGCGATGCTGGCGCTGGGCTTGGTTCAGCTTCACATCCAGTCCGCGGCGTTTGGCGGCGTGATTGTCGGCGGGCTGCTGTTCGGCGTAGGCATGGCGATCTTTGGATACTGCCCGGGCACAAGCGTGGCCGCGTGTGGCGAGGGGCGGCGCGACGCCATGGTCGGCGTACTCGGAATGTTGTTCGGCGCTTTCGCCTATGTCATCGGGTTCCCGGCGTTGCAGGGGCTGATCAAGGGCTTCGGCGATTGGGGCAAAGTGACCGTGGCCGATGTCACCGGTCTCTCTCCCTGGCTCTTCGTCGCCGCGATCGTGGTCGCCACCATTTTGAGTCGAATTTTTTCCGCGCAACAACAACCACAGCCAGCAACAAAACAACGGGGTAATAATTAATGTCACTTATTTTCGAACGCATACAGACTGACGGCATCGCGGAGCTCTCCTACCTCGTGGGAGACGACAGCACCGGAGTGGCGGCGGTTTTCGATCCGACGCCGGACGTCGACAAATACCTCGAGATGGCGCGGGAAAATAATCTCTCGATCACGCACATCTTTGAAACGCACATCCACGCCGACCTGGTGAGCGGAGCCCGCGAACTCTGCGCACGGGTGGACTCGGCCAAAATCTTCGCCAGCCACGACGGTGGGGCGCGCTACGGCTTCGATACTGAAGCGGTAAAGGACGGCGACACGTTTACGCTCGGCGACACGGTGATCACGGCGCGGCATACCCCGGGACACACGCCGGAGCACATGAGTTACGAGCTGGCGGAGAAAGATCGCGTGAAAACACCTTGGGGCGTCCTGACGGGCGACTCCCTTTTCGTTAACTCCGCCGGCCGCCCCGATCTCCTCGGCTCGAGCGAGTCGAAAAAGCTGGCGAAACAGCAATTCCACACCCTGCGCGATTATTTTCTGAAGCTGCCCGACAGCGTCATGATTCATCCCGCCCATGGCGCGGGCTCGCCCTGCGGCGCCGACATTGGCGATCGTCTCCAGAGCACGATCGGCTACGAGCGGGATTCGAATCCATTTCTCCAGTTCGAGGACGTGAAGGAATTCACCGACTACGCGCTCGGCACGGCGCCGCCGGTCCCGACCTACTATCCGCGGATGAAGAAGATCAACGCGAAGGGTCCAGAGATCATCGGAAACCTGCCGCGCGTTCCCGGCCTGCCGCCAAAGGCTTTCAAAGAAGCGGCGGCGGAGAAGAACAACGTCCTCATCGACACTCGCACCATGCTCGGCTTCGGCGGCGGCCACATTGCCGGCGCGCTGAACATTGGCGGCTCGCCCATGCTCTCGATCTGGGCCGGCTGGTTGCTCGATCCGGCCAAGCCGATCCTGCTCGTGCTGGAGAAGGACAGCAATCTCGAGAGCATCGTGAAATATTTTATCCGCACCGGTTACACGAATTTCGCCGGCTACCTCGTCGGCGGAATGAAAGCCTGGGACAACGCCGGGTTCGAGATCGAACGCGTGCCGCAGATGAGCGTGCACGAATTAAAGAAAGCCGGCAGCAAGATCCAGATCTTCGACGTCCGCACACCGGACGAGTGGAAAGGCGGCCACATCCCGGGCGCGCATCATTTGTTCCTGCCCGAGATCCGGAAGAAGGCCGCGAAATTCTCAAAGAAAAAAACGACCGCGGTCTACTGCGACAGCGGCTATCGCGCCAGTCTCGCGACCAGCATGTTGAAACAGGAAGGCTTCACCGATGTGCACAACGTGCCCGGGAGCTGGCAGGCCTGGAAAAAAGCCGGCTACAAAGTGGAAGGAAAAATCAAGAAATGAGACGGCTCCTTTTGTTCGTTCTACTATTTGCGCCGTCGCTCGCCTTCGCGCAGGAGCCGAGAGTGAACGCACTTGAATTTTCCGGTCCGGCCTGGTCGCCGTATCTGGTCGGTGCCGGCATCGGCATCCTGAGCTGGCTGACCTTTTATTTCGCGGACAAGGCGATCGGCGCGTCGTCGTTCTACGCCACCGTGGCTGGCGCGGTCGGCCGGATATTCGCGCGAAGACACACCGACTCGCTCGATTACTACAAAGAAAACCCGCCGAAGATCGGCTGGGAGACGGTCCTCGTCCTTGCCACCGTCGCGGGCGCGTTCATCGCCGCGACGACTGGTGGAGAATTTACCGGGCGCTGGCTCCCGGCATTCTGGGTCGCGCGATTTGGTGAGGACTCGCTCATGCTGCACGGCGTAGTCGGGTTTTTTGGCGGAATCCTGATGGCATTTGGGGCGCGTTTCGCCGGCGGCTGCACCAGCGGTCACGGCATCAGCGGCACGCTCCAGCTCAACATCGGCTCCTGGATTTCGGTCATTTGTTTCTTCATCGGCGGCATCGCCGTCGCCGTCCCACTTTATCTCTTATGATTGATCCAGGATCCGCCGTGACAAAAGGCAGCGCCAAGCCGGAAGCGGCGGTCGCGCCGGCCAATAAAATCTTCCTCGCCATCATCGCCGGACTCGTCTTCGGCTTCCTGCTGCAGAAGGGCGGCGCGGCCAAATTCAACGTCCTCATCGGGCAACTTCTCCTGCAGGATTGGACCGTCGCCAAGATCATGCTGAGCGCGATCATCGTCGGCATGCTCGGGATTTACCCGCTGCATCGCGCGGCCAAGGTGAACCTGCACCTCAAACCGACGCGCCTTTTCCCAAACATCGTCGGCGGCCTGATTTTCGGCGCCGGCTTTGCGCTTATCGGTTATTGCCCCGGGACCGCCGCCGCCGCGCTCGGCCAGGGCAACTGGGATGCGCTCTTCGGCATGACCGGCCTCGTCGTCGGCTCCTATCTCTATGCGGAAATGTCCGGCTGGCTGAAAAACGGCGCCCAAAAATGGGGCGACCTCGGCAAGATCACCATCCCCGATGCGATCAAGGTCCCGCGGCTGCCGTTTGCCATCGGCTTCGCGCTCTTTCTCGCCGTCTGCCTCCTCGCGCTGGAGAAATTCACCGGTCGCTAAATTCATGAACAAGAAAAACAAACTCATCCTCGTCCTCGGCGCGCTCGTGCTGGGAACGTGCCTGACGACTTTCGCCGCCCCAGCGCCCGCGGCTAAAATGGTGGCGCCGAGCCTGCAGCTGCAAAGTCTCGAAGGCAAAACGGTCAAGCTTTCCGACTACAAGGGAAAAATCGTCGTGCTGAACTTCTGGGCCACGTGGTGCCCTCCTTGCCGGGAGGAAATTCCCGACCTCGTCGCCCTGCAAAAACAATACGCCGCCCAGGGAGTCGTCGTCCTCGGCGTCTCGATGGATGAGGGCGGTACAGCCAAGGTGGCGAGCTTCGCGAAGAAATACGGGATCAATTACCCGCTCGTGATGGGCGACGCGAAAGCGTCCGCCGATTACGGCGGCATCCAGGTGCTGCCGACCACCTTCATCATCGACCGTGCAGGCAAAATCGTGGATGGCCTGCAGGGCGCGACCGACCGTGCCGGCTTCGAAGCCGCGATCAAGCCCGTGCTCTAGGGACCCGATGGAAGCGCAGACGTCGTTAGGCCAGGGGATGATGACCACGCTCGGCTTTCTGGGCTGTACCGTCTGCGACACCGAGCTCGGGCAGCAGATCCGGGCCGGGATTTTTGACGCGGAGTTTTGGCCGACGCTCGCCGCCGTCCTTGCCCCGTTTCCGGTTCTACTGGTCGCTGCCGCGCTCCTTCCCGCGGCCATTGGAATTCGTCCCGCAACCAAAAAGACAAATCGGGTTTCTCATGAATAGAACAGCAAACAACCGCAGCGTTAGTGGACTCGTTCGGGCCGGGATTTTCCTCGGCATCGGCATGGGAGGATTCGTCGATGGCATTCTCTTTCACCAGCTTCTCCAGTTTCACAGCATGTTGACCGGTCGCTTGCCGAAGACATCGATCGCCAACGTCGAGATCAACATGTTTTGGGATGGGATGTTTCACAGCCTCACCTGGACGATGACGGCGATTGGTTTGTTCCTGCTCTGGAAAGCGGTGACACGCGCCGACACCCTTCTTTCCGGCAAGGCTCTGGTCGGAGCGATTTTTCTCGGCTGGGGACTCTTCAATTTCGTCGAAGGATTGATCGACCATCACCTTCTCAACCTGCATCACGTCGTCGAACGCCTTGGCGTTTCCGTTTACGACTATGCCTTCCTCGCCTCCGGTTTGATTTTCGGGCTCCTTGGCATTCTCGCAATCCGCGGCGCCGCCTCCGCCCCGGCGGAAGTTGGAAAACGCTGATGCCGGATGGCTGAGTTCCTGCATGTTGCCGCCTTCATCATGGCCCTGGCGATCGGCGTCTCGCTGGGATTGCTAGGCAGCGGCGGCTCGATCATTACCCTGCCGGTGCTGGTTTACGCGGCGAAGGTGCCCCCGGCGCAGGCGGTCGGCATGTCGCTCGCCGTGGTCGGCGGCACGACGCTGTTCGGGAGCATCCTCGGGGCGCGCAGCGGGCATGTGCACACGAAGGCCGCGGTTCTTTTCAGCATCACCGGAGTGATCGGTGCGCTCGCTGGTTCGCAACTGACTCATCTCGTTTCGCCGCAGGTTTTGCTCCTGATTTTTGCCGGGCTCATGATCGTGGTCGCGCTGCGGATGTTTCGCCCGCGGCCGGAAGAGACTTCGCACCAGCGCGCGGAATGCCATTGGGTGAGTTGTACCCTGACCGGGCTCTTCGTCGGCACGCTGACCGGTTTCCTTGGCGTCGGGGGCGGTTTTCTCATCGTGCCGGCGCTGATTTTCCTGGCGCGGGTGCCGTTGAAACGCGCCATCGCCACTTCGCTCGTCGTCATCACCGTCACCTCGGCCGCGGGCCTGCTCGGTCATTTGCGCCGAACGCAATTTGACTGGGGCACGGCGGGGATCTTTCTCGCCCTCGCGATCGTCGGGATGCTGGCCGGAAGAAAATTTGCCCACCAGATCGAAGCGGAGCGTCTGCGCCACTGGTTCGCGTGGTTCGTCCTCGCCGTTGCCTTTTTTGTCATTGCCCAGAACTGGAAAGCTTTTGCCTGACGAACTTATGAACAGCCTAACGAAAACCATAATCGCCGCGGCGCTTTGCGCGCTCGCGCTCACGAACATGAATGCCCAAACCGAAAGCAGCACAAAGAAACACCGGATCGTCTTCGAAGTGACGATGGAAGGCACCGAACAATGGACCGGCGTCCTGAACAACGTCGAAAACGCGCGAAAGTCGCTCGGCGATTCCACCGAGGTTGAAGTCGTCGCGCACAGCAAAGGTCTCGGGATGCTGCTCGCGAAAGACAATTCACTCGCGGACCGGGTCCAGAAGCTGGCCGGCGAGGGCGTCGTCTTCGCCGCCTGCGAGAACACGATGAAAAAGAAGAACGTGACGAAGGATCAGCTCCTGCCTTCCGCGACCACGACCGATTCCGGAGTGGCCGAAGTGGTGCGCAAACAGGAAGCGGGCTGGAGCTATCTCAAGAGCGGCATATGAGCGCGCGGGCGCTCCGCCTTTCTCTCGCGCTCGTGGCCTTTGCGGGCGTCGCTGTGTTGGAAGCCGCTCCGGAAAAAATGATCACCATCCTGCACACCAATGACATCCACGGTCACATCGACGCGTGGCCCGGCTGGGAAGGTGAACTGGCCGGCAAAACGATCGGCGGGATGGATCATCTCGCGACCGCGATCAAGCAGGTCCGCGCGGAAAAGGGCGCCAACGTTCTCCTGCTCGATGCCGGCGACGCGATCGGCGACACCCTGATCGCCAACGAGACCAAAGGTGAAGCCGTTCTGCAAATGATGAACGCGCTCGGCTACGACGCGATGACGATCGGCAATCACGAGCCCGATTTCACCACTGAGAGGCTGCGGGAATTAGTCGACAAGGCGCGCTTCCCTGTTCTCGCCGCCAACGTGCGCGATCGAAAAACAGGAGCGCTTTTCGCGAAGCCCTATCTCATCCGTGAGATCGCCGGTGTGAAAGTGGGCATTCTCGGTCTGGCGTATCCGAATACGCCCCTAACGACGGCAAAGAAAAATGTCGCGGAGCTGGAGTTCAGCGACATCCCGCCGGTCGCGGCGGAGTTCGTGCCGAAGATGCGAAAAGAGGGCGCGGAGATCGTAATCGCGCTCACTCACTACGGGCTCGGCGCCGACCTCAAGCTCGCGAAAAGCGTCCCCGGGATCGACGTCATCGTCGGCGGGCACAGCCACAATCGAGTGCAGCCGGCGATCAAAGAAGGCGAGACGCTGATCGTCCAGGCCGGGGCACATGGCTCCGATCTCGGCCGGCTCGATCTCACGATCTCGAATGGAAAGATCATTCGATCCGAGAGCAAACTCATCCTGCTCGACCATGCCAAAATCGCTGCCGATCCCGAAACGGCGAAGTTGATCACGAGCATCACCACGCCATTCGAAACAAAGCTGGAAGAGCGGTTAGGCGAAGCCGGCGCTTCGATTGTTCGCGCGCAGACCATGGCGGGCGCGAAACCACGAAAGCGCGATCAGCAATCGCCGGCCGACTCTTTGTTCGCCGATATCGTGCGCGGCGAAATCAAAGCAGACATCGCCTTCCTGCCCGGGGTTGGCTACGGCGTGGCCATTCCGGCCGGACCGATCACCCTGGCCGCTCTGCGCAACCTGGTTCCGCACGAATCGAAAGTCGTGACGATGAAACTCACCGGAGCGCAGGTGCGCGCGATTCTCGAACAGGCGGTCGAGAACGCCTACACCGACGATCCCCGGCGCAAAGTCGGCGGCATAATCCAGGTGAGCGGTCTGCGTTTCACCCATGATGCCAGGCGTGTCCGGGAAGTGCACGTGGGCGAAGAACCACTCGACCCGGCGCGGCGCTATCTCGTGGCGACCAACTCCATGCTTGCCGATGGCGGCCACAACTACGCCGCCTTTCGCGAAGGCGAGGAGCGCGCGGAAAACGGGTCGCAGTTTCAAATGATTGCCGATTGGATCAAGGATCAAAAAACGGTGGCCGCGCCAGCCGACGTGCGCATTCGCTCGATTTCAAAATGAAGAAGTTTTCCCAGATTATCCGTCTGCTCCCAGCCCTCGCGGCGGTGTCGTTAGGCCAACAGAGTTTGCAGGCGGACGAGCTGCGACACGTCACCCTACTCCACACTGCCGACACGCACGCGCAGCTCGAAACCCATCCGGAATACATGCCGGGCGAAAAGCCCGAGCTTCAGCCGATGGGCGGCTATGCGCGGCTCAAGACGGCGATTGAGCGCGAACGCGCCCGGGCGAAGGGCGCGGTCTTTCTCGCCGACAGCGGCGATACTTTCCAGGGCTCCGGCCCGGCCGCCTGGTCGAAAGGCGAGGTTGTGCTCGGGCCGCTCAACGCCCTCGGCCTCGACTTGTTTGTGCCGGGAAACTGGGAGGTCGTTTACGGCCCCGGGCGTTTCCGCGAATTGATGAGCAAACTGAAAGCGCCCGTCGTCTGCTACAACTTTCATGACACGAAGACGCAGCAACGGCTTTTCCAGCCTTCGCTCACGCTCGATCGCGACGGCGTGCGCGTGACTTTTGTCGGGATCACCGATGTGCCGGCTTCGAAACGCCAGCCGCCCGAGGAGATGCGCGGTCTCGATACGACGCGGATCGAAGGCCTGCGCGAATTTGTGCAGCAAATCCGGGCACGCGAAAAGCCCGACTTGGTCGTGGCGGTCGATCACACCGGCCTTTCGATTTCGCGCGCGCTCGCGCGTGAAATTCCTGAGTTCGATGTCATCCTCTCCGGCCACACGCACGAGCGGACGGAGCACTCGATCATGGAAGGCAAAGTGATCGTGGTGGAACCCGGCTCGATGGGTTCCTTCCTCGGGCGGCTCGAATTGACGGTCGGGCCGCGCGGCGGCGTGGTGGATCATGCGTTCCAGCTGGTCCCGATTCGCCCGGACGATTTTGCGGAAGATCCCGCCGTTAAAAAGATCATCGACCAAGCGCTCGAGCCGTACCGGGCACGAGCCAGCCAGGTCGTGGCGAGAACGGAAGTTCCCCTGATGCGCTACGACGTCCTCGAAACCAACGCGGACAACCTGATCAGCGATGTGTTACGCGAAAGCACCGGGGCCGATATCGCCTTCACCAACGGCTTCCGGTTTGCCCCGCCGATCGAGGCCGGCTCCCTCACCGTGGGCGACCTGTGGCAGCTCCTGCCGCTCGACTCCCGGATCAAGGTCGGCTGGATTACCGGGAAACAATTGCGCGACTACATGGAACAGGAACTCGAGCTCGTTTTCGCCAAAGATCCCTGGAAACTTTCCGGTGGCTGGGGGCCGCGCGCCTCCGGGATGAACGTCGTCTTCACCGCCGGGAAAGCATTCGGCCAGCGCGTGCAGTCGATCCAGGTCCGTGGCCGGGAGGTGACAGACAACCAGAAAATCACTGTCGCCGGCTGCGAGCGCGAGGGCGAACCGCTCGATCTGGTGTGTCGCATTCGCGGAGTGAAGGATGTGAAAGTCACTTCCCCAAGTATCCACGAAACGCTCCTCGCCTATTTCAAAAAACATCCCGTCATTTCACCGGAGCGAAACTCGCGTTCGATCGCGACCGACCTCCCGCGCACCGTCTTCAGCCAGGACGCGGTCCTCTCATCGGCGGCGAAAAAAGAGACGGAAAAGCCGTAAAGAAACGCCATCGCGAGGCGACTTTTGCGTCGTCTCAGAGTAGGAAGAATTACCAAATGAAATTGAAACCATCGCTCCTTTCCTGGCTGGCGATCGGGCTCCTCGTCGTCGCCTGCGGGAAACGGGAAAGCGTTCCCGCGGCGGAAGCGGGGAGACCGGCGACGGAGGAGAAGCTGCATTGGCTGACCGATTTCGACGCCGCCAAAGCGCAGGCTCGTTCCGAGAAGAAAATGCTGCTGATAAATTTCACCGGCTCGGATTGGTGTCCGCCCTGCATCCAACTGGAGAAAGAGCTCTTCTCGAAACCGGAGTTTGCGCAGTATGCGGCGAAGAGCCTCGTCCTGCTGGAGGTGGATTTTCCGCGGCGCAAAGAACTCTCCTCCGAACAACGCGCGGCGAACAACAAGCTGGCGGGGGAATATGGGATCGAAGGATTCCCGACCATCATCGTGCTCAATTCCGACTCCAAACCGCTCGGAAAATTCGGTTATGTCCCGGGGCTCGGTCCGACCAAGGTGATCGAGGCCCTGGAGGAAGCACGGGCGGCAAAATGATCCGTCAGGATCGCCGTTCGCCTTCGCGCCTTTTTATTTTTTCGCATTTTCAAAGGTCGGGAAAGGAGTGGAACGTGGCCCGATGAAAACGATCGCGGTCATCGGCGGCGGCTCGGCCGGTTTTACCGCGGCTCGTCTCGCGGGGAAACACGGCGCGCGGGTGTTGTTTTTCATGGGCGACAACGCCGATCACGCTTCGCTCTGCATCAATGCCGGCTGCATGCCGTCGAAGGCGCTCTTCGAGCCGATCGACGCAATGCATCACGCGAAGCGAAACGGCTGGCTGGAGGTGAAACAGCCTAACGACTACCTGGCCCAGATCACGCGCTGGAAGGACAACCGGATCGCGGAGTTTCGCGCGTACCGGCAAAAAGAAATCCGCGAGCTAGCCTGCGAGACTTTCAGGGTCATCCGATCGAACGCCTGCTTCGTGAACGAACACGAATTGGTGAGCGAGGGTGAGCGGCATGCCTTTGATGCGGCGATCATCGCCACCGGCTCGGTCACAGTGTTCCCGAGAATCGACGGACTCGATCGAGCCTGGGATGGGGTTTGGACGAGCGACGAGATTTTGCACAACACCCGGGTGCCGAAATCGCTCGCGGTCATCGGCGTCGGCGCGGTTGGGCTCGAGTTTTCGCTTCGTTATGCGCGCCTCGGCGCGGCGGTCACATTGATCTCGCGCTCGGGGATACTCGCGGAATATCCGCCGCAATTCGGGGAACGGATCCGATCGATTTATGAAGGCGAAGGAATTCGAGTTTTAACTGATCGCGACGTTGCCCGGATCACCCGGAACGACTCCGGCGAATTTGTGATCGAAACCGAAGGAGCTGAGTCGATCGCCGCTGAGAAAATCCTGCTCGCCACCGGACGCCGCCCCGCGGTCGATCAGCTCGGTCTGACGGCGGCCGGAGTGGACCTCAATGCCAGCGGCCGGCTCGCGATAGGTGAAGACATGCGGGTGAAGGGCAAAAGGCACCTTTTCGCCGCGGGCGACGTGGCGGGGCTGCGCATGGTCGTGCATCATGCGCACATCGAGGCGGGCATCGCCGCCGAAAACGCCTGCAGCAAGGGCGACCGGAAATGGACGAAGCGCTCCAATATTCAAGTCATCTTCTCCGATCCCGAGTTTGCTTTTGCCGGATGCACACCGGCGGACGCGCTGAAGGACGGACACGAGCTCGTTAGTGCCAGGATCGAGAGCCGAGACATCGGCAAGCTCCTCCTCGCCGGCGATGAGTCTGGTTTCGGCGAATTCTGGGCCGATGCGACAACGGGCCGGCTGATCAGCGCCGGGTTACTCTGCGATGACGCGGCCAATCTGATTCATCTTCCGGCCTACGCGATCGATCACGAACACACCGTGCATCAGCTAGAAGACGCGGAGTTTTATCATCCGACAAAGATCGAGATTGTGGCCGAGATTGGCGACACGCTTTGCCGTACGTTGGGCGGCCATCCATTCGCGCGCGCGGACGAGTAGATTCGGGCGCAAGCTTCCGGTCCGGAAAGCACAAAAGGCATTCAGCGAAAATCGCTGAATGCCCTCGTGATCTGCGGCTTTCCGCAAGTCATCCGGGAGTCGGTTAGGACGACTCCCGGAGCTAATTATTTCGAGTCAGTCCTTACGGGATCGTGACTTCGACTTCGTTCGAGCAATCGCTCGAGTCCGTTTCACACACTTGGTAGGTGAAGGTCGACCCGCTCGCGTTCCGATGTCTGTCCCGCGTGTCGCCATCGTCGGCGGTGGTCTCAATGACGGAGCCGTCCCGCAGGACATCGATAGTGCCGCCATCAGCCGGTTCCCAGGTGAGCGTCACTCGAGCTTTGTTGCCCCGCACTTCCACGCTCGCCGTGAGCGTGATCTCGTCACCACCGCCATTGTTGATCGGCGCGCGATCGACAAAGGCATCCTGCTGAGCAGCGGCGTTCAGAGTCACGCGACCGTCGGTCCAAGGATGGATGTGGTCGGTCGGCGACGGATGGCTGTAGTCATAGTCGCCCGCGTATTCCGCGACGATGCCCGGGTCGGGCTGGCCGGGAAGCGGAGTGACGACATCCGAGAACGGCTCATCTGCCGACCAGGTGGCGCCATTGTCCGCCGACCTGCGCGACCACATTCTGTAGCAGGGAACGGCCGGGTTCCCTTTGCTGCAGGAGGCCGATTCGCGAGCATCGTACCAAACCGCGACGACGCTGCCGTCCTCGCCGACTGAGACGTTTGGCTGCCATTGCGGGCGAGTCGTCGCATCGGTGTTCATTTGCAGCGGAGCGCTGAAGGTCGCGCCGCCGTCGGTGGAGCGAATATAGAACACGTTGCCCGCGTCAGGAGTGGCGCGGGAGGCGTAGACGTAATGGACGACGTTGTTGAGTGCCGCCGGTTGACCCCAGCCCATGTGCCGCCAGAACGACGGACCGCTGAACATACAGGCGAAGTAGCTGTTGGAAGCGCAGGTGGTCGCACCCGGGCCGGCGAAGGTGGGGCCGGTGTAGGTCTGGGACCAACTATTACCGCCGTCGGTCGACCTGTAGAAGATGTTGGCACGGTTACCGAGGCCGCCGCCCATCTCGTTCATCGCGGCGAGGTAGAGGGTCCCCGTTGCGGTGTCGCCGGTGAGTTGCACGTTGCGGAAGAAGCCGGGGCTTATCTGCCGCTCGTTCGTCCAGGTCGCACCATTGTCGGTCGAGTAGCGGACGAAGATGGCGCCGCCGCCGCGATTGAAGTCGTTAAAGGTGATATACATCCGGCCGTAGAATGGGCTGGCCGGGTTGTTGTCGACCCAACCAGACTCGCGATCGTCGGAGGAGCCAGTGTGAACGCAGTAGTGGGTCCAGCTGTCGGGATTCGAGGGCGTGGTCGTCTTATAGCCGCCGAGGCCCTGGCCGCCGCAGGCAACGTCAAGCCAGACCGTGTACCAAGTGGCGGTAGGGCGGTTATACAAGATAACCGGGTCACCCACGGTGTTGCCGAACGGGCTTTGGCCGGTGCTGGCCCTAGTCAACCGGGTGAACGTCGCGCCGCCGTCAGTCGAGATCGACGCACCCGAGATGTTGATCGGGCTGGCGTTGCGGCCGCGGGAGTCGTTGTAGGCGACGACGATTTCCATCGGGTTATCCGGATTCGCCTGCGCGAAAGTCTCCGACTGGGTGTTGTTGTTGCCGATCTCAGCACCGGTGATCAGGTCGACATCCATCCCGCCGAGCAAGGGGGCCAGCAGTTCCTGCACGAATGGCGAAGTCTCGCCATAAGGTGACGGCGAGCCGCCCTCAGCCTCGCCGCAGTAAATCATAAGGGCTCCAGCGCGCATGTTTTCCTGCACGTGAATGTTGAGATTGCGAATGCTGGCACAGTCGAAGGCGGCGGGGACGAGAGGATCGGCCGACGCTGTACCCGCTTTGTTCCTCAGCTGCGCTTGCGCGGAGAAAGTGCCAACGCCGATCAGAACCAAAAAGACGCCGGAGAGGACTAAAAACAAACCGGATAGGATCCGCAGTCGAAAGAAAGCGGATTGAGAATTACATTTCTTTTTCATAATAGCTGGATGTTGTTGTTGAGGTTGTGTGCGCGACCAAGACGTCTTAGCCGTCCCCGAGGCTATCAAGATGCACCTCCAGTTGTCCCGATGTTTTTCCTTACAATTCAGCAACGTTTTCTGAAAAGGGGAAACCCGCAGCACCTGCGGGGCATTTTTTTCAGCGAGGTGGTGAATTACCTAAGACCCTCACGATTTGGCCGATTTCTCGTCCGTGACGCGAGTTGCGTTGAAGGTGCCGCTCTTCGAGGCCTGGGCCGCGGGATCGTTAGGGTCTTGTGGCAGAGGGAAAAACTTTGCCTCTCCTGTGATCGCGGCTCCGGTTCCTAGCTTCCCCTTCAAGACCAGAGTTCCGGCATCGCGTCCGATGTTACCGATCAAGAACTCCACCGGGCCCGAGAAGTTCACGGCGCCATCCGCGCTCTGGGTCCACTTTGCCTCCGCAGGCCCGGCCTGGCCCCACGATTGCGAGCGAGGATCCATCAGGCGGAGGGAGCCTTTGCCAGATTCCCCAGCCTCGAAGCGAAAGGTGCGTGCCTCGCCGTTCCCGAACGTCACCTCCACCTTCCAAAGGCCGTTCACCTTCGATGACTGCGCGAGGCACAAGCCTGCGCCGAAGATCAGGGCGAGGACGATTGAGATAACTGCGAGTCTTGGTGTTTCCATTTCTGCGCGCGTTTTTCTGCCTTTCCAACCTGCTCCGCGCCGCTCCGAAGATCAATTCGCAACTTCGGACAGGCGCTGCTTAGTCTTCAGAGTCACAGAACGTAAAATCAGACGTGACACCCAAAGGAAAGGGCACCCAGCGAATTGCTGGATGCCCTTCTGTTATTCTTGCACCCGCCATCCAGGAGTCGGTTAGGACAACTCCCGGAGCTAAAGTGCCTTTAAGATCTAGCCCTTACGGGATCGTGACTTCGACTTCGTTTGAGCAATCGCTCGAGTCCGTCTCACACACCTGATAGGTGAAGGTCGATCCACTCGCGTTGCGGTGTTGATCCTTGGTGTTTCCATCATCCGCAGTCGTCTGGACCACATTCCCGTCACGCAGGACATTGACGTTCCCGCCGTCGGCCGGCGTCCAGTTGAGAATCACGCGGGCTTTATTTCCCCGCGCCTGCACGGTCGCCGTGAGCGCGATCTCATTGCCCCCACCAGTCGCCAGTTTGAAGCTGCCGATGCGCAAGACCCATCCAACCGAGCTTGTCACCGGGACCCACTCATTCGCGGCCCAAAAGGTGAGATCATCGGTCGGATCAACAGTGAGCGAGGTATAATCGCCCCAGCGATTGAGGCTGGTCGTCTGCGAGCCGGTTCCGACGATGATGTTTCCTTCCCCTTGCGGCATGGTGCCGAGCGGGTCGCTCACGAGGCGGCCGGTGTAAGAGACGCTTGGAAACACTGCCGGGTTGACGTTGTTCGAAGCGCTGTAACTCAAAGCCATATTCCCCTGGCCATCCATCGCGATGCTCCCCATCCAGCGATGAATACCGTCCGTGATCCCGGGCGCATACGTGCCTTGCTGGAAGATGAAGGGAGCGCCATTGGGGTTACGCAATTCCCACCAGCGGATACCGGCGACTTCGCCATTGGGGCCGGCGCCGCCGGAGACTGACTGGTTGGTCACGAGTGACTCGTGGGTACCGAAATTACGGTAAGCCAGCCGAAACGTCGGGCGCTGCCGGTAACCGAGATGGTCAATCTTCGCCGCCGTGCTGGGCTGCGGAATGCAGGCGCGGGTGCCGCCGCACAAACCAAGCATGGAGTTAAACGACGCTACCGGAATGGTGCTGGCCAGGACGAAGGTCGAATTGGCCGGAGTCGTAAAGTCGGCGTGGAACCTGTAGAGATTGAGCGCATCGATCGGCGCCCCGTACGGACCATTGTTATCCTGCGACCCGAGAAAGTAGTTCGGGCTGCCCGGAGGCGGAAGGGTCGAGCCATCCAGGTCGCTCGGCAGTAACCCGTCACCCACGTTGGCACCCGCGCCGACCGGCGGGACGAGGAACGAAATGACCTGCGGGTTGGGATTTCCCGCCAGTGCTTGAGCACGATTGAGGGCATACGCTCCCACTCCGACGAAGGTCACGCCGCCGGCAAACTCGCGGGTGCTGAAATAGTAAGCATCCGGCCAGACACCGACCTTCGGGTAGTCGGGGAAGTTGTTCCCCGTCGAGATGGAATAACGAAAGTAGGCTCCCGTTGGGTCGCTCGTTTGCGAAATGGCGATGCACTCGAGATACGGGGGCGGTCCCGCAGTGAACTGTGAGAGTAACCAGCGATCGGCCATCCGATCATAGACCACAATCGGATCGCCCGAATTTGAAGTCTGACAGGCGCCGCCGAAACCAGCCCAGAGGGTGTTATTGGCGGCTGGTCCGAAAAGCGAGGTGCCGGTTTTGTTGAAAATCTGGAAGCTCAGGTTGGACATGGCCACGACATGATTGGGGCCGACCGCCGCCACTGGATCTGGCGGGACAACGCCGCTGGAATTCGTCGGACCATTGAAGCTCGTGATCGGCCCCGGGATTTCCGTTCCGGCGGGACCATCATTGCCGCTCACCGTCGTTTGCACGACCGGATCCCACTCGGGAGCAAAACGGAGTTTCAACGGCACGATCTCCCGATCTTCGTTTTCGGGAATCCGACCGGGACCCGGCAGGATGATGCGCATGTCGCGCAAGGCGGGTGAGACGTCGAACTTGACCACGGGTGCCAGGCCGCGGTTCACACCCTGAATGGCAGTGGTGCCGGTCTGACTTTGAGCAACGGCTTCGTGACCGCCCACAAGGGCCACGACCAAGCCTGCCGAACACAGAGCCGCGCAGAGAGCCTTCCGATTAATGAATCGAACACGGCTGGATAACTTTTGCATATCGATAATTCCTTCTAGTTTAGGTGAGTTGCCAACTGGACGCGCAATGGGCGTCTCGTGAGGCTGATGCTTAAAGAGCCTACAAAACCGGCGGCTCGCCTGTCAGCCAAATTGTTCTTACATTCGCGTCAGCTTCCTTTCCTTGTGGATCGAAGCACTCGAAGGACAGCAGCGACTCCGGGCCCCCCAAAAAAAAGGGGCACCCAGCGAATTGCTGGATGCCCCTCTGTTATTCTTGCACCCGCCATCCAGGAGTCGGTTAGGACAACTCCCGGAGCTAAAGTGCCTTTAAGATCTAGCCCTTACGGGATCGTGACTTCGACTTCGTTTGAGCAATCGCTCGAGTCCGTCTCACACACCTGATAGGTGAAGGTCGATCCACTCGCGTTGCGGTGTTGGTCTTTGGTGTTTCCATCATCCGCAGTCGTCTGGACCACATTCCCGTCACGCAGGACATTGATGTTCCCGCCGTCGGCCGGCGTCCAGTCCAGAGTCACCCGGGCTTTATTGCCCCGCGTCTGCACGTTCGTCGTGAGGGTGATCTCATCACCGCCGCCGCCCGTCGCAATCTTGAAATTGGCGATACGCGTGCGCCAGTTGAAGCTGCTGGTGGTGTCGTAGTACTCGGTCGTGAACCAGAAGGTCTGGTCGTCCACCGGGTCCACCGTCATGTCGCTGTAGTCGCCCCAGCGGCCGGAAGTGGAGATCTGGGAACCGGTGCCATCATGAATGTGCCCTTCACCCTGCGTCATCATATTGACCGGATCAGTTCCAAGCCGGCCGGTGTAGCGGATCTGCGGGTGAATCGCCGAACTGGAGGCGCTATAGCCAAGGGCCATGTTGCCGAATTTGTCCATCGCGGCACTGCCCATCCAACGCCAAATGGTCGTGTCGGGCTGATAGGTGCTGTCCTGGAAGGTCGTGACCGGACCGGCGGAAACTCCGCGCAGTTCAAACCAGCGCACGGCCGCGATGTTATTCGCCCGGACCGTGAAATTGCCGACCAACGATTCGTGCGTGCCGAAGTTCCGATACGCCAGGCGATACATCAGACGATCCGCGAGGTTCCCAAGACCTTCACCGCCGAGCTGCGGCACCGAAGTGAAGAGCTGAGTGAAGCCCGCTGTCGGCGACGAACCGAAAAGCGTGAAGGTGGAGTTCGCCGGCGTGACGAAATCGACGTGGAAGTGATAAACCCGATACGTGCCCGTGTCCGGGAAGAGGACGAACGGATTCGGCGCACCCGCTGGCGGCAAGGTCGAACCATCGAGGTCGGCCGGCTGCATCGGCGGATTGGAAGGACTCAGGCGCGGCATCAGGATCATCTCCGCGGAGGGATCTCCTGCGACCATCTTCAAGCGATTGAACGCATAAGCCTGCGGGCCGAGATAAGCGGTGCCAGAGGTGTTAAACACGTTCATGCTCATGTAGTAAGCGTCTGGCCACACCCCGAAATGGGGGTAATCATAAAGGCCCGGGCCGCCGACCGCCGCCAGATTGTAATCATAACGGGCATAGGTCCCGGTGGCGTCGCTCGAAGTCGAGACCGCGATGCATTCGTGGGTCAACCCACCGGCAAACTGGCTGATAAGCCAGCGATTGGAGATCTGATCGTACATCACGATCGGATCACCCTGACCGGAGGTCTGGCAAACGCCACCGAAGCCGGTCCAGATCGAGGTGATGCTGTTCGGGCCGAGAATGGAAGCGCCGGTCGTCTTGTCAAAGACCTGGTAGCCGGTGTTCACCATCTGGACGTACTGGGTCGCACCCACTTCGCCGTTGGTATCGGGCGGAGCGCAGTTGCAATTGACGCCAGGGAACGGAATGCCGGCAAAATTGAGGATCGGCGCCGGAATGCTCGGCGCGAGCAGGCCGAGTAACGAGCCCTTTTGGATGGCTTGGTCAGCTACGTCTTTATGGACGCCAGTGTTGATTCTCGGGTTCTTCGCCGCTTCGTGCTCTTGCAGTCTTTGCACTGGCCACGCTTCCACATCACGCATCGCCGGCGAGATGTCGCTGTGATCGGGGTAAAGCACCAAGGCACCGCCGCCGGGCTTGCCCGCCGCGACCGCCGTGGAGCTGGAATTAACACTCAAAGCCATCAGCGCCAGAAAGACGCCACCGGTGGTGAGCAGGGAACCAAAAAGAACGCGCACTTTAGTGCTAGCGTCTCGAGTAGCTGACCTTTTTTTCATATATGTATGTGTTTTCTAATGTGTGTGCTTGGACCGCGGAGTAGAGACGTTCTACCCGTTATGGAGACTATCAATGTGCGCCGTTTGAGTCACGAGGTTCCTCATTACGTTTTAGTAATGTCTGGCGATATGGGGGCGTTGACCCTGTAATAGCATAAAAACAGGCGGCGATGGACGACTCGTTCTAAATTGCTGCTGCACTGAAACGTACGCCGAGCCCCATCGAAGACAGTTCCCAGGCCGAAATTCTAAAAACGACACGACCGGGCTCTGGCGACTTTTCCTAAATTAGGAACCATCCGCGCGCGCCCTTTTCCTTACGATTCTGCAGGATATCAGCCCGTCCTCGAAATTCTTTTTGGCCGTTTACGGAGAAGGCCCAAGACTAAACAGAATCAGCGTGGACCCGGAAAGGCCAGGAGCAAACCAGCCAACAAAAAAGTCAGCGCCGCCGAAAACAGGCAAAAAGGACAGAAGGCGTGCAGCACGAACGCCTGCAAATAAAGAAAATAAAGCGAGGCGGCAAACATCAGGCTCACCACGATCACCAGAAAGCCGCGCACCCGTGCGTAACCAAAAGCGGCCAGAATTGCGAGACTGAAAACAGTGAAATAGGCGACCGCCCCAAACGCGGCGGTGGGAATGCCCCGAATCGTCGCATACGCGCTCCCCAGGACCGTCGAGCAACCAAGAGCCGAACCACACACCGCATCGTCCCCGGTCAGATGCCCAACCGTTAAGAAAGTCGCGTCGGCCAGTCCGAGCAGTGCAACGATGGCAAGCGACCAATACAAGATCGGCGACGACCCGGGCCGGTCGGCGGCCGCTTTTTGCCCGGGCTCTTTTTTACTCCTGGTCGCCAAGTTAGGGCTTCTTCTCTTGTGCCAGCGCGTCGTCAATCGCCTGCTTCAGGACTTCGGGCCGGAAGCTGTTGCGTACTTCCCGGCCATTAATGAAAATCGTTGGCGTATTCTTCACCCCGCGCGCCACCCCGGCATCGCCTTGCGAAATGACCCGCGCCTGCATTTCCGGACTCCTCGAATCAACCGCAAACTGGCCGGCATCCAGCCCGATTGTCTCCGCATAGTTGGCGAAAAATGGAGCGGCATCGGACGCCCTGCTCCAGACATGCTGGAACTTGTAAAGCAGATCGTGCATTTCCCAGAAATGTCCCTGCAACCCGGCTGCTTCGGAAGCCATCGCCGCCATCACCGCGTGCTTGTGCATCGCGAGCGGGAACTGGTGAAAAACGACCCGCACCTGCGGTTCGTATTCCTTTTGCAGATCGTGAATCACGGTCGCGGCCAGGGCACAGGAGGGGCACTGGAAGTCGCCGTAAACTTCCATCGTCACCGGCGCCGTGCGCGGCCCGCGCGCGTGGATCGATTCCTCCTCTTTCGCGACCGCACCTCCGGTCGCGGGCGCCTGACTGGGCGAGGCCGACACCGCGACAGAAGCAGCGGGCTGCATCTTCGAGCGGTAAACCGCGGTCGCGACGCCCACCGTCACCAGGGCGACAACCGCGATGATCACAAACGGAAGATAGCGTTTCATGAGACTTAAAAAATCGCCCCCATCGGCCGCGACTCTAACCGCATCTCGGCGACCTCAAAACAAAAAATCCTGTTCGTTAGGGGTTTTCTCCTCCCGTTAGGCAGCCTTTGCCGGCCGCCGCGCCGCCCGCGCCGCCGGGGGCTGGCGCGTTGCTTTTCCGAGGCTGGATGTTAGCGTCGCCGCTCCGCGATGAGCCAGAATTACAAGGAAACTCTCAACCTCCCAAAAACGGATTTCCCGATGAAGGCCGGCCTCGCCACCCGCGAGCCCGAGATTCTTCGTTCCTGGCAGGAAGCGCGGCTTTACGACCAAATTCAGACCGCCCGGGCCAGCGGCGAACTTTTCGTTCTGCACGACGGTCCGCCCTTCGCCAACGGCGACGTCCACATGGGCACGGCCTTGAATAAAATCCTCAAGGACCTGGTCGTGAAATCGAAAACCATGGCCGGTTTCCGCGCGCCTTACGTTCCGGGCTGGGACTGCCACGGCTCTGCCGATCGAATACAAGGTGGTAAAGGAAACGCGCGGCCTTTCGCCGCTCGAAGTCCGCCAGCGCTCGGAGGCGTTTGCCCGCAAATTCATCGATATCCAGCGCGAACAATTCAAGCGCCTCGGCGTCTTCGGCGACTGGGAGAATCCGTACCTGACCATGAATCCGGCCTACGAAGCCGAGATCCTGCGCGCCTTCGCCGTCTTCGTGGAGCGCGGGCTGGTTTACGAATCGATGAAGCCCGTCTTCTGGAGCACCGGTGCGCAGACCGCCCTGGCCGAAGCCGAGGTCGAATACCAGGACCGGCAGGACACGGCGGTATACGTCAAGTTTCCCATCGTCACCGGTGCCTGGAAAGACAAGGCCAGCCTCATCATTTGGACGACCACGCCGTGGACGTTGCCCGCGAATCTCGCCATCGCCGTGCATGAGAAAGAGCGCTACGTCGCGCAAACTTTCACCCGCGGCGAACAATCGGAAACGCTCATCCTGGCCGAGAGCCTGGCCGGAGCTTTCGCGAGCGCGACCGGCTGGCAACCCGGCGGCGAACCGCTCGCGGCTTTTCCCGGGAGCAAGCTGGAGGGCCTCGGCGCGCAGCATCCCTTCCTCCCGCGCACCGCCATCGTCCTGACGGCCGATTTCGTCACCATGGACACCGGCACCGGCGCCGTCCACATCGCGCCCGGCCACGGCGACGACGACTACTCGTTAGGCAAAACCAACGGGCTCCCCATCCTTTCGCCGGTCGACGATCTCGGCCGCTACACCGAGGAAGCCGGCCTGCCCGAGCTGGTGGGCAAATATGTTTTCGACGCCAATGCCGACATCGTTAGGCTGCTGCGCGAGCGCGGCATGCTCGTGGCGGAGCAGGCCTACCAGCATTCCTATCCCTATTGCTGGCGCTCGAAAACGCCGATCATCTTCCGCGCCGTCGAACAATTCTTCATCCGCATCGACGACCTGCGCGCCAAAGCGCTCGACGCCATCTCGCACGTCACCTGGCTCCCCGCCTGGGGTGAAAACCGCATCGCCGGCACGGTCGAATCGCGGCCCGACTGGGTCATCTCGCGCCAACGCAGCTGGGGCGTGCCGCTGCCGGTTTTTTATTCCGCCGAAGGCAAGTCTCTCCTCGATCCGGAATGGATTCGCCGCCTCGCCGATCTCGTGGCCGAGCGTGGTTCCAACGTCTGGTTCGAACTCGACGATGCCGCGCTCGCCGCCGCCCTCGATCTCCCCGAAGGGACGCGCCATCGCAACGACACGATCGACGTCTGGATCGACAGCGGCGTTTCCCACCGCGCCGTCTGCGCCACCCACCCCGAGCTGCGCGACCCGGCCGACATGTATCTGGAAGCGACCGACCAGCATCGCGGCTGGTTTCAATCCTCGCTTATGACGAGCGTCGCCCTGCACGATCGCGCGCCTTACAAGACCTGCGTCACGCACGGTTTCGTGGTCGATGTCGACGGCAAAAAAATCTCCAAATCGAGCACCTACAGCAAGCCGATGGATGCGGGCCATTTCGTCGGCAAGCACGGAGCCGATATCGTTAGGCTGTGGGTCAGCAGCGTCAATTACACCGACGACGTTCCCTTCTCCGAGGAGATGTTCACCCGCCTCGGCGACACCTACCGTCGCATCCGCAACACGCTCCGGATTTTGTTAGGCAACCTCTCCGACTTCGAGCCCGGGAAACAGGAGATCCGGCCGGACGACCTGACCCTGGTCGATCGCTGGATCCTCGATCGCCTGCAGGGGGTCATCGAAGAATGCCGCGCGGCCTATGCGAGCCTACGAATTCCACAAGGTTTACCACACCCTCAACCAATTCTGCGCCGTCGACCTGAGCAGCCTCTACGTCGACATCACCAAAGACCGGATGTATTGCGACGCGCCCGGTTCGCGCCGCCGCCGCGCCACGCAAATGGCGATGCACCAGATCTTCGACGCGCTCTGCCGGCTGCTCGCGCCGATCCTCGCTTTCACCGCGGAAGAAGCCTGGGGCTATCTCGGCGATCAAGGCTCCGTTCATCTCCAGTGTTTTCCCGAGCCCCAGGGCAACCTGCGCGACAAAGCCGTGCGGGAGAACGTGGAGGAACTGCTCCAGCTCCGCGGGGTGATCGGCCAGGCGATCGAAAAAGCCCGCCAGGAAAAACTCATCGGCAACGCGCTTGAGGCCGCCGTCGTCCTGCGTTGCGACAAACGATTCGCGGACGACGTTCCGCGCGATGAACTCGAGGAATTTTTCATCCTCAGCGACCTGAAACTGGAACCGGCCGAGGAAGCGGGCGCCGCCGTCTCCCTTACGCCTAACAAAAAGTGCGGACGCTGCTGGCGCCACCGCGAGGCGGTCGGCACGAATGCGAATCATCCCGAATTATGCGACCGCTGTGCCGAGGTCGTGGAATCCCGCACATGAAGCTTTTTCTCCTCCTCACTCTCCCGCTCTACGCCCTCGACCAACTGACGAAATTTCTCGTCCTCCGCTACATCGATCCCTACGAAGGGCACGACGTCATCCCGAACTTTTTCACTCTCGTCCACGTCACCAACACTGGCGCCGCCTTCGGTTCCTTCCGCGACAACAACGGCTTTTTCGTCGTCATTTCCTTTATTGCGCTCGTCGTTGTGACCTACCTGCTCACACGCAAGGAACCGCGCGATCCCTGGCGCCGCTTTGCCCTCCTGCTGCTCCTCGCCGGCGTCCTCGGCAATCTCACTGACCGCCTCCTCCACGGTCACGTCATCGATTTTCTCCTCTTCGATTTGCACCTGCCCTTTGCCAGTCCGTGGCCGGCCTTTAATGTCGCCGACTCCTGCATCTGCATCGCCGTCGTCTGCTTCATGGTTTATTCCTTTCGCGACTCGCGCAAAACCGCCACGGCGGACTAACGACCGCCCGCCCTCGACAGGCGGAGCGCGACCAGCGAGCATGCCATTGTGAATCCCGCCGGGAGCAAGAGGGAGGAAACGCCCATGCTTTCGACCGCGCGCGCGCTGGTGGATCGCCTGCGCGCCGCCGGTCACGTCGCCTATTTCGCGGGCGGCTGTGTGCGCGATCTCGTCCGCGGCCAGCCCCCGAAAGACATCGATATCGCGACCGACGCGCGGCCCGAGCAGGTGCAGAAAATCTTTCCCCGCACCTACGCGGTCGGGGCGCATTTTGGCGTCATCGTCGTCCTGGAAAACGATCTCCAGTTCGAAGTCGCAACCTTTCGCGCGGACGGCGCCTACCTCGATGGCCGGCACCCGGCCGAGGTCCATTTTTCCTCGCCCGAAGAGGACGCGCGCCGGCGGGATTTCACGATCAACGGCATGTTCTACGATCCGCCTAACGACAAGGTGATTGATTACGTCGGCGGACGGCAGGACCTCACCGCCCGGCTGGTGCGGGCGATCGGCGAGCCCGCGCAGCGTTTCGCGGAGGATCGGCTCCGGCTCCTGCGCGCGATCCGTTTCGCCACCGTGCTCGAGTTTGAGATCGAGCCCGCGACCTGGGACGCGATCGCGCAGGCGGCCGACACCATCGGCCAGATCAGCGCCGAGCGGATCCGGGAGGAACTGGTGCGAATTTTCCTTTCGCCGCAGCGCACCCGCGGCTGGGACCTGCTCGACGCGAGCGGGCTGATGAAGCAAATCCTCCCCGAGCTGGAGGCGATGAAAGGCTGCGAACAGCCGCCGCAGTTCCATCCCGAGGGCGACGTTTTCAAGCACACCCGGCTCATGCTCGGGCTTTTGCCTAACGACGTCTCGCTCCCGCTCGTCCTGAGCGTTCTTTTTCACGACATCGGCAAGCCGCCGACCGCGAGCGTCGATCCGGAGGGCCGGATTCGCTTCAATGGCCACGACCGCATCGGCGCGGAAATGACCGAGGCGCTGATGGAGCGGCTGCGTTTCTCCCGGGCCGAGATCGAGGCCACGGTCGAGGCGGTGCGGCAGCACATGGTCTTCAAGGACGTGCCGAATATGCGGGTCGCGAAACTGAAACGCTTCATCGCGCGGCCGACCTTTGTCGACGAACTCGAACTGCACCGGGTCGACTGCGCGAGCAGCCACGGCATGCTCGATAACTACGAATTCCTCCGCCAGAAACAGGAGGAGTTCGCCAATGAGCCGATCATCCCGCCCCCGCTGGTCACAGGCGACGACCTGATCGCGCTCGGAATGAAGCCCGGGCCGCGTTTCGGAGAAATCCTCGAGGCGGTAGAAACCCGGCAACTGGAAGGCGACTTACGCGACCGCAACGAAGCCCTGGCCTGGATCCAGCAGAACTATCCACCGAAGGGGAGAATGAACGCGACTAAGATCCGCTTAAAAAATCTCTGCGCCCTCTGCGTCCTCTGCGGTTAATTTGCCCCATGAAGATCCTCATGATCAGCAGCGAAGGCTGGCCGCTGGCGCGCTCCGGCGCGCTCGCCGACGTGCTCGTCGCCCTGCCCCGCGAACTCAAGGCCCGGGGGCACGAAGTCGCGCTTGCCATGCCCTACTACCGCGAGATTCGGCAGAACAAAAAGATCACGACCAAGCCGCTCCACGTCAGCCTCGAGATCTCGTTAGGTGAAAAAAAGCTCTCAGCCGACCTGCTCGAAGGCCGGACGGCGGAGGATCTGCAAATTTTCTTCGTCCGCTGCGACGAGCTTTACGATCGACCCGGCATCTACACCGAAAAAGGCGAGCCCTACGACGACAACGCCGCGCGTTTCATCTTCTTCAGCAAAGCGGCGGTCGAGATCGCGCGGCGCATGACGCCGAGCCCTGAGATTCTGCATTGCCACGACTGGACCGCCGCCCTCGTGCCGGTCCTCGTCCGCGACCAGGGCCTGCCTTTCGCGACTGTGCTCTCCATTCATCACCTCGCCGACCAGGGGAACTTCGACAGTTGGGATTTTGCCCTCACGAATCTGCCCGGGCGCTATTTCGATCTCCGCGGGGTCGAATATTTCGGGCGGCTCAATCTCCTCAAGGGGGGCATCCTTTGCGCCGACCGGATCGTCGTCTCGAGCGAACCGTATGTGCACCAGATCCAGACCCCGTCGTTAGGCGAGGGGCTCGATATTGTCCTGCGCGAACATGCCCACCGCCTCTCCGGCATCCTCGGCGGCGCCGATTACAAGCGCTGGAATCCGGCCACCGATCCGCTCCTTCCGACTCGTTACGGCCCGGATAAACTCGAGCGCAAAACAGCCGCGCGCGATGCGCTTTTGGCCCAGCTCCAGCTCGCGCCCGCGCCGCGCGGCCCGGTTTTCGGCATGGTCACGCGTCTCACCGGAGCGAAGGGGTTCGATATTCTCATGCCGGTACTCGATCGGCTCCTGGCCGACGACGTGCGTCTCGTCATCCTCGGCAAAGGCGATCCCGCCTACGAGACCGGGCTCGCCATTGCCGCGCGCAAATATCCCGAGCGTCTCGCCTACCGGCACGATTACGACGAAACGCTCGCGCACCTGATCGAGGGCGGGAGCGACATCGCGCTCATTCCATCCCGCGTGGAACCGGGCGCCTTCAGCGCCATGCACAGCCTCAAGTATGGCGTTCTCCCGATCGCGCGCGCGACCCGCGGGGTCGAGCAGATCATCGCGGACTACGATCCCTCGACCGACTCCGGTTACGGCTTCCTCTTTTACGAGTACGGGAGCGAGCCGTTCTGGGATGCGATCAAGCGAGCGCAGGAGGTTTTCGAGGATCAGGCGGAATGGCAGCGCCTGCGCAGGCGCGCGGCGACCCTCGATTTTTCGTGGGCGCTGGCGGCGCAAAGCTATGAGACGCTCTACGGCGAGCTGGCCGCCGAACGCTCGCTCGTCGCCTAAAGCAAAACGCGCTCGCCCCGTTTCCAGAGCGAGCGCGTCTCGAAAACCGGCGCGAGATTACGCCGAGCGCCGACGCCGCAGAACGCGGGCCCCGAGGAGACCGGCACCAGCCGCGAGCATCGCCCAGGTGGAAGGCTCCGGCACCGCCACGGTGAAGTTGTCGATCACCGGCTGCGGGTTGCCGATAAAGCTCGAGATCTGCACCGCCACCGAAGTGATCGGCAGGCTCGCGGAATCATAACCGAAAAAAGTGTAGGCGCCCTGCGCACTGGTGGAAGCGAGCGTCGCCAGCACCGTCGAACCAGAATAGATCGTAAATTGATACGGTTCTGGAACCGTCCCGCTCGGGCTGAGCACGTCGGTGCCGAAGCTGAAGGTGTTGGCCGGGAGCGTGATGAGGAGGCTGTCGGTCAGGAACTGCCCGTTGAGCGCGTAGAGCACCAGGTTGCCCGGCGTATTGATTCCAAACGTGCTCGAATTCAGAAATTCGATGTTTTGGCTCGAGGGAATCCCATCAAAACTGACACCGCCGACCGGCGTCGAGACGGTGACATCGCTGTACTGAAACGGCGCCGGGGTCAGGTCGTTAAAATCGATGACGAAATTGGCCGGATGCGCCACGTCGTAGACAGCCCGCGAATTGTAAACCACCTGTTGTGCGTTGGCCGTGAAGGCCGCGACAAAGGCGACGAGGAATGCAGTGCAAATAAGCTTTTTCATAGGGAATTTAACGATTGGTTGAGTTGCAGGAGGGATGCTTCTACGCAACCGAACACGACCGTGACAAGCTTATTTTTATGTTTTGATAAAAAAAACACGAGGGGTGCGGTCCGGATCGAGTCCCTCGTGGGATCTCCGCCAGTCACCCTCGGTGCAAGACAGGCTCCGAATCGATCCGCCGGGAGTCAGAATTGGCCGGCCCGAGCCCGGACGTTCACGGGTAATAGACGAACGGCGCGTGTGTCACCTTATCGTCGCGATTATACGGTCCCCGATCCAGCGGGTTCGTTCGCTGCGGATCCCACATCCAGTTTCCCGGCGCCGAAGCGTCTGGCCGAACCGCGCTCTCGCGAACCGGTGCCGCAGCCGGCGGCGGTTTGGCGACCCAATGTTTGAAGGGCCTTTCCCAGCCAACGAAAAGAAGGCATCCCACTGCAAGGAGTTCGATGAAAAAGCGCATAAAGTCAGGTTGTCCGGACGCCAGGGGCCGGTTTGATCCCCGTTCGCGACCGACGCGCGCTGAGGGTGATCGCAAGCACGAGCATGAGCACCGCGCCTGGCAGGACGACAAAAAAGGTCCAGACGGAGAAGACTGCCGGACTGATCCCAAGCTTCGCGGCGCAAAAACGAACAATCTTCCTTCCCTTGGCCTCGACCCGGGCAGTCAGGCTGCCGTTCTCCAGCTGCGGCCGGGCGACCGCGCGAGAAATCCCTAACGGAAGTTGTAGCGAATTGGAGTGCCGGTTCAGATCCACAATTTGCGCCGGTGTCAGCTCGGCCAAAGGAACCGTCGCTACGCCGCTCGCGTGATGGAAAGTCACACTCTGGTGGGTCGCCTTCGTTAGCTTCACATCCTGAAAAACTCCGCTTTTTAGGGAAAGCACCGAGAGTGGAGTGCTGACTGGACTGGCGGACGAGACAGGCGTTCGCTGTTCAAACACCTCCAAGGCGCGCGCCCATTTCCCACGCGCCTTCTCCAGTTGTGATCGCACCGCTGGGTATGTCTGCTGGAGCGATTCGATCCGGGCGATCGCGGGCCTTGCGCTACTCCCGAAATCGGCATCGAGACTCAACGGCGGATAGGGCAATACCGCCAGCACTCCGCCGGCCTTGAGCTGCTTCCGCTGGCCCGCGGCGTCGATCATCGCCGCGTAGAGCGCGTTCTCCTGTCGAAACGATCGAAACTCGAAAACCTCGGTGAAGGAAGTGGCCGGCTGCTGATAGATCAGCATCCCTTGCGGCTCGGCTTGACCGAGGAGAAGAACCGGATGGAAGATGATCGGGAGAAGAATTCCCGCCCACTTTGTGAACTTACGGGGAGACATGGGCCGACTTTTTCAGGCCGCGCGCCTAACGTAAAGCAAAATTATTTCGGCAGCACATCGTTCGTTTCCACGATACTGCCATCGGTGAAGATGATGAGGTTGCCGTTGCCGTGGACGTCGCCGGTTTCCACGAACCAGGGCTGGCGCGGCCATTGATGGGGCGAGGTCGGTTTATCGTCAAAACCGGTCGAGACGTAATCGAGGCGGGCGTTGGCCGGGTCCTGGTAGTCGGGATTGCGCAGCAGGTCCTGAATCGTCGGGCAGATCCAGGTGCTGCGCTCGACCCCAAACGGGGCGAGCGCCGCCACCCAGGCATTGGCGAAATCCTCCGTCTCTCCGTAGTTCTTGAGGAATATCTGCGGCCAACTGCCATTGCGCTGGAGATAAGACTCCGTCCCGACATAGAGACCGCGCAGGTTCGCCATGCATTGCACCTTTTGGGCCCGCTCCCGAAGACGCGCGTAAACCGGGATCAGGAGGGTGATGAGAATGCCGACGATGACGAGGGCAATCAGCAGCTCGAGGAGGGTAAAAGCGGCCGCCGGGCGGCGAGTGATCATCCGGCCGGCGCGTTCGTTAGCCTGCCGGCGGCGTGATGGTGCCGGCGGCGGGTTCCGCACTGGACTGCTTGAAGCCCATCACGTCGAGCGAGAGCGTGCCGTCGATGATCGGGTCGCCATCGCCGGTCACTCCGCCGTTGGATATGAAAACCGTGGCGTCGCCCTTAATCTTGGCGCTGGAAACGGCAAACGGGCTGCGCGTCGGCACCACCTTGGCGTTGAGCGGGCCGTTCACGCTTGCAGTCACTTCGGATCGATTGGAGAACGCCTAAATCGTCAATAAAACTGAGCGTGTAATTGAAGTTGGCGTCGAGCAGCGCGCTGACCGTGGCTTTGTTAACATCGCCCACTCCCTGGATCGTGCCCCCGAAGACCCGGCCGCGCGTGAACATGACAAAGGTGCCGGTGGAAGCGCCGGTCGAGGGAATCCCGAGGGTGAACACCCCTAACGAATTGGCCGAGAACGGATCGGTCGGGTCGAAAGCGGGCTGGAGCACGCCGGCGTAGGTGCCGATGATGTTGGTGCTGGTCGGGTAGGGCGGTCCGCCTTTGATCGCGAAACATTCGGCGGCGAAAAGCACCAGGCAGAGGAGCGAACCGAGGATGGCTTTCATCGCGGCGAGAGTAGCGGGAGCGAATGGGCCGTCAATCGCAAAATTTCGGCGGCGCGTCCGTCGTTCCGGCCGGCTCGAAAAGCCCCGCCCGGGGCCCTGAGATCGCGCTCTCTAGCAGGCGTTCGCCGGCTCGTTAGGCTCGATTTCCAGGCCGAGTTCGCGGAGCAGGGTGACGTCAGCGTCGGCGGCGGGATTGGCCGCGGTCAAGAGTTTGTCGCCGTAGAAAATCGAGTTCGCCCCGGCGAAGAAACAGAACGCCTGCCCTTCCCGGGTCAGCCGGGTGCGCCCGGCGGCGAGGCGGACTCGCGCCTTCGGAATCGCGATCCGCGTGACCGCGATCAGCCGCACGAGATCGAAAATATCGATCGGTGGCTGTGCGGCCAGGGGCGTGCCGGGCATCGCCATCAGGCAATTGATCGGGACGCTCTCCGGTTGCGGATCGAAATTGCACAGGACCTCGAGCATGCGCAGCCGGTCGGTCACGCTCTCCCCCATCCCCACGATCCCGCCGCAACAGACCGACATCCCGCTCTCCTGCACCGCCGCGATGGTGTTGAGGCGATTCGCAAAAGTGTGGGTGCTGACGATCTCCGGATAAAATTCCGGCGAGGTATCGATGTTGTGGTTGTAAGCGGTCACGCCCGCGTCCTTGAGCTTGCGCGCTTCGTTAGGCCCGATCTCGCCCAGGGTCACGCATACTTCCATCCCGAGCTGGCTCACCTCGCGCACCGTCTCCAGCACTTGCTCAAATTTCGCCGTCCCGTCGCGCACCCCGCGCCAGGCCGCGCCCATGCAAAAGCGCGTCGCGCCCTGGGCCCGGGCCCGCTGCGCCGCACTCATGATTTCGCCCACTGGCATCAACTCCTCGCGCTCCAGGCCGGTGGAATAATGCGCACTCTGCGCGCAGTAGGAACAATCCTCGCTGCACCCGCCGGTCTTGATCGAGAGCAGACTGCAGCGCTGCACCTGTTCGCCGCGCCAATGCGCGAGATGAACGGCCCGGCTCTGCGAGATGAGATCAAAGAGCGGCTGATCGTAGAGGCGTTTCAGTTCCGACAGGTTCATGGTGCAGAATGTTAACCGCAGAGATCGCAGAGGACGCGGAGGAAGACAAAATTATTTCTCTGCGTCCCTCGCACTGTTTGCCACTCAGACGGCGATCGGCGCCTTGATCGCCGGGTGCGGGTCGTAGCCGACGAGGGTGAAATCTTCGAACCGGAAGTCATGAATGTTTTTCACGGCGGGGTTCAGTTCCATCCGAGGGCAGCGGGCGCGGGGAGCGGGAAAGTTGCTCGCGCGCCTGCTCGAGATGGTTCTGGTAAAGATGCAAGTCGCCGAAGGTGTGGACGAAATCGCCGTTCGTTAGGCCGCAGACCTGTGCCACCATCATCGTGAGCAGGGCGTAGCTCGCGAGGTTGAAGGGGACGCCGAGAAAAAGATCGGCACTGCGCTGGTAAAGCTGGCAACTAAGCGCGCCATCCTGGACGTGGAACTGGAAGAGCGCGTGGCAGGGCGGCAAGGCCATGGCGTCGACTTCGGCCGGATTCCATGCCGTCACGATGTGCCGGCGGCTGTCGGGATTCCTTTTGATTTGCGCGATCACGCGCTCGATCTGGTCGATCCGCTCGTCGTTAGGCCCGCGCCAGTCGCGCCACTGCGCGCCGTAAACCCGGCCGAGGTCCCCTTTCTCGTCGGCCCATTCGTTCCAGATGCTGACTCCGCGTTCCTTCAGATAGGCGACGTTGGTGTCGCCCCGGAGAAACCAGAGCAGCTCGTGGATGATCGACTTGAGATGGAGTTTCTTCGTCGTCAGGAGGGGAAAATTTTCGCGCAGATCGAAACGCGCCTGCGCGCCGAAGACCGAGATCGTTCCGGTGCCGGTGCGATCGGTCCGCGGCGTTCCTTTTTCCAGGACAAGCCGCAAGAGGTCGTGGTATTCCCGCATGAAGAACGCCCGCCTAACGAGCTACATGATCCGCCAGCGCGGGCGCTTCGTTTTCAGGTCGTTCTCCCAGAGCCGCACCCCGCCGGGATAGACTTTCCGGTTGTGCCCGAGCTCGACGCCCTCCGGCAATTTTTCGAACAAACGCGCGTTCCCGCCCCCGAGCACGACGTAGTCGGCCACCACCGCGAGCTTGAGCTGCTGGATCGCGTAGTTCGTTTCGCGCAGCCAATTTTTCCGGCCAATCTGCTCGAGACCCTCGTCGCCGAGCCAATCCTCGATGATGAATTCATCCTGGTAGGGCAGGTCGCCGAACTCGAGCGGGAGAACGTGATCCTTCCAGACCAGGGCCGAGCCGAGCCCGGTGCCGAGCCCAAGAAAAAGCATCCGCCCGCCGCCGTGATAGCTGCCGAGGGCTTGGAGCGCGGCGTCATTGATGACGCGGGTCGGTTTCCCCAGCGCCTTGGCGAAATCAAAACCGGCCCAGCCTTTGCCCAGATGTTTCGGGTCTTTCGCCACCTTCCCGCCGCGCACCGGCGCGGGAACGCCGACTGCGACCGCGTCGAAATCCCAGTCCTTCGTCGCCTGCTTGATCTTCGTGACCGCCTGGGCCGGGGTCAGCCTCGGGCCGGACTCGAACTTTCGCCGTTTCGCTTGCGCCGAGATCATCATCTTGACGTTGGAACCGCCGACGTCGACGACGAGAATTTTTTTCATTTGCGGTCGTTAGGCATTTTTTTGATCGGCGACAGGCGCATCTTGGACGCGCTTTGTTTCTCGGCCAGCTTTTTCGCCTGGCGGCGGGAATGTTCGCGGAACTGGAGTTGGGCCTGGGAGCGGGGAGCGCCCTCTTCCGGTTTCAGGCGGACGTAGCTGCCATCCGGCTGCAGCTCGCGCGCTTTCACATAATCGGTCAGGAACCGCGGCAGCACTTCGGTGACGATCTCGTGGTGCAGAACCGGCGCCTCGATCGGAAACGCGATCTCGACTCGCCGATAAAAATTGCGCGGCATCCAGTCGGCGCTCGCGAGGTAGAGATCGGAGCTGCCGTCATTTTGGAAATAATAGATCCGGCTGTGCTCGAGAAAACGCCCGACGATGCTGATGACGCGGATGTTTTCGCTCAGGCCGGGAATCTTTGGCCGCAGGGAACAAATCCCCCTAACGATGAGGTCGATCTTCACCCCGGCGCAGGAAGCTTCGTAGAGTTTCTCGATGATCTCCTGGTCGACGAGCGAATTGAGCTTGGCCACGATCCGGGCCGGTTTCCCGGCCGCGGCGTGGTCGCGCTCGCGCTCGATCAGGCCGACCACCCGTTGGTGCAGATCGAAGGGCGCGACGAGCAGCTTCTTCAGACCGGGATAGCCGGCCAGACCGGTGAGGGTGTTGAAGACGATCGCCACTTCCTCGGTCAGGGCGGGCGCGGTCGTGAAGAGACTGAAGTCGGTGTAAACCCGCGCCGTTTTCGGATGATAATTTCCCGTCCCGAGATGGACGTACTGGCGCAGCCGATCGGGATCACGCCTAACGAGAAGGAGTGCCTTGCAGTGCGTCTTCAATCCGACCACGCCGTAGACGACGTGCGCGCCCGATTCCTCCAGCCGGCGGGCCCACTGGATATTGGCCGCCTCGTCGAAGCGGGCCCGCAATTCGACCAGCGCGGTCACCTGTTTCCCGTTGCTCGCGGCGTCGATCAACGCCTCCACAATCGGCGAATCGCCGCTCGTCCGGTAAAGCGTGATCTTGATTGCAAGGACGAGCGGATCCCGGGCCGCGCTTTCCACCAGCTCAACCACCGGATCGTAGCTTTCGTAGGGATGATGCAACAGGATGTCCTGCTTGCGCATCGCCTCGAAAATATCCGCGTGCGGCGGCAAAGCCGGGTCGCGCGCGGGCTGGAAGACGCGGTCCTTCAATTTCGCGAAGGCGTCGTTCGCGACCAACGGCGCGAGGTGCGTCATCGAAAGCGGGCCGTCGAGTTTGTAAAGATCAGCCTCGGTCAGTTGGAAAAAATCGAGGAGCAGATCGGAGAAATCTTTCGGGCAATCGGCTTCCACTTCGAGCCGCACGGCATTTCCCCGGCTGGAGCGCCGCAGCTCCTGCTCGATGCTGCGGAGGAGGTTGTCGGCTTCTTCCTCGTCGACGTAGAGGTCGCTGTTTCGGGTCACGCGAAAGGCGTGCACGCCGTCGAGAGTGAGGCCGGGAAAAAGATCGGCCACGTGCTGTTTGATGAGCGAGGCGAGGTAAATGTAGTTCCAGCTCTCGTCGCCTTTTTCCCCGCGCGGCATGTGAATCAAACGCGAAACGGCGCGCGGCACCTGCACGATGGCATGCATCGGCTCGCCGCCCTTTTTCGCCCGCGCCCGCACGAGCAGGTTGTGGCTCTTGTTCAGGAGCTGGGGAAAGGGATGGCTCGCGTCGACCGCCAGCGGGGTGAGCATGGGGAAAACTTCCTGCTGAAAATAACGACGCGCCCAGGCGGCGCGTTTCGCGTTCAGGTCCGTCACGTGATGGAAAAAAATCTGGTGTTCGCGCAGGAGCGGCTCGATCTCCTCCCGCCAGAGCTCGTATTGCTGCGCCACCATCTGGTGCACGGCCCGCTCGATCGCTTCAAAGGTCGCGGTCGGGCTCATCCCATCCGGTCCGACGTCGCTTGTTTCACTCGCGATCTGCTGCTTGATGCCGGCGACGCGGATCTCGAAAAATTCATCCAGGTTCGAGCTCACGATCCCAAGGAACTTGACCCGTTCGAGCAGCGGTTGGGCTGGGTCCTGCGCCTCCTCCAGGACGCGGCGGTTGAACTCGAGCCAGCTCAGCTCGCGGTTGATGAAATTTTTCGGATCGGAAAAAGCGGGCTTCGCCGCCGGCTCGTTAGGCTGGCGCATCGGCACGACGTTATCGGGCGGGGCGGGTTTGGAAGAGCTGGCGCGAGTAGGCATTGGAACAGCGGGCGGCGGAGGACAAGGAAACCCCGCCCGTCGCCGGGCGCAAATCAGCCGGGGCGCAGGCAGGGTTCTGCCCGGGCGAGCAAGGACATTGCGGCGGACGCCGCCGAAGCTACACTCCCCCGCATGTCGCGCGCCGGAAGGAAGCCAAAGGAAAAATGGTGGCAGTTCGAGGCGATGGAATGGGTCGCGCTCGTCCTCGCTTTTCTCGGGATCGTCGCCGTCTTCTGCATCTTCTTCATCCGGCGACACGTGATCGAGTACAACATCGAGCATACCTACGCGGTGAGCGATCCGGAGTTCTTCGGCTCCGCCCTCGCCCTTTATGACCCGGTGCCGCTGCCGGGAAATAAAATCGAAATCCTGCAGGACGGAGACGCCTATTTCCCGGCCATGCTGGCCGCGATTCGCGGGGCCAAAAAGACGATCAACTTCGAGGCTTATATTCTCCACTCCGACAAAATCGGGTGGTCATTTCGCGACGCCTTCATCGAGCGCGCCCAGGCTGGGGTGGAAGTGCGCCTGCTGCTCGACGGGATCGGCTCCGGCTGGGGCCTCGATAATTCCGACGTCAAAATGATGAAGAACGCGGGCTGCAAATTTGCCTATTACCACCCGGTGTTCTCCTGGCGAATCGATCGCACCAACCGCCGCTCGCATCGGCGCGTGCTGGTGGTGGACGGCCGCGTCGGATTCACCGGCGGGGCCGGCTTTGCCGATCATTGGGCCGGCCATGCCCAGGACAAGGATCATTGGCACGACGTGCAGGTGAAGGTGGAAGGGCCGCTCGTGAGCGCGCTCCAGAACGCCTTCGAGGAACACTGGATCAAGACCTTCGGCGAAACCCTGAGCGGCGCGCATCAATTCCCCGCCCTCCCGCCCGCCGGCGAGATGAAAGGCCAGGTCATCGCCTCGCATTCCTTCTCCGTCGCGCCGGTGCCGCTGACCCAGGCCGTCGCGTTCGCGGCCGCGGAAAAACGGATCTGGATTACCAATCCGTACTGCACTCCGACCGGCGACCAGGTCGAGCTGCTGGTCAAGGCGGTCGGGCGCAAAGTCGACGTCCGCCTGATCGTGCCCGGCCAGCATAACGATCAGCCCCTGGTCAAGTCCGCCGGGCGCGCCGCCTATGGGCGACTGCTGGCTGGCGGGGTGCGGATTTTCGAATATCAGCCGACCATGATCCACACCAAGGGGATGGTGGTGGACGGGCTTTTCTCGCTCTTCGGCTCCTCCAATTTCGACCCGCGTTCCTCGGCGATTAACGAGGAGCTCGATCTCGCGATCTACGATCGGGAATTTGGCCGGGCGATGGAAGCGATGTTCGAGAGCGACTTGAAGAAGTCGACCGAATACACCTACGAGCAGTTCAAGCAGCGCACGGTCTGGGAACGTGTCACCGAATGGGCCATGCTGCCGTTCCGTTCTCAGCTCTGATTTTTATCGCGAAGTCCGCACCACCTCCAGCTCCGGGTTGAGGATCACGAACTCCGCGTCGCCTCCGATCTCGAGCTTACCTTTGCTTTCCCAGCCCATCGCCCGCGCCGGCGTTTCCGTCGCCATCCGCACGGCTTCATGGATCGGGACGCCGACTTCCCGCACCATTTGCCTGACGAGATCAATCATGCGCGAAGCGCTCCCGGCGAGGGCCGAGCCGTCCGCCATCCAGCAGGCGCCGTCGCGCACGACGCACTCCGCCCCGCCCAGGCCGAAATGGCTATCGTTAGGCAAACCCGCCCCCGCAGTCGCGTCGGTCACGAGACAAATACCCGCCGCTCCTTTCGCGCGGTAAAGCATCCGCATCAGGGTACGGCCGACGTGATGGCCGTCCGCGATCAACTCGCAAAAAATCTCCGGCTCGCTCAGGGCGAACTCGAGCAGGCCGGCCACCCGCTCGCCCTCGCGGCGGCGGAGCGACGACATGCAGTTGAAAGTGTGCGTCACCTGCCGCATCCCCCTCTCGAAACCGGCCTGCGCCTCCTCCTCCCAGGCGTTGCTGTGCCCGCCGCTGCTCGCGATTCCGCTTTTCGTTAGGCGGGAAATCAGCTCGAGCGCGCCCGGCAGTTCCGGCGCGAGCGTGACGCGCTTGATCGCGCCGGCATGCTCGAGCAGCGTCGTGACGAGGCTTCGCGCTCGGTTCGACAATAAAGTCCGTCCGCTGCGCGCCGTGTTTTTCGCGCGAGATAAACGGCCCCTCGACATGCGCGCCGAGCAACGGCGGGATTTCCCTTGTCGCGCTCCCGATTGCGCGCACCACCCGCACGATCTCGTCCATCGGCGCCGTCACCGTCGTGAGCAGAAGCGAGGTCGTCCCGCCGCCGGTGTGGTAGTCGCAGATGGCGCGAAACGCCTCCGCCGTTCCCTCCATCGCATCGCGCCCGGCCGCGCCGTGGACGTGCAGATCGATAAATCCGGGCGCCAGAAAATTGCCCGCCAGGTCCACCACTTCCTCCCCGCCGGCGGGCTCGAGTTGGCCGATGCCGGCGATCCGGCCGGCATCGGTCCGGAGCGAAAGGCCATCCGCGATCCGGTCGGGGAAAATCAGGCGTCCGTTGGTGAAGATCATCGCGCGCCCGGCATCATTGCGTTTCCCGGGGCGGCAGTCCATCATCCTCCTGATGGTTCCCGAGTACGATGTCGCGATCGTCGGTGGCGCTTTTTCCGGCGCGGCCACGGCCCTGCTGATGAAGCGACGCCGGCCCGAGACCCGCATCCTGATCCTCGAGAAAGCGACCGAGTTCGACCGCAAAGTGGGCGAATCGACGACCGAGGTGAGCAGTTGTTTCATGACCAGGATTCTCGGCCTAACGAGTTACCTCGGGCACGAACAACTGACCAAACAGGGTCTCCGGCTCTGGTTTGCCAATCGCCCCGACCAGCCTTTCGACGACTGCGTCGAGGTCGGCGCCCGTTACCAGGCGCGGCTCCCAACTTTCCAGGTCGATCGCGCCAAACTCGACGCGCATCTGCTCGAGCTGGCGCGGGCCGCGGGCTGCGAAGTCTGGCAGCCGGCCAAGGTGACGCGCTGCGAACTTGTAGCCGGGGGCGCTGACCCCGGTTCCACGGGTGAGGACGGCCGGGGTCGACGCCCCCGGCTACAACCTGCCAACACGTTAGGCGTAAATGTCGATGGGGAAGAGCGCGAAGTGCGCTGCCGTTGGGTCGTCGATGCCAGCGGGCGCGCGGCTTTCCTCGCCCGCAAGCTCGGGCATTTCCGCCAGAACACCGCGCATCCGATCAACGCGGTCTGGGCCCGGTTTACCGGGGTGAAGGATTGGGACAGCTACGAGTGGCGGGAAAAATTTCCCGCGTATGCCGCGGCCTCGCGCACCGGCCGGGCCTGGGCGACGAATCATCTCATGGGCCAGGGCTGGTGGTGCTGGATCATTCCGCTCAAGGGCGGCGATTTTAGCGCCGGGCTGGTTTACGACAGCCGGCTTTTCCAGCTTCCGGAAGGGGCCAGCCTCGGCGAGCGGCTGCACGAGCACATCCGCCAGCATCCGGTCGGGCGGGAGATTTTTCGCGATGCCAAAGTGATCGAACACGATGCGCGCGCCTATTCCGCGCTGCCTTACCATAGCGCGCAGGTCTGCGGCGAGGGCTGGGCAATCGCGGGCGATGCGGCCGGATTTATCGATCCACTTTACAGCCCCGGGCTCGACTTTTGCGCCTATACCACCTCGATGGTGAGCGATCTCGTCGTCCGGTCGTTAGGCGGGGAGGAAATGGCGGAGCGGCGGCGTTATTACAACGAGCAGTTCGTCATCACCTACCGCCTTTGGTTCGAGACTCTTTACCAGGACAAGTATTTTTACATGGGCGAAGCGGACCTGATGTCGGCCGCCCTCCTCCTCGATGTCGGGACTTATTTTATCGGGCTCGTTAGGCCAGCCTATGCCAACCCGGAGGAGGCTTTTCTCGCGCTGCCCTTTGAAGGCGCGCCCGGCCGGGTTTTTGCCGGGATGATGAAACTCTACAACCGGCGCCTCGTCGCCCTCGCGAAGAACCGGATCGCGCACGGCGTCGCCGGCCGGCGGAACGCGGGCTGGCGCGAACTCTACGACGGCTTCGTGCCTGATATCCGGGTCCAGAAACTGATCCGCAAAGGCCTCTTCCGCTGGTGGGGAGCGGAGCTGCGCAACCTGCGCTTTCTCTTGGCCGGCCCGAAGCCTGCGCCCGGCGCGACCGCGCCGGCGGCCGCGACTGTCGAAGCCTGATGTCGCGCGGTTGGTGGCGCCGTTTCGCGGTTCGCGGCGTTTATTGGCGCCGATACCTCGACTTCGGGATTACGAATGTGCCGTTCTATCTCCGGCCGGTCATGATCTTCTTCTGGACGACCTTTTTCTTTTTCTTCGCCGCCCCGGCGCGGCGCGCGATCCTGGGCAATCTGCGGGTGATTTTGCCGGGTTCGAATCCGTTGCTCAATCTCGGCCGCGCCTGGGGCACGCTCTATAATTTTGCCTGGACGATCGCCGACGCGGCCGATCACAAGGTGGCCAAGACGGAGTTTGCCTACGAGCTGGAAGGGACGCCTTTCCTCGAGGAGCTGGCCGCCGCGCAGGGCGCCATTCTGCTCACCGCGCACATGGGAAATTACGATCTCGGGGCGGCGCTTTTCGCGGAACGATTTCAACGCAACATCCGGATGGTGCGCGCGCCGGAGGCGGATGTCGAAACCGCGAAACACCTCGACGAATCATTCGAGCGGGCAGGTGCGGGGGCGGTCAAGGTTGCCTACAGCACGACCAGCATGGCGCTCCCTTTTGAACTCCTGAACGCGATTCGCGCGGGCGAGATTGTCTCGATTCAGGGCGATCGCGTCGTCGGGCCGGTCTCGCAGCGACCGGTGCGTCTTTTTGGCGAGGAAGTGATGCTGCCGGACGGCCCGTTCATGCTCGCCTTTGTCGCGCAGGCGCCGATTTATCCGCTCTTCATTGTCCGGACGAAATTTCATCACTACAAAATCATCGCGCTCCCGCCGCTGCATTGCCGGCGCGACGAACGCGGACGCGAAGTGGTGATCGAAGAGGCGATGCGCAAATGGTGCCGCACCCTGGAAAACGTGCTTGCGCCAAACTGGTCGCAGTGGTTTTCGCTCGTCCCGATTTTTCCCGAGCGATGAATGCCCCCGCCACCGCCCACGTCGGCTACGCTTTTGCGCTCTCGCGTCTCGTCGCGCGGCTCGCCGGCCGGGAAGCGCGCCGGGCCGAACTCTGCCGCTGGGAAGCGTATGGACTCGGAATCCTCGTTTTTGGCATGAGCTGCGTCGGCGCGGCGCGGCTAGTTCTGCCTCTCGTTAGGCCGGGCCTTCTCCAGGGACTGGTTCTGTTGCTCTTGCCGTTCGCGGTCTGGCTTGTTTTTCTGCCCCTCTATTTCATCAACGCCCGGCTGGCTGCACTTCTGCGCCGGCTCGGGCTCCACACCGGGCCGACGAACAATCCGGTACAGCATTTCGTCTTCATGACGCTGACGACGGTGCTCGCGCTCATCTTTTTGCGGGACGAGTGCGACTGGATCAAGGCGCTGGGCATTTTCTGGCTCGCGCTTTTGGCCTGCAACCTCCTCGCCATCGTCATCCTCAAATTCCGGCATGAGCCGTAAGCTGATTCTCGGTTTTGCCTTCGGCGCGGCGGTCTTCTTTCTCGCCCTGGTGGCGGCTCATCCGCTGCTCGCGATCGGCGTGCTTTTTCTCTCCCACATGCTGATCCTTTTCCCGACCCTGGTCGCGAACTCGCAGTGGTGGGGGCCGGTCGTGACGCGCTTCGAGACGACAGAACGCGAAGTCTGGCTCACGATCGATGACGGACCGGACCCAATCCACACGCCGCGCCTGCTCGAGCTCTTAAAACGCTTCGACGCGCGCGCGACCTTTTTTGTCATCGGCGAGCGGGCGGCAAAATTTCCCGCGGAACTGGAGGCGATCCGTGCCGCCGGCCACGAAATCGCGAACCACACGTTCTCGCATCCGAGCGCGACGTTTTGGTGCCTGCCGCCGGCGCGCATCGCCTCCGAGATCGACCGGGCGCAAGTCCCGGGACCTTATTTCCGGTCACCCGCCGGGATGAAAAACTTCTTCGTTCATCCCGCGCTGGCGCGCCGCAATCTGCACCTGATCGGCTGGACCGTGCGCGGCCTCGACACCGTGAGCAACGACCCGGAGGCGGTGGCGGCGCGCATCATGCGCGGAGTAAGGCCGGGCGCGATCCTGCTTTTGCACGAAGGCCATCGCACCGAAACGCAGCCCGACTTTCATCCGCGTTGTCTCGAGCAGACGCTGGCCGCCCTCGCGCAGGCTAATTACCGCTGTGTCCTGCCCCGGCCGGAACAGCTTCGTGTCGGCGGAAAATAAAAAGGTGGTTATTGAAGGGCGTCCGACCCCAGAGCGGAGTGACCGTGCGGGAAAATTGGCTCTCGGGAAAGGCGGCGAAGATGGCCTCGCGCGTCGGGAAATGAAGAGCCGCCCGGATGTTCCAGGTCGTCCCCTGGGCAAAACGCTCGGCCCAATGGGTCAGCCAAAAGCGCGCATTCTGGTCGCGCGGACAATCCCGGATGACCAGCATCCCGTCCGGCGCGACCCGCTCCGCGAGCCGGGCGAGGAGTGAGGCCTGAAGGTCGGGCGGAAGATAATGCAGGAGATCGAAGAGAACGATGTTGCCCGTCCCGGCGATCGGTTCGCTCACATCCTGCTCGACGAACTCCAGGTCGCGATAGGCGCCCTGCGCGACGGCATTGGCCCGCTCGATCTTGCGCCCATCGCGGTCGAGCCCGCGGATCGACGGAAAAAAACCGCGCTCGCGCAAATAAAACGCGAGCAGCCCGACCCCGCAGCCGACGTCGAGCAAGGGCTGCCTGGAATTGCCAAATAATTCAAAGGCAGCGGGAAAGATCGGATCGCTGCGCAGTTTCTGGCCGGCATAAATGCGCAACCAGCGTTCGCCAAAGCGGGCCGCGACGCGGGAAGATGCATCTTCATGCGTGGCGGCGCGCGAACCATTTTTCATTGCGTGACTCTCCTGCACTGACAAAGTGATTATTCCAATGCCCGACCTTTTTTCCCAATACAAGGTCGACGATTTCTTCGACGAAATGTTTTCCGCGCCGGGCGCGGCGCGACCTCACTACAGCAGGTTGCTCTCGACCTTCAAGGAAATGGGCGCGGCCGATTTCGAACGCAAACGCGACCTGGCGGCGGCGAGTTTTCTCAGCCAGGGCGTGACCTTCACGGTTTATAATGACGACCAGGGCACGGAGCGCATTTTTCCCTTCGACCTCATCCCGCGCATCATCCCGGCGCGCGAATGGGACCTGGTCGAGCGCGGTCTGACCCAGCGGATTACCGCGCTCAACCTTTTCCTGCACGACATTTACCACGGACAAAGCATCCTGCGCGACGGCGTCATCCCGAAGCAGATCGTGTGGGAAGCGGCGCATTTCCGGTCCGAGTTCATGAACTTCGATGTCCCCCGCAACATCTACATCCACATCTGCGGGACCGATCTCATCCGCGACGGCTCCGGCAGTTACCTCGTGCTCGAGGACAACGCCCGTTGCCCCTCCGGCGTCTCTTACGTGCTCGAGAACCGGCAGACGATGAAGCGGATTTTTCCCACTCTCTTTTCGGAATACCGGGTGCGGCCGGTGGAGGATTACAGCCAGAATTTGCTCAATGCCCTGCGCTACATCGCGCCAAACGCGGAGGACCCGACGGTCGTTTTGCTCACGCCCGGAATTTACAACTCGGCCTACTACGAGCATTCCTTCCTCGCCCGTTCGATGGGAATCGAGATCGTCGAGGGACGCGACCTCGTCGTCCAGGATGGCTGCGTCCACATGCGCACGACCAAGGGCCTGAAGCGGGTCGACGTGATCTACCGGCGGATCAACGACGACTTCCTCGATCCGCGCGTTTTCCGGAAGGACTCCGGGCTCGGGGTGCCGGGGCTGGTCGATGCTTATCGCTGCGGCTGCGTCAGCCTCGCCAACTCGATCGGAACCGGGGTCGCGGACGACAAGGTGATCTACCATTTTGTCCCGAAGATGATTCGCTATTACCTCGACCAGGACCCGATCCTGGAAAATGTCCCGACTTACCTCGCCTCCGAGCCTAACGAATTGAAATACATCCTCGAGCACCTGCCCGAGCTGGTGGTGAAATCGGCCAACGAAAGCGGCGGCTACGGCATGCTCATTGGTTCGCAGTCGACCGCGGCGGAGCGGGAAGAATTTGCCGGCAAGATCCGGAAAGAACCGCGCAACTACATCGCCCAGCCGATCGTCGCGCTCTCACGCTCGCCCTCTTTCTGCGAGGATTCGCTCCAAGGGCGGCATGTCGATCTGCGGCCCTATATTATTTATGGTGAAAAAGTCTCGATCATCCCCGGCGGCCTCACGCGAGTGGCGCTGCGGGCCGGATCCCTGGTGGTAAATTCCTCGCAGGGTGGCGGGAGCAAGGACACCTGGGTGGTGGAAGATGAAGAAGAGTGACGAGTGATGAGTGAAAAGAAGGCGATGAAGAAAACGAACGATGCGGTGCGAGGCGACTCGTCACTCGTCACCTTTCACTCGTCACTATTCTTATGCTGAGCCGGGTCGCAGATTCGCTTTACTGGATGAGCCGCTACATCGAGCGGGCGGAGAACGACGCCCGCATCCTCGATGTTAATCTGCAGCTCCTCCTCGATCTCGGAGGCGAAGCCGACGCGATGCAGCATTGGGCGCCGGTCATCGCGACCCTCGAGGAAACCGACCTTTTCGACTCGCTCTATCAAACCGCCGACGAACGCTCGGTGACGGAGTTCCTCACCCTGCAGAAAAAGAATCCGAACTCGATCATCTCCTGTCTCACCCTCGCGCGCGAAAACGCCCGCACCACCCGCGAGCAGATCTCGAGCGAAATGTGGGAGGAGATCAACCGGCTATATCTTTTCGTCCAAAGCGAGGAGGCGACGGGAATGCTGAGCAGCAGCCCGCACGAGTTTTTCAAGGCCGTCATCACCGGCTCGCATCTTTTCCAGGGCATCTCGGACGCGACCATGACCCACGGCGAAGGCTGGGATTTCATCCGCATCGGCCGCCTCCTGGAACGGGCCGACAGCACCTCGCGCATCCTCGACGTGAAGTACCACATTCTCCTGCCGACCGGCGAAAACGTCGGCGGCAACATCGACACCATCCAATGGATGGCGGTGTTGAAATCCTGCAGCGCGCTCGAGGCCTACTGCAAACTTTACGTCAGCCAGGTGAAGCCGTGGAAGGTCGCGGAATTTCTCATCACCCATCAGGAATTTCCGCGCTCGATTCGGTTTTGTGTCGACTCGCTCGACGCCGCGCTCCACCGCATCTCGGGGGTCGACGAGAGCCGCTACGCAAACGAGGCGGAACGGCTCTCCGGCCGGCTGCGCTCGGAACTCGATTACGTCACGATCGGCGAGATTTTCGAGTTCGGCCTGCACGAGTACCTGACCCAGATCCAGGAGCGCCTGGTGGAAGTGAGCAACGCCATGTATGCGACTTACTGCGCCAGCCTGGACGCTGCCTAACGAATCAGATCCGGCGCGAATCGTAGGCCCAGTGCAGCAGGGCCTGGCGTTGTCGCGGGCGACAGGTCAGGTCGCCGCGCCGGCAATTCTTTTTCAGCTGCGCGATGTGCCGCCGGACCGCGCGCCAGCGCTTGATCTGGCGCTCGTCATCCGGGCAGCGGCGGCCAAGAAAATAGCGGCAATACCATTGAAACCAGCCGCGCGGATCCTCGTGATAAATCCAGCCTTTGGCCCGCCAGACCGCGAGCGGCTGGGATGCGTTCACGCCAAAACAATTGAGCGCGGGATCGTGGCGTTCAGGGCAAAGTTTTGCCTTCGCAAACCAGTCCTCCGGAAATTCCGCCGCGCAATCGGTCATATACCTGCCGCCGAAAACACCGAGGCGCAGAAGTTGTTTGGGCGTCAGCTCCGGCCGAAAACCGGCCGCGAATTCTTTTCCGGTCGGTTTCGTCAGCAGGTACTGATAGCCGCGCTGCATCCGGTCGTTGACCCGGATTCGTTGCGGTTTCGATTTCGCCGGCATTAATCGGTGTGCCGGATCTGCATCCCTACGACGCAGACATCGTCCGCGAAAGTTTCGCGCTGGGAATACTTGCGGATGTCTTCCAGCACCCGGGTGAAAAATTCCTCCGGGGCGAGGGCGGCGTGGCGGCTGACCGTCGCGCGCAATTTTTCCTCGTTGAAAAACTCCCCGGTCGCATCCTCGACCTCGAAGAGTCCGTCGGTAAAAAGCATGACGAGATCGCCTTTCGTCATCGGGCGGACGGCGGTGTTGTAGATGGCTGAAGAAAATATCCCCATCGCCGGCCCGCGCGCGTCCTGGCCGTCGAGCTTTTCCGCGGCGGCGCCGTCGCGTCGGACGTGGAGCGCGCTCGGGTGACCGGCGTTGGCGTAGCGCAACTGCGAGCGCTGAATGTCGGCCACAACATAGAAACAGGTCGCGAACATGGTCGTGCCCGCCTGCTTCAGGATGACGGTGAGCGCGCGATTGATCCGGGTGAGCAATTCCCCCGGATCGTGTGCGAGCTGGGAATGTTCCTCGACCAGACCGCGAATCATACCCGTGACCAGGGCGGAGCGGACGCCGTGTCCCATGACGTCGCAGATCAGGACCCCGGCTGCTTTTTCCCCGACCGGAAAGACCGAGAAGAAATCGCCGCTCACGTCGCCGGTCGGAAAATAAAGACTGAGGAAGTGGAGCGCGCTTTCGTTAGGCAAAACGCCATGCGGAATGGTCGGAAATTGCTGCGGCAACAAGGCGACCTGGAGTTCGCGGGCCATTTGCAGCTCCTCTTCCATCTGCTGATTTTTCGCGGCCAGCTCGTGCGTCCGCTCCTTTACCCGCCGTTCGAGTTGCGCGTTAAGCGCGAGCAATTCCGCCTGCGCGAGATTGCGTGCGGCTTCGGCCCGGTCGATCCGTCCCCCGACGACGCGCGAAACCTGCGAGACGATTGCCGTGATCAAAGCAGCGAAGGCGAGCGCGCCGAGCGCCGAGATCACCGCCGGGTTGGGATGCATCTGTTTCAAAAGCGTGGCGCTGATCCAGCCATTGAGAAGCGCGGCCGCGATGATGACCGGGACAAAGGCGCGGAGCAGAACGGCCCGGGTCGAGTCGCCGAGAAATATTCGCAGCGGCCACGCCTCCGCGCCGGCGGCGGCGACGATGGCATTGCCGCAAAGAAAAAATGCCCACGCTGTCGAGAGGGCGACGGGAATGATGTTGCCGCCATAAAGCAGCGGCGTCCCGTACCAATAGCCGACCAGTACCAACCCGCTGATGATCGTCGCCAGCGCGCCAAATCCGCCTGACCATTTCCCAAGTCTCGGCAGGGCGAGCGCGAGCAGGCCGAGGGCGCTGAAGACAAAATTAAAAGCGGTCAGCGGCGCCATCCGACCGGTCGGGACCGCGCCGAACATTTCCGGATTGCGCACGAACAAGGCATCGATCGCGAAGTGCCGGCCGCTGAGGAATTCAAAGAGCTTGAGCGTGGCAAACGCCAGCACGAGCAGCGCGAGGAACCGCGGAAGCCAGGCCAGCCGCGGCCGGAGCAGATGCACGATCAGCCCGAGTCCGAGCAGGGAAAAACAAAGCGCTGTGCTCGGCGCCATCGGGATGTAGCGGGCGCGAACGCTGGCCAGAAGTTGGAGCCCGGAGATCCAGCCAATGAAAGTGAGCAGGGCAAAAAAGACGGCTAACGAGGCGCAGACCAGCGCCAGGGTGCGAAAACCGAAACCGGCATTCCTCTTCCCCGTCATGGCGGGAATCTGCCCGAAGGCGGCGCGCAGGCCAAGATTCTTCCCTGCCTAAGTGCGATAAAGATCCGGCCGCCGGTGAGACAGCACCGCCATCCGCGTCCGGACCTGCTCGATCACCTCGGGCGCGACCTCGGCCACAATCAATTCTTCGCGATCGGCCGAGGCGGCGGCCACGACCACGCCATAGGGATCGATCAACGCCGAGGAACCGCAGAAAGGCACGCCATCGTCCTTGCCGACGCGATTGGCGAGCACGACGTAGCTCTGGTTTTCGATCGCACGCGCGGTCGCCAGGACGCGTTGATGCTCCACCCGCGGAAACGGCCAGGCCGAGGAGATGATGAAGACATTCGCGCCCTGCTCGAGGGCGAGCGCGCGATAAAGTTCCGGGAAACGCAGATCGTAACAAATCGTTAGGCCAAGCCGAAGTGAACCGAACGCGACACTCACGAGCTCGACCCCGGGAGCGAAGCATTTGTCTTCTTCAACCGGCGCCGGACTGAAGAGGTGCGTCTTGCGATATTTCGCGACGATGGCGCCGCTCGCGTCGATCACGACCTGGGAATTATGGATGCACTCCCCGGTGCGCTCCGAGACGCCGCTGATGATGCCGATCGCCAAAGTGCGCGCAGTCTCCTGAAGTTCAGGAACGACGCCTTCATTCCACGGTTTCGCCATTTCGCGGATGACGTCCATGGCGTAACCGGTGTCTGCCATTTCCGGAAAGACGACCAGCTCCGCGCCCGCCGCTTTCGCGCGTTCGGCGAAGTCGCGCATCTTGCGGGCATTGGCGGCGAGGTCGCCGAGCGTGCAGGCCATTTGCGCGGCGGCGATTTTCATACTCCACCTCTTTCGTCAATCGGCGGGCCGCTTCAAACAAAAAGCGCGGCGAGGTATTTATTCAGTGCGCAATGCAACCATCGGATTCACCCGCGTGGCGCGGCGCGCCGGCAGGAAACACGAAGCCGCCGCCACCGCCGTGATGAGAGCCGCGACCGCGCTGTAAATGAAGGGATCGAGCGCGTTGACCTTGAACAAAATGTTCTCGAGCGCGCCGGCCGCGATCACCCCGAGGAAGAGAGCCATGAAACCGATCCCGAGCACCAGCCCGATGACCAGCTGCCACGCGCCCTGGCCCATCACCATCTTGAAAATGCGGGCTGCATCCGCGCCCAGCGCCATTCGGATTCCGAATTCCTGGGTCCGCTGGTTGACCGAAAAGCTCATGACGCCGTAAAGACCGACGGCCGAGAGAATGAACGCGACCACGCCAAAGATGCTGAAGAGCTGGGCCACCAACCGTGGGCCGCTCAACACCTCGGCATGGAAGGTCGCCGGCGTGCCGGGGAAATAAACCGGCAGATTGGAATCGATCTGCGCGACCGCTTTGCTCAGCGCGGGGCCGAGGCTGCTCGCGGCCTGTCCCGGGCGCGGGCGCACCACGATGGTGCAGAATTGCGGCGCCGGGCTCGACCCGAGGAGCGGCATGTAAAATCCGGCGCTGTCCGCCTCGCGGTTGAACGGCCCCTGCATGAGCGTGTCGGGCACGACCCCGACGATCGTGCGCCACGGTTCCGGCTGGGCGGCATTAAAGCGGCGCACCTGGTGCCCCAGCGGACTCTCGTTTCCCCAGTGCTTGCGCGCGAAGCTCGTGTTCACGATCGCGACCGCCTGCCTGGCGTCGCTATCGTCGAGGGTAAAATCGCGACCCTGCAAAATCTTCAGGCCCATGGTGCTGAAATAACCGTCCGAGACCGCCTCGGAATTTCCTTTCGGCCGGTCGCGATCGGTTTTGTAGGTCTGACCGTCGATCTCGTACAGGCCGTAGTTGGCAAAAGTCATCCGAAACCGATCGCTCATCGCCGCGCCTTCGAAGACCGGGTTGGCGCGGAGCGAGCGGACCGCGCGCTTGAAGAATTCACGACGCGATTCTTCCGTCGGATAATCTCCTTCAAACAAGCCCATGCGCGCCGCGTAGACGCCTTCTTCGTCGTAGCCGTAATCCAGTTTCACCTGGTTGCGGATGGAACGGACTTGAAGCGCGGAGGCGATGAGGAGCGCCGCCGTCATCGCGATCTGGCCCACGACGAGCACGCGGGTGATGACGTTGACGAGACGGCTGCTGTTGCCGCGTCCGCCTTCTTTCATCATCTCGTTCGCGTTCCCGCGGGCCGCGAGCAGTGCCGGCACCAAACCGGAGACAAAGGTCGCAATCAGGACCGCGCCGAGGGTGAAGCCGAGGACTTTGCCGTCGATCGAGAAATCGATGTAATACGGGAGCTGGAATTGGGGCGTGCTCGTGACTTGCGCGAGCAGATCGACCGCCCAATAAGCCAGCGCCACCCCCACGACCGCGCCGAGCAAGGCGATGAGAAAACTCTCGGTCAGCATTTGCCTAACGATGCGGGCCCGGGTCGCGCCGAGGGCGCCGCGGATGGCCAGCTCGCGCGCGCGCAGGGCGGCGCGGCCGAATTGCATGTTCATCACGTTCACACAGGCGATGAGGAGCACGACCACGACCGCGCCCATCATCGCATACATGATCTGGGTCAGTTGCGGGCCGGTGAAGCTCTTGAGGAGCGGTTGCACGCTGGCCGCGGTGAAATTTTCGTTCGTCTTCGGGTTGTCCTGCGCCATCCGCTTCGCCAGGGCGGAGAACTCGGCGTTGGCCTGGTCCACGCTCACTCCCGCTTTCAGCCGGCCGTAGATTTGCGCGCCGTTGGCGGCGGGATCGCCGCGCGGTTTGAGCGGGAATTCGTTATAGAGCGGCACCCAAAGCTCCTCGTTCTGCGGGAACTTGAAGTTCGGCGGCATCACCCCGATGACGGTGGCGGCTTTGCCGTTAATCCGGATCGCCGTTCCGACAATGTTCGGGTCGCCTTCGAAATCGCGCTTCCAGATTTCGTTCCCGAGAATCGTGACCTTCTCCGCGCCCGGTTTGTTGTCCGCCGCGGTGAAATCGCGACCGAGGATCGGTTTGACGCCGATGATCCTGAAGAAATCCTCCGTCACGTAACCGCCGGTATAACGCTGGGGATTTTTCTTGTAGGTCACGTTGATGGTCGAGCCGTTGAGATAGGCGCTCATGAGCGCAAACGACTTCTGGCCCGCGCGCAGATCCTCGTAATCGTGCGCCGACGGGATGTTGCCGTTGCCGAAATTGTTCTGCTGAGCCGTCGCCTGCGGATCGATCAGGCCGACGCTCATGAGCTGCTCGGGATTGGGAAAGGAAAACCCGCGCAGGACGACGGCGTTGACCATCGTGAACTGCGTCGTCACCCCGCAGATGCCGAGGGCGAGGACGGTGACGGCGAGGACGAAAAACGTTTTATCCTTCACCAGCATGCGCAGGCCGATGCGGAGATCCTGAAAGAATGATTCAAAGAACATGGCGGTTGGTAGGTTGAGGTTGGTCGGGTGAAGAGCGGTCGCAGTGCTGGCGCGCCATCGCGGCGTGCTGGTTGGATGCCGCGAGCCGCCCGTTTGGATTCAGCAAAATTGATTTATTCGAGAGCATAGAGGTAGCCGTCGGTGCTGCCGAAATAGACGACGCCGTTGGCGATGAGCGGGGAGGAGTAAATCCCGCCGACGCTGAGCTGCCGTTCGAGGGCGAGAAGCGGGGCTTCGCGCCAGTTGGAGTAGTAGAGAAGCGGGTCGTTGAAGGCGCGATCTTTGGTTAGCACCCAGCCTTTGTTTTGTTTCGATATTTCGGTTTCGAAACTCCAGAGCACCTCGCCGGTCTTGAGATCGCGCGCCTGGAGGGTGCCGTTCAGCACGCCGATGAAGACGACGTCGCCCGCGATCGCCGGCGAGGAAAACATGTACGATTTATCCTGCTGTTTCAGGATCGACTTCCCGGTCGCCGCCTCGACGACGTGGTAGAGACTCGAGTCCGAGGTCGCGAAGTAGACTTTTCCGTCGTGGACCGCGGGCGAGCTGATGACCCAGCTCATGGCATTGTCGAAACGCCATTTCTCTTTCCCGGTCGCGGCGTCGAGCGCGTAAAGCTGCGCGTCGCGGCAGCCGGTGTAGACAACGCCGTCGACCACCGCGGGCGAGGACTGGAACCCGACCTGGTTGTGCATCACCGGGTCTTCGCCGCCGTGAAAACGCCACTTCTCTTTCCCGGTCGCGGCATCCACCGCGTAGAAATAGCTGTCCCAACTTCCGAAAAAGAGCACGCCGTCGACGTAAGCCGGGCGAAGAATGCACCACGTCGCCGGTCTGGAATTTCCAGCGCAGCTCACCGGACGCGGTGTCGACGGCGTAGAGATTTCCGTCACCGCTGCCGAAATAAACTGCGCCCTCCGCCACTACCGGGCTGGAGAGAAAAACATCGAAAGCATCGGCGATGGTCTGGTTTTTCGGCCGCATCCCGTGCAGGCCCTTGGCCTCAAAGCGGCGTTCCCCACCGGTGGTAAATTTCCAGCGCGTCCCGCCCGTGCGCGCGTCGAGGGCGTAAAGTTTTCCGTCGTAACTCAACGCATAAACCACGCCGTCGCTCACCGCCGGGCTCGACGGCGCCGGACCGCCGGTGGCGTGCTTCCAAAGCTGCCGTCCGTTCGTCGCGTCGACCGCGTAGATGTTGCCGTCGTCGCCGCCGAAATAGATCACCCCGTCATGCCAGACCGGCGAGGAAACAACCCGGTCGCCGGTCGGGAATTTCCATTTGACCCGGTGGAAGGCACGCGGTGCCGGGCCCGCGTACACTCCGGTGTGCGCCGGACCGCCCCGGAACATCGACTGCGCCGGGACAAGTCCGGTCGTTAGGCAAAGGAAAAGAAGAACGGCGGCGGCTTTTTTCATGGAGATGGACTGCGTTGCAGCTGAAGGGGCACCTCGTACGGACCGAGGGTGAACGTCCCCTTGATCACGCCCACCCCCTTTTGCCGGCGGCCTTCATAAGTGATCCCGAACTCGGGCGCGGTGAGGGTGAGGAGGCCGCCTTCCTCGGTGATCAGCTCGATCGGGGGCTGGTTCGTGCGTTTCCCGACAATGACCAGTTGCGCCGTGGCCGGCCCCGCTGCCTGATTCTTGAGCGTGAGCGTGACCTGGCGCGGGTAGCCCGTCATTTCGTATTCGCCCTTCCATTCGCCTTCCAGCTCTTTGCTGATCGCCGTGCTCCGGCGCGGAAATTCGACTTGCGGCGGTCCGGTCTTTTTGGCCGAGAAAGGCGCGCTGTTTCCGGCCTGCAGGAATGTTCCCTTCCACACCCCGCTCTCGCCGAGGCTGGCCTGGAATTTTGCCGGCCCGATGCGCTCGTTGCTTAGTGCGCCCTTGATCGTGAAAGAAATCTCGGCGCCCGTGACCACGAGGTCTGTCAGCGGCGCGCCCTTGATTCCGAGCCCCGGGATGATGATCGAACCGGCCCAATCTTTTCCGCCGGGCTGGTCGAGATCGACGATCACGGGATAATCCCGACCCGGAATCTGAATCGATCCTTCCCAGCGACCGACGGCGTTTTCCGCCACGGCGCAAAGCGGGGCGAAGCAGAGGAGAGCAATGGTCGCAAAGCGCGGCAAAATGTTCATTGGCAGTATTCGAGTTCCCCGAATCGAGAGGGACAAATGCAGAGCGCATACCAAACCGCGCGACTATTCGTAACCACTTGATCCGCAGCTTCTTCTAATTGTCTCGCAAACCCGGGAAGAAGAAATTTCGTTCCATCATCGGGATTTCGCCGTTTCGGATTCGAGATCGGCCGGAGCCGCTCAAAAGCGGCCAAAAAAGACCCCGCTGCGAGCACGCGACTTGCTCAAATGAGATCCATGCAAGCGACTCTCCCGCACCAACTCAACAAGATGAAGTTTCAAAAAAACACCTCCAAATCTCCGGCCGCTCCCGCGACCGACAGCGCTTCGGTGGAAATCCATTCGTATCTGGCGGCGCGCGATCTCCTGCTCCGCGAAGTCGATGCCAACCCAACCGCCGCGAATCTTCGCCGGGCCTGGGCAGCGAACGAGTTCGCGGAGACCTGCCTCCGTCCGGCCCGCTCACCTTACCAGGCGCAGTCCCTGCCTGAGGCCGAAGCGGCCCGCGAACGCATGCGCTGCAACGCGATCAAAGTGCGCCTCAATCAGCTCCGCGCCGGCCTTCATCGCCGCGCCGCCTGATTTGCTTGTTCGTTAGGCTAATCCGTTAGGCGAAGCCCGGCGTCCATTGCCGGCACCGCCGCCTCAAGCCGGCGCCATGATCTCGCGGAAAGCGGCGAGAAACGTTTCCATCTCCGGTTTCGTCCCAATCGTGAGGCGAAGATGGTTCGGCAACGCCGGAAACAAGCGGCCCACCTGGATTTTGCGCTGCATGAGCGTATTCCGCACCGGCACCACTGGCCGCTTCAGGTCGACCATGACGAAATTCGCCTGTGACGGGATGCTCTCGTAGCCCATTTTCGCGAGTTCGCCGGTGGTGAAAGCCCGCGTTTCCGTATTCCGCGCCCGGCCTTTGCTGACGTGCTCGGCATCGGCCAGGCTGGCCCCGGCCGCGACCAGCGCCATGACGTTGGTGCTGTCCCACGACTGCCGCTCGCGCATGCGCTCGACGGTGAAGGATTGGGCCACGCAATAACCGCTGCGGAGCCCGGCCATGCCGTAGATTTTCGAAAAGGTGCGGGCCACAATCAGGTTCCGGTGATCCTTCACCAGCGGGATGACGCTCTCGTACTCGGGGCTGTCGGCGTAGTGATGGTAAGCCTCGTCGACCAGGATCATGGTCTCCTTTGGCGCCTGGGCGATGAACTCCCGGATCTCTTTCGCCGGCGTGATGCTGGCCGTCGGGTTGTTGGGATTGCAGATGTAGATCGCGCCGCGCTTGGCCGCGCCCAGCATCTTCGGCAGGTCGTGCGCGAAGCTGGCGGTGAGCGGGATTTTCACGACCTCCGCTCCCTTCAGCTTGGCATGGTAAACAATGGCTTCAAAGGTCGGGTCGGCCACCACCAGCGCGCCCGTCGGCTTTTTTGTGTCGGCCGTAAGGGGGCCAGTGAAAACATCCGCGCAGAGCTTGAGAATCTCGCCCGAGCCGTTGCCGAGCAGGATCTCTCCCCGCCCGACGCCGTGGAGTTGCGCGAGCGACTCGACCAGGATTTCGGCCTGGTCATCGGGATAACGATTGACCAGGCCAAAGCCGTCGCTCATCGCCTTGAGTGCTTTCGCGGAAGGACCGTAGGGATTCTCGTTCGAGCTCAGCCGAACGATGGTGGCAGGGGCTGCCGTCGCCGGTGCGGCCGGCGGGTTCGCAAAAGAAAGCGCGGGGCGCGCGATTGCCGCCGCCGCCCCCGCGCCTAACAATTGCGCAAACTTGCGTCGCGAAATGCTCATCCTGGTCGGGTGCGGGCCCGGCTACTTCTTGCGCGTGTAGCTGATCTCCATCGTCTTTTTCTCCGAGCCTTGACTGTCGTCATACCACTCGAAGGTGTGATGATCCTTATCCACGATTTTGATCACTTCCCGGACTTTGGTCATCTTCCCCGGCATCATCTCGCACTCGGCGTGATAGGTGAAGGTCTTGGCCGCGGGATCGAAGGTGCCCTCGGAATTCATGATCATCGTGCTCATGTTATCGATCCAGGAAGAGACGAATTTCTTCTTCGCGTTGTCGTAACCCTCGATCGCCATGCCCTTGAAATTCATCTTCTGCATTTTCCCGTCCGCGCCCGGCATTTCGAATGTGCCTTTGTGCTCCGCGATGAAATAGCGGCCGTCCATGATCGCCTTGCGCGTGGAGGTGCCCTTCGACTCCTGCGGCGGAGCGCTCGGATCCATCCACATCTTCAACGTATAAGTCCAGTCGCCGGCCATCTCGGCCAGGAGCTTGTGCTGTTCGCCCGGTTTTCCCATCTCCATCATCTGGGCCATCATGGCCATCATTTCCTCCTCGCTCGGCTTGCCCGTGGCGGGCGCGGCGGCGGGTGAGGAAGCAGCAGCGGGCGGGGTCGATTCCTGGGCGAAGACCGGACTCATGAGCCCGGCCAACGCCAGAGAGGCGGTGCAGAATGCAAAGGCAGTCTTGAGTGTTTTCATGGTGCGATTCTTGGCGGCCCCCGGGACCGGGTCAAGGCTTAACCACCTCGTGAATTGCGACCGCGGAACGGCTTAGCGCAGCGAGGCGAGAATGCGGTCGATCAGCACCCCGGGCATGACCCCGAGGAGGAACACGCTGCCGGCGAGCAGGAGCACCGCCATCTTCGGGACCAGATCGGCGCGCTTCTCGAAGTCGTAGCGCTGGTCTTCCGGCCTGACCGGTGCCGCTTCGCCGAGATAGATCACCTTGAGCACAATCAGATAATAATAAAGCGAGACGAGGCTGCCGAAGAGAGCGAGCACGACGAGCCAGAGCAGCCCGTGGTTTGGACCGACCCGAAGCGCGGCGGTGAAAAGATAAAACTTGCCGAAGAAGCCGGCGAGCGGCGGCAGGCCGGCGAGCGAGAGCATGAAAACAGCCATGCATCCGGCGAGAAGGGGCGATCTCGCGTGCAGACCGGCAAAATCGCGCAGGTCATCGCCACCGGTTTCGCGCCTAACGAACGCGACAACGCCAAAGGCGCCGATCAGGGTCAGCCCATAGATCGTGGTGTAGAAAAGCGTCGCGGCAAATCCGTCGCGCCCGCCCGCGACCAGCCCGAGCAGGGTGTAACCGGCGTGCGCGACGGCGGAATAGGCGAGCAACCGGCGGACGTTCTTTTGCACCAGTGCGACGAAGTTTCCGAGCAGAATGGAAAGTGCGGCCAGGACGGCGAGGAGCGGCATCCAGCCGGCGGCCATCGCCTGCCAACCCGCGCTCCCGTGCGCGGGCCCGAAGCCGATGAGAACCATTTTGCCGAGGACGACGAAGGCCGCCACCTTCGAGCCCGAGGCGATAAACGCGGCCGTCGAGACCGGCGCGCCCTGGTAGGCGTCGGGCGCCCAGAGATGGAACGGGGCGGCCGCGATCTTGAAGGCAAAACCGATCAGGGTCATGACGATCCCGGCCGCCAGCAGCGGCTCGATCGGCAGCGTCGTTAGGCGTTCTCCCAGCGCGGCCAGGGCGGTCGTTCCGGTCAGGCCATAGACAAAGCTGAGCCCGAAGAGTGTGACCGCGCTCGCCATGCTGCCGAAGAGAAAATATTTCAACCCGGCCTCGGCCGAGCGTTGCTCCGCCTTGTCGAAGGCGGCCAGGACGTAGAGCGACAGCCCGGTCAGCTCGAGCCCGATAAAAATCATGAGCAATTCCTCGCTCCCGACGAGAAGGAGGAGCCCGATCGTGGCAAGCAGGATGAGGGCGAGATACTCGCCGTGGTTTGGCAACGAGCGCTCGCCGCGCACAAGCAGGACGGTAAAAAAGGCCATCACCAGGCAGATGATCTGGAAGAGCGAATTAAGCGGCGAGACGACGAGCATGCCCTGGAAGAGCATCGCCTCTTCCGGCAGCCTAACGATTACGGCCGCGGCGACTACCAGCCCGAGTGCTGCCACCAGCGAGCAGAGCGCGAGCGAAGCCGGAGCGGGGGCGACACTCCGTCGACCGGTCACCAGCCCGATCGTCAGGACGACTAGGGCGGTGACGACCAGGACCGCTTCCGGTGCAGCCAGTCGGAGCAACTCGAGGTAACTCATGGCTGCAAAAACCTCATTGTTTCCACCGCCGGCATGATCCGGTCGAGGAGCAGCCTGGGATAAAGCCCGACTGCGAGCGTCGCGAAAATGAGCAGGCCGGCGCCAAGCTTTTCCACCGGCGTAGCCGGATCGTTAGGCGGGTGCGTTTCGTGCCGGGCCCGGCCGCCGGCGTCATCGCCAAAGAACGATTTCTGCAGCGCGCGGAGAGTGAAAGCCGCGACCAGAACCATCCCAAAACCGGTCACGCCGGCCGCCAGCGGAAACGCCTGCCAGGCTCCAATAAGGATGGTTATTTCCGCGGCAAATCCGCTGAAGCCCGGAATGCCCATCGACGCGGCCGAGGCGAGAACAAACGCGAAGGCGAAAAACGGCATCGTTCGGCTCAGCCCCAGCCAGGAGAGATCCCCGAGATTGCGGGTATGGGTGCGAGAATAAACCGCGCCGGCGAGGGCAAAGAGAAGAGCGCCGATCACGCCGTGCGAGAACATTTGCAAGACTGCGCCCGAGACGCCGAGCACATTTCCCGCGGCCAGGCCGAGCAGGATGAAGCCCATGTGGCTCACGCTTGAGTAGCCGATGACAAACTTGAGATCGTTTTGCCGGAGCGCGACCGCCGCCGCGTAGACGATGCCGATGACGGCGAAGACCGCGATCCATTTGCTCCAGACCTGGAAGCCTAACGGAAAGAGATTGAGCGCGACGCGGAGCGCGCCGTAGGCCCCGAGCTTCATCACGATCCCAGCGAGGAGCATCGAGCCGGCTGTCGGCGCCGCGACATGACCGGTCGGCGCCCAGGTGTGCAACGGCCAGATGCCGGCGAGGATCGCAAACCCAAGGAAGAGGACCGGGAAAGCCCACGCTTGCAGTGAGGGAGGAAATTGGAACTGCGCCAGCTGCTGGAGATCGAGCGACCCGGCGCTGGTGTAGATCGCGAGGATGCCGATGAAAACAAGCGCGCCGCCGAGGAAGGAGTAAAGCGTCAGCTTCATCGCGCCGTACTCCTTGTTGGTCGATCCCCAGATTGCGATCAGGAAATATTTCGGGACGATGACCAGCTCGTAGAAGACGAAAAAGAGGAAGAGATCGGCGCTCAGGAAAACGCCGTAGGAACCGCCAACGACGAGGAGGAGCCAGAAAAAGAATTCGTTAGGCCGAGTCTCGATCTTCCAGGAGAAAAGAACGGCGCAGACTGCAGTCAGGCCGGTCACGAGCGTCAGGGTGAGACTGATCCCGTCGGCCGCGAGATGGTAGTTCATGCCCAGCGCCGGAATCCACGGGGCGCGGACGATCGTGCTGAACTGCGCGAAGTCGGTCTGGCGCTCGAATAGCGCGGCGAGACTGATCGCAAAACCAGCCGACGTCACTCCGAGCGCCAGCCAGCGCGCCAGGAGACGCGGCAGCAAGAGCACGAAGAGCGCGCCTGCGAAGGTGAGGTAAATCGTCCAGGCCATCATCGGCGTTTGCGCGTCCCGTAGCGCGGCGAGGTTTCGCGGACATGGAACCCAATTTCACGCGCTGGTTTTTTCGCCGGCGCCATCAATTGCCGGATCGCATCGATGATGGCCGCGATCTCGGTGTCATGTGCGCCGACGCGTTGTTCGAGTTCCGCAAACTTCTTCGCCAACTCGCGATTTGTTTCCAGCGTTTCGCGCAAGCGCACGAAGGCGCGCATGATCGCGATGTTCACCTTCACCGCACGCTCGCTCCGCAGAACAGTCGAAAGCATGGCCACGCCTTGCTCGGTGAAGGCATAAGGCAAAACGCGGCGACCACCGCGTCCCCGCTTTGCGATCACAGTTTGTGATCCCAAACCAGAACCCTTGCTGGAAATGCCAGTTTGGCATTCCAAGTTTGCGTTCTCTTCCGCCGTCAGCCGAAAGATAAAGTCGCTCGGAAAACGCGACCGGTTCCGGCGTACCGCTTGGTTAAGCGCGCTCGTCGTAACGCCGTAGAGCGCAGCAAGGTCAAAATCCAACATCACCTTTTGTCCGCGCAGAAGATGGATCGACTGTGCGATTTGAGAGGCGGGAATAAGCTTTTTGCTCACGGTGGAAAGTTTAGCCTAACAATCGCGCCAACTGCGTGACGGTGGTGTTGAAGATGTTGAGGATGAACTGCGGATAAATCCCGATCGCGAACATGAGAAGCGCGACCGGCACCACGATCGATTTCTCGCTCCACCGGAGCTCGGGAAACTGGGCACAGCTTTCCGCGAGCGGGCCGCTGAAGAGCGCCTGCATGGCGCGCAGGAAAACAATCGCGGTGACCAGCAGCCCAAGAGCGGCCACCGCGGTGAAGCCGGCGGCGAGCGCAAAGGAGCCCTTGAAGATGAGGAACTCGCCGACGAAGCCGTTCAGCCCGGGCAGGCCTAACGACGAGAACATGGCCACGCTCATCCAGCCGCAGAGCAGCGGCGCACGTTGCATGAGACCGCCGAAATCATTCAACCCGCGCGCACCGCGCCTCTCCTCCAGCAACCCGACGAAATAGAAGAGCGCGGCAGCGGTCAGCCCGTGATTGAAGATCTGCAGGAAAACACCGCTGAGCGCGGCCTGCGCTTCGGCGGCAGGCGCGGCGGCAGTCGCGGCCACCGCGAACAACCCGAGCATGCAATAGCCGAGGTGATTGATCGAAAGGTAGGCGACCATTCGTTTCAAATCCGTCTGCGCCCAGGCGGCGAGCGAAGAGAAGACGATCGAGCAAACCGCCAGCCCGAGCAGCCACGGCCCGGCAATCCGGATTTCCTCCGGGAAAAGCGGCAGGAGGAGCCGGATGAAACCGTAAACGCCCATCTTCGAAAGCGTGCCGGTCAGGACCATCGCGACGCCGGTCGGCGCGGCGGCGTAGGCATCGGGCAGCCAAGTGTGGAAGGGAAACAGCGGCACCTTCACTGCCAGTCCCAGGAAAATCCCGGCAAAAGCGAGCCAGGCCATGGTGCCGGAAAGAAGACCGTCCTGCCCGAGCGCGGCCAGCTCGGCAAAATCAAACGTTCCCCTAACGAAATAAATATAAAGAAAGGCGAGCAGCATCGCGACGCTGCCGAGGAAGGTGTAGAGGAAAAATTTGGTCGCGGCGCGGTCGCGTTTCGGGCCGCCCCAGATTTTGATCAGGAGAAACCCGGGGACCAGGCTCATTTCGTAGAACAAAAACCAAAGAACAAAATTCTGCGCGCTGAAGGTGCCGTAGAGCGCCGCCTGCATCACCAGCAGGAGCGCGCAGAAGGCGCGTCCCCGGCGCTGCGCCAGGAGCGCAAAAGGAAAAACGAGCGAGGTCAAAAGCAGGAGCAGGAGGCTCAAGCCATCAATTCCGAGGTGCAGCTCGGCACCGATGGCGGGAATCCAGGCCTGGCGCGTCACCATTTGCAGCCCGGTGGCGTTGGGATCGAAATCCCGCCAGAGCATGAGGGCAAAAAGTGCGGTGATCACCGTGCTCCCGAGCGCGACCCGGCGCGCATAATTTCGCGGCGCGACGCTGACAAAGAGCGCCCCCAGGATCGGAATGAAAATGAGGCCGGCGATCAGGTGAGCCATGCGTAGAAAAGAAGAAGGGCGAGCAGGCCGACCGCGATCACCCCGAGATAGGTCTGCACCTGCCCGCTATGCCGGACCGCGACCAGCCGGCCCAAGCTGCGCGCAACGCCTGTGGCGTTGTTCACCCCGGCGTTGATCCCGCGTTCGTCGAAACCTTTGCCGAGGCTGCCTAACGAACCGCCCAGCAAACCGAAGGCGCGGACCAAGCCGTCCCAGAAATAACGATCGAGCGCATCGGAAACCCGGGCCGCGAAACGTGCCGCGGCGAGAATGGTCCGGTCGTAAAGTTCATCGAGCCACATCCGGTTCGCGAGAAAACGAAAAATCCCGGGCAGCTTCTGCTCGACCGGATCCGTCGCGCCGGCTCCGCGATAAATCAGCACGCCCAGCCCGATCCCCAGGGCCACGAGCGCGAGCGAAATAAAGAGCAGCGGTTGCAGAAGGAGCGAGGCGTTGGCGGTCGCGCGTTCGCCCGACAAATAGAGTTGCAACCACGGCCAGGCCGGCGTGAGCAGGACGCTGGAGGCGACCGTGCAAAGCGCCAGCACCGTCAGCGGCCAGGTCATGAGCCCCGAACTTTCGTGCGCCTGCTCCGCCGCCGCGCGCCGCGGACCGAAGAAGACAAAAATCATCTGCCGCGTCATGTAGAGCGCGGTCAAAACCACCCCCGCGAGCATGAGAAAATGCGGCAGGCGCGAGCCCGGCCACACCGAAGTGGCGTGCAGGATTTCCTCTTTCGTCCAGGCGCCGGCAAAAAAGAGCGGCACCCCGCTTAGCGCCATCATGCCGATCGCGTAAGTCAGGAACGTCACCGGCATAAGCCCGCGCAAACCGCCCATGCGGCGGATGTCCTGCTCCTCGTGACAGCCGTGAATGACCGAGCCGGAGCCGAGGAACAGAAGCGCCTTGAAAAAGCCATGCGCGAGCAAGTGCATGATCCCGGCCGCGACCCCGCCCACCCCTAACGACACCATCATCAGCCCGAGCTGGGAGACGGTGGAGTAGGCGAGGATGCGCTTGATGTCGGCCTGGGCGAGCGCAATCAGGGCCGAGATGAGCGCGGTGACCACGCCAACCCAAACCACGACCGTGAGTGAAGTCGTGACACCGTTAATTTCGCCTAACGAAAAGAGAGGATAGACCCGCGCGACGAGAAAAACGCCGGCCGCGACCATGGTGGCGGCATGGATGAGCGCGCTCACCGGAGTCGGACCCTCCATCGCGTCCGGCAACCAGACGTGGAGCGGAAACTGGCCCGATTTCCCAACCGCGCCGCAGAAGATAAGGAGCGCGATCAAGGTGGCGGCCGCACCTAACGAAAGCAGCCCGGCGCTTTCGAGCGCGCCATTTCCGCCATCGTAAAAAAGCAGGGTGCCGCTCTGGCCATAGAGCCAGAGCATTCCGAGGAAGAGTCCGATGTCGCCGATGCGGGTGGTGATGAAGGCCTTCTTCGCCGCCGCCGCCGCGCTCGGTTTATGAATCCAGAAACCGATCAGGAGATAAGAGGCGAGCCCGACCAATTCCCAGCAGATGAAGAGCAGGAGCAGGCTGTTCGCGACCACGACGCCGAGCATGGCGGCGGAGAAAAAGGAGAGATAAGCAAAGAAGCGGGTGAAATTCCGATCCGCCGCCATGTAGCCGACGCTGAAAACGAAAATGCAGAGACTAACGAACGTGATCATGACCAGCATCACGGCCGTGAGCGGATCGAGGACGAAGCCAAGGCGGAGGGTTTGCTCGCCGAAAGTGAACCAGGTGAAGTTGTAAAAGACGCGGTAGCCGGGCGTTTGCAGGGTCGGCGCAAAAGCGGTCAGCGACAAAACCAGTGCGACGACCTGCCCCGCGATGGCCAGGATGGCGGCGGCGGAGCGGCGCGTATTCGACAGGCCAAGAATCGCGAGCGACGCGGCCAGCGGGACCGCGGGGATCAGCCAGAGATAAGCAACGATCCCGCCGCTCATCCCTTTAGCCGATCGATTTTATCGACGTTTGCCGTCCGATAATGGCGGTAAACCGCGATCACGAGCGCGAGCCCAACGGCGGCCTCCGCGGCGGCAATGGCGATCGCAAAAATCGTGACCATGACGCCGGTCGGTGGCGCCGGTTGCGGTCCGAAACGCCAGAAAGCGATGAAATTCATTCCCGCCGCGGCCAGCATCATCTCGATCCCGATGAGAATGAAAATGGCATGCCGCCGGCTGAGCGCGGCAAGCAGGCCGACGCAAAAAAGCGCGGTGGAAACGATCAGGAAGGAAGCCAGCGTCGGTGTCATGGCAGAACGGACTCCGGGTTCATCTTTTTTCCTCCATCACGAGCACGAGCGCGCCGATGAGCGCGGCGGTGAGCAGGACGCCGATGCATTGCAGGGGCCAGACGTAATCGGTCATGAGCAAATGCCCGATCTGCCGGACTTCAAGCGCGGCGACCGGCGCCGCTCCGACAGAGAGCCCGCCTGTTTTCAGGATCGCCCAGAGGAGACCGCCAAAGACGGCGAGCGCGATGATCACCCCGCTCCAGTGGAAGCCGCTCTCCTTTTCCGGCGTGCGCGGAGTGAGGAGAATGGTGAAAACGATCAGGACCGCGACCGCGCCGACGTAAACGAAGACCTGGACGAGCCCGACGAATTCCGCGCCTAACAAAAAGTAAAACGCCGCCACCCCGACAAAGGCGAGCGCGAAACAGAGCGCGGCATGGATCAACTTCCCGAGGGTGGCGGCAGCGAGGGCCGCGGCCAGGGTGAGGACTGCGATGGCAAAAAAGGCGGCGCTGCTCATTCGGCGTAGCGGTAAGTGCGCGGGGCAAATTTCTTCCCGGTCTCGAGGAAACGGGAAAGCGCGTAGTAAACGAAGACGAGCAGGGCGGCCGACCAGAGATAACCAGCGAAGCGGCGACCCTGGTAATGCCAGATCGCGGCCGCAACCACGCAGGCGAACGCCATCGGGAGCATAAATTTCCAGGCGAAATTCATCACCTGATCGACCCGGGTGCGCGGGAGCGTGCCGCGGATCCAGATAAAGACGAAAAGAAGCACGCCCAGCTTAAGGAAGAACCAGAGATACGACGGGACAAACTCAAGGAAGCCGAAAGGCGCATGCCAGCCGCCGAGAAAGAGCGTCACCGCCAGCCCGCTGATCGCGAACATCCCGAAATATTCCGCGAGGAAAAAAGTGGCGTACTTAAAGCCGGAATATTCCGTCATGTGCCCGGCCACGATCTCCGACTCCCCTTCCGGGACGTCGAAAGGCGTGCGGTTCGATTCCACCAGCCCGGAAATGAAGAAGAGAAGGAACGCGACGGCGCCCCAGGGCGTGAAAACAAACCAGTGCGGCAGCACGCCTAACGAGTAGCCGCCCTGCGCCGCCACGATTGCATCCGGCCGAAGCGACCCGACCACCATCACCACCGGGAGCACGGTAATGATGAGCGGCAGCTCGTAGCTCACCATCTGCGCGATCGCGCGCATCGCCCCGAGGATGGAGAACTTGTTGTTGCTCCCCCAGCCCGCCATGAACACCGCCACCTCCGTGGTCGAGCCGACGGCGAAGAAAAAAAGGATCCCGCCATCGATCGAGAAGGGCGTCATGTTCCGCCCGTAAGGGATCACACCGAGGGCGAGAATGGCAGTGGCCGCGATCAGGATCGGCGCGAGAAAGTGCACCACCTTGTCCGCCCGCAGCGGCACGATGTCTTCCTTGATCAGCATCTTGATTCCATCCGCCGCCGGTTGCAGCAAGCCGAAGGGCCCGACGCGATTGGGTCCGAGCCGGTTTTGGATGCGGGCCAGGATTTTTCGCTCGAGCAAAGACATGAGCGCGAAAAGCGTCAGAAACACCGCCAGGAGCGCGGCGATATTAAGCAGGCTGGAAACGGTCTGCGCGACCCAACCGGGCGCACCCGCGAAGAGCGAGAGGATTTGATGCTTCGTGTGGACGAAGATCTGATCGAGAAAACCGCGCACGTTGCGTTGAAGGAAAGCGAGGACTGCTTTCTGACGCAAGACATCAATCGCCGGCGTCCTCTTCTTGCATCCGTGCGGGCAGAGAAATTTTGTTTCGTTCCCCGCGCGAAGTCGCTATTGCTCAGGGCGCAATTGGCGGCGCCCCTTGGTTAGGCAAACGGAGAAATCCTATGAAAGATGACGTTTTGGAGCTGATGTTGCGGGTCAAGGCGAAGAACCCCGGCGAAGTCGAGTTTCACCAGGCCGTGGAGGAAGTGGTGGAATCCCTCGTCCTCGTCCTCGACCGCCACCCGGAGTACCGCGCGGCGAAAATTCTCGAGCGCATCATCGAACCGGAGCGGGTCATCATGTTCCGGGTGCCCTGGCAGGACGACAAAAACGTCATCCACATCAATCGCGGTTTCCGGGTCGAGATGAACAGCGCGATCGGGCCCTACAAAGGGGGGCTTCGCTTCCACCCCACGGTCAACCTCGGCATTCTCAAGTTCCTCGCTTTCGAGCAGGTCTTCAAAAACAGCCTAACGACTCTGCCGATGGGCGGCGGCAAGGGCGGCTCCGATTTCGATCCGAAAGGAAAAAGTGACAACGAAGTGATGAAGTTTTGCCAATCCTTCATGGCCGAGTTATCGCGCCACATCGGGCCTTACCGCGATGTGCCGGCGGGCGACATCGGGGTCGGCTCGCGCGAGATCGGATACATGTTTGGAATGTATAAGAAGCTGCGCAACGAATTTACCGGCGTGCTCACCGGCAAAGGTATCGGCTGGGGCGGCTCCCTGATTCGACCCGAGGCGACGGGCTATGGCGCGGTCTATTTCGCGGCCGAGATGTTGAATACGCGCAACGAAGATCTGGCCGGCAAAGTCTGTCTCGTTTCCGGGAGCGGCAACGTCGCGCAATATACGGTTGAGAAGTTAATCGAGCTCGGCGCCAAGCCGGTCACTTTGTCCGATTCCAACGGCTACATTTACGACGAGGCCGGGATCGATCGGGAGAAACTCGCTTTCCTCATGGAGCTGAAAAATGTCCGTCGCGGTCGCATCTCCGAGTACGCGGATAAATTCAAAAGCGCGGTCTATACCGCCGACGACGGCAGCCTCGATCACAACCCGCTTTGGAATCATCCGGCGCAGTGCGCTTTTCCGAGCGCCACGCAAAACGAGATCAGCGAAAAGGACGCGGCCAACCTGCTCCGCAACGGCGTCTACGTCGTCTCCGAAGGCGCCAACATGCCGACCATGATCGGCGGGATCCGGCGATTCCTCGACGCCGGAATTCTTTTCGGACCCGGCAAAGCCGCCAACGCCGGCGGCGTCGCCACTTCCGGTTTGGAAATGGCGCAAAACAGCATGCGTCTTTCGTGGACGCGCGAAGAAGTCGATGCTCGACTGCAAGGGATCATGAAGGCGATCCACAAAACCTGCCGCGCCACCGCGGAACGCTTCGGGACACCGGACAACTACGTCAACGGCGCCAACATCGCCGGCTTCCTCAAGGTCGCGAACGCGATGCTCGACCAGGGGCTGGTCTGATGAGGAGATCTCTGAGGAAAACAGGAACGCAGGAAAGGATTTTGAAAAGGCCCAACAGCTCCTCCCCGAAACCCTATCCAATTTCCTGCTTTCCTGCGTTCCTCAGATATTTTTTGGGGCAGGCATGAACCCGTCACCCTATTTTTTCCTCGTCATTTTCTGCGGGGTCGCGCTCGTCTTCCCGGTCATGCCGCTCGTCCTGGCCTGGATGTGGAGGAAATTTTTCCAGCCGCCGAAGCCGGGCCTGGCCAAGAACGCGACCTATGAATGCGGGGTCGAGTCGTTAGGCGAGGCGCAGGTCCAGTTCAACTCGCAGTATTATCTTTACGCCATCATTTTCCTCATCTTCGACGTCGAATCGATCTTCCTTGTCCCGTTCGCGGTCGCATTTACCGGTTTGCCCTTCGGGGCCTTCATCGCCATTTTGGTTTTCCTTCTTCTCCTGCTGGAAGGGCTGGTTTGGGCCTGGGGCAAAGGATGTTTAACTTGGGCAAGGTGATGAACGAATCTGGAATCCAGGAAGCCAGAAAGTGCATTTGACCGATTCCTGGTTTGCTGGCTTCCAGATAATTTCCTTTTCCCATAAGATGAGCACGCAAATCGACGACGGGCTTCGCAGCGAGCTGCAGAAGCAGGGCATCTGGGTCACCTCGATGCAGGAGCTCTATAACTGGGGCCGGAAGAATTCGATCTGGCCGCTCCAGTTCGGCCTCGCCTGTTGCGCGATCGAGATGATCGCGACCGCCGCCTCGCGCTACGACCTCGCCCGCTTCGGCGGCGAAGTCTTCCGCCCCTCGCCGCGCCAGGCCGATCTCATGATCGTGGCCGGGACGGTGACGAAGAAAATGGCGCCGCAAATCGTCCGGCTCTACAACCAGATGCCCGACCCGAAATACGTTATCTCGATGGGCGCGTGCGCTATTTCCGGCGGGCCATTTAAACAAGGTTACAACGTGCTGAAAGGGATCGATCGCTACATCCCGGTCGACGTTTACATCCCGGGCTGTCCGCCGCGGCCGGAGGCGTTGCTGCATGCCTTCATGGAATTGCAGCGCAAAATCGACGGGCAGAAATTGACCGGCCAGGGCAAAGCCGAGTTCCTCAAAGCGAATACACCGAGCGAGTATCCCGTTCCTGCTTTCGGCGCACACGACCTCGAGCCGCCGGCCAATCCCGACCTTTTCCACCCGCCCGCGATCGAGCGCGCCTGACGATGGAGTCGCTCGAGGAAATCAAAGCCCGCGTCGAGCAGGCGGTGCCGGGCGCGCAACTCGAGATCGCGGCCAATCCCGGACCGGCGAACCAGCCTTCGCTCGTGCTCGATCACGCCCACGCCGCCGCCGTCGCGCGCTTCCTGCGCGACGATCCCACGCTCCGTCTCGACTTCTGCTCCAACGTCACCGGCGTCGATTGGCTTGACCGGACGGTGAAGAAAAAAGTGAAGGTGAAGAAACTCGTCGAGGGCGAGGAGAAGGAAGTCGACGAGATGCAGGAAGAATTTTTTTCCGGCTATCTCGAGGCGGTTTATCACCTCTACTCCATGGCGCACAAGCACGGCCCGCTCGTCGTTAGGCTGCGCACTGCCGATCGCGCCGAAGGCACGCCGCTTCCCTCCCTCACGCCGATCTGGCGCAGCGCCGAATTTCAGGAACGCGAGGTCTACGATCTTTACGGCGTCAATTTCGAAGGCCATCCCGATCTGCGACGCCTCCTGATGTGGGACGAGTTCACCGATTTTCCGATGCGGAAAGATTATCGCGAGCCGGACGACTACGAATACGAGCCAACCCCGCACGACGACGTCCTGGAAAAAGCGAAGCAGCACTACGCGCCACGCCCAGCGCAGGACGGGGCGGAGAACATCACGGCGCCATGAGTGGTTTCCAGGAAC